>NZ_JBICTF010000004.1:0-846415 GCF_043197435.1 Microbispora bryophytorum | reverse complement strand
CTCAGTACCGATGTAGTTGTGGTTGAGCATCCGAGCCTCTTCCTGGGCCAGGACGACAACCCGCCGCGCACGGTCGGTGAACCTCTCGAACATCTGCACTCCTCGCTGCGGCGTGACCTACAATCGGAGTCTCCACTTCGGTTACAGGCTATGAAGCGGCCGATCCGTGTGTCAATCGAGGCGTGGGGAGAGCCGAGGGATGCCGAAGGACCAGCGCGTTCCCGAGCCGGACATCTCCGGTGCGCCGGCCAGGACGCTGCGCGCCGACGCCCGGCGCAACCGTACGCGCATCCTGGAGGCCGCCGAGGCGGTCTTCGCGGCCAAGGGCCCCTCCGCCTCGACCGAGGAGATCGCCCAGAAGGCCGGGGTCGGGATCGGGACCGTCTTCCGGCACTTCCCCACCAAGGAGTCCCTGCTGAAGGCGATCATGCACGCGGTCGCGGTCAGGCTGACCGAGGAGACCCGGGCGCTCGCGGCCGAGGGCGACCCCGCCACCGCCTTCTTCGCCTTCTTCACCCGCACCGTCGAGCAGGCCGCGGAGAAGAAGACGGTCGTCGACCTGCTCGCGCAGGCCGGCATCCCGGTCACCGTCGCCAAGCCCGTCCTCGCCCTGCGTGAGGCCGTCGAGGTGCTCGTCGGAAAGGCCCAGCAGGCCGGGGCCGTACGTCCCGACGTCCGGGTGCCGGAGGTCATGGCCCTGCTGATCGGCGTGTGCCAGGCGTCCCTGCACACCCGGTGGGAGCCCGATCTGCGGGCCCGTACGCTCGCGATCGTCTTCGCGGGTCTGCGCCCCGCCGCCGCGGCCGGCTGACCGCCGCCGATGGGCGGTCACACAAAACCGCAGCTCACCGGCGTGGCGGGCACGCCGTGTGAACCTTCGCGCGCCACAGCCGCAATGATTGGCTGCGCACGGTGCGACAAACCCGTCGACGAAGAGGGGTCCGGTGCGCCGGGCAGCGGTCACCGTTGTCAGAGAGGAGACGACGTGCGGCGCCAGGACGAGGCCGAAGATCTGGTCCAGTTGCTCACGCCCGAAGGCGAGCGTGTCGCGCACCCCGAGTACGACCTGGACCTGTCGAAGAGCCAGTATCGGGGGCTGTACCGCGACATGGCGCTGGTGCGCCGGATCGACCGGGAGGCATTCGCGCTCCAGCGTCTCGGCGAGCTGGGGATGTGGATCCCCTGTCTGGGGCAGGAGGCCGCCCAGATCGGTTCGGGCCGGGCACTGGAGCCGGACGACCACGTGTTCCCCTCCTATCGGGAGCACGGCGTCGCCTGGTGCCGGGGCATCGCTCCGCTCGCGCTCATGGGCATGCTGCGGGGCACGACGAACGGCGGCTGGGACCCCCGGGAGACCCGCTTCCACCTCTACACGATCGTCCTCGGCGCGCAGACGCTGCACGCCGTGGGGTACGCCATGGGGGTCCGCAGGGACGGCGACGACTCGGCCGTCGTGGCCTACTTCGGCGACGGCGCGGCGAGCGAGGGGGACGTCAGCGAGGCGTTCAACTTCGCGGCCGTGTTCGACGCGCCGGTGGTGTTCTTCTGCCAGAACAACCAGTGGGCCATCTCCCACCCCGTCGGGCGGCAGAGCCGGGCGCCGATCTACCAGCGCGCGCGGGGGTTCGGCTTCCCCGGCGTACGGGTGGACGGCAACGACGTGCTGGCCTGCCTCGCCGTGACGAGGGCCGCGCTGCGGCACGTGCGCTCCGGGGCCGGGCCGTTCCTCATCGAGGCGTACACCTACCGGATGGGCCCGCACACCACCTCCGACGACCCGGGCCGTTACCAGCCCGCCGAGGAGCTGGACGAGTGGCGGAAGAAGGACCCGATCGCGCGCATACGGGCGTACCTGCTGAGGGAGGGCATGGCCGACGAGGCGTTCTTCACGGAGGTCGACGAGGAAGGCGACCGCATGGCGCTCGAACTGCGCGACGGGATCATCGCCATGCCGGACCCGCCGGTGGACGCCATGTTCGACCACGTCTACGCCGATCGGCACGCACTGGTGGAGGAGGAGCGCGCCTGGTACGCCGCCTATCTCGACCGCTTCGAGGAGCCCGGCGCCTGACCACCGGCGGCTCACGCGATCAGGACCCGGCGCGGCACACCGATCCGTACGGTGACGCCGCCCTTCAGGCCGGCCCGCGTTCCGGCCGGTCCGCGTCAGGTCTTCGCGGATCCGGAGTACTCCGGGCGGAGTAGCCGTACCTCCGGCGGAGGATGCGCGAGGTGCCTGTGGCCGGACGACGCGGCGCGGACGCGCCCCGGCCTAGCGTTGCGGCGTCACCAGTCCCTCGTGAAAGGGCCCGCATGGCCGCGTCGCACACCGTGCCCGAACCCGCCTCCGCTCACCGTTCGAGCCAGGCTCGCCAGACCGGGTGGATCGCCGACGTCGCGTTCGCCGTTCTCACTGTGGTCCTCTTCGTCGCCGTCGCGCTCGCCACGGGTGTGCGCAACCCCTGGGACGGCCAGATTCCCCTCGCGCTGTTCCTCGGCGCGCTCCTGCTCGTCCGGCGCCGGTGGCCGATGACCGTGCTGCTGCTGTCGGTCGCCGCCGTCTTCGCCTACCACCTGACGCATTGGTCTCCCGCCGGGTGGATCTGGCCCGTGGCGGCGGCGTACTTCACCGCCGCCGGCACCTCCCGCGTGCGCTGGGTGGTCGGCGTCGGCGTCGCCCAGCTCGTCTACTCCGCCGTCGACGCCCGGTGGATCATCGGCAGGAACCTCACGCGCTACCTCATCCACACCCTCGGTGAGGGGGCGCTGCTCGCGGCCCTCGTCGCCGCGGGCCTCGCCTACGCCGCCGCGCAGCGCCGGCGCGACCTGCTGGGCGAGGCCGAATATCGCGCCCGCGCCGCGGAGGAGCGCCTGAGCGTCGCACGGGAGGTGCACGACATCGTCGCCCACACGCTGGCCGTCGTCGGTGTCCACCTCAATGTCGCCGCCGACACCCTGCGGGAGGAGCCAGCCGAGGCCGCCGCCGCGCTGCGCCTGGCCCAGGACGTCAGGAACCGGGCGATGAAGGACCTCAACTCGCTCATCGCCGTCCTGCGGGAGGGTCCCGCCGGCACCGCGCCCCAGCCCGACGCGTCAGCGCTCGGCGCGCTCGTCGCCGACGCCCGCGCCGCCGGGCTCGGCGTCACCCTCCACGAACACGGGGATCTGTCCACGATCCCAGCCCCCGCGTCCGTCGCGGTCCACCGCATCGTGCAGGAGGCCCTCGCCAACACGCTCAGGCATTCGGGGGCGACCACGGCCCAGGTGTCGGTCGGCCGCCACCCGCGATCGGTCACCGTCGAGGTCACCGACAACGGCAAGGGCGACCCGACCGGCGGCGGGATCACGGACGGGAACGGCCTCACCGGGATGCGCGAGCGGGTGCGCACCCTCGGCGGCACGCTCACCGCCGGTCCGGCCCACCAGGGCTTCACTGTGAGGGCCGAGATCCCTGTGGCAGGCTCGGCGGAGTGACGATCAGAGTGCTTCTCGCCGACGACCAGGCACTCGTACGCGCGGGTTTCCGCAGCCTGCTGGCACGCGCGCGGGACGTGGCCGTCGTCGGGGAGGCCGCCGACGGCGCCGAGGCCGTACGGCTGGCCGCGAGCACCCGCCCCGACGTCGTCCTCATGGACATCCGCATGCCGGGGACGGACGGCATCACGGCCACCAGGAGCATCGTCACCAGTCAGGACTGCCGGGTCGTCATCCTCACCACCTTCGACACCGACGAGCACGTCTTCGCCGCGCTGCGCGCCGGAGCCAGCGGCTTCCTGACCAAGGACGTCGAACCGGCCGAGCTGCGCCGCGCGGTGACCGCGGTGGCCGCCGGCGACGCGCTCCTGTCCCCCCGCGTCACCCGGCGCGTCATCGAGCGGTTCGCCCGGCGGCAGGACCTCGCGCCCGACGCCGGGCGGCGGATGGACGCCCTCACCACCCGCGAGCTGGAGGTGGTGCGGCTCGTCGCGCTCGGCCTGTCCAACGGCGAGATCGCCGAGCGCCTCGTCATCAGCCCCCTGACCGCCAAAACCCACGTCGCCAGGGCCATCGCCAAGCTGGACGTCCGCGACCGGGTCCAGCTCGTGATCCTGGCCTACGAGAGCGGCCTGGTGCGGCCCGGCGGCTGACGCCGGTCACGCCGTCGTGACGGCGGATTCGACGCTGCGGTGCCGGGCGGCGCCGTGCGCGAAATCAGGCACGCCCGGCGTGCCGCCCTCGCGCAGATCGTCCAGGAACCGCTGGTAGGCGTGGGCGACCGCGTAGGCCGGCGCGTCGGCGTGGGGGTCCAGTAGCGGGACGCGGACGTAGGCCTCCGGCACCTCCAGCGGAGCGAGCCCGGTGGCCGTCCCCCGGCCGCCTTCGATCGTGATCGGGCTGAGCTGGAGATGGCCGACCGGGGCGGTGAGGACGAGGTCTCCCTCGGTGCCGTTGATCTCCCACCGGAAGTTGACGCCCCGGGACATGCCTCCGCGGTAGTGGAAGGTGGCCACCGCGCCGCCCGGCAGCCGTCCCGAGGCCACCACCTGGTCGGCGGCGGTCATGGGCACCGGCCGTCCGCTCTCGGTGTCCACGGCCGACGTACGCCGCGACGCCAGGTGGATCCGCAGGTCCTCGGGCTCTCCCAGGACGGACGCGAGTCCGTCGAGGGTGTGGGCGAAGGGGACGGTCAGCAGTGTCATGCCGTTGGCGGCGTCGAGCACGTGGTGGTCGCCGGGGCCGACGGTGGCGCCCCAGGCGCCGCCGGAGCCGACGACCGTCGTGGACAGCACCTCCCCCACGTAGCCGTCGGCCACGAGATCCCGCACGTAGGCGAGGGCCGGGTGCGACCGCGCCTGGAGCCCGGCGACGGTCGGCACCGCGTGGTCGCGCGCCTGCCACGCCATGTCCGCGGCCTCCGCGAGCCCGTTGCCCAGCGGCCACTCGCACAGCACGCTCTTGCCGGCGCTCAGCGCCGTCCGCACCAGTTCCCGGTGGTGCGGCACCTTCACCGCCACGACCACGAGGTCCACCTCGTCGCAGGCGGCCAGTTCGGCCGCCGTTCCGAAGGTGCGGGCCACTCCGTGCCTGTGTCCGGAGCGCTCCGCCGACTGCTGCGAACTCGCGCTCAGGGCCCTCAGCTCGTAACCGGGGACGGCACGCAGGGCCGGCAGGTGGGAGCGCCCGGCCCAGCCTCCGTTCGCCCCGAGCCCGATGATCCCTACTCCGATCGGCTTCCCGGACCGGGCACGTTCGGCAAGCGGTGACGCAGTGGTGTTCATTGTTCGCAGCCTGTTCTTTCTGTAGACGGCACAGCGGTGCGTTCGCTGTCCAGCAGGGCCATGAGGGGTGCGGCATAACGGGTTCCGGCCACCGCGTCCGCCGGGACGGCCTCGTCGATCGTGCGGAGGTCCGTGCCGGTCAGGACGACGCCGGTCGCGGCAAGGGCCTCCTCGACGTGGTGGGGCCGGCGGATGCCCAGGACGGCCACGACGGCGCCGCGTTCGCGGCTCTGGGCGATGACCCAGGCGGTGGCGAGTTGCGCGACGCTGATGCCGTGCGCGTCGGCGAGCGGCCGCAGCCGGTCGACGAGGGTGAGATTCGCGGCGAGATTGCCGGGGTGGAAGCGAGGCAGCCAGCCGGCGCGCGGGTCGCCTCCGGCGGGTGGCCGGTAGGCGCCGGTGAGCAGGCCGTGCGCGAGGACCCCGTAGGCGGTGGTGCCGATCCCCAGCTCGCGGCAGGTGTCCAGGATGCCGTTGGTCTCGGGGTCACGGCTGAACAGGGAGTATTCGATCTGCACATCGCAGATCGGGTGCACGGCGTGAGCACGGCGGATGGTGTCCGGCCCCACCTCTGACAGCCCGATGTGGCGCACGTACCCGGCCCGGACCAGCTCGGAGATCGCGCCGATCGTGTCCTCGATCGGGGTGCCGGGGTCGAGGCGCGCGGGGCGGTAGATGTCGACGTGGTCGCTGCCGAGGCGGCGCAGCGAGTAGGCGAGCGCGTTCTTCACGTGGGCGGGCCGGCCCTCGATGCCGACGAAGGCTCCTTCCGGGTCGCGCAGACCGCCGAACTTGACGCTGAGGAGCGCCTTGTCGCGATCAGCGGCGCGGAGGGCGCGGCGGATCAGGTCCTCGTTGTGGCCCATGCCGTAGAAGTCGGCGGTGTCGAGGAGGGTGACGCCGGCGTCGAGGGCGGTGCGGATAGTGGCGACGGCATCGGCCTCGTCGGCGGGGGCGGTGTGGTCCGACATGCCGGCGCAGCCCAAGGCGAGTGGGGCGACCCGAGGGCCGCCGGTACTAAGAGGTCGGGTGTGCATGGCGCCTCCAGTGGGCCGAGAAGCATGGACGCCGCCGACGGGGCCGGCGCGAACACGGCCCTCTGTTAGCGTTGATATTTCAACACTAGGAAGAGGAACGTTGATATGTCAACACGGGATGGAGAGACCGCGGAAACGGACGGGTCCGCGACCGGAGCCGCGCAGGAGCCCGTCGACTTCTGGGTCGCCTTCAAGCGCGCCCACGAGGTCGTCCGAGCCCGCGTGATCGCGGACGCCGCCGAGGCGGCGGGCCTGTCCGAGCCGGACCTGACGATCCTCGTCAACCTCAACAAGGCGGGAGGCGCCCTGCGCCAGAGCGAGCTCGCCGCGTCGCTCGGCTGGGACCGCACGCGCATCTCCCACCAGCTCACCCGCATGAGCACCCGCGGACTGGTCGCCCGCGAGCGCGCCGGCGGCGTCATCGTCACCCTCACCGGCACCGGGCGCGCGGCCATCGCCGCCGTGCACCCCGGCCTGGACGCCGCCGTACGCCGCCACCTCACCGGCAAGCTCTCCGCAGAGGAGATCGAAACGCTGACCTCCGTGTTCAGCCGGCTCTGACGTGCCCCCCGGTCCCGGAAGACCAGAAGTGAACCGCCGCCCGCCGAACCCGGCCGCCCCCACCGTCAAGGATCAGCGCCGAGGATCAGCGCCGAGGATCACGCGCCCGCTCACCGCAACTCCCGGCTGTCGGCGACAGTGGATATCGAAGGTCAAGATCGTTTCCTTGCACACTAAATTCAAGTATTGACCTAAGTATCGAAGGCGATCAGTGTCTGGGGCAGGGCTCGCCTCGTTCACCCCCCGAAGAGGAATCGCCATCATGAGACAGCGTTCGAGGATCCATCCCACGCGCCGCGTCCTGACGGCCGCGCTCAGCGCACTGGTCCTGGTCGTGGCCTGCGTCGTCGCCGCGGCGGCCGTGTCCACGCCGGCGACGGCCGCGCCCGCGCTGCTGTCGCAGGGCAGGACCGCGACGGCCTCGTCCACCGAGAACGCCGGGACACCTGCGTCGGCCGCCGTCGACGGGAACACCGGCACCCGATGGTCCAGCGCCTTCGGCGACCCCCAGTGGCTCCAAGTCGACCTCGGAACCTCCGCGACGCTGAGCCAGGTCGTCCTCAACTGGGAGGCCGCCTACGCCACATCGTTCAAGATCCAGGTCTCCGACAACGCCTCCGCCTGGACCGACCTCTACTCCACCACCACCGGCACCGGCGGCACGCAGACCCTCACCGTCAGCGGCACCGGCCGCTACGTCCGCCTGTACGGCACCGCCCGCGCCACCGCCTACGGCTACTCCCTGTGGGAGTTCCAGGTCTACGGCACGACGTCCGGCACCGCCTGCGGCACGGCCGACGCCGCCCAGGGCAGGCCCGCGACCGCCTCGTCCACCGAGAACGCCGGGACGCCCGCGTCCGCCGCCGTGGACGGCAACAGCGCGACCCGCTGGTCCAGCGCGTTCAGCGACCCCCAGTGGCTCCAGGTCGACCTCGGCTCGGCCAGGACGATCTGCAAGGTCGTCCTGACCTGGGAGACCGCCCACGCCACCGCATTCAAGATTCAGGCGTCCGGCAACGCCTCCACCTGGACCGACCTTTACTCCACCACCACCGGCACCGGCGGCACCCAGACCCTCGCGGTCAACGGCACCGGCCGCTACGTCCGCCTGTACGGCACCGCCCGCGCCACCGCGTACGGCTACTCGCTGTGGAACTTCACCGTGAACACCACGGGCGGCTCGACGGATCCGACGACCGATCCGACGACCGGCCCGACGACCCCGCCCGACGCCTTCTGGGGCGACACCTCGACCATCCCGGCGGCCGGGAACGTCGTCATGGTCAAGATCCTCAACCGGACCAACGGGCAGTATCCCGACTCGCAGGTCTACTGGAGCTACAACGGTCAGGTCCACTCGATCGCCGAGCAGCCCTACTTCGACATGCCGGCCAACACGGCGGGCCGGATGTACTTCTACCTCGGCTCCCCCAACAGCCAGTACTACGACTTCATCGAGTTCACCGTCGGGCCGTCGGTGTTCAACGGCAACACGACCCGGGTGGACGCGTTCGGCCTGAAGCTCGCGATGCGCCTGCACGCCCGCGACGGCTACGACGTGGCGGTCGGCGAGGACTACGCCACGTTCGCCGAGTCCCGCGCGGCGACGTTCCAGCGGTTCATTGACGAGGTGCCCACCGAGTTCAAGCAGCTGGCCCAGGTGCAGGCGCCGTACCGCATCCCGGCCCCGGGCAGCGCGTCGATCTTCCAGCCCGGCGGGGCGTACGCGAACTACTTCACCGGCTACGCCGCCCAGCAGGGCGTGACGGCGACGACCTCGCAGGTCACCGGGTGCGCCGGGCCGCTCTCCGAGGCGCCGAAGATGTGCGCGGCGCTGAACCGGCACGTCGCCGGGCTGTCCGACGCCCAGCAGTCGGACGCGTCGAACTACTACAAGGCCGCGCCGGCGAACTACTACGCGAAGTTCTGGCACGACCACGCGATCGGCAAGCTCGCCTACGGCTTCCCCTACGACGACTACGCGGGCCAGTCCTCGTTCATCTCGCACGGCGATCCGCAGTGGCTGCTGGTCGCGGTCGGCTGGTAGCGGCAGGCAGGAGACGCCATGACACACCCCCTCACGCTCCGGCGCGGGCTCTCCCTCATGCTGGCCGCGGCGCTCGCGCTGTTCGCGAGCGTCGTCGCCGGGCCCGCGTACGCCGCGCCCGTCCTGCTGTCGCAGGGCAGGACGGCGACGGCCTCGTCCACCGAGAACGCCGGCACCCCCGCCTCCGCGGCGGTGGACGGCGATACGGGCACCCGATGGTCCAGCGCCTTCGGCGACCCGCAGTGGCTCCAGGTCGACCTCGGAACCACGGCGACGCTGAGCCAGGTCATTCTCAACTGGGAGACCGCCTACGCCACATCGTTCAAGATCCAGGTGTCCGACAACGCCTCCGCCTGGACCGACCTCTACTCCACCACCACCGCGACCGGCGGCACCCAGACCCTCACCGTCAACGGCACCGGCCGGTACGTCCGGCTGTACGGCACCGCCCGCGCGACCGGCTACGGCTACTCGCTGTGGGAGTTCCAGGTCTACGGCACCACCGGCACGTCCTCGGGCTGCGCCGGCTCCAACGCCGCGCTGAACCGGCCCGCCATCGCCTCGTCCACCGAGAACGCCGGGACGCCCGCGTCGGCGGCCCTGGACGGCGACCCCGGCACCCGCTGGTCGAGCGCCGCCGCCGACCCGCAGTGGCTCCAGGTCGACCTCGGCTCGGCCAGGACGATCTGCACGGTCGTCCTGACCTGGGAGACCGCCTACGCCACCGCGTTCAAGATCCAGGTCTCCGGCAACGCCTCCACCTGGACCGACCTCTACAGCACCACCTCCGGCACCGGCGGCACCCAGACCCTCACCGTCAGCGGCACCGGCCGCTACGTCCGCCTGTACGGCACCGCCCGCGCCACCGGCTACGGCTACTCCCTGTGGGAGTTCGCCGTCCACACCAGCGGCGGCGGCCCGACCGACCCACCGCCGACCGACCCACCGCCGAGCGGCACACCGATCTCGGCGTACAAGCAGGTGACGGCCTCGTCCTGGGAGGGCGGCAACGCTCCGGCGGCGGCGCTCGACGGACGGACGACGACCCGCTGGTCGAGCCAGTACTCCGACGACCAGTGGCTGCGGGTGGACCTCGGCGGCGCCGGGCACGTCACCGGCGTCACGCTCAACTGGGAGTCCGCGTACGCCACCGGCTACCGGATCGAGGTCTCCGCGAACGGCACGTCGTGGACGCCGATCCACACCACCACCGGCGGCAGGGGCGGCGTCGAGAACCTGAGCGTCACCGGCGACGGCCGCTACGTCCGCTTCGTCGGCACCGCCCGGGCGACGGGCTACGGGTACTCGCTGTGGGAGTTCCAGGTCTTCGGCACCGTGGACACGGCGGCCACGACCGCGCCCCTGCTGTCCTCACCCTCCAGGGCCCCGGCGACCACCGGTCAGTTCGCGCTGTCGGCCCCCGCCGACAAGGCCATGATCACCGACACCCGGCGGCCGGCGTTCTCCTGGGCGGCCGTCTCCGGCGCGGTGCGCTACGAGGTCTGGCTGAACGTCAGCCGCACCGACTACGACTTCACCGCCTCGGGCAACCTGATCGACCTCTACACCAAGGTCGCCGAGCCGACCGGCACGAGCTACACCCCCACCTGGGACATCCCCGACCGGTGGACGTACAAGTGGTATGTCGTCGCGGTGAGCGGCTCGGGCGGCAGGACGACGTCGAACATCCGCACCTTCAGCCTCTACCTGCCCGACGTCGAGCAGGTCGCCGACGGCGTCGCGATCGTGAACGGCGCCCGCGACCTCAACAAGAACGGCACGATCGAGCCGTACGAGAACTGGCGGCTGCCCGTCGAAACCCGCGTCAACGACCTTCTCGGCAGGATGACCCCCGAGGAGAAGGCGTACCAGATGTTCTACAACGCCCAGACCTACCCGCTGTCGGGCTGGCACTTCGGCCCGGCGTTGCCGAACGACCTGCACGCCGTGCTGCTGAGCGCGTCCGGAACCCGGCTCGGCATCCCGCCCGTCTCGGCGGGCGACACCATCGCCGGATACCAGACCACCTATCCGCTGCAGAGCACGCTCGCGGCGGGCAAGGACTACGCGCTCGACTACAAGCTCGGCGACATGCAGCGCCGTGAGGAGCTGGAGGTCGGGGCGCGCGGCGTGCTCGGCCCGCTCGCCGAGGTCGGCACCAAGGTTCTCTATCCCCGCATCCAGGAGGGCAACGGCGAGAACGCCGACGTCGCGGCCGCGCAGGTCCACGCGCTGGTGGCCGGGCTGCAGGGCGGCCCCGAGCTCAATCCCGCCTCGGTGCTGGCGACCGTCAAGCACTGGCCGGGCGAGGGCGCGGGCGGCGAGGCCGGGATCACCTACGACGCGGTGACGATCAAGTACCACATGATCCCGTTCAGGGCCGCGATGGAGGCGGGCGCGGTCAACATCATGCCGGGGTACGCCGGGAGCTCCTACCTCGACCCGGGCGGCTCGGGCGCGGGCGACAGCAAGCCGATCCTCGATTACCTGCGGACCAACCTCGGCTACACCGGTCTCATCACCACTGACTGGCTGCCGTCGTCGGTCTGGGTCAAGGCCGCGAACGCCGGCTCCGACGTGATGGGCGGCGCCGACCCCGGAGCCACCGGGTTCACCATGGCGGCCTTCCTCGCAGGAGTCCCGATCGCGCGGATCGACGCCGCGGTCACCCGGATCCTGCGCCTGAAGTTCACGCTCGGCGTGTTCGAGCACCCGTACGGCGACCCGGTGAACGGGCCCTACCGCTTCCACCAGCCGTCGTACGTCGCGCTCGCCAACCAGGCCGCCCGGGAGTCCGTCACGCTGCTCAAGAACAACGGCGTGCTGCCGCTGAAGCTCAAGGCGGGCGACAACGTCGTGGTGGCCGGCCCACGGGCCACCGACGGATCGGCCTGCTGCATCTGGACGAGCTTCTTCCACCAGGAGTACGGCTCGCAGACCCTCCTCGACGCGGTCAGGGCGCGGGCGGCCACCACGGGCGTCAACGTCTACCAGGACACCGGGCCGTCACCCACGCTCGCGATCGTGGCGGTCGGCGAGCCGACCTACACACACGCCACCGCCTGGGTGAAGGAGCAGCCCCAGTTGCCCGCCGACCAGCTGGCCGTCATCCAGAACTTCAAGAACCAGGGCGTCCCGGTGGTGGTCGTGCTGACCCTCCCCCGGCCCATCGTCATCAGCGAGTGGAACGGCCTGGCCGACGCCATCGTGGTGACGTACCGGGGCGGTGAGGAGGTCGGCCCGGCCACGGCCTCGCTCCTGTTCGGCGACTACACGCCGCGCGGGCGCCTGCCGTGGCAGCTGCCGCGCAGCCTCGACCAGGTCCTCAAGGCGGGCGGCGGCGACGTGCTCGCCGACGCCGTCGAGGACTGGAACCTCCCCTACGACCTGGGCGCGACCGCCGCCCAGCGGTCGGAGATCCGGGCCCGCATCGACGCGGGCCAGACCGTCCCCACCACCTACGGCAACCCCCTCTATCCGTACGGAGCCGGCCTGCAGGGCTGGTCGTGACGCCCGCTTCAGACTGAAGTGGGCAGCGGCCCGCCGTTCCAGGTCATGGCGTCGCCCAAGGCGGCGAGGAGATCCACCTCGCCGCCTTCGGCTTCGGCGTAGGCACGGTGCAGGTTGAGCACCAGGCGCTCGGCGTCCGCCCATCCGGCGAACTCCCCCAGGTCGGCCGCCTGCGCGGCGGCCAGCGGGGTCAGCCCGTTCTCACGTCCCGCCTGGGCGGTGTCGAGGACGAAGCGGTAGTACCGCTCGTGCGCGGCCAGGACCTCCGGCAGCTCGGAGGCGGTGGCGAGCGGCCCGTGTCCCGGCACGACGTGCTCGGGTGCGAAGGCCGCCAGCCAGTCCAGCGACCGCAGCGCCCCCTCGACCGACCCCATCAGCACCATCGGGGTGAGCCCGTTGAATAGCAGGTCCCCGGCGAACAGCACCCGTTCGCCGGGAAGCCAGGCCACGACGTCCCCGGGAGTGTGGGCGGCGTAACCGGGATGCCGCAGCTCGACGCGGCGCGCCCCCACATGGACGGTCAGCTCGGAGGTGAAGACCACCGACGGCGGGCGGCGCGTCACGTGTCCCCAGTCGGGCACCGGCGTCCACGCCGGCGGGCAGCCGTCGATGATCGGATCGGCCAGCAACGCCTCCCGCATCGCCGCGTGCCCGAAGACGACCGTGTCGGACGGGAGCAGGCTGTTGCCGTAGCAGTGGTCCCCGTGCTGGTGGGTGTTCACCGCCATCCGGACCGGGGCGCCGCCGGTAGCCTCGGCGACCGCGCCGAGAAAGCGCCGGGTGCGCGCCTCGGTCGCGCAGGTGTCGACGATCAGGACGCCGTCGTCGTCCGCCACGGCTCCGGCGTTGTTCACCCACCAGGTGCCGTCCGGCTGCACCCAGGCGAAGACTCCCGGCACCACTTCACGCAGCCCAGCCCCGTCGGCCCGCTCCATCACGTTCACGATCCCCCTCGTCGGCGTCCTACCCCAGGGGACCCTATCGACGGAGGCCCACGTCCCCGCTCGGGGGATGGCCTTGCGCTCGCCCGTCAGCTCCGGCCGTACAGAGCCGGGAGGTCGATCAGGTGCACATCGGGTGAGGCGCTCGCCTGGGCCGCCGCCTTGTCGTTGAATCCGGCGCCGCTGAAGCAGACGAGACGGGTACGCGTAGTGTCGTAACGGCCGGACGCGGCGATCAAGTCGCGGATGTGCCGGAGACGTTCGACGTGGGCGATTCCCATCGTGTCATTCCATTTGGCTTCGCCGATGGCCAGGAGCGGCGGCTTGCCGCCGTCAGCGATGCCGATCACGGCCACGTCCACCTCGTGACCGGTTCTGGCCTTGGAATCGTGGACGACACCGTGACCGACGCGGGCAGGCAGCCCGCCGAACAGGTCGGGATCGGCATGATGCAGCGACCACTCCCGGCAGATCTGCTCGAAATGCGGGCCGAGGACATTGCTGACGAAGCGGCGGCGGCTGGCCTGCCAGACCCGGGCGGCGCTGCCCGGTCGCTCCAGCTGGTCCCAGACCGGCCGCATGATGGCGTGGTAGAAGCGGATCAACGGTTCGGAGATGCGGTATGTGGCGCGGTTGTCCCGGAACGCATCCGAATCGCGGTGCAGCAGGCCTGCGTCTTCGAGCACGTTGATGGGATGCGCGATATCCGTCGCCTTGCGTTCCAGGTAGCCGGCCATGCCCCCGCGCGTGGCGTTGCCGTCGGCGACGGCCGCCAGCACGGACAGATACAGGGCGCTGTCACGCAGGTCCGGCTCCTCGGCAAGCAGATAGCGGGCTTCGCGGAACAGGGGTGTCTCCGGGTTGAGCACAGTGCGGACCACCCAGTCGTCGAAGTCTTCCGGTCCCGCCGGAGTGTCACCCCGTGCGAACTCGCGACGATAGGCGGGCGTGCCGCCGACAACGGCGTTGACCTTGAGAGCCAGCGCCGGATCGGAGATCTCCCAGAACTCGGCGGCCAGACGGTGGTCGAGCGGACGGACGAGCAGTTCCAGCCCCGCCCGTCCGCGCAACGGCGCGTTCCCGGACAAGAGCCGGCCCATGAAGGACAGCGCCGAACCACACAACAACAGACGCGTACGGGATGTGGTGCGCTGATCCCGCATCGGCCGGAACGCCTCCTGGATGAGGGAAGGCAACTCCGGGTTCGCCCGTGCGAGGTAGGGAAACTCGTCGATCACGACGGAGGTGGGCCGCTCGGAGCCAAGAGCCAGGAGTGCGTCGAGGGCTTCGGACCAGTCGGCGAAGTGATACGGGGTGGCAGGGCGGGCATGGGCGGTCAGCGCGGCACTCAACCGGCGCAGCGATTCGGCATCGGCCGCCTCGGTCGCTCCGAAGTAGAAGCCGCCTGCGGCACGACACGCCGCGTCCAGCAGGAAGGTCTTGCCCTGGCGCCGTCGCCCGGAGACCACTCCGAGAGTCGCGCCCGGTTGCTCGTCGGTGATGAACCGCGTCAAGGCGGACCATTCGTAGTCGCGGTCGAACATCCCGACCGGCTTGTCCATGGGCACACTCACAGGTATAGGACTACAGTTATATAAACTGTAGTCCTAAAACAGCCGGGCTGTACGGACGCCCGCTCCGCGGTGTCCAGCAGTGCCGGTGAGCCTCCACGACCTCCTCCAGCGGGAACACGTGGTCCGCCACCGGGCGGAAGGCCTCGCACGCGGGCCCGAGGCAACGAAGGCGACGGCGCGGCGCAGCGGCTCCGAGTCCCTGGCGATCTCCAGCACCGCGACGCGGTCGCCGGGTCAGCCGGTGAGGAAGACCTGACGCTCCGCGGCCCTGTCGTCGAACGCCTCCAGCCGGGTCTGTCCCTCGGCGGCGAGGGTGTCCAGCATGGTGTGCAGCAGCGCGGTGCACAGGACCGTCGGGCCGGCGTGGGAGTCGAACGCGAAGCCCGAGCTCACCGGGGCCAGCAGGACCTCGTCCGCGAGTTCGGTGAGCCGGCCCACCGGCTGATCGGTGACGAGGGCGACCTTCAGCCGGACCCGCCGCGCCCAGACGAGCCCCTCCGCCAGCTCACGCGGATAGCGCGGCAGTCCGATGGCGAGCACCCACTCGGCACCCGACTCCGCCGCCCTGCTCAGCCGGTCTTCCAGGATCGAGCCCGGCACGTCCAGGACGCGTACGTCCGGGAGCACCTTCTCGGCGAGGTAGCCGAACAGATGCGCCAGCGGCGCGCTGATCCGCAGGCCCATGACCAGGAGCGGGCTCGACCTGGCCAGCCGGTCGGCCACCCGCCGGAGCTGACCGGGGTCGGCCAGGCCGTCGCGCAGCCGTTCGAGGTCGCGGATCTCGGAGTTGACCAGCTCCTGGATCTCGTTGTAGCCGTCGCCCTTCTCGGCCGGCGGCCGTTCGCCGAACACGGAGGTGCGCAGCGCCTCCCGGAACTCCGGGAACCCGCGGAACCCGAGCGCGGCGGCGAAGCGCGTGACCGACGGCTGGCTGACGCCGGCGCGTTCGGCAAGGTCCGCGCTGGTGAAGAAGACGGCCTCCTGCGCGTTGTCCAGCAGGTAGCGCGCGATCCGGCGTTGCGACGGCGAGAGACGACGGCCGTCGAAGAGCGTGCGCAGGTTCGCGACGATCCGGGAGGCGTCCAGCACGGCGAGCGACCGGCCGGTCTCTGGGACGTGCCTCATCCTGGAACACTTCCCTTCTTCGAGGAGTGGCGAACCCGGCCCTCGGGCCGGTCGCCCTACTCATGAATCGCGAAGCGCCTGCCGGATGCAACGCCGCCGGGCGGCCCCCGCAGGGACCGCCCGGCTACATCGCGTCGTGATGTCGGTCAGTTCTTCGGGCCGTTGCCGTTGAACCTCGTCTTGCACTCCTGCAGCCGCACGTCGACCTTCTCGCCCCGGTCGACGGTCACGTGCACCGTTTCCAGAACCTCGCCGGTCGGGCGGGCGCAGGTGAGCGTCCAGCTCTCCTTGATGAAGTTACCCGGCCCGGTGGCGACGACGCCGGCCTCGGTGTAGGCCGGAGCCGGCCGTACGGACGGGTTGACGTGCCAGGCGAACTTGCCGTTGGTGGGCGCGACCAGCGTCGACTCCAGGTGGGTGGGGACCCTCTGGGGCGGGTCGAGGACGTCGCCCGCCTGCCGGATCGGCGCCGTCCACAGGTCGAAGTCCTTGGTGACCTTCAGGACCGCGCCCTTCGGCGCCTTGCCGGTGATGACGGAGTGCGCCGCCGGATCGGCCGCGTACTCCAGGGCCACCATGAACGCCTCGCGGTTCGACTTGCCCTCGTAGCGACCGGTGCCCGTGTAGTCCTCGATCACCTCGGAGTAGGTGTTGTTGGTCGACTGGGTCTTCATGATCTCGAAGGTGAACCCGAGACCGCGGGTCGCGTAGTACGACCAGTCAGGGGTCTCACCGGTCGTCTCGTAGTCGAAGCCCGACTTCATGCCGGTGTAGCCGTTCTCGGCCGTGATCGCGTCGGTCAGGGCGGCGTAGACGGCCTCGTCCGGGGCGTCGCCCGCCCGCTTCTCCAGCGGCGGGCGCAGGACGGTGTGGCCGGAGGTGTGGTTCGTGATCAGGACGGTGACCTGGTTGTTCTTGGTCAGATCCATGATGTTCTGCACTTCGGGCTCGGAGCCGGGCCCCGGGCCACGCGTCGTCGCGTTGGAGCCGGCGTTGCTGCCCCAGCCGAAGGGGTAGTTGCGGTTGATGTCCACGCCGGCGTTGCTCGCGCACGTCGGGGACAGGCCACAGCTCGTACGCCGGTTGATGACGAACCCGTCGACGTTGACGACCGGGACGAAGATGACCCGCGCCGTGTCGAGCAGGCGCGTGATCCGGGGGTCCTTGCCGTCGTTGCCGATGAGGTCGTAGGCGAACTCCATCGTGTGCTCGCCGGAGGGCCACTCGTTGCCGTGGTGGACGCCCATCATCAGCAGGACCGGCTTGCCGTCGGCGGCGTCGACGTCGTGGGTGACCTCGATGCCGTACACCTCCCGGCCCTGGCGGGTCTTGTGCGGCAGCGTGATGTGCTTGACAAGGCCGGGATGCCGGGCGCTCAGCGCCAGCATCTCGTCGTTGTAGTCCGTGATCGTCCGGTAGGTGGTCCGCCCGCTGGGCAGGCTCGGCGCCTGCTCCTGGACGACCGCCTGGGGGCCCGGCGCGGCGGCGGCGACATCCGCGCCGGCGGCCGGAATGCCGAGACCTCCCAGAAAGCCGACGCCCAGCGCCAGCGTGACAACACGTTTCCTGACGACAGAGGCAGTGGAGGGGGACGTGCCTCCTGAAGACATACTGAAACCTTTCTCAGCCGCGGACGAGCGGGAAACGAAAACGCATCCTTTTCTCCGAGCCGTCTTTCGGCAGTACGCGACAGCTCGCGAACAGTCGCTGACTGCAAAGTTTCAGTAAGTCTGTGGGGTGAATGTAAGCCTGTCAACCGCTGATCGGCGGCCTTCTCCGCACGTACCGACAATGCGTCGGTGATTTCTCGCACCCGGACGAAATACCGAAGGTGCGGGAAGAACCACGGCGGGAGCTCACTCTCCGTCGCGCGCTGTCCAGGGAAGATGTGAGACGGCTTTGTCAGGATCGCGGAACTCGACGCCGTATGCCCGGAGGCCTGCGCGCTCGCTATCGGGGCGAAGCGCCCGCATCGCCGGGGCCCTGGCCCCGGCCCTGGACGGCCCGGCCGAGGAGCTCGGTGAGCGTCCGCCGTTCGTCCTCGTCGAGCACACCGAGGAGTTCGGCTTCCGCCCCGCTCACCAGGCCGTGCCCCTGCTCCCCCGCCCGTACGCCGTCCGGCGTGAGCGTCAGCAGGTAGGCACGCCGGTCCGCGGGGCTACGTCGACGCTCGACGAACCCCGCCTGTTCGAGGCCGTCGACGACCGCGACGACGGTGGTCCGGTCGATTCCGAGGCGCTGACCCAGGTGCTGCTGCGTCATCGGGCCCTCGTCGGCCAGCAGCGCCAGGACCGCCTGCTGCTTCACGGTCACCCCCAGCGCCTCGAGTCGCCGGGCCTCCAGGTCGAGGGCGCGCATGTAGAGCCTGCCGAGCAGGTAGCTGAGACGGCCGGACAACGCCCGGGGCACCTCGGTGGTCATGCCGAGAGATTAGCAGCGACACAGATAAACCGTTGACCTGATTGTCAGTCGTGCTGTTACAGTTGCGCTCGATGAGCCCCGGTCCATGCGGAAGGACGAGCCGAATGACGGAGAGCACCGAGCAGAGGACGGAGTCGTCGCACCCCGATCGCCGGAGATGGTTCGGGCTGGCTTCGGTCGCGCTCGCCCAGCTGATGATCGTGGTCGACATGACGATCATCAATGTGGCGTTGCCCTCCATCAACGCCGACCTGGCGATCACGGCGGCCGACCGGCAGTGGGTCATCACCGCTTACACGCTCCCCTTCGCAGGACTCCTCCTGCTGGGCGGGCGGGTCAGCGACTACGCCGGCCGCAGGCGAGCGCTCCTCATCGGGCTGGTCGGCTTCGCCGCCGCTTCGACGGCCGGTGGCGCGGCGATGAGCCTGACGATGCTGCTGGCCGCCCGAGTGGCGCAGGGAGCGTTCGGCGCGCTGCTCGCGCCCGCGTCGCTCTCCCTGGTGGCCACGACCTTCACCGACCCCAAGGAGCGGGGTGCCGCGTTCGGGGTCTTCGGCGGGGTCGTCGCCGCGGGATCACCGATCGGGCTGATCCTCGGCGGAATCCTCACCACATCGCTGAGCTGGCACTGGGTGCTCTACGTCAACGCTCCCATCGCCCTCGTCGCCGCACTCGGCGTCGTGGTGTTCCTGCACGAGTCCCGCGCCGAGGTCGGGACCGGATACGACTTCCTCGGAGCGGCACTCGCCACGGCCGGCCTGGTGGCGATCGTCTGGGGGTTCACCAAGGCGACGCAGGACGGCTGGACGGCGACGGCCACCATCGTGCCGCTCGCCGCGGGCGTCGTCCTGCTGGCCCTGTTCCTGCTGGCGGAGGCCCGGGTGGGCAACCCTCTGCTCCCTCTGCCGATCCTCCGCCATCGCGGACGCGGCGGCGCCTACCTCGTCGTCGCGATGATGATGGCCGGGCCCTTCGGCGCCTACCTGTTCATCAGCTTCTTCCTGCAGGACATCAAGCACTACTCCGCCCTGCGGACAGGGCTGGCCTTCCTGCCGCTGACCCTCGGGGTCATGCTGGCCGTGGGTCTCGGCAGCCGGCTGATGACGACCGTCGCGCCACGGTTCATCATGGGGACCGGCCTGCTGCTGGGGGCCGTGGGGATGGCGCTGCTCACGCGCCTCGACGCCGACAGCGCGTACGCGTCCGGCGTCCTTCCCTCCTTCATCCTGATCGGCATCGGGATGGGCCTCGTCCTGCCGGCCGCGCTCGACCTGTCGACGTTCGGCGTACGGCCCAGCGAGGCGGGCGTGGCGAGCGCGATGTTCAACGTCTCCCAGCAGGCCGGCGCGTCGCTCGACACCGCGTTGCTGAACACCGTCGCGGCCAACGGCGCGGCGGCCTACCTCGCCGCCAACGCCTCCAGCGTGCAGAGCCAGGTTCACGGCTACAACCTCGCGACGGGGTGGGCGGCGGGGATCCTGCTCGTGGCCGCGCTGGCCGCCCTGCTCCTGATCGACACCCGGCTGGGAAAGACGGCTCCCATGGCGCCCAGTCCCGAAACCGACGCGACGATCGCCCCCTAGCAGTCACCTTCGGGTCCTTTCCACACGCATAGCCTCACCTCAGGCCCGATGACGACTTCATGCAGCTGTCCGCCGCTGGCGGAAACTCAGGTGGCCTCGGCGCAGGATCTGGGTAAAGTCGGGCAATGCCCGAGCTGAAGCAGCTGCATGCCGACCACGCCTCGGCGGTCCTGGCCTTCGAGCTGGCGAACCGCACCTACTTCGCTGCTTCGATCTCCGACCGCGGCGACGAGTTCTTCGACCAGTTCCCCGACCGGTACAACGCCTCGCTGGCCGAGCAGGAGGCCGGTATCTGCGCCTTCTACGTGCTCGTCGCTCATGACGGCTCGGTTCTGGCCCGGTTCAACCTGTACGACTTGGAGGACGGCACTGCGAGACTCGGCTACCGGGTCGCGCAGCAGGTCGCCGACCGCGGCGTGGCGACCGCGACTGTCCAGGAGCTTTGCCGGCTGGCGGCGGCGCGGCACGGGCTGCGCACACTACGGGCGGCCACCTCCCACGACAATGTCGCGTCCCAGAAGGTGTTGACCAAGGCCGGGTTCGTCCCGGTCGGCCCGGCCGCCCCGGCCGATCTCGGTGGCAAGTCAGGCACCTGGTACCAGCGCGACCTTCAGCCGTAGACCGTGATCTTGCCGGTGGACCGGCTGCAGGAAGGCTGCCGCCACCACTGATCATCCATGCGCGAGAACTACTGATCTTGCGGTGGGCCGCATGCCACAGCGGAGACCCTGCCCGCCGGCAGGAGGCGTTCGAGGTCCTGATGAGCCGGATAGCGGTCCTCGTCATGCCCACGGAAGGCCGGACCGGGAGGACGGCGGTCCGGCCTTCCGCGTATGTGCCCCCCGGGCTCGGCCATGCGGTAATCGGGTGCTCCCGATTTTCGAGCCCGGGTAGTGAAACTTTCAGCTGGAGACGCCTCGGTCGGAATGGCGCATCGCTATCGACGAACGACGACGCACCGGCCCTGATTAATTGCCGATCAGCGATCTTCCGCCAATTCGGACATGACTCCGTGTCAGATGTTCATTGACGCGGCACCGCGGATTCACCTATTGTTCCGCACGAGTTCCCGAAACTTTCTTTTGACATTCGAAAGTTTCGACACGCCCGTGTGGAGATGCGGGCGTGTCCTGCCCATCCCGGCGGCGACTCAGGAGGAACGAACGTGGTGGCGCAGCTCGTCCTGTTCACGATCGACATCTGCTCGGTGGGGTTGCTCGTCTTCGGGCTCTACTTCCCGCGGCACCGCCGCCGTGACCTGGTCGTCTCCTACCTCGGGGTCAACATCGGCGTCCTCGCGGTGGCGAGCACGCTGAGCGCCGGCAACGCCGGCGCCGGGCTCGGGCTGGGGATGGCGCTGTTCGGTGTGCTCTCCATCATCCGCCTGCGCTCGACGGAACTCGACCAGCACGAGGTCGCCTACTATTTCTCGGCCCTCGCCCTGGGGATCCTCGGCGCGGTGAGCACCTCCTCGGTCTGGCTCAGCGGCGGCATGATGGCGCTCATCCTCGTGGTGATGTTCCTGGGCGACCACCGGCGGCTGCTCCGGCACTACCGGCACCAGATCCTGGTGCTCGACTCGGCCTTCACCGACCACGTCGCGCTCGTCGCGCACCTGGAACAACTCCTCGACGCCCGGGTGCACGCCGTCACCGTCCAGCGGCTCGACCTCGTCAACGAGACCACCGTGGTCGACGTCCGGTACGCGCTGACCGACCGGGCGCTGACCGCCGAACCCGAGGCGCCCGCACCGGCCGGAGCACGCCCATGACCACGATGCCCATCGGGACCGCCCTTGCGCGACTGGCCCCCGTCGGGCTCGACGAGCTGGTCGACCGGGCCGCGCTGCAGACCCGGGTGGACCGCAAGTATCTGGTCCCGGCGGAGGCGCTGCCCCGTCTGCTGGAACGGCTCATGCCGTACGCCCAGGCCCTGGACATCGACGGCGAACGCACCTTCCGCTACCAGTCGGTGTATTTCGACACCCCTCAGTTGACCAGCTACCACTGCGCGGCCTATCGCCGGCGCCGGCGTTTCAAGGTGCGCACCCGCACCTACCTCGACTCCGCCCAGTGCTGGCTGGAGGTCAAGATCAGTGGCGCGCGGGGCAGCATCACCAAACACCGGCTGCCCTACGACCCGCGGGACCGCGACACAGTGGACCTCGGGCGCGACTTCGTGGACGAGGCGCTCGCCCGCGAGTCGATCGGTCCCACCGCCAGGAGCTCCTTGGAACCGGTCCTGGTCACCGAATATCACCGTGCCACCCTGCTGCTGCCGGACACCGCGAGCCGGGTCACCGTCGACACCGAGCTCGCCTGGCGGCACGACGGCCGCGCGCTGCGCCTGCCCGGCCTCGCTGTGGTCGAGACCAAGAGCGCCTCGGCCGCCACCCCGGTCGACCGCATGCTGTGGCGGGCCGGGATGAGACCCGCCCGCATCTCCAAGTACGCCACCGGTCTGGCCGCCCTCCGCCCCGATCTGCCCGACGTGCCCTGGCGGCGGACGCTGCGCCGCCACTTCCACGGCACCGCGTCGCCCATGGACCCGGCGCCCGACATCTCCCACCGCCCCGAACAGGAGGCATCGTGCGTCTGACGCTCCGCAGCACCGGCGTCACGGCGGCTCGCCGTACCACGAGGACGGCGGTCGCCGTGCTCGTGACCGTGCTCCTCACCGGGCTCCTCACCGGGCTCCTCGCCGGGCCCCTCAACGCGTACCCGTCATCGGCGGGCGCCGGATCGGCCTCCGGCACCGGGTCGGCCGGCCGCGCCACGAGCACCGCCTCCGCCGCGGCCGCGGCGACCGCCGATGCTGCGGCTGCGGCTGCCGACGACCTGACCGGCGACATCGCCTTCTCCGTGCCGAGCGGCACCTTCCAGGGGCAGGTCTCGGTGTCGCTGAGCACCGCGGCCGGCGGCGCGCAGATCCGCTACACCACCGACGGAACGCCGCCCACCGCGCAGTCGGCGCTGTACGGCGGCCAGCCGCTGCAGTTCACCCGCACCACCCAACTGCGCGCACAGGCCTTCGCCGGCGGCACGGCGTCCGGAAAGCCCGGAACGGCCATGTACGTCGCCACCGCCACCACCACGGCCCACGACCTGCCGCTGGTCCTGATCGACTCGTACGGCAAGGGCAAGCCCGGCCGGGACTACCTCGACGCCGCCACCATGATTTTCGACCCGGGCAGTGGCGCGACGGCGTCGCTGACCGCGGCTCCGGCCGTCGCCACCCGCTCCGGAGTCCACCTGCGGGGGCAGTCGTCGGCCTCGTTCGAGAAGGCGCCCTATCGCCTGGAGTTCTGGGACAACGATGACGACGACGCCGACTACCCGGTGCTGGGGATGCCCGCCGACTCCGACTGGGTGCTGCGCGGGCCGTTCCCCGACAAGTCGCTGATCCGCGAGGCCCTGGTTTACGACCTCGGTAAGGAGATGGGGCTGAAGGCTCCCCGGTATCGGTTCGTGGAGCTCTATCTCAACACCGACGCCGGTCCGGTGGGCGCCGACGACTACATGGGCGTCTACATGCTCGCCGAGACGATCAAGAACTCGAAGAACCGCCTCGACCTCAAGCAGCTGGACGAGGACGACACGACCTTGCCGAAGCTCACGGGCGGATACATCTGGAAGTTCGAGTGGATGGCCGCGGAGGAGCCGACGTTGCCGTGCAGCGGGTCGTCCGCCACCTGCTGGACCTATCTCGAAGTGGTCGACCCCTCACCGCTGCAGTCGCAGCAGAAGGACTGGCTGCGGGGCTACATCCAGGAGTTCCACGACGTGCTGCACTCGCAGAACTTCGCCGACCCGGACACCGGCTATCGGGCGTACATCGACGTCGGCTCGTTCATCGATCAGCTGATCGTCTACGAGCTGAGCCGGAACATGGACGCCACCTACCGCAGCGCCTACTTCTACAAGGACCGGGACACCAAGATCTTCGCCGGTCCGCTGTGGGACTACGACCTCACGTTCGGCGTGGGCGGGTTCTTCCAGAACGACCAGACCGCGGGCTGGCAGTATCAGCAGACCCGGCAGCCGGTCGCCAGCGACTGGTTCACCCAGCTCATGCGGGATCCGGCCTTCGTCGACCAGGTCAGGGCACGCTGGCAGGAGCTGCGCCGCGGCGTGCTGTCCGACGCCGCGCTGCAGAGCAGGATCGACGGTCTCGCCCAGCCGCTGACCAACGCCGCGCAGCGGAACTTCCAGCGCTGGCCGAACCTCACGACGCGCACCATCGGCTTCTTCACCACTCCGACCGCGTCCACCTGGCAGGGCCAGGTGCAGTACCTGCGCGACTGGACGCTGCGCCGCGCGACCTGGCTGGACTCGACGGCGGGGTGGGGCGGTGCGGTCGCCTCGCCCAGCCCCAGCCCCAGCCCCTCGCCCAGCCCCAGCCCGTCACCGAGCCCGTCGCCCAGCTCCTCACCCAGCGCGAGCCCGAGCCCCTCGCCGAGCCCCAGTCCCTCGCCCAGCGCGAGCCCGAGCCCCTCGCCGAGCCCGAGCCCCTCGCCGTCCGGCGGAGCGTCCGGCGCATGCTCGGCGACGTACCGGGTGGTCAACTCCTGGCCCGGCGGCTTCCAGGGTGAGGTCACGGTGCGCGCGGGCAACGCGGCGATCAGCGGCTGGACCGTGAACTGGGCCTGGCCCGGTTCACAGACCATCACCCAGCTGTGGGGAGGCGTGCGCTCGGGCTCCGGTTCGGCCGTGACGGTGCGCAACGAGGCGTGGAACGGCTCGCTCGCGGCCAACGCGACCACGACCTTCGGCTTCCTCGGCGGAGGATCCTCGGCCGCCCCGGCGCTCACCTGCACCAGCCCATGATGTGAAGCGGGTCGACGAGGTCCCGTCCGGCCATCGGACGGGACCTCGTTGCGCAACGGGCGAATCAACCCACCTGACCGCGTGAGGACACCAGCGCCGACATCACCGTGAGCGGCAGCGACGGGTTGGCGGCGGCCGCCTCCACCACCTGCCACTCGTCGTCCGCGAGCAACTCGACGATGACCTCGGGTGGCAGGGCCGGGTGTCCCGCAGCGACCGGCCTGGCCTGCCAGTCCTGCAAGCACGCCGACAGCGCCAGGGCCGTCGCGTTGGGATGGCGTGCGACCTCGCGGAACGCCTTCTTCACCGGCGGCCGGTGCCGCACCAGGTCCTCCAGCAATGCCGCCGATACGTCCGGATTCCTCGCCACTCTGACGAGAACCCGTACGCCGTGCCGGTCGACCATGGCCCGCAGTCGCGCTTCGGACAGGCCCGGGTGCGGCGCGATGGACTTGAGCACTTTGGCGTCGGGGTCGGCGGCCAGCGCGTCGCGGATCCCGGACGGCAGGTCGCGCCGTTCGGCCACCAGCATCCGCACGGCCGGATCCGGCGAGGCGGCCAGTTCTTCGACCTCGGCCGGCGTGGCCGTGGCGATCCGCGGCAGCGGGGTGGGACCGATTCTGACGGTTCCGGCCAGGCGGGTGAGCACGTCCAGCGGCACGCGCGGGTTGTGAGCCAGGCTGCGCCGCACGTCGTCACAGGGGTCGGTGGCCAGCCTCTGCATCAGACGGTCGTCGATCGCGGGATTGTCCGCGAGAGTTCCGCGGACGCCGGGCTCCGGGCTGCCGGCGAGGCGTTCGTACACCTCCGGAGGCAGGTCGGTGCGCCCAGCCAGCTCCCATCGCAGCAGCATCGAGGGATGACCGGCGAAGGCGAGCACGGCAGCGGCGGGCGTGGCCGGGTTTCTCAGCGCCTGTTGCTGCATGTCGTGGACCGTGGACTCGTGGGAGCCGTCACACGAGGCACCCGACGGCAGCTCGCAGTCGGGCTCCGCGCAGTCCTGATCGTGGACGAACGGCGGTTCCTTCCGATCGCAGACCACGCACCGCCGAGCCGGGGGAAGCCCTTCACCGGTGAGCAGCGCGGCCAGCACCGAGGGCGGTGTCGCCTCGTTCGCGGCCACCGCACGGCGGACCTCCGCATGCGGGTGCTCCGCGAGCCGCTCCGCCATGTCCGAGGTCGTCCACAGTGCGAGCTCCGCGACGACCCGGATGGCGGTGTCTGCGGCGAGGGTCTCCGCCACGTCGGTCGGGAGGCCGGGGCAGGCGGCCAGCCGCTCCCGGCAGCCGGCATCCGGATCCGCCGCGACCAGGCGCGCCCACTCCGGGCGGCCTGCCCCCTCAGTCAGCAGGCAGAGCGCGGCGAGCGGCTGCGCCACCGGATCGATGTCGGCGGCTGTCAGCAGCCCCCGCTCCGCGAGCCGGGCAGCGCTGTCTTCGACGCGTGAGACCAGCGCCACCGCCTGTGCACGGGTCAGGTCCGCACGCCAGGCCATATTGGAGGCGATGTCCTCGTCGGCAATCGTGACCAGCAGGTCCACCAGATCGGACGGCAAAGCCGGATTCTCGGCGAGGCCACACAGGACATGATCCACGGGGACATACTGCCCTGCCCTGATCACTTCGGCATGCGAGTTCTCGGCCGCCGCCACCCGGGACCGGCCCGGTCAGCTCTCCTTGGTGTGGACGTAGACGACCGCGTGTTTCACGGCGACCGGGGTCCACGGCACGATGACGACGGCGCCGTTCCGCTCGAAGACCCGCGCGTCGTCTCCCTCGGTGCCGTACTTCTGCGGCAACTGCGCCACCTCGGCCGCCTTGCCGGTGGCGGCGTCCAGGCGGACGAGCCGGGGAGGCAGGTCGCGCCAGTCGCCGACCTCCAGCGTGAGCAGGCCGTGGTCGTCGGCGCGGACGAGATTCAGCATCGTCGGCTGGGTGCCGGACGACTCCCACACCTGCTTGCCGGTCTTCAGGTCGAAGGCGAGCACCTTGTCGCTCGACCGAGCCTTGCCCGGCACGTTCTGCGGGAAGGTCGTGAGGTAGAGACGGCCCCCCTGCACGAGGTAGCGGCGCTGCTCGAACATCCCGTCCACGAAGGCGACCGTGTTCATGGGGAGCATGTCCACCTTGCCGGTCGTGAACTCGCTGGCCTTGGCGCCCCGGTCGTCGAGGACCGTGAAGGTGCTCTTGTCGCCTTCCTCCTGCCGGACGATCAGCGGGTCGGCCGACAGCATCAGGCTCATCAAGCTGAGCTCACCGATCTTGGAGCGTAGTTCGGTCTTGCCGCTCTTCGGGTCGAGCACCTGCACGAGGCCGCCCGAGCCCTCGAAAGTGCAGTCGAGGAGCAGGGCCACCTGGGTGGCCGCCGTGTTCATGTCCTTGATGTGGCAGCCCTGGGGAAGCTGGGCGGTCCACTGCTTCGCGCCGTCCGACAGGCGGTAGCCGGACAGGATGTCGTTCGCGTACACCACCGCGACATCGCCCGCATCCATGATCCGGGGCACCGTGAGTGAGTTGGCCAGCCGGGACTTCTCCGCCGGAATCTTGATCTTCCAGGTCATCTTTCCTGTCGCGGCGTCGACCCCGGCCAGGTGGTCGCACAACTGGTCGCTGCCGTACGCCACGGCGCCCTTGCCGTTCGTCAGGCCGGAGGTGGCGCCGCAGAGTTGGTCGCCGGGCGAGGGGGTGCCCCAGGCACGCTTGCCCGAGGTCAGGTCGTAGGCGAGCACCCCGTCGCGCTGCACGCGGATCACCGTCTTGTCCGTCAGCCAGCCCGCGAACGCGAGTCCCTGGGTGAAGTCCATGCTGTCGGCACTCGCGAGCGGGACGGACCATTCCCCTGCGCCCCCACCGGAACCGGAATCGGTGGCGGAGCCGCCGCCTGCGACGAGCCACGCGGTCCCCGCGCCCACCGCCAGCAGCACAACCAGCCCGAGCACGACGAACAGCACCGGCTTGCCCTTGCCGGCACGCGCCTGCGGCTGCGGCTGCGGCTGCGGCTGCGGTGGAAGCCCCTGGGCGGGCTGTCCCGGGGCGCCATAGCCCTGGCCGGGGTAGCCCCCCTGCTGACCGGGATGACCCTGTTGCCCCGCGTACCCCTGCCCGCCTGGATACCAGGGCGTCTGGCCCTGCCCGGGTGGAGCGGGGGCCGGACCGGCCGGGCCCGGCTGCGGCTGCGGCTGCCCCCAGGACTGCGGGTACGGCGAGCCTGGGTATCCCTGACTCGGCTGACCCGGACCCGGGTATCCCTGACCCGGCTGACCCTGACCCGGCTGGGCTTGGCCTGACTGGCCCGGACCCGGGTATCCCTGACCCGGATATCCCTGACGCTGACCCGGCTGGGCTTGGCCCGGCTGGGGTTGGCCCGGCTGAGGTTGACCCGGCTGGCCGTACGGCGCCGGTGCGCCGGGGGCGCCCGGACCCCACGGCGCGCTCTGGCCGGGCGGTCCGTACACCGACGGAGCCTGCGGGCCCGGCCCGGCCTGCTCACCCCGCTGCCCCTGACCACCTAGCTGCCCCTGACCACCCGGCTGCCCGTACGTCGGCTGAGCCGGTGCCGGGTGACCATAGGCCTGCTGACCGTAGGTCTGCTGACCATAGGCCTGCTGACCATAGGCCTGCTGAGCAGACACCGGCTGAGCAGACACCGGCTGACCGGACACCGGCTGACCGGACGCCGGCTGTCCGGACGCGGGCTGGCCATAGGCCGGCTGGCCGTACGCCGACCGAGCGGGTGCGGACTGGTTCGGTGCGGGCTGGCCCCAGCCTCCGGCGTCACCCGGTTGTCCCTGGCCGAGGTAAGGCTGTTCCTGTCCGCCGTAGGCCGACCCACCCGGACCGTTGGGGTGGTACGGCAAGAGCGGTGTGGGAGCTGCGGGTGGAGTGGGCGGTGTGGGCCCGCCGTACGGGTCCCCGTTGTGCTGATCCGTCATGCCTCTCCCCCGATCACGCGAACTGGGCGCGGACGTAGCCCGCCCACTGCTGCTCGAAGTCCGCCATCGTCACACCGAGCACCTTGAAGAGGGCGGCTTCGCTGTCGTCGCCCGGTGCCCGGTAAGCCGCGACCACGCCCTCGACCAGCTTCCGCTCGCCGTACTTCTGCGCGATGAACCGCATGGCCACATGCCCCATGAGGTAGTTGACGCTCGTCATCTGCTTGAAGTCCCAGAGGGCGTTGGACGGCAGCTTCCCGTCGAACGGCATGGCGAGCCGTCCTGCCACGTACGCACGGCCCTCGTCGGCCCGCCGGTTCTGCGCGATCGGCTGGCTGCGGCCGGCGACGTACTCGGCGAAGCCCTCGGTGATCCAGTTCGCCCTGCCGAACAGAGCGAACTGCGCACTGTCGAGCCCGGCGACGAGCGAGTGCGCGAGCTCGTGCTCGGAGATCTCCATGATCCCCTGCTTGTTCCTGAAGAACTCCGACGTCGTGTCCATGACGACGCGGGTGCCGCCGATCTTCACGGTGTCGTTCCCGACCCCCCAGCTCGGCATCGGGATCGAAACGCCGGCCTCGTTCGCCTTGGCCGTACGGAACAACTTGCCGAGCTGGGCCTTTCCCTCGACCAGCGCCACCACGAACCCGGTCGGCACCGCCGCGTCCGGATCGCCGTTCTTCTCCCAGAAGGCGAGGTCGCTCGCGGCGGCAGCGGAGACGGTCGGTGCGACGCGCCGGGCCAGAGCGGCGTCCTGCGGCCTGGCGAGGACGATGCTGTCGCCCGCCTTCGCGACCACGATGTCCGGCCAGACGTCCCACGGCCCGGGGAAGTACATCGTCTTCGACGCCTCGCCGCTGATCGTCGGCGGCGCGCCCTGCACCTTGGTCACGACAAGGGGCGCGTTCGGCGAGGCCTTCTCGATGGTCCAGCGATACCACTCGGACACCGGGCGCAGGTCGATGCCGTCGAACCGGTGGACGAACGCGACGTCCTGCGTGAACTTCACGCCCCGCCCGAAACTGTCCTGAGCCCGGCCTTGGCGGCGCAACACCTGGTAGGACTTCTCGGCCAGCGGCATCTTGCGCAGGTTGGCGAAGACTCTCGCCTGGTCGCGGACCAGACCGGCGTTCTTCTGGTCGAAGATCGAGGTGAATGCCTTGGCGTCACCCGAGGCCAGCGCCCTGCTGTGCGACTGGACCAGCTTGGTGATCTCGTCGTCCTTCACGACGACCGTGTTCGAGTCGGTGGCGGCCTTGCCCGTGGCGTCGTCGCCGGAGTCGCCGGAGCCGCCGCCCCGCAGGACGAGGCCCACCCCCGCACCCACCGCGACGACGAGGACGAGGGACAGGATCCCGAGCGTCACCCACAGCCCGGTCCTGCGTCCGGGCCCAGGAGGCGGAGGGGGAGGCGGAGCCTGCCACTGCTGCGGCGGAGGGCCGTACTGCCACTGCGGTGGCGGAGGTGGAGGCTGAGACTGCCACTGCGGCGGCGGCTGAGGCGGATACTGCTGGTGATAACCGGGCCCCGTCGTCACTCTTGCCCCGTAAATGCTCAGAGTTACCGAAAGGTGTAAAGCGTATCAGTGGTTAAGAAGCGGGCACCGGCACTTCCCCGGATGCGCCCACGCACACTCTCGATATGTCGCTGACCAGGAGTTTCGAGCCCCTTCACCGAATGTGTCGGACCCTTTCCAGCTATTCGCGGAGGAGTGTGGCCATTTCACCTGGCCCGACATATCGAGGGACAGTCCCACTGGAACGATCCATCAATCGCAGCGCCATGCCGTCCACCCTCCGTTCAGCGGATCAGCCGGAGTGAATCCACGCACCTCCGGCTCAATCGGCGATAACGGGCAGGGGCAGTCGCTGATCGGCGACGATCAACATCGCTCACCGACCACGCCGGTCTCAGCGATGCGTACTGTCCGCGGGTGCCGCACCCCCAGGGTCTCCATGCGGAGTGGTCAGTCCTTGACCAAGAGGCCCTGGAAGGTGACGTCGCCCTCGTCGCCGTCCCCTCGGTAGGCGAGCCCCTCGCCGGTCTGGACCAGGGTGATCCTGCCTGGTGCGCACTTGTCCAGCCGGAAGACGAGTGCCGTGCCGGAGCTGCGCGTCAGCGTCAGACTCCCCCGGCATGAGCTGTTGGTGTCCTTCCAGCTTCCGGAGCGTCCGCCCGGCTCCAGCACGATCTGTACGTCGGTCTCGCTGGTTCCCACGAGCTGGTCGGGCTCGAGGTGGCCTCCCCAGGTGCCGGCGAACGCGGCCGGAACCGTTCCGCCCGGCGTCGTCGACGGCACGGCGGTGGCCTTCGGAGTCTCTGTGGCGTCCCCAGAGGAATCGTCCAAGGCGTCGTCCGTCGTCATGGTGTCGTCCTGGCCGGCGTCATCCTGCTCTGCCCCGTCCTGTCCCGTGTCGTCCTGGCCCGTGTCGTCCTGGCCCGTGCCGCCGTAGTCCGTGACGGTCTCCCCCGGCGTGGTGCCGGCGGGCGGCGCCGGTGAGCCGGCGGGGTGCGAGACGGTCGTCGTCGTGGTGGCGTGCGTCGAGGTGCCAGCCGTTTCGCTGGACAGCAGGCGCGGCCCCAGCAGTGCGGCGGCGACCGACACCGCGGCCACGGCTGTCACCGCCCCGGCGACGATCCCGAAACGGGAGGCCTGCCGGCGGCCGCCCGCCCCGGTCGTCTCCGGGCCCGGCGAAAGCGCCCCAGCCGAACCCGAACCCGGACTCTTACCTGAGCCCGAACCCGAACCCGCGGCCAGGCCGGGACCCGAATCGGGAGCCGGACCCGGGAAGGCCGGGAGGATCGCGGTCGTCCCACCCCGCCATACGCCCTCCGGCCTGGTGGTCGCCGCGGCCGCGCCCGCCCGCAGCGGGTCGGGGGCGGATCCGACGAGCTCCAGCAGCAGGTCGCGGGAGGCCGGCCGGCGCGCGGGATCCTTGGCGAGGCATCGTTCGACCACTCCGCGCAGCGACCGGGGCAGTGCCGAGGCGTCGGGCTCGGCGGTCAGGATCCGGTGCAGGACGGCGGGGACGCTGGCGGCGCCGAAGGCCGGCCAGCCCGTGGCGGCGAAAACGATCGTCGCTCCCCAGGCGAACACGTCGCAGGCGGGCGTGGCCGGATCCCCGGCGATCTGCTCGGGAGCAAGGTAGGCCGGGGTGCCGACCGGGCCCGCCGTGATCGTGTCACTCGCGCCGTGCCTGGCGATGCCGAAGTCCACCACCCGGGGGCCGTCCGGCCCCAGCAGCACATTGGCCGGCTTGAAGTCCCGGTGCACGATCCCGGCCGCGTGAACGGCCGCCAGCGCCGTGGCCGTGCCGACCGCGAGGCGTTCCAACTCCCCGCCCCGCAGCGGACCACCGGCATCGACCCGCTGCTGCAGAGACGGCCCGTCGATGAACTCGCTCACCACGTACGGCATCCGCCCATCGACCACCGCGGTCAGCACCCGGGCGGTGCAGAAGGGCGCGACACCGCGCATCGCGTCGAGCTCGCGGACCAGCCGCTCCCGCACCGACGAGTCGAGCCCCGACTTGAGCACCTTCACCGCGACCGGTTCCCCGCGGGGCGACAGGCCGAGGAACACCACCCCCTGCCCGCCCTCGCCGAGCCGCCCCCGCAGTGTGAACTCACCCAGTACGCGCGGGTCGTCGGGGTCCAGAGGGGTGACCATGGCACCGAACCCTAGCGACGCGGGAGCGCGGGACGATATGCCTCACGACAGCCGGACGCGGCCACGGAGGCGAGCCCGCACCACCCAGGTCGATCGGAAGAACCCTCATCGAGCGCTTCCGCCGCCCTCCTCTGGGCGTTCGCCCAGGCGGGCCGGCCCAGGCGGCACCTCGCGACGTCGTCGGGCCCTGGTCGGGGAGGTCACGCGCCGTCCGGAAGCGGCTCTCCGGTCTCCAGCAGCGACTTCAGGCTCGCCACCACGTTCGGCCAGCCGTGGCTGACCATCTCGGCCAGGCTCGATCCGGGCTCGAAGCCGTCGTGCACGACGGTGAGCTTCACGACCTGCCCGGCCTCCTCAAGCGTGAAGGTGACCTTCGAGCGGGCCTCGGCGGACAGCCGGGCGAGCAACTCCTCGTCCCAGCCGAAGCGCTTGGCGAGCTCAGGGGTGACGGCGTGCCAGGTGTAGGAGAGCCGGCTGTAGGGTTCGGCCTCCAGCACGACCTGCTCCGGGTCGCTGATCAGTACGCCGTGGTTGTCCCAGGTCATCGGTGAGCCGGCCGACCAGTCCGTGGTGAACTCCGTGGCCCAGTAGCGGCGGGTGAAGGCGGGCTCGGTCAGCGCCTGCCAGAGCTTCTGCGCCGAGGTGCGGATATAGGTGGTGTAGACGAAGGTCGGCGCATCCATCGGGGTCTCCTCAAGGGCGAGTTTCAGGTCCGCCAGGGCTTGGACCCTGGCCCGGTCGTAGCGGCTGATCCACCGATGGGCGATCTCGTGCACGGGCGCGGCGTTGAGGTAGTGCAGCTTCTCCCGGCCCCGCCGTACGGTGGCGACGAGCCCGGCCTCCTCCAGCACCGCGAGGTGCTTGCTGACGGACTGCCTGGTCATGTCGAGTCCGGCGCACAGCTCGCGCAGCGTCTGCCCGTTGCGGGCGTTGAGCGAGTCGAGCAGCGCACGCCGGCTCGGATCGGCCAGCGCCCTGAACACCTCGTCCAGGCCCGCGCTCGTACTCGGATTGCCATCCACGATATGCAGCCTTTCGGTTGCCTGTAACTTAGGCAACCGGATGGTTGCCTGTCAAGACGCGCGGCCACGCAGGCCCTTGTGAGGTCTGATGATCGTCAGCACGGCCTCCCAGCTGCCGGAGCGCACGCGCACCGGACTGGGCGGCGACAGGATCAGCGCGCCACGCGGTAGCGGAGGTAGACGACCTGCGAGTTGAAGGTGCGGGTTTCGACGAGTTCGAGATCCACCTGGCGCTCGCGCCGGGGAAAGAACGGAATGCCGCCGCCGACCAGCACCGGATAGACCCGGGCCCGGTACTCGTCGATCAGACCCAGCGCCGCCGCCTCGGCGGCGAGAGTCGCACCGCCGATCGCGATCTCACTCTCCCCCGGCTCGGCTCGCAACCACTCGATCTCCTCCGCCAGGCCGCCGGAGGCCAGGCGGGCATTGCCCTGCACCGCCGACAGCGTGGTGGAGAACACCGTCTTCGGGAGCCGCTTCCAGATCGCGGCCCACTCGAGCATCAAGTCGTCGAGCGACGGATCCTGGTCGGCGGTCTCCCAGTCCAGCATCGTCTCGTACAGCCGTCGTCCCAGCAAGTGGACGCCGACCTTCCGGATCTCGCCGGTGACGAAGCGGAAGACCTCCTCGTCGGGCGCCGACCAGCCGAACTCGCCGTCCGGCCCGACGATGTAGCCGTCAAGTGAGACGCTCATGGAGTACGTCACGCTGCGCATCAGAGGTCCTCCTCGCCAACAGGTTCGACAGTACGACCCCGGGACGTCCGGCGGCGCCTGCTTGGCGAAGATTGCGGGGCCCCTGAGAGGGCTCACCTGTTCGAGCGGGCCCTGAAAGCGTGGTGCGGTCACAGACCGCAACGTCGTCTACTTCTGGTGTCAATGATCCGAGTTCTGTTCTTTTGGGGCGAAAGTCGTTAATCTCGACGGAATTGGCCCCAGGGGCCCAAGCCGCATCTCCCCCGCCCAGGGGTCGTACCGCATGGAGAGCAGAAGTGACGATGGCGCGCTGGTCGGGCAGGTTGCTTCTGCCAGTCGTCGTCGGCGTGATGGCCATGGCCACCCTGGCGACGCCCGCTTTCGCCCACGGTCAGCTCGCGATGTCGACACCGGCGAAGGACGGCACGGTGCGCGAGCCGTTGGAGTCCCTCTCCCTCTACTTCACCGAGGCACCCGCCCCGAACGCGTACTTCGCGGTCACCGCTCCCGGCGGCGCCCGGGTCGACCAGCCCTGGACGCATGGTCAGCCGAAGCGTCTCGACAAGCCGGTCCAGGAGTACAACCTGGTCAACGGCTTCTGGGAACCGAGCGTGTACAACACCGGGTTCCCCGCGCAGGTCCCCGTCGCCTACTGGCCGGCGCGGGGCGAGTACGTCGTCCGGTATCTGTCGATCGCCTCCGACGGGGAGCCGGTGCAGGGAGAGCTCCGGTTCACGTACAAGGGCAAGACCTCGGCGCCGCCCAAGGGCTGGCAGGCCCCGGTCAACGAGCCCGACCCCAGCCTGCTCGCCTCGGCCGAGCCAGGGAGCAGCCCCCAGTCCAATGAGCCGGCGGCCGGCGGCAGCCTTTCGGCGATGGGCCCCACGGTGCCAGAGGCCGGAGGCAGCCCGGCCGCGGTCACACAGGCCGGCGCAAGCCCGGCCGCGGCTACACAGGCCGGCGGCAGCCCGGCCGCGGCGTCCGAACCCGGCGGCGCTGCGGGCACTGCGGGCACTGCGGGCACTGCGGCCCGGGCAGCGCAGCCGGCCGACTCCGGCACCGGGCTGTCGGTATGGCTGGTGCCCGCGGTCCTCGTCCTGGGAGCGGGCGCCCTGGTGGTGCGGGCGGCGCGGCGGCCCGCGCCCGCCACGACGGCGGCCGAGCGGCCGTCCGGCCGCCCGCAGGCCAAGAAACCCTCACGCGCCCCGGCGCCACGCACCCCCCACCGCCCCAAATCCACCAAGCGACGCTGACACGCCTCGCCCTTTCAGGAGAACCCCCCATGGTGATCGCCCCTGCACGCCTGCGCCCGCTGCTCGTCGTGCTCCCACTCGGCGCGGCCCTGCTGATGGCCACGTCTGCCTGTGGCGGGTCGGATGCCGCCGCTCCCGCCCAGTCGGCCGCAGTGGCGTCCACCGAGGCCGCCGCCCCGGCATCCACCGAGCCGGCCGCCCCGGCTGCTGCCGAGTCGGCTCCCGCCGCCCCCGGCGAGTCCGCCGCAGCCGCCCCCGCCGACCCGGCCGTGAAGGAGATCACCGTCACCATCGCCGGTCGGAAGGTCACCCCGCCGCCGGACCGGATCGAGGTGACCAAGGGCCAGACGGTGCGTATCACCGTCACCAGCGACACCGCCGACGAGGCGCATCTACACGGGTACGACAAGGAGGCCGAGCTGCAGCCCGGCACTCCCGCGAGCATCGAGTTCGTCGCCGACGAGACCGGCCTGTTCGAGATGGAAACCCACGAGTCGGGACTGCAGTTGTTCCAGCTCGTCGTGCGTTAGGCCGCCGGGATGCTGCTGGCTCACGGCGTCGGAGGCCGTCAGGACCTGCCGATCCCGTTCTCGGCCGTGTTGATCGGCGCGGCCCTCGCGTTGCTGGTGTCGTTCGTGGCGCTCGGCGCACTGTGGAAGGAACCGCGCCTGGGCGGCGACTCTCCTGGCGCCCGCTCGCTGCCGGCCGCCGTCCAGACAGCGATGAGCGCGCCCGCCTGGCGGTGGTTCTGGCGGATCGCCGGGCTCGTCGCCGCGGCGTACTTCTGCGTCGGACTGATCTTCGGTCCCGACGAGGCCGACAATCCCACCGCCGGGGCGTTCTACGTCCTGTTCTGGGTCGGCTTGGTGCCGCTGTCGCTGCTGTTCGGCCCGGTGTGGCGCTGCCTGAACCCGCTGCGGACGCTGCACCTGCTGGCCTGCCGGGGACTCGGACGCGACCCCGAGCTCGGCCTGCGGCCACTGCCCTCAGGCGTCGGATACTGGCCCGCCTGCGCCGGCCTGTTCGCCTTCGTGTGGCTGGAACTCGTCGCCCCCGAACGGGCCACTCTGCCGGTCATCGGGGCCTGGCTCACGGCCTACGCCGTGCTCACGCTCGCCGGAGCGGTCGTCTTCGGCTCCCGCTGGTTCGACCACGCCGACCCCTTTGAGGTCTACAGCGGCCTCGTGGGCAGGCTCGCCCCGGCGGCCAGACGCGGCGACGGCGTCGTGGCCTGGCGCAATTCCCTCGATGGCATGGCCGGGCTGCGACCGGCACCGGGACAGACGACGCTGGTGGTCGTGCTCCTGGGCTCCACCATGTACGACAGCCTGTCCAACGCTCCGGTATGGGTGCGCTTCGTGCAGGAAAGCGCGGTGCCGGCCCCGGTCACGGGCACCGCCGGTCTGGTCATCGTCATCGCTCTGGTGCTCGCGGCCTACCGGACCGCGACCGCGCTCGCCGGCCGATGGGGCGCGGCCCGGCCCGGCACGACGGCGGGCGAGATCGCCCACTCGATAGTCCCGATAGCCGTCGGATACATCGTCGCCCACTACTACACCCTGTTCCTCCTGGAGGGGCAGCGGACCATCGCCCTGCTGTCCGACCCACTGGACACCGGCGCCAACTGGCTGGGCACCGCCGGGTGGACCATCCAGGCGCTCGGCACCACCCCCGCGGGAGTCGCCACCCTCCAGGTCACGGTCATCGTCATCGGTCACGTGCTGGGCACCGTCCTGGCCCACGACCGCGCGCTGGCCCTGTTTCCCCGGCGGACCGCCGTCCTCGGGCAGATTCCCCTGCTCGTGCTGATGGTGGTCTACACCGTCGTGGGGCTGCTTCTCCTCTTCGCCGCCTAACAGCGAATGCCCCCTCTTGGGGCGGCTCATCGAACTCCTCCGCGACCCGTGGGATGCGGTCGCGGAGCGTCCCGGCCAGTCCGCGGTGAGACATGCCTTCTTCGGAGATGACAGCCAGGGGATGCTGACGTTCATCCTTGATGAGGAAACCCAGTCCCTGCGCGTCATCGACATCATCTGGGCTGGCTGACCCTAAAGCGCGGACCCGCTCCCCACGCCGCCCATCTGAGCGAGTGGGGCCGGTGACAGCACTCCGATCCGTCCTCGACGTCCGGCCTGCGGTCGAATCGGAGCGATCCGCAACGCAGTGGGAGTGAGTGCCGCCACAGCGACCCGCTACTGCCTCCGAGCTACGGGAGGAGACGGATGAGGCCGTTCTCCAGATAAGCGGTCTGGCGTGCGTCCGCCGCCGAGATCGCCGCATTCATCCTCCGCGCCAAGCCCGGCGGCAGGAGCTTGTCCAGGTCCGCGGGGCGGACGAATGCATATTCGTCGAGCTCATCGGGCTGCAGCCGGAGCGTCGCGATTTGTGAGTCGGTGAGCACGCCTGCGTCGAAGACGAACATCAGCCCGGCGTCCCACGGCGGCGCCGGTGGCACCCAGTCGACACATGCGAGCCGACCCACCGGCGGCGCGATGCCCAACTCCTCCCGCAGTTCACGGAGCAAAGCACTGACGGGGGACTCCCCCGCCTCGACGATCCCGCCGGGGATCTCCCAGCCGTCCTTGTAGACCGGATGCACGACAAGCACCCGCCCCTCGTTGTCTCGGAGCAATGCGCCTGCGCCGGCACGAAGGCGCGGTACGGAGGCGACGAAGGCCAGGTATGACGCGGAGTCGCTCATGACGGCTCCGACACTATGAGCCGCGCATGGCCTGACGCCGGTATATCTCCAAACCTCAAGCGGAGACAGCTCGTACAACCACCGAGCCGCATCGGTCGAGTACTCCCGATGATGTGCCGTCCAGTGGGAGACGGTGACAGAACCCTTCCACATGGACCAAAGGTGGGATGACTCTCCATGCGGCCGCGTCGCACCCACGGATGAACGAGGAAGGCAAGGCGCACACCTCGCGGTCGCCGCTCTGGCGCTCAGCCTTCTGCCGATGAAAGTTTCATCCAGTTCCCACGAGAGTCGTCGGCCTTCCTGCCAAGCGGGGCCGGGTTGCCGGGCGCTCGCGATTGTTTCTTGACCCGACACATCAGACGTCATACGTTGTACGAAACCGAGCCTATTCATGGGATGTCCTCCGGACGGCCCAAATGCGTTTCTCGCCTTCGGAGGCACTCCTTTTGACCGCATGCCCTGCATCAGGGTGTCCCGGCGAATGGCGGCCGTACCGCGGCGGCGGACCAGCCGTGGCGGCACCGCCGGCACTCGGCCGCAGGCATCACCCCCCGACTCGTCACCAGGAGCTTCAGTGAGCGTGCCGCTGATCCGTGCCGCTGAACCTCGCCGCCTCATCACCACCATGGCGGCGGCCGTCGACGCTGCCGCGCTTCCTACGGCGATCTTCGCTGACCGCGCGGCACCGTCCAGACGACGAGCCTGCCGAGGCCCACGCTCCAGGGCGATTGCCGCGCATGGCGTGAGGGCGGCCGGCCCCTCGGCCCGCAAAGTGCACGGCCCTCCGTTCGACGTCCGCAACCGCACGACAAAGGCGCCCCGCCCGCGCAACGGCACATCCCGATGAGTTCTGTCACGGCGGAGTGATTTCGCGGAAAATCTGCTCGGAACCAGCGAAAGGAACAGAGCGTGAAGTCAGCCCTGTCCACCACTGAGAAGGCGTTAGCAGCGCTCGCGGTGTTCGTTGCCGCTGTGTTGCTGCCGGCCTTCGCAGGTAGTACCCCGGCCTCGGCCGCGACCCAGGCAACCTACTACGTCGCCCCCGACGGCAATGACGCCAACCCCGGAACGGTCGCATCACCGTTCAGAACCCTCCAGCACGCGAGGGACGTCGTCCGTACGGTGAACGCCAACATGTCAGGCGACATCTACGTGTACCTCCGCGGGGGAAACTACCCGGTCAGCAGCACAATCGACTTCACGCCGGCCGACTCCGGCACGAATGGTTACCGGGTCATATACGCCGCCTACCAGAACGAGACGCCGATCCTCGATGGAGGCGTCCAGGTAACCGGATGGACGCAGCACAGCGGTAACATCTGGAAAGCCCCGCTGAACCGCAGCAACAAGCTCCGTGCGCTCTATGTCAACGACAAGCGGGCGTACATGGCTTCCAAAACGATAAGTTCACAGGGGTGCTACGGCACCTACACCATCACGGCGGGGCAGGCGTCCTGGGCATGGGAATCGGGTTCGCAGTGCGCGGGGGCGAAGTACAGTCTGAATGATTTTCCCGCTATCGCCGCCAATCAGGACGACATCGAAATAGAGACGTCGACGACCTGGACCACGGCCATCGTGGGAGTCCGGCAGGTCACCGCTGACGGCTCCAACCGTATCGCCCTGTTCCAGCAGCCGGGAGCGGCCATCGCCCAGGGCGCCTTCAACGGAAACGCCCAGGTCGGCGGCACCCACAAGGTCATGAACGCCTACGAGTTCCTGGACACGCCGGGCGAGTTCTTTTTCGACAAGTCGAGCAAGACCTTGTACTACTACAAGGCAAGCTCGGAAAACATGACGACCGCGGCGGTCTGGGCACCGAACAACGTGTCCACCCTTATCAAGGTCGCCGGCACCTCCACGAGCAACCGCGCCCGCAACATCACGTTCTCCGGCCTCACGGTCCAGCACTCCGACTGGAACCTGTTCAACGTGGCCGGCTCGGTGCTCAAGCAGGCCCAGCAGGGCAACCTCGGCGCAATCGCCTATGCCAAGCAGAACTTCCACGCCTACTACTACCGCAATGTCGACCTGGCGCCAGGCATGATTCAGCTCGAGAACGCCGACGGGCTCGTGCTGCAGAACAACCGGATACAGCACACCGGCGTCGACGGAATCACCATGGCCAACGACGTGGTGAACTCGCAGCTGATCGGGAACTACACCAACGACATCGCCGGATCCGCCATCTCGGTGGGCCACCCCCAGAATGTCTACATCGGGGACTACACCTCCACCAATCACGAGAAGTATCCCGCCCAGGTCGAAGGGGCGCCCAAGAACATCGAGATCAAGAACAACTACATCTACGACAGTGCCGTATTGTTCAACGGGCACAGCCCCATCTCGGCGTACTTCGCCGACACCCTGACCATCCAGCACAACCGCATCGAGAAAGCCCCGTGGTCCGGTATAACGCTCGGCTGGGGCTGGTGGAACTTCGACGGATCGTCAGGCTCGATCGCGCCCAACCGGCCGACCACCACGGCGAAGAACAACAACATCAGCTACAACCACATCATCGACACGGTGCAGCGCCTGAGCGACACGGCTCCCATCTACACGCTGGGCAGCCAGCCGGGAACCACGATCAGCAACAACTATCTGCAGGGCGTCCCGTCCGGACACAAGTACGGACTCCACCCCGACGAGGGCTCCGCGTACATAACCTTCCGCGACAACGTCCTGAGCGTGGACAAGAATGTCACGTGGCTCATCAACTCCGACGACTTCGGGCGTAAGCACGACCTGAGCATCACGCAGACGTACGGGGCTATCAACAAGGTCTCCAACAAGAACCTGCCGAACAGCACGGTCCAGGACATCCTCGTATCCTCCGACTACGTCTGGCCGTCGCAGGCCTACGGCATCGCCGTGAACTCCGGACTCGAGGACGCGTACAGGAACATCATCCCCCAGAGCAATCTTTCTCTGCCGGACTACGTCCTGCCCGCCAGCACGTTCACCAGCGCCGGTGTGACGTCGATTCCCATCCGCAGCACCGGCGACGCGAGCAAGACGGTCTGGCTGGCTCCCTCGGGCACGACCTCCTTCACCGCCGGCAACACGATGACCCGGGCAGGCGGAACCGCGACCTCCATCGCCGTTCCGACGTCGGCCGGTGAGTATCGGCTCTTCGTGGTGGACGCCCAGGGCAATCGATCGGCTGAGTCGAAGTCGCTCGTCAGGCAGGGCAACGGCGGCGGGACCGGCCAGCAGAGCGGCTCGATCGTCGGCGGCCAGTCCGGCCGGTGCGTGGACGTGCCGAACTCCAGCACCACCAACGGCACCCAGGTTCAGCTGTACGACTGCAACGGACAGACCAACCAGCGGTGGACGTACACGTCCGGCAAGCAGCTCCAGGTGTTCGGCAACAAGTGCCTGGACGCGTACAACCAGGGCACCTCGAACGGCACCCAGGTGATCATCTGGGACTGCAACGGACAGACCAACCAGCAGTGGAACCTCAACTCCAACGGCAGCATCACCGGTGTGCAGTCCGGGTTGTGCCTGGACGCCAACGGCGCCGCCACCGCCAACGGCACGAAGCTCATTCTGTGGTCGTGCAACGGCGGCACGAACCAGCAGTGGAGCCTGCGCAGCTGATGTGAGGCCTCTACCGGGCCGCGGGCGGTCGTACGCACCGTCCGCGGCCCCACTCTGCCGACAGTCGGGATTCCCTCCGAGGCGTCGCAGCCCTCGTACACGATGGGAACGGCGATGCGGTCTCCGGGCTTGCTCTCGTCACCGCGGATACCCCCGATCAGCTCCCGCGAGCTGTAGCGAGCCCCGATCATCGGCCCCACCCGCAACTACTGCCGACGACCTGCGGGACCGTCGGCTAGGGCCATGCGAAAGCGTGTTCCGAGGCGGCCCAGCACGTCCAGGCCACGGTTGACCGATGCTTCTCACGCAAGCGGTAGGAATGCGTTCCTACTGTTCGCTACCGTGGAGCCATGACAGCTCGGAAGCTATCGATCTCAGTGACTCCCGAAATCGAGGAGACGATCAAGGCGGCAGCTGCCGAAGAGGGCAAGCCCGTGTCGGCGTGGCTGGCTGAGGCCGCCGTCGAAAAGGCTCACCTTGCCGCCCTGCAAGCGGCGGGCCGGGCGGCAGCCCGAGAGCTGGTGGCGGAATATGAGAGCTTGCACGGCGCCCTGCCCGAGCAGTCCCGGCAACGGGCCCGGGAGTTCCTGATGGAGGCGGGACTTCTCGAGCACGACACCTGGCCAGAGGCCGGCTGATGCGCGCCATCGTCTACGATGCGGGCGCCTTGCTGGCCGCCGAACGGCGCAACCCGGACTTCCTTGCCCTGCATGGTGAACTGACCGCCGCCCGTATCCGTCCACTCGTGCCGGTGGTGGCCCTTGCCCGAGCATGGCGCGGTGGCCCGCAGCACCAGATCTCCCGCGTGCTGAAGGGCTGCGACATTCGCCCGGATGACGAGCACGTCGGTCGTGCAGCGGGAATTGCGTGCGCTGCCGCAGGAACGGCCGACGCCGTCGACGCTATCGTCGTCGTGACGGCCGTCCGATACCAGGCCTCTGTGGTCACCAGCGATCCCGACGACCTGAAGCACCTCGCCGACTCCCTCGGCGTCAAGCTTCGGCTCTTCACGGTCTGACCACGTCAAACCGTCACCGAGAAGGTGCGCATGGCGGCTCTGAACGCGTCGAGTCGTGTCGTCGCACAGTAACTGATGGCCCACGTGCGAGGCTGCCACCCGACCCGGTGCCGCTGGTTCACCAGCGGCACACAGTCGTCACCCTGGGGATCGGCGGCCGGCTTCGCCACATCGGCATCGGAGGAACCCATGTCATCCTGCTCATCGGACCCCACCCGCGACTCGCGACTATCAACCCCGGTACGCAAAGAAACCCCCGAACCCGTAGGTTCGAGGGTTTCCGATGTCTTGCGACATCAAATTGGTGCCCCCTGTAGGATTCGAACCTACGCACCCGGCTCCGGAGGCCGGTGCTCTATCCCCTGAGCTAAGGGGGCTCAACCGCTGATAAGGCTACCAGCACTGGAAGGCCGTTCGTGACATCAATACGGCCTCCGGAGGACGTGAGCATGTGGATCAGCGAAAACCGCGCGCCCACCCCGTCTCATTGGCTAGCTTTGCCGCCGTGGGCGAGCTTCTGGGACGCGTGCTGGTCGTGGATGACGACGAGGTCATCCGGCAGCTCATAGCGGTCAACCTGACCCTGGAGGGGTTCGAGGTCGAGACCGCGTACGACGGGCAGGACTGTTTGGATCGCGTCCATGACGTGGATCCCGATGTGATCACGCTCGACGTGATGATGCCGCGCCTGGACGGCTGGGAGACGGCCACACGGTTGCGGGAGGACCCGAGCACCCGGCACATCAAGGTCATGCTCATCACCGCCCGGGCCCAGGAGGACGACCGCAGGCGGGGGTACGACATCGGCGTCGACGCCTATCTCACCAAGCCGTTCGACCCGGCCGAGCTGATCCAGATCGTACGGGACCTCGCCACGGGCCCCGAGACACTCTGAGCGGATTGGTCCACGGACACGGGCACCGATTGGCCCGGGCGCGCGCGCCGCGACGCTTCTAGCGTCGGCAAGCGTGATCGATGCCTCGACGTTGCTGGTGTACGCGGCCACCTCTGCGGCGGTGGTGGCCGTGCCGGGCCCCAACCATCTCTACATCGCCGCCCGGGGTGTGGCCCAGGGCCGCCGGGCCGGGGTCGCCTCGGCCCTCGGCGTGGAGACGGGCACGCTGCTCCACATCGCCGCGGCGGCGGCGGGCCTGTCCTATCTCCTCGCGCGGTCCGCGGAGCTGTTCGCCGCGGTGAAGTGGGCCGGCGTCGCCTATCTCGCCTATCTCGGCGTCCGTGCCCTGACCGGCCGTGGCTCTTCCGGTGACGAGCCGAGGGCGCAGCCGCTGCGCCGGGTCTTCCTCGAAGGTGTCGTGGTCAACGTGCTGAACCCCAAGACCGTGCTGTTCTTCCTGGCGTTCCTGCCGCAGTTCGTGGATCCCTTCGGCGACGTGCCCGCGCAGGTCCTCCTGCTCGGGCTGGTCCTCGCCGTCATCGGACTGGCCTCCGACCTCGCGTACGCGCTGACCGCCGGGTCGCTCGGCCGCCGCCTGCGCGCGAGCACGCTCAGGTACGCCTCCGGGGTGGTCTACCTGGCGCTCGCCCTCGTCGCCGCGCTGAGCGGGGCGGGGCGTACGGCGCGGGGCTGATCAGGCCGCGCGGGCGGACATGTCCTCGGCCGCCTCGTCGATGAAGCGTGCTCGCCGGCGCGGTCTGGTTGCGGGTGGTATTCCGGCAATTGCCTCTGGACGAGGGCTTTACCGAGCGGGCGGTGAACGCCGTACTCGATGGGGTAGGGCGGCCAGGGGATCCGAAGGCGGGCCGACCGGCGCGGACCGGTGGCTGATCGGGCGGATCGACCCGGCTTTTGCGCACATCCCGGCCGCGCCGGCCACGTCAGGCCGCGCCATGTCGCAGTCCACACCGCGTCAGTCCACACCGCGCCAGGCCACACCATGTCACGTCGCACCGTGTCACGTCACACCTGTCGTGCCGTGTCATGTCGTGTCCCGGCGCCGAGTGGAGGGAGCACACCGATGACCATGTCCAGCAAGCCGCCCAAACCGCGCGGCAAGCGGCCCCGGCTTCTCCTCGGATTCGCCGCGGCGCTCACCCTCGCCACCGGCGCCGGCCTCGCCGCCGCGGGCGCGCCGGGCCACGACCAGCCGCAGTACGCCCAGGGGGGACAGCTCCGGCCCGGTCCGGAGCAGTTCGGCATGACCGAGCTCGGCCTGCTCCAGTTCGGACAGGCCCGGCAGCCGCGCACCTCCAGCGACTACCAGACCTTCACCAGCCAGACGGGCGCGGTGGAATCGGTGCAGAGCGGCACCCTGACGGTGGACGGCCGCGCCTACACGGTCGACGAGTCCACCAGGATCGTCGCGGACTACAAGGGTCTGCAGGGGATCCAGCAGGGCGACCAGGTCTGGGTCGTGGGCACGACCGGCGACAGCCCGAGGGCGATCATCGTCGCGGACGCCAGCCGCCCGGCGCTGCCGGGGCACGGCGGAGGCGGCGCGCCCCCGGGGCAGACTCCGCAGACGCCGCAGACGCCGCAGACCCCGACCGCACCCGCCACGCCCGGGGAGTCCGTGACGCCCAGCGAGCCGGCGGCGCCGGAGACGGTTTCACCCACCGAGTGACGTACGTCCGGCCGTGGGCGGGGACCCGCAGCGGCCCCGCCCACGGCGTGACGGTCAGGACGTGGCGAACGTGAACCAGTTGAGGTTGACGAAGTCGGCCGGCTGGCCGCTGCTGAAGGTGATGTAGACGGTGTGGGTGCCGGTCGTCGGCGTGATGTTGGCCGGGACGGTCGTCCAGCTCTGCCACCCGCCGGTGTTGCCGACAGCGAAGTCGCCGATCGGTGTCGCCGTCGGGCTGTCGAGCCTGACCTGTACGAGGCCGCTCACTCCGGCCGCCGCTCCGGACGCCACCCTGGCCTTGAACTGCCGCGCCGCGGTCGAGCCGAAGTTGACGCCGTCGAAGCGCAGCCAGTCGCCGTTGGAGATGTAGCCGACGTCCTGGCCGCCGCCGCTGTCCTGGGTCGTCTCCACCTGCGTGCCGCTCTGCGCCTGGGAGTTCTCCGCCTGGACGGTGGAGCGGGCGTCCACGCCGCCTGCCGGGGGTGAGCTCGGCGACGGGCTGCTGGTCGCGCCGCCGCTCTGCCACACGGCCACGTAGTCGACCACCATCGGCCGCCCGGACACCGTGGCGGAGGTGGGCGTGGAGAACCCGGCCACGCCGTTGGGGAAGCCGCCGCCGACGGCGACGTTCAGCAGGATGAAGTATCCGGCGTGGGAGGTCATGTTCGACCACGTCGTCGCGTCGAGCTGGCTCTGGCTGATGCTGTGGAACTGCTGTCCGTCCACATACCACCGGAGCTGGTTGGGGCTGACGCTGCGGTCCCACTCGAACCGGTAGGTGTGGAAGGCCGACTGGCAGGTCGAGCCGGGGCAGGCCCTGCTGGCGCCGATGCCGTTGGTCTCACCGCACGCCCCGCCCGGGTTCACGCCGCAGTGCAGCACGCCCCAGACCGAGTTGATGCCGTTGACGTTCTCCATGATGTCGAACTCGCCGATGGCCGGCCAGTTCTGGTAGTTGCCCCGGTAGGGCGCGCCGAGCGCCCAGAAGGCCGGCCAGTAGCCGAGGGCGGCGTCGCCCGTGACGTTCGGCATCTGGATGCGGCCCTCGATGCGCAGGACGCGGCCGTCGGCCGGCTTGAAGTCGGTGCGGCGGGTCTCGATCCGCGCGGATGTCCAGTTCTGGCCGCTGCCGATCGGGGTGATGCGCAGGTTGCCGCTGCCGTCCAGGCTCAGGTTGGCAGTGTTGGACGTGTAGTTCTGAATCTCGCCGGTGCCCCAGTTGCCCGGGCCTCCGGGGTACGCGTGGCCGGTGTCGATGATCCAGTTGGTGGACGACGGAAGCGTTCCGGCCGTGCCGTTGAAGTCGTCCGACCAGACGAGCGACCAGCCGGACGGCGTCGAGGGCACCGACGCGTCGGCGGGCCGTACGGCGAGAGCCATGACGGCGGCGGCCACGGCGAGCAGCGCCAGAGCCGAGCGCCGCCATGGGGAGTGGAGCACACGCATGAGTACCTCTCTCCTCGGTCCGGTCGTCGCGGCGAGGGGATTGGGGGGTGCGGGCGGCCTCACGGAACGAAGACGGTGGACGTCTGAGAGCCGGACGGCGGCGTCCGGAGAGGGTCGTGAGGGCCCGCGCACCGCGATCGCGGACCGCTTGAGCGACACTTTCCCTCTGGATCTCACTCGCGTCAATAGGATCTGTGAAATCCGAGAGAGCGTTCTCAGCGACTGCCCCCCGGTGTGAGCAGTGATGAGAGAGCGCTCTCCAGTCCGCCTCCAGAAGAAGGCCGCGTCCGCACAGGACGAGCATGGTGAGCCACACGGGCGTGTCCCGCGTGAACAGTGCCATCAGGCCGGTCATCACCGTCAGGAGCACCATCCGGAGCGGCGGTCAGGAGCCCCGGCCCCAGCGGTAGACGCCGTAGCCCATCAGCAGCAGGCTCACCGCGCCGGCCGCGGCCCGCCAGGTGTTCCAGGTGGTCCACCGGGCCGAGTAGTCCTGCCAGATCCGGGCGGCGGCCCCGGCCGGGTCACCGTGGGCCGCCGCGGCGGCCAGGGCGTCGTTCATCGGCACGTTCACCGCGGCTGTGATCAGGATGACGCCGACGGCGTACACCGCGGCCGCCGCGAAGAACGGCCAGGCCGCGCCGGAGCGAGGGGTGGCCAGCAGCAGGGCCCCCGCCCCGGCGGCGGCGAGCGGGGCCAGGACGAACGCCGCCAGAAACACCGGGTTCTGGATCTTCACGTTGACGGCGTTCATCGCCTCGATCGCCAAGGGGGCCGGCGCCGCGTTCAGGCCCGGCATGACCCCCACGGAGAACCCGAAGAAGGTGCCTGCCATCCCGGCGGTCATGAGCATGGACAGGGCCGCGGCGGCAGCGGCCAGGAGGTACGTCATGACGCCTCCGCCGTGACGCGGACGCCGAGGATGACCAGGATTCGCGCTTTCATCATGGTCACCACTCAATCGGGGGACCGCTCCCGGCGACATCGCCGAGACGCTCGACCGCATATCCGGCCGTCTACGATCTGGGGCATGGACGCGCTGGCCGACCTTCTCGACGGGCCCCGGGCGCGGGGGGCCTTCCTGCTGCGGGCGACCCTGAGCCCGCCCTGGTCGGTCCGGATCCAGGACGAGGCGCCGCTGTGCCTGGTGGCGATGGTGCGCGACGAGGCGTGGATCACCCCGGACGAGGACCGCGTCTCAGAGGACAGGGCCGTACGGGTGGGGCCGGGCGACGTGGCGGTCGTGCGCGGTCCCGCTCACTACACGGTGGCCGACGACCCGGCGACCGCGCCGCGGGTCGTGATCCATCCCGGGCAGGTCTGCACCACGCCGGACGGCCGCGCCCTGACGGCGGAGATGGACCTGGGCACGCGCAACTGGGGCAACGACCCGGACGGCTCGGCCGTGATGCTCATCGGCACCTACCAGATGCGCGGCGCGGTCACCCAGCGGCTGCTGGCGGCGCTGCCCACGCTGCTGGTGCTGCGCGGCGACTCCTGGGACGGCTCCCTCGTCGCGCTGCTCGGCAGGGAGATCGTCAAGGACGAGCCGGGCCAGGAGGTGGTGCTCGACCGCCTGCTCGACCTGCTGCTGATCGCCGTACTGCGGACGTGGTTGTCCCGCCCGGACGCGCGGGCCCCCGGCTGGTATCGGGCGCACGGCGACCCGGTGGTCGGGCCGGCGCTGCGGATGCTGCACGCCGACCCGGGCCACCCGTGGACGGTCGCCGAGCTGGCGGGCCGGGCGGGGGTCTCCCGTGCCGCGCTGGCACAGCGGTTCGCAAGACTGGTCGGCGAGCCGCCGATGGCCTACCTGACCGGGCTGCGGCTGGCGCAGGCGGCCGACCTGCTGCGGGAGACGGACGCGACGCTGGAGGCCGTGGCCCGGCGGGTCGGCTACGGCACCGCGTTCGCGCTGAGCTCGGCCTTCAAGCGGGAGCGCGGCGTGAGCCCGCAGCGATACCGGGAAGGCCTGAGCCGCCCGGCCGGCTGAGATCCGGGAGAGCTGAGATCCGGGAGAAGCGTCTCGCGGTCCGGCCGCCCCCATGCTGCGCCGACCGGCTGTGGGAGCGCTCTCACCAGCGACTACGACGTTCCGTCATATCAGGAATCGTTACTGATAGACCCCTTGACGTCCGCAGTGACAGTTCACAATCTTGTGCGAGAGCGCTCTCTATCTCGTCACAACCCTGACGTGGTCGCGGCGCTCGGCTTCTTCGTCCTGCCCGGCAGAACAGATCATCGGAGGCACCATGCGGGGAGCTGTGCAGGGATGACCGCGACGACCATCGCTTCTCGGGGGTCCGGATCGTCCACGTCGGTCTTTCCCGACGGCTTCGTCTGGGGCGCCGCCACGGCGGCCTACCAAATCGAGGGCGCCGCCGCCGAGGACGGCAGGGGGCCCTCGATCTGGGACACCTTCTCCCAGGTCCCGGGCAACGTGGCCGACGGCCACACCGGCGACGTCGCCTGTGACCACTACCACCGGTACGCCGAGGACGTCCGGCTCATGGCCGGCCTGGGCCTGGCGGCCTACCGGTTCTCGGTGGCCTGGCCGCGGATCCTGCCCACCGGGGCCGGGCGGGTCAACGCCGCCGGCCTCGACTTCTACGACCGCCTCGTGGACGAGCTGCTCGGCCACGGCATCACGCCCTACCCCACGCTGTACCACTGGGACCTGCCGCAGGCGCTGGAGGACGCGGGCGGCTGGGCGGCAAGGGACACCGCTGCCCGCTTCGCCGACTTCGCCGCCGTCGTGCACGACCGGCTCGGCGACCGCGTCGGCACCTGGACGACGCTGAACGAGCCCTGGGTGGCCGCCTTCCTCGGCTACTGCTCCGGTGTCCACGCCCCGGGCAGGCGTGACCCGGCCGCCGCCTTCCGCGCCGCCCACCACCTGCTGCTCGGCCACGGGCTGGCGGCGCGGGCCCTGCGCGCGGCCGGGGCCGCCGAGGTCGCGCTCACCCTCAACCTGTCGCCGGTCATCCAGAGCGGCGACGGCCACGAGGAGGCCGCACGGGTGGACGCGCTGATGAACCGGCAGTTCCTCGACCCGGCGCTGCGGGGCCGCTACCCGGAGGAGGTGCTGGAGATCGCCGCCCGCCACGGCGGCCTCGGCCACATCCGGGACGGCGACCTGGCCGTCATCCACCAGCCGATCGACCTGCTCGGCATCAACTACTACAACCCGTCCTTCGTGTCGGCCGCGCCCGGCGAGCCGGCCAACCCCGCCTTCCCCGGCACTGAGGGCATCCGGTTCGACCCGCCGACCGGCCCGACGACCGCGATGGACTGGCCCATCGAGCCGTCCGGCCTGGAGACCCTGCTCGTACGGCTGTCGCGCGACTATCCCGAGGTCGGGCTGCTCGTCACGGAGAACGGCGCGGCCTTCGACGACCACCTCGTCGATGACATCGACGGAGACGCCGGCGGAGACGTCGTCAAGGGGACAGTGCACGACGACGACCGGATCGGCTACCTCGACGGCCACCTGCGGGCGGCGCACGCCGCGATCTCCGCCGGTGCGGACCTGAGGGGTTATCTCGTATGGTCGCTCCTGGACAATTTCGAGTGGGCCTACGGCTACCACAAGAGATTCGGCATCGTGTACATCGACTTCGAAACCCAGCGGCGCGTTCCCAAGGACAGCGCGCTGTGGTACCGAGACGTCATCGAACGCAACGGGCTGAGGAGTGCCTGACAAAATGCTGCCCGTCGCGAGCGTGGTTCCGGGTGGATGCGTCGTACGGCGGAGGAGGAGCCGATGACAGCGTTGTCGGCGACGACAACGCAGCGAGGCGCCGCCTGGATCCACGCGCAGCAGGGCTTGATGTCAGACACCACTAGGGGGAATGAATGAAACGACCCACTCTGGAGGCGGTGGCGGCGCGGGCAGGGGTGTCCCGCGCCACCGTCTCCCGGGTCGTCAACGGGCAGATGACGGTGACACCGCAGATCAGGGATGCCGTGATGCGTGCCGTGGACGAGCTGGGATACGTCCCCAACTCGGCGGCGCGCAGCCTCGTCACCCAGCGGACCGACTCGATCGCGCTGGTCGTTTCGGAGCCGCCGACCAGGGTCTTCTCCGAGGACCCGATGTTCTCCACGGTGATCCGCTCGGCCAGCCTGGAACTCGAGGCCGCCGACAAGCAGGTCGTGCTCATGCTCGGCGGCTCGGCCCAGAGCCACGCGAGGATCGAGCGCTACATCGCCAGCGGCCACGTCGACGGGGTCATGCTCATCTCCATGCACGGCGCCGATCCGCTGCCCTCCGCCGTCGCGCGGATGGGCGTCCCCGTCGTCTCGTACGGCAGGCCGGCCGTGCCGGTGCCCCTGCCGTACGTGGACAACGACAACGTGGGCGGTGCGGAGAAGGCGGTGCGCCACCTGCTGGACGGCGGACGGCGGCGCATCGCCACGATCGCCGGGCCGCAGGACATGATCGGCGGCCAGGACCGGCTCAAGGGCTACCGCGACGCGCTACGCGAGTCCGACCGGCGGTCGATCGTCGCCGTCGGGGACTTCACCCGGGAGTCCGGCGCCGTCGCCATGCGCCACCTGCTGCAGGACGACCCGGACCTGGACGCCGTGTTCGTCGCCAACGACCTCATGGCCGTCGGGGCGCTGCAGACCCTGCGCCAGGCGGGCCGCCGGGTGCCGGACGACGTGGCGGTCGTCGGGTTCGACGACATCGAGGCGGCCCGCTACACCGAGCCCCCGCTGACCACGATCAGGCACCCCATCGTCGAGCAGGCCGCCGCGATGGTCCGGCTGCTGCTGGACCTGTTCAAGGGCGGCCCGGCCGATCCGGTGATCCTCCCCACCGAGCTCGTCGTCCGCGACTCCGCCTGAGCGGCCGCGACGATCAGGCCGCCTCCCGGCTGCCGGGGCAGGAGGGATTCGGAGCGGCAGGCGACGACGTGCTCAGGCGAGCGCGTCGGTGATGCGGCCGAGCGCCTCGAAGGGCGCCAGGCCGTAGGCGTAGAAGTCGGCGGCCCCGGCCCCGGCCGTACGGGCCACGCGCACCTTGGCGGCCAGCCGGTCGGCGGAGTCGGTGTCCGGGGCGCCCGGGCGCAGCACGACCCGCAGCTCCGGGTTCTTGCCCACCGAGCGCCGGTAGGCCGCGACGTCGTCGGCCACCCGGGCGGGGTCCCTGGCATACCCGAGGACCGCGAACGACGGGACCAGGTCGCCGAGCGCCACCAGGTCGATCCCGAGCTGCCAGGAGTCGTGCGCGGCCAGAGCCGCGGAGGGCAGCCCGTGGGCGTGGCCCTTGGCCGCGCCCGTCGCGTCCATGAACGTCAGCCGCGCGCCTTCGGCCGTCACCGCCGCCGCGACCTCGCCCACCAGTGACGTGACGCTCTCGGAACGGGCCCGCGCGTACGCCACCGTCTCCGGGCCGGCGTAGGCCGTCAAGGCCGCCCGCGTGACCTCGCCCTCCGCGGGAGGGTCGCCGTCGAGCACGCCTCCGACGATCCTGGCGCACTCCTGCCTGGCCACCTCGGCGTTCACCCCGAGGTCGGCGGCCCGGCGCATGCAGTGGGCGCAGAAGCACAGGCCGAACAGGAAGGCGTCCATCGGGCCGAGCGCCACGACGCACCGCTCGTAGGCGAAGGCCCCGAAGTGCAGCGACTCCGCGACGACCGTGTCCACCCCCTGCCGGGCGACGGCCCGGGCCAGCGCCACCGCGTACGCCCGCACGTCGGGATGCGAGGGGCACAGGTCGGCCGGGGAGCCGCGGTCGCCGAAGCAGTTCTCCACCGTCACGTCGGGGTGGGCCAGGCCGAGGGTGGCGTTGTGCAGGAACACGGCCCAGCCGTGCAGCCGCATCCCCCGGTCCGCGCAGGCGCGGCGCAGCTCGTCGAGCGGCCGGTCCTGCGCCCCCGGCTGCACGGGCGGGGTCAGGCGCAGCCCGTCGAACAGGTCGTCCGGAGGCGGGAAGTGCACGCCGTCGCGGCGCAGCGTCAGCCGCGACGCGCCGTGCGGGGTCACGTCCCTGGCCTGGTGGTAGGCCGCGGCCACCGCGACGCCTCGCACGCCGTACGCCGAGGCCCGGTCGAGCAGCCCCCGCACTCCCTCGGCGCGCAGGTCCTCGACGAAGACGTACAGGGCGCTGTCCATCGTCAGCGGCCCGCGTACGCCACGAAGTCGATCTCGACGAGGATGTCCATGGGATCAGAGCCCACGGTGGTGCGCACCGGGTAGGGCCGGGTGAAGTAGGACTGGTAGACCTCGTTGAACGCGGCGAAGTCCTCCTTGTCGCCCACCACGAGCCCCTGGGAGTACGCGCCGATCGGCGGGGCCCCCGCGGTCGTACGGATCTCCTGCTTGCCAGCCATTGTCACCGCTCCATCAGAAACACGTATTGATCAGATCGATCACGATGTCGTCGTCGTCCACCACGGGGATGACGCGCCATTTGTCGAAGGCCGTACACGGATGGGACAGCCCGAACGACACCAGGTCTCCCGGGCGCAGTCCGGCGTCGCCGTCGAGATAGGCGTGCTGGTCCTGCACCTTGACGACCGTCACCCCGGTCAGCGGCTCGGCCGGACCCCGGCCGCCGCGCCGCACGGCCCTGGGAAACGGCAGGTGGATGTCGTGGGGAACGTCCCGCTTGCCCATGCCGGCCAGCACGAGACCCGGCTCGGGCACGGACAGGACCTGGGCCCAGACCTCCAGCGCCGGGCGCAGCTCGCCCTCCAGCCGGTTGTACGGCGTGTGCTCGGCGTAGTAGCCGTCGTCGTGGGCGATGTAGGCGCCGCTGCGCAGCACCACGGTGACGCCCGGCTCCCCGGTCAGCGGCGCGAGCTCCTCGGCCACCAGGTCGAACCACGAGCTGCCCCCGGCGGAGACCACCATGGGGCCGGCCGTCTGCGGAGCGAGCGTCCGGGCCGCGCGGGCCAGGTCGCGCAGGAACCCGCGCACCTCGGCGGCCTCGTGGTGGGTCCCCTCGTAGCCGGCGACCCCGGCCAGCTCGGTCCCCCGGGCCTCCCGCACCGCGCGGGCCACCGCCAGCAGCTCGTCCTGGCCGCGGCAGCCGGTCCGGCCGCCCGGGTGGCCCAGCTCGACCAGCACCCGGAACGGCACGTCGCCGGCCATCTCGTCGAGCACCCGCACGCCCTCGACCGAGTCGGCGTAGCAGAGGAAGTCGAAGCGCCCGATCTCGCCGGCCAGCAGGCGCAGCGCGCCGCGGTCGAAGATCTCGTTGGCCAGCAGCACGCGGGGGACGCCGAAGGAGCGGAGGGCGAGCACCTGCCCGGGCGTGGCGGCGCTGATCCCCCACGCTCCGGCGTCGAGCTGGGCGCGGACGAGCTGCGGCGACATCGTGGTCTTGGCGTGCGGCGCGAAGGCCAGGCCGTGCCGGTCGGCGAAGCGCGCCAGCGTCGCGATGTTGTGGTCGAGGGCCGAGCGCCGTGCCGTCATCACCGGCCAGGTGAACGCCCCGTCGAACAGGGAGTGCCGGGCCTCGGCGAACTCCCGTCCGCCGATCGGCTCGCCCGGCCACAGGAAACCGCGGGTGCGCGCGTCGACGGCGATCTCCGGGAGCCCTCGTGGCGGCGTCGGCGGGTTGCCCCATGCGCCGTCCTGCGGGGGGCTGTCCGCGAAACCCACGCCGCCCCCTCGTTGTCCCGGTTCAGACCACCTTGTGGATCGTACTGGACCACCGCCTCGGAGGTAGACTCGCGACCTCACAGCGTGATGATCATGATAGGGGCCGGGATGCGCGGCGACGTACGACTCGAACGGGCCGGGGCCCTCTACGAGAAGGCGGTCTTCGGCGGTGACGCCTCGGCTCTCACCGAGGCCGACCGGGAGCTGGACGGGGTGGAAGCCGACCTGGCCACGGCGGGAACCGGACAGGACGTCGGCGTGGTCCAGGCCGGTCTCGCGCTGGCCCGCGGCCGGATCGCCCACGCGCGGTTCCTCGAACACCACGAGGAGGACCCTCGCGAGCTCGATCTGTTCGAGCGGGCCGCCGAGCTCTATCGGCGGCTCGGCGACGAGCGCGGCGAGGGCGAGGCGATCTTCTGGATCGGCTGTTTCCACCAGGTCGTGCGGCACGACGACGAGGCGGCCGGGCCCGCGCTGCGGCGGTCGTACGAGCTCGCGGCGAAGGCCGGCGACCGGCTGACCATGTCCTACGCGCTCAGGCATCTGGGCATCGCCGAGCACGGGGCCGGGCGGCTGGAGGCGGCGCGGGAACGGCTGGAGGAATCGGTCCGGCTGCGCCGGGAGCTCGGTTTCGACGCGGGCGTCGCCGCCAACCTGGTCGGGCTGGCCTACATCGCCGCCGCCGAGGACCGCCGGGACGACGCCCTGCGCCTGCTCGACGAGGCGGCCGCGCTCGCGGAGGCGAGCGGGGCTCTGGGCATCGCGCGGCAGGTGGAACAGGCGCGTACGGCGGTGTGACGACGGCCGGACGGCGGCGGGTCGCACCGCGGCCACCGGTTCCGCGAGTCGGCCCGCATTCGATGACACGTTCGAGATAGGGTGTGACCGCCCTTACCGGGCTCCGTGGTTCCGCAGTTCACACAGAGGAGCGCTCCCATGACCGAGCCCAGGACCCACACCCTTGAGGTGCCCGGCTGCGTTCTCCACTACGACGTGCGCGAGGCCGGGGCGACCACCGAGCCGATCCTGCTACTGATCGGATCGCCGATGGGCGCCGCCGGGTTCGCCGCCCTGGCGCGGCACTTCCAGGACCGTACGGTGGTCACCTACGACCCGCGCGGAAGCGACCGGAGCACGCGGACCGACGGCGCAACCGAGTCGACCCCCGGCCTGCACGCCGACGACCTGCACCGGCTGATCGACGCGCTCGGAGGCGGGCCGGTGGACATCTTCGCCAGCAGCGGAGGCGCGGTCAACGGGCTCGCGCTCGTCGCCCGGCATCCGGAACAGGTGCGCACGCTCGTGGCGCACGAGCCGCCCGCCGCCCAGACGCTGCCGGACCGGGAGCAGGCGCTGGCCGCCGTGTCCGACATCCGGCGGACCTACGACCGGGAGGGTTTCGGCCCGGCGATGATGAAGTTCATCGCGGTCACCGGCCACCAGGGCGAGATCCCGGCGGACTTCGCCGATCGGCCCATGCGGAGCCCGGCCGAATTCGGGCTGCCGACGCAGGACGATGGTGCGCGTGGCGACGTGCTGTTCGAGCAGAACCTCATGACCTGCACGCACTACGAGCCCGACTTCGACGCGCTCCGCGCGGCTCCGACCCGCGTCGTCGTCGGCGTCGGCGTCGAGTCGGAGGGGCAGCTGGCCCGCCGCGCGGGCGAGGCGGTCGCCGAGCGGCTCGGCACCAAGCCCGTGATCTTCCCCAGCAACCACGGCGGGTTCCTCGACGACACGTTCGGCATGCCGGGCGATCCGGACAACTTCGCCGTCACGCTGCGCCAGGTCCTGGCCGAGTAGCCCGGCGAGCCCGTCGACCAGGACCCGGGCGACGCGCCCCCGGGCACACCTGTGCATGGCTGTGCACGGTGTACGGCTCCGCACGGCTGTGCGCGGCCAGGCCGGTGCTGGTCGAGCCGGGGGCGCGAAGGTTTCAGGCGTGTGCGGCCGGCGCACGCCGGTCGCCTGCCGCACCCTCAGCACCCTCAGCGCCCCCAGCGCCTGCGGCACTCCGGGCGCGGGTCGCAGACGCGAGTCCGAGCAACAGCAGGAGCGCGCAGGCCCAGGCGAACCAGTCGCCAAACCGTGTGTAGGGCGTGTCGGCCGAGCCGGTGGGTAGCGCGGTGAGGGCGGACACGAACGGCGCGTCCGCGCTGTGCGCCTCCGTCCGGATCCGGCCGAAGGCGTCGCTCACGACCAGGTCGCCGTCCCGCGCCGCGCGCGCCACGGTGAGCCCGGTCTCGACACCCCGGGTGACCGCCATCCTGCCGTGCAGCCAGCGGTCCCGGTCGAAGTCCCAGGCGGGCACGAAGAGCGTCGTGGCGCCGCTCCTGCGGTAGTCGCGCACCAGGCCGGGCAGGTCCAGGTCGAAACAGATCGCGATCCCCCAGCGGGAACCGGAACCGGGCACGAAGGCCTTGCGGTTGCCGGGCTGGAAGTCGCTTTCCAGTCCGGGGATGAGGTGGTGCTTGAAATACTCGACCGGCCGGCTCCCGTCGGCGGGGAAGTCGAGGGCCGCGTTGCGGAGGCTGCCGGCCCGCTTGAGGATCAGCCCGACGATGATGTCGACGTGGTGGTCGGCGGCCAGCCGCGCCAGCGGCGCCGCCAGGACGGGCAGCGTCGCGTCGTCGGCGACGAAGACCTTCTCCGGCATGACCACGACCCGCGCGCCGCGCGCGGCGAGGCCCGGGATCCGCGCCGTGTACTGCCCGAGCAGGGCACGTCCCTCCGCCGAGGCGACGGGGACCCAGCCGTCCCGGTCGGTGGCGAGCAGCGCCACCTTCTCCGAGCTCTCACCGTACGGCGCGCGCAGCCGCCAGGCGCCGTAGCCGAGCGCCAGGGCCAGGACGGTCACGGCGGTGACCGCCACCCGCAGCCGCCCTGCGCGCCCTGCCTCCCGCCCTGTCTCCCGGCCTGCCTCCCGCCCTGTCTCCCGGCCTGTCTGCTGCCCGGCCTCCCGGCCTGGCGCCCGCGGCGCGAGGACCGCGGCGATGGCCGCGGGAACCCCGAGGAGCAGGAAGGTGATTCCCCACGGCCCGGTGACCGAGGCGGTCTGCAGGACCGGAAGGACGCCGGCCTGGGTGTAGGCCAGGCTCCACCACGCCCCGTTCGGCGACAGCACCGAGAACGCGTACTCGACGGCGACCCAGGCAGCCGGCACGACGGCGACGGCCGTCAGCGGACGCCCCCTCATCAGCAGCGCCCGCGACAACAGGACGATCAGCCCGAACAGCAGCGCCGACCCGATGATCAGCGACACGACCATCGGCGGCGGGATTTGCACGGTGTCGAGGAAGTAGCCCCACATCATCGTCTGACCGCCGAGCCAGGCGGCCGACGCCGCGAGGAACGCGGCCCGGGCGCCGACACGGTGAGCGAGGACGAGCACCGGCAGCGGTGCGAGCCAGGTCAGCCAGGGCACCGGCGTGAGCCCGGTGCCGAAATGGAACAGCGTCGCCGACAGCGCCGTGGCGGCGAGCGCCACGGCCGGACGCCGAATCGGTGAGTGCATCGTGCAGCCTCCTTCTCCAGTCGCCCCGACCCTCCCGGCTCCGGCCTGGACGCACATCACCGGCGGGAGCGATCCGGGCGCCACTCGCAGGGACCGGGACCGCTCGGAGACTCGTGGCACCGGGTTTCACTCGAAGGAGTGAGACGGCCGTCAGCCGAACGGCGGAGGCGAGGGAGGGGGGCGCGCGCATAGTCTTGCCGGGTTCCCTCCGACAACCCCGGAGCCGGTCATGCGGGCGAGCATTCTCAGTCCATCAAGGGCCGACGTCGCGATCGCCGCCGTCGTCACCGTGATGACGGTGACGCCCGTCCTCGTCCCTCACCCGCAGCCGTGGTGGGCCGTGGCGCTCGCCGCCCTGATGTCGGTGCCCGTGCTGTGGCGGCGCCGCGCCATCCTCTCCGTCGGGGCGGTCGTGGGGTGCGCCACGACGCTCATGGCGATCACGGCGAAGTCGCTGCCACACTCCGGGGCTCTGGTGCTGCTGCTGCCATACGGCGTGCTGGTGTGCACCTACACGTTCGCGGAAACGGATCTCTCCCGGGCTCGGCGCGCCGTGGGCATCGCGGGTCTCGTCGCCGGCGTGGCCGTGTCGCTCGTCGTCCCGCACGAGAATCTGGAGACCTACCGTTACCTCCTCACCGCGATCGTCGCCGCGTACGCCCTCGGCGTGGGCGCACGGGCCCGGCGGGCCGGCCGGGACGCGGAACGGGAGCGCGAGGCCCGCATCCGCGAGGAACGCGCCGCCGCGGTAGCACGCGAGCGCACCCGGATCGCCCGCGACATGCACGACATCGTGACCCACTCGGTCGGCCTCATGGTGATCCAGGCGGAGACCGGCCCGCTGGTGGCGCGCGATCATCCGGAGAAGGCCGAGGCGGTCTTCGAGGCGATCGCGGCGGCCGGGCGGGACGCGATCGGCCAGCTCCGCCTGATCCTCGGCGCGCTGCGCGGAAGCGAGGCACTCGGCGGCCAGGCTCCGGCCCGGGGGCCGCAGCCGGGGCTCGACGCCCTGCCCGGCCTGTTGGACAACGCCCGCAGGGCGGGCCTGGACGTCCGCGCCGACGTGCGTGGCGAGCCGCGGCGCCTTCCCTCCGACGTGGACATCGCCGCGTACCGGATCATCCAGGAGGCGCTGACCAACACGCTCCGGCATGCCGGAGCGAGCACCGTCCAGGTAGGGCTCCGCTGGTCCGGTGACACCCTGGAGGTCGAGGTCGCCGACGACGGCCGGGGAGCGCGGGAGCTACGGGAAGGACACGGCATGATCGGGATGCGGGAGCGGGTCACGGCGTGCGGCGGCCGGCTCGCCGTCCGGCCGGGAAACCCGGGTCTCACCGTCACCGCGACCCTTCCGATCGGCTGACGGCATGCTGCGCGTACTCGTCGCCGACGACCAGGACCTGTTCCGCGGCGGCTTCGCGATGATCCTCGACGCTCACGACGACATCACCGTGGTCGGCGAGGCGGCCGACGGCGCCGAGGCCGTCGCGAAGGCGGTCGAACTGGAGCCGGACGTGGTGCTCATGGACATCCGGATGCCCGGCCTGGACGGTGTGGAGGCCACCGCACAGGTGTGCCGCAGGACCGACGCGAAGGTGCTGGTCCTGACGATGTACGACGCCGACGAGTACGTCTACGACGCCCTGCGCGCCGGGGCCAGCGGCTTCCTGCTCAAGGACGTACGGCGGGACGACCTCGCACGCGCCGTCCGCCTGGTCGCCACGGGGGAGTCGCTGCTGGCACCCGCGATCACCCGGCGCCTGATCGCCGACTTCGTCGGGCGTGGACATGCCCGGCCCGGGCTGCGGCAGCGACTCGGTGAGCTGACCGACCGGGAGATGGACACGCTGCGGCTGCTCGCACGCGGCCGGTCCAACGCCGAGATCGCCGCGGATCTGGTGGTCACCGAGCACACGGTCAAGAGTCACGTGAGCAACCTGCTGACGAAACTGGACCTGCGCGACCGCGCGCAGGCCGTCGTCTTCGCGTACGAATCCGGCCTGGTCGTGGCCGGCGACCAGGACGGGTTCCGCACCGATCGGCGGCGATGACCCCGGCGCCCGACCAGTGGCATGCATGCCCAGGGGTACGCCGCGGCTGCGGGCCGGGCATGCTGAGGCGCGGCGAACCGGCGGCGGACCGGCGGCGCTCCCGGGCTTCCCATGCCGGGCACGGCGCCGGCCCGCTTGCCGTCCCTGCCGCGCTCGGGCCTTCAGGCGGGGCGCAGCGCGCGGCCGGGGGTGGCGCCGGTGAGTTCGCCGGAGCGCAGCACCGGCACGCCGCCGACGAGCACGTCGTCCACGCCCACGGCGAGCGACCGGGGCCTGTCGTAGGTCGCCGTGTCCGCCACCGCGGCCGGGTCGACGACGATCAGATCCGCGACCTGGCCACGCCGTACGAGACCGCGGTCGGGCAGCCGGAAGCGGCGCGCCGGGTGTGAGGACAGGTGCACGGCGGCCTGTTCCCAGGTGAGGTCGCCGAGTTCGCGCACGTGCCGGCCCAGGTAGCGGGCGAACGCGCCGAAGCCGCGCGGGTGCGGATGGCCGCCCACGTAGATGCCGTCGGAGCCGCCGGTGTGGCCGGGGTCGCGCATGACGGCGCGCACCGACTCCTCCCCCGCCGGGCCCTCGTCGGGGCGGGCCTGCACGCAGCCCGCCTGGAGCCGGGTCTCCACCAGGAGCACCCGGCAGAACTCCGCGGGGGTGGCGCCGTACTCGGCCGCAGCGGCGGGCAGGGTCATCCCCTCGGCCCACTCGAACCCGGGGGCGTGCGAGAGGGTGATCCGCGGCCACAGGTCGTCGCGTCCGGCCCACTCCCCGGCGAGGCGGTCCCGCTCGGCGGACTGCTCTGCGGACAGCATCGCCACGGCGCGGTCGGGGTCGGCGGCGGGCACCCACGGCGGCAGCGTCACCATCGCCAGGATCGTGCTGGCGCGCAGGTAGGGATAGGTGTCGAAGGTCAGGTCGACGTCCTGCCGCCGGGCCTCCTCGACCAGCGGCAGCAGGATGGACGCCGGGCCGTGGAGGTGCGAGACGTGCACGGCCGCGCCGGACCGCCGGGCGATCTCCACGACCTCCGCCATCCCCACCTGCGCGGACGCGCCGTAAGCGCGCATGTGGGTCACGTACGGCAGGCCGCCCAGCGGTGCGCACAACGCCGCCAGTTCGGCGGCGTCGGCGTAGCGGCCGGGGGCGTACTCCAGGCCCGACGACAGTCCGGCCGCCCCTTCGGCCAGGCCCGTCTCGACCGCGCGCAGCATGGCGCGCAGTTCGTCGCCGTCCGCGGCGCGTTCCGCGGGGCCCATCGCGTCGAACCGTATCGTCGCGTGCGGCAGCAGGTAGACGGTGTTGAGCGCGGTCCCGCCGTCGTATCCGGCGAGCAGCTCGGCGACGCTCACCGGCCCGTCCACGTGCGGGTGCGGGCCGTTGACCGCCGCGAAGTAGCGGCTCGCGTACGCGAAGGCGGCCGGGGAGGTGGCCGGCGCGAACGACAGCCCGTCCTGTCCCAGCACGAACGTCGTGACCCCCTGCCGCAGCGCGGCGTGCTGCACGAGCGGGTCGAACACGGCCGCGTCGCCGTGCGCGTGGCAGTCGACCAGGCCCGGCAGCACGAGTCTGCCCGCCGCGTCGATCCGCACCGCCGCCTCGGCCGCGCCGAGTCGGCCCACCGCCTCGACCCGGCCCCCGCGCACGCCGACGTCGGCGCCGAACGCGGGGGCTCCGGTGCCGTCCACGACGCGGCCACCGGTGATCAGCACATCGAAGGTCACCTCCCCGATTAGATCAGTCGTGCGGGCCGGGCACACGTGACGAGACGGGGCAGTGGCCGGTCCGCACGACGGGCCGCCGCTCCAGCACCTCGCGGGCGCGGGCCCTGGCGAGGTTCCAGCCGTTCCAGGGGTCCGGCCTCCACAGGTCGTTGACCGCCACCACGTCGCTCAGCACGCAGCTGCGGTCCGGCTCGGGCAGGCGGTCGAGGATCGGCACGGCCTCCGCCCCCAGCTCGCTCAGGTAGCCGTGGTCGAGCCGCTCCACACCCCGGACCGTCAGCTGGGTCTCGGCCACCCGCGCGTCGGGGTCCCACACCGCGAACGCCAGCAGCGACACCCCGGTGAGCAGCACGAGCGCGCGGAAGAACCAGGACGTGCCGCCGCCGGACAGGCGCACCGCTCCCGCCGCCAGGACCAGCACGAACACCGCGGCGAGCCACCAGATCGTCGCCTCCACCGAGGCGCGCAGCCGCGACAGGCCGTACGCGTCGGTGTAGAGGCCGAGCCGGTGCAGCGCCGAGGCGAGGATGACCAACGTGAACGCGCACAGCAGGCCGAGCAGCACGGCGAGCAGCCAGCGGTCGGCCCGGCTCTGGCGGCGCAGCAGGGCCACCGCGCCCGCCACGATGCCGAGCACGAAGAGGCTGACCGTGACGAGTTCGAAGAAGCCCGACCTCGCGTACTGCGCGTAGGTGAGGCCCGCCGTCGTCAGCACCCTGCGGCTCCCGCCGAACAACACCGTGATCTGCACGGTCACGAACGCCGCGAACAGCAGGTTCAGCCCGAGCAGCGGGATCACCCACACCTGGCGGCCGAGGGGCATCCGCAGGTCGGGTGCGGCGGGCTCGGCCACCGGCCGCAGGCCCACCAGCACCGCCGCCCCTGCCAGCGCAGCGAACACGCAGAACACGAAGACCCGGTAGGGCAGGCTCCGCGCCCATTCCGGCGCACGCAGCAGGTCGGTGAGGAATGCCGAGAAGACGGCGTCGGCGGAGGAGAACAGCAGGCCGAAGACGGCCAGCAGAACGATAGTCACCACGGCGCTGACCAGCGTAGGCAGCATCCGGCGCCGCCGCGTCAGCGTCCGGAGCGGCCCGGCCAGGAACCACGGCAACGGCAGCACCGCGAACAGGACCGAGACCCCTCCCCTGATCACCGCGAGCCAGCCCCGCCCGCCGCCCGACACCGCGAGGGACCCGACTCCGAACGCGGCCAGCAGCACCGGCCCGACCAGCCAGTCGGCGTCGCGGAACAGCGCCACGGAGACCAGCGCGTACGCCAGGAGGCCGAAGGCCACCGTCCACGGCGCGATCCGTCCTCGCCGGAGCGGCAGCACCGCCGGGAACGCCGCCGCCCCCATCGCAACCGCCGTCAGCGCGAATCCCAGTCCGGGCGACGCGTCCGGCAGCGCGACGGCGGCGACCAGGCCGGCCGCCGCGGCGGCGGGCAGCAGCCACCGGGGCGCGTCCGGCAGCTCCGGCCTCGGGAACAGCGGCGGCGGCACATACGCGGGCGGCGGCGGATATCGCCCCGGCCCCTGCGGGCCGGTCGAGGGCGGCTCCGGGGAGACCGGCCGCTGCTCCGCGGATGCCGGGGCGGTGAGCACCGCGGGCGGCAGGGAGACTCCCACGCCCCGGGCCGCGGCCTCGGCGGAGCCCATGCGAGCGACCGGCACGGGCATCGGCGTAGGCATCGGCCCGGGGGCGGGCCAGGGCGACGGCCCGGGGGCGGGCCCGGGAACAGGCCCGGACATCGGCCCGGGAGCGGGCCAGGGCGACGGCGGCACGCCCGCCGTCGCGGCTCGGTGGGCCGATGACGAGCCGCGCATCATTCCCGCGATCGTGCCGGCGACGGTGAACAGCAGCAGCGTCATGACGCCCAAGCCGAGGATGACCGAGACGATCAGCCCGGTGAGGAATCCGGCGAACATGCCGACGCCCGCCCCCAGCGCCACCCGCGCCAGGTGCCCGGCGCGGTCGTAGCCAGGAGGTGACGCTGGCACGGGCGATGGGGGCATGGGCGACGCGGGCACGGGCGACGCGGACACGGGCGACCCGGGCATAGGCGATGGGGGCATAGGTGACGCGGACATGGGCGGCGCGGGCGTCCGTAGGCCGGCACCGCCGGCCGGCGCGGCCGCGGACTGCTGGTCCGCTCGTGCGTGGACGAGGTCGGGCCGCCGAGACTCATGGTCTTCGCCGTCGCCGGCGGCACCGATGCCCTCCGGAGAGACGCCCTGGTCACCGATCCGGGCGGCGGCTGCCTGCGCGCTCTCGGCCCGCAGGGACGGAGCCGGGCCCTCGTGGAGGGACTCCGACCTGGGCGACTCCGACCTAAGAGACTCCGACCCGAGCGACTCCTGCCTGCCGGACTCCGACCCGAGCGACTCCGATCCGAGGGACTCCGACCTCTCCCCTGGGCTGTCCTCCGATCGCTCACCACCGTCCGAGCTCCCGGACGGCCGGGCATCCTCGTCCCGTGCGCCGCATGCGTGCCGCTCCGCACCGCCGCCTGTCGGAGCGGGTACGGCACTGGTCTCCCCCCGCTCTTCGGCCACGACGAGAGCGCCTTCGGTCAGGACGGCACGGTCCATGGCAGCGTCACCGTCCACGGCACCGTCACCATCACCGCGCAGCTCGGCACCACCCAACTTGGCACCGCGCAGGTCGGCACCGCGCAGGTCGGCACCCTCCAGCTCGGCACCCTCCAGCTCGGCACCGTCGCCCCCGGCTGAGTTCTTCCCGCCGGGCCGACCGGCGGTGCGGCCCGCGCCCGCTTTCCGGACGTCCATGTGTCCCCTTCCGGTGAGGGCGAGTCCGGCCGCGATCTCCCTGGGCGTGCTCTCCCCGGCCACGGTCTCCCTGGCAGTGCTCTCCCTGGCCGCGGCCTCCCCGTGACGTGGCAGCACGACGACCATCCGGCACCCCGGGGCCGTCCTCCGGCCTCCGCCTGCGGCCCGTCCCGCGGCGGGGATCGCGGTGGTGATCGCGGCCCGCATCGCGGCGTTGATCGCAGAGGGGACCGGGTCCGTCACCGCGATCGACCCGCCGTGCAATTCGACGATCTCCTGGGCGATGGCGAGCCCGAGCCCGGCCCCTCCCGCGTCGGCGGCCCGTCCGGCATCGAGCCGCGAGAAGCGTTCGAACACCCGGGCCCGCTCCGCCGCCGGGATGCCAGGGCCGTCGTCGGTCACGCTGATCTCCAGGTTCGGCCCGGCCGGCCGCGCCTCGACCCGGACCGTGCCGCCGGGCGGGCTGTGCCGTACGGCGTTGTCGAGCAGGTTGGCCAGCACCTGGGCGAGCAGGGCCGCATCGGCGGACAGCACCGTCCCCGGCGTGACCGCGCTCGCCACCGTCACGTCGTCACGCGCGAGAGTCGCCTCCGATACGGCCTGCCGGCACAACGACGCCAGGTCCAGCTCCTCCGGCTCGATCAGCCGCGCCCCCGAGTCGAGCCGCGACAGGTCGAGAAGCTGGGCCACCAGGCGGCCGAGCCGCTGCGTCTGGGCGAGGGCCGTGCCCAGGGTGTCGAGGTCGGGCGGCGTGACGCCGTCCACGATGTTCTCCAGCACGGCCTGCAGACCGGTGATCGGCGTGCGCAGCTCGTGGCTGACGTTGGCCACGAGTTCGCGCCGTTGGCGATCGACCTCGGCGAGGTCGGCCGCCATGGCGTTGAAGGCCCGCGCCAGCTCCCCCACCTCGTCCCGGGAGGTCGCGCTCACCCGCAGGCCGTAGCGGCCCTTGGCGATCGTCTGCGCGGCGGCGGCCATCTCGCGCAGCGGCCGGGTCATGCCGCGGGCGAGGAGCTGCACCATGATCAGCGCCAGCACGACGGCGATGGCGATCCTGAGGTCCCGGGACAGGCCGGAGGTGATGCCGACCTCGTTGACGACGAACGCCGCGACCACGGCGAGCACGATCACGATGCCGAGCTTGACCTTGATCCTGCCGAGGAAGTCGAGCGGCCTCAACGCCTGGCTCTCCCTAAATAAGCGTCACGGACGGACGAGCGCGTATCCCACGCCATGGACGGTGCGGACGACCTCCGGGCCGAGCTTGCGGCGCAACGCGCGGACGTGACTGTCCACGGTCCGGGTCGCGGCGGCCTCGGAGAAGCCCCAGATGTCCGACAGCAGCCGTTCGCGCTCGAAGACCTGGCCAGGCCGCTCGGCGAGACGCCGCAGCAGGTCGAACTCGGTGCGGGTGAGCTGGGCCTCGGCCCCGCGGACGAACACGCGGCGCTCGGCCGTGTTGATCTCCACCTCGCCGACCCGGATCACGGTGTCCTCGTGAGCCAGCAGACTGGCCCGCTCCACCCGCCGCAGCAGCGCGTGGATCCTCGCGACGAGTTCCCGCATGCTGAACGGCTTGGTGATGTAGTCGTCGGCCCCCACCCCCAGGCCGACCAGCACGTCCGTCTCCTCGCCGAGCGCGGTGAGCATCAGCACCGGGACCGGCCGGGCGGCCTGCATCCTGCGGCACACCTCGAGCCCGTCCAGGCCCGGCAGCAGCCGGTCGAGGACGACGACGTCGGGCTCCGCCTTCGCGTAGGCGGCGAGCGCCCCCTCCCCGTCGCCCTCGACACGTACGTCGAAGCCCTCCGCCGCGAGCCGGAGCCGTACGGCGTTCGCGATGGTGTCGTCGTCCTCCACCACGAGGACGCGGCGTTGCTGAGGGGTAGCCATGGAGGGAAGCGTAGATGCCCTCTGTGCAGAGCTGTCGTCCGGAAGTGTGCAGATCCCGTGCATCGGTGAATATCGGCCGCCCACGCCGCCCACGCCGGGGCGCCGCGGACCATGGCATCGCTTCTGGGAGCCGAATCCGCAGGTCAGGGGTTTCGCTTCCCGGTTGCGGGTAGCCCCGATATGACCAGATAGGAGGCGCTATGGACCGCCAGTCAAGACCGGAGACCATGCGGGAGAACGACGTGATCGATCTCCTGACACAGCAGCACGTGCTCATCCGCGAGTTGTTCGACGAGGTCGACAGATGCCAGGGGGAGCAGCGCAAGGAGGCGTTCAGCCGCCTCGTCCGCCTGCTCGCCGTCCATGAGACGGCGGAGGAGGAGATCGTCCACCCCTACGCGCGGCGCAAGCTGGTCGGCGGTGACACGATCGTGGACAACCGCCTCCAGGAGGAGGAAGAGGCGAAGGAGATGCTCAGCCGCCTCGACGACATGGACGTGACGACGCCGGAGTTCTCCCAGGAGTTGGAGAGGCTGCGGGCCGCCGTGTTCGCCCACGCCGCCGCCGAGGAGCGCTACGAGTTCTCCGAGCTCAAGGCGAGCACGTCCGAGGGCGAGCGCAAGGCGATGGCCGTCGGCGTCAAGGCAGCCGAGGCGATGGCTCCCACGCACCCGCACCCCGGGGTCGAATCGGCGACGGCGAACGTACTGATGGGGACGCCGATCGCGATGATGGATCGCGCTCGCGATGTGATCCGCAAGGCGATGGGCAAGTCGGAGTCCGGCGAAGGCTGAGTCTGCGGGCGGGCCGCCGTGCGGGAACGGAGTTCGTCCCGTCGACGTCGGGAGCGCGGCCCAGCCGGAGATCAGAGACCGGAGACCGGAGCGGAGAGCGTCGCGGCGCCGCGGAGCCGACCGGAGGCGGTCACTCGTCTCCCGGGCGCCGCGGCGCCGCGACGCGGAAGGGCGCCGGCCGGGATCGGCCGTCTCCCCGCGGGCGTTCGCGGAACTCCGCCGGGACTTCGGACGTTCTCCCAGGCGACGCGGGACGACGTCCCGCGTGGGACCCGACGCGAAAGGCCTGACGATGTCGCCACTGGGCAAGTACTACGTGGGCGCGGCGGTGGTGGCCGTGCTGGTCTTCATCCTTCCGGTGCCGACGCTCCTGGCCTGGCTGATCGCGATCGGCGCGCTGGGTGCGCCGGTCGTCGCCTACTTCATGCTCGACGAGTCGCAGCGGGCGCGGCTGCGGCGCATCCGCCGCCGCCAGATCGGCGGCTGAGACCCCGCCAAGACCCGCGAGGGAACACCGGCCGGGCGGCCGTCGCGGCGCCCGGCCGTTTCGCGATGCTCAGGAGGCGGTGGCGATCCTCCTGCGGACCCGCTCGGTGACGCTCCGCTCCAGGATGAAGGACAGGAACGGGATCGTCCCCGCGATGAGCACCAGCAGCAGGTAGCCCACCGACCAGCGGGCCTTGATCAGGCCCAGGTTGATCGCGGCCACGAGGTAAATCATGTACAGGAAGCCGTGGATCGGCCCGACGACCGCGACCATGGTGTCGCTGTCGAAGCCGTACTTGACGACCATGGCGGCACACAGCACGAGCAGCATCACGCCGACGATGTACGCCATGACGCGATAGAAGTTGAGCGCGGATTCCACGTCAATCATTACCTCTGCTGGGGAAACGGTCACCACACGATATCCGTGCCACCTGGTGGTCCAGGCTCCAGGGCCGCTCAGGCCTCCACCTGCGCGGCGGGCCCGGCGGGCTGCGGCTCCTCACTCTTACGCTCCCGCTGCCCGCGCAGGGCGTCGCGTACGAAGTGGAACCACATGTACACGGCGAACAGCGCGAAGATCCACCACTGCAGGGCGTAGGCCAGGTTGCGCCAGTTGAAGCCGCCGCCTTCGGTCGGCGCCGACACGGCCACCGGCGTGACGCGGGACGGCGGCTGCTGCGCGGTCGCGACGAGGAACCCGTCCCGCACCCGCGCCTCCGGCCACACGTTGATCAGCTCCGCCGTCGACACCGTCGCCACCTGGCCACGTGGCAGATTCCCACTGCGCACCACGTCGTCGGTCTGCTCGGCCGGCCGCAGCCGGCCCGTCACGGTGACGGTGCCCTCGGGCACGGCCGTGGCGGGATCTGCCGCCGTGGGGACCCAGCCGCGTACGACGGAGACGACCGTGCCGTCCGTGAGCCGCAGGGGCGTGAGCAGCCAGAATCCGCTCCCCCTGGCCGCCCGGCCGCCGGGGGCGGCGACGTCCGCGACCCGGTCGGCCACCAGCAGCTGGTTCGCGGCGTCGTAGGTCCCTGTGGCGGTCACCCTGCGGCTGATCGCGGTGCCGCCGATGTGCTGTCCCACCTGGGTCAGCTCGGTGACGGCCACCGGCGCGGGGTCGGGGGCCCGTCGTGGGCCGCCCGACGCCTCGAAGACGCCGAGTTGCCAGCGGCCGAGGAAGGTGAAGGACACGAGCACCCCGATGACCAGCAGGTGCAGGGCCACCAGCCGGGGAGCCAGGAGGGTGCGGAGCATGGATACAACGCTATCCGCCGCCCACACCGGTCCGGTATTCGCGCCGGTGCCTCGGGACAACACCAAGCCACCACCAGGAGAGGGCAAAATCCGACAAATCACGGCCAGGGCGCACCATGTGTCGCTAGAGTCATGCCCATGTCCGACCCTCAAATCGACCCGGCCGGAAACACCCAGGCATTCCGGGCGTTCGCGCACCAGCAGGACACAGAGGCCTCCACGGAGCAGCCGTCCTCCCGCCTGCCGATCTGGATCGCCGCCGGTGTGGCGGTCGTCGTGATCCTCGCAGTGGTGGCCTACCTGCTGGTTCGCTGACATACCTGTGCCAGCCGCCGACGACCGCGCCCGTCGGCGGCTTTGTCATGCCCGCCGACGACTCGGCGTACGTACAGTGAGGGGTGCCAAGGGCGTCCCCATGACGGACCTCCCCGGCCGCTCCGGCCGGACGCACCGGCCCCTGGACCCGGCCCACGCGCCGGAATACGTTGGACAGATCTTCCAATAGGACGGGGAGGACGCATGCCCAGTCCGGGCGTCACGATCATCGGTTCCGGGTTCGCCGGGCTGTGCATGGCCATCAAGCTCAAAGAGGCCGGCTATCACGACTTCGTGATTCTGGAGAAGGCCGACGAGCTCGGCGGCACCTGGCGGGACAACACCTATCCCGGCTGCGCCTGCGACGTCCCCTCGCCGCTGTACTCCTTCTCGTTCGAGCTCAACCCCGGCTGGTCGCGGCTGTTCTCCCCGCAGGAGGAGATCTGGGACTACCTGCGGGCCTGCGCCCGAAAGTACGGCCTGGAGCCCCACCTGCGGTTCGGCACGGAGGTCTGCGGGCTGGAGTACGACGACGAGCGGGCCCTGTGGCGGGTGTCGACCGGCGACGGGCAGACCTTCGAGACCCACGCCGTCGTCTCCGGCATCGGCGCCCTGCATGTGCCGTCGCTCCCCGAGATCCCCGGCCGTGAGCGCTTCACCGGCACCGCGTTCCACTCCGCCCGGTGGGACCACTCCGCGGACCTGAACGGCAAACGCGTCGCGGTCGTCGGCACCGGCGCGTCGGCGATCCAGTTCGTCCCGGTCGTCGCCGAGCAGGCGAGCCGGCTCACCGTCTTCCAGCGCACCGCACCGTGGATCCAGCCCAGGCCGGACCTGCCGATCGACGGACGGCTGAAGCGGGCCATGGAGACGCCCGGCGGCGCCCGCCTGCTGCGCGACGCCGTCTACTGGCTGCTGGAGACCCGTGCCGTGGGCTTCACGATCGATCCCCGGCTGATGAAGGTCCACCGGGCGATGGCCGAGCGGCACCTGGCCCGGCAGGTGCCCGACCCGGGGCTGCGCGCGAAGCTGACGCCCGACTACACCATCGGCTGCAAGCGGATCCTGCAGTCCGACGACTACTATCCCGCGCTGACCAGGGACAACGTGGAGCTGGTCACCGACGGGATCACCGAGATCACAGAGCGGTCGGTCGTGGACGCCGCGGGGCGCGAACACGAGGTCGACGCGATCGTGTACGGCACCGGCTTCCAGGTGGTCGACTCCCTCGACGCGCAGCGAATCGCCGGCAGGAACGGCGTCAAGATCCAGGATGCGTGGCGCGACGGCATCGAGGCCTACTACGGAATCACGGTCGCGGGCTTCCCCAACCTGTTCTTCCTGCTCGGCCCCAACACCGGCCTCGGGCACACCTCGGTCGTCTTCATGATCGAGTCGCAGGTCCGGTATGTCATGGACTGCCTGCGGCTGCTGTCGAAGACCAGGGCGAAGGCCCTGGACGTACGGCCGTCGGCGCAGCGGGCCTTCAACGACCGCCTGCAGCGGCGGCTCGACCGGCTGGTGTGGAGCGCAGGCGGCTGCACGAGCTGGTACCTCGACGAGCACGGCAGGAACCGCACGCTGTGGCCCGGCTTCACCTTCGAATACTGGGCGCGGACCCGGAAGGTGAATCCGGCGGCCTACGAGCTCATCGGCGCCCAGGCCTGACCAAGGCGCCGACCCGGGGCGCCGACCGTTGGGGCGGCGGGGGGCGACCGGTGGGCTGAGCGGTGGGCTGACCCGGGGAGGCCGACCGGGGCTGAGCGAATCAGCGGTGCGGGCTGACCACGAGAGCGCTGCCTCCACCACGCCTGCCGGGCTCGGCGACCGCCTGGACCCGCCCGTTACGCAGAAACTCCAGGCCGGTCGCCGCGCCGATCTCCCCCACCGGCGACCCGGGGACGCTCGTCAGCGTGTGACCGAGCGCGGTCAACTCCGCGCCGTACCGCTCGGCGAACGCGGGCTCGGCCTGGGTGGCGGCGGTGTTGCGCTGCGAGGCGCGCGGCGCGGCCACGGCCTCCGGGAGCGACATGCCGAAGTCGAGCCGGTTCACCAGGATCTGCAGCACGGTCGTGATGATCGTCGCGCCGCCGGGCGAGCCGACGGCGAGCAGCGGCCTGCCGTCCTTGAACACGATGGTGGGGGCCATGGACGACCTCGGGCGTTTGCCGGGAGCGGGCAGGTTGGGGTCGCCCGGCGCCGGGCCGAAGGTGAAGTCGGTCAGCTCGTTGTTGAGCAGGATGCCGCGCCCCGGCACCACGATCCCGCTGCCGCCGGTCTGCTCGATCGTGATGGTGTAGGCCGCCACGTCGCCCCAGCGGTCGGTCACCACGAGATGGGTGGTCTCCGGCCCCTCCTTCTCCTCGGGGACCGACGCCCCCGACGCCCCCGGGATCGCCGAGGGGCACGGCGCGTAGGAGCCGTCGGGCGAACCCGGCGCGGCGGGGTGCGCCATCGCCCGCGGGCCGATCAGGCAGGCGCGCTCCTTGGCGAACCCGTCGGACAGCAGCTGATCCAGCGGCACGCCCACGGACGCCGGGTCGCCGACGTAGGCGTTGCGGTCGGCGAAGGCGAGCCGGGACGCCTCCAGATATTCGTGCGGGCCGATCTTCGGCAGTGCCTCAAGGATATTCAGCGCCTCCCCCACGGTGGATCCCCCGGACGACGGCGGCGCCATGCCGTACACGTCGAGGCCCTTGTACGTGACCTTGGCGGGCGGCCGTTCGATCGCCTGGTAGGCGCTGAGGTCGGAGACCTCCATCAGGCCGGCTCTGACGTTCCTGGTGGCTCCCCTGCGCACCGGCGGCTTCTTCACGGTGGTGACGATCTCCCGGCCGAGCGCGCCGCCGTACAACCAGGCCGGGCCGCGGATGCCCAGCTCACGATAGGTGCGCGCGAGATCGGGATTGCGGAAGACCGAGCCGACCGGCGGCGGCTGCCCACCCGGCAGGTAGAGCGAGGCGGTCGAGGTGAAGTCGGCGAAGCGGACGGAGTTCTGCTGCGTCTGGTCGCGGAACGTCTGGTCGACGACGAAGCCCTTCTCCGCGATCTCGATCGCGGGGCGCAGCGCCTGCCGCAGCGGCATCGTGCCGTACCGGCGCAGCGCCATGTCCCACTGCGCCACGCTGCCCGGGACGCCGACCGACAGCCCGCTGGTGACGGCCTCGTCGAACGGGATGCCCTCGAACGCCGTCGAGGTCATCGCCCGCGGGGCGGTCTCCCGCCCGTCGATCGTGGTCACCTTCCGCTTGCGGGCGTCGTAGTAGACGATGAAGCCGCCCCCGGCCAGCCCGGCCGAGTAGGGCTCGGTCACGCCCAGCGCCGCCGCCCCCGCCACCATCGCGTCCATCGCGTTGCCGCCCTGGCGCAGCACCGAGAGCGCGGCCTTGCTCGCGTCCAGGTCCACGGTGGCCACGGCCCCGCCGTACCCCTCCGCGACCGGCCGCTTGACCTCCGCCGCCGATCCCACCGATGCGGCGTGGACGGACGGCGCGAGGAAGCCCGCGAACGTGAGCAGTCCCAACGACGCGACGACGACGCTCCTCATGCCCCGGCACCTCCACACGACCAGACCGATTACCCCAGCATGACTCAACGTAGTCAATATTGCTGCTGGATTGTCCGCTTTTGGACGCCGGCGCACGCTACTCCTTCCGTCGTACGGCGGACTGCCGCGACGGGGGGATGCGGTGACCAGCGGCGATGGCCTAGCGTGCGGGGGTGCGTTCCCGTTCCGCGATGTATCACCGCATCGATCCCGTTCTACCGGTCATCATCGGGATCCTCCAGGTGTTCCTGACGATAGGCGCGCAGTACTGGCAGTTGCGGAACCCGGACCTCGGACGGGTGCCGCTGACCTGGTGGGGCTATGCGCTGCTGGTGGTCGGGCCGCTCGCGATCGCGCTGCGCCGCCGCGCGCCCGTCGCCGTGCTGGTCGTCACGCTCACGGCCACCTCGGTCTACATGCTGTTCGGCTACGCGTACGGGCCGGTGTTCCTCAGCCCGATCATCGTGATCTTCAATGCGGTGCTGTCGGGGCACCGGCGCGCGGCGTGGCTGTCGTCGGGGGCGTTCTTCCTGTTCGTGGTCGCCTACGCCACCTGGCTCATCCCCCATCGGGCGAGCCTCTTCCACCACACCGCGGTCGCAGCCTACCTGCTGCTCACGCTCACCGTCGCGGAGTTCCAGCGGGTGCGCCGCGAGCGCCTCGCCGAACGCGATCGGGTGGCGCGGGAGGAGGCCCGGCGGCAGGCGAGCGAGGAACGGCTCACCATGGCCCAGGAGCTGCATGACGTGCTCGCCCACAACATCTCGCTGATCCACGTCCAGGCGTCCACCGCCCTGCACATCCTGGACGACCACCCCGAGCAGGCCCGCACCGCGCTGACCACGATCAAGCAGGCGTCCAAGGACGTGCTGACCGAGATGCGCGGCGTGCTGAGCCTGCTCAGGGACGGCGCGCCGCGCTCCCCCACGGCCGGGATGGCCCACCTGTCCGACCTCGCCGAGCGCAGCGGCCTGCCGGTCACGCTGGAGGTCACCGGGCAGGCGCGCCCGCTGCCCGCCGGCATCGACCGGGCCGGCTACCGGATCGTGCAGGAGTCGCTGACCAACGTCTCGCGGCACGCGCCCGGCTCGCGGGTGACCGTACGCGTGGCGTACGCGCCGGAGGAGCTGACCGTGGTGATCGAGGACGACGGCGCGGGAGCGGCGCGGGCCGAGGCGGGCCTCGGCAGCGGCAACGGCATTCCCGGCATGCGTGAGCGGGCCGCGGCGCTCGGCGGATCGCTGACGGCGGGCCCCCGGCCCGGCGGCGGCTTCCGCGTCGAGGCCCGCCTCCCCCTGCCCGCCGCCGCCAACCAGAAGGAGACGAATTGATACGCGTCCTGCTCGCCGACGACCAGGCACTGGTCCGGGCCGGGTTCCGGGCCCTGCTCGACGCACAGGAGGGCATGACCGTCGTCGGCGAGGCCGGCGACGGCGAGCAGGCCGTCCTGCTCACCCGGGACCTGCGCCCCGACGTGGTGCTGATGGACATCCGCATGCCCGGCACCGACGGCCTGACGGCCACCCGCCACATCGGCGACGACCCCGCCCTCGCGGATGTGAAGATCGTCATGCTCACCACGTTCGAGCTGGACGAGTACGTCTTCGAGGCCCTGCGCGGCGGCGCGAGCGGCTTCCTGGTCAAGGACACCGAGCCGGCCGAGCTGATCCAGGCCGTCCGGGTGGTGGCCTCCGGCGAGGCCCTGCTGTCCCCCGGCGTGACGCGCAGGCTCATCGCGGAGTACGTCGCCCGCGCCAAGGAGCCCGGCATCGTGACCCGCCTCGACCCGCTCACCGAGCGCGAGCGGGAGGTGCTCGCGCTCGTGGGCACCGGCATGACGAACGACGAGATCGCCGCCAGGCTCTACATGAGCCCGGCGACGGCCAAGACCCACGTGAGCCGCACGATGAGCAAACTCCACGCCCGCGACCGGGCCCAGCTCGTCGTCATCGCGTACGAGTCGGGCCTGGTCAAACCCGGCTGGCTCTGAGACTCCGGCGTCCTTCAGCCGGCGAGCGGCTCCTGGAGTTCGGTGACCCACCGGGCGGGATCCTCCCCGGCCTCCAGGTAGAGCTCCCTGGCGTATCCGGCGGAGCGGTGGCCGCCGTCGGCGATCCAGCGGGCCAGCGTCTGCTCGGTCGGAAGGACGTCGTCCATCGGACCGCGATGCACGATCGTGGCCGCCCTCTCGATCGCGGGCAGGTCCACGACCGCGAAGTCGTGACCGTCCTCGGGCGCGACCGCGACCGGCATCGCCACGTGCGCGAGGATCCCGTCGCCGCCCGGGGCGTCCTCGTAGTAGGCGATCCCCGGCCCCACCGGGGGCACCCCGGCCTCGTCCAGCCTGCGGCACAGCTCCTGGAACAGCGGGCCGACGACCGGGCTGATGTCCTCTGGTTCGTAGCTGCGCGCCACTCCGCTGAGTTCCGCCACCCGGACGGCGGGGATGCGCTTGATCACCACGTCGTCGGTGTTCATGTGTCCCTCACTCTCGATCGTCCGGAGCCTCACCTCGACCTGGGCAAGCCGGGCCGCCGCGGCGGCCATCGCCGCCTCCAGCTCCGCCTGCCGCAACCGCAGCATCCCGCGCAGTTCCCCGGCGCTCACCTGCTCGTCCAGGACCTCCCGCACCTGTCTGAGCGTGAAGCCCAGGTCCTTGAGCGCGGTGATCCGGTTGAGGCGGGCGAGCTGGCCCGCCTCGTAGAAGCGGTAGCCGCTCACGGGATCGACGTGGGCCGGGCGGAGCAGCCCGATCGCGTCGTAGTGGCGCAGCATGCGGACCGACACACGGCCGTGCCTGGCGAAGTCTCCGATGCTGAACATGATGTGGCCGATTCCAGCGCCTCACACGGTGTCAGGGTCAAGCGGCGCCTGCCAGGCGGGAGGTGGCAGTGGTGACAGGGGCGGCAGGGGGCGCGCTCCCTCGGACCGCAATCCGTCGAAGATCAGGTGAAGGTATCGGCGCCAGGCCCCTGTGACGTCCCGCTCCGGCGCGGCGGCCTGGCAGGCCGCCGTCAGCATCCGGATCACGTCCTCCCCGGTGATGTCACCGCGGATGGCGCCCTCCCTACTGGCTCGGCCGGTGAGCGCCTCCGCGACGCCGGTCAGGCGGTCCGCGGCGGCGCGAACCACCGGATCCCCGCGGACGTCCGTGGTCGCCGCCTGGCAGAAGGAGCGGTCGCTCACGTGCAGGGCCACGCCCGCCGTCATGAACTCCAGCAGGGCCGCCTCCGGGTCCGCGTCCTCCAGCAGCGTGCGCCCCGTGGCCGCCAGCTCGTCGAGCCGGTCGGCCACGATCGCGGCCGCCAGCGACTCCTTGGTCGCGAAGTGGCGGAAGACCGTGCCCTTCCCGATGCCCGCGCGCTGCGCGATCTCGGAGATCGACACCTCCATGCCGTGTTCGGCGAACGCCTCACGCGCGGCGGCGAGCAGCGCCTGGCGGTTGCGGACGGCGTCGGCCCGCAGGCGGTGTGTCTGCGATGGGGTCGGCACGTGGCGCCTCGCCTCCCAACTGGTGTTTCCGGCGACCCTAGCACAAGTTGACCGCCCGGTCCGGTTATGCCAGATTCAACCTGACCATACGGTCCGTTTACCGGCGCGGCCCGCTCGACGTCGCCACGGCCGGGTGAGCGGCCGCGCATCGAGATGGACAGGAAGGTCGAATCATGGACGACAGACGGCATTCGGTCCTGGTCGTCGGAGCGACCGGCACCCAGGGATCGGCCGCGGTGCGCGGCCTGTTGCGCCGCGGCCACCGGGTGCGCGCCCTGACCCGCGAACCCGCCCGCGCCCGCCACCTGACCGAGTGGGGCGCCGAGGTGGCCGCCGGCGATCTCGGCGACCCGGCCGCGGTCGAAGCCGCACTCGACGGTGTGACCGCCGTGTTCGCGGTGCCGCTCCGCGATCCCGGCGACGACCGCGCCGAACTGGCGAACGCCACCTTCCTCATCGAGGCGGCCAGGCGCTCAGGCGTCCGGCACTTCGTCCAGACCTCCGTGGCCGGCACCGGCGATCTGTCCCGCATGCCCCGCTGGGGCACCGGCCACTGGAACGAGGCGTACTGGGAGACCAAGCACCGGATCGAGGAAGCCGTCCGCGACGGCGGCCTGCCCGCCTACACCATCCTCAAGCCGTCGTTCCTCATGGAGAACCTCCTTCCGCCCAAGGCGCCGCTGATGTTCCCCGAGCTGGCCCGGGGCGAGATCGTCACCGCCGTCGGACGGCACGTCAGAGTGCAGATGATCAGTGCCGGCGACATCGCGGCCTTCGCCGCCGCGGCGCTCGAACGGCCCGGCCGCTTCTCCGGGCAGAGCATCGAACTGGCCGCCGAGGCGCCGACCATGCACGAGGTGGCCGCCACGATCGGCACCGTCACGCAGCGGACGGTCAGGGCGGTCTCGCTCACCCCGTCGCAGGCCGTCACCGCGGGTCGTCCACCGGCGGTCGTCCGCGGCGAGGAATGGCTCAACGAGGTGGGATATCACGCCCCGATCGACGCGCTCGCCTCCTACGGCGTCGCCCTGACCGGCTTCCGACAATGGGCGCGGACCCACCGCTCCAGGCTCGGCCAGACCGGCGGCTGATCAGGACGTCCGTCTCCGATCCCGGCGCCGATCCCAGTGCCTCACCCGGTGCCGGGCGCGACGGCGCTCATCTGGAGGCGGCGGGGCGGCAGGTCCAGCGGTTCCGGGAGCCGCAGCGGCCCGCGGCCCGGGGTGACGGCGCCGAGCACCCGCGATCCGGCCGCGCCGGTGCAGGCGGGCACCGTGCCGGGCAGGCCGTGCGCGGTCAGCCAGCCGAGGTAGGAGAACGCGACGGCCTCCTTCGCGTCCGAGGGCACGCCGAGGTCGTCGCTCGGCGTCAGCCGTACGCCTCGGGCCCGCTCCCGCAGCGCGCTCATCAGGGCCGGGTTGCGCACGCCGCCACCGGAGACGACGACCGTGCCGAGCCCGTGCCGCCGGATCCGCGCCGCGACCGTCTCGGCGGTGAGCGCCGTGAGCGTCGCCACCAGGTCCGGCAGGCCCAGCGCGTACGGCCCGGCGACCCGGTCCAGATAGCCCGCGTGGAACAACTCCTTGCCCGTCGTCTTGGGCGGCGGCCGGTGATAGTAGGGCTCGGCGAGCAGCTCGGTCAGCAGGCCCTCGTGCACCTTCCCCGCCGCGGCCAGCCTGCCGTCCTCGTCGTACGGCATGCCGGTGGCGGCGCGTACGGCCGCGTCCGTCAGCGCCGAGGCCGGGCCGGTGTCGTAGGCGAGCGGGGGCTCGCACACGGTGAGGTTGGCGATGCCGCCGAGGTTCAGCGCGCCAGTCCGGCCCGCCGAGGCGGGCAGCCCGGACAGCAACGGCAGGTCGAAGGCGGACACGAGCGGCGCGCCCTGCCCGCCTGCGGCCACGTCGCGCACCCGCAGGTCCGACACGACCGGCACGCCGAGCCGTTCGGCGATCCAGGCGGGCTGCCCGAGCTGCAGCGTCCCGCGCACGCGGCCGTCCTCCACCCAGTGGTACATCGTCTGCCCGTGCGAGCAGACGAGGTCGGCGGCGGGGCAGGTCGCCGCCGCCTCGGCGAACGCCCGGCCCACGAGCGTGTCGAGGCGGCAGACCGCGCCCATGTCCGTGCGGTTCGGCGGCAGCGCGGCGACGATCGCGGCCCGCAGGTCAGGCGGGTAGGGCACCGTGCCGGTGTGCTCCACGACACCGGTGAGCAGGTCGCCGTCCCGCGACCAGTGGACGAGCGCGCAGTCGATCCCGTCGTGGGAGGTCCCCGACATCAGCCCGAGTACGCGCACGCCTGCCTCGCAAGGGTTCTTCAGCCGGCTCTCGGCGGGAGGCCGACGAGCTTGGTGAGGAAACGGTCGATCTGCTCCTCCGCCGGCGGCCAGGGCAGGTCGGGCTCGTTGATCCGCTGCGACAGCATGCCGTTCACCGCCGTGCGCAGGTCGATCGCGACCGTCGCCGCGTCGTCGCGCGGAGCGACCCCCGCGTCCATGCAGCGCTCGACCGCCTCCGCGGTCCTGACGAACAGCACCTCTTTGAACGGCATGCCGAGCCGGCGGTGGACCGCGCTCTCGTGCAGCACCTTGTAGAGGCCCGGATGCTCGTGCGCCCAGGCGACCTGCGCGAGGATGCGCGCCCGCAACCGCGCGGCGGGGTCCTCCTGCGCGGCGTCCGCCTCGTCACCGGTCCGCACCAGCTCCTCGTGGCAGCGCCCCAGCACCGCGAGCACAAGCGCGTCACGGTCGGGAAAGTGCAGGTAGACCGAGGTGGCCGCGATGGACACCTCGCGCGCCACGGCCCGCAGCGACAGCGCCTCGTCGTCGGCGAGGTCGTCGAGCATGCGCATCGCCGCCGCGACGATCTCCTCGCGCAGCCGCTCGCCCTGCCCCCGCGCGTTCGGACGGCGGCGGGCGGCGGGCGTCGGGGGCCCAGTTGTCGGAGTTGGAGTGGCTTCCATGACCGGCCTATTGTATGAGGCCGACCATCGGGCTACAGTCGTAGCGCTACAGCCGTTCACCAAAGGAGCGATTCTTGTGACCGTCCACGCTTCGACGGACTTCGACGCGATCAACGAGATGGACCCGGTGTTCGCCCAGATGGCGGCCGCCAGTGCCGGTCACTGCTGGGCGGTGCCCGAGCTGACCGACCGCGAGAAGGTGTTCCTGGCCCTGGTGGCGGACGTCTGCCAGCCGTCCCTCGGTCTCCCGTTCGAAAGGCACGTTCGCGCGGGCCTGCGGCTCGGCGTCTCCACCGCGGACATGCGGGCGCTGCTGCGCCTCATCTCCTACGACAGCGGGTATCCCGCGGCGCTGGCCGCGCTGGAGCGGCTCACCGAGATAGAGGCCGCGGCCGGGCTGTCCCGCCCGGACGCCGAGCCCCTGCCCCGGGAGCTGCTGGAGACCGGTCCCGGTGCGGCGCCGACCCCGCTGCCCGAGCCGGTCCGGGCCGAACTGACCGAGCTCGACCCCTACTTCCTGGAGTACTTCGACCTGCAGTCGCGGATGCGGGGCGTCCAGGGTCCGGGCACGTTGAGCGTCCGCGAGCGGGCGTTCACGACGATGAGCGTCGACGTGCACTACCAGACGCTGGACGAGACGTTCCGCATCCACGTGGGCCGCGCCCTCGGGGCCGGCGCGTCACCCGAGGACGTGCGGGCCGTGCTGCGCTTCAACGCGCAGTTCGGGGCGACGCGGGCATGGCAGGCGTGGAAGGCGCTCAACGCCTGCCTCACCCCCGTCCACTGACGCCGCGTACGCTCCCGGCCCGCACCGCCTGACCGTGCGGACCGGCGGGACCGGCGCTCAGCGGCCGATCTTGTCCAGCTCGGCGAGGTCCTCGTCGGAGAGCGAGAGCCCCGCGCCGGCGACGTTCTCGCGCAGGTGCGCCACCGACGAGGTGCCGGGGATCAGCAGGATGTTCGGCGACCGCCGCAGCAACCAGGCCAGGGCGACGGACATCGGCGTCGCGTGCAGCCGGGCGGCGACGGCCGACAGCGCGGAGGACTGCAGCGGGCTGAAGCCGCCGAGCGGGAAGAAGGGCACGTAGGCGATGCCCTGCTCGGCGAGCTCGTCGATCAGCTCGTCGTCGTGGCGGTGGGCGAGGTTGTACATGTTCTGCACGCACACGATCGGCGCGATCGAGCGTGCCTCGGCGACCTGCTCCGCCGTCGCGTTGCTGACGCCGAGGTGGCGGATCAGGCCCTGCCGCTGGAGGTCGACGAGCGTCTCGAACGCTTCGGCCAGCGACCCGGGCCGGGGGCCCTGGGCGTCGCCGAGCCGGAGGTTGACCACGTCCAGCGTCTCGAGGCCGAGGTTCTCCAGGTTCTCGTGGACGGCGCGGCGCAGGTCTTCGGGCCGGCGGGCCGGGGGCCAGCCTCCCTGCTCGTCGCGGGTCGCGCCGACCTTTGTCACGATGTGCAGCGAGTCGGCGTACGGGTGCAGCGCTTCGCGGATCAGCTGGCTGGTGACCCGCGGCCCGTAGGCGTCGGCGGTGTCGATGTGGGTGATGCCGAGGTCGACGGCCTCGCGCAGGACGGCCAGTGCGCCGTCGTGGTCGGCGGGCGGCCCCATGACCCCGGGGCCGGCGAGCTGCATGGCGCCGTAGCCGAACCGGGTGACGGTCAGGTCGCCCAGGGTCCAGATGCCGCCGGGAAGCGAAATGGAGAGCGTGCTCATGCCTCTGTCTTTCGTCGTGAGCTGAATGGTGGTGCCTCACGGCCCCCTTGCTGCATTTTGGAGGGGTAACATCCTGACGGGAAGTACGCACTTCAGAGTGCGTAAGGCACCCCCGGGTCAGAGGAGCGGTCGATGGCGACGATGACGGCGGCCCAGAAGAGGGAGCAGGCCAAGATGGAATATGACGCTTTCCTGGCGGCGTGTCCCAGCCGCCAGCTGCTCGACCGGATCTCCAACAAATGGGTCACGCTGATCCTGGCCGCGCTGGGCGGAGACCGCGACGGTGAGCCCCGGCCGATGCGCTACTCGGAACTGTCCCGGCTGCTCGCCGGCGTCAGTCAGAAGATGCTCACCCAGACGCTGCGCTCCCTGGAACGTGACGGCCTGGTCGCCCGCACCGCGACGCCGACCGTGCCCGTCACGGTCACCTACGAGCTGACCGACCTCGGTCTCTCTCTGCGGCAGATGATGCGCGGCCTCAAGACCTGGGCCCAGGTGCACATGGACGACGTGCTCGCCCACCGCGCGACGTACGACGCCCGCACCGCCTGAGATTGCTACACCGTCTGACGGCCCGTGGGCCCTGCTCAACGCGTCCCGCTGAGTGCACCCCGCTCAACGCACCCCGCTCAGTGCACCCCGCTCAGTGCACCCCGCGTTCGCGGCTCGGCTCGCTCTGCCGGGACGCCCGGTCCACGGCCGTGACGTGGTAGCGGTGGCCGGGCGCGCCGTCCGGGTCCACCCAGCGGACGTGCCCGGCCGCCGGGACGACCGCGACCAGGTGCGCCGCGTCGGCGAAGTCCTGCCGGCGGGCGGGCCGGTCGAACCGGAAGACGGCGAACTGGAACGGGGCGCGTGGCCCCGTGGCCTCGACCTGCAGCTCCACACCCCCGCTCACGCGGCGGGCCGAGGCGAGCACGGGACGGCGCGGCGGCTCGCCGCCCGCGAGCCTGGGCAGCAGCGGCGCGAGCGCCGGACGCGTGTAGTGCCCGCTCACGACCGCGCCGATCGACCCGAGCCGGTCGTCGCGGACGTCGGCCGCGTTGTACCAGATGTCCCCGCCGACCTCTGGATGGTCGCGGTTGAGCGTGAGGTGCCGGGACAGCTCGTCCGGCTGGAACCACTCGTCGGGCTGCCCGGCCGTCCCCGCCTTGTACGCCGCCTGGCCGATCCACAGCTGCACCCCGGTGCCGGCGGTCACGCCCGACCACCAGGGGACGAGCTTGGCGTAGTCGGCGTTCGACTGGCCGATGTACCAGTAGAGCTGCGGCGCGATGTAGTCGAGCCAGCCCTTCTTCACCCAGCCGCGGGTGTCGGCGTGCAGGTTGTCGTACGACTGACCGCCGCTGGTGTCGGAGCCGAGGGGGTCGGTCGCCTTGTTGCGCCAGATGCCCGACGGGCCGATGCCCCAGATCACCTCGGGCTTGGCCTGCCGTACGCGCTGCTGCATCTCCCGGACCAGCAGGTCGACGTTGCCGCGCCGCCAGGCGGCCAGGTCGGGGAAGCCCGCGCCGTACGCCGCGTAGGCCGCGCTGTCGTCGAACGCCGTCGTGTTGACCGGGTAGAAGTAGTCGTCGAAGTGCACGCCGTCGATGTCGTAGCGGGTGACGGCGTCCATCATCGCGTCCTGCACGAACGCCCGGACCTCGGGGATGCCGGGGTTGTAGTAGAGCTTGCCGCCGTACGGGACGATCCACTCGGGATGCCGCCGGCCGGGGTGGCCGGGGTGCAGCTTGGCCGGGTCCGCCTGCATGGACACGCGGTAGGGGTTGAACCAGGCGTGGAACGCCAGGCCCCTCCGGTGGGCCGCCTCGACGGCGAAGCCCAGCGGGTCGTAGCCCGGGTCCTGCCCCTGCACTCCGGTCAGATACTGCGACCACGGCTCGTACGGCGACGGCCAGAAGGCGTCGGCGGTCGGCCTGATCTGCACGAACACGGAGTTGAGCCGGCGCGCCACGGCGAGGTCGAGCCAGGCCGTGAACTCGGCCTGCTGCTGCTCGGGCGTCAGTCCGGTCCTGGACGGCCAGTTGATGTTGACGACCGAGGCGATCCACATGCCGCGCATCTGGCGCAGCGGCGGGACGTACCCGGCGGGAGAGGCGGAGAGGGCGGAAGCGGGGGATGCGGCGAGGGCCGGCAGCGGGACGGCCGACGCCGCGGCGGCGAGGGCCAGGCCGCGCAGCACGGCACGCCGGGAGGGAGAGCTCAATCGGACCTCCGAAGGCCGGGGATGCGGCGATCACGAGACTGACAGAAACTTACTTTCAGATCAATGCGGATAAAAGAAAGTGTCATCGACGTGTAATCTGCCCCAAGAGCTCCTCATGAGAGACAGCGGCGGGCGTCCAGGTCACGCCGTACATGTCTCGACATGTGGACTTCTGGTCCCGTTGTCCCGCACCGGTGGGCGCATGGATCTAAGCTGATCGCGCGACAGGAGAGGCTGCAGGTGATGAACGAGAACGAGGGCGCCGCACCGGTCAACCCGATCGCGACGGTGCGTGCGGTGCTGCCCTCGCTCACCCCCGCCGCCCAGACCATCGCGCGCCTCATCCTCGACGACCCCGCCATGGTGGCCCGCAGCACCATCACGGAGGTCAGCGCGGTCTCGGGGATCAGCGAGGCGACGATCGTGCGGACCGCGCGGGCCCTGGGCTTCGCCGGCTACTCCCAGCTGCGGTTCGCCCTGGCGGCGGCCGTTGCCAGGGACACCCCCGAGCGGCTCGTGCCCGGCGACCTCGCCCCGGACGACCCCCTGACCGACGTGATCGCCAAGGTCACCCGGGCCGAGTCGCAGGCGCTCGCCGACACGGCGGCCCAGCTCAACCCCGACCGGCTCGGCGCGGTGGTGGACGCCGTCGCCGGCGCGCGCCGCGTGGACGTGTACGGCGTGGGCGCCTCCGGCCTCGTCGCGGCCGACATGGCGCAGAAGCTGATGCGGATCGGGCTGCCCGGCCACTCCTACACCGACGCGCACCTCGCGCTCACCAGCGCCGCGCTGCTCCGCGAAGCAGACGTGGCCGTCGGGGTGAGCTGCACCGGCGAGACGCCCGACGTGCTCGGCCCGGCGCGGATCGCCCGCAAGGCCGGCGCGACGGTCGTGGCCATCACGAACAACCCGCGCTCGTCGCTGGCCGGGCTCGCCGACCACGTCCTGATCTCCGCCGGACGCGAGACGGCGTTCCGGCCGGGCGCGCTGGCCAGCCGGATCAGCCAGCTGCTCATCGTCGACTGCGTCTTCGTCGGCGTCGCGCAGCGCACGTTCGACACCTCCGACGCCGCCTTACGAGCGACCCGCGACGCGCTCGCCGACTACCTCGGCGACGCCCACCGCCGCGCCCGCTCGGCCTGACCCACCCTCAGGCGGCGCCTCCGGTGTGGCGGGCCGCCTCCAGCCGGTCGCCGTTGGCCTTCAGCAGCGCCCGGGCGCCGTCCGGGCCGAGGTCGCGCTCGATCATCAGCACGGCCACCTTGACGTTCCAGTCCGCCGTCTCCAGCGCGGCCCGCGCGGCGGCGGACCCGGCGCCGGTGATGTCGCCGACGATCCGTGTCGCCCTCCGCGCGAGCTTCTCGTTCACCGCCGAGACCTCGATCATGGCGTTCCCGTACGTCCTGCCGAGCCGGATCATCGCGATCGTCGAGATCATGTTGAGCACGAGCTTCTGGGCGGTCCCCGCCTTGAGCCGGGTCGAGCCGGCCACCACCTCGGGACCGACGACCACCTCGATCGGGTGCTCGGCCCGCTCCGACAGCGGCGACCCCGGGTTGCAGGACAGGCTCACGGTCAGGGCACCGCGCCGGGCGGCCTCACCCAGAGCCCCGAGCACGAACGGCGCGCGACCGCTGGCGGAGATCCCCACGAGCGAGTCGAGCGGGCCCAGGCCGCGGCCGGCGACGGCCGCCGCCCCGCCGTCGTGGTCGTCCTCGGCGCCCTCGATCGACCGGGTCAGCGCGGCCTCGCCGCCCGCGATGACACCCTGCACGAGTTCGGGGTCGGTGCCGAAGGTCGGCGGGCATTCCGAGGCGTCGAGGACGCCCAGCCTGCCGGACGTCCCCGCCCCCACGTAGAACAGGCGCCCGCCCCGACCCATGCGGCCGGCGATCGCGTCGATGGCGGCCGAGACGGCCGGAATGGCCCTGGCCACCGCGCCGGGCACCGTGGCGTCGGCCGCGTTCATCAGGCGGGCGATCTCCTCGGTCGGCAACCGGTCGATCTCGCGGTAACGCGGATCGCTCTGCTCCGTATAGAGCTCGCCATGCTCTGTGCCCAGCTCGCTCTGCTCTACGTCGAGACCGCTCTGCTCCGTGCCCAAGCCGCTCTGCTCCGTGCCCAAGCCGCTCTGCTCCGTGCCCAAGCCGCCCTGCTCTGCGTCGAGACCGCTCCGCTGTGTGGACAGGCCCGTCAGTGGGTCAGTCATCTTGTCCCTGTCGTCGGTTTCCAACTCCGGCCTCCCCGATCGCCGTACGTGTCCGAAGCGACTCCTCACCGGCGGCTCACCGGCACGGCGACCACGCTGCGGCGCTCGGGATGGAAGCAGGCGTGCTCCTGCGGCATGCCGCCGTCCCGGCCGAGCGTGGGCCGCTCGCGTTCACACCGCTCGGTTCTGAACGGGCAGCGCGGCGCGAACAGGCAGCCGTCCGAGTGCTCCCCCGACGCCCCCACCGACGCCTCCACCGGCACGACCCGCTGGTCGCCCGGCGACTCCAGGCCGTGCAGCACCGGGATGGCCGACAGCAGCGCCTGCGTGTAGGGATGCACCGGAGCCGAGATGACGGTCTCGACCGGGCCGCGTTCGACGACCTGGCCGCGGTAGATGACGTACAGCTCGCCGTCCGTGCCGATGTAACGGGCGGTCGCCACGTCGTGGGTGATGAACAGCACGCTCACCCCGAGCCGCTCGCGCAGGTCCTTCAGCAGCGCGAGGATGCCCAGGCGCAGCGACACGTCGATCATGGAGACGGCCTCGTCGGCGACCAGGACCTCGGGGTCGACGGTGAGCGCGCGGGCGATCACCACGCGCTGGCGCATGCCGCCCGACAACTGGTGGGGATAGCGCGGCAGCACGTAGCCCGGGTCGAGCCCGACCAGCCCGAGCAGCTCCCGGGCCCGCCCGTCCGCCCACGAGCGCGGGCGGCCGGTCTGCCTCGCCCGCAGCGCGAGCGGCGCGGCCAGCGCCTGGTGGATCGTGCGCGTCGGGTTCAGCGCGGAGTAGGGGTCCTGGTGGATGAGCTGGACCCGGCGGAAGTACGGCTGCCGCCTGCGGTGGCTCAGCGACGACATCGCCACGTCGTCGATGACGATCTCCCCGGAGTCGCAGGTCTCCAGCCCGGCGACGATCCGGCCGAGTGTGGTCTTGCCGCAGCCCGACTCGCCGATGAACGAGACGGCGCCGCCCTTCGGAACGGCGAAGTCCACGCCGCGCAGCGCGGGCACCTCCCGGGCGCCGAGCACGCCGCCTCGCTGCCGGAACGTCTTCGTGATGCCGGTCCCGCTGATCATGCCTGCTCCTCCCCCGTGGCGGCGGCCACCACCGGCCCGTCCCCGTCGTCGTGCCCGTCGTCGTCCGGCAGTGCGTGGCAGGCCGCCGACCGGGAGCCCGAGACGACCACCGGTGGCCGGCCGGTCTCGCACACGTCCATGCGCAGCGGGCAGCGCCCGCGGAACACGCACCCGTCGGCCGGGATGTCGGCCAGCGTCGGCGGACGGCCCGGCAGGGCGTGCGCCTCGCCGATGTCGCCGACGAGACGCGGGACGGCCCCCAGCAGCCCCCGCGTGTACGGGTGGCGCGGCCCGGCCAGCACCTCGCGGGTGGGACCCTGCTCGGCCACCCGGCCGCCGTACATGACCGCGAGCCGGTCGGCGACCTCGGCGACCACCCCGAGGTCGTGGGTGATGACGAGCGTGGTGAGGCCGCGCTCGGCGTGCACCTCCCGGACGATGCGCAGGATCGTCGCCTGCGTGATCATGTCGAGGGCGGTCGTGGGCTCGTCCAGCACGACGAGGCGGGCGTTCAGCACCAGGGCCAGCATGATGCCGACCCGCTGGCGCATGCCGCCGGACAGCTCGTGCTGGTAGGAGTCGAGCACCCGGGCCCCGTCCAGGCCCATCCGACCGAGCAGGTCGCGGGCGTCCGCCAGCAGTCCGCGCGGGTTCTCGACGCCGTGCGAGCGACCCAGGTCGAGCACCTGTTTGCCGACCGTCTTGAGCGGGTTGAGGGAGTTCTGCGCCGCCTGGAAGACGTACCCGACGTGCCGTCCCCGGGCCCGGCGCAGCCCCTCGCCGCCGAGCGCGACGACGTCGCCGAGTCCGTCGATCTCGACGCTGCCCGCCGCGATCCTGCCGGGCGGCTGGACGGCGTTGAGCAGCGACAGCGCGAGCGTGGACTTGCCGGATCCCGACTCGCCCACGACGCCGGTGATCGTGCCGGGCGCGAGGTCGAGGTCGACGCCGGAGATCGCGGGCAACTCGCCGGCCGCGGTGCGGTAGACCACGGTCAGCCCGCGGATCCGCACGCCGGGAGGACCCTGCTCGGGAGCCATGCTCACTCCTCACGCAGCCGCGGGTTGAAGATCTCGTCCATGGCGTCCACGACCAGCACGATGCCGAGCGTGAGCAGCAGGATCGCCAGCAGCGGCGCCAGCAGGTACGGCAGCGCGGCCGTCGTGGTCAGCGCGCCCCCGCCGAAGACGGCGAAGTTGAGCATGACGCCCCAGTTGTTCGACTCGAACGGCAGCACGCCCAGGAAGAACAGGCCCACCTGCGCGTAGACCGCGCCGGTCACCGCGATGAGCGCGTTCATCGCGATGTACGGAGCCATGCCGGGCAGCAGTTCCCTGCCGACGATGTGCGTCGTGGACAGGCCGAGCCCCCGGGCGGCCTCGATGAAGCCGCGCTCGCGCAGCGACAGCGTCTGCGACCGGACGGCCCGGGCCACGCCGCCCCAGCCGAGCAGCCCGAGCACCAGGCCCATCTCGACGGCGCCGGTGAACTTCCACACCGTCGACAGCACCAGCAGCAGCGGCAGCCCCGGGATGGTGAGCTTCATGTCGGTGAACCGCATGAGCACGGTGTCCCAGCGGCCCCGCCGGAACCCGGCGAATAGTCCGACGCCCGCGCCGACCACGACCGTGATCACGGCCGTCACGACTGCGGTCAGCAGGACGTACCGGGAGCCGGTGACGACGAGGGCGAGCACGTCCGTGCCTTCGAAGTCGGTGCCGAACGGATGCCGCAGGCTCGGCGAGGCGTAGAGCGCGCTCGTGTCGCGGGGCAGGGGGTCGGGATAGAGCATCGGCCCGAAGATCCCCATGAAGGCGAACACCGCGAGGATGACCGCGCCGGCCATCCGGCTCGGCTTGCGCCGCATGACCCGCCAGACGCCCCGCCAGAAGTTGCGGCGGACCGCGGCTGCGCCCCCCGCCTCCGCCTCCGGCACAATGGTCGAGCTCATGCCGCCTCCCCTCCGCTGCGCACCCGGGGGTCGATGACCGTGTAGAGGAGGTCGGCGGCGATGTTCGCGACGACGACCGCCGCCGTGATGAGCAGGAACGCCCCGCCCATCAGGGAGTAGTCGCGGTTGTTGACGCTGTCGATGAGCATCAGCCCCAGGCCCGGGTAGTTGAAGATGCGCTCGATGAAGATCGCGCCGCCGAAGAGCAGACCCAGCGAGAGCGCCAGGATCGTGAACAGCGGCAGGATCGCGTTGCGCGCCACATAACGGAAGATGATCGACCGCTTCATCCCGCGCAGTTCGGCGGCCAGGATGAAGTCGTCGCCGAGCACGGTGACCACGCTCGACTTCATCGCGAGGATCCACCCGCCGTAGCCGGCCAGCGCGTACGTGACGACGGGCAGGGTGGCGTGCTGGACCAGCGAGCCGACGTAGTCGGCGGTGAAGCCGGGGTCGATCATGATGTCGGCCGTCCCCCCGGCGGGGAGGATCGGAACCAGCGTGGTGAAGATCGCCCCAAGCAGCAGCGCCAGCACATACTGCGGGACGCCGTGCAGCAGCGATCCGGAGACCGCGAGGAGGTCGCCCAGCACGCCGGTCCGTCTGATCGCCGCGTAGACGCCCATGACCACGCCGGCGAGGAAACTCAGCAGCGTCCCGGCGAGCACCGGGATCACGGTCCATTTGGCGGCCGAGAACAGCACGGTGGACACGCCCGCGCCGGGCACGGACAGCGACTGCCCGAGGTCGAGGTGGGCCAGCCCGCCCATGTAGTCGACGTACTGCTCCCAGAGGCTGCCCTTCGGCGTGAAGCCGTACAGCGCCTCGACCGCGCGCTGGGCGGCGTCGGGGGCCATGCCCTGCTCGACGAGCTTCTGGTAGCGCGCCGCGAGCGGGTCACCGGGGACGCTTCTGATGATCAGGAAGCTGATCGTCGTGACGACAAGGATCATGACGAACCCGCGGGCCACATGACCCGCGAGCCGCCGGAGGAGAACCGCCATGGACTACTGCTTCTTCTTGATCATGCCGAGCTGGATCCAGACGCCGGAGGGCTGGCGCAGCAGGTCGCTGTCGTCTTCGGGGAAGCCGGTGAAGCGGTTGGTGTTGACGAACTGGGTGTTCACGTAGTCCCAGAGCTGGATCACCGGCAGGTCCTGGTTGGCCGCCTTGGCGAGCTTGGCGATGACGGCCTTCTGCTCGTCGCCGCTGACGCTGTTGAGCCGGGCGGTCAGCTCACCGGGGTTGACCGCGCCGACGCCGTCGACGTCGATGGTCTCGGGGCCGCCCATCCAGTTGCCGTCCTTGCCGGGAGCCGAGTGCTTGACCTTGCCGCCGAGGATGTTCCAGCCGTTGGAGGAGCCGTACAGGCGCTGGAAGATGTTGTACGGCGCGGGGCCGAGCGCGATGAGCCAGAAGCCGAGGTCGTACTTGCCCTCGGCGAGCTCCGACAGATAGAGCGGATAGTCGGCGGTGGTGACCACCTCGGCGTCCACACCGGCCGTGGTGAGCTGGCTGGTGATGGCCTTGGCCGCGGAGACCCAGTCGGAGAACGGCGCCGGGATGTGGATGGTCACCTTCCACGGCTTGCCGTCGGCCAGCGTCCACTTGCCGTCCTTCTTCTGCAGACCGGCCGCCGTGAACTCCTTGTCCGCCGTGGCCGGGTCCAGCGCGTACGGCTCCAGCGCGCCGAGTTCGGCGCCGAGCCATTCCGTGGCGGCCTTCTGGTGGATGCCCGAGGTGGTCACGGCCGCCGTGCCGCCCTCCGGAGAGGCGATCCGCGTGACCTCCTCGCGGTTGATCAGGAAGGCGAGCCCGCGCCGCACGTGCACGTTGTCGTACGGCTTGTTCGCCTGGTTGAACGCCAGCGAGACGGCCACCGGAGAGTAGCCCTTGACGACCTGGTTGCCGGGCGTCGCCTTGATACGCGTCATCACGTCGGCGGGCACCGCGGTGAACGGCGCGTTGTCGAGCGTGCCGGAGGTCAGGTAGTTCCAGATCTGCTCGTTCCCGGTGGTGTTGAGCAGTTTGAGCTGGTCGGGCGCGACGTTGGCGGCGTTGTAGAAGTTCGTGTTCTTCACCAGCAGCGCCTCGCCGGGGTTCATCCGCTTGAGGACGAACGGCCCCGCCGACACGTCCTGGGCCGGGGCGAACGCGAGCACCTTCTCCGAGAGCGCCTTGACCTGCCCGCGCGCCGCCTCCGCCTCCGGGCCGTCGCCGCGGGCGGCCTTGAGCGTGTCCCAGAAGCCGGCGGGGACGACGCTCTGCCACACGTGCTGGGGCACCACGAAGGCGTCCATGACTCCGCGCACGAACGTGACGCTGGGGTTCTTCATGTCCTGGGTGATCTTGATGGTCGTGTCGTCGACGACTTCGACGTCCGAGGCGGCGCCGGCCGCGCCGGGATCGACCGCGAAGGCGGTGCTGCCCTGGGTGTAGGCCAGCGCGATGGAGAACTTCACGTCCTCGGCGGTGACCGGCTGCCCGTCGGACCACTTGTTGCCCGGCTGCAGGTGCAGGGTGATGGAGGAGTTGTCGGGCGCGATGTCCCAGCTCGCCGCGATGCCCGGATAGAACTGGTTCGGGTCGGTGAGGGTGTTCTTCGCCCAGGCGATCCTCATCGCGTTGTAGCCCCAGAACGCGTTGCCCTTGGGGTTCCACGGGTTGATCGGCGCGTTGACGTCGAGCGACGGCTTGTTGAGATCGACCGTGGTGTAGACGCCGCCACCGCCGCCGGTGGAGTTCCCGTTCGTGCCGCCGCCACTGCATGCCGCGACGGCCGCGAGGCTGAGCAACGCCGCGACCGCTGTCAGACGTTTCATTGACCGCTCCGGGGGGTTGTGCTGATGCGGATCTTGCCCGGACCTTATGCGGCCATCCAAGTGTCGGTCAATAATCTGCAAAGCTCGTGAAGGTTCTGCAACTTTCCTTCATCTCGATCTCGGCGAAACCGAGCGCCGCCATCGCTCGGCGGGAGTCGCGGCCTTCTCTCCGACCGGCCAGCAAACTGTTACTGGTCGCTTCCATGCGATCACATTACGTTGCGAGCAGAAGGCCCCGCAGGAGGAGGACTGGCGTGAAGTCCATCGCCCGATTCCGTGGCAGCCGCGGCTGCGGCTGCCCAGAGCTGTTCGTGGACGCGTCCGCCCCGGCGGAGCGTCAGGTCGTCATCACCGACGACTTCGGGCAGAAGGTGGAGATGAGCCTCGACCGGCTCGGCTCGCTCGTGGAGGCGGCGAAGACCGGCGCGCTGGACGACCTCGCGCTCACCGGCTGACCGTGAACCCGGCCGCTCTGTTCGCCGGGGGCCTCGTCGCCGGCCTGGCCGCGGGCACAGCGTCGTGCGCCGCGGTCCAGGGAGGTCTCCTCATCGGCCTGGTCTCCCCCACCGGCAACCGGCACGGCCCGTCGCGCGGACTCCCGCCGGTGGCCGCGTTCCTGACCGGCAGGCTCGCCGCCCACACCGCCCTCGGGGCGCTGCTCGGACTGGCGGGCGCGGTCGTCCAGGTCGGCCCGCGCACCCGCGCAGCGCTGCTCGTCGCCGCCGGAGCCGCGGTGGTCGTGCTCGCCGTACGGATGCTCCGCCGGCGCCGCGAGGCGAGCTGCGCGCCGGCGGGGAAGGGTCCCGCCCCGGCCGGCGGCGACCCGGGCGGATGCCAGTGCCCGGACGGATGCCAGTGCCCGGACGGCGGGCGCGAGGGTCACGCGCCGGTGCGTGGTGCGGCCCTGGGCACCGGCTCCCCGGGCGGCGGCGCCCGTTGGCCGGTTCTCGCGCGGGCGGCGGCGCTGGGCACGGCCACGATCTTCATGCCCTGCGGTGTCACGGTCGGCATGGAGGTCGTGGCCGTCTCCTCGGGGTCGGCGTCCGGGGGCGCGGCCGCGCTCGCGGGGCTCGCCCTCGGCACGGCGCCCGCCTTCGCCGCCCTGGGGCTGCTGCTGCGCACGCTCGCCTCGACCAGGCTGGCCGCCCTGGCGGGGATCGCGGCTCTGACCGCCGGGTTGTTCACCGTCGGCTCAGGCCTGCGGCTCGGCGGCTGGCTGCCGGACTTCTCGCCGCCGCAGTTCGGCTCCCCCGCCGCCGCCGCGGGGCGCGCCCACACCGGGACCGACGGCGTCCAGCGGCTCACGATATGGGCGACCGCGGAGGGTTTCCGGCCCGGCATCGTCGTCGCCGCGGCCGGCCGGCCCGTCGAAATCGCGTTCAGGACCGACGGCAACCGGGGCTGCACGCGCACGCTCGCCATCGACGACCGCGACGTCGTGCTCCCCGTTACGGGCGAGCGCGTGGTGCGGCTCGCCGCCCATCCGGAGGGACGGCTGCGCTACGCCTGCGGGATGGGAATGTACGTGGGCTTCGTCAGGTTCGAGCGCGTCCCTTGACACCAACGTCTCACCAATAACCCTCCGTGACGACTCGGTTACGTGTCACCCTGTCTCCCATGACACTAGTGGGAGCGACGGAGGCGACCGCGTGGCCCGGGATACCGGTCCCGCGTACCCCTGAACCCCTGGACCCGGCCGAGGCGTACCTGGTCGACAGGGCCCGCGACGGCGACCGCGACGCGGCGCACCGGCTGGGCCGGCTGTGCGCGGAGCGCGACGACCGACTGGGCGCCCGGCACTGGTGGGAACGGGCGGCGCGGGCGGGCAACGTCGACAGCGCCTACAACCTGGGGCTGTGGCACCGCACGCATGGGACGACCGAGGAGGCCATCGGCTGGTTCGAGCTGGCCGCGGCCACCGGCGACGCCGACGCGGCGACGAACCTGGCCTCGCTGCTGCTGGAGCGGCGTGGCGACACCGACGGAGCGCGCACGTGGTTCGAGCGGGCGGCCGAGGACGGCTCCCGCCACGCGGCCCGGCGGCTTGCCCTGCTGTGCGAGGACCAGGGCGACGGGATCGCCGCCCGGCGCTGGCACTTCAGGGCCGCCGTGGACGGCGACCTGCGCTCGGCCCACGACCTGGGCTTTCTGGGCTACGCCGCGGGCGACGAGCCCGAGGCGCTGCACTGGTGGGAGTACGCGGCGCGCGGCGGCCACGCGGAGGCCGCCTATCACATGGCCCTGCTCCTGCACGCGGCCCGCGACGAGAACGGCGCGGAGGCCTTCTACCGGCTCGCCGCCCGCGCCGACCACCCGGGCGCGGCCTTCCGGCTCGGTGACATGGCGCTGTGCCGGGGCGACCTGCACACGGCGCGCGTCTGCTTCGAACGGGCGGCGGAGACCGGGCGATCGGACGCGCGGCGGATGGCCGGCCTCGTCTGCGCCCGGATGGACGACAAGGCGGCGACCGCTCACTGGTATGGGCGGGCCGCGGCCGACGACCCCGAGGCCGCCTTCCGGTTCGGGCTGCTGCTCGTCGCGGAGCACAACGACCTGAAGGGCGGGCGCCACTGGTTCAGGCGGGCGGCCGAACGCGGGCACCACGGCGCCATGGTCGAGCTGCGGACGCTGCTGCCCCTGCTGGGCGCCTCGCCCGAGACCGAGGAATGCCTGCTCGACCCGGCCGCGCCGTACTGGAGCCGGCCCGCGGAACCCGGGCAGGCCGCGCGCGCGGAGCTCGCCGTGGCGGCGGCGCGCAGACGCGGCGACCCGGCGGCGGAGCCCGCGGACCTGGTCGAGATCCTCGGCACGTGGGATCTGGTCACCGGCGACCCGGTCACAGGAGACCTGATCACAGCAGATCTGTTCACAGGAGGTCTGTTCACAGGAGGTCTGGGGGCGGGCGACCCGGTCACCGGGGATCTCGGCGCCGGCAGCCTGTCGAGCGCTGACGTCCCCAGCGGGCCGTTACCCGCCGGCAACCAGGTGGGCGCGGCGGACACGGTGGGGTGGCTCGCCAGGGCGAGCGGGGTGCACCGCGCCGCGATCGAGCACCTCGGCCTGGTGCGCGCGACGCTGCTGCGGCCGGGCACGGCCCCATGGCCCACCCCGGCCGAGGTCGAGCACGTGCTCGGCACCGCGAGGGACCTGCGCAGACGCCTCGGACTGCGCTGATCCCCCACATCCTCCGCGGATGCGGTCAGGCGGCGAGGATCTCCGCGACCGGCGTGTACCGCAGGTCGTGCGCCGCCGCGACCGGCTCGTTGGTGAGCACGCCGGCGTGGGTGTTGAGGCCCAGACCGAGCGCCTCGTCGCCGCGCAGCGCGTCCTTCCAGCCCTTGTCGGCGAGCTTCACGGCGTAGGGCAGGGTCGCGTTGGTCAGGGCGTAGGTGGAGGTGTTGGCCACCGAACCCGGCATGTTCGCCACGCAGTAGAACACCGACTCGTGCACGCGGAACGTCGGCTGGTCGTGCGTGGTCGGGCGGGAGTCCTCGAAGCAGCCGCCCTGGTCGATCGCGATGTCGACGAGCACGGAGCCCGGCTTCATGCGGGAGACCAGCTCGTTGGAGACGAGCGTCGGGGCCTTGGCTCCCGGGATGAGCACGGCGCCGATGACCAGGTCGGCCTCGAGCACGGCCCGCTCGATCGCGTACGACGTGGAGACCAGCGTCCTGAGCCGGCCCTGGTAGATCGCGTCGATGAAGCGCAGCCGGTCGATGTTGACGTCGAGGATCGTCACCTCGGCGCCCATGCCGACGGCGATCTGCGCCGCGTTCAGGCCGGAGACGCCGCCGCCGATCACGACGACCTTGGCGGGGGCCACGCCGGGCACCCCGCCGGGGAGCACGCCGCGGCCGCCGTTGAAGCGCATCAGGTTGTACGCGCCGACCTGGGGCGCCAGCCGCCCGGCGACCTCCGACATCGGGGCCAGCAGCGGCAGGTTGCCGCCAACCTGGACGGTCTCGTACGCGATGGCGGTGGTGCCGGCGGCGAGCAGCGCGTCGGTGCAGGGCCGCGAGGCGGCCAGATGGAGATAGGTGAACAGGATCTGGTCCGCGCGGAGCCGGTGGTACTCCTCCGCGATCGGCTCCTTGACCTTGAGGATCATCTCGGACTCGGCCCACACCTCGTCGGCGCTCTCGACCAGCTTGGCGCCGGCCGCGAGGTACTCCTCGTCGGTGATGTGGGAGCCGAGTCCGGCGCCGCGCTGGACGTCGACCTCGTGGCCGTGGCGGACGAGCTCGTGGACGCCGGCCGGGGTGGCGGCGACGCGGTATTCGTGGTTCTTGACCTCGGCGGGCACGCCGATCTTCATGAGTGGTGTCCTTTCAAACGGTCACTCGTCACGGTCGCCCCCCTACCCGGCCGCACGAGCTCCATGGTCTACAAGCGGGCCCACGCTTCGGTGAGCACCGCACGGAGGATCGACTCGATCTCGTCGAACTCCTTGGGGCCGCAGATCAGCGGCGGGGCGAGCTGCACGACCGGGTCCCCACGGTCGTCCGCCCGGCAGTACAGGCCGGCGTCGTACAGCGCCTTCGAGAGGAAGCCGCGCAGCAGGCGCTCCGACTCCTCCTCGTTGAAGGTCTGCTTGGTGGACTTGTCCTTGACCAGCTCGATCCCGTAGAAGTAGCCCGAGCCGCGGACGTCGCCGACGATCGGCAGGTCCGTCAGCCGGTCGAGGGTCGCCTTGAACACCGGCTCGTTGGCCGTGACGTGCTCCAGCAGACCCTCCCTCTCGAAGATGTCGAGGTTGGCCAGGGCGACGGCGGCCGACACCGGGTGGCCGCCGAAGGTGTAGCCGTGCGCGAAGGTCTCGGTGCCGCTCTTGAACGGCTCGAACAGCCGCTCCGAGACGATCATGGCGCCGATGGGCGAGTAACCGCTGGTCAGGCCCTTCGCACAGGTGATGATGTCCGGCACGTAGTCGAACTTCTGGCCGCCGAACATCGTGCCCAGCCGGCCGAAGGCGCAGATGACCTCGTCCGACACGAGCAGCACGTCGTGGGCGTCGCAGATCTCGCGCAGGCGCTGGAAGTATCCGGGGGGCGGCGGGAAGCAGCCGCCGGCGTTCTGCACCGGCTCGACGAAGACGGCGGCCACGGTGTCCGGGCCCTCCATCTCGATGGCCTTGCCGATCTGGTCGGCGGCCCAGCGGCCGAACGCCTCGGGGTCCTTCTCCAGGCCGGGGAAGCCGGAGATCTCGTCGGCGCGGTAGAGGTTCGTGTTGGGAGCCTTGATCGCGCCGGGCACCAGCGGCTCGAAGATCTGCTTGAGCGCCGGGATGCCGGTGATCGACAGTGCGCCCTGCGGGGTGCCGTGGTAGGCGATGGACCTGCTGACGACCTTGGTCTTCAGCGGCTTGCCCTTGATCTTGTAGTACTGCTTGGCCAGCTTCCAGGCCGACTCGACGGCCTCGCCGCCGCCGGTGGTGAAGAAGACGCGGTTCAGGTCGCCGGGGGTGAGCTCCGCGAGTCGCGCGGCGAGTTCGGCGGCCTTCGGGTGCGCGTACGACCACAGGGGGAAGAAGGCGAGCTCCTGGGCCTGCTTGGCGGCTGCCTCGGCGAGTTCGGCGCGGCCGTGGCCGACCTGGACCACGAACAGGCCGGCCAGCCCGTCGAGGTACCGCTTGCCGTGGATGTCGTAGACGTAGGCGCCCTCGCCGCGCACGATCATGGGCACCTCCCCTCCCTCGTAGGAGGAGTGGCGCGTGAAGTGCATCCAGAGATTGTCCTGTGCGGCCTTGAGAACGTCGGGGCGCGTCATCGCAACCTTCCCTCAGGTGATCCGTCGCTGTTGGACAGTCTGCATGCCACTTCCGCGTTTTGCCAAGTGATTACGTGGCGTCACTGTGAAAGAAGTTCGGATTCCGCGACATCGTCATGTAACGGCAACGAAATCCGTCACGGTAGATTGAGGCCGCCCGACCCCGGGAGATGGGTCGGCCGGACCTATGGTCAAATGGGGTCCACCCAGCCGGGAAGATCCGCGTACATTCGGGAGAACGCCGTGACACCAGAGGAGATCGAGCGCGCCGTCGAGGAGGGCATGCCCCAGACGGTCGAGGACCTCAAGCGCCTGGTCGCCATCCCGTCCGTCGCGTTCCCCGGCCACTCCGAGGCCCCCGTCCTGGAGGCCGCGGCGCTCGTGGAGCGACTGCTGCGCGCCGCCGGTCTCCCGCACGTCCGGCAGATCCCCATCGAGGGCAGCTTCCCCGCCGTGTTCGCCGAGGCGCCCGCCCCCGACGGCGCCCCGACCGTGCTGCTCTACGCGCACTACGACGTGCAGCCCTCCGGTGACCTCGCCCTGTGGCGCAAGCCGCCGTTCGAGCCCACGGTCGCCGACGGCATCATGTACGGCCGGGGTGCGGCCGACGACAAGAGCGGCGTCATGACCCACGTGGCCGCGCTGCGCGCCTTCAACGGCCGCTTCCCGGTCGGCGTAAAGGTCATCGTCGAGGGCCAGGAGGAGTACGCCGGCGAGCGCCTGGAGGCGTTCGTCGAGGCCAACCCCGACCTGCTGCGCGCCGATGCCATGGTCATCGCCGACGTGGGCAACCCCGAGGTGGGCGACCCCGCGATCACCACGTCGCTGCGCGGCATGGCCGCGTTCACCGTGGAGGTCCGCACGCTCGCCGAGGCCGTGCACAGCGGCTCGTTCGGCGGCGCCACGCCCGACGCCCTGGCCGCGCTCATGCGCATGCTGACCGCCCTGCACGACGACCAGGGGACCGTCCGGGTCCCCGGCCTCGAACCGGGCACCTTCCCCGGCGTGGCGGCGTCCGAGGAGGAGTTCCGCTCGCTCGCCGGGGTGCTCGACGGCGTGTCGCTGATCGGGAACGGCTCGCTCTCCGACCGGCTCTGGGCGTCGTACGCGATCACGGTGACCGGGCTGGACGTGCCGACGGTGACCGGCGCGATCAACGCGGTTCAGGCGGTGGCCCGGGCCCGCGTCACGATCCGCATCCCCGCGAGCGGGAACGCCAGGCAGGCGCTGAACGACGTGACGGCCTTCCTGGAGAAGGTCGCGCCGTGGGGCGTCAAGGTCTCCTTCAGCGACTTCGTCAGCGGCTCGGGCTTCCAGATCGAGCCGGGCGGCCCGGCGATGAACGCCGCGGAGCGCGCGATGGAGCGCGCCTTCGGGCGGGCGCCGCGCCAGGTCGGCCAGGGCGGCTCGATCCCGCTGGTGGCGGCCCTCGCCCGGCAGTTCCCCAAGGCCGAGATCCTGCTGTACGGCGCCGAGGACGACGGCGCCTCGATCCACGCTCCCAACGAGCGGGTGGTGCTGGAGGAACTGCGCCGCATCATCACGACCGAGGCCCTGTTCCTCGCCGACTACGGCGGCTGGAACGGCACGGCCTGACGCCGATCGTTGAAGCGGAAGGCCCGGTGGCTGGGGAAGCCACCGGGCCTTCCGTCCTTTCACACCGCCGGCACACGTGGCCCCGGAGATCTCGGGACCGGGCGGGGGCGTCTACTGGTAGTGGATGTCGGATGAGCTGTAGATGCAGTTCGTCCCGTCGGCGCCGCTACCGATCTCCGTCGGCTCGCTGCCCTTCGGCACGCCCTTGTACTTCAAGCACACGATCATCTTGTGGTTGGGGTCGTTCTTGATCGTGATGTTCGAGAAGCGCGCGGTGTCGCCCCAGTTGGTGTTGATGCCCGCGAGCGCCTTGCCGGGGTAGGTCGCCACGATGTTCGACATCTGGACGTGCCGCTGGTAGGAGTTCGTGCAGTTGCCGCAGGCGCGGTAGAGCTTCCCGAAGTTGTCCACCTGGAAGTTCTTGATGACCATGGTGCCGGGGCCGTTGTGCTGGAACACCTTGTCGGAGGCGCTCTTGGCTCCGCCGCCGTCGATGGTCATGACCTGCGACGACGAGCTGCCCAGCAGGGTCGCGGCGTCCTCGCCGACGTCCTCCCACCAGACGTTCTGCAGGGTGCAGCTGCCCAGGCAGTGGATGCCGTCGGCGCCGGGCGAACCGATGATCACATTCTTGAGTGTCGCGCCGTTGGCCAGCTCGAAGATCGGGTCCTGGCTCTCGCTCTGCCCTCCGTCACCCATGGCCCCGCCGGCGTAGTAGCGCTTCAGGCCGCCGTCCATGGTGCCGGAGACGCTGATCGTGCTGGTGACCGCCTGCGAGCCGTTCGCGCTGGGCCAGCCCGACGGCGACGTCGGGTTGCCGGTCGGTGTGGGCGACGGGCTCCTCGTCGGTGTGACGGTGGGGGTGGAGGACGGCTGGGATCCGGCGGGCTGGAGCGACCATTGCTTGGTGGACACCGAGTCGCAGGAGTTCTGCTGCACGAGTGCGCCGGAGGAGGTGGAGTTGTCCGTGGTGTTGAGGCACTTGTCGCTGTTGGCGTTGACGAGGCGGTAGTTCGAGCCTGAGGCGGTCGGCTCCCAGGTCTGGGAGGAGGCGCCGGTGCAGGACTCCTGCTGGACGGCCTTGCCGGCGGAGGTGGAGGCGTCCTTCACGCCGGCGCACTTGCCGCTGTTACCCGCGGCCAGGCGGAAGCCGCTGCCCTGGGCCGACAGGTTCCAGGTCTGGTTGCTCGCGCCGTTGCAGCTGGAAACCGTGAGTTGCACGCCGTCGGAGGTGCTGCCGCCGGGAACGGTGAGGCACAGGCCGCTGGCGCCGTTCACGATGCGATAGGCGCCCGCGCTGGGGGCCGCGTTGGAGACGCCGGCGAAGACGCCGCCGACCAGGGCGGCGACCCCGGCAAGGGTGCCGATCACCCCGACTCCGGTTCTGGTTCTCCTTCTCAAAGCCGAGCTCCTCGCAGGTCGTGCAGGACCCCTGACCGAGGCGGTGGCCGGCGCCACTCCTGATCCTGCTGGGAGTTTCATGAATGTGAACAACATCCATGAGTCGGAACACGGCCAAAAGTACGGACCATGGGAACCCGGGTCAATGCTGCGTGCCGACCGGCCCACGAGTGAGCCGGGCACCCGCCGATTCGGGCAGGTGAGAGCCGACGCACCCCCCATTCGGCGGTGAAATTTTCATGAAACACGGACACGCCGGAGGAGCCCACGGAGCTTCACCGCCACCACCGTCGACGCGATCGCGAAACGGGCCAGCCGGAGCGGTGCGGGCGAGCCGGAGCGGTGCGGGCGAGCCGGTGCGGGGCGTCTCGCCCTCAACGGGCGTAGGCGTCAGAGGAAGAGTTCGTCCACCGACGTCACCGTCGCCGCCCGGCGAATCCACCTCTCCAGTAGATTCAGGTCGGAGCATCGGCTGATCCGCTCACGCGCTTCGAAGGAAACGTCCAGCCCGCGGGCGTCGAGCACCGCCAGGACAGCATCGATCTCCGCCTCCGCGCGCCCTTCCGCGCGGCCCTGCTCCAGACCCTGCTCCAGGCCTTGCTCCAGGCCCTTGTTCACCCACTCGGAGAAGTAGCGGGCGCCGATCACCTTCTCGTAGTCGGCTGACGCTGTCATCAGAAGCTCCTTCAGGCGCTCACCCACTACTGTGGGTACCAGACCGAACACGTAGCTCAAATATAGCTGCACACCCTGCCGGTCCATCTCGTTCAGACCCTGCAGCATGACCTCCAGCGCCTTGTCGATGTCGGGGTGGTCGCCGTTCATGGCCACCGACAACACGGCCAGCTCGGGGCGCCTGCGCGCCTCGTCCAGATCGGTGATCAGAGGCAGACGGTCCGAATGAATCGCCACCGGGGTGACGGTCCCGCTCGGCCCCATGGAGATGGGCTGTTCACACCAGCGGCCCACCGCCCGGCTCAGACAGACCACCAGCAGGGCGGTGTCACACTTCAGCCGGGCCCGGAGCGCGGCGGCGTACACGGGCCAGCTGAAGCGCTTCTTCACGTCACGACGCAACTGCACCTCGACGATCACCGCGAGGCGGGCCGTTCCCGAGTCGTCGCGGAGCACCACGACCGCGTCCGCGCGGTATTCCACGGGGGCCAGTTGCGTGGCGTCCACCGCCTCCGCCGTGGCCATGGCGAACTCGGGCGGCTCGATGCCGCCGACCTCGCGCAACAACTCCACGGCGGCCATGGGCTGCTCGTGGAAGAAGTCAACGGTCTGCTGATGGATGAGTTTCGGCACCCGATGGACTTTACTCTTTGTGTTCGATTGATTACGGAGAATTACCCCGCCCTGTGGATGGGCGTGGGAACGGCGCTGGGGCGTTAGCAGGACGAGATGATCGGCAACTAACGTGATCCGCCGTTCGTCGGGATACATGCAGGTATCCCGTGACAATGGAGGAGACCGGTGTATCCCCCACCGCAGCAGAAGCGCCGCCGCAGCGTGGCGCCGTTCGTCATCGCGGTCATCTTCGCGGGAGCACTCATCGTCGGACTGAAACTGCTGTTCGGCGGAACTTCGGGCGGCGGGAACGCCGGTGACGAGAACGGCGGCAGTGCAAGCAGACGCGCCTGCGGCGACGACGGGATCACGCTGACCATCGCCGCGTCGAGCGAGAAGGCCGAACTGCTGCGCACGATGGCCAACGACTACAACGGCCACGAGGTGGACGGGCAGTGCGTGGACGTGGTCGTGAACTCCAAGGCGTCCGGTGGGGCGATGCAGGCCCTGGCGCGCGGCTGGGACGAGCGGCAGGACGGCCCTGAGCCGGACGTCTGGACACCGGCGAGCACCGGCTGGGTCACCCTCCTGCGCCAGCGCGTCGAGGGCGGCGACCAGGCGTCTCCGGTGGCCGCGGACAATCCGACGATCGCCACGTCTCCGCTGGTCATCGCGATGCCCAAGCCGATGGCGCAGGCGCTCGGGTGGCCGTCGAAGAAGATCGGCTGGTCGGACGTCCTGGACCTCGCCAACGACCCCAAGGGCTGGGCGAAGTACGACCACCCGGAGTGGGGCGCGTTCCGCCTCGGCAAGACGAACCCGAACTTCTCCACGTCCGGCCTCAACGCCACCGTCGGGGCGTACTTCGCGGCCACCGGCCTGTCCGGCGACCTGACGGAACGGGACGTCGCCGCGGCGAAGACCCGCGACTTCGTGAGAGGGGTCGAGCGGTCCATCGTCCACTACGGCGACACCACCCTCACCTTCCTGTCCAACCTCCAGCACGCCGACGACTCGGGAACGGCCATGTCGTACATCTCCGCCGTGACGGTGGAGGAGAAGTCGGTGTGGGACTACAACCAGGGCAACCCCACGGGCGATCCCACGACGCTCGGCGACCACGCCAAGCCGAAGGTCCCGCTGGTGGCGATCTACCCGAAGGAGGGCACGCTCCTGTCCGACCACCCGTACGCCGTGCTGTCCTCGGCGGACGCCGCGAAGAAGGCCGCCGCGGCGGACTTCCTGAAGTATCTGCGGGAGCCCGATCGGCAGCGGGTGTTCGAGAAGTACGCCTTCCGGTCGTTCGACGGCAAGCCGGGCGACCTCATCACGACCGCCAACGGCCTCGACCCCAGGCAGCCGGCGACCACACTCAACACCCCGACTCCCCAGGTGCTGGACCGGATCCTCAAGAGCTGGGCCGAGCTGCGCAAGCCCGCCAACGTGCTGATGGTGATGGACGTCTCCGGCTCGATGGGCGCCGACGTCGCCGGCACCGGCAAGACCAAGCTCGACCTCGCCAAGCAGGCCGCCATCAACGCGCTGTCGCAGTTCGGCCCGAACGACCGGGTCGGGCTGTGGCTGTTCAGCCTCAAGCAGGACGGCGACAAGGACTACCGCGAGCTCGTCCCCCTGGGCAGGGGCAACCAGTCGCGGCTCAAGAGCCGTATCGGTGGCCTCATCCCCAGCGGCGGCACCGGGTTGTACGACACGGCCCTCGCGTCCTACCAGTACGTGACGCGGCACCAGAGTGACGACGCGATCAACGCGGTCGTGTTCCTGACGGACGGCAAGAACGAGGACAACAACTCCATCTCGCTCGACAACCTGCTGCCCGACCTGCGCCAGGAGGCCGGGCAGGAGACCGTGCGGATGTTCACCATCGCGTACGGCGCCGACGCCGACCTCGACGTCCTGCGGCGCATCTCGCAGACCACGGACGCGGCGGCCTACGATTCGCGCAAGCCGGGAAGCATCGACGAGGTCTTCACCGCCGTGATCTCCAACTTCTGAACGACCGCCACCTTCCGACCCGGGAGCCCCCTTGTCCCGCTTCACCGAGGAACTCCGCGACCCCTGGGCGCTGCTCCTGGGCGCCACCGCCGCGGGCGCGGCCTGGGCGGTCGGCGTCCCTCCTGTGGGGGTGCCCGTCGCCGGGGTCGCGGTCTGGCTCATCAAGGCGTTCGCCTCCGCGTGGCAGTCCACCGGAGGCGAGAGCCGTACGGAACCGGCGCGGCCGGTCGCAGCTGGAAGCGCCGTAACACCGGGCAGCGCGGAGGAGGCGTGGCTGCGGCGGGCGGAGCGGGCCGCTGCGTCGTTCGCCGACCTGACCGCCTCGATGCGCGGACAGCTCCTGCTCGACCGGATCGCGGCGATGCGCCCGCAGGTGGACGACACCGTCGGCACGCTGCGCCGGCTGGCCGGACACGCCTCCGTCACCGCCTCGGCGCTGGCCCGCTTCGACCCGCGGTTCCTGGAGCAGGAGCGCGTACGGCTCGCGCAGGCGCGGCAGACGGCCCGGCAGGAGGTCGCGGGCGACCTCGACCGGTCGATCGCCGCCCTGGACGCGCAGCGCGAGGTGTACGACAGGTTGTCGGGCGCGCGGGAGCGGGTGCTGGCCCGGCTGCAGTCGGGCGCCATCAGCCTGGAGGGCCTGGTCGCGCGGGCCGTCGAGATCTCCGCCATGACGACGGCCTCCGACGGCGTGGGCGTGGGCGACGGTGTGGGCGACGGCGCCCACGCACTCGACGAGCTGACCTCGGAGCTCGATCTGACCCGGCAGAGCCTGCACGAGGTCGAGAAGGCCGCCCGGCACGACATCGGCCCCTGAGCCCCCTCGTTTCCCCGCTCAGCCCGGGGAGGCGGCCGGTCGCCTAATTCAGCGTGCCCAGAAGGCGGGCGAGCTCGGCCGGGCCGGCGTTGCCGCCCGTGCAGACCACGGCCACCCTGCGCCCGGCGAACTCCTCGCGCCGGGCCAGCAGTCCGGCGAGCGCGGCGGCCCCCGCTCCCTCCGCCAGGGTGTGGGCCTCGGTGAGCAGCAGCCGCTGGGCCCGCAGGATGTCGTCGTCGTCCACCAGCACGAAGTCGGCCAGACCGTCCCGCATCACCGCCTGCGGGAGCGCGAACGCGGAACCGGTGGCGAGCCCCTCCACGACGGTCTTCATGGACCTGGTCACCGGTGTCCGCAACCGCCAGGAGTCGTGCGCGGCCGGAGCCTGGGCCGACTGGACGGCGATCACCCGGCAGTCCGGCGCGAGCGCGGCGGCGGCGAGGCACGCGGCGGCGGCCCCGCTGCCGCTGCCCACCGGCACGAACACCGCCTCCAGGTCCGGCCGTGCGGTGAACATCTCGACGTAGAGCGTGCCCACCCCGGCCAGGATGTCCGGCTCGTCGGCCGGGCTGATCAGCCTGCGTCCCGCGCGCTCGGCGAGGTCGCGCGCGTGTTCGGCGGTCTCCACCATCGTCGCGCCCCGGACCTCGACGGTCGCCCCGAGCGCCTGGACCGCGGCGACCTTGGCGGGGTTCGGGTTCTCCGGCATCAGGACGGCGCACGGCACGCCGTACAGGCGGGAGGCGTACGCGACGGACTGGGCGTGGTTGCCGGTCGAGTACGTGACGACCCCGCGACGGCGATCCGCCATGCGGGCCAGCAGGGTGATGCCGCCGCGCACCTTGAACGCCCCCGTGGGCTGGACGTTCTCGTGCTTCACGTGGACCTCGGTGCCGACCGCCGCGTCGAGCACGGGATAAGACCACATGGGAGTCTCGGGCAGGTGCGGGGCGATGAGCCGCCGAGCGTCCAGGATGTCGCGAATTTCGGTCATGACGCTCAGCCTGGCCGCCGACGGGACAATAGGTCCAACTGAAGTTCCGAGGCGAACCCATAGACGGGATCGATGAATGCCGCTCGACGTCGTACGACTGCGGGTGCTCGTGGCCGTGGCCAGGACCGGCACGGTGACCGCCGCGGCGCGGGAGCTCCACTACTCGCAGCCCTCGGTGAGCCACCACCTCGCCCGGCTGGAGGCGGAGACGGGCGCGAAGCTGGTGCAGCGCGCGGGGCGCGGCATCCGCCTCACCGAGGCGGGCCGCCTGCTCGCCGAGCGGAGCGCGGAGATCCTCGGCCGCCTCGACGCGGCGTCCGAGGAGCTCGCCGCGCACGTCGGGCTGCGGGCCGGACGCGTACGACTGGCGGCGTTCCCCTCCGCCCTCGGCACGTTCGTCCCGGACGCCGCCGCGCGGCTCGCGCGGGACCATCCGGGGCTGGACCTGCACCTGATGGAGGCCGAGCCGCCCGAGGCGCTGCGCCTGCTGCGGGCCGGCCGGGTGGACGTCGCCGTGGTCTTCCACTACGGCGAGAGCGCGCCCGAGGACGACGGCGTCCGCCTCGTTCACCTGCTCGACGACCCGAGCTTCCTCGTCACGCCCGCGGCGTACGGCGGCGCGGGGGATCTGGCGGCGTACGCGGACGGGCCGTGGATCGCGGGGTGTGAGCGGTGCCGCGCGCACCTGCTCGCGCTGTGCGCGCAGGCGGGCTTCGCGCCGCGCGTCTCGTTCACCACGGACGACTACGTGGCCGTGCAGGCCCTGGTCGCGGCCGGGCTGGGCGTGGCGCTCCTCCCCCGGCTGGCGCTGTCGGCCCACCGCCGCCCGGACGTGCGGGTGTCCGAGCTGCCGGGATCGGACCGCGGGGTCTACGCCGCGACGTACGGCCAGCCGCCCGACCCGCCCGCCGTGGCCGCCCTGGTCGCCGCTTTGCAGGCAATCACGTGAATTGTCTGCGCGGCGAGTCAAAGATCCACTAGAAATTGGGACATGTGGAGAACGCCGCCGTACATGTCCGTATCTGAGGATCAGGGAGGCCTGAGCAGGAGGAGCTTCCTCCAGATGGGCGCCCTGACGGTGCCCGCCCTCACGTTCGGTGCGCGGGCGCTCCCCTCGCCCGTCGTGGAGACCACCGGAGTGGCGCCCACCGCGCTCGCCGGGTTCGACACGCTGATGCAGACCTACGTCAAGGAGCGGGGCATCACCTGCGCGCAGCTCGCCATCACCAAGAACGGCAAGCTGGTGCTCGCCAGGGGCTACCGCTACTCCGACGGCAGCCGGTACATCCCCCCGGTGTCGCCCACGTCACTGTTCCGGCTCGCGAGCCTGAGCAAGCACATCACCGCCATCGCGATCATGCGGCTGGCCCAGGACGGCAAGCTCAGCCTGACCGCCTCGGCCGCGACGCTTCTGGGCCTGTCCACCACGGCCGACCCGCGGCTCGCGAAGGTGACCGTGTGGCGGCTGCTGCAGCACACCGGCGGGTGGGACCGCGACGTCTCGGGCGACTACCTGTACATGGACCACGAGATCGCGGCCGCGCTCGGCGTCCCGCTGCCGATCAGCCAGGACCACATCATCAAGTACGCCTGCGCCCGCCCGCTCGACTTCGACCCCGGCACGCGGTACGCCTACAGCAACTACGGCTACATGCTGCTCGGCCGCATCATCGAGAAGGTCTCGGGCATGAGCTACGAGGCGTACGTCAAGCAGAAGATCCTCGCGCCGCTGGGGATCACCCGGCTCCGCCTGGGCCGCACGCTCCGGTCGGAGGCCGCGCTCGGCGAGGTCGTCTACGAGTCGCGGTACACGAGCAAGACCGTCACCGACGCCTCGGGCACGATCGTGCCCACGCCGTACGGCGGGTTCAGCATGCCCAACCGCGCGCCCGGCGGGGGCTGGCTCGCCTCCGCCGTCGACCTGGTGCGCCTCGCGATGGTGCTCGACGCGCCGAACACCGTGCTCAACTCGACCTCCATCGGCAGGATGATCGCCAAACCGGAGACCGGCGTGACCGGCAGCGGCTCCTGGTACGGCGCGGGGCTGTGGGTCCGCCAGGTCACCGGGCACGTCAACACCTGGCACGACGGCTCGCTGCCCGGGACCTACACCTACACCGCCCGCCTGCAGAACGGCTTCACCTACGCCGCGCTGTTCAACCGCCGCGAGGAGACCGGCTCGCTCGACTTCGACGTGCTCAGTCCGCTCGTCAACGCGCAGATCGGCAAGGTGACCACATGGCCGGCCACCGACCTCTTCCCGCGCTACTTCTGACGCCGCCCGCTCATGGCTCCGGTCAGCTCGGGCTCGGTGCGGGCGACGGCGTGGGCGCGTCGTTGTCCAGCTCGATGGCGCTCCACACGGCGACGCCGCTGCCCGGCAGCTGACTGATTTTGGACTCGAACGTGGCGGTGCCGTCCGTCGCGTCGTCGTCCTCCTCGGCGAAGACGAGGAGGGACTGCCATTCGCTGTACCGGTCCGCGGGGAAGAGCAGCCGGGGGCCGATCGACAGGTCCGAGTCGCCGGACAGCCGCTGGCTGTCGACGGTCACCCAGCCGTACGACGGCCTCTGGCTGAGCCGTACGTAGATGAGCGCCGAGCCTCCTTCGGGCACGACCACCTGGGCGGGCGTGACCATGACGCTCGGCGTGGCGCTCACACTCGGCGTGGGAGTGGGAGTGGGAACCGAACTCGGCAGCAGGCGGACCACGCCGGCCGATCCGCGCGGCGCGGCGTCGGCCGTGCCCGGGACGAGCCCGGTCACCGCGGACGCGGTGGCCACGACGGACGCGAGGACGACCGAGCGACGTAACCGGCCGTGGGGGAATCGCATCGGCACCTCCATGGTGAGCTGACAACCGCCTCGGGCCGGCTGCCGTTGATCGCCGGCGATGATCCCCGGTGATCCCAGGTGATCCCAGGTGATCCCAGCGTCCGGTCTGCGTCGCGGCCTGTACAGCAAGCGCCCCACTGCGGCGGCCCGGGGCCCCGGGCGTACGACCGGCGGCCGGCCGTTCACCTGCGGCGAACGCCACCCGGCACGAGTCGCCGCCCGGCGACGACCGGTGAAAGATTCAGAGGCAGGAGTCAGCCGGCTTGGCGGAATTCGCCGGCCTGCGCACCCTCTGCGCAGGCGACGGCCAGTTCGTCCAGCGACAGGCCGAGCGCGGCGGCGAGCGCGGCGACGGTGAAGAAGGCCGGAGTCGGCGCGCGGCCGGTCTCGATCTTGCGCAGCGTCTCGGCCGACAGCCCTGCCGCCGCGGCGACCTCGACCATGCTGCGCTCACCGCGCGCCTGCCGCAGCAGGGCGCCGAACCGCTCCCCCCGCAGCCGCTCCTCGGGGGTCAGGGGCACTCTCACCATGACCGTGATACTAATACCGGTATTGTTATTGGCGCCACTTGGGAGGGCCGTGTCATGGTGGAAATCAAGACCGACGCCGCGCTGGACGCGATGCGGGAGGCGGGGCGCGTCGTGGCCCGCGCACTCGACGCCGTACGGAAGGCCGCGGCCGTGGGGGTGCGGCTCACCGGCCTGGACGAGGCGGCGCGGGCGGTGCTGCGCGAGGCCGGGGCGAGCTCCCCGTTCCTCGGCTACCGCCCGCCCTTCGCGCCGACCCCGTTTCCCGCCGTGATCTGCGTGTCCGTCAACGACGCGATCGTGCACGGCATCCCGACGGACTACCGGCTGCGTGACGGTGACGTCGTCGGCGTCGACTGCGGCGCCGAACTCGACGGCTGGACGGCCGACGCCGCCGTCACGTTCATCGTGGGCACGCCACGGCCCGGCGACCTGGAGCTCGTCGACACCACGCGCCGGGCGCTGGACGCCGGGATCGCCGCCGCCACCGTAGGCAACCGCATCGGGGACATCTCCGCGGCGATCGGCGCGGTCGCCGCGAATGCCGGGTACGGCATGCCCAGGGACTTCGGCGGCCACGGCATCGGCCGCCGCATGCACGAGGACCCGTCGGTGCCGAACCACGGCCGGCCCGGCCGGGGCTACCCGCTGCGGCACGGCCTCGCACTGGCCATCGAGCCGATGTTCGTCGCCGGAGGCCGGGACGGTTACCGCACGGCGGGCGACGGCTGGACGCTGCACAGCGTGGACGGCAGCCGGGCCGCGCACATGGAGCACACCATCGCGATCACCGAGGACGGCCCCCGCGTGCTGACCCTGCTCTAGAGACCTCGGGTGCACGCATCGCAGGGGGGCGAGAACGCGGCGAGCCGCCGCCCGGGCCGCGCACGGCAGGGCGGCTACCCGGGACATTTGTACTGCCGCAATCGGGATCGCTGCATCTGCCCGGCTCCTCCGGCTTTCGAGACGCTAGATGCGCACAAGGAGACGCGATGGAGGAACCGATGGCCCAGACCCTGACCGCCCCGGCGACGGCCGCGCAGCCCCGGCGGGGCAACCTCCGCACGGTGCTCATGCCGCTGGTGCTCGACGTCGCCGCGCCGATGGCGTGCTACTACCTCCTGCACGGCGCGCTCGGCATGAGCGAGGTCGCCGCGCTGACCCTGAGCGGCGTGATCCCGGCCGTCCGGGTGATCGCCGGGATCGTCAGGGACCGGACGCTGAACGGGCTGGCCGGGCTGACGCTGGCGGTCAACGTGGCGGGCATCGCGCTGAGCTTCGTCACCGGCGACGCCCGCATGATGATCGCCAAGGACTCGGCCCTCAGCGGCGTGATCAGCCTGTTCATGATGCTCACGGCGTTCACCGCGCGCCCGGTGATGACGCCGGGCATGCGCGCGTTCATCACCCGGGGAAACGCGGTGCGGGAGGCCGCCTGGGAACGGCTCGCGAGTTCCACCCGGTTCCGCCGCGCGGAGCGCCGCTTCACCGGCATCTGGGGCGCGGCCATGCTCGCCGACTGCGTGGCCCGGCTGATCGGCGCGTTCACGCTGCCGGTGTCCACCATGGTCTGGCTGTCCAACGTGCTGCTGATCGCCGCCCTCGCGGTGGGGCTCGTGGTGGCGGGTGTGTTCGGCTCCGGCCAGATCATGTGGATGATCAACAACGAGACGCGGGCCGCCCGATGAGGGGCAGGGGCATCAACTACGACACCGGGTTCCTGCCGGGCGGGCACACCAGCCGGGAAACGTTCGACCCGGAGACGGTCCGCGCGGAGATGCGGGTCATCGCCGACGAGCTGCACTGCACCGCGGTCCGCATCACCGGCGGCCACCCGGAGCGGCTCAGCGTCGCCGCTCGGCACGCCGCCGACGCCGGTCTGGAGGTGTGGTTCGCGCCGTTCCCCTGCGAGATGACGACGCGGGAGCTCGCGCCGTTCTTCGCCGAATGCGCTGAGCGGGCAGAGCAGGTGCGGCGCGACGGCGCGGAGGTGGTGCTCGTGACGGGGTGCGAGCTGAGCTTCTTCGCGGCCGGTTTCCTGCCTGGAGACACCTTCTTCGACCGCATGGCCGCGGTCGTCAAGAAGGATCCCGAGCTGTACGCCCGGTTCGCCGAGATCCCCGCACGGCTGAACCCCTTCCTGGCGGAGACCGCCGAGGCCGCCCGCAAGCGCTTCGGCGGCCGGGTGACGTACGCCTCGGGCGACTGGGAAGGCGTCGACTGGGGCCCGTTCGACATCGTCGCGGTGGACGCCTACCGCGACGAGCGCAACACCGCGTCCTACCGCGAGGAGCTGCGCTCCCGCTTCCGGTTCGGCAAGCCGGTGGCGGTCACCGAGTTCGGCACGTGCGCCTACACAGGGGCAGGCGCACGCGGGGGCATGGCGTGGGCCATCGTGGACCACACCGCGAATCCGCCCCGGCTGGACGGCGACTACCGCCGCGACGAGGGCGAGCAGGTCCGCTACCTGCGCGAACTGCTCGGCGTGTTCCAGGAGGAGGGCGTGGACACCGCCTTCTGGTTCACCTTCGCCGGCTACAACACGACGTACGACCCGGACCCGCGCCGCGACCTCGACATGTCCTCCTACGGCGTGGTCCGGCTGCTGAAGGACGGCGGGTGGGAGCCGAAGGAGGTCTTCCACGCCCTCGCCGCCGCCTACTCCGGCTGACCCTCCCCACAGCTGACCCTCCCCACAGCTGACCCGGCCACGGCTGACCCAACCTGGTAGACCCAGCCCGGCGGCCGTCTCAGGGCCGGGCCTGGACCATGGCGTGAGTGCCGCCGGTACGCCAGGAGCTCGCGCTCCGGGGGCGGCCGGCCGCGTCCAGCTCGGCCAGCGTCCGCTCGGGCACGCCGACGAGCGCGTCCGACTTCAGCGTGCGCAGCGCGACGACCGGCCCGGGGAAGTAACCGGTGACCGCCGCGAACGGTGTGCTCGCCGGCCACATCCGGTCGCCGACGAGCCGCCGGTAGTTCAGGTCGCCCTTCATGACGGTCAGCGAGGCCGACGCGAACTCCTCCCGCAGGTCGTCGGGCATCTCGGAGTAGGGCAGCGGAGCGCAGGCGAAGGGATGCGCCCGCAGCGAGAGGCGTCCCTCCTCCATCGCGCCCCAGAGGCGGGTGCCCGCCTGTCCGGCCGTGCCGGGCGCCGCGGCGAGCCGCCGCAGGCACGCGAGCACGTCGGCGGGGGTGGCGTCGGACACGAAATACGGGAAGGGCTTGACGTGGAGGACGACCTCGGCGGCGAGCCCGCGGTCGAGGAGGTGGTCGGCCAGCACGAGGTCCGGCAGCAGTTCGCGCCCGGCGTTGTCGGCGACCAGGCAGATCCTTCCCGGTGCGGCGGCCTCGATGAGCGACCACAGCAGCGGCCGGTCGTCCACCACCAGGTCCGCCACCTTCTCCTGGTCGCCCTTGAGGGTGACGCCGAAGGACAGGTCGGCGCGGTTGCCCCACAGCGAGCCGAGCAGCAGCGCCTCGGCCCGCTCGGCCGCGGAAAGCGTCTGCGTCTCGTCGAGCGCCGCCAGCTCCCCGTCCACGACCGGGCCGTCGAGTTCGGCCTGCTTCATTGGGCCGAACGGATCGACCCCGCGCCACGGGCCGTCGCCGAAGTATCCGGTGGCCTCAAGCAGCTTGCGGTAGAAGTAGCTCTCCCCCCACAGGAACGGCACGTCGACGTAGCGGCCTCCGATCTTGCCGCGTCCCCACTCGGCCCAGGCGGCGCCGTCGTACGCCGACGGCTCCAGCGGCTCCATGACGTCGTCCACGACCTCGTCGAGCAGCCGGTCGAGCGCGCGCCGACGGTCAGGCGGGTACGGCAGCGCCCGCGCGACCTGGCGGACGAGCACCGGATGCCGCTCCCTGAAGACGCTCAGGGCGTACGAGCCGGGGACGTTCCCCATGATCGGCGGGGCGTCCGCCACGGTCTCGTCGCGGGCACCACTCATCCCCGGCATCCTCCCTCGGCTCGCGGAACGACACCGCCAGTAAATCGCAGCGGCCGAGTGACCGAGGGAGGCGGGGCGGCGGGCGGGCCTGCCGGTCCCGGCAGTGGCTGAAGGCGAAGACAGGGGACCCGATACCCAACAAGTCGGTGACACGTGTCCGCACGCCTCGACCGTACGACACCCTCATCGAACGGAAACACGTTCTATCGAGCTCCGCCGGACAGGTCGCCGCCAGCCAGTGATCACCCGCAAACAAGCGGCCGACCGCCGAACGAGAACACGTTCTGCACAATGGCCGCCTCCTGGACGCGGCCCATCGGCACCAGGCGTCACAGCGGTGACGAGAGCTCACGGGTTAAAGTCAGATTTCATGACAATGCGGGATTGCGGCCATATCACCAGGGTCGTACCGTCCCTCTATGGATCTGGAGATCCGCCACCTGAGAATCGTGCACGCGGTCGCCGAAGCCGGGAGCGTCACGAAAGCGGCCACCCGGCTCGGCCTCGCCCAACCGTCGCTCACTGCGCAACTCAAGCGCATCGAGCGCTCACTCGGGGGCCCGCTGTTCGAACGCGACCGCAACGGCGCCCGCCCCACTCCTCTCGGCGAGATGGTGCTCGCCCGCGCCCGGGTGCTGCTGCCCGCCGTGCGGGACCTCCAGGAGGACGCGGTCCGGTTCGCCAACACCTCCGTCAAGCTGCCCGGCTACCGCCTCGGCGCGACGAACGGGCCGATACTCGGCGGGCTCGTCGAGCGTCTGACCGCCGACCAGCGGGGCGTCCCGGTCACCACCCGCACCTCGTGGTCGGCAGGTGAGCTGACCGCGCTATCGGTGGCCGGCCGGCTCGACTTCGTGCTGCTCGGGACGTGCGGCGACAGCCCGCCTCCCCCGGCCGAGGCGATGATCTGGACCACGGTCGGCACCGACCCGGTCTTCGTGCTCCTGTCCGAGGACCACCCCCTCGCGGAGGAGAAGGAGCTGGAGCTGTCCAGGCTCGCCGACGAACGCTGGACGGTCGCCCCCGGCGACGGCTGCTTCGCCGACTGCTTCGCCGCCGCCTGCGCCCGGGCCGGGTTCGTCCCCGAATCCATCTACGAGACGGATGTGGCGACCTGCCTGCACCTGGTCGGAGTGGGCAAGGCGGTCGCCCTGTGCCAGGCCACCTTCCGGCTCACCTCCGGGCTGGTCATGATGCCGCTGGCCGGTGCACCGCTGCGCTGGCGGCACCTGCTCGGCTGGCATGCCGACTCGATCGGCGCGCGGGCCGCCGCCCCCGTCGTCGCCGCCCACGCGCGGGCCGCGTACGCCGACGCGGTGCGGCGCAGCGCCCGCTACGCCGACTGGCTCGTCACCAACCCCGAATACGGAGCGGTTCCCCAGCCGTGAGCTGTGCGCGGGCGGCCAATTTCGGGCCAGCGAATCTTCAGACGAGGGCGGTTCCATAACTCGGTGATAGGGGCGAACTGATAGATCCACGTATCAGCGGAGGTCGGTTACGTTGACGGCACCCCCCAACGACAAGGAGAGCCCCACATGCTCCACAGACGCACCGTACTCGCCGGATGCGCTCTGGCCGTCACGGCCCTCGCCATGGTCGCCACCCCTGCCATGGCCGAGCCGAACGACTCTCCCGCCTCCTCCGCAGTCAAGCCTCCGCCCGCGATGATGGACGCCATGCAGCGCGACCTCGGGCTCACCTCCGCCCAGGTCGACGCCCGTCTGGCCAACGAGGCGAAGGCCATGTCCACCGACGCCAAGGTCCGTGTCGCGATCGGCGACGCCTACGCCGGATCCTGGGTCTCCGGCACCACCTCCGAGAGCTTCATCGTCGCCACCTCCGACGCCTCCAAGGCGGGCGCGGTGCTGGCCGCCGGCGCGCAGCCGAAGATCGTCAGCCGCAACCTCGCCGCTCTCGACGCCGCCGAGGCCGCGCTGGACCGGGCCGCCGCCGGCGCGCCCGCCTCCACGTCCGTCTGGTACGTCGACGTGCGCAGCAACAGTGTCGTCGTGCTGTCCTCCGACACCGCCGAGGCCGCGGCGTTCGTGGCCGCGAGCGGCGCCGACACCTCGGCCGTACGCGTCGAGCAGTCGAACGAGCAGCCGCAGACCTTCTACAACCTGCAGGGCGGCGACGCGTACTACATCAACAGCTCCGCCCGCTGCTCCATCGGTTTCCCGGTGCGCAGGGGCAGCACGCCCGGCTTCGTCAGCGCCGGCCACTGCGGCCGTGCCGGCAACACCACGACCGGCTACAACCGTGTCGCGCAGGGCACCTTCCAGGGCTCCTCGTTCCCCGGCAACGACTACTCCTGGGTCTCGGTCAACAGCAACTGGACGCCCACGAACATCGTGTCGTACGGCAACGCGAGGGTGAGCGGCTCCAGTGTCGCCGCCGTGGGCTCCTCGATCTGCCGGGCCGGTTCGACCACCGGCTGGCACTGCGGCAGCGTCCAGCAGCTCAACGCCAGCGTCCGCTACTCACAGGGCACGGTCAGCGGGCTGACGCGGACCAACGTCTGCGCCGAGCCCGGCGACTCCGGCGGCTCGTTCATCTCGGGCAGCCAGGCGCAGGGTATGACCTCCGGCGGCTCGGGCAACTGCTCCTCCGGCGGCACCACCTACTTCCAGCCCGTCAACGAGGCTCTCTCCGCGTACGGCCTCACCCTCGTCACCGGCTAACCCCACCCCCTCGTGGCGAAAACGCCCTCCGTGATCATGCAATTGCCAGATCACGGAGGGCGTTTTCGCAGGTGGAGCACGCAACCGCGGCTCGACTGCAAAATCACGAGAGGGAGCGCCGCAGGTCGGTGACTTGTGTGCGACAAACTACAAGATCACGGTGGGCCGCGGCAGGGGCTACTTGCCCGGCTCGGGATCGCGGGGCAGGCCGAGCATGCGCTCGGCGATGATGTTGAGCTGCACCTCCGTGGTGCCGCCGTAGATCGTCATCGCGCGGGTGGCGAGCACGGCGCGGTTCCAGTAACCCGCGTCGCCGAGCTTCCAGTCGGCCGCGGTGACGGCGGCCGGGCCGAGCAGCGAGACCGCCACCTCGGAGACGTGCTGCGCGTGCGCGGTGGACAGCAGCTTGCGCACCGACGCGTCGGCGCCCGGCTCGCCGCCGGCGAGCTGCTTGAGGGTCACCCGCAGCGACAGCGCGTTGATCGAGTGCGCCTCGCAGGCCACGCGGGCCAGGTCCTGCCGCTCGGCGGCGGTCAGCTCGCGGCCCAGCCGGCCGGCCAGGCCGAGCAGGTCGGGGACCGAAGCGCCGGTGCCGCCCGAGCCGGACGACAGCGAGACCCGCTCGTTCGACAGCGTGTTCCTGGCGACCCGCCAGCCCTCGTCGACCTCGCCGACGACCAGCTCGTCCGGCACGAAGACGTCGTCGAGGAACACCTCGTTGAACAGGTTCTCCCCGGTCATCTCGGTCAGCGGGCGCACGGTGACGCCGGGCCCCTTCATGTCCACCAGGAAGTAGGTGATGCCGTCGTGCTTCGGCTTGGAGGTGTCGGAGCGGGCGATGCAGATGGCCCACTCGGCGACGTGCGCCACCGACGTCCAGATCTTCTGTCCGTTGAGCTTCCAGCCGCCCTCGACCTTCTCCGCCTTCATCTGCAGCGACGCGAGGTCGGAGCCCGCCTCCGGCTCGGAGAAGAGCTGGCACCAGATCAGCTCGCCGCTCAGCGTCGGCGGCAGGAACCGCTCCTGCTGCTCCGGCGTGCCGTACGCGACCAGCGACGGCACCACCCAGGCACCGATGATCATCTGCGGCGGCTTGATCTTGGCCGCCCTGACCTCCTGGTGGATGAGCACCTGCTCCAGCGGGGAGGCCCCCCGGCCCCAGGGCCTGGGCAGATGCGGCATGACGAAGCCCGCCGTGGCCAGGGCCCGCTTCTGCTCGACGCCCTCCAGGGCGGCGATCTCGGCGAGCTCCGCCCGGATGGACGCGCGCAGCGGCTCCGACTCCTCCGGCAGGTCGATCTCCATCTCCCGGGCGACGCCCCGGAGCGCGAGCGCGGCCACCCGGTCGGACCACTCGGAGGAGGAGCCGAGCAGCGCGCGGACGGTCAGCGCCCGGCGGTAGTAGAGATGGGCGTCGTGCTCGAAGGTGTAGCCGATGCCGCCGAACGTCTGGATCGCGTCCCGGGCGCACTGCACGGCCGCGTCGGGCGCCATCACGGCCGCGATCGCGGCGGCGTAGTCGCGCTCGGCGCCCTCCGCCCGGGTGGCGTCCCAGACCGTGGCCCGAGCCTGCTCCAGCGCCACCAGCATTCGCGAGAGCTTGTGCTTGATGCCCTGGAACTGGCCGATCGGGCGGCCGAACTGCACCCGGACCTTCGCGTAGTCGGCGGCGGCGGACACGCACCAGGCCGCCACCCCGGCCGCGTCCGCGCCGAGGACGATCGCGGCCACGTTACGCACCTCGGCGCCGGTCAGACCGGTCAGCACCCGCTCGGCGGGCACCCCCGCACCGTCCAGCTCGACCTTGGCCACGCCGCGGGTGAGGTCGAGCGACTTGACCGCGGTGACCGTTACCTGGGCGGCGTCGACGGCCACCCACTCCTCGCCGGCGTCCGTGGCCACCGGCAGGACGAGCACGTCGGCGACCGCCGCGCCGAGGACGTACCCGGCCGTGCCGCTGATCGTCAGGACGTCGCCGTCTCGGACACCGGTGATCTCGCCGTCGAGCGCCACCGCGCCGGTCAGTGATCCGTCCGCGAGCCCGGGCAGCAGGTCGGCCTGCGCCTTGCCCTCGGAGGCGAGGATCACGGCGCTGGCGAGAACGGTCGGCACCATCGGACCGGGCGCCACCCGCTCCGACAGCGCCTCGATCGCCACGGCCGCCTCCAGAAGGCCGTAGCCGGACCCGCCGAACTCCTCCGGGACGTGCAGTCCGAGCAGCCCCTGTCCGGCGAGAGCGGGCCAGAAGGCCGGGCGCTCCTCCGTACCCGGTTCGGCGAGGACACCCACCGCGCTTCGCACCAGGTCAGCGGGCACGGCCCGCTCGGCCCATCCGGTCACCGACTCGCGAAGCGCCTCGTGCTCCTCGCTCAGCCCGATCGCCATAAGATCCTCCAGCACTCGGTCGTTTCCGCACATCAAGCCCTGCTGCGCGTGGCCCGGGCGGCGCCTCGCGACGGGCGGCATCCGCTGACGCTCCCCAGGTTCATGTAGAACCATATTCTAGAGGAATATTCGCTGGCTAGGCGCACCGGTGGACTCGGTACGGCTCCGGCCGGTGAAGACCCGGGCGGCGATCCGCCGGCCGGCCCCCGTTCGGTGCTCCCCTTGAGCCGGTATGACGCGTCCCGGGCCCCCGTCATGACCTGCGCCTGGCGCGGCGTGCCGCCTTGCGGCGGCCGTCCCCGCAGGTAGACAGGGGAATATGCAGCTCTCACGGAAGGTCCTCCGCACGGTCGCCGCCCCGGCCGTGGCCGTGCTGGTCGCGGGGGGATGCGCGCCCGGAACCACCCCGGGCGAGACCTCCCCTACGGCGACGCCGCCGAAGACGGGGACGGCCGCGCCCCTGCCGACCAGTCCGCTCGAACTCGAGACGGCCTATGAGCAGGTCATCAAGAGGGTCCTTCCGTCGATCGTGCAGATCACCACAGGAGAGGCGCTGGGCTCGGGCATCGTCTACGACACCGACGGCCACATCCTGACCAACGCCCACGTCGTGGGCGCCGCCACGGACTTCCAGGTCACGCTGGCCACCGGCGGCAAGCCGAGGAAGGCCAGGCTGGTGAGCTCCTATCCCCCCGGCGACCTGGCGATCATCCAGGTCGAGAACAAGAACGGGCTGACACCCGCGACCTTCGGCCGCTCCGCGAACCTCAAGGTCGGGCAGATCGTGCTCGCGATGGGCAACCCGCTCGGCTTCTCCGGCAGCGTGACCCAGGGCATCGTCTCGGCCCTGGGCCGCACCGTGACGGGCGAAAGGCACGCCGGCGGCGGGGCCGCGACCATCGCCAGCGCCATCCAGACCTCCGCGCCCATCAACCCCGGCAACAGCGGCGGCGCGCTGGTGGACCTGTCCGGCCAGGTCATCGGCATCCCGACGCTGGCCGCCGTCGATCCCAACCAGGGAACCGCGCCCGGCCTCGGCTTCGCGATCCCGAGCGACACCGCGACCGACATCGCCCGCCAGATCATCCATTACGGCCGGGTCGTCAACAGCCATCGGGCGGCCCTCGGCGTACGGGTCGGCACGGCGGTCGACGCGGCCGGCAACCCGGTCGGCGTGGCCGTCGGCTCGGTGTCCCCCGGCGGCGGCGCGGCCAAGGCGGGCATCCGCCCCGGCGACGTGATCGTGAAGGTCAACGGCACGTCCACTCCCACCGCCGGCGCCCTGTCGCAGATCCTGGCGACGCTCAAACCGGGCGACAAGGCCCGGGTCGAGCTGACGCAACCGGACGGAACCAGGAGCACGGTCACCGTCGTGCTCAGCGAGCTGCCGGCCGGTGGATAGCGCCCGATCCTGACAAAGTGGTGTGAGATACCGCCGAATCGTTTGGTGGCGGCTCCCACTCGATTGTTACGTTCTGTCGGTGACCTCCCTGGAACTCAGCCGGTTCATCGCCGGGTTGCCCAAGGCCGAACTGCACGTGCACCACGTGGGCGCGGCGTCGCCGCGCATCGTCGCCGAGCTCGCCGCGCGGCACGAAGGACTCACCCCCGTGCCCGCCGATGCCGCGCTGGTCGAGGAGTTCTACGACTTCCGCGACTTCCCGCACTTCCTGCAGGTCTACCTGCAGGTCGTGGACCTGGTGAGGACGCCCGACGACCTGTGGACGCTGATCCACGGCGTGGGCGGCGACATGGCCGCCCAGCAGGTGCGGTACGCCGAGCTCACCATCACACCGCACCTCCACCTGGTGCGCGGCTTCGCCCCGCAGGAGTTCTGCGAGGTGATCGAGGACGCCCGCCACAGGGTCGAGGCGGACTACGGCACGGTCCTGCGCTGGTGCTTCGACATCCCCGGCGACTTCGGAGTCCCGGCCGCCGACCAGACGCTCTCCCTCGCGCTCGACGAGCGGCCGGACGGCCTGGTCAGCCTCGGGCTCGGCGGCGGGGAGCACGGGGTGCCCCGCTCGCTGTTCGCCCCGCACTTCGCCGCGGCCCGCGCCGCCGGGCTCCACTCGGTGCCGCACGCCGGCGAGGTGACCGGCGCGCAGTGCGTCTGGGACGCCGTACGCGAGCTCGGCGCGGAGCGGATCGCGCACGGCATTCACAGCGTGGAGGACCCGGCGCTGCTGGAGCACCTGGCCGAGCACGAGATCACGCTGGAGGTCTGCCCCACCTCCAACGTCCGCACCAGGGCCGTGCCCGGCCTGGCCGAGCACCCGCTGCCCGCGCTGGTCGCGGCCGGGGTGCCAATCACGGTGAACACCGACGACCCGCCGATGTTCGGCACCGACCTGAACCGGGAGTACGCCGTGGCGGCCGAACTGCTCTCCCTCGACGAGCAGGGCGTCGCCGACCTGGCCCGTGCCGCGGTGAAGGCGTCCTTCCTCGGCGCCGAGGGCAAGTCGGCCCTGCTCGCAGCGATCGACGCCTACGCCGCTCAGAACTCGTCGGCGCCGCTCACCTGAACGATGTCGAAGACGTGCCGGGAGGCGGCGCAGACCGTCTCCAGCACGTGGATCGGCAGGTCATCGGCCGGCTCCGGCGCCCCTCGTGGTTGAGTCAGGCCGTCGCTCCCGCCGGCCGCGAGACAGCCACGACGTCCACGATGCCCTCGAGGCCGGCGAAGTCCTTTGGATTGGCGGTGTAGAGAGGAAGCTTGTTACCGGCGGCGATGGCGGCGATCATCAAGTCGGCCACCCGGCCGCGTGGCTGCCGGCCGGAGAGACGAACGGCAGCGCATATCTGGCCATACATCCGGGCGGCCTCGGCGTCGTAGGGCAGCGCGTCAAAAGTGGCCTCGACATGCTGCAGGACGGCTATCCTCCGGGCCCGCTTGATCGGGTCGGTGGTGGCATGCGGCGCGTCCGACAACTCGCCGAGCGTCACAGCGGTGATCAGGGACGCTTCCGGGAGTTCGGCGGCGTCGAACAGGGGCAGGACGGCCACGATGTTGGTGTCGAGCACACCTTCCGCATGTCTCACAGGCCGATCCCCTCCAGCGGATCGGTGGGCAACTCCTGGTCGATCACGGCGTCCAGGTCGGCGCGGAGTTCGTCGGGATCGAGAACAGGCGCGGTGGCGAAAACGGCCAGCACCTCTGCGGTTGGAACGGCCCGGCGGCGCTTGATCGGGATGACCTCGGCGAGCGGCTCGCCGTTGATCGTCAACACATACTGCTGTCCCTGCCGCAGCCCCCGGGTGATGCTGCCGGAGTCGCTGACGAACTGCCGCACGCTGACATCGACAGGTCTAGGTCTGGCGCTCATCGTTCCATCCTAGCCATCCGTACTACGCCGTACCACAGCATCGTGGCCGGCGAGGAAAGGGCGTCCCCAGGGGGCCAGGAGCGCCGGCCCTGCTCGCGCGGATCGACGCCTACGCCGCTCAGAACTCGTCGGCGCCGCTCACCTGAACGATGTCGAAGACGTGCCGGGAGGCGGCGCAGACCGTCTCCAGCACGTGGATCGGCAGGTCGTCGGCCGAGTATGCGGCCCGCACGATCTGGACCACCCACTCGCCCGCTTCGCCGCCGGGATGAGCGTCCAGTTCCAGCGTGGCCGCCTCATCGCCCCGGGGCGGCCGGGCCACCAGGTGCTCCTCCGCCCGCCCGAACCGGTGGCCCAGCTCCTCGATGCGCGCCTGCAGGCTCGGCGCGAGGAAGCCCGGCTCGCACAGCGGCGTGTCCGCGAAGAGGTCGAGCCGCAGGAAGCTCGTGGCGACCCGCACCGGTACGTCACCGGCGAGCAGCAGCTTGCGCCGGGCCAGCACCGGCGTGCCGGGCTCGACCCGCAGCCCGGCGGCCACGTGGTCGGACGCGGGCTCCGGGCCGACGTACAGCATCCTGCGCCCGGCTCGCACCCCCTGCCGCTCCGCCTCGGTCAGGAACAACGAGGCCGAACCCCGTACGGCCGGCTCCGACGGCAACGACCGCCGCACCACTGTCCTCGGCTGCCCCACGGCAGACCCCCTCCCACGTACCGCCTTCGGAAAACGACGGAAGGGCGGGGAGGAAGCGAACGCTTCCTCCCCGCCCTTCCGTGGAGATGTGGAGGTGGCGGGAATCGAACCCGCGTCCTTCAACACCAAGACAGGACTTCTCCGGGTGCAGCCTGTTACGTTTTTCTCGGCCCCGGCAATCTCACAGGCGAGTCGCCGACGGGCCCAGTCACTGTTTGGTTTCCCGTACGGTCCCGTGACCGGGCCGGACGGTTGAGCCTTCTAGCGATGTCAGTTCCGGGCCGAAGGCACTCCCGGGCTGACAGAGGTTTTTCGCTGCTTAGGCGGCGAGAGCCAGGGAACCCTGGCTCACCTCAGTGCTCTTCTTATTGGCACTTGTTGTTTGCGGTCACAGTGTTGACGGGGTTATGTCCGCAGTCCCCGACCCGCTTCCCCTGACTTGCAATGCCGAAGTCGAAACCGGTCACCCCCTGTGGAGTTTTCAACCCAGACCCGAGGGCCTGGTACATCCAGCTTACCCGTGACAGCACCGGCGACGCGACTCGAATTCCCTCGGCAGGTACGCGGGGGCCGGTGAGACGCCGAAGCCCCCGGGGAACGCGGCCTCTGGCGCGCGCCCCCGGGGGCCGACCGGCAGGGTCGAGCCGGTCCGGACGGGCAGGGCTCCCCCCGAGATGGAGCCCTGTCCTCATCACGGTGACTGGGCCCGCAACCCCCCGAGCGGGTCCCAGTCACCTAGAAAGACGCCGGCCGCCGCCCTGATGGTTGCTCGGCTCCGAGCATTTTTCAGGTCTGGGGCTGGGCGTCGCGGAAGAAGCTGCCGGCGATCACGGAGGCGGCCGCCGTGTCGCCGCTCTCCGCCAGCACCGCGACCGCGATGTCCCCCTGCCAGCCCACGAACCACGAGAGCCTGGTGCGCTCCTTCTTCTCCGTCTGCGTGACCTCGGCGGCCACGCCGTACACGGGGTCGCCGGGGGCGGAGGCGGCGGAGGCCGCGCCGGACGTGACACCGGCCCGCATGAGCGTGCGCAGCTTCGCGATGATCGCGGGATCGAGCGTCACGGGCTGCGTGGGGGCCCGCGTGACGGCGTCCCCGGCCGCCGGGTCGGGAGCGACGGGCGAGGTCACCAGCACCGGCGGCCGCCACGTGCCGGACTTGACGGCCGCGGCGACGAGGGCCATCGTCAGCGGGCTCACTCGGGCGCCCTGCCCAGCCATGATCTTCGCGATGGCGGCGTCGCCGTCAGGCGCGTCCATCGACCCGCTGAACGTCCTCAGCGGCAGCTTCCAGTCGCCGCCGATGCCGAACTGGGTCGCGCTGGCCGACAGCCGCTGCCCGCTGATCCGCCGCGCCAGCGACGCCAGGGCGGTCACGCAGCCCTGCGCGAAGTCGGTCTGGAACGTGGGCGTCGTCACGCCGTTGACGCCGGGCTGCTGGAATCGGGCTCCGCCCACGGTGCGGTCGGCGCTGCACGGCACCTTCTGCTTCGGGTCGAGGCCCGACTGGAGCAGCCCTTCGGCCGCGACGACCGAGAAGGCGGTGCCGGCCGCGAACTTACCGGCCAGCGCGTCGTTCTCCTGATGCAGCTGGTTGGTGGAGACGGCGAGCAACTGGCCGGTGGACGCCTGCACCGCGACGAGCGCGGCCGGGCGGGGCCCCGCCACCGCGGCGTCCCCCACGCTCTGCAGGCGGCTGTCAATCGTGGTCTGGACCGACGAGTTCTCCCGCCCCGGCCACGCCTTGAGCTCCTTGACCTGTCGCCCGGTGGCGTTGTCGAGGATGACGACCCGGGTCTCGGTCGAGCCGGTGAGCTGGTCCTGGTAGGCCTTCTGCAGGCCGTCCCGGCCGAGCGTGTCGCCGGCCCGCTGCGGCCCGCCGAGCTTCTGCTCCGCCTCCGGGGTGATGGCCGTGACCACCCCGACGATCTGGGTGGGCGACTTGGGGGCGACCGGCGGGTTGTCGACCTGGAACTCCAGACCTTGGATGGCCTCCAGCTTGGACCTGATCTGGGCGAACTTCGTCCGCCCGAACGTCGCGAGGGGGACGAAGTCCTGCGGGGGCGACGACAGGATGCGGCTCAGCAGACGGTCCTGGGCGAAACCGGTGACCTTCGACAGCTGGTCGCAGAGCCGGCCGGGGTCCTTGACCTTGGCGGGGTAGACCCCGGCCACGTGCAGGACGGTCTCGTCCTGCAAGGGGTTGCCGTTCCGGTCGAGGACCGGCCTGCGGCCCTTGGGGACGGTGGCGACCGCGAGCCGCTGCCCGGGGTGCAGGTCGGGGTGGATGACGCTCGGCGACCACCGCACCTTCCACTGGCCGCCGACCAGGTGCAGGGGCAGGTTCCCGTCGTACTGCCAGAGGGGGTTGTTCTCGCCGAGGTCCACCTCGGCGTGGTAGCCGGCCTGCGCGGCGTCGCCGTCCTGCCTGATGCCGCGCAGCGAGAAGCGGATCGAGGCGGCGTCCAGTTGCAGCCGGGCGCCCTCGAGCGCCTTGCGCACCGCCGCCTGGTCGCCGTCGGCCCGCCGCGCGGCGGCCGCGTAGTCCCCCGTCTGCCAGCCGACGAGGAAGTCGCGCACCGCCTCGTGCGGCGACGGCTCCTCGAAGCAGCCGGTCAGCAGGGGCGCGGTCAGCCCCAGCGCGAGCGCGGCCCGTACGGCTCTCGCCCGGACGACCCCGAATGATCGGAAGGACACCGCCACGGCCTAACGGCCCCCCCGGCGGCGGACCGCGTTCGACATGGCCCGCGCCATCTCCCGGCCGGCCTGCTTCTCCATGAGCGTCTGCCGCTTGTCGTAGTCCTTCTTTCCTCGGGCGATGCCGATTTCGATCTTCGCCCGGCCGTCCTTGAAGTACATCGACAGCGGGATCAGCGTGAGGCCCTTCTCCTTCAGCGTCGCGTCGAGCTTGCCGATCTCCTTGCGGTTCAGCAGCAGCTTGCGGGTGCGCCGGGCGGCGTGGTTGGTCCAGGTGCCCTGGCTGTACTCAGGGATGTACACGTTGATCAGCCAGACCTCGCCGCCCTCGACCGAGGCGTAGCCGTCGGTCAGGTTGGCCTTTCCCGCCCGCAGGGACTTGACCTCGGTGCCGGTCAGGACGAGCCCGGCCTCGTAGGTGTCCTCGATGAAGAAGTCGTGCCTGGCACGCTTGTTCTGGGCGATCAGCTTGCGCCCGGTCTCACGTGGCATAAGGGGAGCCTACCGTCGCCGCGAAGGGCGGAAACGAGCTGCGCGGCGGTGCGGGATCACACCCGCAGGTAGCGGCGCAGGGTGACGAATGAGGCGAGCACACAGATGAGCACGCCGACGGCCATGGTGCCGGTGATCACGCCGGCGACCGTGTCCCAACCGAGGGGCGCGGCCATGTAGGTCTGGATCGACTCGAAGATGAAGACCTTGACGACGATCAGGATCACACCGGACAGGACGCCGCCGATGAGGCCGGCGATCAGGCCCTCCAGCACGAACGGCAGCTGGATGTAGATGTTGGAGGCACCGACCAGCCGCATGATGCCGGTCTCTCTTCGGCGGTTGTACGCCGACAGCCGGACCGTGTTGCCGATCAGCAGTGTGGCCGCGATCACCATGAGGATCGCGATGCCGAGCGCCACGTTGCGCAGCGTGTCCATGAAGCCGAAGACCGACTGGAGCAGGTCGCGCTCATTGACGACGTTGGAGACGCCGGGCTGCCCCTTGAGGCTGCTCGCGACGGCCGTCGCCTTCTCCGGGTCCTTCAGCTTGACCCGGAACGACTCCGGCATGTCCTCGGGCTTGGTCACCGACAGCAGCAGCGTGTTGCTCTCGGTGCTCTGGAAGTTCTTGAACGCCTGGGCCTGGTTCTCGAAATTCACCTGCTCGACGTCCGGGAGCGCCTTGATCGTCTGTTCCAGGGTGCCCTTCTCCTCCTGGGTGACCGCGCCTCTGTTCTTACAGGGCTCGAAGGGCGAGCCCTTGGTGCACAGGTAGACCGACAGCTCGACCTTGTCGCTCCAGAAGCCGGTCAGCTTCGAGACCTGGGAATTGATCATCAGTCCGACGCCGAGCAGCGCCATGCCGACCGCCACTGTCACGATCACCGCGATGGTCATCGTGAGGTTGCGCCGAAGGCCGATCCAGACCTCGGAGAAGATGAAGTTGGCCCGCATGGTCCCAGTTACTCCTAATACGCCTGGCCGTACACGCCGCGCGACTGGTCACGGACGATCTTGCCGTCCTCGAGCTCGACCACGCGCTTGCGCATGGAGTCGACGATCGCGGCGTCGTGTGTCGCCATGAGGACGGTCGTGCCGGTCCTGTTGATTCGGTCGAGCACCTTCATGATGCCGATGCTCGTGGCGGGGTCGATGTTTCCTGTGGGCTCGTCGGCGAGCAGGATCATCGGCCGGTTGACGAACGCGCGGGCCATGGCGACCCGCTGCTGCTCGCCACCGGACAGCTCCTCCGGCATGCGGTGCGCCTTGCCCTCCAGGCCGACGAGCTCGATGACCTCGGGCACGACCTTGCGGATGAAGCGGCGCGGCTTGCCGATGACCTCCAGGGCGAACGCCACGTTCTCGTAGACGTTCTTGTTCGGCAGCAGCCGGAAGTCCTGGAACACGCAGCCGATGCGGCGGCGCAGGTGCGGCACCTTGAAGTTGGACAGCTTCGACAGGTCCTTGCCGGCCACGTGGATGGAGCCGTTGTTGGGTCGCTCCTCCTTCAGGACCAGCCGGAGGAAGGTGGACTTCCCCGACCCTGACGGACCGACCAGGAAGACGAATTCGCCCTTGTCGACATCCACGCTCACGTGGTCGAGGGCGGGCCGGTTTTGGTTCGCGTAGACCTTGGTGACATTATCGAAATGGATCACGGGCGCATCACGGCTAGCCAGTCTAGGGGGTGGGACGGCCGGTCCGGGGGTCGCCGGTCACTTTGCTCTGGATCGACGTTCCGTTTGGCCAGAGGCCAGTCTAGGGGTAACACTGGCATGGAACGTCCATAACGGAAACAAAACGATTAGCCCTTGGGCGATGGGGCGGTAAAGCTGCTATGAGCTGCGAACATCTGATCTGCGCCGCGTGCGCGGGCCCCGTGGTGGAAGGGCGCTGCCCCGTCTGCCGTGAGGGCCGCGCCAAGGTTCACCACCACGGGTTCATGGGGCTGTCGCCCCTGACCATCGCGCTTGTCGTGCTACTGGTCGTGGCGCTGGTCGCGCTCACGCACGTCAGCGGTTACTGATTGTTGTCACCCGACTCCTGGCGGCGCGACCAGCGGATCTCACCTTCGATGAACTCGTCGAGGTCGCCGTCCAGCACGGCGGTGGGGTTGCCCGCCTCCACACCCGTGCGCAGGTCCTTGACGATCTGGTAGGGGTGCAGCACGTAGTTGCGGATCTGCGTGCCCCACGACGTCGTGGTCTCGCCGCGCAGCTCGTTCATCGCCGCGGCCTCCTCCTGACGCTTGCGCTCCAGCAGCTTGGCGGACAGGACGGCCATCGCCGTCGCCCGGTTCTGCAGCTGCGATCGCTCGTTCTGGCAGGAGACCACGATCCCGGTCGGCAGGTGGGTGATCCGCACGGCCGAGTCGGTGGTGTTCACGCCCTGGCCGCCCGGCCCGGACGACCGGTAGACGTCGATGCGCAGGTCGTCCTCGTTGATGTCGATGTGGTCGGTCTGCTCGACCACGGGCACCACGTCCACGCCCGCGAACGAGGTCTGCCGGCGGCCCTGGTTGTCGAACGGGCTGATCCGCACCAGCCGGTGGGTGCCGTGCTCGCCCCGGAGCGTGCCGTACGCGTAGGGGGCCTTGACCGCGAAGGTGGCGGACTTGATGCCGGCCTCCTCGGCGTAGGAGGTCTCGTAGACCTCCGCCGGGTAGCCCTTGCGCTCGGCCCACCGCAGGAACATGCGCAGCAGCATCTGGGCCCAGTCGGCCGCGTCGACGCCGCCCGCCTGCGCGTTGATGGTCACCAGGGCCTCGCGGGCGTCGTACTCGCCCGACAGCAGCGTGCGGACCTCGAGCGCGCCGACCTCGGACCTGAGCGCGGCGAGCTCCCTTTCGGCCTCGGCCAGCGCGTCCTCGTCGCCCTCCTCGGCCGCCAGCTCGAACAGGATCGGCAGGTCCTCCAGGCGGCGGCCCAGGCCGTCCACCCGGTTGACCTCGGCCTGCAGGTGGGAGAGCCGGCTGGTGACACGCTGCGCCTGCTCGGTGTCGTTCCACAGGTCGGGAGCGGCAGCCTGGTCCTCCAACTCGGCGATCTGCTTGCGCAGGGCGTCGAGGTCGAGCACGTCCTGAATGCCCTGCAGCGTGCCGCTAAGCTCGTTGATCTCTTCGGCTGGATCGATGACTGCCACGTCTGTAAAGGGTACGCGAATCGGAGACCCGGTCAGGCAGCACGCGTCGGTAGCATGTGAATCGATTGCATGGGGAGGCTGGCGTGAACGGGGTCGTTCGGAGTGCGCTGACCCTTGCCCTCGTCACCTGTGCCGCCGCCTGCTCCGGCGGGGAGCCGGCCCGGCCGACGGCCAGCCCGGCGGCGGCCACCTCGGCCCTGCCGAGTCCCGGCGACAGCCCGTCGCCGTCGCCCAGCCCCCCGGCTGTGACGCTTGAGGAGGCCTCCCAGGCGCTCGACGCGTTCCTCGACACCGACGACGTGCTGCGGCTGGCCGGGGCCGACCGGTGGGAGCTCCTGCTCACCCAGGACGGCCAGCGGCCCATCACGATTGCCGGCATCCACTCCCAGGGGAGCAAGCCCGCCCGCTACACCTGGGATCGCCGTACGGTGCTCGTGCCCCGGCAGAGCGGCCGCTCGACCGTCTGGTTCGCGGCCACCGCCCGGCGGCGCGACTCGTCCGGCGAGATCCGCACGGGCGTGTTCACGTTCGTACGGCAGGGCCGGGACGGGCGGTGGCTCAACAGCTTCGCGTCCCTGCTCTACTCCGGCGAGCAACCTCCCGCGGTCGCCCTCGACGCGGACGGGTACGCCACGGCGCTGGAGTCGCGCGACGCCTCGGTGGCCATCAGCCCCAACCTGATGGGCCCGCTGCACGCCACGGTCGCCGAGGAGGGCCCCAAGGGGTACGCCTCGGGGCTGATCGCCCCCGGCCCGCAGACGACGGGCTTCTACGACGAGATCAGCGAGACCAAGGAGACGGCGAAGGCCGACGACTGCATGAACTACGAGTCGATCTTCGCCTCGGCCCCCAACTATCCGATCTTCGCGCTGCGCGCGCGTGACGGCGGCGCGATGATGCTGTACACGCTGATCCGCACGTCCTCGTGGACCCCCAGCCCGCAGGGGCTCAAGTGCGGCGAGGGGCGCCCGGTGACGCTCCCCGCGGCGGCCCGCTGGCTGCTGAGCCCCACCAAGGACCTGTTCATCCGGCAGAAGCGCCAGATCATCGAGACCCAGCAGTATGTGAGCGCGGTGCCGCCCAAGGCGTCCACCGCGCCCGCGCACGTCGTCGGCTACGAGGGCGTCGTCACCGGCGGCTCCAACCGCTGATCGCCGAGCGTCATCACGCCTGCGCGTGCGGGAGGTTGCTGGTGGAGACCAGCGTCCGCACCGCGCGCAGCGCGACCGACAGCGTCGCCAGGTCGAAGGTGTCGCTCTCCCAAATCTCCGACAGCGTCTGCCGCGACCGCGTCACCGCGGCCTGGTTGGCCTCCGTCCAGCTCGCGAGGCGCTCCTCCGGCGACAGGCCCGGCCGGCTGTGGATCAGCACGTCCCTGGTGAGCGTCGCGTGGGCCGCGTACAGATCGTCGCGCAGCGCCGACCTGGCCATCGAGTTCCACCGGCTGTCGCGCGGCAGCGCGATCACCCGCTCGCGCAGCCGGGCGAGCTGGAGCCGGTCGGCCAGGTCGAAGTAGACCTCGGCCACCTCGGTCACCGGCCGGCCGGTGTAGGCCGCGATCTCCACGAGGTCGAAGGTGGAGTAGGCCGGCACCATCGCGGCGACCCGCTCGGCCAGCTCGCCGGGCACGCCCCTGGCCACGAAGGAGTCCCTGCGCTCCTCGTACGCCACCAGGTCGGGGCCGGTCAGCAGCTTGGGCAGGTGGGGCAGCACTCCCCCGGCGCCCTCGATGAAGTAGCGGGCCGTCGAGGCGAGGTCGAGCGGTGGGCGGCGGTTGCCGAGCAGCCAGCGGGTGCCGCGCTCGGACAGCTTGCGGCCCTCCATGAGCATGGCGAGCTGGGTCGAGGTGTCCACCTCGTTGTCCAGCTCCTCGACCTGGCGCATGAACGACGGCAGGTCGAAGACCTCACGCGTCACGAGGTAGGCCCGCACGATGTCGGCCGTCGAGGCGCCGGTCTCCTCACCGAACCGGTAGGCGAAGCTCGTCCCGCCGAAGTTCACCACGTCGTTGACGATCCGGGTGGTGATGATCTCCCGGCGCAGCGGGTGGGAGTCCATGTACGGCCGGAAGCGGTCGCGCAGGGCCGAGGGGAAGTACGACACCAGCCACGACGCCAGCGACGGGTCGTCGGGGATGTCCGACTGCAGCAGCTCCGCGTCCACCACGAGCTTGGTGTAGGCGAGCAGCACGGCGAACTCGGGGTTGGTGAGCCCGAGCCCGGCCTGGCGCCGCTCGGCGAGCACCTTGTCCGACGGCAGGAACTCCAGCTCCCGGTTGACCAGCCCCTCGCGCTCCAGTCTCCGCAGGTAGCGGGCGTGGATGTGCAGCATCTCCGGCGCCTGCGCCCGGGCCGCCGCGAGCACGACGTTCTGGGCGTAGTTGTCCTCCAGCACCAGACTGCCCACCTCGTCGGTCATGTCGAGGAAGAGCTGGTTGCGCTGCTTGTCGGTCATGTCGCCGTCACGGACGACCTGGTCGAGCAGGATCTTGATGTTCACCTCGTGGTCGGAGGTGTCCACACCGGCCGAGTTGTCGATGAAGTCGGTGTTGATCAGCCCGCCGTTCAGCGCGAACTCGATCCGGGCGCGTTGGGTGAAGCCGAGGTTGCCGCCCTCGCCCACCACCCTGCAGCGCAGGTCGGCGGCGTTGATCCGCAGCGCGTCGTTGGCCTTGTCCCCCGCGTCGGCGTGGGTCTCCGACGACGCCTTGACGTACGTGCCGATGCCGCCGTTCCACAGCAGGTCGACGGGGGCCCGCAGGATCGCGCTGATCAGGTCGTTCGGCGCGAGCGCGGTGACGCCCCGCGGCAGGCCGAGCGCGGCGCGCGTCTGCGGCGAGACCGGGATCGACTTCGCGGTGCGCGGCCACACGCCGCCGCCCGCCGAGATGAGCGACCTGTCGTAGTCGTCCCAGGAGCTTCTGGGCAGCTCGAACAGCCGCCGCCGCTCGGCGAAGCTCCGCGCGGCGTCCGGGTCGGGGTCGACGAACACGTGCCGGTGGTCGAAGGCCGCCACGAGCCGGATGTGCTCCGACAGGAGCATGCCGTTGCCGAACACGTCCCCCGACATGTCGCCGACGCCGACCACGGTGAAGTCGGTGCTCTGCACGTCCACGCCGAGCGTGCGGAAGTGGTACTTGACCGACTCCCAGGCGCCCCTGGCGGTGATGCCCATCGCCTTGTGGTCGTAGCCCACGGACCCGCCGGAGGCGAAGGCGTCGCCGAGCCAGTAGCCGTACTGCTTGGCCACCTCGTTGGCGATGTCGGAGAACGTCGCCGTGCCCTTGTCGGCGGCCACCACGAGGTAGGTGTCGTCGCCGTCGTGCCGCACCACGTCGGGCGGCGGCACGACCTCCCCCGCGACCAGGTTGTCGGTCAGGTCGAGCAGGCCGGAGATGAACTGGCGGTAGCAGGCCACGCCCTCGGCCAGGAGCTCGTCGCGCCCTGCCCCGCCGTTCTTGAGCGCGGGGGGCCGCTTGACGACGAAGCCGCCTTTGGAGCCGGTCGGCACGATGACGGTGTTCTTGACCATCTGTGCCTTGACCAGGCCGAGGATCTCCGTGCGGAAGTCCTCCATGCGGTCCGACCAGCGCAAGCCGCCGCGGGCGACCTTGCCGAAGCGCAGGTGCACGCCCTCGACCCGCGGCGAGTACACGAAGATCTCGTACTTCGGCCGGGGCAGCGGCAGCACGCTGATCGACTGCGAGTCGACCTTCAGGGAGATGTACGGCTTGCGCCTGCCGGTGACGAACTGGCTGCCCGCGTCCCCGGCGTCGCGCCCGTCCGCGTCCTTTCCGGAGGGCGCGGCCTGGAAGACGTTGGTGCGCAGCGTCGCCTGGATCATCTCCAGGTAGGCCCGCAGGATGCGGTCCTCGTCGAGCGAGGCGACCTCGTCCAGCGAGGCGAGGATCTCCTCGGTCAGCGCGTCGCAGACCTCCGGCCTGCCGTCGTCCGGCCGCCGCGGGTCGAGCCTGGCCTCGAACAGCCGCACCAGGAGCCGGGCCAGCCGCACGTTGCCGCGCAGCACCCTCTCGATGTACGACTGGCTGAACGTGGTCCCGGCCTGCCGCAGATACTTGGCGTACGCCCGGAGGATCTCGGCCTGCTCCCAGGTGAGCCCGCCGGCCAGCACGAGCGCGTTGAAGCCGTCGTTTTCCACCTCGCCGCGCCACAGCACGGCGAACGCGTCCTGGAAGAGCCGCTTGAACTCGTCGCGGTGGACCTCCTCCGAGGGCGTGTACCGCAGGCCGAAGTCGTAGATCCAGGCGTCCCGGGTGTCGGGGTCGTGGTCGCGGTCGATCTCGTACGGCCGCTCGTCCACCACCTCGACGCCCATCCGCTGCAGCAGCGGGAGCACCCGCGACAGCGAGATCGGCGCGCCCAGCCGGTAGAGCTTGAAGCGCCGCTCCCCCTCCGCCGCGCCGTACGGCTCGTAGAGGTTCATGCCGATGGCGTTCGGGTCCTCGCCGAGCGTCTCCAGCCGCTTGAGGTCGGCGACCGCCGTACGCGCGGGGAAGTCGGCCTTGTAGCCCTCGGGGAAGGCGCTGCCGTAGCGGCGCAGCAGCCGGGGCGCGTCCTCCTCCGGGCACAGCTCACCGATCGCGGCCCCGAGGTCGTCCTCCCAGGTGCGGGTGGTGGCGGCCAGCCGCGCCTCCAGCTCGTCGACGTCGACCGGCGTCTCGCCGAGCGGCGTGCCGCGCTCGCCGCGGATCACGATGTACAGCCGGGCCAGCGCCGACTCGCCGATCATCGTGCTGTAGTCGAGCGAGGTGCCGCCGAGCGCCTTCATCAGGATCCGCTGCATGTGCAGGCGGACCTTGGTGGTGTAGCGGTCGCGGGGCAGGAAGATGAGGCAGGAGATGTAGCGGCCGTAGTCGTCGCGGCGCAGGAACAGCTTGACCTGCTTGCGCTCGCGCAGCCGCAGCACGCCGAGCGCGATGGGCAGCAGCTCGTCCACGGACATCTGGAAGAGCTCGGTGCGCGGGTAGGTCTCCAGGATCTCCATCAGATCCTTGCCGTCGTGGCTGTCGGGCGACAGCCCGGCACGCTCCAGCACCTCGGCGAGCTTGCGCCGCAGGACCGGGATCCGCGAGATCGACTCGTTGTACGCCACGTGGGTGAACAGTCCGAGGAACCGCCGCTCGCCGATCACCTCGCCCTCGGGCGAGAAGACCTTGACCCCGACGTAGTCGAGGTAGTGGGGCTTGTAGACGGTGGCCCGGCTGTTGGCCTTGGTGACGATCAGCAGCTGTTTCTCCCGCGCCTTCGCGCGCACCTTCGGCGGCAGGGCCGCGAAGCTGGCCGATCCGGCCTTGTCGGCCCGCAGGATGCCGAGCCCGGTGCCGGGCAGGCCGCGCAGCGCGACGCCGCCGTCGGTGTCCTCAAGCCGGTATTCCCGGTAGCCGAGGAACGTGAAATGGCCGTCGGCCAGCCAGCGCAGCAGCTCCATGCCGTCCTCGGCCTGCGCGGGGTCGAGCGGCGGCGGGTTGGCCGCGAGGTCCTCGGCGGTCTGCACGGCCAGCGCCCGCATCTTCGCGAAGTCCTCGACCGCGCAGCGCACGTCGAGCAGCACCCGCTGCAGGTCGCTCTCCAGCTCCTTGAGCACGGTGTGATCGGCCTGCCGGTCGATCTCGATGTGCATCCACGACTCGCGGATGACCTGCCCGGTCACGTTCTCCCTGTCGGGGCCGAGCAGCTCACCGGTCATGTCCCTGCGCACCCGGATCTGAGGGTGGACGATCAGGTGGGTGCCGATCTCGTGCCGGTCCAGCTCGGTCGTCACCGAGTCGACGAGGAACGGCATGTCGTCGGTGACGATCTGGACCACCGAGCGGCCCGGGTCCCAGCCGTGCTCCTCAAGCGTGGGGGTGTAGACGCGGACCAGCGCGCGCCCCTGTGGCCGGTGCTGGGCCAGGTGGCGGTGGGCCATCGCGGGGCCGTACACGTTGACCGGGTCGCGGTCGGCCAGGTCCTCGACCGGGACGCTGCGGTAGTACTGCCGCAGAAAGGTCAGGGGGTCTTCACCCTCCACCTGCAGCGCTCCCGGCGCGTGCGCGCACCTCTCGGCGGCGGTGCGGAGAAGTTCGTCCAGCACTTCTTCCGACTCCTGCCGATTCAGCGCCATTTCGAGCGGCATGTCGCTACTCACTCCCTTGTGAGAATTCAAAGCCAGGCCCGGAGTTCCCAAAGCAGGGGAAAGAAGTGCAAACGCGTCCTTCCCCTCAAGTACGGTGCCCCGGACGAGCCTCCCGTACCGGATTTCGTCCCGATCTGGCGCTCCACCATTTGCACGTGCCGCATCCGCCAGAGCGCGGTCGTCTCGTCATGAGTGAGGAGATCCTCGGCCAGGTCCCACAGATCGTCGTACGATCCGCGTTGGCGGGCCACGGCCAGCAGGGACTCCATGATCTCCTCGTCGGAGACCGGCAGACCGCGCCCGGACAGGGCGGTCAGGTAGGCGTCCCACAGCGTCGGCTCGGCGAGCCGCCGCCGCAGCCTGGCGAGTTCCGCCTCGCTCGCGTCCCTCAGCCGGCCGAGGTACGCCGGGTCCTTGGCGCCCGAGAGGAACTCGAGCTCGCGGAACTGCACCGACTGGAAACCGCTCGCGGGGGCGAGGACCGACCGGAACTCCAGGAAGTCCTGCGGCGTCATGGTCTCCAGCACCTGGACCTGGTCGACCAGGACCTTCTCCGCGGCGTGCACCCGGCGGAACAGTTGCCTGGCGCGCCACAGCGCGCCCTCGATCATCGCGTCCCTGATCCGCTCCAGCTCGTGCAGGAGCAGCTTGAACCACAGCTCGTAGACCTGGTGAACGGTGATGAACAGCAACTCGTCGCCGGCCCCGGACCGCCGCTCCTGCTGGGCGAGCAGCTCGGGCAGGCGAAGGTAGCCGCCGTAGGACAGACGCCCGCCCTCCTCGCCGAAGCTGCGCGAGGGGGGCAGCCTGTCCCCGGACCCGGCTCGGCCGTACGGCGTCGCAGGCATGCGCCACTCCTCCACGATGGGCGCGGCCCTCCCGGTCCCCATTGACCGAAAGCCCGGCACCACCGCCCCCGATACCACCCCATAACGGCACAAACGTCAACTTCGTCGCGCGCTCGCGATCAGGGGGTTGACCTTGTCACATTTAACCAGCCAGGCCTCCTCCGAGGGGTCTCATGCGCATCAGCCACCAGGACGACCACCCGCCGCCGGGAGGCCCTCGCACCGGACATCGGGAAATCGCGAATGCCTGATCACAAAATGACCCGGACTTCTCGAAGCTGCTTTCGATTCACGTACGATCATGCGTCGTGGAAGATCGACGTCCGGAGCGCGCGGCCGTCTTCGTGGACCAGAGCGGGCGCCGGGCAAAGATCTTGACAGCCGCCGCGGTCGGCGGGGCGATCGTCGTCCTCGCGCTGACCCTCACGCTGGTGAGCGGAGCGCTGGCGGGCCCGGAGCTGCCCCCGATGAGATGGCCCGGCACGCAGGTGCAGCCGGTCGTGGAACGCTCCCCCGCGGGCTCCACCACTCCGTCCCGCGGGTCCGAGCGCAGGCGTGCCCCCCGGGACGAGGCGGCGGCGAACGGCACGCCGCGCGCGACGGCGCCCCCGGCGCGGCGGACTCCCTCCGCGCGCAGGCTGCCGAGCAGGGCGCCCTCCCCCTCCGCCCGGAAGAGCCCGAGGCCGAGCAGGACGCCTTCCGCGATCCCGGAGCCGGATGTGGAGATCTCCGCGCCCGGCGAGCCGACGCCCGCGCCGCAGGTTTCCGAGGTCGTGCAGTCCACGGCGCCCGCCGAGGAGGCGACGCGGCCCCCGGCGTCGGAGCCCGGCACCGTCCAGACGCCTCCGCAGCAGCCCGGGACCGCCCAGTGACGCGTCGATGAGACGACAGCGCAGATCGGCAGAGCGCAGAACGGCGGAGCGCAGACCGGCCGAGCGCAGACCGGCCGAGCGCAGACCGGCAGAGCCGCGCGGCCACTGGTTCCTCGTCGCGATCGCGGCGCTGCTCATGGCCGGGGCGCTGCTGCTCGACGCGTACGCGCACAACGTCGTCGGCGAGACCCAGCCGGCCCCGGCCGACTACGGCGACTCCGCCGAGCTGGAACAGATCCGCTCCGGCGGCCCTCTGGTCAACGTCTCGGGGTCCCGGCCGCTCAGCGCACGGCCCAGGCCCCGCCGGGTGGCGCTCACCTTCGACGACGGACCCGATCCGAGGTGGACCCCCCGGCTGCTCGACCTGCTCCGCGAGCACCGCGCGAAGGCGACCTTCTTCGTCCTGGGAGCCCACGTCGCCGAGCACCCCGAGCTCACCCGCCGCATGGTCGCCGAGGGGCACGAGATCGGCAACCACACCTACACCCACGCCGACCTGGGCGCGGTGCCGGCCTGGCGGGCCCGCGTGGAGATGTCCCTGACGCAGAAGGCGCTGGCCGCGGCGGCGGGGATCCACACCCGCCTCGCCCGCATTCCGTACTCCTCGGGCCCCGGAGCGGCCGGATACCGGCAGCTCACCACCATGCGGCTGCTCGGCGACGAGGGATACCTCGTGACGTTCACCGACGTGGACACCCAGGACTGGAGCCGCCCGCCCGTGAACGAGATGGTCCTCGCGTCCCTCGCGCGCACGGTCGAGGGCGAGGGCGCAGTGATCATGTTCCACGACTCGGGCGGCGACCGCGCCCGGACGCTGGCCGCCGTCGACCGGCTGCTCACCCGGCTGGAGAAGAAGGGATACGCCGCCACCACCCTCACGGACGCCGTCGGGCTCCCCACGGCGCACACCGCCGCCTCCGCCGACGAGCGCGTCCTCGGCGCGATCCTGGGGTTCGCCCAGCGCGCCTCCTTCGCCTTCGTCGAGGCGCTCGGCTGGTTCCTCGCCGCGGCCGGCGTGCTCACCCTGCTCCGGCTGGCGCTCTTCGTCGCGCTGGCGTGGGCGCACGCCCGCAGGACGCGCGGGAGATCCGCGAACGCCGTCGTCCCCCACGGGACGGCCGCGCCGCCGGTCTCGGTGATCGTGCCCGCGTACAACGAGGCGGCGGGGATCGAGGCGACGGTCCGGTCGCTCGTCGCGACCGACTACCCCGGCCCGGTCGAGGTCGTCGTCGTGGACGACGGCTCGGCCGACCAGACGGGAGCGATCGCCGCCTCGCTCGGCCTGCCCGGGGTCCGGGTGATCCGGCAGCCGAACGCCGGGAAGCCCGTCGCGCTCACCACCGGCATCGCCCACTCCGCCCACGGCATCCTGGTCATGGTCGACGGCGACACCGTCTTCGAGCCCCCGACCATCGGACACCTCGTACGGCCGCTCGCGGACGGAACCGTCGGCGCGGTCAGCGGCAACACCAAGGTCGGCAACCGGCGCGGCATGATCGGCCGCTGGCAGCACATCGAGTACGTCGTCGGGTTCAACCTGGACCGCCGCGCGTTCGACCTGCTCGGTTGCATGGCGACGGTGCCGGGGGCGATCGGCGCGTTCCGCCGCGAGGCGATCGCGTCGGCCGGCGGGGTCAGCGCGGACACGCTCGCCGAGGACACCGACCTGACCATGGCGATCAGCCGCGGGGGCTGGCGGGTGGTCTACGAGGAGCGGGCGCGCGCGTGGACCGAGGCGCCCGCCTCGCTCGGCCAGCTGTGGCGGCAGCGGTACCGGTGGTGCTACGGCACGCTGCAGGCGATCTGGAAGCATCGCGGGGCGGTCGCGGAGCGCCGTCCATTCGGCCGGCGATGCCTCGGATATCTCACCCTGTTCCAGGTGATCCTGCCGTTGCTGGCCCCCGTCGTCGACGTCATGGCCCTCTACGGGCTGTTCGTCGGCGACCCGCTGCCTGTGGTCGCGGTGTGGGCCGGCTTCGTCGCGGTGCAGGCGCTCACCGGCTGGTACGCGCTGCGCCTGGACGGCGAACGGGCCTCGGTGCTGTGGGTGCTGCCGTTGCAGCAGTTCGCCTACCGGCAGCTGATGTACCTGGTCGTCATCCAGTCGGTGGCCACCGCGGTTCTGGGGGCCCGGCTGCGCTGGCACACGGTCCGCAGGGAGGGCACGTTCACCCTGGCGGGGCCGCCCACCCCGAGACCGTCCGCCCCGAGACCGCCGGCTTCGAGATCGTCCGCGGGCCGCCGGCGCCGGGCGGTCACGGATGGAAACGCTCCGAGGAGGAGACGGAGCCGTCCGTGACGACGTCGGGCACGCCGGGCGGCACCGGGTCTCCGGCGCGGCCCTTCCGCACCGGGGCGACGTGACGACCTTGTAACCAACCGGATCGATTCCATGAGCGTCTCAACGAGGTAGATCACCACCTCGGGAGTACGACCATGATCGACAGACGGAGTTTCCTTCGCGTCTCGGCCCTTGCCGGGGCCACCGCCCTTTCCGGCACGGCCTTCGCCGCCGCGGGTCCCCGTCCCGCCGACTGGTCCGCGCTCGGGCGGGGGCTGGACGGCAAGCTGATCCGCCCTGGCGACTCGTCGTACGACAACGCGCGCCGCGTGTTCAACTCGGCCTTCGACTCCGCACGGCCGGTCGGGGTGGCCTACTGCACGACGGCGGCGGACGTGTCGGAGTGCCTGGCGTTCGCCCGGCGGTACGGCGTGCCGGTGACCTCCCGGTCGGGCGGCCACAGCTACGCGGGCTGGTCCACGGGCAGCGGGCTCGTCGTCGACGTGTCGCCGATGAGCGGCGTGTCCTCCTCGGGCGGCCACGCCACGGTCGGCGCCGGGGCGCGGCTGGTCGACGTGTACGCCAAGCTGGCCGCGCACGGCGTCAGCATCCCGGCGGGGTCCTGCCCGACGGTCGGGGTGGCCGGGCTCACGCTGGGCGGCGGCATCGGCGTGGTGTCGCGGCAGTACGGCCTGACCTGCGACGCGCTGGAGTCTTTGAAGGTCGTCACCGCGGACGGGAAGGTGGTGACCTGCTCGCCGAGCTCGCACCCGGACCTCTACTGGGCCTCCCGGGGAGGCGGCGGCGGCAACTTCGGCGTGGCGACGTCATTCACGTTCCGGACCCATCCGACGCGTTCCGTGACCCTGTTCTTCCTGCACTGGCCTTGGTCGAAGGCCGCGGCCGTGCTGAAGGCGTGGCAGGCCTGGGCGCCCGCCGCGCCCGACGCGATGTGGTCCAACTGCCATCTCGACCACGACCCGTCGCTCGACGTGATGGTCGGCGGCCTCTACCTCGGTGGCAGGACGGCGTGCGAGAACCTGCTGCAGAAGCTCGTCGACCGCGTCGGATCGGGCCCGTCGACCCGCTACGTCGCGACGTCCGCCTACGACCACGCGATGATGGTGGAGGCGGGCTGCGCGTCGATGTCGGTGGCCCAGTGCCACCGTCCGGGCACGCTTCCCGGGCAGAACGCGAGGGGCAAGCTGGTCCGCGACTCGTTCTCGGCCAAGTCGCACTTCGCGTACACGCCGCTGTCGTCGGCCGGGATCAAGGCGCTGCTGGCCCGGGTCGCCGCGCCGGGCCGGCACACGGTGATGCTCGACGCGCTCGGCGGCGCCGTCGCCCGGGTCCGGCCCGACGCCACCGCCTTCCCCCACCGCAAGGCGTTGTTCAGCGTGCAGTACTACTCCCACTTCTCCGGCGCGGCCGCCTGGGCCCGGGCCGCCCACGCCGCCATGCGGCCGTATTTCGGCGACCACGCGTACGTGAACTACATCGATCCGGAGCTCAAGAACTGGCGGCAGCAGTACTACGGCGCCAACGCCGCCCGGCTGGCCCGGGTCAAGGCGGCGTACGACCCCGGCCGCCTGTTCCGCCTGCCCCAGGGTGTCTAGGGAGCGGTCCCGAGCATCGACCCGGGAGCACGCCTTGCTTCTTCCTATCGATTATCGATAGATTTCTATCGTGCTTCGATTGAAGGAGAGACGATGAGACAGCTGACAGTGCTCGCGCTGCGTGCCGTGCTCGTGGCACTGCTCGCCGGCTCGGTGTTCGTGCAGGCCGTGATGGTGCCGCTCCTCGCCTCCGACCTGGAAAGACTCGACCCGGACTACGCCTACCTGCGCTCGCCCTTTCTGGCGATCACGTTCCTGGGCGTCGTGACGGTCGAGGTCGTCCTGGTCAGCGTGTGGCGTCTGGTGACGATGGTGCGGCGAGGAACGGTCTTCTCCCACGACGCCTTCCGATGGGTGAACGTCGTGATCGGCGCTTTCGTGGCGGCCGCTCTCCTGATCTTCGCGCTCGGGGTCGTCCTGGCTCCGGGCGAAGCCGTCCCCCCGGGCGTGGTCCTCCTGGTGGGCGGGGCCGGCGTGGCGGTGCTGGGGGTCGCGCTCATCGTGCTCGTGCTGCGGATGCTGCTCGCCCAGGCCGTCAGGCGCGACATCGAGGCGGCGCGGATGCAGGCCGAGCTGGACGAGGTGATCTGATGCCGATCGTCGTCGAGATCGACGTGCTGCTGGCCAAGCGGAAGATGTCCGTGGGCGAGCTCGCGGACCGCGTCGGGATCACACCCGCCAATCTGGCGGTGCTCAAGAACGGCCGCGCCAAGGCGGTGCGCTTCTCGACACTCGCCGCGCTCTGCGAGGCGCTGGAGTGCCAGCCGGGAGACCTGCTGCGCTGGGAGGACGGGGACGACGAGGACGGGGACGACGGGGACGCGTGACCTCGACCGGTTGCCGATCGGGCCGTGGTGCGCGAACCTCGCGATATGACCGAGGAGCGGCGGAGAATGCCCGGCGCCGGCGGCGTCCCGGTGTTCAGTTATCTGGAAGGCGTCCGCGACGGCCACCCCTGGGCGTACGCGATCGAGGACGTCGGCCGGGGAGCCGCCGACGCGATCACGTCGCGCATGCCCGGCTGGGCGGTCTCCGCGCCGGTCGATCTCGGTCGGGCCCTGCTCGACCGAGGCGCGCGGCTGCTGCGGCACATGCACGTGATGCGGTGCGATCTGCCGCTCGCCCGGCCGGTCACCGACACCGCTCCGGACGGCTTTCTGATAGTCCCCTGTGATCGGCCGCCCGCCGAGATCTTCCCCGCGTGGTTCGCGGCCTACCCGCCCGGCCATCCCGACCACCGCCCCCGCGACCCTGAGCAGGCGTTGCAGGAGGAGCTCGTTCCGCTCCTCGGCGGCGAGGAGATCGGCTCCCTGCTTTCCTGCAGCGTCCTCGCCGTGCGGGACGGCTCTCCTGGGACGGGCGAGATCGTGGGGGGAGTTCTCGTCACCGGCTCGAACCGGGGACCGTGGATCGCGGACGTGTTCCGGCATCCGGACCGGTCGCCGCGAGGTCTCGGCGCGCTCATGCTGTCGGTCACCCTGGCCCGGGCCGGCGCGGCCGGGCTGGACGGCATGGGCCTGGTGGTCACCGAAGGCAACCCCGCCCGCCACGTGTACGAGAGGCTCGGTTTCCACGTCGTCGACAGCGCGATGACGGTCATGATCTGACGGCCGAACCGCCGGGTCGCCACACTTTCATCGCCGTGACCGCGAACGCGGAGGCCGGCTTCGGCTTCCGCCTCCCAGACGGCGCCCTGATCGGGAGCCCCAGGAAATGTAACCGACGACCCACGGGCCCCTTCGCGGGAAGTCCGAGGCTCGGCTACATGTCGTCCGGCAACAGCCGGAATGCCTTGTGCGGTGTCAGAGGGCGCACCGCCCGGAAATCACGCCGGTCCAGCGTGAGCATGGCGTCCGTCCGGAACTCCGCGGCCAGCACGACATTGACCGCGTCGGCGAGGTCCAGGTCCATTGATGCGTAGCGGTGCCGCACCGCACATGCCGCCTCCAGGACTTCGGTCGAGACTTCCGGGACCTGAAAGCGCAGACGCCGCGCATTGGAGAGGATGAAGGCGATGATCTGCACCCGAGCGGCAGAGCCGAAACGGACCTTGGCCAGGTGATCGACTTCCGCCAAAACCAACGGAGAGATGACTACGGTCCCGGCCTCACGGAGAATGCTCTGACACTCGGTACTCTCGGCCGCATTCCTGTCAGAGGCGGCGATGATGCCGGAGGTGTCCGCGATGACGATCACCTGTTGGCAGCTCCCTTGGCCACCACCGACGTGATCTCTTCGTTGGTGACCGGCTCGCCGCCGCCTCCGAAGGTCGGCCAGTCCAACGGCTCGTCCCACACACGGTTCGCCATTGCAGCCAAGTGGATTCCCTCACGGATGATCTCCGCCTCCGGAATGCCCCTGCGCTTCGCCGCCTCCTTGATGAGGGCAAGGTCCTCAGGATCGGCGTAGACGTTCGTCCTCTTCATAGACATGTACCAACGCTAACACACGTACCGGATCGACCAGGGGTACGGCGGGTGATCCGTCTCGACTCACCGGCCCTCTCGTTACCGATTGTGATAAGTAGATTGCCGACAGCAATCATTCGGGGGGAAGTCCATGAACGTATCTCGATCTCGCGCGTACCTGGCCAGCGGTCTCACCGCCGCCGCGGCGGGTGTGGTGGCCCTGGCCCTGACGGTCGTCCCGTCGGTCGCCGAGGGCGCGTCGGGCAGCGCCGGCGCGCGCACCAGGCCGGTCGCCGACCCCTCGCCGAAGCAGCAGGGCGGCCACACCGTGCTGACGTGCGCGATGAGCACGAGCGGCGCCCAGCCGATCACCGCCGACCCCGCGGTGGGCAAGGAGGCCCGCGCGGTGACCGCCAAGGGCGTCCTGACGCTCACCGGCTGCGTCTCTCCCGACAAGAGCTTCCCCAACCTCCGCTCGGGGACGGTCACCCTCCAGGGCAGCGCGCAGGCGTCCTGCACCGGCCTCCAGAACGTCACCGGCACGGGCACCGTCACCTGGAAGGACGCCCAGGGCCAGAAACTGGGCACCTCCACGATCCGGCCCAACATGGACGGGATCGCCTCGTACAACCCGGGCGACATGATGCTGGTCGGCGAGGTCACCCAAGGGAAGCTGAAGGGCAAGCGGATCGCCGGGAAGGCCGCTCCCACCTCGGACATCGGCCAGTGCTCCACCAAGGGCGTGAGCAGCGTCCAGGGCAGCGGCACCGTCGCGTTCATCGCCGTCGACGCACCCAAGTAGCACACAGGTAGCACACAGGTAGCGCAGTCAGGCGGGACCGGGTCGGAGGAGGTGGCGCATGCCGTCGGATGAGCCCGTGCTGCGGGTGCGGGACGTACGGAAGGGCTACCGGGGTGGCCCGGTCCTGCGTGCGGTGAATCTCGATCTGCCGCCCGGCCAGGTGGTGGGGATCGTCGGGGAGAACGGCGCGGGCAAGACCACGCTGCTGCGCGTCCTCGCGGGCGACCTGCGGCCGGACGGCGGGTCGGTGCGCCACCGCGGGCACATGGGTCACTGCCCGCAGGAGACGGTGCTGCACGAGGCGTTCACGGTCGAGCAGCACCTGCGGTTCTTCCAGGTCGCCTACGGCCTGGAGAGTCTGCGCCGGGCCGAGGAACTGCTCGACGCGCTGCGGTTCTCCGGCTCCCGCCGGGCCCGCCCCGCCACGCTGAGCGGCGGCACGCGGCAGAAGCTCAACCTCGTCCTGGCCCTGATGCACGATCCGGACGTGCTCCTGCTCGACGAGCCCTACCAGGGCTTCGACTGGGAGACGTACGTCCGGTTCTGGGACCTGGCCGAGGAACTGCGCGCGCGTGGCCGCTCGGTGCTGGTCGTCTCCCACCTCGCGTACGACGCCGCGCGCCTCGACACGCTCCATCGGCTGGAGGGCGGCGTGCTGCGGGTCGCGGACAGGACCGGTGCCGCGTGAGAGGTCACTGGGCCTGCTACGCCACCGCCGTGCGCATGACGTTCGTGGAGCATCTGCGCAACCGGCTGGCTCTCGTGATCATTGTGGTCTTCATCCCGGTGTGGGCGATCCTCATCTACGCCCTGTCCCTGGAGGTCGCGCTCCCGTTCCACGTACGCGCCGCGGCGCGGGTCGTCGCCCTGCCGGCCAACGTGCTCAACCAGCTCGCCGGGGCGCTGCAGATCCTCGCGTTGATCACCGGGTTCATGATGTTCGTGACCACGTTGAACTCGGCGTCCTTCGATCGCCGGCTGGTGCGGTCGGGCTTTCCCCGGCTGTGCCTGATCGCGGCGAAGCTCACTGCCCTGGTGGTGGTCGCGCTCTGCGTCGCGGCGTACGCGACCGGTCTGATCTGCCTGACCCATCGGCCGGCGCAGCCCCTGCTGCTCGCCGCCGCCCTCTTCGGCGGGGCGCTGATCTACGGCGGGATCGGCATCGTGCTGGCCGCCGTGCTGACCAGCGACCTGGCCGGTCTGGTCCTCGTCACCGTGATCTGCTCGGTCGATCTGGCCCTGCAGAGCCCCCTCGCCACTCCGGCCGCTGCCGGCGCTCTGGTGCGTTACCTGCCCGATTACGGGCCGATGCAGGGGGCGGTCGCGGCGGTGGCCCTGGACACGGTGCCCTGGAGCGCCGTCGCCCCCGCCGTGTGCTGGGCCGTGGGCACGGCGCTCTTCGGTGTCTCCGCTTTCGCCGGCCGCACGCGCGTACACCGGCCGGTGGGCGGGCCGGCCACGCTTTCCGCCTGAATCCCCCGTCAGGAGCATCCATGACAACTGAGATCGTTTCCCGTGTCTTTCCCGCCCTGGAGTCCGACCTGGAACGGGTGCGCGAGATCGTCGGCCTGGCGGACGTGCCGAGCCGCGCCGATCTGACGGCGCTGACCAGGCAGCCGGCCGGTCACCGCCACCTGATCCGGCCCACCCTGGCACTGCTGTCGTACTACGTGCTCGCCGGCCCGGAGCGGGCCGCCGGCGTCCGCGCCGTCAAGGCCGCGGCGGCCGTCGAGCTGCTGCACATGGCGTCGCTGCAGCACGACGACGTCATCGACGACGCGCGGCAGCGCAGGGGCAGGCCGAGCGTCAACAGCGTGTGGGGCGCACGCCTGGCGGTCCTGGCCGGTGACCTCCTGTTCATCAGCGGCAGCCGGATCGTCGCCGAGCTGGGCGAGCGCGAGGCGCTGGTGTCCGCCGAGGCCGTCCAACGCATCTGTTCGGGGATGATCGCCGAGACCGCCGACCGCTTCCTGCTCTCCCGCACCGAGGAGGCCTATCTGGAGGTGACCGGCGCCAAAACGGCCGAGTTGCTGTCCCTCGCCTGCCGGCTGGGCGCCATGCAGGCCGGGCGGGACCCGGAGGCGGAGGAGGCCATGGCGCGGTTCGGCTGGCATCTCGGCGTGGCTTACCAGGTGCGCGACGACATCTTGGACCTGACCGCCACTCCCGGAGAGCTGGGGAAACCCACCAACTCCGACCTCGTCGACGGCGTCTACACACTCCCGGTGATCAAGGCCCTGGCCCGCGACCCCGCGCTCGCCCGGCTGCTGCGTCGCGGCCTGCCGACGGCCGAGGCCGAGCGCGCACGGCAACTGGTCCTGTCCTGCGGAGCCGTGGAGGACGCCCGGAAGGTCGCTGTCGAGCAGGCGGAGGCGGCCCTTCGGCGCCTCGGGGACGTCGGCGATCCGGAGTCGCGAGAGGCGCTGGCCGACTACGTGCGGTCGGTCATGGGCTCCGTGAGACAGGCCGGCCCGGCTGCCGTCACCGTGCCCGTGCCCTCTCCCGCCCCCGCTTCGGCCCCTTCCCCCGCTTCCGTTCAGGGCGACGTCCTGGTCCGGGTGGTGCAGGAGCGGTTGGACGCCTGGTTGCTGGACTCCGGGCTGGCCGCCACGCGGGAGGAGAGCCGTCACCCGCGCTGGAGCGGCATGGCCGCGGCCACCGCGCTGATGTGGCCGGGCGCCGACGCCGAGCAGCTCGAAACCCTGGCCCGGTGGATGCTGGTGTGCGTCGTGCTCGACGACCTCTTCGACGAGCCGGGTCTCGCCGACCACGCGGAGGCCGCCCGGCTGCGTCACCGGCTCGCCCTCCTCATCGGCGGGCTGGACGACACCCCGCCGACCGGTGGCGCGGTCGCCACGGCCCTGGCCCAGGCGTGGGAGCGGATCCGCCTGATCCAGCCGCCGTCATGGCGGACGCGGGCCGTCGGCCATCTGCTCGACTGGCTGGACGCGGCCGAGCGCGAGGCATGCCACCGGCTCAGCGGCTACGTCCCCAGCCTGCGCGACCAGTTCCCGCTGCGCCTGGGGAGCGCAGGGGTGCCCGTCTTCCTGGACGCCTTCGAGATCACCTGTGGCCGGGAGTTCGAGCCGTCCGTACGCGACCATCCGCTTCTGCGGCGGTTGCTGGACCTCGGCTCGGCCACCGTGCTCGCGGAGAACGACCTGCGGACCGTGGACCAGGACGAAGCCACCGGCAGTCCCTACAACCTCGTCAGGGTGCTCCGCCACGAGACAGGCTGCACCAGGCAGGAGGCGATCGACGAGGTGACCCGCCAGGTCGAGGACGGCTACGCCCAGGTGGACGCCATCCTCACGTCCGGGCCGGCCATCCTGCGGCCCGCCTCGGGTGGCGCAGGCTCGGGTGGCGCGGGCTCGGGTGGCGCGGGCTCGGGTGGTGGGGGCTCGGCGCCGGTCATCGGAGTCCTGCGAGTCGTCAGGGATCGGCTTGCGGGCTGGCGCGCCATCCACGATATCGACCGCTACAGCTCGTCGGCCACCGACAGCGGGACGCACCTGGCCCGGCTGCGCCGGGAACTCCTGCTCGAACACGCCGAGGCCCGCGTGGCGCGCTGATCCCGGCCCGCTTCATATCGGCCCGCTGGTCCCGGGCCGCTCATTTCGGCCTTCTTCTCAGCCTGTTCTTCTCAGCCCGTTCTTCTCAGCGGGGTGCCGGGACCTCAGCCGGATCCGTCCGCGGCGAGGCGGTCGAGCCATTCGCCGAGCACGTGCCGTTCTCCATCGGTGAGAGCGGTGGCGTCTGGGAGCGCGGCGCGCAGCGCCATCGCCGCCGCGGCGGGTCCGGGGGTTTCGACCACAGGAGCGTCGGTGGTGATGGCGGCTATCGCCGCGTCGCGGGCCACCTCGGAAAGGCGCGGGTCACGCCGTTCCTCGGGCAGGGCGAGCAGCGTGAAGACCGTGCCGCAGCCCGCGGCGTGCACGAGGTCCGCCGCCAGGCGCTCGCCCACCTTCAACCGGCCCGCGGCGGCGATGGCGCGGATGCGCTCCCCCAGCATGCGGAAAGCGGCGACGGCGGCGGGCGACTGCCGTCCCGGCGTGGGAGCGCCGTACATGAGCGAGAACAGGGCGGGGTTCGCCAGCCCGAAGCCGACGTGCAGCTCCCATCCGGCCCGCAGCGCCTCGACCGGCTCGTCGGCCGGCGGGCTCGCCTTCTTGTCCTGCAGATATGAGCTGAAGCCATACTCGGCGACCGCGTCGAGCAGGCCCTCCTTGTCGCCGAACAACCGGTAGATCGTCGGCGCCTGTGTTCCCGCCGCGGCGGCCACCGCTCTGGTCGAGAGGGCGTCGCGCCCGCCGCTCGCGAGCAGCCCGGCCGCGACCGACACGATGTGCGCCCGCGTCCTGTCCCGGCCGCTCGCCGCCTCGTTTTCCGGATCGCTCATGCTTCCAACGATATCAGCGTGTTGCTATCGCCGATTTTCCAGTGTTAGCGTTCAGTCGATATCAGCGATAGCAAGGAGTGAATCGTGATCATCATCACCGGAGCGACCGGTCAGCTCGGCCGAGGCGTCGTCGAGCGCCTGCTCACCCGTCTGCCCGCCGACCGGATCGGCGTCAGCGTCCGCGACCCTCTCAAGGCCCAGGACCTCGTGGACCTCGGCGTACGGGTCCGTCAGGGCGAGTTCGACGATCCCGCGAGCCTGGCGCACGCGTTCGAGGGCGCGTCGCAGGTGTTGATCGTCTCGGGCCCGGCGGACGCCCGCCCGCACCGTACGGCGATCGAGGCCGCCACCGCCGCGGGGGCCAAGCGGGTCCTCTACACCAGCCACATGGGGGCGAACCCGGCATCCCCCTTCGTCCCGATGCCGTCCCATGCCGAGACGGAGCAGGACCTGGCCGCATCCGGGGTCGCGTTCACCGCGCTGCGCAACGGCTTCTACGCGACCACCGCGGTCCATTTCGTGCGTCAGGCGCTGCAGAGCGGCACGCTCGTCGCGCCCGAGGACGGCCCGGTCTCCTGGACGGCCCACGCCGACCTCGCCGAGGTGGCCGCCGTCGCGCTGACGGAGGAGGGCCGGCTCGACGGGATCACCCCGCCGCTGACCGGTCCCGAGTCGCTCGACCTCGCGGACGCCGCCGCGATCGCCGCCGACCTGACGGGACGCGAGATCACCCGCGTCACCGTCCCGGACGAGGAGTGGGTCGCCGGCATGGTGTCGCACGGCACGCCCGAGCAGCAGGCCCGGTTCTTGCTGGGCATGTTCGAGGCGAGCCGTAAGGGGGAGTTCGCCGAGGTCGGCCCCGCACTCGGGGAGCTGCTCGGTCGTCAGCCGACCACGTTGCGCGAGCTGCTGGCGGCCACGCTGACGAACTGACCTGCGCGGCGTCCGACCCTTCTACGCCTGATTTCGCGGCTGGTCCATCTACGACGTGACCGTTTCCGCACCGTCTCCACACCGTCTCCGCATCGTGTCCGCTCGCTGCGTCATTCTCTGCGTGTCTCTGCGTGTCTCCGCGTGCGGGAAGAGCCGAGCCCCCGCTGCCGGCGATCCGCGGCATTATGGGGAGAAAATCCCTTCAGGCTGCCTCGTTTCCCGGGCCGATTTCCCTTTCGAAACATCCGGCGACCCCACCACAGCCAGATATAAAGTGTGATGAAAACGCGTAAGGAGGCCGAAAATGCTGGTCGAATGGCTGTCAGCGGTGGCCGCGGCCGGCGGAACCGCGGTGGTGCAGGCCGCGGACACGGACATGTGGGTAAGCGTGCGGCAGCGGGTGGCGCATGTGCTCGGCCACGACGATCCCGGACATGAGCGGACGGAATTGATGCGGCTGGATCTGACCGCGACAGATCTCGCCTCGCTCGCCCCGGGGGAGGCGGCACTGATACGGGCCCGGCAGGAGGCGTCCTGGACGGCCCGATTCGAGATGCTGCTGGAGAGTCTCGGCGAGGCCGAACGCGAACGGGTCGCCTGCGAACTGAACGACATCGCCGACCAGGCGCGCCACGCATCAGTGGGGGGCGTGCCGAGAAACGTCTTCCGTGGACCGAGCTCGACGGCCTGACCAGCCGATGACCTGACCGCCGATGACCTGACGCCGGATGACCTGACCGCCCAGATCGAAGCTCATCGACCATCGGCGGTGGACTCCCTGAAGGTCGACGGCGACCCGCGTCTGTTCGACCTGCTCCAGGCCTGGGACCCGGATCAGTAGGACCCGGCTGCCGGGAGTCGCCCACTCCCGGATCAGGCCCTGGAGGGGCGCTGTCTCCGGGAGCCGTCGGCCGCGATCGGGAAACTGCGCAACGACAGAGCACTCGGCGGAGGCAGGGCCCCGTGAGCCGCCTCGGCGCGGAACGACTGGAGCAGATACGCCACCAGGCGCCGGGACGCGGCACTGTCATGCGGCAGCGCGGTGACCAGGCCACAGTGGGCCAACAGGGCCACGGCGAGGTCGGAAGGGTGGAAATCGGACCGCAGCGCGCCCGCTGCCTGGGCTCTGCGGACCAGGACCATGAGGTCCCGCTCGACCCGTCCTCGGGCCTGCGCGTGTTCCATCATGCTGTGCGGGAAGGCCGCGACGAACGCGGCGGGGAAACCCTGCTCCTCCCGCTGAAGCTCGCAGACCGTCTCGACCAGCCGCTGGAAGCCCTGCCAGGGGTCCGGGTCGGCCAGCGCCTCGGTAAGCGCCCGAGCGCAGGTCTCCATCTGCTGCGCGAACGCGGCCCGCACCAGGGCGTCCCGGGTCGGGAAACGCCGATACAGCGTCGCCACACCGACCCCCGCCCGGCGGGCCACGGTCGCCATGGGCGCGTCGATCCCGTGCTCGGCGAAGACCGCACGGGCGGCGACGAGGATGCGGTCCAGGTTGCGCCGGGCGTCGGCCCGCAGCCCCGGGCCCGCGTTCCGAGAGGATTCCTGCACCACTGTCTCTCACTTCCTACCTAAACGGACGATCGCGTCCAGTTAGGAGCCTACGCTCGGGGCCGGATTCCCCATACGGCCACTGATGGCGAAGGTGAGAACGATGGACGACCGCACGATGAGAGCAGTGCTTTTCGACCGCTACGGCGGCCCCGAGGTGCTGTACGTGGGCCGGGTGCCACGCCCCGAACCGGCGCCCGGCGAGGTGCTCGTGCGGGTGCGCGCGTTCAGCGTCAACGGCGGCGAACTGGCGGCCCGTGCCGGCGATCTCCGCCTCCTCACCGGACGGAAGTTCCCGCAACGCGTCGGGTTGGACTTCACCGGCGAGGTCGCCGCGGTCGGCGCCGGCGCGACGGGTGTCGCGGTCGGCGATCGGGTGTGGGGCGTCGTCGGCCGCACCGGATTCGGCAGCGCCGCCGACTATGTGACCGTCCGGGCCGAGCGGCTCGGCCGGGTCCCTGACGGGCTTGATCTCGTGGAGGCCGCCGCACTGCCGGTGGCGACCACGGCCATCACGGCGCTGCGTGACAAGGCCGGACTGCGCCCCGGCGAGCGACTGCTCGTACGCGGCGCCGCGGGCGGCGTCGGCAACGCCGCCGTCCAACTCGGAAAGGCCTACGGGGCCGAGGTCACGGCCCTGGCCCGCGCCGCCAACCTCGACTTCGTCCGTACGCTCGGCGCCCACCACGCCATCGACCACCGGAGCGTCTCGCCGGCAGAACTGGGCCCGTTCGACGTGGTCCTCGACACCGCAGGCACCGACTTGCGGGCCTTCCGGCGCCTGCTGTCGCCCGGCGGCCGCATGGTCACCATCGCCTTCGACCAGACCAGGCTCGCCGCCTCACTCGGCTACCTCGCCGCCAGCGCCGTACACGGCCGCGGCCGGGTGCGCTTCTTCAGCGGCAACCCCAAACGGGCACTCTTCGACGACCTGGCCCGCGAGGTGGCGGAGGGGAGACTGCGCCCTGCGGTGGACACGTGCTTCCCGCTGGAGGAGACAGCGGCGGCGCACCGGGCGCTGGAGGCGGGCGGGGTGCGGGGCAAGTACGTGGTCAGGGTCGACTGAGTGCGGTCCGGCCGAGGGGGTGGCGCTGCGCCGACTCACTTCTCAGCTCACTTCTCGGCTCACTTGTCGGCGGAGCCGGCCTTGCGGAGCCGGGAGCGTACGGTGCGCCGGACGATCGGGCCCATGTCCTCCAGGACGGCGACCAGGCCGGCGAGCTGCTCCAGGCTGTCGAACGCCTGCTCCGCGCCGTCCTTGTCGACGCCCTCGTACAGTTCGAGGCCGACGAAGGCGGCGGCGGTGGCGCGGGCGAGCCCGGCGACGTCCACGAACTCCGCGAGCGGGCTGCCGGCCAGCACGCGGCCGAGGACCTCCTCGATCTCGGTCACCCACATGCCGAGACCGGCAGCGGTGGCGGGGGCGAGTTTGTCGTCCATCTGGCTGCCCGCGAGCATCTGGGCGAGCACGGTCAGGTTTCCCGCGGCGCGCTCGTCGGCGTGCAGGGAACGGCCGAGGTCGAGCAGTTCCTTCAGGGTGTTCACGGCCGCGAATCGGGCCCGGTAGACGGCGACCCGCTGCTCCGACCCGTGCCGCAGGGCCGCGGCGAGGAGGTCGTCGACCGTGCCGAAGTGGTAGAAGACGAGCGCCTGGTTCACCCCGGCGGCGGTGGCGATCGCCCGCGCCGAGGCCCCCGCGATGCCCTGGGTCCGCAACGTCTCCAGAGCCCCTTCGAGCAGCCGCGTCCGGGTGTCGCCCATCGTCTCCCCCTTCGTTCCTCTTCGCGGCTTCACCGTAGCGGCACGTGTTCGGCCATGGCCGCGCCCGGCGGCGGTCAATAGGATCCGTAGTGACCTGACCTTCCGGACATCCCAGCGGGGGCGATGTGAACGGCGGCAGCGAGGCGGGGGACTTACCTGGGCAGCATGAGTCCGGCCTGCGCGCGGGTGACCCGGCCCAGGTGGGGCCTTACCGGCTGGTGCGCAGGCTGGGCGAGGGCGGGATGGGCACCGTCTACCTGGGCGAGGCACCGGACGGCACACGCGTGGCGGTCAAGCTGCTCCACCACACGATCGCCGCCGACCCCGACTTCCGCCGCCGGTTCCGCCGCGAGGTGGAAGCGGCCAAGCGAGTCGCCCGCTTCTGCACCGCCGCCGTCCTCGATGCCGAGGTGGACGGAGAAACCGTCTATCTGGTCACCGAGTACGTGCCAGGGCCGACCCTGCGGGAGGCCGTCGAACGGGACGGACCGCTACGCGGCTCAAGCCTGGACGGGCTCGCCGTCAGCATCGCGACCGCCCTACGCGCCATCCACGCCGCCGGCATCATCCACCGCGACCTCAAACCCGGCAACGTCCTGCTCTCCCCCATCGGCCCCAAGGTCATCGACTTCGGTGTCGCCCACCTGACCGACATGGCCGGACACATGAGCAGCGCGGTCGTCGGGACACCCTCGTTCATGTCCCCAGAACAGTTCGACGGCGGCCCCCTCACACCCGCCTCCGACATCTTCGCCTGGGCGAGCACGATCGCGTACGCCGGCACGGGCCACGCCCCCTTCGGCAACGGACCGCTCCCCGTCGTGCTCAACCGAGTCGTCAACGGGGAACCCGACCTGACCGGCCTCGACGGACCGCTGGGCACACTGGTGGCACGCGCCCTGGCCAAAAACCCGGCACAACGACCGGCCGTTCAGGACATCCTCGACACGCTCACCGGTTCTTCGGCACCTTCGGTCGCCACTCTTCCCGGGGATGGCGGGAGACGCCGCCGCAGCCTGGTGATCGGGACCGGGGTGGGCGCGATTGCCCTGGTCGCGGCGGTGACCGCCACCTGGCTCGGCACCTCGTCGGGCCCCGCCGCATCCGGCTCGTCCGCCACCTCGGCTGCCACGTCGGCTGCCACCGTGGCCGCCGCGCTCCCGTCCGCTTCCGCCGCCGGCACCGGCGGCAATCCGCTGCGGGAGCCCGGCGTAGGGTTCGCGTACAAGCAGGAGCCCGACCCGCAGCGCCAGGCGGACGCCTGGGAGGCGCAGGGCAGGAAGGCCGACGCCGCGCTGATGCGCGCCCTCGCCGCGGTGCCACACTCGGTGAACCTGAACGGACCGGCTACCGAGGCCGAGGACACCGTCAGGTCCACGATGCGGCTCGCCGCGGCCCACGACGCCGTGCCGGTGTTCCTCACGGATTACATCCCCTTGACGGACTGCTCCGATCGCGGGGCGCCGAACGAGCGGGAGTACCGCGACTGGATCGACCAGGTCGTGGCCGGCATCGGCGCGGGCCGGGCGGTGGTCGTGCTCGAACCGAACAGCCTGACCAAAGTGCCTGGCACCGACAACTGCCCGACAGGCGGCACCGCGGGGACCGCCGAGCGCTACCGCGAGCTCGGCTACGCCGTCGACCGCCTGGGGGCGCTGCCGCACACGGCCGTCTACCTCGACGGCGGCATCCAGGGTTGGCCCCAGTCCGTCGCCGATATCGCCGATCGGCTGGTCAAGGCCGCGATAGGGCGGGCTGATGGCTTCTATCTGAACAGCTCGGACTTCCAGGACACCGACAGCCTCCTCCGATATGGGGAAAGGCTCTCCCGCTGCGTCTACCTCGTCGCCGCCAAGGGCGGAAGCGCGTGTGCGGGTGGCGACATCGACGCCGTGTCGGCCGACGCACCGCTGACGCACTTCGTCATCGACACCAGCCGCAATGGCAGGGGGGTATGGAAGGCTCCCGAGGGCAAGTACTCCGACCCCCAGTTGTGGTGCAACCCTCCAGGACGGGGCGTCGGCTCCCGCCCGACCACCGACACCGACAGCGAGCTGGCCGACGCCTTCCTGTGGATCCGCGATCCCGGCCAGTCCAACGGCCGGTGCCTCCGCGGCGGCTCCGGGCCGGAGGATCCGGTGCATCACCAGGTGGACCCCGTTGGCGGCACCTGGTGGCCCGCCCTCGCCCTCGAACGCGCTCGCAACGCCGTGCCCCCGCTGCGTTGAGCTCACAGGCGTGCCTCTTCGCGCCGCGGCATCACCGTAGCGGGCACGCCGTGCTCGGTGACGTCGACGTAGTGGACCTGGAAGGCGCCCCAGTAGCCGAACATGGGGCCCAGCCTGGGGTGGGAGACCGTCACCCCGATGCGGAACTCCCCCACCTCGTCGTCGTACGACTCCCGGACCACGGCGGTGCCGGTCATGAGTGCGGGGAGACGGCAGGACAGCCGACCCTCGTGCAGGCGGAACCCCCCGGACCGGATGACCAAGCCCCCACACTCGTCCACCTGGAAATCCAGGTCAACGGCCAGGTGCTGGTGCGAGCCCAGGTAGTCGACGATGCCTTTGGCAGGGTCGTGCACCATCTGTGCGTCGAACCGCCGGGGGCGGCCGGGCAGGTCGAAGGTGCGGACGAAGCTGACCGTCTCCCGGCCGTACGTGTCGACGTACGGGTAGTTCTCGATGGTGAACGGCACCTGCCGGCCCTGCGCTGGGACCAGGATGTTGCGGGTTCCGCCGAGGGCGAGGAACGGCCGGGTATACCCCGCGTGCCAGACGTGCTCCATCACCCCCGTGCCGACGCAGGCCTGCCCGCCGGTGACGCTCACGCCGAAGCGTCTTTGGAGTTGCGGGTGCAGGCGGGCGAAGTCCGCGCCGAGGGCACGTTGGAAGATCGAGGTCATCGGGTCTCCATCAGGGTGTGCGGAGGTTGTGCCGTCTGCCGGTCGGGCGGACGGCGCAGGCAGCGGCGCGCCGCCGGGGTCGACGGGAGCGGCGGCAGGAGGACGGCCGCCGCTCCTATCAGGCAGGCGACGGCGGCAGGAGTGGTTGTGACGGCGATGGCGGTCGCGAGGGTGCGCAGGCAGAGTTCGGCGAGGGCCTGCCACAGGGAACGCTCCGGCGGTTGGCCGGTCTCCAGCCAGAGGCGGAGCCGGTCGAAGGACCAGGCCGTCGCCCAGCCGATGAGCGGCCGGAACACGAGGTCGACGGCCCTGCCCCAGCCGGGGCGATAGCCGTACCGGGTGATGAAGCGGACGCCGTCGTCGGTGGGGACGTACCGCCAGTAGCCGGAGCCGGAGCGGATCAGCGAGAGCAGATGGTCCGAGGCGAACCGCAGCGCCGACGTCGTGCCGCCGGTGTCGTGCCGGTCCCCCGTCGTGATGCCGATGCCGTTGATGACAAGCCCGGGCAGGAGCTTGAAGGCGTACCGGAACCACTGCGGCCCGTCGTCGACACGCGGCAGGTAGTCGATCTCCGTGAACCGCAGATCCCACCGTTGATGCAGCTCAGGCCGTTGCGTCCGCTCCCACAACTCCTCCATATCGGCCCGGACCAAGCACTCGACGTACACGAACCAACCCACGCGCCCTCCCACGTCTTAAGCGATCGCTCAAAACCGAGAGTAGGCCGACTTAAGCGATCGCTCAAGCCGGCTTGAGAGCTTGATCGAAAACAAGGGGCGAGAAGACGAGGCACCGCGACTTCGGCTACGCGGCGACAGGTGAGGGTACTTCCTTAAGAAGCCAATTAATACTCCAGTGACACTTCGCGATCTTCGCGCTTGGGGTGGCACGAGAACGGCCACCACGTGATCATTCGGAGTCTGTGAAGACATCTGAAGATCGCGTGATGGCCGTGGCCGACAGCGTAGACCCTGACCGCTGGATCGTCACCCTCAACGACCTGATGAGGCGGATCGCGCATCGGTTCGGCCGCATCAAGCCGCGTCGCGCGGCGAACGCCTACGTTCGCGGCCTGCTGTCGGACGTCGAGCGGAAGAACTGCTGGAACCTGGCCGAGCACGCCGGGCCGAGCGGCCCGCAGACCATGCAGCGCCTGCTGCGCAGCGCGCGCTGGGACGCCGAGGCCGTACGCGACGACGTCCGCGGCTGCCTGAGCGAACACCTCGGCGCGGGCGGCGTGCTGATCGTCGACGAGACCGGCTTCCTCAAAAGGGCCTTCGATCGGCCGGGGTGCAACGCCAGTACGCCAGTACCGCCGGCCGTATCGAAAACAGCCAGGTCGGCGTGTTCCTGGCCTACGCCACCCCACGGCCATAATCGATCGCCGCCTGTACCTGCCCGAGCAATCCTGGCTAGCCGACCAGGGCCGCTGCCGTTCCGCCGGCATCCCGGACGAGACCGCCTTCGCCACCAAACCCGCCCTGGCCGCGCAGATGATCGCCGCCGCGTTGGACGCCGGGATCGACGCGCCCTGGGTGACCGGCGATGAGGTCTACGGCCAAGAGCCGCGCCTGCGCGCGCTGCTGGAGAAGCGGCAGGTGGGGTATGTGCTGGTGATCGCAGGCACGGCCCGGGTGCGGTGCGAGGGCGTCGACTGGCAGGCCGCCCAGATCGCCGCGCACGTCCCCGACGCGCACTGGCACCTCTACAGCGCCGGGCACGGCGCCAAGGGGCACCGCTGGTACGCCTGGGCCTGGACCCGCATCGACACCCACCGGCCCGGTCACCGATGGCTGCTGATCCGCCGCAATCCGGTCACCGGGGAACTGGCCTTCTACCGCTGCTACTCACCCTGGCCCACGCCACTGGCCGCCCTGGTGCGCATCGCCGGCATCCGCTGGACGGTCGAGGAGTCCTTCCAGGCCGCCAAGGGCCAGGTCGGGCTGGACCACTACCAGGTCCGCACCTGGCACGGCTGGCACCGCCACATCACTCTGGCGATGCTCGCCCTGGCCTTCCTCGCGGCCCTGGCCGCATCCCAGCCCGGCGGCGACAAAAAGCACCTGCCCTTGACCATGCCCGAGATCCGCCGCCTACTGGCCGCCCTCACCCTCACCCGACACCGCCGCACCAAGGACATCCTGCACTGGTCACACTGGCGGCGCCGCCACCAAGTCACCGCCCGCCGATGCCACTACCGGCGCAGATCCCACCCATGATCTCAATGTGTCACTGGAGTACTAGGGGTAATTTGTGCATGCGGCGATTCGTACGTGTGTGCTCATCGACTACACGCCCGTCCTCCGCCGAACCTGATCGAGCACATTGTCGAGGAGGCCCGGTACATTGCCTCCGCCGAGTACGAGCTGACGGTCCAGCAGACGGTTAGCCGTCTCGCACGAGGTCTCGCTGACGAGCGCACATCCGTGGCACGCCGACAGGTTGAGCTGCGAGGAGCCTTGGGAGTCACTCTCGATGCATACCGGATCATTCGAGCAGACATCAGCGTCACTCAAGGCTGCCAACAGTAGTGAGAGGATCTTGTCGGGCTCGCCCAGCCGGACGAGTCCGCCCAGCGTCCCCTGCGCATCACCCGCAGCCGTGTAAATCAAGATGCCCGCTGTGCGGTCGGGGCGATCAGAGTTGGCGTAGATACGCTCCTGAAGAGACGCTGAGGAATAGCCGCTCGCGAACGCGAGCCTGCGGATGAGTAGATGAGCGATCGTGTGCAATGCAATGAAGCGCGGCTCCGGCACATCCAAACGGTGAGCCCACTGACTGGAGTTCCGCCGATTTAGCAAGATGCCAGCCCGTGTGCGGACTTCGGGCAAGCTCTCCCACTCGGACACTTGGTCTTCGTCGAACCGGAGAAAGATGCCTTCGCCGAACATCTCGATGGCCGGATACACCGGCTTTCGCTTCCGATCGGGACCAAGATCCGATGGTATGAAATCGGCGTCGGCGCTGTGACGACGAAAGCCGCAAAGTGCTCGAACCTCGCGGACGCGGCGCACTTGGCCCACGCTGACGAGTCGACTTGTCAGAGCCTGGGGCCACGTCGAGTCGGCGGGCACCTTCCATCCGTCGACGACGAAGTCGTCGACGCTGTGGTCCCTGCCGCCTTCGAGCTTCTTCAGGAACGCCGCCCACTCGCCGTCCTTCAGGCCGAGGAGAGGCGCCTCTGTGGAGTCGTCGCCGCTGGCTGCGAGGCTGAGGACATCCTCCGCCGACACTCCGAGTTCCTCAGCGATCCACCCGGCTACCAGTTCTGCCTGGGGACCGCCGTTGTCGGAGACCACCCTTTGGAAGTTGAAGTGGTTGCGAATCTGATCTGCCTTCTCTGCGGACTCCGGGCGCTCTTCGGGGATGTCGAGCGCTGAGAGCTGTTCGGCGATGTAGTTGCCGGTGGCGCCTCGTTGGACGGCGCTGAGACGGTGCTCGCACACATTGCCGGGTTTCGGCTCCTCCCACGGCTGAGCACCTTCGCACCGGATGCCGTCACGGTGTAGTGACTCTCCGCCAGTCAGGTCGGAGAGCGGGCGAGACCGCTTGCACCCGTTGCAGTGAATACGGAGTGACCCCAAGCCCTCCCCGCGTTGTGACGAGCGTACAAATCTCAGTTCTTTATAAGCACGACAGAAGCGTACAGTTTCGGTGACTCCTGCGTCGGTGCCGCGGTGCGCCCACTTGAACCAGGGAATGTCCTGGATGTGGCTGCCTTTCTCGCAGACGGCGACATATCGCATCGGTACAAGTGTTCCGCCGCATTCGCATTTGTTGATCCAGCGGCCCTTGTTCCTGCCGGTGAGTTGCGAGAGCTTCGTGCATCGCTCGCAGAACCGCCAGGCCGGAAAACGCCAGTAGAGCAGATGGGCTGTTTCCTTGGCCGCGCGACCCGAGTGAGCGGGCGCTTGTCGAAGGATGCCGACGCCGCCGCGCAGCCGCGCGCGAAGCCTTTCACAACTGATCTCGGGAGCGGACTTGCGGTCCCACCAGGAGGTGTCGGGCGCGATCAGGGACTCCCCGAGCACGTCAACGATGGCCCCCACACCGAACGGTGTGATCGTTTCCGATAGGCGCAGGTCATGCAGGATTCGTTCCACGGGTGCCTCCTTCCAGCGGCTCACGTACATGGACGGCGACGTTCGGCTCGACGGACCGCATCGAGTCGGCTACAAGCCATCCCTCTCCGCGCTGACCGAACCGCTTCAGAAGTGCTTCGTCGTCTGCTTTCCGACGGTCGTACACCAACGTGGCTCCGGCCTCGCGTGCGAGTTTCGCGCGGCGATCCCAGTCGCGTAGGAGCTGCCACACCTCTTCTTCGGTTTCCTCGGCCTCGATGAGCTCCGAGCGGCTCACTAGATCGACGAACGTCGCGACGAGTTGCTCGATGGCGTTGTGCATCCGATCGTCATCAAGATCTAGACGTGATGCGGAGTCGTTCTCAGCGAGAGTCGAGAACGATTGCCTCAGCAACGCCACGAGGGCGCCGGCGAGCGATCTCGCTCGGGACGCCAACGACCACGGAGTGACACTCGTTGGTTCGACGCTGCGATAGAGCGCCTCGTGGTAACTCCGGAAGGTCTCGAAGTGCGACCGGTCGCGCGCTCTATTCGACCTGAACAACGTTGTGACGATGCCGTTGTTCCGACCACGACCGACCCGGCTGGTGGCCTGGATGTACTCAGCGGTCGTCTTCGGCTGACCGACCATCAGCATCAAGGCCAAACGAGGGATGTCGATGCCGACTGACAGCATGTTCGAGGACAGGACGACGTCGATCGCCTGCTCGGTGTGATCAGCGCTCCGTCCGAGCTCACGCAGGTCGTTGGGAAGTTCTTCCGGCCCTCGCCTGCTGGTGAGTTCCAGAACTCGGTCGGCGCGGACACGACGCAGTTGCAGGCCCAGCCGATCTGAACGCGGTTCCAAGCGCCCGTTCACGTCGTCGACTACCAACGTTCCCGAGCGGCCGAGCTCGCGTAGGCTGTTGTGGTACATCACAGCAGTCCAATAGGAATCTCGTGTCGCCCCTGCATCGAGCTTTCTGGCTAGTACCTCCGGAATCTCGATCAGGGGTGCGGTCGCGGCGATGACCGCTGAGACCTGGGAGAGAGACTGCGGCATCAGGCCGACGTATAGGCGACCCTCGCCGCTCTCGACGGGGCGGGAGAAGAAGGTCCGATCGCCGTTGAGCCCCGCTGGCGGGTACAGGGCAACGCTTCGGCCGTACAGTCCTTGGACCTGTTCTTCCGATGCCCGGATCGTGGCCGTAGATGCAACGATCTTGGGAGTTGCGCCATCTCGGCTCAAAAGCATCTGGATTACTGCGTCGAAGACAGCGACTGTCGTGCCGAGCGGTCCCGACAGCAGGTGCAGTTCGTCCTGGATGATCAACGACGGTTGTCGGAACGTCGTGTCGAGGCCGAGAAGACTGCCTGCCTCAGGTCTGAACTGGAGACGGGCGAACTTGTCCACAGTCGCAAGCAGGATCGTCGGCGGCTCTTCATAGAGGACGTCGTCGACAACGGCCACGGGGAGTTCGTCATTGAACCGGCAGTTCCCGCGGGTGCAGTGGATGACGACATCGCGACCGACGATCCGGAAACCGTAACGCGATGAGTCATGGACCCTGGTCTCGGGCAGGAGCGCCGCATCGCACCACGGACAGCTTTCGACCTGGAACTGGTTCGCTTCTTTGGGTTTGGCAGCCTTGTGGAGGCGCTCTAGGGCGGATTTCGCCTCGCTCCGTGTGCCGGGAGTGACCTCGTTGCCGACCCAGAGACCGATGGAGAACCGGGCCATGCCCTTCGCCCGCGGGTCGTCGCGTCGGAGAATCTCCATGGCGCAGACGAGCGAGGCCGCCCGCTGGAACTGCTGTGACGTCAGAAGGCGAAGCGTGTATCGAGTGATCACCGCCGTTCCGGCACCTTCGATGCCATGAGCGATCCGGCGGCGGAAGATCTCGATCGCTGCCAGTCCCAGGTATGCCTCTGTCTTTCCACCGCCTGTGGGAAACCAGATCAGATCGACGAGTTCCCGGTCGTCGTGCGTCTCGTCGACCGTCGACGCCAGCGCCACCAGAAGGAAGCCGAGTTGGAAGGGGCGCCATCGGGGCTCCTGCACCCTGTCTGGCTCCTCGCCATGTTTGATCGCTGTCTGGCGCATCTGCAGTCGCATCGCGGCCATACCGAGCGCGAACGCAGTTCTCAGCGGCTGCTGATCCTTATCACGCAGCAGCTTGACACCGGCTTCCATACGGCGGACCCCGGTGCGTGCACGGTCAGTGATCGTTTGCGCGACCGGTGCGTCGGCCCCGAAGGCGCTGACGCCGTCCTCCTGCTCGGAGACCCAGTCGGAGAAGGCCTTGACGAACACGTCGAGCATCGAGACGATCTCGTCTGGCTGTCTATCGATCCGTGACAGGTTGTCGAGGCGAAGGGCCTTGGCTGCGTCGGATTCGGGATCGAATCCCGTGGTCTCGATCGCGGCGACGACGAAGGCCGGCACGGGATCGAGGAAGACGCGTGTGCACTCACCGTCGGTCAGATCCCAGTCGGCTGCCATGCCGTGGCCTACCGCGTACACCTTCCTGTCTCGGTAGCGGAGTCGCAGTTCTGCGGACTCGACGTCCGGGTCGAGTGATCTCGAGGCGTCGTATTCATAGATCTGCCCGCCGGGGGCAGGTGTCACGCTGAGCGCGATTTGGAAGAGCATTCGGCCGATGTCGAGCCGATCGTCACCCGTCGATTTCGACAGTAGGCGTGCATGTACCGTTACGAGATGGGCGTCGCCGTAGGGGCGCCATCTCGATCCGATCTCGATCGGTATATCGCCTATTTTGACCTGGTGCAGGGGCCGCTTCTGGGAAAGCTCGACTCCTCCGAATCGGAAGGGGCGGCGTTGCCAACGCGGAGGGCCATCTCCTGTGATCGGTAGGTAGGTTCCTCCCGAGAAGTCGCATGAGACACTGGTCCGGTCAGCGACGAAGGAGATCGCGACCGACGAGGGTCGCCAGTCCTCGGCGAGGGGCACGCTTGCGCTTTCTTCCTCCACGTCTCCTGACGGGACGTCAGCTTCAACCCCTGCCTCTTGGTCGGAGTCCTCGGGGGTAGGGGCCGACGATTCGTAGGGGAACAACATCGCGACGGCGTACTGACGGTCCGGCATGTTGACGACGACCTCGTCGTCGCCGCCGTCTGGCCCGATGTATGCCGTTCGAAGGTGCTTCAGCACAAGCTCCTGGGCCCTTGTGAGGGTCACTTGGTCACCACCCGCTCTTGGAGTAGTTGCTGAAGGTGCCGCCTGTCGTCCCTGGACGCGACGATATGCAGTGAGACACGAGCGCGCGTCACGGCGACATAGAAGGCCGCGGTCCCGGCTTTGTCGAAGCATGGAGGTAGGTCGCAGGCGATGACGTGCTCTGCTTCAAGACCCTTCGCGTACTTCGGACTCGTGACGATGAAGCCGTGATGTGTCAGGCGGGGGGCCTCGCTCGACGTCGTGCTGATGATCCAGATGCTTTCTTTACGGACTCCGTCTGCCGCCAACTGCTGCGCAATGGACTCGGCCTCGTCGACGTCGGGGTCCCCGTCGGGTGTGTGCCACTGCACTCTGTCTCCGTGGACGATGCCCGGGTCTCCCACGTCCGCCCCGAGGTACTCCTGAACCATGTGCACAATCGCCTGTGTGTTTCGGACGTTGAGGTCCAGGTCGACCGAGAGTGCCTCAGCGGTGATGATCTCGAAGACGTCTTCGTCGAAGCCTCCGTCGACGTGCGCTTGGTTGTTCATGTCGAGGAACATCCGCCAGCGGCCTGCGGCACGTCTACCGACGACGAGCGCGTCGAGTGTGTCCATCGCTTCGGCGGTCATCAGGTCCTGGGCTTCGTCGATGAATACGGCGTCATAGACCTTGGTCGGCTCAAGTTGGTCGAACGGGACGAGGTCGATGCCGCGGCCGATCACGTGTGCGGCGAAGAAGCCGCGCAGCTCTGGAGAACGGAAGGTGATCAATACAGAACGTCCTTGATCAGCATCCTGCTTTGCCGCTTCGACCAGGACGAGTGACTTGCCGGTGCCCGCGCCGCCGAACACCATGACCCGCGGGTTACGCGCCAGTGAGGCGAGGACTCTGGCCTGACTCGCTGTGGCGCGGTTCTGTTCCTCGATGACCGCTCCACGCTGTGCGTCGATCACGGGCATGCGGGTGAACTCTCCGAACAGGCGCGTCCGTAGGTCTTCGGTTCTCGCGCGTTTCCGGCCGGCGGGCGGCGTTTGTGCTGACGCTGCTACCACATCGAGAGCGCGGGCCATTCCCTGAACGCTCATGTCGTCCTTCGCCAGCCAGTGAGTCGGCTGCCATTCGACCGAGTGCGGAGGAGTGTCGATGTCAGGAGTGATGACGATGGCCTCCTGCGCGAACCAGTCGACGCCCTCTTTGCGGAGGATGTTCCTCAGCGCATACATGGCGGACTGTGATTGCTCCATCGGGGAGCTGGCCAGCTTGTGCCAGTCGTTACGTCGGTCGACGCTGTACCAGGCGCCGTCGTACTTCCGGACACCTCCCCCCTTGGCTTCGACGACGATAACAACTTTCTTCCATAAAATGACGAAATCTGCCTCTGCCTGTTGTTTGTAGGCATGGGAGCGCAATTTTACCGAATGGAAGGCTACTGCATCGGTGTCATCGTCGATCTCTCGCAGTAATCGAGCGATCCTGCGTTCCGCGTCGCTGCGGGAGTTTCTTTCGATGTCCGTCAGGTCGGGGACGAGGATCACGCGCGCTGCTCCTTCCAGAGGTCTTCGTATTCACGGTATCCGAGCAACCGGTTGACGGAGCCGAAATTGTCCGCCATGTCCACGATGAGGCACTCGTCTTTCCCGCCGTTAGCGGGGCCACGCAGCCCACGGCCGGCCATCTGAATATATGCGTTCGGGCTAAAGGTGGGGCGAGCTATGTATAGCGCGCGAACGCCCGGGGCATCGAAACCCTGAATCAGTAGATCGCAATTTGAGAGGACGCGGATCTCGTCATTTTTGAATCTCTCGATGATGTCCCGACGCTGCTGTCTACCGGTCTGTCCACTCACAGCTTCCGCCTCGAGACCGCGATAGCGAAGTGTAGCGGCGAGCACCTGGGCTGAGAGGACACTCGGAGTGAACACCAGCACCGGCCAGTTCTCATCTAGGCTCATGATGTGGTTGACGAGGATCGACATGCGAGCCTGATCCTGGCCGATGCGGTCCAGAACCGTTTGACTGACCCTCCGCTGTTGAGTGACTTCAGCGATCTCATCCGGTCGAAGGACGACCTCAATGCCTGGCAAGACTTCGTGCTGCACCCGCGCAAGCACTCCAAGCTCCGCGAGTTGCTTATACGGATTTACCTCAAAGGCATCAAGCTTTCGATTGCCGAATCGGCTCGCAAGCGCAGCAGTCGCTGTCTCGGATGTGCCTTTGAAGGGAGTTGCTGAGAGTCCGACCAATGGGCGTTCCCAACCTCTGCCAGCCACGCCGAGCCAATTCAAGATTCTTGTGTACCGCTCGGAGCCTCCTGCACGATGTCCCTCGTCGACGATGACTGCTGACGCCTTGCTCAGCCAATCGTATTCTGGGCTGTCGAGGATGACATCGAGCTTGGCGTCTGTCGCCACAATGACGCTGAACTCCGTGTCCGGTTCGTGCACGGTGTTGCTCTCCCACAGGCGTCCGACCGTCAGCGGACGCTCGTCCCCGAGCCCTCGCCAGACCGTGCTCCAAGTCTGCACCGCCTGTTCACAGAGCTCCAGAGACTGCGCGATCCACAGGACCGGGCCACGAACGTCCCCCTTTATGAAGAGCCTGAGCACGGTCTCTGCCGCGACGCGTGTCTTGCCCGCACCGGTCGGGAGTTCCACCATCGCTTTGAGATGGCGACCGTTCGCTTCACGCAGTGTGAGCACGTCCCTGAGCTGTCGACTGATCTTCTCCTGAAACGTGTGGAGGGGGCTGAGCTTTACCGCACCGGGGACGATGAATTCATGGTCTTGGCGCTCGTTGCGACGGCCAGCGTATTCGCTCGCGAATCCCATCTTCCGCAGCCAAGAGATTGTCGCCGCGCCACCCGCCCATGTTGTCGGGACGTCGGGGAAGCCCTCTTGGCGGAAGAGGGGGACGAGCTGCCTGATCGAGTCCGAGCCGTACACCGTGAGGAATAGATCAGCGACGGAGGTCTGATCGGTGACCAGGCGCTGTGCTTCGAGCGCCTGCCAGAGCCCCTTGGGTAACGCATCCCGCAGGTCATCCGGACCGAAGTAGACATCAAGGCGGTCTGCGTCAGTCGGAGCCGCCTTTGCCTCCTCGCGAAGTGCTTGGAGGTGGTGGTCGAGGCCTGTCTTGAGGACTTGGTCGAGTTCGGCGTTCGTGAGGCGCAGGTCGAAGGCGTCATTAACGAAGCCGACAAGCCGACGCTCGTCGGCATCGCTGCGCACCACCAAATTCAATCCGTCGAGGTGCCATTCGCGTGATTGGTCCTCGACGCCCTCCTCGGTGGTCACCCGCTTGACCACTTGGATCGCCCGTGTGACCGTCGCATTGAACACTCTGTCGGCGACCTGCGTACTACGAAGCCCGGTGAAGACGTCGACGACCCGCTCGCTCTCCTGTTCTCCCTCGATCAGCATGGAGAATGCGAAGCTGTCTTCGAACCGGCGGCAACCCACCGTTTCCACGATTTCTACAGCCTGATCGTCCGTAACTCTCAGATAGGGGCGCTGGCGCGACGACAGGAATTCCTCCTGCTCGTCCGTCGTGGCGAGGTACACCGACGCCGGCGGACGCGGTTCGGTCGCACGCCTTACTCTGGCGGGGATGCTCGGCGGGTGAGTACCCGGATAGGCGATGCGGCACGCCGTCAGGATGAATTCGATCAGGACGGAATCCTCGATGCTCGGCGCAAACAGCTCCGCCTCAAGCGCTTCTTTCAGTACAGAAGCGGGCACCGCATCTAGCTGGTCCGGAAGTCCTAACGCATCGGAGACTTGTCGCGTTCCACGGAATAGTGGAAGGAGTTTCTCGTACCTGATGAGGGACGGTGCGACGACGTCTGCCGGCGGGCGGAACCCTCGGTTCGACCGCAGCAGGCCGGCACGGTCCACTGCCCAGCGAACCGGCGACCGCACGGGATGGGCCGTACCCGTGTCGAGGTCCTCACAGGTCCAAGGGGGGTCGCCTGCTTCAAGCAACCCGACGGTCCAGCTCTCCCGCAACTGCGATGAGGCTCCTGCGTCACGCAGGATGAACAACATGGAGAACGGGCCCGGCCCTTCTCCGGGATAGAATTCGATGTTGTCGATTGGCCGTTCGCCAGGGCCCTGCTTCGCATTGAGCGTCGCCGCGGTCCACTCTCGGTACTGCCCGAAGGATGGCTCGTCCTCTGCAGAGTAGGTCCTCACAGGGCCGCGCACGACCCCCAGTTGATATGCCACCTCGGGCAGGCAACGCCTGCGGTCCAGTGTTCTTGCCGCGTGCTCGTCACCTAAGGGTTCGTTGAGATCAAAGACCTGGCGCGGCCATGCCCATCCACCGTCCCGCGTCGGGACCTTGACGGTGGTCGAATGACTAGCCAGTGCCTTCACCGCAATAGAGACGGGCACTCCGAGTACAGCGTCCCAAAGTTTTGAGAGCACCTGATCGCTTGACGTGCCTGAGAGGCTTGCAAGGCGCGCGTTGAGGATCGCCAGCGGATCCAGATCCCGAAATCCGACTCCCCTGAGGGTAGCGTCCACGCCGGGCTGCGCCAGGAAATCAGGGGAGACGAAGATTGCTCCCTCGATCTCGATGCCCTCCTCCTGACGGAGGAAGATGACATCTTTATCTCTCAGGGTACGCATGCCTTGAGTGGTCGGGATTACCTTGGCCTGATCTATGTCGGTCAAGTTTCTGTTGCCGCATACGAACTTGAAGGCATGCGAGGCAGACACGACGTCGGACCCTTCGGCCCACTCCCGCAACCAGGAGAGAAGCCCGCGCTTCGGCAAGGCCTCCAGGGCACGCTTCATGTCCCTGTCGTCGGCGTCGATGAGGCCGTGGGATGCTGCTACTGCGAACATCTGCCGTAGGCGCGTGACTCGCTGCAACGACGTGTAACATCGCCAATGTGGAACGTCGTCGCCTGTATTCGGCGACATAGTCCATGCCTGATGGATGCTCGGATCGATCCCGATGGTGAAATCCAGAGGACGCAGTTCCGCTGCGCGTGTCAGGACTCCGTTGGCATCTGGCACGAGTTCGAGGCTTGCTGAGATCTGAGGCACATGCGCGCAGAGCAACTCGTCACCGAATGACAGGGCCTCCCTACCGCGCGCAGGCATATAGTCGAGGTGGGCAGCCGGATCATCGAGTGTGCTCACCCGTGGCAGCATGCCGACGAACATTTCCGAGAGCGTCCCGAGTATCTCTCGGTTGTAGTCGTTTCTGAGCAGCGTGGTCCTGTCGTCGTTCACGCTCCATGGAGCGTTGAAGAGCGCCGATGCGGAGGTCTGATCACGGAGGGGGAAGTAGGACCAGAGTTGCCCGGTTCGCTGTCTCGCGTGTCGTTTCGGAATAGCGATAGATACCTTCACTTCCGTACGCGATACGGCCTCGCCCACCTGCTTACGCGCTTCGAGGGAGGGCGCATGCATCCGTTCCTCAACGATCCATTCGTCCCCACCGCCGTCGGGACGCTCAATTTTGAGCACTCCATTACCGAAATCACGAGATACGTGACTGGTTTCGAATGGGTCGTTGCCGAGCACCCGGAGCTTGATCTCTCGCACGGCGCCAACGAAGAGGAGGAACTCAGAAGAAAATCCCTCGATCTCTCGGCGGAGCCGGTCGAGATTCGACGCATGCGGAAGCTTGACGATGGTAGTCGCCCATTTGGCGAGTTCCGCAAGAATGGGATCTTCTGTGAATTCGGCGACCGGGTCGACTGGGGTTGCGGTGCGAAGGGTCGGAAAACGTCTTGCTGAAGAACCGAGCTGGGCGATCTCGGTCTGAGCGGCCCGTGAGTTGAACTCGAACGAGACCGACCGGCTGAAGACTTGCGGACTATCCGAAACTGCAAGGACTGATTTGAACCCGAGTCCGAATCGCCCGATCTCGTCCCCCCGCTTGCCGCTGAGGTGTGCGTGCGTGATCGCCGTAATACCGCTCTTCGAGAACGGACGACCGGCATTGGCACAGTAAAGAGCTCGCCCTTCAACATCGAGGACGATTTCAACCCTACCGGCGAACTCGCCTTGGCCATCGCTAAGTCCAGACATGGCGTCGGCGGCGTTTTGAACGAGCTCAAGGAGCGTGCGATTAGCATATCCTCCGACGCGGATGGATTCCTCGTGATTCGCGTGCTCGGAGATGAGATGGGGGTTTGCCCGGTAGGAGGCTATGGCCCGGTCGAACTGATCTTTTACTTCTTGCGTGAGACCCGCGTCCGGGATCCAGGACTGTCGTGTCGTCAAGGGCGCGCACTCCCCGCGTCTGAGGTCCCTGCACTGGGACCGGAAGATCCGGTCGGAGCGGCTTCGACTCTTGCGGAACCGCGGCCTGTTGGGCGTGGTGTCGTCTGACATGCGGGGCTTAGGGCCTCACCCGCGTGGTAGACGTGCCGGTGGGTATTGGACAGTTCGGCAACGATGCCAGCCTTTCGCAGGCAGGCTCCATCCCAATCGTGCAAACCAGACTCCAATGTTGAACTCGTCTTCAGCCAGATGTGCGCGACGCCGCGAATCCGACTGCATGGTAATCTAGACGACGCAAGCGACAAAAACAGTCTCGATGACGTCTCATTTTTGGGCTCTGGCGCTGATGTCGTGAGCTTCGGTGGGAGCCCATAGGAGCTCTTCAGTCATGTCAGGTGACCTTCTCCGAGCTGGTGGTTCCCCACGCTGGCCCCTGTTCGCCTGGATCGCTTTTCCCGTTGTGGTGGATCGGTGCACATAAAGACTGGAACGTGCACATTGCGGGCGTGTTGTCCATCCTGCAGCGCGGCGCTGCGGTAGGTGCCTTCCTGTATCGCTCGGCTGGGCGCGCGGATAAGCGGTATTTCACTCACTCCATATCGGGCACCTTTAGCCCATGTCGGTGTACCTACCCTGCTTCCTCTACGCGGTGGAACGGTCTCCAACCTCGACTCGAGCCTGTAGTTCCCCACGCCTTGTTTGCGGCCTCGGACGCTCGAACAAGTGGACAATCTACACAGGCTGAACGTCTCTGTCTAATGGGACAGAAGGCATGTCTATGGAATTATTTAGCACAATATGGTGATCTATCGCCGCATAGGGCAGAGCGGGGTTCATGTAATGCTTGACCTGAACGACACTCTCGGTATATATTCACTCTCAATGCGCACTGTGTCGCCTGTTTGTATGTAGAGACATTGGCGGGCGAATCGGCGTTTAGGTCTTTTGGCGATTCGGCCCTAACGTGTTGCAGCGCGGGCACGAATCTGTCTGCCAGTTTAAAGGAATCGGCCATTCGGGCTGTGGGGCTAGCCCGTCAAGTGCCCAGTCCGTGAAACAGTAGAAGAGAGTCGATCTAGCTGGTATTATTTCCAGCCAATAGCTCGAAAAAGCAAGTGGGTACCCTCTGTGTAGCCTCTTATGTAAGGGCTCCAGTCAGCTTGAGGTGATCCTCTGTTGCTGTGGGGCACGAGCAGTTGAGGGCGAGAGACGCAGCGCGACGACGTTCGATTGGCCGAACGCGCAGCCTTACACGTACGCATGCTGGAGGAGATGAGCGCGCCCCCATCCACACCGTCGGCGTCGGCGCGGTCGCGACCAGACGGTTGTGGTAGGCCGGCTGATTCAGTGAGCCGGATAAGAGGGGTTAACAGTTCGCTGTAGCCTCAATACATTTGTGCCAAATGATCGTACGGCTGGACTTTTGCGGCACAGCGAAGAGCCTGTCCAGGCGGGATTCGTACGGCTATTGCATCAAGAAAAGCCGTGCCCCGGGCGGCATGCAGAGCAGAGGCGGACCCGGGGCTTACGACGTCCAGCATACCCCGAGGTGCCGCTGCACGTCAGCGATGACTTCGGAGGTGTCGTCTTGCATACCGAACTGCCCGGATGGATCGAGCGGGTGATCTCCGTACCGCGCTTCGCTTCGTATCTCGATGCGCTCTCAGGCGATCGTCTGGGTGCGTGGGATCTGTATCAGTGGAACGTCGTGGTGTCCGAGGCGTTTTACGGGCCACTGCACTGGCTGGAGATCTGTTTACGCAACGCCGAGCACGACCGGCTGCGGAACCGGTTCGGGACGGACGATTGGTGGCGGGTGGCTCCTCTGGACGAGTACGAGATGGCCAAGGTCAGCGCGGCGAATCAGAAGCTGGCCAGGAAAGGTGTCAGGCGGCCCCCGGCCGATGACGTGGTCACCGAGCTGTCGTTTGGCTTCTGGGTGTCGCTTTTGAGCCGCAAGTACGACCGGCGCTTGTGGGTCCCGGCCTTGCACGGGGCGTTCCCATATTATTCGGGCAGGAGAGAGCCGCTGCGTGACAATCTGCAGACCATGGTCCTTTTGCGTAATCGAATCATGCATCACGAGCCGATCCATCGCCGACATCTGGAAGCGGACCATGCCAAGATCTACAGGTTGCTGGGCTACGTGGAGCCGCAGTCCGTCGGTCGGCTGCGAGCGGACGACCGGGTGCCGGAGGTGCTGACCCGCCGGCCGGAGGGGACGAGACGTTGACCTCGCCGCAGGTTTTCCTCAAGCACGATTAGGAACTGCGCACCTGCTTTAGGAGAGCGGCTGTCACGTCCGGTAGTCGATGCCTCTCACCTCGGCGCATACCGTCGGGGGCTGACGCCTCACAGTTGATCATTTCGCGTATATGTCGCACGCTGCTACCCGTGCTACTGAAGGATCGCCATGACCTCCAGCGCGTAGGCCGACCACGTGATTGGTGTAGTGCTCGTGCTCAAACCAGTTACCCGGTCGACCTTGTTCCCCGCGACTCCCCTTATTGCTCTTCCCATGGAAGCAGCAGGGGCATGGCAACACGGTGTCGGGGGAACCCCCTACAGTCCCAAGGTTTACCACCCGCTCCTTCTATCTCAAAGGCGAAAGTTAGCCCATATAAGCAAGACGGGCGAGGGCCCGACAAGGAGCACACTGAATCCGGCCGACATCATTCCGCGCCCAGCAGCGCCCACCCCCCGTGGTCGAAGGCGGCGCCTACCCTCATGACAAGCAAGCGCTACCCATGCCGGACATCCGGGTGGTGGAGACGCCGAAGGCCAGCTCGACGCCCCTACGCACATCGACGTCACCAGTTCGGGACTGCGTGGCGCGGAGTCGGCACCGGTCACCCGATTGCCATCCCACGGGGACTGACTAGCACCCATCCGGTCAAGGCGCCGACGGCAAGTCACCTGTTTGCGAGGCCCGGATTTCTCGGATCACCTTCGCAACCCGTTGCGCCGCCTCTGCGGGGTCCTCGTGCTCCCAGACCCTGATAACGGACCAGCGGGCCTCCCTGAGCATGCGATCGGTCTCCAAGTCCCGCTCCCGATTGCGGCGCACCTTCTCCGCCCAGTAACCAGCGTTGGTCTTGGCCACACTGTGATGCGCAGGGCACCCATGCCAGAAGCAGCCGTCGAGAAAGACCGCGACGCGTATGCGAGGGAAGACAAGGTCGGCAGTCCGGCGGACTGCGGGCAGTGGACGCGCGGCCACGTTGTAACGCAGCCCGAGAGCGTGAACCGCTCGCCGTAAAGCGAGCTCAGGCTTGGTGTCACGAGGCCTGTTGGCTCTCATGCTCGCCCGAGTGCCTTCACTCGAAGCCCAGGACTCTGCTCTCGACCCCATGAAAGACAAGGTACGCGGGGACCGATCGACGACCGACATGCCACCACTGTCCCAGGGCCGCTCTCTCCACTGCTCCGGTGGCCGCTTCCTGCAAGAACCTCCGTTCAAGCACGGTCCCCCAGCCTTCGACGGTCTTCTTGTGCACGCAGAACCTGCGAGGCAACCGGCTGATCGACTCCGGATGGTGTGAAGCGTCAGGTCCGGGACCGCCATGCACGGCAGACAGGTCCCAGCGTCCACCATGCGGACGTGGGCAATGGAAGAGTATGCTTTCGGACACCATGAAGATCCGTAACGGTTTGTCGACGGCGAGCACTCGCCAGCTCTACGCTCTGTGACATCGCCGGGCAGCCTGGAGATCATGTGTACGGGATCATCGACCTGTTCGCCGGCCCTGGTGGGCTCGACGTGGCAGCGACCTGGCTGGGCATTCCTGTCCTCGGCATCGAGTGGGACGCAAATGCTTGTGCCACTCGATGTGCAGCGGGGCTTCTCACAAAACAAGGCGACGTACGCAAGTATGGGCCGAGAGATTTCGCGGATGCCGATGTCCTGGCAGCTGGGCCACCATGCCAGACGTACACCGTGGCAGGATCCGGCGCAGGCCGCCGCGCCCTGGATGATGTGCTCGCCTTCGCCAAGCGCATGGCCGCTCGAGAGAACGTCAAAGCAGACCTCTCAAAATTGTCCGATGAGCGTACAGCTCTAGTGCTGGAACCGTTGAGATGGGCGCTTGAGGCAATAGATTACGGAAAGCCCTACCAGGCAATCATCCTAGAGCAGGTGCCAGCCGTCCTACCGGTTTGGGAAGCGATGGGAGAGATTCTCGCGGGTGAAGGATACGGCGTAGTTTGCGACGTCCTGCGCACAGAACAATATGGAGTGCCGCAAACTAGACGCCGCGCAGTCATGATCGCACGTTATAAGAGCGATGCGTCGTTGCCCAGGCCGACCCACCGACCGTTCCTTAAGGCGGTACCGCGCGCTGAGGGAGACGTCGGCCCGCTCCCTTGGGTAAGGATGCGGGACGTGCTGCAGCGGCCGACGCCTTTCGTCGTCGTCTCCAATTACGGCACTGGCGGCGACCCGAAAGCCCGCGGCCGGCGATCCTCCGACGAGCCAGCTTTTACAGTAACTGGAAAGATCTCTCGCAACCGAGTGATAACGCTGTCCGGCAGCATCCTTGACCGATTCTCAAGCTCAGAGGCCGGGCTACTGCAGACCTTTCCCGCCAACTATCCATGGCGTGGACGTGACATCGCACAGCAAGTTGGGAACGCGATACCCCCGCTGCTCGCCGCTCATGTCCTAGTCTCAGCACTCAGGCTGGACCCGCAGATTCTTTCCAAGTTGAGAGCCTCGCACCTACCCATGTGGCCTTCAACAGCTTGACGCACATGCGCCACAGAGATCGGTCGGCTTTTGTGGGGAGCCCTCGGAAGGCAGCCGACTTATGCATGATCCTCGGCAACCTCTACGAACTAGGTTCTGCTCCAACAACCTCGGCACGATGGCCAGCGGCGACAGCGTCGATGTGACGAGCGAGTTCGAAATCCTTGGCAGTCAGCCGGTTACCGGCGTCGTGCGTGGTGATGACGAAGCGGATCCGCTGCCAAGTGATGTGGATGTCGGGGTGGTGACCGACTTCCCGGGCCTTGGCGGCGACGTACATGGCCAGGTGAACGCACTCGTGGTACGTGTGCTTGAACGTCCGCACGATGGTGTCGCCCTGGCGTTCCCATCCTGGTAGCTCGCGTAGGTGAGCGGCGATCTCCTCTTCGGACAGCGGCTGAGTGGTCATCCGTGTCTCCACGTCGGTGATGTCAGGCGAACGGAGCGAGAATATCGGCCAACTCGCGGCCGGCAGCGGTGCCGGCCCAGGCGGCCGCATGCTGCGGAATGGCCTTGAACTCTTTGCGTAGTCTGGCCGATCCCGTCGCCTCGACGGCGGACGCGGCGGCTGAGGCGATCTGAACGACTCGTTCCGGCTCCGGTACGGCGGCCAGGGCAGCGGCCTGGCGTGCCCAGAACACGCCATTGTCGCGACGCGCCGACTCCGGAGCTGTGCCAAGAATCCGGTCCCAGAGAGCGACGGCCTCGCGGTATGCGCCCACCCGCAGGTAGGCGGTCGCCCGCTGCACGTCGATATACCCCCGGGTGCGATGGCACGCGTTGCCCCAGAGGTATTCGTCGTCAACATGATCCACGAGTTCGGCCGCCTGATCCAACAGTCGATCAACCAGGTCCTTTTCCTTCCCCAGCAGCATCGAGTGGCCGTGCGCCTGATGGACCAGCGCGAGTACCCGTGCCTTCGGGCACAGCTTGGTCTCGTCGGCCAGGGCCGCTTCCGCGTAGTCCACAACCGTATGCCCATCGTCGAGGTCCACCGCGAGCATCGCCTGGTTCGTGAGGGCGTAGCTGACCAGCTGCGGATCCTGCGAACGGTGGGCCATGTCGAGGGCGACGGCTCGCCAGGCTCGGGACGGGCCTACGTCACCGCCGTCTTGGTACAGCCACCCGAGCAGTGCCGCGTACGCGACGCCGGCGCCCAGAAGACCACGACGTACGGGCGCATCCGCGGCTTGGGCGAGTTCCCTGATGAGTTCCGCCTGGGTGGCGACGGTCGGAATCAGATGGCGAGGCCCCAGCCACATGTCCGCCTTGTAGTGACCGGGGAGCTGTTCGAGGAAGTACATGACGACCTCCGGGGCTACAGAGCCGTAGTGAGGTGAGTACATCGTGGCACCGGTATTGATCGAGTCCGCCGCCAGGATGTCATCGCGTCTCCCTTGACACGCGGCACCGCACGGACCCGATACGGCTACGCGGTCCTCGCCGAACAACTCGGCCTCGGTGAGCCCGAATGCTCGGGCGTACAGGAGGCGGTAGGGATCGCCGGGCCGGTTGTGTCCGGCCTCGTACGCCTTGATGCGGCGGATCATCGTCTCCCGGGAGGGCAGGTGGGGACGGATGTCCTCGTCAGCGGCCTCGACCAGCCGGCGGGCCATCTCACGCTGGCTCCACAACCTGTTCCGCCGCTCGGCGCGCAGCCGTACGGCCCATGGGGGTAGGTCGTCGCTCATCGCCTGCACCTCTGCTCGGATCCGGGGGTGATCCTTGGCCGCCCTCAGTTTCCCTCATCCGCACCTGTGCCGGGAAGGTTACGCAGCGCTGTCATAGCAGGTGACAGGGAACGGGTCCACGCCGCGCAGGGACCCCCGATCAGGAATCGAGGTCCGAGCTGTGACGAAACGGAAAGGCACCACGCCGACCGAGGGCTGGCGGGTGATGACGAGCGATGCCGGTCGGCTGTGGGCAACTCGCGAGCGGCCGTTCTCCGCCAAGGCCGAAGAAGTCGGAGCCGCCCGGACCGTCGACGGCGACGACCTGGCCGGGCTCTGCCGGGTCATCGCCGAGCAGGAGAGCCTGGCCGCCCTTGCCTCGGCTCCCTGACAGCTGCCCGGGACTCCATGTGGCTCCGGAGCAGCCGGGGCACGTCGCGATTCGGTGGATGGGCGAGACCAGGCGCAGTGTGCGCGCTCGGGTTGTCGCGCACACCTGCGACCACTGCTCGCCGCTGGCGTACGAGCTGTGCGCGTCGGGCGGGGTGCTGTTCGTCCGCCGGACGGACCGAAGCGGCGACCAGCCGAAGACCAGGGAGAGCGAACGACTGCCCGATGCGCGGGCGCGTCGCATGTGGATGGACCTGCTGCTCGGCAAGGCCCGATGAAGGCCAGCCCGATGAAGACGCCCGGCCGGCGCACCGTCCAAGGCGGGACCACCGACAGGAAGGAACTCGATGGACCTGTACGACCGCGACCTCGCCGGAGCGCGCTTCCGGCGACTGTGCGGCGGCAACCAGCAGGAAGAGGGCATGGAGTCCTGCGTCGAGCCGGCCCCGATTCCGGGCGAGGCCGACGCCTTCGCCCTGCGTGACAGCAAGAACCCGGATGCCGGGACTCTCCGGTTCACCGGTGCCGAGGAGCTTCGCGCGGCCGGCCTGACCACACTGTAGGAGCACGGTGGCCCCTGCCCGGTGATAGCGGGCAGGGACCACCCCCACTCTACGGAGCGCCATGCACCTGCACTGCTACGCATGGAACGGCATAGGGGCGGAGCTGCGCAACGAAGGCGAGCGACGGCCGCCGCTGCCGCCCGCCGACCCCGGCCCGTTCACCGGCTCCCCGCTGCCGCCGATGCGTACGTGCGACTGGCTGCTGAAGCCGGCCCGCCGGATCGACGCCTCCCCGGCCTCCCCCGACGACGCGCTCGCCTGGCTCGCGGAGCGCTACCGGTCGATGGAAGGCTCCTTCCTCCGCCCGGCCGACGAGGCCCGGATCGGGCTCGACTTCAGGCTGAGGACCGCTCGCGAGACACTTCGCAACGGCGTGGACGTGCAGTGGGGCATCTGGCTGACCGGCGGCCGGTTCCTCACCTGCGGCGTGGTGTGCTGCTCCCCCAACCGCCATGCCGACTACCGCTGCCCCGCCTCCTGACCCTTCTGATCAGTCCAGGACGAGGAACTGCTTGCCGTCGATCAGCTCGCGGACCGCGTCGAGGTGGCCGGCGTGGGTCGCCGTCTCGACGAGGACGTGGAGGATCGCGTGACGCAGGTCCTGCGGCGGCCGGTCGTCGCGGTAGTCCGGCCACCAGCGCGGCGCCTGGTCCGGGTCGCTGGAGGCGATCACCTCGTCGGCGCGCGCCGTCTCCTCGCGGTAGAGGTCGAACACCTCCGAGGCGGGCCGGTCGCCGGGCACCTGCCACGCGTCCGTCGGGGTAGCGAACCAGGCCACCGCCTCGGGGTCGCCGCCGAAGACCGCGCGGAACCAGAAGCGCTCCACGTCGAGGGCGAGGTGGTTGACGAGGCCGGCCGGGGTCCAGGCCGACGGAAGAACCGGACGCCGGAGGTCCGCCTCGTCCAGGCCGTCCAGGATGTCGAGGACGTGCTGCCGCTTCCAGTTCAGGTAGCCGAGGAGGGACGAAACCTCACTCGATGCCGGTGACGGGCTCACTTGCGATCTCCCCTTCGGTCAGTCTGTGGCGAGGGCGTCCAGCAGCCTCTGGAAGGCCGCGCGGTCGCCGGTGATCTCCAGCGGCTCCCCGGCCTGGTCGAGCGGCGTTCCGTCGATCACCAGGGCCTTGAGGACGGCGGGGTCGGTCCGCAGCGCCGCGTCCTGCTGATCCGGCTCGCCCCGGCGGATCGCGAGTTCGCCGCCGGACACGCGGAGGGTGAAGACGTCCCCGCCGACGTCGACCAGGAATGTGGCGTCGAGGTCGCCCAGCTGGCCGGGCTCCAGGTGGCTCTTCACAGCGAGCATCAGCGAATCGGTCCCCAGAGGCGTCGTCGTCTCCTTCAGGGGGGAGTGACGACCCCATCGGCCCAGGTGCACGAGGATCGGCTCCAGGTCGTGGCCCCACTCGGTGAGCTCGTAGACCCACGCCCGCGCCGGTGGGCCCAGCCTGCGCCGCCGGATCACCCCGCCCTCCTCCAGATCGCGCAGCCGCTGCGAGAGCACGGTGGGACTGGCGTTGGGCAGGCCGCTCTGCAGGTCGCTGTAGCGCTTCGGGCCGAAGAGCAGGTCCCGGACGATCATCAGCGCCCAGCGTTCGCCGAGCAGGTCGAGAGCGCGCGCGGTGGCGCAGGGATCGCCGTACGTGCGTGCCGTGCTCACCCGCTCATCCTATTCATCCTGGAGCAGATGCTTGCTTTCCCATAGTGCAACGCGTGGGTGAGGCGGCGACGGTCCACCACGGCCTCACCCACAGGGCAGCGGTCAGCCGGACAGCCCCGCCGGGGAGCTGTGATACGCCTCGACGAGCCATTCGCCGCCGCGCCGCACGAGCGTCCATGTCGCCAGCTCCCAGCGGTCGGCCGGGGGCTCCGCCTCCCCCGCGAAGGTGGTGACGCTCCGTGTGACCACGACCGCCACGTCCGGGCCGAGGAACCGGACGGTTTCCGTCGTGTGGATGCGCCTGGACCCCTTGAGCGGCCCCGCGAAGGCGGCGCCCATGGCGGACCGGATGCCGTCCCTGTCCCGCAGATGGACCCCGGGCAGGATCACGGTCGCGTCCTGCGCGTACCGGCCGACGAACGCCCCGGCGTCACCGTCCGACCACGCGGCCGACGTCGCCTCGAACAGGGCCCGTACGGCGCGCTCCTCGGCCTGGCCGGAGGCGGCCTCGTGAACTTCCGAACTCATTCCATCCTCCAGAAATAAAAGCGGTCTGGAACACCAGGAGTGGTTTGCCTCCGTGGCCGGGCGCCTCGGCCAGGCGGACCGCCTTCAGCACGCGCTCCACGGGGATCGCCTGCCCCTCGGGGACGGTCATCGCCGACTTCTCGACCAGCGCGATCACCTCGCCCAGCTCGCGGCGCGCGACCTGGGGAGGCGTGGTGGCGAACCAGCGCGAGAGGAAGAACCCGCGCATACTCCTGCCGCCGAAGATGATCGCGTCGGCGGGCACGGGGATGCCGAGCATGGCCGGGTCGGTCTGGCGGTGCGTGGACAACGCCCCGTAGACCACGAGTTCCCCGCCCGGGGCCAGCGCCCGGAGGACGTCGGCCCCCACTCGCCCGGCCACGCAGTCGATCGCCTTGGACATCGGGTGGGCGGCAGTGAGCTGGGCCAGCCGTTCCGGCAGGTCCTCGTCTTCGGTGCAGACGACTTCCGTGCCGCCGAGAGCCCGGATCCGGTCCACCGCGGCCCGGCGGCGCACGACGTTCACCGTGCGGAAGCCCAGTCGGCGTGACAGGTCGAGGACGAGCTGCCCGACCGTGGAACCGGCGGCCGTCTGCACGAGCCAGTCGCCGGGCCCGAGGCCGAGCCCGGTGACCAGCAGCCACGCGGTGAGCGGAGAGACGATCAGCTGGGCCGCGGTGGAGACGCTCAGCGAATCGGGCACCGGAAGCACCTGTGCGGCGTCCGCGACCACGAACTCCTGCCAGGTTCCGGTCACACCGACCGTCGTCACCCGCTGCCCGAGCCGCAGCCCGTCCTCACCGTCCCCGGCGCCCGGCCCGAACGCGGCGACGGTGCCGGCGCACTCCAGTCCGGGCACGGCCGGGAACGGCGGCGCGTAGCCGTACCGGCCTCGGATGACGTGCAGGTCGCCGGCGTGCACCGGCGCCGCGTCCACCCGCACGAGGACCTGTCCCGGTCCAGGCTCGGGCACCGGCACGCGGCGAACCGTGAGCACGTCGCCCGGCTCGCCGACCTCCCGCGCGACCACGGCCCGCATCGTCGTCACCGCTCGCCGCCACCCGCCTGCCCGAGGAACGCCGCCGCGTGGTCGCGGGCGAACTCGGCGAAGCTCGTGGGCCGCACTCCGAAGGTCCGGTGGGTCTCCAGCCGAACGTGCGACTCGGGACGCCGCCCGCGCTCGGCGAACAGCTCCCTCAGGATCCGGATGGACGGTTCGGGCATCCCCGCCTCTTCGCACTCGCGCAGCTTGTCCTCCAGAGGCAGCTCCACATGGCGGAAGGCGGTTCCCGTCGCCGCCGAGATGTGCTCGACGACCTCCTTCATCGTCAGCGCCTCCGGGCCGGTCATGTCGTACGCCCTGCCCTCGTGGCCGTCGGAGTTCAGCAGCGCGACCGCGACCTTCGCGACGTCCTCGATGGCGACGGGCGACAGTCTGCTGTCGCCGATGGACATGCGCAGCTCCCGCCGGTGCGGATCCACACCCGTGAGGGTGCCGGGCAGGTAGAACTCCATGAACTGGCTCGGGCGCAGGTGGGTCCAGGCCAGGCCGGAGGCCTCGAGGTGGCGCTCGATCTCCAGATGCTCGTGCGTCCCGATGAAGCTGCCGGGATCGAAGCCGACGCCCGACTCCTTTCCGGAGTACTTCACGATGTGCGGCACGCCCGCGGCCTTTGCCGCGTCGACGAAGGTGCACTGCGTCTCCACCATCCGCTCCCTCGGGGAGGAGATCATGAGCACGCGTTCCACGCCGCGCAGGGCGGCCGTCAGGGTCTCGGGGCGCAGCATGTCGCCCTCCACCAGTTCCACACCCGGCAGCCCGTGGAGCTTCCGGGCCTTGTCCGGGTCTCTGACCAGCGCTCGGACGGGAGCGTTCTGCCGGGCGAACTCCTGGACGACGATCGATCCACTGAGCCCCGTCGCTCCGGTGACAAGAATCATGGCTACGACGCTAGTACTCACTACTACGGAAAAACAAGTAACTAATACAAGAAGTGTATCTGGACGCGTACGAGCGAGAGAGGTCCGTTGCCCCGCCGGTCGGGCTCCGCCGGCCGGCGCACCGGCCTCCTTCGCGCCGTCACCCGTTGAACGGGCCATCAGCCTTCGGCGGTCCAGTAGCGCTGGAGACGGGCGAGAGCCTGGCCCTTCGGCATCCCCGCGACCTCCGCGTCGGTCAGCCCGACCCGGTGGGCGACCTACGGACCCGGCCGGCCCCAGCCGGGGGAGCAGCAGGGCTCAGGTGGTCGCGGCCGGTTCTCGCCGGCTGCGACGCGGCACGATCAGCCGATCTGGCGCGGGATGCCTTTTACCGGAGCGCTGTGTGGTTTCGCGCCGGGATCGGGGGTACGGGCCATGGAAATCAAGGTGGCCGGGTCGCGGACGCGCCGTCGGGCCATCCGGCACAGACGGTGCCCGCGGTTCCCCCCGGGTGCCCGGAGATCCCGTTCCCACTGGTGAAGGAGCATTTCCATGCTGACCCTGACCGACAACGCCGTCGTGGCGATTCGTGATCTGACGGTCGGTGAGAACATCCCCGACCAGGCGGGCCTGCGACTGGCGCCGAAGCCCGGCGAGGAAGCCTCGCTCGAACTGTCTCTGGTGAGTGCGCCGCTGGCCGGCGACCAGGTGATCGAGAAGGAGGACACCCGGGTCTTCGTCGAAGCGGGGGTGGCACCCGCGCTCGACGACAAGACCCTCGACGCCGAGATCGGCGCCGAGGGTGAGCACACCTTCAAGCTGATGCGCCAGTAGATCCAAGCGCCAGCGGTACTGCCCACGGGGTATGGGCCCGCAGGTCGTCCGGCGTCAGATCGACCGGGGCCCCCGCGGGCGCACATCGGGTCACCCTCGCGAACAGGAGTCAGGCTCCGCCGGTCACTTTGACGGCCTGTCCGGTGATGCCGGTGTTGGCGGCCGAGCCCAGGTAGACGACGGCGCTCGCGACCTCGGCGGCGTCGAGCAGGCGGCCGATTGGAGCCCGCGCGCTGTAGTGACCGCCCGCCTGCTCGACCATCGCGACGTTGGTCTCGGTCCTGGTGAAGCCGGGCATGACGACGTTGGACAGGATGTCGCCGTCCTTCCCGAGCCCGAACGCGGCGGACCTGCTGAAACCGTGCAGTGCCGCCTTGGCCGCCCCGTAGTACTCCCCGCCGGGCATGCCGTCAACCGCGATGCTCGACGAGATGTGCACCATCCGGCCCCATCCGCGCTCCCGCATCGACGGGACGACCGCCCGGCTGAGCCGCAGCGCGCCCTCGATGTTGGCCCGGATCACCGTCTGCCACCTCTCGTCGGGCACGGCGTCGAAGGGGAGGTCCGCATCCGGCTCGGTCGCGCCCCAGTGCACGGCGTTGTTGACCAGCACGTCGATCCGGCCGGACCACCCCAGCACGCTCTCGACCAGACCGCGGGCCGATCCGCCGCCGTCCAGCTCGTACGGCGCGACGAGCGAGCGTCCGCCGATCTCCTTGGCGAGCCGCTCCGCGCCCGCCTGGGAGTGGTGATAGGCGAGCACCACGTCGGCCCCTTCGGCGGCGAACCCGCGGGCGATCTCGCGCCCGATGCCGCCGGAGGCCCCCGTCACGATGACCGTACGGCCGGTGAGTCCCAGATCCATTTCCGCGCTCCTCACAAAGTAGGAAAACCTTGAGCAGCGCCAAGGATCCGGCGACCGGGACCACCGGAGGGAGGCCGGGCCGAGACTGGCCCCCACAGGGCCACGCTCGGAGACGAGACCGCTCGATAGCCTGCGAACGTGAGCGACACCACTTTGGGCGAATTTCTGCGGGCCTGCCGCGAGGCCGTCACCCCCGCCGACGTCGGGCTGCCCGGCGGCGGCCGGCGCCGCACCCCCGGCCTTCGCCGTTCCGAGCTGGCCACGCTCGCCGGGATCAGCGTCGAATATCTCACCCGGCTTGAGCAGGGGCGTGATCGTCATCCCTCGGTGCCCGTGCTCGCCGCCCTCGCCGACGCGTTGCGCCTGTCCGCCGACGAGCGCCTCCATCTGCTCCACCATTTCAAGGCGGCCGATGGCGCCGGCCGGCTCGTCGGCCCGTGCCAGGGACCGCCCGCGCAGTCGGTCCGTCCCACCGTCCGGGCGCTGCTCGACCGGCTCGAACCCGCCCCGGCGTTGGTGGTCAACCGGCTCGGTGACGTGCTCGCGTACACGAACGGCTACGAGCGGCTCGCGGGCCCCATCGGATTGCTGGACCGCCGGCCGCCCAACCTGGTGCGGTACGTCTTCGCCGATCCCCGGGCCAGAGCCGCCTATCCCGAGTGGGACCGAGTCGCCGACGAGCGGCTCGCCGGGCTGAAACCGGGGGTTTCCCGCGAGGACCCGCACGTCGAGCACCTCGTCAACGAACTGGCCCTCGCCGTCGGCGCGCCCTTCACCGACCGGTTGACGACCCCGCCCGGCCCGCCCGGGCGCACCGGCGTCGAACGGCTGGCGCATCCGGAGGTGGGCGAGCTACGGCTGGCCTACGAGACCCTCGGCCTGTCCGGCGACGACAGCCAACTCCTGATCGCCTATCTCCCCGCGGACGACGCCACCGCCGCCAGGCTCGACCGCCTCACCGGCCGCCGCCCCGGCGCCCTACGCGCCGTCACGGGCTGATGATCTCAGCGCTAATGTCGAGAAGAGCATCGAAGGGAGAACGAAGGGAGGCGGCACGGTGGGCACGCTTGAGGTACGACTGCGACCGGTGGCGGAAGGCGATCTCGCCATGCTCCGGCGTTTCGTCACTGAGCCGGGATTGATCGGCCTCGACTGGGCGGGGTTCCGCGACGCGCAGGCACCGGCGCGGCGCTTCGCCGTCGACGGCTATCTGGGCGTGGACGACAGCAGGGTCATCGTCGAGGCCGACGGCACGGCCGCGGGCATGATGAGCTGGTCGGTGCGAGGGTTCGGAGTCTCCCGATTCTGGGAGATAGGGATCGCCCTGCTGCCCGACTGGCGTGGGCGCGGCGTCGGCTGGCGCGCCCAGGCGATGCTGTGCGACTACCTGTTCACCCACACCCCGGTCGAGCGCATCCAGGCGTTCACCCACCCGGAGAACATCGCGGAGCAGAAGTCGCTGGAGAAGGCCGGTTTCCGGCTGGAGGGCGTCTTGCGCGCGGTGGAGTTCCTCCGCGGTCAGTGGCGCGACGGCTGGATGTACAGCAGGCTGCGCAGCGATCCGTACCCGCCGATTCTGTGAGCCGACCGCGCGCTCACGCGGCACGGTGCTCGTCCACTCTGTCGAGCCATTCGGCGATGAGCGCGGTCAACAGCCCGGTCTGCTCGTGCGGCAGCGCGTGGCCGGCCCGGTCCAGGACGGCGTACGTGGCGTGCGGATACCGCGCCACCAGGTCCCACGCGCCGGCGTACCCCACCGTGGCGTCCTGACGCCCGGCGAGGATCAGAGTCGGGCCCGCGTACGCGGACGTGTCGCTCAGCCGCCACTGGTCGAAAACCCGCCCGAGGCCGTCCCGGTCGACGAGGGGCAGGGCCGGAGCCACGTACTCCCGGAACCGCTCCACGGTGGCGGGCGTCTGCACGACGAAGTAGTCCCGGAACGAGGCCTGCTCGGCCGGGCTCAGCGCATCGGCCACCGCGGCCACGTCGGCCGAGGCGTGCAGCACCGCGTGTGCGGGCACGTCACGCGACTCCTCGCCGAGGGGGCAGATCAGTGCCAGCCCCGCGACCTGGGCCGGGCGCCGGGCGGCGATGCCCCTGGCCAGGTATCCGCCGAACGAGTGGCCGACGATCGCGAACTGCTGGTCGCCGACGACGGCGTCGATCAGACCGAGCAGGAGATCGAGGACGTCGTCGGAGCCGCGGAGCCGGTCGGGCACCGGAGTGCGCCCCATGCCGGGCAGGTCGGGGTAGACGCGCCGATAACCCGGCCGGCCGCGGAAGACCGGCTCCAGAGCGCCGGCCATCTCGCGATGGTCCACCCCCGCTCCGTGCAACGCCAGAACGGGAATCCCGTCGCCGTGCTCGACGTAATGGACCACTGCGCCGCCGACCTCTGCCTCCATGCCGGCAGCCTAACCACGCGTGGCCGGTTGTGAGGCGAGCCACTGCTCTCGGGTGATCGCGTACTCGACCTCACCGAGATCACTGCCGGGGAGCGGTTCCTCCCAGTCCGCGTGGAACGTACGGATGTGCTGCATGCCGATCGAGGTCATCGTCGCGCGGGAGGCGGCGTTGACCGCCATGGTTTCGGCGAAGACGCGGGTCAGCCGGAGGTCCTCGAATCCGTGGCGAAGAAGCTCGCGGGCTCCCTCACTGGCCAGGCCCTGGCGCCAGTAGCGCCGCAGGAGCCGGTAGCCGAGCTCGGCCTGTCCGTCGACCGGGCCCTGGTCGGCACGCGTAGGTGGCTCCAGCAGCCACCAGCCGACGAACCGCCCGTCCACGAAACCGACCCAGAAGCCGAGCCCCGCGACGGGGTCCGCGGCGGCGAGCCGCTCACGATGGAGGACCTCCACTTCCGCACGGCTACGCGCACGGCCGGTGAGATAGCGCATGACCTCGGGATCGGCGTCGAGCTCGATCTCGTGGTCGAGGTGTTCGTCGGACAGCGGGACAAGCGTGATGCGGTCGGTGCGCAGTATCGGCTGGGACATGGGGGCGATTGTCGCGCTTGAGCCGCATGCCGGTCATTCGCTTTTCCCGCGACCTCCCGCGACCTCCAGTGACCGCGATGACGGTTCACCGGGATGACGGTCCACGGCGATGACGGATCAGAGCCAGCCGTGCTCGTCGGCGATGAGGGCGGCCTCGGCGCGGGTCCCGGCGCCGGTTTTGCCGATCGCCGCCGACAGGTGGTTGCGTACGGTCCCGGCGGACAGGTGCAGGCTCCGCGCTATCTCCGCCACGGTGCCGCCCTGCCGGGCCGCGCGCAGCACGTCGCGCTCCCGCGCGGTCAGCGGACTCGACCCGCTGGCGAGCGACTCGGCGGCCAGAGCGGGATCGACCACGCGCAGGCCGGCGTGGACCCGGCGCACGGTGTCGACCAGGTGCTCGGGCGGCGCGTCCTTCACGACGAAGCCCGAGGCGCCGTTCTCCATGGCACGGGCGAAGTAGCCCGGCCGCCCGAAGGTCGTGCAGATCACCACCCGGCAGGACGGGAGCGCGGCGCGCAGGTCGGCGGTGGCCTCCAGCCCGTCCCTGCCCGGCATCTGCACGTCCAGCAACGCCACGTCCGGCCGGCTGCGCCGCGCCGCCTCGACGACCTCCTCGCCCGAGCCGACCTGGGCCACCACCTCGATGTCGGGTTCCAGCGCGAGCATCGCCGCCAGCGCGCCGCGTACGAGCGCCTGGTCGTCGGCGAGCAACACCCTGATCACGCGCGGCTCGCCCGCAGCCGGAAACCGCCCGCGGGCACCGGGCCCGCCTCGACCCGCCCGCCGACGGCGCGCAGCCGTTCGGCCAGCCCGGTCAGGCCGTTGCCCGGCTTCGCCGCGTTCCGCCCGGGGCCGTTGTCGCGCACCTCCAGCCAGCCGTCTCCGAGCAGCACCTCGCATCGGGTCGCGCCGCTGTGCCGGATCACGTTGGTGACTCCCTCCCTCAGGACGTACGCGAAGGGCTCGGCCAGTTCGGCCGGGACATGGTCGGCGGACGGCGGCAGAACGGCGCTGATCCCGGCGGCCCGCAGCGCGGCGCGGGCCCCCGCGAGCTCGACGGCGAGGGACGGCCGGCGGCGGCCCGACACGGTCAGGCGCACCTCGCTGTGCGCCTGCCGGGACAACCGCTCGACGTCGCGCAGCTCGGCCAGGGCGTGTTCCGGGTCGCCACCGCTCTCCAGCATCCGGCGGGCCAGACCGGTCTTCACGGTGATCGTGGTCAGGCTGTGCCCGAGCACGTCGTGGAGGTCCCTGGCCAGCCGGTCGCGCTCCGCCGCCGCGGCCAGCGCCTCGATCTCCTCGCGGGCCTGGCCGAGCTGGACGACGAGCCGGATCAGCAGCACCACGGCCACCGGGATCACGACGGCGGGGAAGAGGCCTCCCATGAGATCCCAGTGGACCGGCCCGGGCGCCGCCCACTGCAGGAGTGCCTGGGCCGTCCCGATCCCCAGCCCGAGGAGCACGGCCCACAGCGCCGGGAACAGCCAGGCCGCCGCCGCGAGCGCGAAGCTGAACAGGCCGGCGTGGCCGAGATAGAGCGGGCCGTCGCGCAGCAGCGCCGCCACGACCGCCAGCGCGAACAGCGACCCGACGAGCAGGATCCGCCGCCGGGGCGACAGGCGGGGCCCGATGGTCATGGCGGCCAGCCAGCCCGCGCCGTACAGGGGGAGGACGGCCCCAACCGCCGCGTCCAGCCCGCCGCCGTCCGGGCGCAGGATCTCCCAGAGCGGCCACAGCAGGAAAAGCGACAGCACGACGACACCGCGTACGCGAGCCGCGCGGGAGCCGGACCCGGCCGGGTTCCACTCCGGCCAGGCGGAACGCCCCCATACGCCCTGCTCACCCACGTCAGTCACCCTAGGCCCGAGCCGTGTCCCGGCGATACCGGACGACCACGGCGGCGCCGAGCACGAGCGCGTACAGCGCGAGGACCAGCGCGGCCTGCCAGCTGTCAGCCCCGCCACCGAGCGCGGTGGCGTGCCCGACCTGCGCGAGCCAGTAGCTCGGCAGGACCTTGGCCACCACCGCGAGCGCCTGCGGGAACGTGCTCACCGGAATGAACAGCCCGCCGATGAAGCTGAGCACCAGCACCACCGCCCCCTGGTAGGCCTGCAGGTTCTGGGCGGTGGCGAACTGGCCGATCAGCAGGCCGAGCAGCGCGAACGGCACCGTGCCCGCCCAGACGCCGAGCACGGCCGCCGCCCACCCGGCGGCGGACAGGTGCACCCCGCTGACGAGCCCGGCGACCAGCGACACCCCGGCCACCGGCGGCAGCGCCACGACCATCGCCACCGACGCCTTGGCCAGCAGGTAGCCACTTCCGCTGAGCGGGGTCAGCCGCAACTGGCGCTGCCAGCCGATGCCGCGCTCCACCGCCGTGCGGGCACCGACGTCGAGCGCCGCCTTCATCGCCCCGAATGCCGCCACGCCTCCCATGACGTACGACGCGGGAGCCCCTTGGTCGATGAAACGGTCGGCCATCAGCAGGTAGAGCCCCACCGGCAGGGCGACCGCGAACAACAGGAACTTGGCGTCCCGCAGGGTCCGCCTGATCTCGAAGGTGAGGTATCCAGTCATCACACGGCCTCCGAGGCTCCGGTCAGGCGCAGGAAGGCGTCCTCCAGGCCCAGCGCGCCCACCTCGGCCATGACCGCGGACACCGGCCCGTCGGCCACGACGCGCCCCGCGTGCATCAGCACGACCCGGTCCGCGTACGCCTCGGCCTCCTCCAGGTAGTGGGTGGAGAACAGCACGGTCCGGCCGGTCTCGGCGAAGGCGTGCATCGACTGCCAGAACTCCCGCCGGGCCGCCACGTCCATGGCCGCCGTCGGCTCGTCGAGCACCAGCAGGTCCGGGCCGGACACCAGTGCCATGGCGAACCGGACCCGCTGTTTCTGGCCACCGGACAGCAGCGCGGCCCGCCGGTCGGCGAGGTCGGCCACCCCGGCGCGGCTCAGCACCTCCTCCACCGGCAGCGGCGTCCGGTGCAGGGACGCGATCAGCGCCACGGTCTCCCGGACGGTCACGTCGTCGAGCAGCGCGCCCTCCTGCGGCATCACACCCACCATGCCGCGGCGCACCGCTTCGTGGGCGGACGCGCCGAACACGGCGATCTCCCCGGCGTCCGGGCGGGCCAGCCCGACGACCATGTCGATCGTGGTGGATTTGCCCGCGCCGTTGGAGCCGAGCAGGGCCACCACCTCCCCCCGGGCCACCACCAGGTCGATGCCGTCGACCGCACGGGTCTCGCCGTACGTCTTGCGCAGCCCCGCCACGGACAGGGCGGGGGCGCCCTCATGAATGTTCATACAGCGAGCCTCCGCCACCATCCCGGTGCGGACCTGCGCCGTCTGTCACGACCTACCCACGACAGATGTCACGGTCTTGTCGACACGCAATATTTCGGTGACACTCCGAAACATTCGCCCACATTCGCGGTTCCGTCCCGCGCCCGCCCGGGGATCGGGATCCGCAGGAGGAAGGACGGACGCTGTGAAACCCCTCACGGTTATGGCACAACCCCTGGGGCGGCCCTCCCCCGCCGTCCGCCGCACGCTCGTCCTCGCCGCCGTCGCGGCGCTGTCGATGGGCCTCGCGGTGGCCGAGATCCCCAGCGCGAACGCCACCGCCGACGCCCCCGGCATCACGCTGGGCGCCGCGGCGGCACGCAGCGGACGCTACTTCGGCACGGCGATCAACGCGAGCAAGCTCGGCGACCCGGCGTACACCACGATCGCCGGCCGCGAGTTCGACATGGTGACGCCCGAGAACGAGATGAAGCTCGACGCCACCGAACCCCGGCAGGGGCAGTTCGTCTTCACCGCCGCCGACCGGATCGTCGACTGGGCCGCGGAGAACGGCAAGCGGGTCCGCGGCCACACCCTGGTCTGGCACTCCGGGCAGCCGCAGTGGCTGCAGAGCCTCAGCGGCAGCGCGCTGCGCCAGGCGATGGTCGATCACATCAACGGCGTGATGGGCCACTACAAGGGCAGGATCTACGCCTGGGACGTGGTCGACGAGGCCTTCGCCGACGGCACCGGCGGCCGGCGCAACTCGAACTTCCAGCGCACCGGCGACGACTGGATCGAGGTCGCCTTCCGCGTCGCGCGGGCCGCCGACCCGGACGCCAGGCTCTGCTACAACGACTACAACATCGAGAACTGGACCTGGGCCAAGACCCAGAGCGTCTACAGCATGGTCATGGACTTCAAGCAGCGCGGCGTGCCGATCGACTGCGTCGGCTTCCAGTCCCACTTCAACAGCGGCAACCCCTACGACGCCGGCTTCCGCACCACGCTGCAGAAGTTCGCCGCCCTCGGGGTCGACGTCCAGATCACCGAGCTGGACATCCAGGGCGCCCCTGCCGCGACGTACGCCGCCGTAGTCGGCGACTGCCTTGCCGTCCCCCGCTGCGCCGGCATCACGGTGTGGGGCGTGCGCGACCCCGACTCCTGGCGCAGCAGCGACACTCCGCTGCTGTTCGACGGCAACGGCGACAAGAAGGCCGCCTACACCGCGGTGCTCGACACCCTCAACGCCGCCGTTCCCAGCCCCTCGCCCAGCCCCTCGCCCAGCCCATCGCCCAGCCCATCGTCCAGCCCGGTGCAGTCGCCCGCGGGGAGCTGCGCCGCGACGCTCTCCGCGGGCACGAAGTGGCCCGACCGCTACAACCTGGGCGTCACCGTCACGGGTTCGGACGACTGGGTCGTGACCATGACCCTGCCGTACCCCGAGAAGATCATCGCGACCTGGAACGTCAGCGCCACGTGGAACCCCGCCAGGAACGTCCTGACCGCCCGGCCCAACGGACACGGCAACTCCTGGGGGGTGACGATCAAGCACCACGGCAACCGGACCTGGCCCACGGTCTCCTGCCGTGCCGCCTGACGAACCGCGCCCGCAGGGCCCGCTAGATCCGATCTAGCGGGCCCTGCCCCGCGTCTGGCGCCTCTTCCGCGAACGGCTGGACGGAACGGAGACGACATGCGAGACCTGGCAGTAGAGACATCGGGCCTGGTCAAGATATTCGGCAAGAACCGCGCGGTGGACGGGCTCGACCTCGCGGTGCCCGCGGGCACGGTCTACGGTGTGCTCGGCCCCAACGGGGCGGGAAAGACCACCGCGGTCAAGATGCTGGCCACCCTGCTGCGCCCGGACGGCGGCGAGGCCAGGGTGTTCGGCCACGACGTGCTGCGCGAGCCCGACGCCGTACGCAGCCGGGTGAGCCTGACGGGCCAGTACGCCTCGGTGGACGAGGAGATGACCGGGATGGAGAACCTGGTCCTGCTCGGCAGGCTGCTCGGCCACCGGCGGGCCGCCGCCAGGGACAGGGCCATGCGGCTGCTTGAGGCGTTCGGGCTGACCGAGGCCGCCGGCCGGCAGGTCAAGACCTACTCGGGCGGCATGCGCAGGAGGCTGGACATCGCGGCCAGCATCCTCAACACGCCCGACCTGCTGTTCCTGGACGAGCCCACGACCGGCCTCGACCCGCGCAGCCGCAACCAGGTCTGGGACATCGTCAGGATCGTGGTCGCCCACGGCACGACCGTGCTGCTCACCACGCAGTATCTGGACGAGGCCGACCGGCTCGCCGGGCGTATCGCCGTCATCGACCACGGCAAGGTCATCGCCGAGGGTACGCCGGGCGAGCTCAAGTCGTCGGTCGGCTCGGGGTCGGTGCACGTGCGGCTGCGGGACGCCGCGCGGCGGCCGGAGGCGGAGCGCGTGCTGGCCAGGGAGCTGAACACGCCGGTTCAGCTCGAAGCCGATCCCGTGGCCCTGACCACCCGCATCTCCGGACAGGACGCGGACGCCGGAGCCGAGCGGGCCTCGCGCGCCCTCGCGGCGCTGGCCGCGTCGGGCATCGTCGTCGACGACTTCTCCCTCGGCCAGCCCAGCCTCGACGAGGTCTTCCTCGCGCTGACCGGCGCGCCTCCCGGCGAACGCGGCCCGGCCCGCACCGACCACCCGGCGACCGGCCGGAACGCGCAGGAGGAGGCGGCATGAGCACCACCACCGAAAGCACCAACACCCCCGGAAGCACCACGACCACCAAGAACGGCACGACCACCGAGAACGGCACGTCCTTCGTCCCCGCGTCCGAGACGCTGGGCGCGGTGCTGGCCCCCGGCACGCGCCCACCGCGCCCCAGCGCCCTGTCGGCCTCGCTGACGTTCGGCTGGCGGGCCATGCTGAAGATCAAACACGTGCCCGAGCAGCTCTTCGACGTCACCGCCTTCCCGATCATGATGACGTTGATGTTCACCTACCTGTTCGGCGGTGCGCTGGCGGGCTCCCCGACGGAGTACCTGCAGTTTCTGCTGCCGGGCATCATGGTGACGAGCGTCGTCATGATCACGATGTACACCGGGGTCGAGGTCAACAAGGACATCGAGAAGGGCGTCTTCGACCGCTTCCGTACGCTGCCGATCTGGCGGCCGTCGACCATGGTCGGCTACCTGCTCGGCGACGCGTTCCGTTACACGATGGCCGCGACGGTCATCCTCGTGGTCGGCCTGGTGCTGGGCTTCCGCCCGCAGGGCGGGGTCGCCGGCGTGCTGGGCGCGATCGCGCTGCTGGTGGCCTTCTCGTTCGCGTTCTCGTGGATCTGGACGATGTTCGGGTTGCTGCTGCGCAGCGAGAAGTCGGTGATGGGGGTCAGCATGCTGGTGCTGTTCCCGCTCACCTTCCTCAGCAACGTCTACGTGGACCCGCAGACGATGCCGGGATGGCTGCAGGCGTTCGTCGGCGTCAACCCCATCTCCCACCTGGTCAGCGCGGCGCGTTCGCTGATGGCGGGCAGCCCGGACACCGGGGAGATCACCTGGGTGCTGGTCTGCGGCGCGGTGTCGATCGCGGTCTTCGGCGCGCTGACCATGCGCCTCTACAACCGCAAATAGATCACAGGCGCCAGGTGATCTCGTGGTCCGGCCGATAGCGGCAGGTGGCTCCCGTGGAGACGGCGGCGCGCAAATGGGCGGCCATCGCGGGATGAAGCCGGTCGAGCTTGCGCAGCACGTCGCGGATCCGGGCGGTGACGGCCTTGCGGGCGCGCTCGGCCTCGTCGCCGAGGCGGCGGTCGCGCCCGCCGAGCCCGGAGGCGGAGCGCAGCTCGGCCAGCAGGGCCGCCCGTTCCCTGTCGAACTCGGCCGCCCGGCCGTCGTCGCCCCGCTCTGCCGCCCGGTCGATCTCCTCGTCGAGCAGAGCAAGCCGGCGCCGGTATCGCGCCTTGGCCTCCTCGTCGAGGACCGCGTCGCCGCCCATCCCCCGGGCGGCGACGACGAGCTCCCCGCCCTCCGGGGCGAGCAGCCGTACGGCGGGCAGGTCGGCCCCGGGGTGGTGCAGCAGGCAGTGGAGGTCGCGCAGGCCCTTGGCGTCGGGCAGGTGAACGGTGTGACCGCCGAACCCCAGGGTCCAGACCGCGCCGTCCCGCCGGAACTCGGCTTCGGGACCGGGCGTACGGCTCCTGCGGACGCGCTCCAGAACGTGCCGCATACCGAGCTGCGCCGCTTCGCCCTCCACGTCGTCCAGCAGCTTCCCGGCCTCCTCCGCGTCGCCCGGGCGGCCCCGGCGCAGCAGCGCCTCACCGAGATGCGCCCGCGCCTCGACGGACCACGGGCGGGCGAGGAGCAGGTCCGCGGAGTGCCAGGCGGCGGTGAACCCGTCGACCGCCTCGTCCCAGCGTTCCTGCGCCGCGTCGAGGAGAGCGCGCAGGAGGACCACCGGGCCGCCGATGTCCCAGCCGTACATCGACACCACCCAGCTGCCGAGGTGGGGGTCGAGCTCGGCCCTCACCTTCTCGCACAGCTCCGGGTCGCGCGACCACGCGGCGACCATGGCCTGGAACCGCAGCCACAGGGGCCGTATCGAACGCCGCGGTTCGCCTCTCGCCATGGTGTCGCGCAGGTGGCGCAGTGCGGTCGCGCCGTCTCCCCTTCGCAGCGCGGTCATCCCCTCCAGCAGGCTCGGGCAGGGGTGCCGGCTCCTGCGCAGCGCATGGTGGACCTCGTCCAGGCCGTCGTCGCGGCCCTGGAGCATCCGCACCGTCCATCGGTGGTGGTCCAGCATGTACGCGAAGTGGTCGTGCCCGTGCTCGAACCGGATGAGCTCGTCGAGCAGGGTCTCCGCCTGGTCGAAGTCGCCCGTGAGCGCGGCGATGATGCTGCGGTCGGTGGCCGTGGCCATGTCGATGCGCGGCACGTCGACACGTCCGCCGAGCGCGACGAACTCGCGGAACTGGCCGAGATAAGCGGGGTCGCCCTGCTCAAGCAGGGCCACCCAGCGCAACGCGGCGGCGATGCTCTCCATCTCCATGTCGCCCGTGCGGCGGGCCAGGGTCAGCAGCTCTCCGGTGAGTGCGGCCCTCTCCGGTGCGGTGCCCAAGCCCCAGATGGCGTCGTGGAAGGCCCACAGGCTGAAGGCCAGCGCCTCGTCGTCCTCACCGCGCCGGGCGAGCAGCGCCACATGGATGGCCAGCTCCCGCGCGAGGTGGTCGAGAGAGAGCTCCTCGTCGGGGCGGCCGTCCCGGACCAGCTCGCCGTGCGCCTCCCGCAGCAGGTCGGCGACCAGCCGGCCGTCGTCGCCGCCACCGCCGTCGCCGTCGCCCCAGTCCGGGTAGACGGACAGCGCCACCCGGGCGACCAGCTCGGGATCGCCGGTCTCCCGCGCGACGGCGGCCGCCTCCTCGACCGCGCGCCGGCCGCCGTCGCGGTCGTCCCCGTGGTACAGCTCGCGGCCGAGTTCGAGTGCGATAACGACGCGCCGGTGCGGCTCGCCGCCGGCGGCGGCGAGTTCGAGCGCCCTGCGGTAGTGCCCGAGCGCCTCCTCGGCGGCCAGGCGAGCGGCGGCGGCCCGGGCCGCGGTGAGCAGCCGATCCACCGCATGGGCCGGCTCGACGTGGTCACCGGCGAGGTAGGCGTGCCGGGCCACGTCGGCGGGGAGCACATGCTCGGCGAGGGCGGGCGACCGGTCGACGGCATGGACGACCGCGGCGTGCCGGCGGGACGCCGCCTTCTCGTCGAGAGACTCGTAGAGCGTCTGGCGAACCAGATCGTGCGCGAACGCGAACTCCTCCCCGCCCGCCACCCCGTCCTTGGCCACCACGAGCCGGGCGGCCACCGCCTGGTCGAGCAGCCGTTCCACCTGGACAACGGGAGCGGCGGCGACGGCGGCCAGCACCTGGCGATGGAACTCACGCCCGAGCACCGCGGCGGTGACGAGAAGGTCCACGACCGGCGCGGGCAGCAGGGACAGCCGCCGCAACAGGGTGTCGCGGACACCGGGAGCGATCGTCGTGACGGAACCGCCGCTGCGCCACAGCCGCGCCGTCTGCTCCACGAAGAAGGGGTTGCCGCCGGTGCGCCGGTGCACCTCGGCGACCAGGTCGGCGGACGGATTCCGGCCGGCGGCGCGGGTCATCAGCGCGCCGACCTCCTCGCGTTCGAGCCCGGTCAGGGTGACCGTGGTCGCCCGCGTCACGAGCGGAAGCACGAGGGCACGCAGCGGATGGTCCGCCGACTCCACCTCCACGTCGCGGTAGGTCCCCACCAGCAGCACCCGCTCGAACCAGGTGTGCTGTGCCGCGAACTCCAGCAGCCTGAGCGACGCGGTGTCCGCCCAGTGCAGGTCTTCCAGCACGACCACCAGGGGGCGGCTCTGCGACACCGCCACCAGGGCGCTCGTCACCGCGTCGTACAGCCGGAAGCCCTCGGCCGCGTCGCCGCCGGGCGACTCGCCGAGCAGCGCGGCGAGGCCGGCTCCTCCGGCCTCCTCGGCCGCCGCCCACTCCCTCGGCGCGGCACACCGCCGTATCCCCCGCAGGACCTGCACCCACGGCCAGTAGCCGGGGGCGTTGTCGGAGTCCCAGCACGACCCGCTGAGGACCAGCGCGCCCAGGCGCCTGGCCTCCTCGGCCGCGCTGGCGACAAGCGTGGTCTTGCCGATGCCGGCCTCACCGGCGACCAGCGTCAGGCCGCCGTGACTGCCGACCGCCCGCGCGATCTCGGCACGCAGCATCGCGGCAGGATGCTCCCTGCCGATGAGCTGAGGGGTCGCGCCGTCGGTTCGCATGCCGCTTCGACGGTATCCGCCCGCTCCGACAATTTCCCAGCCTCCGATGCGGGCACACTGCCTCAACCGAGGAATTTGGTGAGGATCCGCGCCAGCGCCGCCGGCCGCTGCAGCACCCCGTGGTCCTCCCCCTGCATCACCGTCAGCTCGGCGCCGGGCACGGTCGCCGCGACGGCCTTGGTCGCCTCCGCGAGGTTCGGCGCGGTCTGGTCGCCGTAGACCGCCAGCACGGGTACGCCGATCCCGGCGAGCCGGTCGAAGGGCATCAGCTGCCAGGGCGCGCTGACCAGCACGTCGTACGGCAGGCTGGGCGCCTTGTCGGCGAGGAACGCCCACCCCTCGCCGGCCTTCATCCCGGCGATCGCCTCGGCCGGGACCCCGACCCCCTCGTGGAGGAACAGCTCCACCGCACCGTCGCGGTCACCGGCGGCCACCAGCGCCTTGAGCCGGTCGTAGACGTCGGCCGCCGGCCTCGGCTGGTTCTCGTCGGCGCAGTACGGCGGCTCGTAGACGGCCACCCGTTCGACCGGCAGCCCGCGCATGACCCCCTCCAGCACAAGGACGGCGCCCGAGGAGTGCCCGAACGCCGAGGCCCGGCCGCCCACGTGCTCGACGACGGCCGCCAGGTCGTCGACCTCGTTGGCGACGGAGTAGTCCTCACTCTTGTCGTCGCTGCCCACCCGGCCTCGCCGGTCGTAGGTCACGACGGTGAACGCCGACGCGAGTTCGGCGCCGAGCCCGGCCACGGTCGAGCGGTCGTTGAACGCGCCGCCGACGAGGATCACCGGCCCGCCCTGGCCGATCACGTCGACGGCGAGGGTCGTGCCGTCCTTGGAGGTGATGTTCTCGGTCATGTCTGTCAGCCTTTCAGCGGTCTACCGTCGTGTGAAGGTCATGTGGGTGACGCCGCTCGGGGTGGTCACGGACTCGATCTGGAAGTTCTTCTCGAGTCCTTCGAGCCCGTCCCACAGGCGTTCGCCACGGCCCAGGATGATCGGGACGACGGCGATGTGCATGTGGTCGACCAGGCCGGCGGCCAGGAACTGGCGGACGGTGCTCGGCCCGCCGCCGATCCGCACGTCGAGGCCGCCCGCGGCCTCGCGGGCCTGACGCAGGGCCTCCTCGGGCGTGGCGTCGACGAAGTGGAACGTGGTGCCGCCCTCCATCTCCACCGAGGGCCGGGGGTGGTGGGTCAGCACGAAGACCGGCGTGTGGAACGGCGGGTTCGGCCCCCACCATCCGGTCCACGCGTGGTCCTCCCACGGGCCGCGCTGCGGCCCGAACTTGTTGCGACCCATGATCTCGGCGCCGATGCCCGAGTCCCATGTGCCGGTGACGGCGCTGTCGACGCCGGCGCCGCCGCCGGCCTTCCCCTGCATGGCGTGGAAGGTCCGGGTCGCGAAGAACCACTCGTGGAGCCGCTCGCCGGCGTGGCCGAACGGCTCATCCAGGCTCTGCCCCTCGCCCGTGGCGAAGCCGTCCAGAGAGACGGAGAAGTTGTGCACCCTGACACGAGACATCGCAGATCTCCCGGGTTCGACTAGTGATTGCGGATTGCAACTGCTGAAGATGAGCGTAGGCTTAGTAGTAGCAAAACGCAATCACTTTGGAGGTGGCCGTGCGAGAAGGACCGCGATCCGGCTGTGCGATCAACGCGGCGGTGGAGGCGCTCGGCGACCAGTGGAGCCTCATCGTGCTCCGGGACGTGATCTTCGGGGGGCGCCGGCACTTCCGTGACCTGCTCGCCAACTCCGACGAGGGGATCGCGTCGAACATCCTCAGCAGCCGACTCAAGGCGCTCGTCGCCGGTGGCCTGCTGACCCATGAGGACGCGGGGCGGGGACGGCGAGGGACCTACAGCCTCACGGAGGCGGGCATCCAGACGGTTCCGATCCTGGTCGCGCTCGGCTCGTGGGGCCTGCGGCACCGTCCGACGACACCGGAACTGACCATCCGGGCGCAGCTACTGGAGGAGGGGGGCCCGCCCCTCTGGGACAACCTGATGGACGAACTACGCGAGACGCACCTGGGCATCCCCCGCCCCGACCCCGATCGCCCGCGCGCCTCCCGGCTGCTCCGGGAGGCGTACGAACGGGTCCTGGCGACGTCGTCGACAATGGAAACGTGACATCCCAAGTCGTTGAACTCAGCCATGTCGTCCGGCACGGCATGATCACCTATCCGGGCCTGCCCGGCCCGGAGATCGGCGATCACCTGACGCGCGAGGACTCCCGGGGACGGTACGCCCCGGGCACCGAGTTCCAGATCGGCCGCATCACGATGGTGGCGAACACCGGCACCTACGTCGACACGCCGTTCCACCGGCTGGCGGAGGGCGAGGACCTGGCTCAGATCGACCTGACCCGGCTGGTCGACGTCCCCGGTCTGCTGATCGACGTCTCCGGCTCCCCCCGGCGCGGCATCGGCGTCGACGCGTTCGAGGGCCACGACGTCGGAGGGCGCGCGGTCCTGCTGCGTACGGGCTGGGAGAGGCACTGGGGCGGCCCGGCCTACGGCGACCCGGACCACCCCTTCCTCACGGCGGACGCGGCCGCCCTGCTCGCCGACCGGCAACCGGCCGTCGTCGGCATCGACAGCGTCAACATCGACGACATGGCCGACGGGCTCCGCCCGGCCCACACCGCCCTGCTCACCGCGGGCGTTCCGATCATCGAGCACATGCGCGGGCTGGAACGGCTGCCGCGCACCGGGTTCCGGCTCCACGCTGCGCCCGTCGCCGTGTCCGGCATGGGCACCTTCCCCGTCCGGGCGTACGCCCTCGTCCCCTGACCCGCCTCACCCGTACGTGACGTTCGCGGCCCCCAGGAACGGCAGCAGGCGCTCGGCCTCCTCCGCCACCGCGTCCCTTTCGGCCGCCCGCAACGGCCGGAACGGGACGAGCCGCAGCGTGCCGTCCTTGACCGACCAGCTGCCGTGGACGAACCCGTCCACGAGGAAGGTCGGCAGCACCATCGCCGCGCCCGGCATCACCCGCTTGCGGTCGGCGTCACTGATCACGCGGGTCCGGTCGGCGTGGCCGAGCAGCAGGTTGTCGAAGGCGGGCAGGAACCGCACGGGAACCGGCGCGCCGGGGTCGGGTAGCTCCGGCGCGGTCTCCAGATCGAACAGCTCCCTGCCCTCGGGGTCGCGAGAGCAGCGCAGCTCGCCGCGCATGGCCTGGATCACCTCGCGCAGCCGCGTCAGCCCCGACCAGGCCTGCACGTCCATGACACTGGCCGGGCCGTAGGCCGCCAGATAGCGGCGGACGAGTTCCTGGATCGGGGCCGGTGTCATGGGCGCGCCGAGCCAGTCCTCGGCGCGGGTGACCGAGACGGCGTTCCGGGTGCCCCAGCGGCCCCACGTCGCGGTCTCGGGCGTGTGGACCAGTGGGGTTCTCAGCTCCACCTCCCCGGCCAGGAGCTTCCCCTCCCGGCCGGGGTAGCGCAGCGCGAGCAACCGGGCCAGCTCACGCCGGGGCAGTGTCCGGCTGCCCGCCAGGATCTCCGCTCCGGCCGCCGTGAGCGCGCCGGTGTCGAGCCCTCCGCTCGCCTTCCTGAAGTACGACGTGCCGGCCGTACGGTCGAGAACCGGTTGCAGCACGGGCCGGAACCGGCGGAAGTCGCCGGACACGGCCAGGTGCTGGGTGCTGCGCAGCAGCGCCGAGCGGATCACCGTCCGCTCCTCCAGCAGGACGCTCAGCTGGGCCGGGGTGAAGCCGTCGACGCGGCTCCACAGCCCGACGTAGGGCCAGTTCGGCTCCTGGGCCTGCATGGCGACCAGGTGTCCGAGCACCTGCGGCACGGTGCGGCCGGTGCGCTCCATCAGGAACTGCCGGTGCAACAGCGCCCGGTTGAGCGCACGCGGGGAAAGCACGCTCATGCCAGCCGCACCGCGACGTTGCCCCGGTAGGAGCCCTTGAGCAGGGACAGGAACGCCTCCGGCACCTGCTCGATGCCGCCCTCGACGACCGTCTGCGGAAAGACGAATCGGCCTTCCGCCAGCCAGCGGGTGAAGTGCTCACGCCAGGCGGCGACCTGTTCCGGCGTGTGGTGACAGGAGAACGGCAGCAGCTCGATGCCCCTGGCCTCGGCCGCCGCGCGGTCCGGCTCCGGGAAGCGGTCGGCATCGCCGCCGAGCTGGTGGGACAGGGAGCCGCACAGCGCGAAGCGGGCGCCGGGACGCGCCGCCCGCACCGCCGCGTCGTACTGCTCTCCGCCCACGACGTCGAAGAAGACCGTGATGCCCTCGGGCGCGAGCTCCCGCAGCCGGTCGGCCACCGGACCGTCGTGGTAGTCGAAGGCGGCGTCGTAGCCGAGCTCGTCGACCAGATAGGCGGCCTTCGCCGGGCTGCCCGCGCTGCCGATCACCCTGGCCGCGCCCCGGCACCTGGCGATCTGCCCGGCCAGCGAGCCGACCCCGCCGGCCGCGCCCGAGACGAACACCACATCCCCCTCCCCTACGGCGGCGACGTCGGCCATCCCGTGGTAGGCCGTCACGCCCTGGCCCAGGTGATAGGAGGGGTCGGGGAAGAGCCCCCGGTCGAGCTTGACGTACTGCGCGGCCGGGCCCGCGGAGTATTCGCTCCAGCCGGTCATCGACTGCACCAGATCGCCGACGGCGAGATCCGGGCTGCCGGACCGGACGACGGTGCCCACGACGGCGGCTCCCACGCGGTCACCGGGCTGCCAGGCGGGCACCGGGATCCGGCAGTCGGCCCGCATCAGCTCCAGGTAGGTCGCGGCCAGGCCCACGTAGTCGGTCCTGACGGTCACCTCGCCGTCCACATCGCCGTCCACCACGGTCTCGGCGACGGTGAAGTGGCCGGGGCCCGGCTCGCCGGTGACGGATGCGGCCAGCCGGATCTCACGAGTGATCATTCCTGTTCCTCCTGCTCAGGGCTTCGAGATCCACATTAGGGAGGCTTCCGGCCACTTTCTGACCGGAAGTCCGGACAGACTGGGCACCATGGCGAACACGAGCTCACGCACCCTCCGGCTGCTGTCCCTCCTGCAGACCCACCGCCGCTGGGCGGGCGCGGAGCTGGCCGACCGGCTCGGCGTCTCGGAGCGGACGCTGCGTCGTGACGTCGACCGGCTGCGGGAGCTGGGATACCCGGTGGACACCTCGCGCGGGACCGACGGCGGGTATCAGCTCGCGCCCGGCGCCGTGCTGCCGCCGCTGGTGCTCGACGAGGAGGAGGCGGTCGCGCTCGCCGTCGGAATGGGCGAGGCCGCGCGGAGCGCGATCACGGGCATGGAGACGTCCGCGATCCGCGCTCTCACCAAGGTCGTCCAGGTCATGCCGCCCCGGCTGCGCCGCCGCGTGGACGTCCTGAGCGAGGCGATGGTCTCCGCGACCTCGGCGCAACCGGTCGTCGCCGTGGACGTGCTGACCGTCGTCGCCCAGGCCTGCCGTGACGAGGAGCGGCTGTGCTTCTCCTACGCCGCGCGGGGCCGCGAGCCCTCCTCACGGGAGGTCGAGCCCTACCGGCTGGTCACGGTCGGCCGCCGCTGGTATCTGGTCGCCTACGACCTGACGAGGCAGGACTGGCGCAGCTTCCGGCTCGACCGCCTGACAGAGGCGCGGCCGGCGGGAGCCCGCTTCCGCCCGCGCGACCTGCCCGCCAGGGACGCGGCGGCGTTCGTCAGAGCGGCCGCCGGCGTGCCCGAGCCGTACGCGGTCGAGGCCCTCGTGCACGCGCCCGCCGCACGGGTGCGTACGGCGGTCGGGCAGTGGGGGACGGTCGAAGAGATCGACGAACACAGTTGCCTGCTCACGATGACCTCCACCTCCCTGGACTGGCCGGTCCAGGCGCTGGGCACCGTGGGCGCGGAGTTCGAGGTGCTCGGTCCGCCGGAGTTCGCCGCGTACGTCCGCGAATGGGGCGAGCGCTTCGTCCGGGCCGCATCCCCCGGACCAGCCTCACGCGGAGCCGTACAGCATGGGCAGGAGAGAAACATCGGGCTAAGCTAACTTAGCTAAGGAGGTTGGCGATGTCAGAGGGCGCTACCGAGCAGTACAACATTCACGAGGCGAAGACGAATTTGTCGCGCATCATCGACCGGGTCGAGCATGGCGAGGAGATCGTCATCAGCCGTGCCGGTCGTCCCGTGGCCAAGGTCATTCCCTTCCCGACCAAGGTGAGCCGCCGCGGCAGAGGCTCTTTGAAGGGCCAGCTTCACATGGCCGACGACTGGGACTCATCTGAGGTCAACGACGCCATTGCCAGGGATTTCGGTTTGCTGCCGTGAAGATGCTCCTCGACACACATGTTGTCCTGTGGTGGCTGAGCGACGACCCGACGCTTGCCGACGAGATCAAGAGCATGATCGACCAGGAGCCGGAGGTCTTCGTGAGCCCGGCCACGTTGTGGGAGGTGGCCATCAAGCAGAGCATCGGCAAGTTGGTGGCACCCGATGACCTGGTCGAAAGAATCCGCGACAGCGAGTTCCGCGAACTGCCCGTTCGGTTCGGCCACGCCATCGAGGCGGGGAGACTGCCGCTCCTTCATCGCGATCCCTTCGACCGGCTGCTGATCGCTCAGGCCCGGTTCGAAGGACTCTCCTTGGTTACCAGGGACGGTCAGATCCCCAAATACGACGTCCACGTAGTGGCGGTCTGAACGTGGCCCATCCCCGGCACGAAGGAAGCCGTTGAAACGGCCTCAATGTTCCGGTGCGAAATGGGTGAGGACCTCGGGGTTGGCCATGGCGTCGGGATTGGCGGCCTTCTCGACCGGGGTGCCGAGCAGGATCTTCCGTACGGGGACCTCCAGCTTCTTGCCCGACAGCGTCCTCGGAATGCCGGGGACGACGTGGATCTCGTCGGGCACGTGCCGGGGCGACAACTCGGTGCGCAGGACCGTACGCAGGCGCGAGGTCAGCTCGCCGGACAGAGACGCGCCCTCGGCGAGAGTGACGAACAGCAGCAGCCTGCCCTCCCGGCCGAGCTGCCCGGTGTCGATGACGAGGCTGTCGGCGATCTCCTCGAAGCGCTCCACGACGCGGTAGAACTCGCTGGTGCCCATCCGTACGCCGCCGCGGTTCAATGTGGAGTCCGAGCGGCCGTAGATGACGCAGCCGCCGTCGGGGAGGATCTTGATCCAGTCGCCGTGCCGCCAGACGCCCGGGTAGTCGGCGAAGTACGACTCCCGGTAGCGGTCACCCGAGGGGTCGTTCCAGAACATGACCGGCATGGACGGCATGGGCCGGGTGACGACGAGCTCCCCCACCTCACCCACGATCGAGGCGCCCGCGGGGTCGAAGGACTCGACGGACGCGCCGAGGCAGCGGCACGGGATGACGCCGGCCCGGATCGGCAGCAGCGGCACCGCGCCGACGAACCCGGTGCACACGTCGGTGCCGCCGGAGAACGAGCCGAGCTGCACGTCCGGCTTCACATCGGAGTAGACCCAGGCGAACCCCTCGGGCGGCAACGGCGAGCCGGTCGAGCCGATCCCGCGCAGCCGGTCGAGACCCTCCGGCTTCACCCCGGCCTTCATCGACGCCATGACGTACGGCGCGCCGGTGCCGAAGTAGGTCACGCCCTCCTCGGCGGCCAGCCGCCACAGGGCGCCGGTGTCGGGGTGGGCCGCGCTGCCGTCGTACAGCAGGATCGTGGACCCCACCAGCAGGCCGCCGATGAGGTAGTTCCACATCATCCAGCCCGTGGTGGTGTACCAGAAGAACACATCGCCCTCGCCGAGGTCCTGGTGGAAGGACAGCGACTTGAGGTGCTCCAGCACGATGCCGCCGTGGCCGTGCACGATGGGCTTGGGCAGGCCGGTGGTGCCGGACGAGTACAGCACCCACAGCGGATGACCGAACGGCACCCGCTCGAACTCCAGCGGCGCGGACTCGGCGCGCAGGTCGTCCCAGCTCAGCGCCGTATCGGAGGCACCGCCGGAGACGCCGTCGGGCGCGCCTTCGCGGAGCACTGGAATCCAGACGGTGGCCTGCAGCGTCGGCAGCCTTCCGGCGATCTCGCGCACCACCGCCGACCGGTCGTACGCCTTGCCGCCGTAGCGGTAGCCGTCCACCGCGACCAGCACCTTCGGCTCGATCTGGGCGAACCGGTCGGTCACGCTGGGCGCGCCGAAGTCGGGCGAGCAGGAGGACCAGACCGCCCCGAGCGAGGCGGTGGCCAGGAAGGCGATGAGGGCCTCGGGGATGTTCGGGACGTAGGCGGCGACTCGGTCACCGCGCCCGACGCCCAGCCGCGCGAGGCCCGCCCGGACCCGGGCGACCTCCTCGCGGAGCTCGCCGAGCGAGTACTGCCAGCGGCTGCCCGACTCGCTGCGGAAAATCACCGCTGCCCGGCCGGGGTGGCCGCGCAGCGCGTTCTCGGCGTAATTCAGGGCCGATCCCGCGAACCATTCGGCGTGCGGCATCGTTCCCTGGATGACGGGCCCGTCGCCACGCGTACCGACCACGCCGAAGTAGTCCCATATGGACGTCCAGAAGTCGGCCGGAGACTCGACCGACCACTTCCAGACGTCCTCGTAGTCCCCCGTACGGCCCAGTCGTTCCATGTAACGGGTGATCCGGGCCGCACGTACGACGTCGGGCGTGGGTTCCCAGAGCAGAGCGCCTTCCTCGACCATGCCCCCATCTTTGCCACGCTTGGGCCGCATGTCACCCTCCCCGCCCACATAGAGGGGGTCTGTCATATGTGGGTGCTGAGCTGGTCGATCGCCATCCGGGCGGCGGCCCCGATCGCGGCGTCGGCCCGCGGCTGGTTCTGCGCCGTGCTGAGCGACCGGGTGAACACGGCCACGGCGTAGCGCCCGCCGTCGGGATATTCGACCACCCCGACCTCGTTGCGGAGCGTGGGCAGCGTGCCCGTCTTGCCGCTCACCGCGACGTCGTCGAACGGGAACCCCGAGGCCAGCCGGTGCGGCCACACCTGCAGGGCCATGAGGCGGCGGATCGCCGCGCAGGAGGCCGGTCCGGCCGCCTCGTCACGCCAGATCGCGGCCAGCAGCCGGGTCATCTCGCGCGGCGTGCTCCGGTTGCCCCAGGCCGGGTCGAGCGCGCGCAGCCGCGCCACCACCTCGGGGTCGGTGCACGCCTGGGTCACGGCCGACTGGTCCGCGACGCCCGCGTCCACCCACAGGCTGGTGAGCATCTCGCGGCAGTTGTGCACCACCCGCGTCGCGGTCAGCCCGAGGCCGTCGAGCAGCGCGTTGACCGCCTCCCGGCCCACCCGGGCGAGCAGCACGTCGGCCGCGGTGTTGTCGCTCACCGCCATCATCAGGTAGGCCAGGTCGCGCAGCGACAGCGTCGCGTCGTCCAGCATCGCCGCCAGCCCGGTGCCCCCGCCCGTACGGTCCGCGCCTGGCACGCCGACACGTTCGGTGAGGTCGAGCAGCCCGCGCTCGGCCTGGCGGTGTAGTTCCAGCAGCAGGGGCACCTTGAAGACCGACGCGAGCACCACCGGCTCGTCGGCCCGCAGGCCCACCTCGCGCCCGCCGTCGATGTCGACGGCGTGCAGCCATCCGGTGACGCCGGCGCTGCGGAAAACCCGCTCCACCGGATTCATGCCCGGGTGCATGCCGGGGTTCATGCGAGGAACCCTGTCGCGGGGCGCGGCGTCACCCGCGGCGCGGGCGGCACGCCTTCGTCCACCATGCCGGCGCTCTGTTTCAGCACCTCTACGGCCACGGTCGTGAAGTCTCGCACGTACGGCCCCGGCTCGGCCCGCCAGGCCGGGGAGCAGCGCCAGGCCAGGGGCGCACCCGCGAGGGGCCGCCACACCACGCCCGGCACCTCGGCGGGAGCGCCGAACGCGACAGCCGTGCCGGACAGGACCAGGCCGAGGGAGAACTCCACACGGTCGGTGCAGATGATCTCAGTCGGGACGAAGCCACCCCGGCGGCACGAGGTCAGCGTGTCGTCGTACAGGCCGGGCTCGGCGTCCCGGGGAAACAGCACCAGGTCCCGCCCGGCCAGGTCGCCGAGGTGCACGGCCGCCCAGGCGGTCAGCTCGTCGTCCTCCGCCAGCAGGACGCCCGGATGCCGGACGAGCACCGGCCCGTACGCGAGCCCGTTCGCGGCGACCGGATGGCGCAGCAGCCCGACGTCGAGCCTGCCCTCCAGCAACGCGGCGACCTGCGCGGCCGTGCCCATCTCGGTCAGCGACAGCCGTACGTCGGGGCGGCGGTCGCGGAACCCCGCGATGAGCGCGGCGAGCACGGCGGCGCCGAGGTCGGCGGGGACGCCCGCCCGCACGACTGCCGCATCGCCGCGCGCCAGGTCGGACATGAGGTCGCGCATCCGCTCGACCCTGGCGACGATCTCGCGGGCCTCGGGCACCAGCAGCCGTCCCGCCTCGGTCAGCGCCACCCGCCGGCTCGACCGCTCGAACAGGCGCACGCCCAGCTCCTCCTCCAGACGCCTGATGCGCTGGCTCAGCGGCGGCTGGGCCATTCCCAGCCGCGCGGCCGCGTTCCCGAAGTGCAGCTCTTCCGTCACGACCAGGAAGTAGCCGAGGTACCGGACAAGGTCCACGAGCTGGGAGCATATCCGAATCGCACATGAAGCGCGTTGATATCCATATTGGACATACTTCCTGCCGGTCTGCTGCTCTTGACGGGCACTCGACTCGAAGGGGGACGCATGCGAGAGCGAAGGCGCTGGCCATACGTCACGGCGGCGGTGCTCGTGCCGGTGGTGGCCGCGGGGGTCACGGTGTGGGCGCTGCGGACGAAGGGATCGCCCGAGGAGACCGCGCGGAACTTCCTCGCGGCCTGGTCACGCGCGGACTACGCGGCGATGCGCACACTCGCCGCGGACCCGCCGGCCGGCTTCGAAAGCACGTACCGCCGCTTCCACGACGACCTGAAGCTCACCGGGCAGCGATTCCAGGTGACGAGCGTCCAGGACGACACCGTGCGGTTCCGCGCCCGGCTGACCGGCCCGCTGCCCATCGCGTACGACGGGAGACTCCGCCTGGTCGAGCGCGACCGCGCCTGGAAGGTGGCGTGGACGCCGGCGGCCGTCCACCCCCGGATGACCGACGGCATCCGGGCCAAGCTCACCACCGTGCCCGCGGAGCGTGCCCCGATCACCGCCGCCGACGGCACCCGCATCGACACGCCGGACACGCCCGGCTCCGTGCAGCAGATCGTCGAAGGGCTGCGCGAGCAGTACGCCTCCCGTCTGACCGGCACCTCGTCCGCACGGGCCGACCTGGTCGACAGCCGTACGGGCTCGAAGGTCGCCACCCTCGCCGAGGGCGGGTCGAAACCCGGCAAGGCCCTGTCGACCACCATCGACCTGCGGGTGCACCGGGCGGGGGCCCAGGCCCTGGAGGGCGTGGACAAGCCCGCCTCGCTCGTCGCGCTGCGCCCGTCCACGGGCGAGGTGCTCGCGGTGGTCAACAAGCCGGGCGGCTACAACCGCGCCCTGCTCGGCACGTACCCTCCCGGATCGACTTTCAAGATCGTGACCGCGTCGGCCCTGGTCGCCGGTGGCGTCACGCCCGGCGAGACCGTCGAGTGCCCGGCCGAGAAGACGATCGGCGGCTTCCCGTTCCACAACGCCGAATTCCACGACTACGGCACGCTGCGCTTCGTCGACGCCTTCGCCCACTCGTGCAACACGACGTTCGGCGACATGGCGGTGCGGCGCCTCGGCGCCGACCGCCTGTCCAAGGTGGCCGGCGACTTCGGTTTCGGCGCCAGCATCAAGATCGGGGTGCCGGCCGTGGACGCCGCCTTCCCCGCGCCGCATGACGACACCGACCTCGCGTCCGCGGCCATCGGTCAGGGACGTGTCCTGGCCAGCCCGCTGAACATGGCCGCCGTCGCCGGCGCCATCACCGCGGGCACGTGGCGGCAACCCCGGCTGGTCCCGGCCTCGCTCGTCCCGGACGGCGGCACGCCCCCGCGCCCGCTGGAGCCCGCGGTGGTGTCCGCGCTGCGCCGCCTCATGCCCGCCGTCGTCAGCGAGGGCACCGCGAGCGGCGTCTCCTTCCCCGCCGGCACGGGCGGCAAGACCGGCACCGCCGAGTACGGCTCGGCCGAGAACGGCGAGAACCCTCCGACGCACTCGTGGTTCATCGGCTACAAGGGCGACCTGGCCTTCGCCGTCGTGGTCGAGGGCGGCGGCACCGGAGCGCAGGTGGCGGCCCCCGTCGCGGCCCGCTTCCTCAACGCGCTGTGACATCAATTAGTGACACCGAGCTGTGACACCAATCAGTAGGGCCAGCCGGGGACGTTCAGCCGGACGCGGTACAGGCCGAAGTTGCCGCTGTTCCCGCCGCGGGAGGGTGTGCCCGAGGTGATGTACAGCGTCTTGCCGTCAGAGCCGCCGAAGGCGAGGTTGGTGGTGTTCTGCCCGGCGGAGATGGTGCCGAGCTGTACGCCGGACGGCGCGTACACGTGGACCTTTCCGTCGTTGAAGGAGGCCTGGTAGAGATTGCCGGCACAGTCGATGGTCGCGCCGTCCGAACCGTTCAGGGACGCGAAGTCGGCACGGGAGCCGACGCTGCCGTCGGAGTTGACGGGCCACTTGTAGATCCGGCCGGTGCCGTTGCCGCCGACGTAGAGCGTCTTGCCGTCGGGAGAGAGCACGACGCCGTTCGGCTCCCGGATGGTGTCGTCGATCAGCGAGACGACGCCGTTCTTGACCCGGAACACGCCCGTGCGGCCGGACATCTGATCGGGCCGGTTGGCGCGCTGGAAGTCGGGGTCGGTGAAGTAGACGGTGCCGTCGGCGCCGACGGTGAGGTCGTTGGGTGAGTTGAAGGCGCGCCCCTGGTAGGAGGAGGCGACCACGCCACGCGTCCGGTCGGGCAGGTGGAAGGAGGAGACGCTGCGCTGGTCGTGCGTCGCGGCCAGGAGGGTGCCGCCGTCCCGGCTGAGGGCCAGGCCGTTGCTGCCGGAGCCGGAGATGAAGGTCTCGAAGGTGTTCGGCTCGGTGAACCGCAGCACGTCCGCGGGCTGGACGCCTTCCGAGCCCGTGCCGTCGCGCATGAGCGACAGCAGCAGGGTCTGGGTGGTGGCGTCCCAGACCGGGCCTTCCAGGAAGTTGAACCCGTCCCGGATCTTGGTGGCGGTCACCGACGTCGACGGCAGCGGGTTGGGGTAGGTCGCGCCCGGCGTGCACGGTCCGACGCCGGGGCGCGGCGTGTCCGGCGAGGGGGTGACGCTGGGCGTGGGTGTCGGAGACGGAGTGGGGGTCGGCGACGGTGACGGCGTGGGGGTGGGCGTGGGGGTGGGCGACGGGGACGGTGACGGCGTGGGAGTGGGGGACGGGCCGAGGGTCACGGGACCGCTGCACATGACACCGTTGAGCCAGAACGTGGTGGGCACCGGGTTGGCGCCGGTGAGGTTCGCGGTGAATCCCATGCCACTGGCCGTGGCGTTGGTGGCGATGGAGCCGTTGTAGGACATGCTGGTGGCGGTCACGCGCGCGCCGGACTGCGTCCAGGTGGCGTTCCAGCCGGAGGCGATCCTCTGGCCGGAGTCGGGGAAGTCGAACTCCAGCTTCCAACTGCCGATCGGGTCGCCGAGGTTGGTGATGGCCACGTCGCCTTGGAAGCCGCCGCCCCATTGGGAGACGATTTTGTAGGTCACCTTGCACCCGGCGGCGGCCGCGGCCGGCATCGTCGTCGTCGCGGCTCCACCGACGGCGACCAGCGCGGCGGCCAGTCCGGTGGCCGCGACGGTGGCGAGACCTCGTCTCATCAGGAAATCCTTTCGCGAGACGGCGGGCGACTGCCGCCCACGTCAGGGTGGCGGCCGGAGGCGGGAGCCCACGGACACGCCACGCGGCGCACCGCCGGCCGCGCGTTTCGAAATTAGGCGACCAGACGAACGGTCGCGATCGGTCGCCGGACCCGGTGTTCGCCTGGTGAGACCCGCTGTGATCATCACCGCCGCGGCGAACGGTCGTGCGCAGCGCGGTTGGCGCCTCAGCCTGGGGGAACGCGACCGCCCGCCCACCGTGCGAGCCGATCGGCGGCGGAAAGGACCGTGGCCACAGCGCTGAAACGTTCAGCCCGTGTCGGGCTGCCGCCGGCCTCCTGCTGTCAGGTCGCCTGTCATGCCCTGCGGCGCGTCACCGTCCTCGGTACGGCCGGTGCTCGCCGAGCCCGAGGTCAGGGGGCTGTGCGGTCGGCGGGGGTGGTGAGGCGGGCGACGGCCGCGACGACCTCAGAGGGGTTGGACAGGTCGGACAGCACGATGTCAGCGCCCGCCTCGCGCAGTTCGGCGGCCGTGGACCGGCCCGACGCCACGCCGATCATGGCCGCGCCGCCGATCTTCGCCGCCTGGACGTCGCGCGTGGAGTCGCCGATCAGGACGGTGTTGCCCGCCGTGAAGACGGCGCCGTACCGGGCCTTGGCCCGTCCCTGTGCGACCTGCAGCAGGGTGGCCTTCGGATAGACCTCCTCGCCGTAGCCGCCCACCTCGACGTCGACCCACTTGTCCAGCCCGAACGCCTTGAGCTTGTGCACGGCGTTGCTCTTGATGGTGCCGGTGAGCACCGACTGCACGGCGCCGTCGAGGCGCGACACGGCCTTGAGCGCGTCCTTGGCGCCGGGCAGCGCGCGGCCGTCCTTGGCCAGCCGGCCGCGCCGCTCGGCGAAGCAGACGGCCAGCGCGTCGAGGAACCTCGGCAGGTGGTGGTCCTCCACAGCGATGCCGTTGACCGCCAGGGTCTCGAAGATGATCTCCGAGTCGGGACGGCCCAGTGCCGGCGCGAGCTTCACCAGCGGCCGCCCCGTCACCATCCGGAACGCGTCCACGTAGGCGTCGCGGGTGACGATGGCGACGTCGACGAGTGTCAGGTCGATGTTCCAGAGAACGAGGCGGTTGATCGCGACCTCCGTGGGGGTGCGGTGTGGATCGTGCTCAGCGTACGGCCCACGCGGGGCACCCGCCGCATCCCCCTGCCGCATCCACCCGGCGCCATCCACCCACCGCATCCAACGGCCTCGGCAGGCCGGTACGCGGGGCCAAGCCCCGGTGGCTGCTGGAGGAGGAGGAACGCCAGGCCCGCTGACGCGTCAGACGAGGTCGAGGGCGTCGGCCAGCGAGTCCACTACCGGGACCCCGACGCCCTCCAGCTCCGACCGCCTGGTCATGCCGCCGGTGTAGAGGACGGCGCGGGCGCCGACGTGCAGGGCGGCGTGCGCGTCGTCCACGCTGTCGCCGATGACGACGACCTTCGCCGAGTCGAGGCCGAGCGCGCGCAGGTGCTCCACCATGTGCTCGGCCTTGTGGCCGCCGGTCGCGTCACGCGAGCCGTCGATCCGGGTGAAGTGGCCGTCGATGCCGAACTCGCCGGTCTTGCGGACCAGTCGTTCGTGGCCCCACATGGACAGCAGCGACTGCGTGCGGCCCGACTCCTGCCAGGCGTGCAGGCTCGACAACGCGCCATCGGCGAGGCTGCACGCCTCCATCAGCCGGTGGTAGTGCTCGTGGAAGCCTTTGTCGAGTAGTTCCCACTCGCCCTCCCCGAGCGCGCGGCCGAGCATCCGCTCGTACGCCACCCAGATGGGGCGGGTGTACACCTCGCGGAAGCCCTCCGCGTCGTACGGCCCCAGGCCGTACGGGAGGAAGAGCTCGTTGGTCGCGCCGACGACGGCGTCGATGTCGTGGAAGAGCGTCCCGTTCCAGTCCCAAACAATGTGTGTCATCTTGCTCCCCAGCTTAGACGCCGGGTGTGACATATCCATGAACTCCGCGCGTCAGGCGAGCAGATCCGGGATCTCCTGTGTGGCGTACCAGAGCAGTTCGTGGTCCTCCGCGCCGTCCACGGCGAACCGCGCGTCGTCGTCCCCGCCGTCGGCCGCGGGCAGCGCCGCGATCGCCGCCTCCACGTCGGGTGCGGCGTCGGGGTCGTCCACGTGGACCGCGGCGACCAGCCGCATCGGGATCGGCTCCAGCACCCGCACGCGGGCGCGCTCCTCCAGGTCGGCACCGGACTTCACGGTCTCGTCGGGCACGTCGGCCGCGATGACGACCCGCCGGGCGGCCACCTCGACGCCGTCCTTCCGGTCGGCGGCCAGCATGCGCAGGGAGGTCCGGGCGGCCTCGGTCAGCGCGACGTACTCCAGCTCCTCGGTGTCACCCGAGACGTACCACTCGATCAGCGCGGGGGTGACCGCGAAGCCGGTCAGCGGGGCCGGGCCCAGCTCCCCCGCGGCGACGACGCGCGCCAGCGCGGGGATCGTGGACGGCAGATAGACGCGCATGCGTTCCTCGACTCGGTCTCTTGTTGCGGCTATACGGGCGGCTACAGACGGCGCGTTCTACGGATGGGCGGCGGCGCCGGGCTCGCGCAAGTGGACGCCGAACAGGCGCTCCATCTCGGCGATGGTCTCCGAGGGATCGCTGTGATGGACCCCGACCAGGCCGATCGCGCGGGCCGCCACGATGTTCGCCTCGATGTCGTCGACGAACACGCACTGCCCCGGGTCGAGCCCCAGCAGGCCGAGCGCATGACGGAAGATCCGCGCCTCGGGCTTGCGCATGCCGACCTCCCCCGAAATGACGACCGCGTCGAAGAGTGCCTCCCAGCCCTCACGCGCGTAGTGGTCGCCCCAGGAGTTGGACACCAGGCAGGTGCCGAGCCCGGCCGTCCGGGCCTGGCGGAGCATCTCGTTCATCTCCTCGACCGGCCGGAATCCGGCGAACATCCGGGCCAGCATGCCGTCGGCCTCCGGCGGGCCACCGTCGAGGGTCACCAGCCGGGCCGCCAGGGTGCGCTCGAACTCCAGGACCGGAATCTCGCCCCGTTCGAGCGCGTGGATCGGGTTCTCGCCGTCCGGTTCGACGCCGGCCCGGTACGCCTGCGTGACCAGCGCCCGCATGACCTCCCGGTAGTGCCGGGGGTCGATCCGGTCCGCCTCGATCCACTCCGCGACGGACTCGGCCAGGCTCGTGGTCAGAACCCCGCCCCAGTCGATCAGCACACCCTTGAGCACCGCGCCTCCCACCCGACGTGCCTACAAATATAGGGAGTGGTCACTCCGGCCGCTCGAACGGCTTGAGCACGCCGCCGAACCACTCGTCGACGGCGTCCGGGCCGAACGACTCGCCGGGCGCCAGCTCGCGCAGCGCGTCACCCACCATCCGACGGGTCTGCCGTTCCGCGTCCTGCTGCGCCCGGCGCAGGGCCAGCAGGAGTTCCTCTGCCAGCGTCCGGCTGGGCAGGCGCATGGCACGGGGTTCGATGACGACCTCCCGCACCTGGCCGTACGCCGTCGTGACGACCTTGATCCGGCCGTCCGCCGCCCGGCCGTGACCGGTGACGGCCTCGATCTCGCGCTGCCCGTCCTCCAGCCACGCCTCGATCTGTGCGGCCCGTTCCGCGTCCTGGTCCAGGTCGCCGGAGTGCTGGTCGATAGAGCGTGGGCCGAAGGCGTCCGCTCCCGCGTCCAGCTCCTGGGCGAGCTGGTCGAACCGATAACGCACGAACGTCTCGTCGAGCGGGGCGGCCAGCCCGCTCACCCTGCTCTGGGCTGCGGCGACGAGCTGGTCCGTCCTCTCCTTCGCGGCGTCCTGGGCGGCCCTGATCGCCTTCGTCACCTCCGCGCTCAGGGCGGCCGCGTCGAGCCGCATGACCCGCGGATCCAGTGTGACCGAGGTGACCTCTCCCCGGCCGTCGGCCCTGGCCCGCACCAGGCCGTCGGCGCCCTCCCCTTCGCCGATGACCTGCCGGATCCCGGCCTGGACGTCCGCGAGGCCGCGCATGACGTCCTCGGCCTGGCGAATCATCTGCTCCAGGAGCTCCAGGTCACTGCCCCCCGGAAACGACAGAGACAAGTATTCCTCCACAAAAAGGACAAAAGGCTTTTACTGTGCAATTCACCCGTCCATAATTCGCCGGTCATGCTAACGTGCCGCGCATGTCCGGGGAACTAGGCATCGAGCACGGCGAAGTGGAAAGGGCCTCCTCTCGCCTGGCGGAGCACGGCGACGAGTTCGTGACCGCCCTGCAGTATCTGCGCGCGCGGGCGGGCGCCTCCTCGTGGGGCGACGACGGCCTGTTCGGCGCCTTCGTGGCCGCCTACAACCGCTCCGCGCTGACCGCCGTCGAGGCGTACGCGCAGCTCGGAGGGACGGTGGGCGGCACGGGGGACGCGCTCTCGGTGGCGCGCCGGCGGGTCTCGGACGCCGAGGGCGACGCGGGACGCCGGATCGCGGGGGCGCACGACGAAACGGGCCCTGCATGAGCGAGCGTAGCGAGCGAATCAGTCAGCACAGTGCCTGGCGCATGCCGCTCCGAGCCGAAGGCGAGGAGGTGGCATGGGCCTGATGCCGCCGGACTGGGCGCAGCCGATCGCGAGCCTGGTGAACTTCCCGAAGATCGACGAGGCCGACATCCGCGCGGAGGTCCGCCCGTGGCAGGTCGTGCAGGCCGGCGCCGCCTCCGGGGGAAGCGGCGCGGAGGGCGAGGTCAGGCGACTGCCGGGCGTGTACCAGGGCGTGTCCGCCGACGCGATGCGCACCAACTGGAACACGGCCGGCACCGCGGAACACCTCCGCACGGCCGTCCGGGCCGCCGCGTACGCGCCGGCGGTGCTCGAAGGCACCGCCACCGCGGTGACCGCCACGAAGGTGGCCATCATCACGCAGGCCGTCGCGGGCGCGACCAGGCTGGCCTCGACCCTGGTCGCGGGCGGCCCGCTCGCCGCGGCCTCGGCGACGGCGGGGCTTCTCGCCACCCGGTACGCCATGCGGAAGATCCTCAAGGAGGCCGAGGAGGGCGGCGCCCGGGTTCTGGCCCCGGCCGTCACGCGGCACATCACCGAGCCGCTGGAACGCATCCTGAAGAACACCCGCGGCCCCTTCGGGGGCGGCCCGTCCCTGGCGGGGGCGGGCGGCCCCCACGTTCCCCTGAGGGGCGCGCCGGTGCGGACGGCAGGGGCGGCTGGGCCCCGCGGCGGCCTCAAGCTCGACATGGGCAGGAGCCGCAAGCCCTATTCACGGCAGAGCGGCCCCGAGCTGTCCTCCGCGGAGCAGGCGGCGCTGGACGCGAAGAAGGCCGGTCAGCCGTACGACAGGAAGGCCGCCAGAGCGGCCGAGCAGAAGGTGAAGACCGGCGAGAAGCTCGACGGCGAACGCAACGCGCAAAAGCGCGGCACCCAATCCGGCCAGGGCGAAGCGAACCAGCAGCAGGGCCAGCAGCAGGCCCAGCAGAATCAGAACACCCAGGGCAAGAAGAAAAGGCGTTTCCTGTAGGGACTTGTATGACCAAGCCAATTTCGAGCCAGATGTACCACTTCACCCAGAACAATCCGGAAGGGATCGGACAGGACAGCGTGCCTGCGCTGCTCCGCCGGATCGCGACCACGATCGAGGAACTGGGCCAGGTCGAGGTGTACGACCTGATCATGCACAACGAGGTCACCGACGACGGGTCCGACTGGCCGTCGATCACGGTGTACTTCGACTACGCCCAGGAGGCAGAGCAGGACGAGTCCGAAGGAGACGCGCCCGGAATCACCTGACGGCGGCGAAGACGCGCTCCGCGACCTTGCGGTGCGCGGCGGACCTCAGCGCACCGGGGTCGGTGCGGATCGGGCCGAAGACGCCGCGCTTGTCCTTCAGCCGCAGGATCCGCAGCACCGACTCGTCGATCCTGCGCTCGGAGATCCGGCCCGACTTCACCGCGCCGAGGACGGCGTCGTACGCCTTGGGCAGGTTCGGCGGCATGAGGAGCATGTCGGCCCCGGCGAGCACGGCACGCACGGCGACCTCGGCGTCGCCGTACTTCTTCCGCACCCCGGCCATGTCGAGCGCGTCGGTGCTGATCACGCCGTCGAAGCCGAGTTCCTCGCGGAGCAGGCCGGTGAGGATGCGGTGGGACAGCGTCGCGGGGTCGCCCGAGGGGTCGAGCTTCGGCATCACCACGTGCGCCGACATGATCGCGTCCACGTCGTGCGCGATCGCCGCGCGGAACGGCGGCGCGTCCAGCTTCCGCCACTGCGTCTTCGAGTGCGTGATGACCGGCAGGCCCGTGTGGCTGTCGACCGAGGTGTCCCCGTGGCCGGGGAAGTGCTTGGCGACGGAGGCCACGCCCGCCGCGTGGAAGCCGTCGACGGCCGCCCCGACCATCGCGGCCACCTTCCCCGGGTCGGAGCCGTACGCGCGGGGCCCGATCACGGGATTGCGCGGGTTGATGTTGACGTCGGCGACCGGCGCGAAGTCGAGCGAGATGCCGAGGTCGCGCAGCTCCTCACCGGTCGCCCTGGCGACGTCGCGCGCATTCGCCGTCCTGCCGGTCTCGCCGATCTCCGACGCGCCGGGGAATTTGGTGACGAGAGACTTGAGCCGGGAGACGAGGCCGTTCTCCTGATCCACGCCGATCAGGAGCGGCGCCTCGCCGGACCGGGCCGCCGCCTCGCGCAGGCCGGTGGTGAGCGCGGCCACCTGGCTCGCGCCGGAGACGTTGCCCGCCCAGTCGAAAAGGATGACCCCGCCGGGGCGGAACTTCTCCACCACCTGCGCCGGCGTCGCCACGCCGTACCGCGCCTCGTTCTCCTTGCTCGCCGCCCCGACCTTCTGGCCCCACACCACGATGGTGAACAGCTGCGCCACCTTGTCCCGCAGGCTCATCGCCGCGAGCGTCCGCTCGGCCAGGCTCCCCGAGGGGCGGGCCGAGGGCGACAAGGACGGCGACGGGGACGGCCGGGACGCCACCGGAGACACGGCGGACGCGCGCGGCGAGGGCGCCGAACTCGCGGCGCCGATGCCGGACGAGCATCCGGTCGCGAGGAGGGCGGCGATCATGACGACACCGTGGCTGATTCGTGGCACGTTGTTTACCGTATCCGTGCCCGGCCGTGACCGGGCCCGGAACCCGGTCGCGACCTGCTGCGGCGGTCAGAGCGCGAGTGCCTCCAGGCCGGGCAGCTCGGCGTGCGCGGCGGCCTTGGCCGCCCGCGCCGACGTGACCGAGCGCGCCGCGGCGGCGGCGTCGCGGCACTGCGCGAGCGTGTGCCGCGACAGGGCGGCGCGCACCCAGGGCAGTGCGGGCGCGCCCATGGACAGCGAGGTGATCCCCATGCCGACGAGCACGCAGGCGAGCACCGGATCGGCCGCGGCCTCGCCGCAGACCCCGCAGCCCTTGCCCGCGGCGGAGGCGGCCGAGGCCGCCGTCGCGATCAGGTCGAGCACGGCCGGATGCCACGGGTCCTGCAGCCCGGCGACGGCGCTGACCTGGCGGTCGGCCGCGAGCGCGTACTGCGTGAGGTCGTTGGTCCCGATCGAGAAGAAGCCGGCGACCCGGATGAGGTCCGCCGCCCGCAGCGCCGCCGACGGCACCTCGATCATGATGCCCGCGCCGTCGAGCCCCGCCGTACGGCAGGCGTCGGCGAACCACTCGGCCTCCTCGGCGGTGGCCACCATCGGCGCCATGACCTGGACCTCGGCCGAGACGCCCGCCGCGGCCCGGGCCAGCGCGCCGAGCTGGGCGGTCATGATCTCCGGATACCTGCGGAACATGCGCAGGCCGCGCTCCCCGAGCGCCGGGTTCGGCTCCTCCTCCGGCGGCGGCAGGAACGCCAGCGGCTTGTCGGCGCCGGAGTCGAGCGTGCGCACCACCACGCGGCCCTGCGGGAACGCCTCGAACACCGCCCGATAGGCCTGCTCCTGCTCGCTCGCCGACGGTGCGGTCTCGCGGTCGAGGAAGAGGAACTCGGTGCGGTAGAGGCCGACACCCTCGGCGCCGTTGGCCAGCGCGCTGTCCAGATCGCGGGGGCCTCCGATGTTGGCGAGCAACGGGACGGGGTGCCCGTCCGCGGTCGCGCCGGGACCGGTGGCCGCCGACAGCACCGCCCGCCGCGCCTCCTCGGCGGCGCGGGCCGCGGCCACGCGGGCCGGGTCCGGCGCGAGCAGCACCTGCCCGGACGCGCCGTCGACCAGCACGGACGTGCCGGGGGGGATCGCCGTCGCGCCGGCGCAGCCGACGACGGCGGGCACGCCCATCGAGCGGGCGAGGATCGCCGTGTGGCTGGTCGGCCCGCCCTGCTCGGTGACGAACGCGGCGACCACGTCCTTCGACAGCAGCGCGGTGTCGGCGGGGGCGAGGTCCTTGGCGACCAGCACGAACGGCTCGTCGGCTCTGGCCGGCACGCCGGGCATGGGCAGGCCGGTGAGCACGGCGATCACCCGGTCGCGGATGTCGTCGAGGTCGGTCACGCGCTCGGCCAGGTAGCCGCCGGCCGCCGCGAGCAGGTCCCGATACTTGCCGAAGGCGTCGAAGACGGCGCGCGGGGCGGCAACGCCACGCTCGATGAGCTCGCCGACCTCCGCGGCCAGGCTCGGGTCGCGGGCCATCAACGCCTGCGCGCCGAGCACCTCCTGGGCCTCGCCGCCCGCCCTGGCGCCCCGCGCCTCCAGGTCGGCGGCCACCTCCTCGACCGCCCGCTCGGCGCGGGCCCGCTCGGCGGCGGCGTCGCCGTCGTGGCGCGCCTCCTTGTCGGGCTCGGGGATCTCCCCCGCGAGCACATGGGCCGGGCCGTACCCGGCGCCGGGGCTGACCCCCGTGCCGGCCAGCGAGGTGCCGGCCAGCGAGGTGCCGGCCAGCGACGTGCCGGCCGACCCCGTGCCTGCCGACGACCGCGTGCCGTTCTCGTCCCCCGGCGTCATCGCCGTCTTCCGCTGTTCGTCCACTGGCGTCAGGAGGCCGCGGCGGCGATCTGGGCGAGCTCGTCGAGCAGCTCTTCGGCGCCGTCGCCCTCCGCGCTGATGACGATCGACTCCCCCTGCCGCACGTCGAGCGCCAGCACCGACAGGATGCTCTTCGCGCTCACCGGCGAGCCGCCCGCCTTCGCGACGGTGACGTCATAGGGCGCCTTCGCCGCGGTCTGCACGAACGTCGCCGCCGGGCGGGCGTGCAGCCCGACCTCGGACGTGACGCTGACTGTGCGCTGGGCCACGTTTCCTCCTCCTGCAGCGGTGGTCTAGACCGCCGGTAGTTCGGTCAAAGGCCAGTCAATACCCGACATATCGGGTATTACCAGATCTGCGTGTGACAGTTCATCCGGATGATGGGTGGTGGCCACCGCGACGCAGGCCATACCCGCGGCGCGTGCCGCCGCTATCCCGGCGAGCGAGTCCTCGAACACCACACACGTGGCCGGATCCACGTCGAGCAGGCCGGCCGCCAGGAGGTAGCCGGACGGATCCGGCTTCCCCACGGTCACGTCCTCGGCGGAGACGATGGTCCGCACCACCTCCAGGACGCCGATCTCGGTGAGCCGCTCCACCGCCCACCACCGCTGGGCGGAGGTGACCAGGGCCAGCGGAGCCCCGTGCGCCGCGACCCGGGACACCAGCTCCGCCGCCCCCGGGACCGGCACGATGCCGGGCAGGTCCGGATGGTCGTAGTAGGAGCGGATCTCCTCCATCGCGACCTCGGGATCCATGCCGGGCAGCACCTCGGGGACGACGTCCACCCCGCGGCGGCCCATGACGCGCCGCAACAGCGTCTCGTCGCAGGTGATGCCGCGGTCGTCCAGGAACATCCGCCACAGGGCGCGGCTGCGGAGCTCGGTGTTGACCAGGGTGCCGTCGAGATCGAAGAGCGCGGCCTCCATCACCTGAGCATCACGACCACTCGAAGAGCGGGTCACCCGCGTTCACCCGGCCCTCGGCGACCTCGCCGACCGAGTCCGCCACCGCGTCGAGCGCCACCACCGGGCAGACCGGCGAGCGCCCACCGGCCTCGACCGCCGCGGGGTCCCAGGCCACGACGGGCTGCCCGACGCCGACGCGATCCCCCTCCGACGCGAGCAGGCGGAAGCCCTCGCCCTTGAGTTGCACGGTGTCGATGCCGAGATGCACCAGCACACCCCTGCCGTCGTCCCCCACCACGACGTACGCGTGCGGGTGCAGCTTCACGATCGTGCCGCTGATCGGGGCCAGGGCCTCGACGGGCTGCCGGAGGGGGTCGATCGCGGTTCCCGGGCCGACCATCGCCTGCGAGAACACCGGGTCCGGCACGGCGGCCAGGCCGATGGCCGCCCCCGCGACCGGGGCGAGAACAGTCGTCAATGAAGAGCCCTTCTCTGGAATCCGGGCAGGCGTCGCCACAGGTCCGCCCACAACCTGCGGACCCGCGACGATCTCCCGGGTTCAGCCGATGATGTCCTCGATGTCGCTGGCGATGGTGTCGGCCTCGGGGCCCACCACGACCTGGACGACGTTGCCCGCCGCCATCACTCCGTGGGCGCCGGCCGCCTTGAGCGCGGCCTGGTTCACCTTCGAGGCGTCGTGCACCTCGGTGCGCAGCCGCGTGATGCACGGCTCCACTTCGACGATGTTGTCGGCGCCACCGAGCCCGGCGATGATCGCCTCGGCGTCTGCAGCCATGAGGGTCCTCCTGTTGTTCGGCCGGTCTGTCGTCAGTCGGTCTGCGTGACCTTCTTCAGACCGCGGGGGGAATCGGGGTCGATACCGAGCCTGCGCGCGAGCGCCTCGGTGAGCAACTGCCCGGGGACGATGAGTCCCAGCGGAGCCACCCACTCGGGCAGGTCCGGACCGTTCAGGGCGGCGGTCGAGGCGGCGGCGAGCCGCCCGCCGCCCCCGACGCCGAAGGCGGCGGCGCCCGCACCGGTGACCCGCTCGGCCAGCGCGACCGTACCCGCCAGCGTCGGGCCCTGCCCCGCCGCCACCAGGATCGCCGGGGTCTCGGCGTCCACGACCGCGATCGGGCCGTGCAGCAGGTCGGCGTACGACAGGCCCATGGCGTGCAGGTAGCACGCCTCCTTGAGCTTGAGCGCCAGCTCCAGCGCGGTCGAGAACGCCAGGCCGCGGCCGGACACGACGACGCCCGGCTTGTCGGCCAGGCCCTCGACCACGGCGTCCAGGTCGCCGGGGTCGGAGATCAGCTTGTCCACCGCGTCCGGCACCCGGCGCAGGTCATCGGGGTCCACGTCGGCGCCGAGGCCGATCGCGAGCACGGCCAGCGCGGCGAGCTGGGTCGTGTAGGTCTTCGTGGCCGGGACCGCCTTCTCCTCGCCGGCGAGCGTGCACAGCGCGAGGTCGGCGGCCTGGGCCAGCGGCGACTCCTCGCCGCCGTTGGTGATCGCGACGGTCTTCGCGCCGCAGTCCTTCGCCCACTGGAGAGTCTCGACGATCTCCTCCGTACGGCCGGACTGGGACAGGCCCACGGCCAGCACCCCGTCGAGGTCGAGCCTGCGGCGGTAGGTGGTGGCGACCGAGGGGGCGCCCATCGCGGCCATCCGGCCCGCCCGCGCCTCGATCAGGTAACGGCCGTAGACCGCCGCGTTGTCCGAGGTCCCGCGGGCGACGAACAGCAGGTGGCGGGTGCCCCGCGCGACCGCCTCGACGTCGCCGGTCCTCGGAAGGAGGGCGTCCAGCGTCGCCTGAATCGCCGCGGGCTGCTCGGCGATCTCACCGCGCATCCTGGTCGTCATCGATGATCATCCTCTGCTTGGCGAGATTTGTCCGTTATCGATCCGTCGCCGACCCATACATTGACACATATTTCTCAGCTGTGGTCTAGTCCGGACTAGACCAGTAAGAACCTTAACTTATTCGGACGATTCAGAGTGAGAGGGGGGATCAGTGGCCCAGATCGATCCGGACAGCCCGGTGCCCAAGTATTTCCAGCTACGGGAGATCCTGCTCGACCTCGTCGAGAGCAACGAGCTGCCGATCGGCGCGGCGATCCCCTCCGAACGCGACCTGAGCCAGCGTTTCGACCTGTCTCGTATGACGGTACGGCAGGCCGTCGACCACCTGGTGTCCGAGGGCCGGCTACACCGGGTCCCGGGCAAGGGAACGTTCGTGGCCCGCCCGAAGATCGAGCTGGCACTCCAGCTCACCTCCTTCACCGACGACATGCGGGCGCGCGGCATGGAGCCGGGCTCCCGCGACCTGGACCGGCGGGTGGTCCGGGCCAGTGCGCACCTCGCGCGGCAGCTCGGCATCCAGCCGGGAGACGCCGTCCACTTCATCGAGCGGCTGCGCACGGCGGACGGGGAACCGCTGAGCATCGAGCGCGCCCACATCCCGGTCGCGCTCGCACCCGATCTCGATGCCTACGACCTGACCGGACGATCCCTGTACGCCCTGCTCGAGTCGCGTTACGGACTCGTCATGGACGCCGGGGAGCTGACCATCGACGGCGGCCTCGCCGATCCGAGCGACGCCGACCTGCTCAAACTGCCCCGGGGCGGGGCCGTGCTGCTGCTGCAGCGCCGGTCCTTCGCCGGCGGGGTGTGCGCCGAACTCGGCGTCTCCACCTATCGCGCCGACCGCTACCAGCTCCGGACGCTCCTCGGAGCCCCGGCCAGACGCCTCTAGTAGTCCCCCCATCCTGGAGGAACACCCGATGAGTTCCACCTCCGCCGACGCGGGCCTGCCCGCAGCGCCTCCCAGTCAGAACGCGGTGATGACCGCGCTGTCCCGCATCGGCCGTTCTCTGATGCTTCCGATCGCGGCGCTGCCCGCCGCGGCCCTTCTTCTCCGGATCGGTCAGGACGACCTCCTCGGCCGTACGGACAACGCGACGCTCGACAAGATCGCACAGGTCGTCGGCGGCGCGGGCGGCGCCCTGTTCGACGCGCTGCCGCTGCTGTTCGCGGTGGGCGTCGCGGTCGGTTTCGCCCGGCGGGCCGACGGCTCGACCGCCCTGGCGGCCGTGGTCGGTTACCTCGTCTGGGACCGGGTCACCCACCTGATGTTCTTCGACGCCTCCGCGGACGCGGCGGTGCACCAGAAGGTGGCGCAGTCCATCGTGGGGGCGGACGGCAAGCCGGCGGAGGCGCTCAACCTCGCGGCGGCCAACCCGACCGGAGTGCTCGGCGGCATCCTCATGGGCCTCGTCGCGGCGATCCTGTGGCAGCGGTACTACCGGACGAAGCTGCCGGCCTATCTGGCCTTCTTCGGCGGCCGCCGCTTCGTCCCGATCCTGACCGCGCTGGCCGGGCTCGTCCTCGGCGTCGTCTTCGGCCTGGTCTGGCAGCCGATCGGGCAGGGTCTGACCAGCTTCGGCGACTGGCTCGCCGGCAACTCCACGATCGGCGCCGGCATCTACGGCATCGTCAACCGCGGTCTCATCCCCTTCGGCCTGCACCACTTCGTCAACTCGATCGTCTGGTTCACCGTGCCGGAGTGCACCGTCGGCGCCACGCACGCCGCGGGCGACCTGAACTGCTACTTCGCCGGGCAGGACGGCGCCGGCGCGTTCATGGCGGGCTTCTTCCCGGTCATGATGTTCGGCCTGCCGGCCGCCGCGATCGCCATGTGGCGGGCCGCACCGCCGAACCGCCGCGCCGCCATCGGCAGCATCATGATCTCCACGGCCCTGATCTCGTTCGTCACCGGCATCACCGAGCCGATCGAGTTCGCGTTCATCTTCGTGGCCCCCGTCCTGTTCGCGGCACATGCACTGCTCACCGGCGTCTCGATGGCCGTGGTCGCGGCCCTCGACGGACGGCTCGGCTTCGGGTTCTCCGCCGGCGCGATCGACGCCGCCCTGAACGCGACGAAGGACAACACGCACAACTTCTGGCTGATCATGCTGATCGGCGTCGTGTACTTCGTCCTCTACTACGTGATCTTCAGCTTCCTCATCAAGAAGCTGAACATCATGACGCCCGGTCGCGAACCCGAGCCCGACGTGGACTCCGGGGAGAGCGCCGACACGGCGCGCGCTCGCGCCTGACGCGTCAGGTTCCCCTCTCAGGGAGCAGGGGCGCCCGGTGATCCCGGGCGCCCCTGTTGTGTTTCCCGCCATTGCGGATGCCGCTAATCGCCGATCGACCCGTGCTCAAATCCGAGGCGGCCGCGCCAACCCGGAGGGATCTTCCTGGACGAAGGCCGGCACAAAGGCGCGCGACTCGGCAAAGTTGGCGTATCCCCGTATCAGAGCGGATGACCGCAATCTCTATTAGGCGTCAGGTTCACGGCGCACGAGAGCGGAGTCCCCGATGCCCAAGCCCGTCCCCCTGCCCCGGCTCGCGTCCGTCCCCCCGGCCGACCCTCCCTACGACGAGCGTGACGGCGGCGGCCATGTCACGCGGCCCGGCACGTACGGCGCGCTCGCTCTGGCTCCCATTCCCCGCCGGGCGGCCACGCCCATGGACGAGCGCCGCCTGCGGGGGCTCGGCCAGGCGCTCGCGGAGATCCTGGCGGGCCGCAGGCCACCCGAGACCGTCCAGGACCGGCTGACCGAGCGGGCCTACCGCGAACTGGTCCGGGCCGGGAAGATGATCGACACCGAGCGGCCGCCCCTGACGGGCCTCCCCCACGTGCAACGGCCCCGCGACGGGGTGATCGAGATGTGCCTGCTCGTCCACTGCGGGCCGCGCAGCCGCGTGCTCGCCGTACGGCTGGAGCGGCAGGGCGTGCAGTGGCTGGTCACCGACTTCGAGACCGCGTGACCGGAGGCCTTGGACGCGAAGAACCCCGCCGGGGCATCGCCCGGCGGGGTTCTTCTCAGGTCATCTCACGCCTGCTGGTTGCGCGGGTCGCCGTGGCAGCGCTTGTACTTCTTGCCCGAGCCGCACGGGCAGGGCGCGTTGCGCTCGACGTCGCCGTACGCGGCGCGCTGCTCGGGGGTCGACCGCACCCGGCTGACCTCCACGTCGCCGCTCTCGCCCGGCGCGGTGTAGACCATCTCGGTCGGCCGCGACGGCTGCCGCAGCGCCCTCGCGATGATCGAGCCGGTCTCGGAGAGCGTCGCGTCGTCCTCGGCGTTCTCCTCGACGATCGGGTTGGCCTGCACCTCGACCTCAAGGTTGAACAGGTAGCCGACCGACTCCTCCTTGATGCCGTCGAGCATCGCGGTGAACATCTCGAAGCCCTCGCGCTGATACTCGATCAGCGGGTCCTTCTGGGCATAGGCGCGCATGCCGATGCCCTCCTGGAGGTAGTCCATCTCGTAGAGGTGCTCGCGCCACTTGCGGTCGAGCACCGAGAGGATGACCCGGCGCTCCAGCTCGCGCACCGCCTCGGAGCCGAGCTGCTCCTCGCGGCGGCCGTAGGCCGCGAACGCGTCCTCCTTGACCTTCTCGGCGATGAGCTCCGCCGTCAGCTCCTCCCGGTCGCCGCCGACCTGCTGGATGAGCTCGTCGACGGTGAAGGAGATCGGGTAGAGCTGGCCGAACGCCTTCCACAGCTTCTCGAGGTCCCATTCCTCGGCGAAGCCCTCGGCGGTGGCGCCCTTGACGTAGTCGTCGATGACGTCGGTGACGAAGCCGCGGACCTGCTCGTGCAGGTCGGCGCCCTCCAGCACCCGCAGCCGCTCGGCGTAGATCACCGTGCGCTGGCGGTTCATCACCTCGTCGTACTTCAGGACGTTCTTGCGAATCTCGAAGTTCTGCTGCTCGACCTGGTGCTGCGCGGAGGCGATCGCCTTGGAGACCATGCCCGACTCGATCGGCACGTCGTCCGGGATGTTCAGCCGCGTCATGATCATCTCGACCCTGGCCGAGTTGAACAGCCGCATGAGGTCGTCCTCGAGCGAGAGGTAGAAGCGCGACTCACCGGGGTCGCCCTGACGGCCGGAACGGCCGCGGAGCTGGTTGTCGATGCGCCGCGACTCGTGCCGCTCGGTGCCCAGCACGTAGAGCCCGCCGAGCTCGGTGACCTCCTCGTGCTCGGCCTTGACGGCCTCCTTGGCCTTCTCCAGCGCCTCGGGCCAGGCCTTCTCGTACTCCTCCGGAGTCTCGGACGGCGACAGGCCGCGCTGCTGAAGCTCCAGGTCGGCGCGGAACTCGGGGTTGCCGCCGAGCATGATGTCGGTGCCTCGACCGGCCATGTTGGTCGCCACGGTGACCGCGCCCTTGCGGCCCGCCTCGGCGATGATCGTGGCCTCACGGGCGTGGTTCTTGGCGTTCAGCACCTCGTGCTGCACGCCCCGGCGCTTGAGCATCCGCGACAGCTTCTCGGACTTCTCGACGCTGGTGGTGCCGACGAGGACCGGCTGGCCGTTCTCGTAGCGTTCCTTGATGTCCTCGACGCACGCCTGGAACTTGGCGTCCTCGGTCTTGTAGACCACGTCGGCCTGGTCCTTGCGGACCATCGGCCGGTTGGTCGGGATCGGGACGACGCCCAGCTTGTACGTCTGGTGGAACTCGTTGGCCTCGGTGGCGGCCGTACCGGTCATGCCGGCGAGCTTGTCGTAGAGGCGGAAGTAGTTCTGCAGCGTGATCGTGGCGAGAGTCTGGTTCTCGTCCTTGATCTTCACGTTTTCCTTGGCCTCGATGGCCTGGTGCATGCCCTCGTTGTAACGACGGCCGTGCAGGACGCGCCCGGTGAACTCGTCGACGATCAGGACCTCACCGTCGACGACGATGTAGTCCTTGTCCTTCTTGAACAGTTCCTTGGCCTTGAGGGCGTTGTTGAGGAACTGCACGAGGTGGGTGTGCTCGGGCTTGTAGAGGTTGTCGATGCCGAGCCAGTCCTCGACCCTCTCCACGCCCGCCTCGAGGATGCCGACGGTGCGCTTCTTCTCGTCGACGACGTAGTCCCCGGTGCTCTCCTCGCCGTCCTTGCCCTCGGTGCCGCGCCGCAGCCGGGGCACGATCTTGGCGAACTCCTGGTACCACTTGCCCGACTGCTCGCCCGGGCCGGAGATGATGAGCGGCGTCCTGGCCTCGTCGATCAGGATCGAGTCGACCTCGTCCACGATGGCGAAGTTGTGGCCGCGCTGGACGCACTCCTCGATCGACCACGCCATGTTGTCGCGGAGGTAGTCGAAGCCGAACTCGTTGTTCGTGCCGTACGTGATGTCGGCGTTGTACTGCTTGCGGCGCTCCTCCGGCGGCATGTTGGCCAGGATGACCCCGACCTCCAGGCCGAGGAAGCGGTGAACGCGGCCCATGGTCTCGGCGTCGCGCTTGGCCAGGTAGTCGTTGACCGTGACGACGTGGACGCCCTTGCCCGAGATCGCGTTGAGATAGGCGGGAAGCGTACAGGTGAGCGTCTTGCCCTCACCGGTCCGCATCTCGGAGATGTTGCCCAAGTGCAGGTTGGCGCCGCCCATGAGCTGCACGTCGAAGTGACGCTGCCCGAGGACCCGGCGGGCGGCCTCGCGGACGGTCGCGAAGGCCTCCGGCAGCAGGTCGTCGAGGGTCTCGCCCTCGGTGTGACGCTGCCTGTACTCGGCGGTCAGCGCGCGGAGCTCGGCGTCGGACAGGCTCTTGAAGTCCTCTTCGATGGAGTTGACCTGCTCGGCGATGCGCTTGAGCTTCCGCAGAGTCTTGCCTTCGCCGGCGCGAAGGATCTTGTCGAGAATGGCTGGCACTTTTAGTAAAGCTCCTCGCAGGTCTACCCCGGTTGATCGCCCGGTGTGAGGACGAGACAAACTTCCCCGCTAGCTATCGTAGGCGGTTCCCGTACCAGACACACCCACCTGCAATCGACGGAGCGCCGCGGCACAATCGTGTAACTCATAAGGGGGAAACCGCCCCCAAGGATCCCCCGATGTTCCGACCACCTCCGCCATCAGGTAGAAAACGGGGTATGGCACAGAGCGGACACCAGGGCAGCCACGCGGGAAGCGCCAAATCTTGGCTCGCCGTCATCATCATCCTCATCGGCTTCACGATCGGGGGTGTGTCGCTGACTCTCGGCCCGAACTGGCTGTTCGTCTGGATCGGCGTGGGCATCTGCGCGGTCGGCGGGCTGCTCGCACTCGCGTTCGACATCTTCTCCGACGTGATCGTGGACGCGCCCCGGGACATCTCGGTCCAGGAGCACCACTCGCCGTTCGAGCACCGGTCCATCACCTCCTGAGGGGTCCCGGGCCCGTGCCCGAACCGTCGTAAGCGTTTTGTCGGTCACGGCGTCTAGCATCTACGGCTGTGACCGACCTCAGCGCCGGCCTGACCGCCGACCTCACCGCCGACGAGGCCCGCAGGATCATCCTCCGGGCGCAGGGCTTCCTCGGCGCCCCCGCCCGCGGCGGTGGCGTTCCCGCCATGCTGCGGCGTGTCGGCGCCGTCCAGCTCGACACCATCTCCGTCCTCGCCCGCTCCCACGAGCTCGTCGCGTACGCGCGCCTCGGGCCGGTCGGCCGCTCCGCGGTCGAGGGGGCCTACTGGGACGCCCCCGCCCGTGCCTTCGAGTACTGGTGCCACGCCGCCTGCGTCCTGCCCATCGAGCAGTGGCCGCTGTACGCCTTCCGCCGCCGCGCCTACCGCGAGCGGCGCTACCGCTGGCACGAGGTGCCGCCGGTGGTCGACAAGGTCCTGGAGCAGGTGCGCTCGGACGGCCCGCTCACCACGGCCGACATCGGCGGGGCCAAGAATGGAGGCCCGTGGTGGGACTGGTCGGACACCAAGATCGCGATCGAGTTCCTGCTCGACATCGGTGAGGTCGTCTGCACCCGCCGCGTCGGCTGGCGGCGCGTCTACGAGCTCGCCGAGCGCGCGGTCCCGGCGGACCTGCTCGCCCAGGACCTGTCCGACGACGAGTGCGTGACCCGGCTGACCACGATCGCCGGGCGGTCGCTCGGCGTGGCGACCAGGGCCGACCTGGTCGACTTCACCCGCGTCAAGGGCAGGCACGCCGCCATGCTCGACGAGGCGCTGCTGAGCGGCGCCGCCGGCCTCGTGCCCGTACGCGTGTCGGGCTGGCCCGCTCGGCGCGGGGCGCCGGGCCCGGAGACTCCGAACGCCTGGGCGGACCCCGGCGCGCTGGACAGCGAGCCGCGCGGGCGGCACCGCACGACGCCGCTGTCGCCGTTCGACTCGCTCGTATGGGAGCGGGCGCGGGCCGAGCGCGTGTTCGGCCTCAACCACCGCCTGGAGGCCTACGTCCCGAAGGACAAGCGGGTGCACGGCTACTTCGCGATGCCGGTGCTCGCGGGCGGGCGGATCATCGGCAGGGTCGACCCGGCCCGCGAGGGCGCCACGCTGGTCGCCCGGCAGGTCGGTTTCGAGCCGGGCGGCGGCCGGGCCAGGGCCGTGGAGGCGATGAGCGACGCCCTGTGGGAGGCCGCGAGCTGGGTCGGCTGCACCGACGTGCGGGTGGAGCGGGTCGGCGCACCGGACCTGGAGGCCCCGCTGCGCGCCGCGGTGGCCCGCGGCCCTCGCCGCCCGACCAGGTGATCAAGTGATCAGGTGATCTCCAGCAGCCGCTCGCGCACGGCGTAGACCACGGCCTCCATGCGGGAGTGGAGCTGGAGCTTCTCCAGGATGTTGCGGACGTGGTTCTTCACCGTGTTCTCGGAGATGAACAGGTCCTTGGCGATCTCGCGGTTGTTCATGCCCTTCGCGACGAGGCGCAGGACCTCCATCTCCCGCTCGGTCAGGCGGGGGACCGGGAGCTGGGGGGGCCGCTCGGCCTCCTTGCGGCTCATGTTCGCGAACTCGCTGATGAGCTTGGCCGCCATGGCGGGGTTGATGAGCGACTGGCCCTCGTGGACGCCGCGCACCGCGTCGGGCACCTCGTCGATCTGGACGTCCTTGAGCAGGTAACCGGTCGCACCGGCCTTGATCGCCTCGAAGAGGTCCTCCTCCTCGTCGCTGACGGTGAGCATGATGATCCGGGTGCTCGGCACCGACTCCTTGATCTTCCGAGTCGCTCCGATCCCGTCCAGCTTCGGCATGCGGACGTCCATCAGGACCACGTCCGGCATCAGCCGGTCCGCGAGCTCGACGGCCTCCCGGCCGTCGCTCGCCTCGCCTACCACCTCGATGTCCGCCTCCGCGGCCAGCGCGAGCTCCAGGCTGCGGCGGATCAGTGCGTGATCGTCGACGATCAGCACACGGATCGGCTCGCTTCGACCGGCTGCTCGGGCGGCCTCGTCGGGTCGGGTCACGGAACCTCCTTGCGGGGGCCAAGGACGCTGTCGCTCCGCCCGGCGAACCGTGGCGGTTAGCGCGCTGATCGCCATCATGACACGGTTCCGGAACCGGTGCGGATCTTCATTGAGGCGTTACTACCCCCGGCACCAGGACATACCTGGGCGAACGACACCTGATTCGGACGCGCCCTTCATCCTCACGATAGGTGCCCGCACCCCCCCGTTCACGCGCTCCGCTTCGATGCCGCAGGCCTGTGCCCAGCCTCGTACGGCCCGGCCCGTCACAGGACGCCGTACCGGGAGAGCACGTCCGAGACAACGGGACCCACCGGGCTCATCTGACGGAGGACCCGTCTCAGCAGATCCTCCGGAGACGGCGGCTGCGGGATCCCCGGCGTGAGCGTTCTGGGGACGGCCGCCGCCGCACCCCTGAGGAGCACGGCCCGTTCTCGCAGGCTGCCGCTGACCGTCCCGGTGCCGCGCCCCATCGCCCCCAGCTCGGCCTGAACCCGGTCCCGATGCGGGCCCTTCCAGTGCATCCGGTCCATCAGGGCGCTGACCGGCTGAAGCACTTCCTCAATCGCCTCGGCCAAGTCCTCATGTTCATGCGCCAACCGGCTCAAATCATCATGCAGAGACATCCCCGTTATTCCATCCGATCGAGTCGGGCGGTGTGAGAATACTTCCACATTGTGTAAAGACGGGCTAGGTTCTATTCCCGTGGAGCCGGAACGGGTGGTCGACGCCGACGATCTGGAACGACTGGCCAAGCTACTCACCGACAAACGACAACTGGCGGAGCAGTACTACGCACGGGCATGCCGGCTTGTGGGGCAGGCCCAGGCCACCCCCCTGGCGGCCATGCTGCGGTGGGCCAGGGATACCGCCACAGAACTGGGCAACCGAGCCGCAATCGTCCGCGCCGCGGAAAAGGGTGGAGACCCATTCGGCGCGTTGTCGGCATTCGGCCTCAGCACCGCGCTCGGCACAGTTTCCGGCGAGGATAGAACACGGCTCACAAAAGACTTAAAATCAGTCATCGCTCGCGGTGCGACAGCCCGTCCGGAACAACGCACAGCGGCGATCCGGAAATTCTTCGAAAAACTGACCGCGGCCGAACGAGCCTCGCTCGCCATCGAACAGCCCGACGTTGTCGGGCGACTGGACGGCGCTCCGGCCACAGTGCGCTACGCCGCCAACCGGCTCCTGATCGAGCGCGCCGTCGCTCATGAACAGAAGGACCTGGCCGCGTTGAAGGCCACCGACCCCAAAAATCCCCAGGCGACACTCCTGGAGAAGCGGGTGGCCCGCATGACGGAATTCCTCCAGCCGCGGGTGACCGGCGACGGCCGGTCCGTCCCGCGCCAGTTCCTGCTGTTCGATCCGGCTGGCGACGGCCGCGTCGCGGAGGTCTTCGGCGACCTCGCCACGGCCAAACACGTCGCCGTCATGGTGCCGGGCATCACCAACCGGCTCGACAACTACGACAGCATCGCGAACGATGCGGTGGCTCTCTTGAAGGATCGCGCCTCTGGTAGGGAACTTCCGGAGAGCGCCGTAATCACCTGGCTCGGATATGACACACCCGAGTTCGGCGACTCGGTGCTGCCCGCCAAGGCCGAAGCAGGGGCTCCAGCTCTTCATTCGTTCCGCGCGGGGCTGGAGGCGGCCAGGGGGGCGAAGTTCGCGCTGTTCGCCCATAGCTACGGCACGCTGCTGTCCAGCAAGGCTCTCCAGGAGGGGACCCCGTTCGACTCGGTCGTGTTCATGGGGAGCCCCGGACTCGGCCCCACCATCAAGAGCGCGGCCGATCTCAAGCTGGGGTCCGGCACCCAGGTGTTCGCCATGCGTGCCCCGGGCGACTGGGTCTCCTACACGGAAGCACACGGCAGGGATCCCGCGGAGATGGCCGGCATCCGACGACTGGCCACCGGCCGGTCGTCCGGCCACTCCGAGTACTACACACCGAAGAACGCGGGCTTGGACAATCTACAGACCATCCTCACCGGCGACGGGTGTGTACAGACCTTCATGGGGTCGCCAAAGCTGGATGACGAGCAGTTCGGCGCCGCCAACGTGCGGGTCCTGGTCAAGGAACTCCAGAGCAGGGTGCCGCAATGGAAGGTGGGCGAACTCGCCACGGCCTTCGAACCGATCATCACAGGGGTGATGAACGGCAGCACCGACCTACCCACGCTCACGGCCCTGACAACGAAGACGCTCGCCGACTCCGGCCTCGGCGGCTACTTCGCCCCGCAGGACGTCGCACAGATCGTCGGCAGATCCCTCACGGAAGCCGGACTCGACCAGAGATGACCTTTCCGCTCAGGCTTCGCCTCCTTGCCGCAGTGTTGACCTCGTCTGCGTTCGTGAGCGCCTGCACAAGTGAACCGGAGATGAAAATGACCCCTGAGAAGTCTCGGCAGGTCTTCATCGCCGAGGCCAAGGCCATCATCCAGGCAGTCTTCCCTGACGCCGACCCTCTCGTCGTCGTACAGGTGAAGGACTCACCCTGCGGTGGGCCAGTCGGCACCGAACACACCAGCGTCAAAAGCGCCATCAATGTCCACAGCGACGCAGCCGACAAGCACCTCAATCCGGACGATGTGTTCCAAAAAGTCCTCACGGTGCTGCGGCAACGCGGCTGGACCGTCAACTACAGCCGTACTCGCGTAGCCGGCGCCGAACGCGCAGGTGTGGGCGGCATCAGCGCCGGAGTGGGAGAGTCACCCGTCGGAATCAATATCTTCGGTGACACGGAATGTGTGAAGAACCCCGACGAGTAACCTGACCTCAGAAATCATACGAGCGTGGGCCGGGCCCCGCTGGGCGAGGTCCGGCCCACGCTCGTGGGCGAGGTGCTAGCTCTCCACGAGCCTGAGGACTCCGTAGTCGTAGCCGCGGCGCCGGTAGACGACGCTCGGCTGGCCCCCTTCCTTGTCGCGGAAGAGGTAGAAGTCGTGACCCACGAGCTCCATTTCCAGGAGCGCCTGGTCGATCGTGATGGGGTCGGACTTGTGGAACTTCTCGCGTACGATCAGCGGTCCTTCGCCGTCCATCTCGATGGGCACGAAGGGGTCGGAACTCTCGATCCGCCCCCCGGCGCTCTCCGCCGGGATCTCCGCGACCGGCTCCGGCTCTTCCCGGACGGTCTCGACCACCCCCTGCGCGCTTTCGGCCACCGCGGTGAGCTCCGCCGTCGAGGGAGGGCAGTTCTTGCCGTGATGGATCTTGCGGCGGTCGGCGAGTCGCCTCAGCCGCTCCTCCAGCTTGCCGATGGCGATGTCCAGCGCCGAGAACCGGTCGTCCGCGCAGGCCTCCGCGCGGATGGCGGGGCCCCGTGAATGGATCGTCAGCTCCACCCGTTCACGTTGCCCGCTCTGCCGATGGTTGGGTTCCTTCGAGACCTCTACGTCGATCTGGATGAGCTTGTTGTTGAGCTTCTGGATCCTGGCCAGCTTGGACGTCACTTGATCGCGGAACCGGTCACCCACAGTGGTGTGCCGTCCCTTGACGATGATTTCCACGCAAAGCCCCCCTTCGCACATCGACGGTCGCGCACGCGCTCCTGGGCACCCGTCCGGCCGACCTGGTCTTCGTCCCCACATCCGCCTGCTGAGGGGTTCGCGGCTCACTCGCCACTACTGCCCTTCTCCTCTTACGGGGGACATCTGGACCCCCGGGAGGGCAGGACTTACCTCTAAGCCGCACCGTGATCGGTCGACCAAGAGTCGCCTTACGTGGGCCGTTTCGCCTGCGGCTGGCATCGGCTAGCCAGGCCGGACCCCACGAGGGGGTCGGCCCGGCGCAACCACGGACCCGGACGGGTGCCATGCCTGAACGCTAGTCGCTACCGTCTCGAATGTCAGCCAGGAGATCGGCTAAACGATCACTTTGCGTGATACGGGTTGCCGTCTGGCCGTCGGAAAATTCGTGGTCATGTTCTGGGAATCCCCGCAACCACGACGCCCACACCTGCATTGAGCTGGCAAGTCGCCGCGAAATCGGCGTGCGGTCGCCCCTCGGCGGCACGCCCTGCCCTTACCAAAGTCTTTACTGTCCGTGATAATCTCCAATCCGACATCTCCGGCGTGTCGCAGCGATGGTCACCGCCGCGGACGGCTCCGCGCCCGCGGCGCGCAGCGCCCTGGCCGCCTCCGCCAGCGTCGTCCCCGTCGTGACGATGTCGTCCACCAGGACCACGGCGACACCCCCCGGACCGCGGCCACAGGGCCGTGGCCGCGCCACCCGCCCCGGCACGGTCTCAAACGCCCCGGACAGGTTGACGGCCCGCTCCGCCGATCCCAGCCCCGCCTGGTCGGCCACGCGGCGGCCCTGCCGCAGCAGGGGTGCGAGGACGGCGGGCCGGCCTCGCCTGCACAGCTCGCGGGCCGCCGCCGCGGCGACGGCCCGGACGGGGTCGTGCCCCCGGCGGCGGGAGGCGGCCCGTGCGCTCGGAACCGGCACCAGCCACACCTCGCGGCGGTCTTCCCCACCCGCCGCCCACGCGGCCACGCATGCGCTCACGGCGGCCGCCAGGACCGGCACCAGAGCCGTTCTGCCGCGTTCCTTGCAGGCGAGGATCATCCGGCGGGCCGCGCCGTCGTAGGCGGTGGCCGACCAGCAGTCCGGCAGGCCCGGAGGCGGCGGGTCCGGCGGCCGGGGAGCCGGCTCCCGCAGCAACTCGGCCCTGCAGGACGGGCAGGCCGGGGCGCCCGGGGCGCCACAGCCGGCGCAGCGGGGCGGGAGGATCAGATCGAGCAGGGCGGGAGGCACGCCCTCAGCATGCCGTCCGTCACCGACAGTTCACTGCGCCCTCCGGCGGGCTCAGCCGAGGGGATAGACGGGGTTGCTGGAGCCGTCGTCGGCGCGCGGGGTCCAGGCGTGCTTGTCCGCGCTGTAGGCGAGCACCTGGCCCTCGTCGGCCGCCGCGAGGACGTGGTCGGGGACCGCGGCGATCGACTTGATCTTCGAGTCGAGCTTGATGGGGCCGTCGTTGGGGACGACCCCCTCCATCACCGACCAGGTGGCGAGCTCCTGGCCGCTGCTGCCTTCGGACAGCACGAGCAGATCGGCGGCGTCCTGCCAGGCGATGTCCTTGATCTTGCGCGCGTCGCGCGGCTCGATGAGCGTCCGCACGGACTCGATCCGCGTCTGCTGGCCGTTGCGGACGATCGTGCCGATCTTCACGGAGGTGCCGAGGCCGTCATCGATGATCACGGCGACCCTGGCCCCGTCACGGGCGACCCGCAGCTCCAGGATCCGCCCGTACGACAGCTCGTCGTCGATCTCCACACGGCGGGCCCGGCCGTTCTCGGCCGTCCAGATCCGGCTCTCGTGCGGGTTCACCCTCTCGGCCGACCAGACGGCCCCGTAGCGGTCCCAGGAGGGCGGGCTCATGTCCCCGCCCGCGATCCACCGCTGCCACTGGCTGCCGGGGGCCATCGGGGCCGCGTAGACGCCGTCGCCGTTGACCAGCGCGGCCACGAGAGGCGGGAAGTCGTCGGTGTTGGAGACGGCCGGCTGGGAGAACTTCGCGGCCTGCTCGCCGGCCGCGCCCGGCACCGGGGTGCCGTCACCCTTCTCCTTGAACTGCAGCAGCCTGCCGCCCTGCATGTAGTAGGCCTGCAGGGAGCCGGTCAGCACGTTCGGGTCGTAGCGGGCGTAGTCGGCGGGCCGGAACCGCATCCCGGAGTCGCCGTTCATGCGGATCTCGACGGTCCGGCCGGTGACCAGTTCACCGAGCGTCCACACGAGCTGGGCCTTGAGCGCGTCGAGGCGGTTGGTGGGCACCGTCTCCAGTTCCGAGGAGAAGTCGACCACGACCGTGTCCCCCTCGACGCTGATCCGGTTGAGCTCGGTGCCCGGCGGGAACGCGCTGCTCACCGCGTTCCTGATGGACGAGGTCGGCCCGGCGAGCAGGCGGCGGACCAGCGTCTCGGGCACGCCCCTGCCGGGTTCGATCGGCACCCACACCCGGTCGGCCACGAGGCCGATCTCCCCGGTGGCGGGCGGGTAGTACAGGTCGACCTTCCGGTAGGCACGCCACAGGTCGTCGTACGACAGCAGGCGGGCGTCGGGCGGCACGTCGATCCGCCACTCGCCGTTCTGCTTGACCAGCGTGAACGGCTCGACGAGGTTGCCCGCGGCCGGGGTCGACCTGCCCTCCGCGTCGATCGTGGCGACCGCCGCGCCCTTCAGCGTCACCGTCGTCCGCGTGGCCTTCTGAAGATCCTGGGCGCGGTCCGACTCGATCTTGCCCTCGTAGATGCGGGTCTGCCGCCACGGGTTCCAGTGCTTGGCCGCGCCAGGGGTGAGGTATTCCCGGGCGACGGCGAGCTCGGGGTCGTCGAAGGCCGCCATCGCGGCCTGGAAGCCCTTCACGATGTCCTCGGGCGGGGCGCCCTTCTTGGGCGGGGTCGCGATGAGCCGCACGTACGGCTGGCTGAGCGTGTCCTTGCCGTGGTCCTCCTGGGCGGCGCGGGGGCTGCCGCTCGTGGGCACCGTGGCGCACCCGGCCCCGCCGGAGACCAGGACGAGCGCCGCACCCGCGGCGGCGGTGAGACGGCGGGCACCGAGCCGCTCACTCCGCCGCTCACTCCGCATCGAAGGCCCCCGCATCCACGTTCTCGCGCGCCCTCGGCGCCGCCTCCACCGGCGCCGGGGTCAGGACCGGCGTGGCGTGGCCGCGCCAGGTGCGCCGCATCTCGACCTCCGGCGGCACGAGCGGCAGCGGCGACCCGCGCAGCGGAGACCCCGCCGCGCGCGGCAGCGACAGGCGGAACTGGCTGCCCTCCCCCGGCGCGCCCCACGCCTGGAGCCAGCCGCCGTGCAGCATGGCGTCCTCCCGCGAGATCGCCAGGCCGAGCCCGGTGCCGCCGATGGTCCGGGCGCGCGAGGGGTCGGCGCGCCAGAAGCGGTCGAACACCATCGTCTCCTCGCCCGCCTTGAGGCCGACCCCGTGGTCGCGTACGGCCACGGCCACCGCGTCGCGGTCTGCGCCGAGCGTGACGACGATGTCCTTGCCCTCGCCGTGCTCGATGGCGTTGAAGAGCAGGTTGCGCAGGATCCGCTCGACCCTGCGGCTGTCCACCTCGGCCATGCACGGCTCGTTGGGCAGGCGCAGCTCGAAGCGGGTGGCCTGCCGCTCGGCGAGCGTCTCGGAGTCGCCCACCGCCCGCATCACCACGTCGCGCATGTCGACGGGGTCGAGGTCGAGGGTGGCCGCCCCCGCGTCGTAGCGGCTGATCTCCAGCAGGTCGGCCAGCATCGACTCGAAGCGTTCGAGCTGGTTCTGCATGAGCTCGGCGGCCCGCGCGGAGGAGGCGTCGAAGTCCTCACGGCCCTCGTAGAGCAGGTCGGCGGCCATGCGGACGGTCGTCAGCGGCGTGCGCAGCTCGTGCGAGACGTCGGAGACGAACTGCCGCTGCACCTGGGAGAGCTCCTCCAGCTGATGGATCTTCACGGCGAGGTTGGACGCCATCTCGTTGAACGAGGTCGCCAGCCGGGCGAGGTCGTCCTCCCCGCGCACCTTGAGCCGCTCCTCCAGCCGGCCGGCGGCGAGCCGTTCCGCCGCCTGGCGCGCGAGCCGTACGGGGGTGACCACCTGCCGGGTGACCAGCGAGGCGACGCCGGCGAGCAGCAGCACGAGCGCGGCTCCCGCGCCGAAGACCATCTGCTGGACCGTGAGCAGCGTCTTCTCCTCCTCACCGAGGGGGAAGACGTGGTAGATCTCGTAGGTGCCGTTCACCCGGCCGCCGACCACCCAGGCGCTCTCGGGCTGCTTGGCGCCGATGTACCGGATCTTCACGGTCTGGTCCCAGAGCGACTGCTCCTCGCTGCTCTGGACCTTCTCGCGCAGCAGGGCCGGGATGCTCGACCAGTCGATCTGCCCGGACGCCCGGCCCTCGCCGACCGAGCCCTCGTTGAGGATGACGACGTCGTAGCGTCCACCGGAGCGGTCGGTCAGCGCCCTGGCCGCCGCGTCGACGGGGTTCATGGTCTGCCCCTGGGCGGTGGCGTCCTGCGTGATGTCGGTCGAGTCCGCGGGCTGCGTGAGATAGCCGCTCGCGGTCGCGATGTTCGCCCGCGACTCCTCGACCGCCGACACCTCGGTGCTGGTCAGCACCGAGGCGACGATCGACTGCATCAGGAAGACGCCGAGGACGACCACCACGGCCATCGACAGCACCAGCGTGCTGGTGACGACGCGGAGCTGGAGCGAGCGCCGCCAGACGTGCCGCAGCCGGCCCGCGAGGCGGCGCGCGCGCCTGCGGACCCCGCGGGCGATCTGGCCCGGGGTCCGGCGACGGCGTTTCCTCGCGGGGACCGGCATGACGCTGACGTCCGGCTTACGCCGGGCCGGCCTTGTAGCCCACGCCCCGGACGGTGACGACGATCTCCGGGTGCTCGGGGTCCTTCTCGATCTTCGCCCGCAGGCGCTGGACGTGCACGTTCACCAGGCGGGTGTCCGCAGCGTGCCGGTAACCCCAGACCTGCTCCAGCAGCACCTCACGGGTGAAGACCTGGCGGGGCTTGCGGGCCAGCGCGACCAGCAGGTCGAACTCCAGCGGCGTGAGGTTGATGGTCTCCTCGCCGCGCTTGACCGAGTGACCGGCCACATCGATGGTGATGTCGCCGATCTGCAGGATCTCGGGCGTGGGCTCGTCGGTGCGGCGCAGGCGGGCGCGCACGCGGGCGACGAGCTCCTTAGGCTTGAACGGCTTGACGATGTAGTCGTCCGCACCGGACTCCAGGCCCAGCACCACGTCGATGGTGTCGCTCTTGGCAGTGAGCATCACGATCGGGACCCCGGACTCGGCACGGATGCGACGGCAGACGTCGATGCCGTCGGCGCCGGGAAGCATCAGGTCGAGCAGGACGAGGTCCGGCCTGGTGTCCCTGAAGGCGTCGAGCGCCTTGTCTCCATCGGACACGAACGACGGCTCAAAGCCCTCCCCGCGCAAGACGATGCCGAGCATCTCGGCGAGAGCGGCGTCGTCGTCGACGACCAGCACGCGTCCTTTCATGGCCCCTCATTCGTACGCGTTTGGGAGATTTGGGCGTTTGTCACAGTTTCCCCCGCAGGCTACCGTGGCCACCGCTTTGGTGTTACACGACCACGACAGAGGTTGGAGTTTAGGCGCAGCAGACGAAGCGCGCGATTATCTGACCAGATGCGGTCACACCGCCGGGAATCCCGTGGTGCGGTCACGTTCCAAGTGTGCGCCCGCACCCCCCGTTTCGGCCATCCCTTCCGAGCCCTCCAGTATGGCCGCGCGGCGCGCGCGTACATCATGCCAGGATTGGGACATGACAGACGGCCCCGGCTCCACCCCCGACATGCCCTCCGGCTGGGCGGCCGAGCAACCTCCCCCGTACGGCGGGGCCGCCGGGGCATCCGGACCCTCCTGGGCCTCCCCCGGCGCCGGCGCGCCGCAGGGCGCGAACCCGTCCGCGCCACACCCGTCCGCGCCGCATCCGGCCTCCCCTTATCCGGGCACGCCGCATTCGGCCGCGCCGTACGCGCCCTATGCGGGCGGGCAGTACGGGTACCGGGCGCCGGACGCGCCGCGGCCGGGCATCATCCCGCTGCGCCCCTTGACACTCGGCGACATCCTCGACGGCACGATCAAGCTGATCCGTTCGAACCCCAGGGCCACGCTCGGCCTGTCGGCGATCGTGGCGGCCGTGACCGGAATCCCGGCCGCGATCGGGCAGGCCATCTCGTTAGGCTCGCTCGGCGATCTCATTGCCGACCCGTACTCCGCCGACACGGTGAACGTGCCGATCGCCGGCCTGGCCGCGCAGTACATCGGCGCGATCCTCAGCTACGTCATGACGTTCGTCGGCACCACCGTCCTCACGGGCGTCCTGACCCGAGTGCTGGGCCGCGCGGTGTTCGGCGGGCGCATCACGGTGGGCGAGGCGTGGCGGCTGGCGCGGTCGCGGGTGCTCGCGCTGTTCGGGCTGGTGCTGCTGCAGGCGCTCATCCTCCTGCTGCCGCTGCTGGCGCTCGCCGCCGTGTTCGTGGTGCTGGCCGCGGCCGGCGCGTTCGACTCCATGGGGGCCGCCACCGCCGGGATCGGGGCCCTCTTCGGCCTGCTGTTCCTCCTGGCCTACATCTCCTATCTGCTGTTCTTCTACACGCGCCTGTCGCTGTCGGCCCCCGCCGTCGTGCTGGAGGGCCGCGGGGTCACCGACGCGATGAGCCGGTCGTGGCGGCTGGTGAAGGGCGACAGCTGGCGGGTGCTCGGCATTCTGCTGCTCACCGCCATACTCGCGGCCATCATCAGCAACGTGCTGGCGATCCCGTTCACGTTCGGCGGCTCGCTCCTCGGCATGCTGAACAGCGGCACCACCGCCGGGACGGTGATCGCGGCGCTCCTCCTGGCGGTCGGCCAGGTCATCGCCTCCATGATCACCTACCCCTTCCAGGCGGGCGTGACCGGGCTGCTGTACGCCGACCGGCGGATGCGGGCCGAGGCGTTCGACCTCGTGCTGCAGACGGCGGCGGCGCAGAACCAGTCGCAGGGCTGGATCCACGCCGGGGTCGACGACCTGTGGCACCCGAGCTACGCCGCCGGGACGGGGGCGGCCTCCGGGCCGCAGTCCGGGCCGTATCAGGGGGCTCCGCCGTATGGGCCGTACGGAGCGTCCGGCCCGTCCGGACCGCCGTACGGGCCATACGGGCCTCAGGCGTGACGACCGTGCGGGCGGCGGCGCTGCTCGCCTCGCCGCTCGACGTCGGCCGCGACCAGGCCGCCCGGGAGGCCGCGCGGGAGCTGTCCCGGGCGGGCTACCAGCACGAGCCGTTGTTCGACCGGCTACAGCGGGAGATCTCCCAGTTCCTCGGCGACATCATGAGCGGCGGCGGGACGGGCGGAGGCGGCGTGAGGTCGATCGTCGTGATCGCCGTCGTCCTCGCCGTCCTGGCCGTGCTGCTCTTATGGGCGCTGCGCCGCTTCTCCGGCGGCCGGCGTACGGACAGCGGCGCCGTGTTCGGGCAGCATGAGCGGACGGCCGCCGAGCATCGCGCCGAGGCCGAGCGCCTGGCGGCCGAGGGCGGCTGGGCCGGGGCCATCCAGGAGCGGCTGCGCGCGATCGCCCGCGACCTGGAGGAACGCGCGATCGTCACCCCGATGCCGGGCCGCACCGCCGTGGAGCTCGCCGAGGTCGCCGGGCAGGCGCTGCCACCCCACGCGGCGGACCTGCGCGCGGCGGCACGCCTGTTCGACGACGTGACCTACGGCGGGGCGGGCGGCACCAGAGAGGGCTACCTGACGCTCACCGCCCTGGACGAGCGCCTGCGGTCGGCCCGCACGGGCGCGGCCGCATGACCGCCACGACGGCGGGGCGCGTGCGGCAGGCGGCCCAGGTCACGTTGCTGGTGGTGCTCGTGCTGGTCACGGCGGTGCTGCCCCTGCTGCTGACGGGGGAACAGTCCGGCGGCCGCACCCTCGATCCCGCCGACACCTCGCTGAACGGCAGCGGCGCACTCGCCCGGCTGCTGGAGGCGCACGGGGTGGAGGTGGTCCGGGTCGAGACGCCCGGCGCGGCGGTGGCCGCCGCCGGGCCGCAGACCCTGCTGCTGGTCACCGAGGCGAGCTTCCTGAACCGCGACGCCGCCCGCCGCATCGCCGAGGCCCCCGGCGACCGGCTCGTGGCCGGCGCCGTGCCGCACCTCGACGTGCTCGCCCCCGGCGTACGCAGGCAGGGCCCCGTGCGCGCCCGGTCACGGGCTCCGCAGTGCGCGCTGCGGGAGGCGGTGCGGGCAGGCGACGCCTACACCGGCGGAACGTCCTTCACCGGGCCGCCGGGGGCCACGGGCTGCTATCCGGCCGACGACGGGCACGCCCTGGTCCGCTACACCGCCGACGGGCACACGGTGACCGTGCTGGGCGACGCGTCGTTCATGACCAACCTGCGCCTCGCGGAGGACGGCAACGCGGCGCTCGCGCTGAACCTGGCCGGGGCGCGGCCGAAACTCGTCTGGCTCGCCGAGCCCGACGATCCGGACGAGGCGGGCGACCCCGGCGCAGGGGCGGACGGGCAGGTCCGCTCGCTCGGCGACCTCATCCCCGGCGGCGTGAGGTGGGCGGTCGTCCAGCTCATCGTCGCGGTGACCCTGGCCGCCCTGTGGCGCGGGCGCAGACTCGGGCCCGTCGTGATCGAACGCCTGCCCGTGGTCGTGCGGGCCGCGGAGACCGTGGAGGGGCGCGGACGCCTGTACCGGTCCCGCCGGGCCAGGGACCGGGCCGCCCTCGCGTTGCGGGCCGCCGCGACCGACCGGCTCGCCCCCCGCCTCGGGCTGCCCCGCACCGCGACCGCGGAGGAGGTGGCCGTCGCCGCGGCCGCGCGCACCGGCCGCGACCCGGCACCGGTGCTGGCGCTGCTGTGCGGCCCGCCGCCCGGGGACGACACCGCTCTGGTGATCCTCGCCGCCCACCTGGACACACTCGAAAGGCAGGTACGAGATTCGTGACCACACCTGAATCGGACGCGGACGCCGCCCGCGAGGCGCTCGCCGCGCTGCGGGCGGAGGTGGCCAAGGCGGTCGTGGGCCAGGACCCGGTTGTCACCGGCCTGGTCATCGCGCTGCTGTGCCGGGGTCACGTGCTGCTCGAAGGCGTGCCCGGCGTCGCCAAGACCCTGCTCGTACGCACGCTGTCGGCCGCGCTCACGCTGGACTTCAAGCGGGTGCAGTTCACCCCCGACCTGATGCCGGGCGACATCACCGGGTCGCTGGTCTACGACGCGAGGACGGCGGAGTTCGAGTTCCGCGAGGGGCCGGTCTTCACCAACCTGCTGCTCGCGGACGAGATCAACCGCACACCGCCGAAGACCCAGGCCGCCCTGCTTGAGGCCATGGAGGAGCGGCAGGTCAGCGTCGAGGGCACGGCCCGCGCGCTGCCGGATCCCTTCATCGTCGTGGCGACGCAGAACCCCGTCGAGTACGAGGGCACCTACCAGCTGCCCGAGGCGCAGCTCGATCGGTTCCTGCTCAAGCTGACCGTGCCGCTGCCGCCGCGCGAGCAGGAGATCGCCGTCCTCGAACGGCACGCGCTCGGCTTCGACCCCCGCGACCTGACGGAGATCAAGCCCGTGGCGTCGGCGGCCGGCCTCGCGGCGGGACGCCGGGCGGTCGCGCAGGTCCACGCGAGTGCCGAGGTGCTCGGCTACATCGTGGACGTCGCACGGGCCACCCGGCAGTCGCCTTCGCTCCAGCTCGGCGTCTCGCCCCGCGGGGCGACCGCGCTGCTGGCCGCCGCGCGGGCGTGGGCGTGGCTGTCGGGGCGGTCGTACGTGACGCCGGACGACGTGAAGGCCCTGGCCCGGCCCGCCCTGCGCCACCGCGTGGGACTGCGCCCGGAGGCCGAGCTGGAGGGCGCCACCCCCGACGGCATCCTGGAGGGCATCCTGGCCACCGTCCCCGTTCCCCGGTGAGGGCGGCGTGGCGCTGACCGGACGCGCGGGACTGCTCGCCGCCCTCGCCGCGATCGTCGTGCTCCTCGCCCCCGAGCCCGGCCTGGTCGTGCTGGCCGCGGCGCTCGTGCTCGTCGCGCTCGTGGCGGCCGACCTGCTGCTCGCGGGCGCCGTGCGCGGGCTGCGCTTCCAGCGCGACGGCGAACGGCGGGTGCGCCTCGGGCAGTCGGCGGCGATCGGCCTCGTCGTGGACAACCCGGGCCCGCGGCGGATCCGGGGCGTGCTGCGCGACGCCTGGCAGCCCTCGGCCGGGGCCGCTGCGCGCCGGATGACGCTCGACGTGCCGGCCCGCGAGCGGCGGCGCCTGGTCACGACGCTGACGCCCACCCGCAGGGGCGACCGGGAGGCCGTCGCCGTGACGGTCCGTTCGGTCGGGCCGTTGGGCCTGGCGGCGCGGCAGCGGACGTTCCACGTGCCGTGGACCGTCAGGGTGCTGCCGCCGTTCCTCAGCCGGCGGCATCTGCCGGCGCGGCTGGCCCGGCTGCGCGAGCTCGACGGACGGCATCCGGCGCTGGTGCGCGGCCAGGGCACCGAATTCGACTCGCTGCGTGAGTACGTCGTGGGCGACGACGTCCGCTCGATCGACTGGCGGGCGAGCGCCCGGCGCAGCGACGTCGTCGTGCGCACCTGGCGACCCGAGCGCGACCGCCGTGTGCTCATCGTGCTCGACACCGGCCGCACCTCGGCGGGCCGGGTCGGGGAGGCGCCCGTGCCCGGCTCCGGCCCTTCCGGCTGGCCACGGCTGGACTGGTCGATGGACGCCGCGCTGCTGCTGGCCGCGCTCGCCGCGCGGGCCGGCGACCGCGTCGACTTCCTCGCCTACGACCGGACCGTACGGGCCCAGGTGTCCGGCGCGTCGCGCACGGAGCTGCTGTCGTCGCTGGTGGACGCGATGGCGCCGATCGAGGCGGAGCTGGTCGAGGCCGACGCGGCCGGGATGGTGGCGGCCGTGCTGTCCCGGGCCAGGCGGCGCTGCCTGGTGGTGCTGCTGACCGACCTGAACGCCACGGCGATGGAGGAGGGGCTGCTGCCCGTGCTGCCCAGCCTGTCGTCCCGGCACATGGTGGTGGTGGCCTCGGTCGCCGATCCTCGCGTGGCCGGAATGGCGGCCGGGCGCGGCACCCCCGAATCCGTCTACGACGCCGCGGCGGCCGAACGGCTGCGCGGCGAGCGACGCGAGATCACCGCGGTGCTACGCCGCCACGGCGTGGAGGTCGTGGACGCCCTGCCCGAGGACGTCGCCCCGGCACTCGCGGACGCGTACCTCGCTTTGAAGGCCACCGGCCGGCTCTGATCAGGCTGTGGGGGCTCAAGCTGTGGGGGCAAGGTCGGGAGCGTGCTCGATGTCTCCCGTCTCGTTCGCGCGTTCCGCCCGGCGGCCGAAGAAGATCACGTACGCGAGGAAGAGCGCCTCCGCGAGCGCGCCGATCGAGATGCGCGCCCAGGTCGGCAGGCCCGACGGGGTAACCCCCGCCTCGATGAGCCCGGAGACGAGCAGCACCACGACCAGGCCGAGCGCGACGCTCATCACGGCCCTGCCCTGCTCGGCCAGCGCCTCCGCGCGCCGCCTCGGGCCGGGGTCGATCGCGGTCCAGCCCAGCCGAAGCCCGGCGGCAGCCGCCAGGAAGACCGCGGTCAGCTCCAGCATGCCGTGCGGCAGGATCAGGCCCCAGAACACGTCCGCCTTGCCGTGCGCGTGCATCAGGCCGCCCATGAGCCCCACGTTGGCCGCGTTCTGGAACAGGATCCAGGGGATGGGCAGGCCGAGCAGGATCGCCGAGACCACGACCTGCATGGACAGCCAGGCGTTGTTCAGCCACACGTGGCCGGCGAACGACACCGCCGGGTTCTCCGAGTAGTAGTCGGCGAAATCGTGCTCGACGATCTGCCGGATCTCCTCCGGTGTGCCGACGAGGCTCTGCACGGCCGGATCGCGCGCCACCCACGCGCCCACGACGTACGCGACCGCGAGCGAGGCTACCGTGACACCGATCCACCACCGGCGCGCCCGGTAGGCCACCACGGGGAACGACACCGTGAAGAACCGGGCGACCTCTCTCCAAGCGGGGCTGTGGGCGCCCGTGACGGCCGAGCGCGCTCTCGCCACCAGCGACGACAGGCGTCCGACGAGAAGGGCGTCGGACGACGCCGACCGCACGATGGACAGGTGGGTCGCCGCCCGCTGATAGAGCTCGACCAGCTCGTCGACCTCCGCGCCGCGCAGCCTGCGCTGCCGCCGTACGAGGTCGTCCAGCCGGTCCCAGGACGGCTTGCTCGCGGCGACGAACGCATCGATGTCCACGGATCGGACCTTATCGGCGGGGGGCAGTAGGGTGCGCAGTGTGTCCGAAGTCGTGACCGGCGAAGCGGTCGTCGTAGAGGTTCGCGTCGCACAGCTTCCCAGCCGCGCCCTGGCCTTCCTCATCGACTGGGCCGTGCAGTGGGCCGTGATCATCCTGGCCGTCGTGCTGGTCTCGCAGGCATCCCTGGTGACCGACGAGTCGCTGGCCACCGGCCTGCTCATCCTGTTCGTCGTGCTGGTCACGGTGGGTTATCCGGTCGCGTTCGAGACGATCAGCAGGGGCCGCTCGCTGGGTAAGCTCGCACTCGGCCTGCGCGTGGTGAGCGACGACGGCGGGCCGGTGCGCTTCCGGCAGGCGTTGTTCCGCGGGCTCGCCGGGTTCCTGGAGTTCTGGACGTTCCTCGGCGCTCCCGCGCTCATCACGTCGCTCCTCAACCAGCGCGGCAAGCGCCTGGGGGACGTGTTCGCCGGGACGACCGTCATCGGGGAGCGTTCGCCACGCCAGGCCCCGCCGCCGGAGATGCCTCCGGCGCTCGCGTCGTGGGCCGCGACGCTGCAGCTGTCCGGACTGTCCGACGACCTGGCCAACACCGCCCGGCAGTATCTGTCCCGGTGGCACGAGCTCAGCCCGCAGACGCGCGACGAGATGGGGCTGCGCGTGGCCGGCCAGATCAGCGCGCGGGTGGCGCCGCCGCCCCCGCCCGGTGTTCCGCCGCACGCTTATCTGGCCGCCGTGCTGGCCGAGCGCAGGCGCCGTGAGGAGATGCGGCTCGCCCGGGCTCGTTCCACGCCCCCGCCGTACGGCCCGCAAGGGTACGGCGTGCAGGGACAAGGCGTACCGGCGGCGCCGCCGCGGGAGGCAGGTCCGCCGCGGGAGGCAGGTCCGCCGCGTGGAGACGGCCCGACGACATCGGGAGGATTTGTTCCACCCATTTAGGTGTAGACCCCGATTTGCAGGGCACCTGTGGTCCTTGCAGGTCATGGGGCATACCTGCAGTGGGGTTGAGGCGGGCATCGCCGGTGCGTTGAGGGAGAGGTCGCACCGGAGGTGCCCGCCTCCGTGCTGTGTGGCCGATGCCTGCCGTACTCACGGCACGAGCCCTGACTCCGCCTGCATGGGCCACGGATGTGAGCCGGATGCGACACGGATGCGATCGCCGAACAAGCCGCCGGGATCCGGCGGGTGCGCGAGACGCACGGGACTGGGTCTCCCCCGCCCTTCACCTCCCTGCCCTTCACCTCCCTGCCCTTCATCTCGCCGGTCGCGTTACCTCACCGGTAATCGACGCATCGCGCCCGAGCCGACAAGAGTTGCGGCATGAGTAGTGACACTTATGACGTCGTGCAGGAGTTGCTGCGCCGGATGGCGGAAGGCGATCACGACCGTACGGCGGAGCTTTTCGCCGAGCCCGTCGACTGGCGGCTCTCCTGGCCTGCCGAGGGGCACTCGGCGGTTCCCTGGATCCGGCCCCGGTCCAGCCGGGCCGAGGTGGCGGACCACTTCCGGTCGCTGGAGGCCCACCATGTGCCCGAGCTCAACGGCACATCGGTGACGCGGATCCTGGTCGACGGGACGCACGCCGTCGTGCTCGGAGAGATCGCACAGACGGTCCGGGCCGGAGGCACCGCCTACACCTCACCTTTCGCGCTGCACCTCAGCGTCGAAGAGGGACTCATCACCCGTTATCACATTTATGAGGACAGCCTTACTGTCACGCGAGCCCTCAGCACTTAGGCCGGGACTTACAACGCATAGTTGGCGAAAAGTCCCGCCTTTCCTGTGGCTCCAGGAAATCGTCTACCGAGCTTGCCTCTCATTCCCAGAGCATGACACGATTGATACAAGTTTTCGAATTCGTGGCTGACTCTTAGCTGGGGGTGTGATGGATAAGTCCATGTTCGATCCTGATCACCATCGGCGTTCGAACAGCACTGATGACGGCTGGTGGGATCAGCTGACAGCCCGTTCGCCATTGTGGGCATCCGACGGTTCGCTCGCCCGCGACGACTGCCGTCCTGAATATTTCCCGATCGCTAACGATCAAGCCCAATGCACCGAAAGGGCGCATAGCGATTGTGGGGCGACTGGCGCCGGCGCCGAAACGGGAGCCGATGGTTCCGGAGCCCCGGATGCTGCTACTGGTGCTTCTCGGGGCCGGTCGTCGTGGGTGCTCGTGAGTTCGCTGCGTGAGTCGGCGCAGGCGTTGGCGCTGGCGGCGTTGCCGGGCGATGCGGATGTCTGTCTTGCTGAGGCTGAGGATTTGCTGTTCGCGCGGGATCGGATCACGTGCGCGTTGGCGGATCGGGTGGGGCGGGTGCATCGGGCGGGGCAGGCCAAGCAGCATGGGCATGCCTCCACCCGTAGTTGGTTGCGCACCGCTGCCGGGATGGGCGTGGCCGGGGCGGGCCGTCTGCTGACCTTGGCGGTGGAGTTGGCGCGTCTGCCGAGGGTGCGGGAGAAGTTCGCCGCCGGGGTGTTGTCGGCGGGGGTGGTGGAGGCGATCTGTACGGCCACCGCGCGGTTGAGCGATGAGCACGCGGGGCTGGCCGAGCCGATTTTGCTGGAGTTGGCGGGTAAGGCGGGGCCGGCGGAGGTGGCCAAAGCGGGGCGGTATCTGCGGGCGGTGCTGGACCCTGATGGTGAGGAGCGGGACGAGCGGGCCGATTACGGGCGGCGGTTTCTGCGGGTCCGCCCGACCGCGGGTGGGGGCTTGGAGGGGGAGTTTTATCTGCCGCGTGAGGCGGCGGCGCGGTTGCGGGCGCTGCTGGATGCTTATGCCAAGCCGCGTGCGGAGGGCGATGACCGGCCGCTGCGGGTCCGCCAGGCGGATGCGTTCATCGCGTTGATGGAGCAGAAGATCGTCGCTGAGCTTCTGGTCCTGGTCAACGCCGAATCCCTGCCCACCGACCCCGAACCCGACCACCCCGAAGACCCCGCCCCCGGCCCCGGCCCCGACCACCCCGAAGACGCCGAAGACGCCCAGAGTGCCAAGGACAGCGAGAACGGCGAGAACGGCGAGAACTCTGAGGACCCGCAGGGTGCCGAGGACACCGAGAACGCCGAGGACGGCCGGGACGCCCAGGGTGCGACCAGTACCGAGGACGCGCAGGGCGGCGAGTGCGCTGAGGACGGCCGGGACGCTCAGGCTGCCGAGGGCGCGGCCAGTGCCGGGGATGGCTGCGACAGTGAGGACACCGGCGCCTTCGGCGGCAGCGGAAGCGTTGACGGGCCCTGCCAGGTGGAAGACAGCGATGCCGAAGGTTGCGACCCCAGTGCCGCCGCCCCCGCCGCCTCCGGCAACCTCAGCGACGCGGACCCCTGTGACATGGGCGACGACGTGGGCCTGACCGGTGCCGCGCCCGCTCAGGGTGAGGGCCGCTACCGGCCACGTGACCCCGACACTGCCGAGGCCGAGACAGCAGCCGCTCCGGCAGCCGATGCTGATGCCGAGACAGCGGCCGGTCGGGCGGCCGATGCGGGGGCAGCCACCGACGCCGCCGCCGGGAGCACCGACCTTGACCTTGCGTCTGCCGAGGGCGACGACACCGCACCGCCCAGGGGCGCAGACCGAGACCACGCGGCGGCCCACGCTGAAACAAACCCCGAGCCCGCAGCAGCACGGCCTGCCTACGGCGGTGGCACGCCTCCACACGTAGCGCCACCACATGTGGCGCGTCCCCGCGCGGCGCACTCCCGCGCGGAGGAATGGTCGGACCCTCCTCCCGAGGACGCCGCTGCGCATCACACCCACGCCGGGCACCAGCCTGCGGGGGACTGCCGGCATGCGCAGGGCGCGCCCGAAGGCCACGGCGACGTGCACCATGAGCAGTCGGGAGCAGGGACGGCGCGAGGTGCGGCACCGGGAGCGCCGAGACCGGAGCCGGGGAGTCCATCGGAGCCAGAGCCCGGGACACCGTCGAGCGAGCCTGGGCCGAGGACGCCGCCGGGCAAGCCACTGGATGCAGCGCTGGGGAGGCCAGCGGGGACGCCATCGGGAACAGCGTCAGGGACGCTGCCGGGGGCAGCGCCGGGCGAGCCGGGGCCGAGGGCAGCGCTGGGGGCGGTGCCGGGAGCTTTGCTGGGCACCGCGCCGGGGTTGTTGCTGGCGACCGGGCAGATGCTGCCCCTCACCAGTGTGCATCGCCTGGCCCGCACCAGCAGCCTGGTGCGGCTGGTGATGGACGCCGAGGGGCAGGTGCTGGACATGGGCCGCAAGGTCCGCCTGGCCACCCCCGCCCAACGACGGGCCGTCTACGCCCGCTACGCCACCTGCTGGATCGACGGCTGCCCCCTGCCCGCCACCATGTGCCAGATCGACCACGCCGACAACTGGAGCACCGGCGGCCTCACCGACCTGAAACTCCTCGGCCCCGCCTGCCAGTTCCACAACCGCGACCGCTACCAACACCCCGACCGCTACACCCGCCACAAAACCGGCACCGACCGCTGGGCCTTCACCTACCACCGCCAGATGGGAGCCCGGCGACTGCGGGTGTGAGGGAACGGCCGGGCCGGGGAGGTCAGGACCCGAGGCGCCAGGAGTGGAGATACTCCTCCTGCTCGCCGGTCAGCGCGTCGATCGAGATCCCGGCGGCGGCGAGCTTCAGGCGGGCCACCTCGGCGTCGATGTCGGCCGGGACGTCGTACACGCCGGGATCCATCCGGACCGACTCCCTGACCAGCCATGCGACGGCGAGGGCCTGGGCGGAGAACGACATGTCCATCACCGCGGCCGGATGGCCCTCGGCGGCGGTCAGGTTGACCAGGCGCCCCTCGGCGAGCAGCAGCAGCCTGCGGCCGTCCTCCAGGACGTACTCGTCGGTGCTGGGCCGGATCCCGAAGCGCACCTCGCGCGCCATCTCCTCCAGCGCCCGTACGTCGATCTCGACGTCGAAGTGGCCCGCGTTCGCGAGGATCGCGCCGTCCTTCATCAGGGCCAGATGCTCGGCGCGGATGACGTCTCGGTTGCCGGTGACGGTCACGAACACGTCGCCGGTCTCGGCGGCCAGGCTCATCGGCCGTACGTCGTAGCCCTGCAGCGCGGCGTCCAGGGCCTTGACCGGGTCGATCTCGGTGACGATGACCCGCGCGCCGAGGCCCTTGGCCCGCTCAGCGACGCCCCGGCCGCAGAAGCCGAAGCCCGCGACGACCACGGTGCGGCCCGCCAGCAGGACGTTGGTGGCCCGCATGATGCCGTCGAGGGTCGACTGGCCGGTGCCGTAACGGTTGTCGAACATCCGCTTGGTCCGGGTGTCGTTCACCGCGACCATCGGGAAGCGCAGCGCGCTCTCCGAGGCCATCTGGCGCAGCCGGATGATCCCGGTCGTGGTCTCCTCGCAGCCACCGATGACGCCGTCGAGGAGCTCGACCCGCTCGGTGTGCAGGGTGTTGACGAGGTCGCATCCGTCGTCGAGCACGACATTCGGCGCGATGTCGAGCGCCTGGTGGATATGCCGGTAGTAGGTCGCCTTGTCCACCCCGGCGCGGGCGTGCACGACGATGCCGTACGTTCTCAGCGCCGCGGCGACGTCGTCCTGGGTGGACAGGGGGTTGGACGCGGCCAGGGCGATCTGGGCGCCGCCCTCCCGGAGCGCCCCGAGGAGCACCGCCGTTTCGGCGGTCACGTGCAAGCAGGCGGCGATGCGCAGGCCGTCGAACGGCCGGTCGGCACCGAAACCGGCGCCGATCGCCTGGAGGACCGGCATCGACCGGGCCGCCCACTCGATGCGCCGCTCTCCGGCCTCCGCGAAGCCCGCCGCGACGTCCGCCGCGTTGTCCGGCTGAATCACGCCGTCTGCCTCCTGACGGGGGGCGCGGGCCGGGCCCACGCCCCCGTCGTCGTGCGAGTGACCGTCAGTAGCGGTAGTGGTCCGGCTTGTACGGGCCCTCGACGTCGACGCCGATGTACTCCGCCTGCTTCTTGCTCAGCGTGGTCAGCTTCACACCGAGCGCGTCGAGGTGGAGGCGGGCGACCTTCTCGTCGAGGTGCTTGGGCAGCACGTACACGCCGATCGGGTACTCGTCGGTCTTGGTGAACAGCTCGAGCTGGGCGATCACCTGGTTGGTGAACGAGTTGGACATCACGAACGACGGGTGGCCGGTCGCGCAGCCCAGGTTCATCAGGCGGCCTTCGGCGAGCACGAGGATCGAGTGCCCGTCGGGGAAGACCCACTCGTCGACCTGCGGCTTGATGTTGTTCTTCACGATGCCCGGGATGCGGCCCAGACCGGCCATGTCGATCTCGTTGTCGAAGTGGCCGATGTTGGAGACGATCGCCTGGTGCTTCATCTGCGCCATGTGCTCGGCGGTGATGATGCCGAAGTTGCCGGTCGTGGTGACGAAGATGTCGGCGATGCCGACGACATCCTCCAGGGTGGTGACCTGGAAGCCGTCCATGGCGGCCTGGAGCGCGCAGATCGGGTCGATCTCGGTGACGATGACCCGGGCGCCCTGACCGCGCAGCGCGTCGGCGCAGCCCTTGCCCACGTCGCCGTAGCCGCAGACCACGGCGACCTTGCCGCCGATCAGCACGTCGGTGGCGCGGTTGAGACCGTCGATGACCGAGTGGCGGCAGCCGTACTTGTTGTCGAACTTCGACTTGGTCACCGAGTCGTTGACGTTGATCGCCGGGAAGAGGAGCGTGCCGGACTTGTGCATCTCGTAGAGACGGTGCACGCCGGTCGTGGTCTCCTCGGTGACGCCCTTGATGCCCTCGGCCACGCTGGTCCACCAGTTGTCCTCAGAGACCGTACGGCGGAGCGTGTCGAGGATGACCGCCCACTCCTCGGGGTCGTCCTCACCGGCCACCGGCACGGCGCCGGCCTTCTCGAACTCCACACCCTTGTGCACGAGCAGCGTGGCGTCGCCGCCGTCGTCCAGGATCATGTTGGGGCCGGAGCCGTCGGGCCAGCGGAGGGCCTGCTCGGTGCACCACCAGTACTCCTCCAGCGTCTCGCCCTTCCAGGCGAAGACCGGGACACCGGAGGGGTTGTCGACCGTGCCGTCCGGGCCGACGACGACCGCGGCGGCGGCGTGGTCCTGGGTGGAGAAGATGTTGCAGCTCACCCAGCGGACGTCGGCGCCGAGCGCGACCAGCGTCTCGATCAGCACGGCGGTCTGGATCGTCATGTGCAGCGAGCCCATGATCTTCGCGCCGCGCAGCGGCTGCGCCGCGGCGTACTCCTTGCGGGTCGCCATGAGGCCCGGCATCTCGTGCTCCGCCAGGCGGATCTCTTTGCGGCCGAATTCCGCAAGCGTAAGGTCGGCGACCTTGAAGTCCATGAGTGTCTCCTCCGTTGTCCGTCGGTGCGAGTTTAGGCGGCGCGGACGCAGGAACGCATGCGCAGGCCCGCAAACCTGACACAAGATTGTGAGATTCCCTCGCCCACGGGTGCAGGAGGGCCGCTGGAGTGTCTAGCGTGGACCCCAGGAACGGGGACCGGAGGCACGATGCGCATCACCGAGGCGGCCAGGCGGCTCGGCATGTCCCCCCGGATGTTGCGCTACCGGGAGGCTCTCGGCCTGCTGCCTCCCGTACGGGACAAGGGCGCCCACCGGCGCTTCGGGCCCGACGAGCTGGAGGCGGTGCGCCAGGCGACGGAGCTGGAGCGGCGGTTCGACGTCTCGCCGGCCGAACTGGCCTTCGCGCTCCGGGCGCTGTCCGAGCCCGCGGTGGCCCAGGCCGTACGCGATCTCGGCGTGCGGATCGGGCGCATCCAGGCGCCGCGCCGGGCGCTGGACTTCGAGAAGGAGAAGGCCCTGCGGCTGCTGCGGCACCGGTGAGCCAGGCGCTCGGGGGTCAGGCGCCGACCACGAGGTGCAGGTCGTCCGCCCGGAGGGAGTCGGCCGTGACGTACGGCTGCTCGCTGACGACGTCGGTCATCGTCAGCGGGACGTTCAGGGACGGCACCAGTTTGAGCGCCCTGACCAGCAGGTTGGGGTGATCCGCCGTGAATTCCTGAGGCACGCCGAGGAGCTTGGCGGTCATCTTCGTCGTGCAGATCACCACGTTGCCCTCGAAGGTGAACGTGCTGCCGGTCAGCGTCGTCGGGCCCATGGTCTGCTGGGGCTGCTCCAGCACCGCCTTGTCCATGGTGAAGCGGAGCATCTTGACGGCGCCGGTCGCCGTGGGCATCTCGACCACACCGGTGAACTTCATCCCGGTCATGGTCAGCGAGGGCGCACGGACGGCTGCCGTCTCGGTCGCGACCGTCACCGCCCCGGGCGGGGACGAGGCCCCCGGTGTGTCCTGATCGTCTTCACCGTCCTCGCCGTCCTTCCCGGGCGGCGGCGAGGGGCTCTTCCTGCCGGTGAGCGACCCCACGGCGTCCTTGAGGTCAGTTGGCAGGCCGGTGGGCAAACCGGTGGGCAGGGCCGTGGGGACCTCGCTGGGCAGGACGCCATGGAGAGCGTCGGACAGGTCGCCGGGAACGGCGCTCGGGACGACACCGGGCAGGAGCGAGCCGCCCTGCCCGCCCGTTCCGGGGTCCTCACGTGCCATGCCGGTCCCGGCGGCCAGGATGACCGGCAGCACGGCGATGGCCAGCGCCTTGGCGGCGGGACCCGGACCCTGGTCTCCCCGCCCGCCACCGCCCGGCCGTGCGCCCCCGTCGTCAGGATCCTCACCCGGGTCGTCGAGATCGCCGGAAGCCGGATCGGACGCGGGCTTGGACGGGGGCTCGGCTTGGCGGCGGACCCGGGCGACCAGGATGCGCGGGCCCTCGTCGGCGGGTTCGGCGGGCCGCTGCGGCCGAGTGGCCTCCAGGCGCTCGTCACCGCTGACCACCCGCCGCTCCGTGAAGGTGATTCCCCCTTCCCCCGGCACGGGCGGCGCCGCGGGCTCGATCGGCGCCGCACCGGCCTCGGTGGTCTCCGCGGGCGCCCAGGCCACCGCGAGCGCGCCGCCGACCAGGCCGAGCAGCATGCCGATCAGGAAGCCGCCCAGGTTGGCGTAGACGAACGACGCGATCGAGACCAGCACGGCGACCACGCCGAGGAAGGCCCGCTGGCCGGGCTGGAGCCAGATCATCAGGCCCAGGATGATCAGCACCAGTGCGATCAGATAGGTGGCGCCGACCGTGCCCGACTGGATGACGAGCGGCAGGGCCTGGGTCGCGAACGGGATGCTCAGCAACTCCAGGCCGGCCGCGAGCACCAGCAGGCCGCCCCAGAACGGCCGTGACCGCCGCCATTTCACCGGCCGCTCCATCAGAAGCACTCGTGCTCGCCGGGCTCCACGGCCAGCTTCAGCCCCGGCAGCTTGAACGTGGCGGCGTTGACCGCCCAGGAGACCTGCCGGAAGTCCTTGATGGTGACCCCGGCGGCCTGCTGGCCGAACATACCCGCCGCGCCCTGGGCACCGGGCACCTGGTCGAGGGAGCTCGCGTCGCGGCCCGCCTCCAGCTTCGTGAAGACCGCGTTGCCCTCGATCTGGGTGGCATCGACGATCATGTTTTCGGCGATCACCGGGTCCTTGCCCGTGCCGGCGGTGATCCGGATGGTCACGGCGCCGACGGGCGACTTCACCAGCACCGTCTGACACATGTTGGTCAGCGTGGCCTTCCGGATGCCGGAGACGGCGACCGGGATCTTCTGGCCCTTCTTGTTCTCGACCGTGCTGCCGTACTGCACGAAGCCCTGGCCCTGCAGTGTGTCCGCGGAGACCTTGAACGTGTCACCCGAGACCACGAACGACGCGCCGATCGCCCCTTCGGCGGTCGCGCCGACCAGAACGGAGGCGACCGCGAGCGCGGGCACGAAGACGAGGGCGAATCGTTTCCACCGCACGCGTCCCTGAATCATGAGTCACCTCCGGGGTCAACCAGCCGTAATGTAAGGGTAAAGTTACCGACCGGTACCACCAGCACTGAAGTGACCGTGCATCACATTTCAATTACGGTGCGCAAGGAAATGTGGCCGCATGTAACGGGGGTTATGCGTCGGCGTGCTGCTCCGAGACCGCGTCCGCCCGGTAGAGGTCCGGCTCCAGGTAGATCACCCGGGCGATCGGAACCGCCTCGCGGATGCGCCGTTCGGCCTCGTCGATGCCCCGCGCGACCTCGCCGGCGGTGTCATCGTGCTCCACGGCGATCTTGGCGGCGACCAGCAACTCCTCCGGGCCCAGGTGCAGGGTGCGCAGGTGGATGACCCGGCTGACCTCGGGGGCGGCCTCCAGCGCGGCGCAGATCTTCTCCTCCACCTCGGGGGTCGCACTCTCGCCGATCAGCAGCGACTTGGTCTCGGTGGCCAGGATGATCGCGATCACCGCGAGCAGCACGCCGATGGCGAGGCTGCCCACGCCGTCCCAGGCCCCGTCGCCGGTGACCACGGCCATCGTCACCCCGAGCAGCGCGAAGACCAGACCGATCAGCGCGCCGAAGTCCTCCAGCAGCACGACCGGAAGTTCGGGGGCCTTCGCCCGCCGGATGAACGCCACCCAGGAGTGGTCGCCCTTGAGCGCGCGCGACTCCTTGATGGCCGTGCGGAACGAGAAGCCCTCGGCGACGATCGCGAAGATCAGCACCGCGAAGGCCCAGATCGGCGACTCCACGGGCTCCGGGTCGGCGATCTTGTGCCAGCCCTCGTAAAGGGAGAACAGGGCACCGATCGTGAACAGCACCACGGCCACCACGAACGCGTAGAAGTAGCGCTCCCGGCCGTAGCCGAAGGGGTGCTTGCGGGTCCTTCCCTTGGCGGCGCGCTTGCCGCCGAGCATCAGCAGCGCCTGGTTGCCGGAGTCGGCCACGGAGTGGACCGACTCGGCGAGCATCGAGGACGACCCGGTGAACAGGAACGCCACGAACTTCGCCACGGCGATCGCCAGATTGGCGCCGAGCGCCGCAAGGATCGCCTTGGTACCGCCACCCGCACTCACGATGAACTCCTCAATTCAATCGGCCGAGGCGATCCTATTGGGAAATCCTGGCCTGGAGTTCCGTCGCCGCCGCGGCCGATGCCGGGTCCGTCCCGTACCCGAGAGCGAGGTAGACACTCGCGTAGTCGCACAGGCCGATCAGGGCCGCGAGCCGGTCCAGCGGGTGCACGCCCTCGGCCAGGATCTCGGACACCGGAACCCCACGGTCCTCGGCCATCCGCACGGCGGCCATGCGGGACCTGGTCACCTGCGGGTGCTCCTCCACGTCGCGCAGCAGGAACAGGCGCAGGCGCGTGGCCTCCCCCGGCTCGTCGGCGAACGGGTCGGCGAAGACGTCCCGCCCGGCGAGAGGGCCGTCGAACGTCACGATCTGGTTGTGGGCGGCCTCGGGCAGCTCCCCCCAGATCGCCGGGTAGCCCGCGTCCTCGTTCAGCCGAATGGCCAGGCGGTGGGCCGCCACCGCGGCCAGCGGTGAGGTGCCCCAGATGACCGGAAGTGTCCCGGCCAGTTCCATCGCCAGCGTCTTGCCGGGGTTGATGAACGACTCGCTGGACGGGCGGCACCGATGGGCCAGGTCCTCCAGCCGCTTGGCCACCGACTCGAACTCGCTCTCCCCGGCCGGGACCAGTCCGAGCGCGGCCGCCACCAGGATCGGCGGCACCATGAGCGACCACAGCGTGGCCATCGGCTGCCCGGCCACCCCGGTCGCCCCGCCCACCGGCACGTACGGCCCGCCCGCCCGCTCGACCAGGGCCGACAGCGGCGTGTCGGGTGTGCCGGCGCCCGCGAGCGCGCATCCGCGCCGTGCGGCCTCGGCGGTCACCGCGACGGTCTCCTCGGTCCTGCCGGAGCGGGAGACGGCGATGACGAGATCGGCGGCGCCGACCCAGCCGGGCAGCCGGTGGCCGCGCACCGTCACCACCGGGACCGGGGCGCCATACCGGCACAGCGCCTCGATCACGTCGCCCACGAGGGCGGAGGCGCCCACGCCCGCCACGACGATCGCCCGGGGCCGGCCCTCCCGGCCGGCCCGGCCCACGCCGTTCTCCACCGCCGATCGGTAGGCCGCCCGCACCTGGGCGGACGCCGACGCGACCGAGCGGAGCATGCCGGAGGGGTCGCCCTCCACCAGGTATGCCTGGTCGTCGAGCCGATCGGCCTCGAACCGGACCCCTCCGGCACTGCTCATGCCTTACGGGCCTCGTCGACGAGGAGCACCGGGATGTCGTCACGCACCGGATAGACCAGCCCGCACGACTCCGACGTGCAGGCCAGCTCGTCCGCGTCCGGCACCGCGCGGAGCGGGGACTTGCACGCCGGGCAGGCGAGGATGTCCAGCAGCCAGTCGTCGATCTTCAACTCGTCAGCTCCTTACAACGGCGAGCACTTCGTCTCGAACTGCGGCGACCTTCTCCTCGTCGGCGGCCTCCGCGTTGAGCCGGAGCAGCGGCTCGGTGTTGGACGGACGCAGGTTGAACCACCAGTCCGGACCGCTGACGGTGAGTCCGTCCAGCTCGTCGAAGGTAACACCCTCCCGGCCCGCGAAGGTCTCGCGCACCCGGGCCAGGGCCGCGGCCTGGTCCTCGACCCTGCTGTTGATCTCCCCGGACGCGGCGTAGCGCGAGTACTGGGACAGCACCTCCGACAGCGGCCGGTCCTGCTCGCCCAGCGCGGCGAGCACGTGCAGGGCGGCCAGCATGCCCGAGTCGGCGAACCAGAAGTCACGGAAGTAGTAGTGGGCCGAGTGCTCGCCGCCGAAGACCGCGCCGGTGCGGGCCATCTCCGCCTTGATGAACGAGTGGCCGACACGGGTGCGGACGGGCTTGCCGCCGTGCTCGCCGACGATCTCCGGCACGCCCTTGGAAGTGATCAGGTTGTGGATGATCGTGGCGCCGGGGTTCTTGGCCAGCTCCCGCACCGCGACCAGTGCCGCGATCGTGGACGGCGGGACCGACTCGCCCCGCTCGTCGATGACCCAGCACCGGTCGGCGTCGCCGTCGAAGGCGATGCCGATGTCCGCGCCTTGCGAGACGACCGCCTTCTGCAGGTCGCGCAGGTTCTCCGGCTCGATCGGGTTGGCCTCGTGGTTGGGGAAGCTGCCGTCGAGCTCGAAGTAGAGCGGGGTCAGCTCGATCGGCAGGCCGTTGAAGACCTCCGGAACCGTGTAGCCGCCCATGCCGTTGCCGGCGTCCACGACCACCTTCAGCGGCCGGATGCCCGACAGGTCGACCAGCGTCTTCAAGTGGGCGGCGTAGCCCTCCAGCAGGTTCCGCTCGGTCACCGTGCCCGCGCCCGGCGTGCCGCCCAGCTCGGTGGCGAGCAGTTCGGCCGCACGGTCGCGGATCTCCAGCAGGCCGGTTTCCGAGCCCACCGGCACGGCGCCCGCCCGGCACATCTTCATGCCGTTGTACTTGGCCGGGTTGTGGCTCGCGGTGAACATGACGCCCGGCAGGCCGAGACTGCCGCTGGCGTAGTAGAGCATGTCGGTCGAGCCGAGGCCGGCGTTGATCACGTCGGCGCCCCGGGAGGCCGCGCCCCGCGCGAACGCCGCGGCCAGCGGGCCGGAGGAGGTGCGCATGTCGTGCGCCATCACCACGGAGGACGCGCCGGTCAACTCGACGAAGGCCGCCCCGACGGCCTGAGCGATCTCCTCGTCGAGCTCGTCCGGCACCACGCCGCGCACGTCGTACGCCTTGAAGATCCTGCTGAGGTCGGCCACTGCACGCCCCTAAAAGTCGTTAAGTCTTCGCACCTGAGCCTATAGCGCCTGATTACCCACGAAGCGGGGTCTCATCGCTCCCTGTTGGGCTGGGCGGACTTGAGCACCCGCAGGTGACCTCTGCGGCCCACCTCGACCGCCTGGCCGACGGGCTCGCCAGCGGCGGGAGCGGGGCGCGCGGCCTCGCGGACCGCGTTCGCCAGGGCCTCCAGGTCGTCTCCGTTCGGGGCGCCGGGCTCTGACGGGAGGCGCACGACCTCCCATCCCCTGGGTGCGGTGAGCCGTTCCGCGTGCTCCGCGCACAGGTCGTAACAGTGTGGCTCGACGTACGTCGCCAGGGGGCCGAGTACAGCGGTCGAGTCGGCGTAGACATACGTGAGTGTGAAGACGGCAGGCTGCCTGCAGGCGGTACGGGAACAGCTGCGGACGGGGCTCACGGAGGGACCGTATCCGGTCCGCGTTCACATTGCCACCACCCTGCCGCTCTTATTGAACGTGTCGCCACAATTCCGCGATCTCTGAAGTCGACATGACGTTGTTGGGCAAAGCGGACACAACCGACGGGATCCACCGCACCGGTGGGCCGGGCTCTAAGCTGACTGCGTGAGCGATCGGAACGGCGACAGGCCGGATCGAGGGCGGCGGGTGCGCCGGCGTGACCGGCACGGCCGCGGCATGCGCGGCCCCCTCGCGCCCTCGCACGTCCCGATCGCCAAGTCCCGCGGCGAGCGGTTCGACGACCTGGTGATCGACGCGGTCGACCGGCTCAAGCCGCGGTGGGGCACCCAGCTCGCGTCGGTCGAGTTCGCGGTCGAGGAGGTGCCGCCGGCCGCCGAGCTGGTGGACGGTCCCGCCCGGCTGTCCTCCGACCCGATCCCGCTGGGACGGGCGGAGCCGGCCTCGGGGGACGAACTCGCCACCGTCGTGCTCTACCGCCGTCCGCTGGAGGCCCGGGCCCGCGACCGCGACCAGCTCGGCACGCTGGTCCTCGACGTGGTCGTCGAGCAGGTGGCCAGCCTGCTGGGCCTCACGCCGGAGACGATTGACCCCGGCTACGACGACCGCCACTGAGGTTCAGGGCAGCACGGCGCCCGGCTCGTCGACGGTCGGGGGCACCAGCGCCCAGGTCCTGGCCATGGCCAGCGGCTGCGCGGTCAGCAGCCGGCCGTCCTTGACCCCCTCGTCGAGGACGCGCCCGCCGTACACGGGCCCCGAGCCCGGCATCGGCCGCACGACCACGCTGAAGCCGCCCTTGCTTCCCTTCGGCGGCGTGAGCCTGAGCTCCTTGGTCCGGGCGGCGGGCACCTTCACCTCGACCGGGGCCGGCGCCGGACCCTTCGAGGGCACCAGCTGAACCTCCGCCACGGCCGCCTCGAAGGGCGCGGACAGCACCAGCCAGGAGGTCTGCTTGCCTTCCGCCCGGCCGTCCGCGACGACGCTGCCGAGATCGACGGAGGCGGCGCCGGCCGTGTAGGCGACGTCCTGCCTGGCCCCCGTTCCGGTGATCTTGAGGCCCGCCACGATCGGGACGTCGGACTCCAGCACCAGCGCGGCCGGCTGCCCGCCGATCCCGGTGGACAGGTCGAGCGAAGCCGCCGATCCGGCCGGCACCTCGATCGTTTCCTTGTTCTTCAGCGCGTAGGAGCCGTCCTCCAGCACTGCTTTGATCCGCACGACGGTGTCCCGCTCCCCCGGCGCGGCGACGTACAGCTCCCGCTGCCCGGCGGTTCCGGGGATGCCGGGGACGACGACCCGGGTGGCGGGGGCGGCGGCGACGGGCAGCCAGTCGACGCCCCTGCCCTCACCCAGGACGGCCTTCACCGCGGCGGCCACCCGGCCGCTGCGCGTGCTCACCTGCAGGGCCATGATCAGCGGGGAGGGCGCGAGGTCGCGCAGCCTGATCACGCGGTGCTGGCCGGGCTTGACGATGACGCCGTTGCCGCGCTCGCTCAGCACCGGGCCCTCTCCGGAGTAGACCATGAACGAGACGTTGGCCGGGGCCGCGTCGGGGTTGGCGAGGTAGAGGGTCATCTCCGCGGCGGCCGGCCCGGGCCCGACGAACCAGCTCTCCGCGCCCGGCTCGACGCACCGCACTCCGGCCAGCCCCCGCTGGGTGCCCGACGTCTCCCTGGCGGTCTGGGCGCTCTCCAGCCCGGCGGCCATCGCACCGGTGGCGTCGACCACGAGCGGGCCGCCCCCGACGGCGATCTCGCGCTGCCACAGCAGGCCCGGCCTGTCGATCACGTCGTCCTTGCCGCCCGCCTTCTCCTCCGGCGTTCTGATCGCCGACAGGGTGGCGCTGCCCGGCTCCTGGTCCTGCTGTCCCGCGTTCCGCTGGTCCTGGGCGGGGGTCACCACGCTCACCCTGCTGCCGGACGGCGCGGGGCACACGGCGGTCACCGACTCCACCGGCGCCCTGACGGCCTGCGGACGCACCTGCGCGGCGGGCGCGGGCCGGCTGACGAAGGCCACGCCGTACAACGCGCCCAGGGCGACCAGCACCAGAGCGAGCAGGCCGAAGCGGTTCTCGATCAGTCTCCTCACGCGGGCACCCGATCTTTCCTGCCCTTGTTCTCCTTGGCCCGGCGGCGGCCTCGCGGCCCCTCCTCGACGGGCGCGTCCGCGTAGTCGACGTCCGGCTCCTTCGTACGGGCCCCGGGCGAGGCGAGGATCAGCACGAGCACGAGCAGCCCGCCCTGGGCCCACAACCAGCCCCGATGCAGCCCGCCCGCGGTCACCGGCGGCGGGGGCGGAGGCACCGTCACCTGGCCCGCCACACGCCACAGGCCGCCCGTCTCCGACAGGCTCACCCTGACCAGGGCGGGCTGCGAGTCGAGCGCCCGTTGCAGGGCGGGGTCGACGGAGCCGGGCACCGTCACGAAGCGGACCCCGGACGCCGCGAGCGTCTGGACGTACGTGCTGCCCCGGCCCGAGGCGAGCCCGGCGACCGCGGTCGTGAAACGCTCGGTCGTCTCCCGGGGCGGCGTGAGGTCGGACTCGCCGATCAGCGGACCCCGGCCGCGCATCAGCGTGTAGCCCACCGTGCCGTCCTTGGGACGCAGCAGGAGGGTGCCCTCTCCGGGCTCCGACTGCAGTTCGGCGAGCACCGGCACCGGATCGCTCAGGTCGCTTCGCAGCGGGTCGTCCGCGCCTCTGGTCACCCACAGCGCGGCGGCGGCGAGCGGCGTCGCGAAGGCGACCACGACGATCAGCATCGCGCCCAGCCGGCGCAGCCCGCCCGAGGCGCGGAACTCGGCGATCCGGTGCGCCTGGTGCCCCGCGGCCACCAGCAGGCCCGTCGCGGCGAACGCCAGCGGCACCCCCGGCCACGCCGCGTCGTCGACCCGGCTGACCACGATCGCCACCAGGAGCCCGAAGAGCATGACGCCCCAGCCGATGGCGACGATCATCTGGTGACGCCGCAGCAGCAGCGCGGCCAGCGCGACCGCGATCAGGCCCGCCGTCGCCCACACGGGCGGCACCCCCGGCCCGCCGGGGCTCAGCATGAGCAGGGAGTCGGCGGCCAGGCGGGGGGTGGTGAGGCGGCCGTCATGCAGGCCGGACTCGTGCAGGCCGGACTCGAGCAGGATCCGGCCCGGCTCCCTGGCGATCTGCACCAGCCACGGGAACAGCAGCACGACCGGGGTGCCGAGGCCGATCACGAGCGACCGCCTGACGCCCCGGCGAATGCCTCCGAACGACACCGCGGCGAGCCCGCCGAGGATCGCCACCAGCACGTACGCGAGCGGGACGAAGGCCGTGCCCACGGTCAGGAGCAGGCCGAGGCCCCAGGCCGCCCGCCGCGACCCGGCCATCACCCGCGTGGCGAGCGCCGCGTAGACGGGCAGCAGCACGATCACGATCGCGGTGCCGAGCCGCCCGCCCGCCACCACGCCCGTCGCGACGGGCAGCAGGGCGTAGGTGGCGGCCAGCCAGACCCGCGCGGGCGTGTAGGAGATCATCCGCTTGGTCGCCGCGTACGCCGAGATCCCGGCCAGCGGCACGCAGCCGAGCAGCACCACGGCCACGGCCAGCCACGTCTTGCCCAGCGCGACCGCCGACAGCCCGGCCAGCACGGCGACGTACGGCGGGGCCCAGGTCTGCGAGCCGAGCCCGGCGGCGTGATGGTCTTCGACGTAGAGCCGCCACAGGTCGGACGCGCCCCCGGTGACCGGCACCAGAGCGCCGCCGCCCAGGTGCCCGTCGGAGGACAGGAGCCCGGGCAGCAGCGTCCTTTCGGCAACCAGCGTGATCACCGTCAGGATCAGGAAGAGCGCCACCCCCGGACTGCTGAACACGCGCTGGACGCCGCCCGAGTCGGTCAGCAGTTCGTCGCCGTCGTCCTCCTGGGCGCGGTCCGCGGCGGCGTGGTGGCGGCCCGCCGAGTCCACCGGGCCGGCTCCGGCGAGGAAGCCCTGCACCATGTCGGCCAGCCGCCGGAACGCCGCGCCCGGCGGGGTGAGCTTGCGCCGGATCGCGGGCCAGCCCTGCTTCCTGCCCTGCTTCCTGGCCTTGCGCGCCCGCCGCAGACGCATCGGATGGCCGATGACCGAGCCGAGCGCGGCCAGTTCGTCGAGGGCGTTGGCCGGCTGCTTGGCCAGCAGGAACAGCAGGGCCCGCAGCACGGACCCGAAGACGTTGCGCAGCACCGATCGCACGAGCGCGCCGAACGGCAGGTTCGCCATCAGGACGAACAGACCGTTGCGCCGGTCGAGCCTGCGCGGGTGCTCCTCGCTGGTGGCGATCCTGCGGCGCCGCCGCGCCGAGGCCTCGGCGTGCCAGGCCACCGCGTCGCTCACGTTCAGCACGCGGTGCCCGGCCGTACGGGCCCGCCAGCACAGGTCGAGGTCGTCGCGGAACAGCGGCAGCGCGGTGTCGAGGCCGGACAGCTCGTCCCAGACGTCCCTGCGGATGAGCATGCCGGCCGTGGAGACCGACAGGACGTCGGCGATCCCGTCGTGCTGGCCCTGGTCGTACTCCCTCGGCTCCAGGCCGGTGTCGCGCCGTCCCGACCTGCTGACGGTGACGCCCATCTCGAGCAGCACCCGCCGGTCGAGCCAGTCACGCAGCTTGGGGCCGAGGATGGCGGCCTTGGGATCCTGCTCGGCGGCCCACAGCAGGGCCTGCAGCGCGTGCGCGTCGGGCACGCAGTCGTCGTGGAGCAGCCAGACCCATTCCTCGCCGGGCGCGGGCGGCAGCCGCCGCAGCACTTCGTGGACGGCCTCGCCGAACCCGGTGGACCGGGGCAGCGCCAGCACGTTTCCCGGGCCGAAGGCCTCGGTCAGCAGCGCCCCGCTGCCGTCACGGCTGCCGTTGTCGACGCCGACGACACGGTCGAGAGGCCGGGCCTGGCGCAGCACCGCCGCCAGCGTCTCCTTGAGCCAGCGGGCGCCGTCGTGAGCGACGACGATCGCGGTCACCGAGTGCACGTCGAGTCCTTGGGGGGTCGTACGGCTGAGCGCCGACCACGATACGGCAACCCGGACTCACCCGATCACATCCAGGCGAAACAGGATGTCAGCAACAACCCAGACATAAGCGTGGGGCCGTGCGCCGAACGCACGGCCCCACCCGCGTCGATGTCAGGGACACGACCTAGACGGCCTGGCGCTTGATCTTGCGCCTTTCCCGCTCGGACAGGCCGCCCCAGATGCCGAAACGCTCATCATGCTGAAGCGCGTATTCAAGGCATTCGGCGCGCACCTCACACGAACGGCACACCTTCTTTGCTTCCCTGGTGGAACCGCCCTTTTCAGGAAAGAACGCCTCAGGATCAGTCTGCGCGCACAAAGCGCGCTCCTGCCACCCGAGATCTTCACCGTCGCCATCGAGCGCCTGTGCCATGACCAGATCGGTCATTGCACACCTCCCTGTCGCTCGCCCGCCCACATGGAGCCCCCCATAAAAACGCCTGCCCTGTACCCACCCTTGGGAAGGCGTAACAACATGTCTGTAATTACACGCGCGTGGCGCGTGTGGCGTCAAGCGGCATACCGATACCCGGGGAAAGACCTGCTCGCCCCGGTTCGTACGCCCCGATCTACGGTCCTATCAGCGTTCGGAACCATACCAAGGGAGGTTGGGGTCGGTTCCGCGGCCTGCCTGATCGGGGGCGGAACCTTCCTCATACTTTGCCTGCGACCGATCGGGCGTGTAGATGGCCGTCGGGTCGAGCGGCTCCTCCCTGGGCAGCGGGTCGCTGAGCGGGTCTCCGTGATAGCCGGAGGAGTCGAAACGGACCGTCTGGTCGGCGGGGCCGGCCACGGGAGGCTGGAACGGCGCGGGCTCGGACTGGGGGTGGCCGAGCGGGTTGTCGTAGTACTCCGGCATGTCCTGTGGACCGGTGGGGTGGTCGGGCAGGGCGCCCTTCTGGTAGCTCTGCGCCTGCTGGTAGGCCTGCGCGAGCTGCTGCTCCCGCGGGTCGGCCGGGCCTTCGTACGCGGGGGGAGCGTCGAAGGCCGGGCCACCGGCCGGGGCCTGCTCGGCGGCATGGCGGGCGAACGCCTGACCCGAGTAGCCGGAGAACGGGGAGCCCTGTCCGTACGACTGGTCCTGCTCGTACGGCCTGGCCTCCGAGACCGGGGCGTAGGAGGACGGCTGACCGTAACCGCGAGGGTCGGGAGCGGCGGGGACGACGGGAGCGACAGGGGTATCGGGCACGGCGGGAGGAGCGCTCGGGAACTGCCCGTAGCCACCGGAGTCCGTCTGCTGGCCCGCGTAGCCGTACTGGTCGAACACCGGGCCCTGCGGCGGCGGGGCGTAGTCGGCGCGCTGGGGCGCCGCCGCCTCGGGCTGCGCGCCGTACGGGCCGTAGTCGGGGTAGTGCGCGCCGGTCTGGACGTCCTGCAGCGACGGCCGGGGCTGCTGCGCCTGCTGCGCCTGCTGCATCTGTCCGTGGCCGGGGCCCTGAGAGGAAACCGGAGCGGGAGCCGGGGAGCCGGGCTGCCCGCCCTGCCCGCCGAAGGGCGGGGACTGCGGGGCGGTCGGAGCGGGCGCGTAGGAGGGCTGCGGCTCGTATTCCTGGCCGTACTGCTGCTGGTCGGGGTAGCGGTGCTCCGCTGGCGGCAGCTGGGGGTGGGCCGGCGCCGGCGCGCTCTGCCCGTACGCGGGCCCCTGCGGCTGGCTCTGGTGGTCGCCCGGGGCGGGGTGGCCGAACTGCTGCTGATTGGGCACCTGCTGGTTAGGCACCTGCTGGTTAGGCGCCTGCTGATGAGGCGCCTGCTGAACAGGACCGGGGACGTGAGCCGGAGCGCCCTGCGGCGCATGAGGTGCGTGCGGCTGCTGCGGTGCCTGAGGCGCCTGCGGGTTGTGCGGCAGCGCCGGAGCGTACGGCTGGGGCGGGTAGGCGTCCTCGCGCCTGCCGAAGAAGTCGCCCGCCGGTTCCCTGACGGGCTGGAGCGCCGATGCCGTGCTCAGCGCGAACAGCGCACCGAAGACGGCGAGCGCGACCATCGGCAGTCCGGTGATCAGGTATTCGAACCGGTCGCGGAACGAGGCCAGCTCGCCCACGAGCACGCCCAGCACGGCGATCACGCCGAAGACGACGCTGAGACCGAGCGACCCGGCCGCGCCGAGCGCCACCAGGCGGGCCCGGGGGGTGGGCGTCCCGGCCTTGGCGACGAGCAGCACGGCGCCGAACGCGAGCGCGGTCGAGACCGGGGACACGAGGGAGTACAGGCTCGTCGCCGCGCGGACGCCGAACGTGCTGCTCGACGAGGAGCCGATCAGCAGGTGCGCGATGCTGACGAGGACGGTGGTGATCACCGCCGCGAGCATCGTCCACGCGGCCGGCTCGCGGAGCCGGCCGGTATCGACCTTGAGCACGACTACCCCCATCGGTCCAAACGGCACTCGGGGAAGTTTTGCACAAGACTGACTTAAGCGTCGGCAGACCCATGAACCTCACAAGCCAAACAGACCCTACATATCGCCGTTCATCCCGTTCCTGGGGTGGGTGTCGGCGAGCCCGCGGACGGCCGGTGGAAGACTGGCCGCATGCGCATCGTGTCCCTCGCCGGAGGAATCGGCGGCGCCCGGTTCCTCCGAGGTCTCAAGGCGGCAGCCCCCGATTCCGAGATCACCGTGATCGGCAACACCGGCGACGACATCACCCTGTTCGGCCTGCGCGTGTGCCCTGACCTCGACACGGTCATGTACACGCTGGGCGGAGGCATCAACGAGGAACAGGGCTGGGGACGGGCCGCTGAAACGTTCACGGTGAAGGAGGAGCTCGCCGCGTACGGCATGGAACCGCAGTGGTTCGGCCTCGGCGACCGGGACTTCGCCACCCACATCATCCGCAGCCAGATGCTGGCGGCCGGTTATCCGCTCTCCCAGGTGACCGAGGCCCTGTGCGACCGATGGCGGCCGGGGGTCCGGCTGCTGCCGATGTCGGACGACCCCACCGAGACCCACGTGGTCATCTCCGACGAGGCCGGCAGGCGGGCCGTCCACTTCCAGGAGTGGTGGGTGCGGCTGCGCGCCTCCGTACCGGCCGAGCAGATCGTGCTCGTCGGCGCGGACGAGGCGCGTCCCGCGCCCGGCGTGCTCGACGCCGTCGCGGCGGCGGACGTCGTCATCCTCCCGCCGTCGAACCCGGTCGTCAGCATCGGCACGATCCTCCAGATCCCGGGCATCCGGGCCGCCCTGGAGGACAAGACCGTCGTCGGCGTCTCCCCCATCATCGGCGGCGCGCCGGTGCGCGGCATGGCCGACGCCTGCCTGACCGCGATCGGCGTGGAGACGAGCGCCCAGGCCGTCCTGGAGCTGTACGGATCCGCGCTGCTCGACGGCTGGCTCGTGGCCGAGGAGGACAAGGGCGTGGCGCTCGACGGCGTCGCGGTGGAGGCCCGGCCGCTCCTGATGAGCGACCCCGAGGCCACGAGGGACATCGCCGCCGCGGCCCTCGCCCTGGCCCGGTCGCTGAAGGCCTGAATGCCGATGCCAGAACAGACGTCAGAGGAACTCATGCCCCAGATCACTGTCAGCGGCGTGCCCGGCCTGCCCGAGGTGCGTCCCGGCGACGACATCGCCCTGCTCGTGGCGCAGGCCGCGCCCGACCTCCGGGACGGCGACATCCTGGTCGTGACCTCCAAGATCGTGAGTAAGGCCGAAGGCCGCGTCCGCAACGGCGAGAGCCGTACGGCCGCGATCGAGGAGGAGACCGAGCGCGTGGTCGCGCGGCGCGGCGACACGGTCATCGCGCAGACGCGGCACGGCTTCGTGATGGCCGCGGCCGGCGTGGACGCCTCCAACACCTCCCCCGGCACCGTGCTGCTGCTGCCCGAGGACCCGGACGCCTCGGCGGACCGGATCCGGCGGGGGCTGCGCGAGCGGCTCGGCGTGCGCGCCGGGGTGATCGTGTCCGACACCTTCGGCCGGCCCTGGCGGCACGGCCTGACCGACGTCGCCATCGGCGCGGCCGGCGTGCGGCCCCTAGAGGACCTGCGCGGCGGCACCGACGGCTACGGCAACCCGCTCAACGCCACCGTCACCGCGCTGGCCGACGAGATCGCGGCGGCGGGCGATCTGGCGAAGGGCAAGCTGTCCGGCGTTCCGGTGGCCGTCGTCCGCGGGCTGGCCCACCTGGTGACCGACGAGGACGGCCCGGGCGGGCGGGTCCTGGTCCGCCCCGCCGACGAGGACATGTTCCGGTACGGCTCTGCCGACGTCGTCTTCGCCCGCCGCACGATCCGGGAGTTCTCCGCCGCCGAGGTGGACCCCGCGGCCGTACGGCGGGCCGTGGCCGCCGCCGTCGCCGCGCCCGCCCCGCACCACACCACGCCGTGGCGGTTCGTGCTGCTGGAGACCCCGGGGGCGCGCGCGGAACTGCTCGACGCGATGCGGGACGCCTGGATCGAGGACCTGCGCTCCGACGGCTTCTCCGAGGAGTCGATCGCCCGGCGGGTCCGGCGCGGCCACGTGCTGAGGAACGCGCCCTACCTGGCGGTTCCGTGCCTGGTGATGGACGGCTCGCACACCTACAGGGACGAGCGCAGGAACGCCGCCGAGCGGGAGATGTTCGTGGTGGCCACCGGCGCCGGCGTGCAGAACTTCCTGGTCCAGCTCGCCGTGCAGGGGCTGGGCTCGGCGTGGGTGTCGTCCACGATGTTCTGCCGTGACGTGGTGCGCAAGGTGCTCGGCCTGCCGCAGAACTGGGACCCCATGGGGGCCGTGGCCGTCGGCCATCCCGCCGCGCCGCCGAAGGACCGGCCGCCGCGGGACCCGGCCGACTTCTACGTCACGAGGTGACCGGCGGCCGGGAGACGGGTGAGACCGTGAGCAGCGGCCCGCGGACCGACTGGCACACCCCGTCGCTGCGCCGGGCCGCCTCGGCCCGCTCCTCACCCGGCCGGCCGTACGACGTGGTGCGCTGGCGCAGCGGACGGCCGGTCGGCGCCACCATGGCCGCGATCTCGCTGATCGTCTTGTAGGAGCCGTTCTCGGAGCCGGCCATCCGGCTGATCGTCTCCTCCATGAGCGTGCCGCCGAGGTCGTTCACGCCTCCGGCGAGCACGTCCCGGCACAGGTCGTCGCGCAGCTTCACCCAGGAGCACTGGATGTTGCGGATCGCGCCGTGCAGCATGATCCGCGCCAGCGCGTGGACGGCCCGGTTCTCCCGCGCGGTCGGTCCCGGCCTGGAGATCCCCGCCAGGTAGATCGGGGCGCTGTGGTGCACGAACGGCAGCAGCACGAACTCGCTGAACCCGCCCGTCTCCTCCTGGATCGACCGGATCAGCCGGATGTGGCGCACCCAGTGCTCGTGGGTGTCCACGTGGCCGTACATCATGGTCGAGGTCGTGGGGATGCCGACCCGGTGGGCGGTGGTGATGACCTCGATCCACTCCCGGGCGGGCAGCTTGCCCTTGGTCAGCACCCACCGCACGTCGTCGTCGAGGATCTCCGCGGCCGTGCCGGGCAGCGAGTCGACCCCCGCCTCCCGCGCCGCGTGCAGCCACTCCTCGACCGACAGGTTCGTACGGCTCGCGCCGTTGACGACCTCCATCGGCGAGAACGCGTGCACGTGGATCTCGGGGCAGCGTTCCTTCACCGCGCGGGCGATGTCGAAATAAGCCGTGCCGGGCAGGTCGGGGTGGATGCCTCCCTGCATGCACACCTCGGTCGCCCCGGCCTCCCACGCCTCCTGCGCCCGGTCGGCCACCTCGCTCAGCGACAGGGTGTAGGCGTCGGCGTCGGTGCGCCGCTGGGCGAAGGCGCAGAACCGGCAGCCGGTGTAGCAGACGTTGGTGAAGTTGATGTTCCGGTTGACGACGTAGGTGACGTCGTCGCCCACCGCCTCGCGGCGCAGCCCGTCGGCGATCCGGCACAGCTCCTCCAGGCCGGCGTCGTCGGCGCCCGCCCCCGACTGGTCCCCGGCGAGGTCGAGCAGCGTCAGCGCCTGCTCGTCGGTCAGCCGCGCCGGGTCCGCCTCGGCCTGCCGCAGCGCCTCCCGCACGTCCGCCCCGACGGCGTGGTTCCGGACGGCCCCGTCCCGTCCGCCGCCGGGCAGGCGTTCGCGCAGGGCCTCCCAGTCGCCGTACACGCTGTCGAAGTCGGCCCGGCGGTCGCCCGTCCGGCCCTCGGCGTCGACGGCGGTGTGCAGGTCGGCCCGTCCGCCGGTGACCAGGCCGCCCAGGCCGCCGTCGGGCTCCTGCCACGGACGGCCCCGAAGCACGGCGTCCTCGCGCGCGAGCCCGGTGGCGGGGTCGGCCAGCGCCGCGACGTGCTCGGTGAGCCGGGGATCGAGCCACGGCTCCCCCGCGAGCACGTACTCGGGATAGATCGTGAGGCGCTCGCGCAGCGTGAACCCGGTCGCGGCGGTGCGGGCCGCGAGGTCGTCGATCTGCGGCCACGGGCGCTCGGGGTTGACGTGGTCGGGCGTGAGCGGGGACACCCCGCCCCAGTCGTCGATGCCCGCCCGCAGCATCAGCGCGTACTCCTCGCCGATCAGGTTGGGCGGCGCCTGCACGCGGACCTTCGGGCCGAGCACGAGCCGCGTCACCGCGATCGTCGCGGCCAGCTCGTGCAGGTCGGCGTCGGGCATGCCGCGCATGGCCGTGTCGGGCTTGGCGCGGAAGTTCTGGACGATGACCTCCTGGATGCCGCCGTACTCCCTGGCGACCCGGCGGATCGCGAAGATCGACTCGGCCCGCTCCTCGATCGTCTCGCCGATGCCGATCAGCAGGCCCGTCGTGAACGGCACGCTGGAGCGGCCGGCGTCCTCCAGCACGCGCAGCCGCACGTCCGGGTCCTTGTCGGGAGAGCCGTAGTGGGCCTCGCCCTTCTCGGTGAACAGCCGCCGTGAGGTGGTCTCCAGCATCATGCCCATCGAGGGCGCGACCGGCTTGAGCCGCTGCAGGTCCTTCCAGGTCAGCACGCCGGGGTTGAGGTGGGGCAGCAGCCCCGTCTCCTCCAGCACCCGGATCGCCATCGCCCGGACGTACGAGAGCGTGTCGTCGTACCCGTGGGCGTCGAGCCACTCGCGCGCCTGGTGCCACCGGTCCTCCGGCCGGTCGCCCAGGGTGAACAGCGCCTCCTTGCAGCCCATCGCCGCGCCCTGGCGGGCGATCTCCAGCACCTCGTCGGGCGACAGGAAGGCGGCGGGCAGCTTGTGCGGCGCGGTGGCGAACGTGCAGTAGCCGCATCTGTCCCGGCACAGCCGGGTCAGCGGGATGAACACCTTGCGGCTGTAGGTGATGACGCCGGGCCGGCCGGCGGCCTCAAGTCCCGCGTCCCTGACCCGTGAGGCGTGCGCGAGCAGGGCGTCCAGGTCGTCGCCGCGGGCGCGCAGCAGAATCGCCGCCTCGCCGGGGTCGAGGGTCTTGCCGTCCCTGGCCCGCGCGAGTGCCCGGCGGGTGCCGCTGTCGGAGCTGGCGTTCGGAGGTCGCTTCGCCGTCATACGCCGCACCCTATGAGGCGTGGGTCCGTCCGGCGCACCCAGCCCCCGGCCGCCCGGGGGAAGTCATGGCGTACGCCCGCCGGGCGGTTTGCGGCCGCTGGGTATGAGCGAGGGAGCGGAACAGACAACGAGCGAGGAAATAGTGGCCGTTATTGGGGCGAATAGAGCGTTTTGTCTAGCTTTGAGAGTCCGGTCCCTGGCCGTCGCGACGATCGTCATCGGGTTGTCGACGCCGGCGGCCGAGGCGCTCGCGGCGCCGTACGCCGGGCACGGCGGCGGATCGGGCAAGGGCCACGCCAAGCAGGTCACGGACGGCCGCAACACGGCCAACACGCCCGCGATCGCCAGCGCCCCCCTGCAGGTGTCCGCGGGCAGGCGCAACGTGAACGCCCCCGCCGGCAACAACGGCATCGCGTTCGCCGGCCTCCAGCAGGTGACGAGCGTCAGCGACTTCACCAACACCCTCAGCGGCAGGTGCCGGGACGGGGTCGAGCACTGCGGGATCAACCAGAACCTGAACGGACGTCGTCAGAAGGCCCGGTAGTCGCGTGGAGCCATGCGCGGTCCGCGCGCCGGCGGCCTGACGCCGCTGAGCTCGATCAGCTTGACCACGCGGTGACGGTGCCCACGGAACGGATCGAGCAGTTCGAGCATGCCGTCGTCGTCGGTCTTCCGGCCGGCCAGCGCGTAGCCGACGAGCCCCGGAATGTGGAAGTCGCCCACGCTGGGGGCGTCCGGGTCGCCGTGGGCCCGCTGGCGGACCTCGGCGGAGGTCCACACGCCGATGCCCGGCAGCGCCCGCAGCAGACGGTCCGCCTCCACCGACGCCTCCACCGACGCATCCGCGGTGCGCTCCAGCTTCCCGGCGTGCCGGGCCGCGTTGCCGATCGTCCTGGCCCGTACGGCCTCCGCGCCCGCCCGGTGCCAGTCCCACGACGGGATCGCCCGCCACACCTCCGGCGGCGGGATCACGTACATGCCCTCGGGGGCCGGGCCCGGGGCAGGCTCGCCGTACCGGCGCAGGAGGAACCTCCAGGCCCGCCACGCCTCGCTGCCGACCACCTTCTGCTCCAGCACGGCGGGCGCGAGCGCCTCGAAGACCCGCAGGGAGCGCCCGATCCGCAGCCCGGCGGCGCGGCTCGCGAGGCCCGCGACGAACGCGGCGGCGCGGGCCTGCCGGGGATCGCCGGCGCCGGTGAGCCGCGCGAGCATCGCGGCGAAGCCGGCCACGTCGTCGTCGGCGCCCAGCAGCGACGGAAGCGTCTCCAGCAGCCAGTCCGCCCCCGGCCCCCACGCCTGCCCGAGGACCTCACCGCCGCCTGCCGCCACGCGCAGGGTGCCGGGCCCTTCGGGGGTGCGCGAGGCGCGCCAGATCGCCCCGTCCGGCGTGGACCGCCAGGCCGGGTCGCCTCCCCCGTGCCGGTGCGGCGACAGCGTCAGCGCGAGGTCGAACGGCGCGGACGGCCGCCAGCGCCGCTCGCTTCGCCGTCCGGTGGAAGCCGTGCAGATCATCAGACGTCGCTGGAGAAGCGGACCGCGCACTCGGGCAGGTTTACCCCGGGCCAGACGCGCATACCGGAGGTGAGCTCGTTGCCGGGGCCGATGAGCGCGCCGTCGCCGACGACGACCTCGCGCAACATGGCGCCGGAGGCGACGCGGGCGCCGACCCCGACGACCGAGTCCACGACGGTCGCGCCGGACGCGACGTGGCAGTCCTCGGACAGCACGCTGCCGCGCACGCTCGCACCGGCCTCGACCGTGGCGCGGGCGCAGACGACCGTGCCACCGGTGACCTTGGCCTCGGGCGACACGACGGACCCGTCCAGCAGGAGGCTCTCGCCCACCGGACCCGGCAGCGCGGGCGAGCCGAGCTTGCCCAGCACCAGGTCGGCCGAGCCCTGCACGAACGCCGCCGGCGTGCCCACGTCCAGCCAGTACGACGTGTCGGCGTAGCCGAGCACCAGCTCGCCGGACGCGATCAGCCCGGGGAAGGTCTCCCGCTCGACCGACACCACCTGGCCCTCGGGAATCGCGTCGATGACCGAGCGCTGGAACACGTAGCAGCCGGCGTTGATCCGGTTCGTCACGGGATTGGGCGTCTTCTCCAGGAAGGCGCTGACCCGGCCGTCGTCGTCGGTCGGCACACAGCCGAACCTCGACGGGTCGTCCACCTCCGTGAGGTGGAGGGTCACCGCGGCCTCCCGTGAAACGTGCAGGTCCACCTGGGCGGCGATGTCGTGACCCGACAGGATGTCGCCGTTCAGCACGAGCACCGGCGCCTCGGGCGGGCAGGTCAGCGCCCGCGCGGCGTTGCGGATCGCGCCACCGGTGCCGAGCGGGGTGTCCTCGGTCATGTAGACGATCTCCAGGCCGAAGCCGGAGCCGTCGCCGAAGGCCTCGGCGAACATCGAGGCCCGGTAGGACGTCGCGAAGACCACCCGGCGCACGCCGTACGCCCGCGCCTTGGCCAGTTGGTGCGCGAGGAAGGGCACCCCCGCCGTCGGAAGCAGCGGCTTGGGCGTGCTGAGCGTCAGCGGTCGCAGCCGCGTGCCCTGGCCGCCCACGAGAAGGATCGCCTCAAGCCCCTCGGGCGACCGCACAGAACTCTCCCTCACAGCCGCGAGAGTAGCCTAGCCGGGCCCTCCGCGGCCGTCCGTTGTGCCGACGTTTCACGACAGGGGCGCGATCCCCGTTCACCGGCCTCGGACCGGGCGATACGGGAGCCGATTTCGCCCCAGCACGAGCGGTGAAACCGGATGCCCGAAACCGGAACGCCGCCGCCCTAGGCTTCGACGGCCCGTTGGTAGGCGACGAGGTGGGCCTCGGCGGAATGCCGCCAGGTGAACTCGCGCGAGCGGGTGACGCCCGCCTGTGCCAGCGACTCACGCCGCTCCGGCGACTCCAGCAGGGCGCGCAGCGCCCGCGCGATGCTGTCGGCGTCGGGCTCGGTGTAGACCACCGCGTCGCCGCCCACCTCCGGCAGCGAGGCACGGTGAGTGGTCAGCACCGGCGCCCCGCAGGCCATCGCCTCCAGCACCGGCAGCCCGAACCCCTCGCACCGCGACGGCGAGGCGACCACGAGCGCACCGCCGAGGAAGCCCGGCAGGTCGGCGAAGGGCAGGAAGCCGGGACGCACGACCTTCACCCGGGGCGGCAGTGCGGCCACGGCGGCGTCCACCTCCTCGTCCCAGGCGGGACCGCCCGCCAGCACCAGCGCGGGCGGCGAGGACAGATGCCCGACCGCCCGCCCGAACCCGGTCACCAGGTTCGGCACGTTCTTGCGCGGCTCCAGCGCGCCCAGATAGGCGACGTACGGCCGGTCGTGCAGGCCGAATCGCCCGGCCACCCGGCGCACGTCCTCCGGCGCCGGCGGGTGGAACAACGTGGGGTCCACTCCGTGGTAGGCGACGTCGACCCGGGTGGGGTCGGCGTCCAGCACCCGGACCAGCTCGTCCCTGGTGGCCTTCGACGGCACGATCACCCGGGTGGCGTGGCGTACGGCGGTGCGGGTGGCCGACCGGAAGAACGAGGCTCTGACGGGGTCGTGCTGGTCGGGGTCGGTGAACGAGGTGAGGTCGTGGACGGTGGCCACCGTCGGCAGGCCCGAGCCCAGCGGGATCGAGTAGTAGGGAGCGTGGATCACCTGGGCGCCGGCGTGCCGGGCCAGGATCGGCAGCCCGGTCTGCTCCCAGGCCAGCCGCTTGTTGCGGTTGGTGATCGCGGGCGGTCCGGGGAGGATCCGCGCCGAGGGGGCGAGAGCGGCGTAGTGCTCGGCGTCCGCGCGCTGGCAGATCACCGCGAGGTCCGCGCCCGCCTCGTGCAGGGCCGCGACCAGTCCATCGACATACCTGATCAGGGCGCCGCGGTCGGCGGGGACCGCGGCGGCGTCGACGAGCACCCGGGGTGTCAAGTGAATCGCTCCCCTCACTGGGCCCGCTCAAGGCCGGGAGGATCGCTCCCCGCCCGCACGGTCCCGCTGGTTCCGGCGGTGTTCGGGCAGGGGCCAGGGGCCCCGCGCCACGAACTGACGCCTTCCCCCACTTCCCTCCCTGTCACTCTATTTCCGGCGTCCCCCGAAACGTGAGTGATATCACATGAGGAGCATCTCGAAGGGTGGGCGACCCGCGCCCATTCCACGGATTCAGGCCCGTGGTACGGGTTCCTCCCGCGTACGGACCGCGCGCCGGGAGGCCAGACCGGCGGCGCCGGCGCACACCAGGTCGCCGACGGACACGATGAGCCGGGAGCACAACACGGCGGCGGTCGCCGCGGGCCGGTCGAGCACCGGGGCGAGCGCGGCCACCATCGCGACCTCGCGCACGCCCACACCGGCCGGGGCGATCACGAACACGAACCCCAGGCACCAGGCGAGCGCGAACGCGCCGAAGCTGAGGATCACGGCCGAGGGCCCGCCCGCCCCGAGGCCGTGCACGATCAGCGCCAGGTGCACGCCGTAGGCCGCCCAGCCCGCCAGGGCCCAGCCGCAGGCGACGAGCACGCCGCGCCGGGTGAGCGGCCGTTCGAGCGGCGGGCGGCGCAGTTTGCGCAGTCCGAAGGCGATGACGCCGTTGACCACCTTCGGATGCAGGGCGGCGGCGACCACGGGCACGAGCAGCAGCAGCCAGGCGTATCTCGCGACCGACTGCCCGGCGAGCACCGGCAGCGTGACGAGGGCGACCAGCAGGCCGGTGCCGAGGTAGATCGGATAGGTCAGGAAGAAGGCGGCGGCGCTGCGCGGCCGGGGGATGCCGTGGTCGCGGCCCATCTCCATCTGCGCGAGCATCGGCCACACCGACCCGGGGATGTACTTGCCGAGCTGGCCCACGAAGAAGATCTTGGACGCGTCGGTGAACGCCAGCGGGGAGCCCAGGTCGGTCAGCAGCGCCCGCCACATGAACATCCCGGCGAGCAGCGCGCCGAGCACCGCCACCAGCGAGCCAGCGAGCTCCGCCCACGACAGCCGGGCGAAGCCGTCCGCCACGGCGGTCCACTGGCTCGCCACCGCCCAGACGCCGAACCCCAGCGCCACGAGCAGGAACAGCGCGCGAACGGCCTTGCGGCGACTCATCGGGACGTACGGACCGGCTCGGGCGGCTGCGGAAGCGCCGCGCCGAGGGGGCGGCGGGGCGTCTTGGTGGCGACCCACAGGTAGGTGGGGACGACCGGCAGCAGCGCCCGCAGGGCCGGGCGCGGGGTCCGCTCCAGCGTGGCCTTGGCGGCGCGGCCGGCCGCGCCGGGGAAGAGCTCGCCACCGGCGAACCGCTCGGGCGCGGCCAGCACCGGGAACGTGTAGTCCCACACGTGGAAGTCCGCCAGCATCCGCCGCAGCCCGGGCCGGGTGCGGAAGCGCTCGTAGTAGTGGTCGGCCCGGCCGAACGCCCGCACGTACCGGTCGGCGGCGGCGGGCGGCAGGTAGGACAGGAAGGGCAGCTTGTAGTGCGGCTCCATGACCCCGAGCCGGTTGCCCAGGCCCAGGTAGAGGACGCCGTCGTCGGACAGCACCCGGTGCATGTCGGCGATCACGGCGTCGGGGTTCACCACGTGCTCGTAGATGTGGTTGAAGACCAGCACGTCGACCGAGCCGTCGGGAAACGGCAGGCGGGAGCCGTCGGCGCAGACGAACCCGACCCGCCCGCCGAAGCGGTCGGACGCCTTGCGCAGGCCCGGGACGTCGATGTCGAGCCCGAGCGTGCGGCGGGCGCCCGCGGCGGCGAGCTCGTCGGCGATGAACCCGGCCGAGCACCCGACGTCGCCGACCGTCAGCCCCGACAGCGCCTCGCCGGGATTGGCGGCGTCCCTGCCCAGGAAGTGCGCGAGCACGGCGATGATCTTCGCGGCCTTGCGCCTGCGCTTGTCCTCGTCGAGCATCGCGGCCTGGAACTCGGAGTATTCGAGCTGGGCCGCGCGGTCCGCGCTCATTCCCGGCCCCCGCTCATTCCCGCCCCCCGCTCACCCACGTCTTCACGCTGCCCAACAGTACCCGTGCCCGCCCCGCCCCCGTCTCCCGATCAGCCGACACCCCCACCCTCCTCGCGTGATCTTGCAGTTTGTCGCAGAGACCCCCGATGAGCAGGACAGATCCCCTTCGTGATCTTGCACTGAATCGACTGATCACCGCCCCCACCAGCCACAACGCGATCCGTGATCATGCAATTGCAAGATTACGAAGTGCGTTCGCGCCGGTCGGAGCCCATCAGCACGAAATTGTGCATGATCACGAAAGGTGGAAGGCCAGGTCAAGGACCCCACGTGCGACAAACTACAAGATCACGCGGGGTTGTTTGGTGGGGGGAGGAGGGTGTCGAGGTAGACGGCCCAGTGCGGCTCGGGGTCGACGGGCGCGACGCCCGCCCGCAGCCGCTCCGGCGTCCCCGGCTCGTAGAACCGCTTGACGGCCTCCGCCAGCGCGCCGGCCGAGCCCGGCTCCGCCAGGAGGCCGTCCACGTCGTCGCGTACGTTGTCGGGCAGCGCCCCGACCCGGGTGGCGATCACCGGCACGCCGTGCTCGTGACCGAGCCACACGTTCTGGCTGGCGGTCGCCGACCGGTAGGGCAGCACCAGCGCGTCGGCTTCGGCGAACAGCCCCGGCACGTCCTCCGCCGCCACGTATCCCGGCCGGATCTCGACCCGGCCGGCCAGCCCGAGCCGGGTGATCAGGGCACGGGTGTCCTCCAGGCCGCCCCAGAACTCGCCGGCCACCGTGAGCCGTACGTCGGGCACCTGCGCGAGCGCCTCAAGCAGCAGGTCGAGCCCCTTGTAGGGCCGGACGATGCCGAAGAACAGCAGCCTGCCCCGGGGTTCCCGGCCCGCCGCCTCCCGCGCTCCGCGCACGGGCAGGTGCGGGGCGAGGGCGGCCACCTTCACCGGCGCGCCGGTGAGCGCGCGGGCGAGGTCCGCCTGCTGCTCCGAATGGGCGAGCACGCCGTCGACCCGGCGCAGCAGCGCCTTCATCAGCGGCCTGTCGTACGGCTTGGTCTCGTGCGGCAGCACGTTGTGGCACAGCGCCACCACCCGCGCCCTGCGGCGCAGGCCGTACAGGATGCCGAGGTACGCCGGCACCTGCACCGGGCTGAGCACGGCGAGCACGACCAGGTCGGCCCCGCGCAGCCGCCGCCCGCAGGTCGCCCAGCCATCCGGCCGCCGCCAGTCGAGGTCGCGGCGCGTGCCCGGGTAGGGCTCGCCCTCGGGGCTGTCGATCGTCTGCTGCCCGGGGTACAGGAACGAGGGGTACTGCGCCCGCCACGACTCGATGACCACGTCGTGGCCCCGCGCCCGCAACCGGTGGGCCAGTTCCGTCGTGTGCTGCGCCCCGCCGCCCTTGTACGGATACGTCGGGCCGACGATCGCGATCCTCACACATCACCCCGGGATCGCACGATCAGGTCGGCCAGCAGGGCCACCGACCCGATCAGCATGCCGGATATGAAGATCACGATGGTGTTGCTGGTGAGGTAGAAGCCGTAGCGGACCACGTCGTACAGACCCTTGACGAAGCCGATGCCGACCAGCCAGAGCGCGGGCGGCATGAGCACCTTGAGCGGGTTGAAGTACATGACCATCCGCAGCACCTGAAGGATGTAGCGGTAGGCGTCGGAGACGAAGTTGAACTTCGACTTCCCGGCCCGCTTCGCGTACTCGATCGGCAGGTAGTGGACGTCGTGCTGGTTCGACATGAACGCCAGCGTGATCGTCGTGACGCAGGAGAAGCCGGGGGGCAGCAGCCGCAGGTACGGCCTGGCGACCGACGCGCGGAAGGCCCGCAGGCCCGAGTTGAGGTCGGGGATCTTCTGCCCGGCCAGCCGCTCGGCCACCTTGCGGATGAACCACTTCGCCGGCACCCGCAGAACCTTGTGCGAGCCCTCCTCGGTGGTGCGCGCTCCGACGACCTGGTCGATCGTCTGGTCCTTCTCCAGGATCTGGACCAGCTCGGGGATGCGCTCGTTCGGGTAGCTCATGTCGGCGTCGGTCCACACGACGATCTCGCCGCGGGCCTCCTGGCTGCCGATCCTGCGTACGGTGCCCGAGCCGCCGTTGCGGTGGAACGCCCTGATCCGCATGCGCGGGAAGCGCGGCGCGGCCTCGTGCAGACGCGCGAGCGTCTCGTCGGTGGAGCAGTCGTCCACGGCCAGCAGTTCATAGGTGTACCCGCTGGCGTCCATGGCCGCGCAGATGCGCTCGACCTCGTCGATGACGTGGTCCTGCTCGTTGTAACACGGCAGAACAATCGTGACGTACGGGGTTTCTGCGGGAGTCACGGCGCTTCCAGAGGTCTCGGGCTGGGTCACGTCGGGCTAGGGTACTCTGCCCGGTCAAATCACGGTCTCACTTCCCGGACGCCGTCGTCACAGCCGCTTGTCCTTCGTGGTCGCGTCGACAGCGCCCACGAGGAGCACCCCGGCCGCGCTCCGCAACGCCCGCTTGACCTCGCGCAGCACCGGCGGGGTCGTGAACTTCACGTAGAAGACCTCGGGAAGGTAGGCGTCGAAGTCTTCCTCCGGCACTATCCGGCGACGCCACATCGGGGCCTGGTGGGAGCGGGCCTGGAAATAGATTTTCTCCAGCCCGGAGAGATCGCCGATGCGGTCCAGAATGGCGTTCTTCTCGGCGAGAGTGGCGAACCCTCGCCCCTCGCAGGGCCCTCCCTGCCCTTCGCTGAGGTCGGCCCGGGGGCACAGCTGGACCATGACGTCGGCCTTGTCCGGCCAGTAGTCGTCGCGGATCACGAAGGCGTTGGACACCCCCGGTGACGCCGACATGCGGCGCACCAGTGCCGGCCAGTCCCCCGGACCCACCCGCGCGCTGTAGTACGCGGACTCGTCCGCGGGGTCCGCGCCTTCCAGCAGATCGGGTCTGTCCCGCAGTGCCTCTCGCGTTCGCCTGAACTGCTCCGCCTGCGACACGAAACGGACCTTCTCGACCTCCGGCGCGGCCCCGAGCAGCGCCCGCACCTTCCGTATCTCTCCCCGCGTGGCCGCTCCCCGGTCGTTACAGGCGTCGAACACGGTGGAGCGCGCGCAGAAGAACACGGACAGCTCCCCCGCCTCCGGCCACGGACCGTCCGGCGGCGGCAGGGGGGTGAGCGCACTCGTGCCTGGCCACGGATCGTCCGGCTGCGGCCCCTCCATGGCGGATCCGGACGGGGACGGCGATGAGACGGGCCGAGGCGGCGCGGACGGCCCGGCGGTCCCACAGGAGGCCACCAGAAGCACCGCCGTCACGACCGCGAGCGGCCCTCTCCGCCGGCCACGGCTCACGCCGATCGTCATCTCCTCCGCCTGAGGCACCTCGGGAAGGGTCATGCCACCGGCACCACCTGGGCGACGCCGGGCATAGAGAGGAAGATCTTCTCCATTTCGGTCTTCGCCGGCGGACGGTCGAACGCGATGTAGAACGCCTCAGGCAGGGCGCGCACGTCGACATCCTCAGTGTCAGGCCGCCAGAGGATCCGCCGCATGTTCACGCGCGCGTGGGCGGCGTCCTCGATGTACACGGCCTTCACCCCGTCGAGGTCCCTGATGCGGTCGAACACGGCCGCCTTTTCCCCTTCTGAGACCCTTGTGCGTCCCTGGCACCGCGAAAAGTCGCTGCCGATCTCCGGACAGAGCGCGATCCCGATGTCGGCGACTCCTCTCCAGAGGCTGTCGCCGTAGATCCCTGTGGCCAAGACGCCTCGCAAGTCGTCGATGCGGAGCCGGATCGCCTCCCAGTCCCCAGGACCGAGGGCGCCTTGGTAGGACTCGGGCATCTCGTCGGCTCTCGTTTTCCGCACGAATTCCAGACCCGCCGGGTCATCACCGGCGCTCTTCCGGAATTTCTCGTACGCCTGTTCCTTCGTCTCGAAGGAGAGACCGCGTAGCTCCGGGAGCGACCTGAGCACGGCCTCGATCTTCCGCCTGTCATCGGCGGTCGCGGCGCCGTACAGGCAGTTCGGCGCGTACTCGTCCGAACCGTCCGTGCACAGGAAGACCGACAACCTCCCGGTGAGCGGGGCGGAGGTTACGGGCGGGGGCAGCGGCCAGCGTGACCGCTCGTGGATCCGCCATCCGGCGATCCCGAGCCCTGCGAGGAGCACGATCACCACTCCGGCGACGACCAGCGGCCTCCGGAGAAGGCCCGTCCTGGGTTCCGGTTCGCGACGATCGTCGCCGAAGGACAATTCCTCCATCTCAGGGGAATCCACACGCCGAACCCTAGATCCATCAGGTCGGTACGGTCATCCAGACGTCGATGGAGAGCGACCAGGTGCCGTTGGGCGGGTCCACCAGCGAGCGTTCGTCCTGCCGGGTGCGCAGGCTCATCACCCGGGTCGCCGGGCCGTACGCCATGAGCTGCTCGGGCTCGGCGGCGAGCAGCACGGGCACGCGGCCGGTGCGGCGGACGGCCTCGGCCAGGCGCAGCACGTCGGCCCGGAGCGGCACGTCGGACTTCTGGGGATAGACCACCCGGGCCGTCGGCAGCCCGCACTGGCCGCGCAGGACCTGCGTCAGCCGGTCGCCGGTGACCCGTTCGGCGATGAGCACCGAGGCGTTCGGCGGGATCGCCCGGCACAGGCCCGCCACCGCGGCGGCCTCTCCCCTGTTGACCGGCGTGAACGCGGTGCCGATCGAGGTGATCGCGGGCGGGACCGCCAGCAGCAGCGCGCCCGCCGCGACGGCGGCCCGCGAGCGGCCCGGACGGCCGGCGAACCAGCGCGTACGCGCGAGCCGCCGCGAAAGCCACCGCAGCCCCCAGACGGCGAGCAGCACCAGACCGGGGATGACGATCGGCACCAGCCTGCGGGAGGCGAAGGGGTGGTCGGGGGTGATCGCGGGACGCCAGAGCGTCGTCACCGTCGTCCACCCGATCACGGCCAGCGGCAGCAGCCAGCCGAACTCCTCTGTCAGGCCGCCCCTGGTCAGGCGTCGGACGAGCACGGCCGCCGCCACGGTCGCCAGCACGACGGCGGGGATCCCGACGTACCAGAAGACCCAGTCGAGGGAGTGCTCGTAGTAGAGCCGGGACATGTCCTTCGCAAGGCCGTTGGCGATCTGCGTCTTCTCGATGAAGTCGGCCGTGAGGCGGTCCTCGGGCGTGACCGCGTCGCGACGCACGGTCTGCACCCAGGGCCGTACGGCGAAGCCCGCCATGACCAGCACGACCAGGACCGCGGCGGCGTTCGGCAGCCACCCCGCTCCCCTGAGGAGCCGGCGACCCCGGACGGCGATCCAGGGCGCGAGAGCCGTGCCGGCGACCGTGAGCGCCACGACGACGGCGCAGATCGCGAGCAGGGGAATGAGCGAGCCCGACAGATACTCCAGATAGGGCCGGGCGAGCACGTAGCCGCCGGCGAACCCCCACAGGCCGCCCACGACCAGGCCGGTCAGCAGGGGCACGCCCAGCCGCCCCTCGGGAAGGGGCCGCACGCGAGGTGTCCGCCGGAGCGCGATGAGCATCCCGGCGAAGGCGAGCACGGGCAGCACGTCGCGCAGGCCGTCGATGCGCACCAGCAGCGCCAGCCCGAACGACAGCCCCGCGAGCGCGGCGGAAGGGAAGCCCGCGCCCGGCAGCGCCGCCCCGAGCCGGGCCCGGGCGTCGAGCAGCAGGTTCATCCCGCCGAACAGCAGGATGAGTGAGGGGATCTCGCTGAACGTCGTCCGCGACGTGTAGAGGATGGGCAGGCTGACGGCGAACACGAGGGCGGCGAGGGGCGCCCACCGCGCGCCCGCGAGCCGCCCGGCGGTCCCGGCGACGGTGAGCACCGCGAGCGCGCCCAGCACGGGCGGCACGAGCAGCAGGCCCGGGACGCCGCCCAGCCAGTGGCCGATCGCATAGGTCATCGGCGACCCGGCCATGAACTGGGGGACGATCCCGCCGCCCGTCATGTAGACGCCCATGCTGTCGAAGCGGAGCGCGGGGTCGGGACCGCCGAAGTCTCCCACCGGGATCGGCAGCGACCCGTGCCGGGCGAGCCAGACGGCGTACTGCGCGTAGGTCGACGGATCACGCCGGACGATCAGCTGCTCGCCGTGCAGCAGCCCGTTGAACACCCCCGACCCGAGCGCCACGGCGAGCGTGGCCGCCGTCGCCCAGCGGTGCGGGGTGACGGTCGCTGGCAGGCGGCGCAGGCCCGCCGTGCACAGCAGCAGGGCGGCGGCGCCGCCGAGCAGCGCCATGGGCAGCGGCCGGAAGGAGCCGAGCAGCAGCAGCGGCAGCCCCGCGAGCAGCCACCCGCTCAGCGCGAGCGCGGGCACGACGGAGACGGCCGCGAGCGCCCTGCCCGCCGCCTCCCGCTCGGACGGCAGCCGTGTGCGGCCACGCGAGTGGCCTGATCTGTGCACAGGAATGCCCCCGAGACTAGCGGCCCACCCCGGCGCCCCGCCTTCATCGGACAGCCCGCCCGCTGCGCGCGTCGCGGTTGTCCACAGGCGCGTGCGGTCCTCGCACAGGGGTCCGAGGGAGCCGGTAGCGTACGCCGGGAGGCAGGCAGGGGGGCATATGAGGGTGTCGGACAGCCGGGGCTCGGCGCCCTGGCCGGAGGGGGACGGGCACCCGCACGCACGCCCCGCACCCGCCCGGCCCGGCGAACCGCCGTTCCCGGGACCGCCCGCGCCGCCCACGGGCGGTCAGCTCGTGAGCGGGCGGCTCGTGAGCGGGCGGCTCGGGCGGTGGCTGCGCGAGCGTGTGGAGCCTCGCGATCCGCTGCATCCGGTCGCCTGGGCGCGTGCCGGCCTTCCGGGGTGGGCGCGCCGGCACCGGTGGTTCCTCGTGGTCTTCGGGCTGGGGGCGCTCCTGCGGCTGGTGACCGCGCTCGGCTACCGGCCCGCGCTGTGGTTCCCCGACTCCTACACGTACGTCGTGACGGCCATGCGGCCGAGGCCCGACCTCGTCCGCCCGGCGGGCTACTCGATGTTCCTGAGGCTCCTGGAGGCGTTCCACAGCTTCGCCCTGGTCGTGACCGTGCAGCACGTGCTGGGGCTGCTCGTGGGCGTGATGGTCTACGTGACCGTCCTGCGGCGCGGCGGTCCTTCGTGGGCGGCCGTCCTGGCCTGCGTCCCGGTGCTGCTCGACGCGTACCAGATCGAGCTGGAGCATCTGCTCGTCTCCGACTCGCTGTTCACGTTCCTGGTCGTGGGCGCGGTGTGCCTGGCGATGCGCCCGCCGACGCCGCGCTCGGCCGCCGCGCTCGGCCTCGTGCTGGCCGCCGCCACGCTGACCAGGACCGTCGGGCTGCCGCTGATCGCCGTCTTCGCCCTCGTCCTGCTCGCGCACGGCGTTCGGGGCGCGGGCGCGCCGGCCCGCCCGGGCCGGGCGGTGGCCAGGCTCACCGTGCCCTTCCTGGTGGCCGCGCTCCTGCCCGTCGCGGGCTACGCGGGCTGGTTCTACGCGACCTACCAGCGTGTCGGGCTGGTCGGCTCCAACGGCGTGTTCCTCTACGCCCGCACGATGGCGTTCGCCGACTGCTCGGTGATGAAGCCGCCGGCCGACCTCGCCGTGCTGTGCGACTCCCGGCCTCCCGCGTCCCGGCCGGCGTCGCAGGAGTACATCTGGAACGCCGAAGCCCCGTTGCCCCGGCTGCCCGGCATCACGTTCACCAAGGAGACCGACACCCTGGCCGGGAGGTTCGCCTCGCTCGCGATCCGCAGCCAGCCGCTCGACTACCTCCGGAGCATGCTGACGGAGCTCGGCAGGTCGTTCACCCTCGGGCGGCCCGTCTATCCCGACGCCGAGACGTACGGGTACTACGAGTTTCCCGACACCGTGCCGCCGCCTCCCGGGCGCAACCCCGCCGTGGTGGGCAAGGAGTTCGCGCAGCGTTACGAGGGCGGGCCCGTCACGCTGCGCATCTCCGAGCCGTTCGCCGGCCTGATGCGGGCCTACCAGGACGTCGCACGGCTACCGGGAACGGCGCTACTGGTGATTCTCCTGGCGCCCCCGGCCGCCTGGCTCGTCCGGGCCGGGTCGGCGCGGACACGACGGCCGCCCGCGAGACGGGCCCACTCGAACCGCGCCTCCTCGAACCAGGCCTCCTCGAACCAGGTCTCCTCGAACTGGGCCTCCTCGGACTGGGGCATCGCCTGGGCGACGGCCTGGGCGCTACTGCTCGTCCCGCCCGCCACGGCCCAGTTCGACTACCGCTACGTCCTGCCCGTGGTGCCGCTCGCCTGCCTGGCCGCCGCCCTGTCCGTCCGGAGGCTCCGCCGGCGGACGTGACCTGCCGCCCCGATCGACCGGCCCTCGAACATCAAGTAAAGGTAAAGAGAAACTCATTCTCATACCCAATATGTCGGTGTTTAGTATGCTCTGCGCCTGGATCAGGGGGACGTGGCACGGCGTGATCGCGGCCCGGATCCTCCCAATCGCGGCGCCCGCAGAAGCTCCGGTGACCTACCCTCGGAGCGCGATGTGTGATCGCCAGGCAAGGAGGACAAGTGGGCGAGCGAACAAGTAATCCTTCCGTCCCCTCGCCCACTCGTCCGGCCGCCACACTGTGCCGTACGGCCGTCGCCCGCCGGGCAGGCGTGCGGTGAGCGAGCGCAGGCGCGTCGGCGCGCGTTCCGGTCCTCCGCAGGCTCCGTCCGACCAGAGGGTCTGGGGTGCCCCGGAAGACGGCTCGTACGACGGCGCCTTCGAGCCACCCCGGGGCGGCAGAGGCGCTCCCGCGCCCGCCGGATACGCCGACATGCCGGTGGCCACCGCCCCCGCGGGCTACGCGGAGATGCCGGCGAGACGGGGCGGGCGGCGACCGGCCCGGGACGACTACCCGCCGGAGGCGTACGACGAGGGACGTCGCCGAGGCAGGCGGCGCGCCGAGCCGAGCGAGCCACCCGATCCCCTCTACGAGGAGGAGGAGCCGCCGCGGCGGCGCGGCCGCAGGCGCGGGGGCGACGAGGAGACCGGCTACGGCCCTGCCCCCACCCCCCCGGGCCGCGCGTCCAGGGGCGGCGGCGATCTCCCCCCTCCTGACGACAGGCCGTCCCGCCGGCGCGGCGGGGGCGGCGGCCGGCCCGGATTGGGGATCGGCGGCTGGATCAGCGTCGTGCTCACGTGCGTGATGGTCCTCGGCACGCTGGCGGCCTACAAGGTCTACCGGAGCACCTTCGGCCTGATCAACAGAGGCGCGTCCACCGACGACCTCGACAAGAACCGCCCCGTCAACGAGACCGGCGCGATAAACGTCCTGCTCGTGGGCTCGGACAGCCGTGCGGGAGACAACAAGAAGTACGGCCAGCATCTGGTCAACGACGGTGAGCGCACTGACACGATCATGCTGCTGCACGTGTCGCCCAACCGCGACGCGGCCACGCTGCTCAGCTTCCCCCGCGACTCCATGGTGATGATCCCCGCCTGTTACAACAGGAACAGGACGCTCGTTCCCGCGCATCTGGGCATGATCAACTCCGCGTTCTCCGACGGCGGGATGATCTGCACGCGCCGGACCATCGAGAGCCTCACCAATATCAGCGTCCAGCACTACGTGAAGGTCGACTTCACCGGCTTCAAAAGCATCGTGAACGCACTCGGCGGCATCGAGATCTGTCTGCCGCAGGCCGTCAACGACAAGAAGTCGAAGCTCATGCTGCCGGCCGGCAAGCAGATCGTGAAGGGCGAGGCGGCGCTCGGCTACGTGCGGCTGCGCTACGGCCTCGGCGACGGCAGCGACATCTCCCGCATCAAGCGCCAGCAGGTCTTCATCTCCCAGGTCGTGAAGAAGGCGACCAGCAGCGCCCTGCTCACCGACGTCGGCAAGCTGCAGAACTTCATCGCCGCCGCGGCCAAGTCCGTCACCATGGACGACGCGCTCAACGCCGAGGAGCTCATCAAGGTCGCGCAGAGCGCGCAGAAGCTCTCGGCGAAGGGTTTCAAGGCCACCACCGTGCCGTGGGAGCCATACGTCGCCGACAAGAACCGCGTTCAGTGGAAGCAGCCGGCCGCGGACAACCTCTTCAAGGCCATCGCGAACGACACCGAGGTGACCCCCACCGCGTCCCCGAGCGCGGCCGCTTCGCCGACAGGGCCGGTGGTCACCAAGCCGCAGCAGGTCAAGGTGCAGGTGTTCAACGGCACCAACACGGGCGGCCGGGGCAAGGAGGTCGCCGAGGAGCTCGCCGGGCTCGGCTTCAACGTCGTCGGCGTCGGCAACGCTCTACGGCCCGACGGCACCGACCAGCCGAAGACCCTTGTTCGGTACACCGGTCAGGGCTGGAACTACTCGAAGATGCTGGTCGGCAAGCTGGTCAACCCCGTCAGCCCGGAGACCGGGAAGGTGGCGAGCGGCCCGGTCACGCCGTTCACCCCCTCCTCGCCCCCGCCGGACGCGCCCAAGGGCAAGGTGCGCGGGCCGGTCATCCAGCTCGTCATCGGCGCCGACTGGAAGGGCGTGCGCGTCCCCCTGCAGGTCGGGGACAACGCGGTGACCTCCGAGACCAACATCTGCGCGAGCTGACCCGCGTCACACCCTGCTCATCCCCTGCCCACCCCCCTTGCGGTACACAGCCCGGCCGGGGCTCCCGAGCCGTCCCACGAGGACGCGGGGCCCCGGCCCGGCCCGGCTCGGCTCCAGCGCCCTCTGACAACACGGCCGACAGGTGTCACAGCAGTCGAGTTCGGCCCCAGAGGCGACATCAGTGGCCAAGACCGTTAGGGTGAACACCTGGCGAACGCGCCCTGTTCGCCCGTTCGGGCTGATGCGCCGGGGCGCCTTCGCTAGTGTCCGAAAGGACACGGCGACGCTACGTCAGGCGTGGCCGTTCCCCCCGAGCCTCCGACAGATAGCTGAGCGTTTCTCCCGTGAGTGACTCCCGCCATCACGCCCCGGTTCCCGGATCCCCGCAAGGCAACGACCCCGATGCCGAAGAGGCTCCCACCGGAGTGATAGGCCGCGTCACCGGAGACTGGCCCCCTCCGGACGGCGGCCTGCCACGGCGGGAGCCGAAGACCACGGGCGGTCCGGAGGCGGAGCAGGGCATCGGCCGGCCCGGCTTCCAGACCCAAGAACGGCACGAGCACGGGCGCCATGAGGGGGCTCTTCCGGCTCCCGGCGACGAGAGCGCGATCGCACCCGCGCACGGACGCCACGAGGGCGGCGAGACGGCCGGCACGACCGCCGAAGCGGGGCGTGCCGAGGGCCCCGGCGCCGTGCCGAACAACGCCCTGCCCAACACCGGCGTGCCCAACAGCGCCGTGCCCAACACCGCCGCGCCGACGGGCTTCACGCCGACCGGCCCCGCCCCCTCCGGCGCCCCGCCGTACGAGAAGCAGCCACTGCCCGTACGCAAGCCGCGGAGCGCCGGTGAGCCCGGCGTCTCATCGAGCGGCGCAGCGCTGACCAGTTCCATGCCCTCCGGCGCCCCGCCGTACGAGAGGCAGCCGCTGCCCGTGCGCAAGCCGCGCCAGCCGGGCGCCTCCCGCATGGGCATGCCGCCCGCGTCCGCCCCCAAGCCGGAGGGCTTCGACTACTTCTCCGCAGGCCGGGGCCCGGAGCTCAGGGACACCGACCGTCAGGACACGGAGCGTCCCGCGGCGGGCGAGGGCGCCGCCGACGGCCCCGCGTGGCCGCAGACGTTCCCCGAGCACGGTCCCCGCAACCTAGCGGACGCCTTCCCCGGCGCCACCCGGCGGTCGTCGGCGCCCAGCCCGCAGGACGGCTCCGACGTCCCCACGCCTCCCTTCGGCGAGTCACCGGCCTTCCCCACCCCGGCCTTCGGCTCCGGGCCAGAGTCGCTGGGGACGCCGTTTTCCGGCTTCCCCGAACCTCCCGGCTTCCCCGAACCTCCCGGCTTCCCGGAGCCACCGGCGACCGCCGCCGGCAGGTCGGCGAACCCTTTCCTCGACACTCCCCCGTCCGGTGCCGGCCCCGCCTTCACACCGGACGACCCCTTCGGCGCCACGCCGTTCCCCGAGACCACCCGCGGCCAGCGCGGCGGGCGGGGTTTGCCTGACGCCTTCTCCGGAGCCGCCCCGAACGCGGCGTTCAGCCCCGCGCCGGACGCGCCGGCTCCCGTGTGGCCCGGTCAGGAGGCCGGCGACCCCGCCCAGTGGGACCCCTGGCGGCGCTCGCAGGACGGCTCCGGCGGCGCGGACCCCCGCCAGACCGGTCCGCTCGGCAGGCCGCTGCGCGCTCCGCTTCCCGCCTGGGCCGAGGTGCCCGTCCAAGCGGACGCCTCCTCCGCCCGGGGTGCGGGACAGCGCGGCGACCTGGAGAAGGAGCCCGAGCAGGAGCCCGCGCCCCGGGCCAGGAAGCCGCGCGATCCCTACCTGGACAACGTGAAGTTCGTCGGCATCGCCCTGGTGCCGATCGGGCACTCGCTGGTCCCGACGGTGGCGGTCGACTCCTCCCGGGCGGCGTACCTGTTCATCTACGTCTTCCACATGCCGCTGTTCGTCATCGTCAGCGGCTACCTGTCCAGGAACTTCTGGAACTCCAACGCGAAGACCAACAAACTGGTCGACACGTTCCTCGTGCCGTACGTGATCGTCGAGCTGGGATATGCCGTGCTGCGCACCGCCTTCGGGCACAAGTTCAGCATCACGATCACCGACCCGGCCTGGTTGAACTGGTATCTGCTCGCGCTGCTGTTCTGGCGACTGTCCACACCCGTGTGGAAGCGGATGAAGTATCCGTTCCTCATCTCGATCGCCGTGTATCTGTTCGCCGGGTTCTCCCAGCTGTCCGGCGACTTCAGCATGGACCGCTTCTTCGGCCTGATGCCGTTCTTCGTTCTCGGCCTCGTGCTCAAGCCGGAGGTCTTCGACTTCCTCAAGCAGCGCTGGGTGCGAGTGCTGTCGGTGCTCGTCCTGCTGGGCGCGGCCGGTGTGGCGATCTTCCTGGTGAAGAACTACTCGATCAAGCTCGGCCCGATCTACTACAAGAACAGCTACAAGGACCTCCACCTGGTCTGGTGGAAGGGCATGATGCTGCGCACGGGCCTGCTGGTGGCCGCGCTGGCCATGTCGGCGGCCGTGATGTCGCTGGTCCCCCGGCGCCAGACGTGGTTCACCGACCTCGGCACCCGCACGCTCTACTGCTACCTGCTGCACGGCGTGCCCGTGATGATCGCCAAGGAGATGGGCTGGCTCAGCTTCTCCTGGCTGCACGGCCCGCTCGGCGTAGCGGCCATCGCGTGCTCCTGCTTCGCCCTGGCCATCGTGCTGTGCCTGCCGGTCACCCGTACGGCGTTCAAGTGGCTGCTCGAACCCCGGCTGACCTGGCTGTACCGGAGGCCCGGCGGACGGACGCCACAGCCGGCGAACACCGGAAGTTAAGCGGCATTTCGAGGGGCATTCACCCGGCGCATCCGGTCATTTCGGACGGTGCAGTCAGCCTCCCCATATGAGGGTATGCGTCGGCACGACAGTCCATCACCCCGAGGACGCCCGGATCACCCACCGGCAGATCCGGGCGCTCCTCGACGCCGGGCACGAGGTCACCTTCGTCGCGCCGTTCACGCACTGCAACGTGACGCCGCGGCAGGGCATCCGTGCCGTCGACGTCCCGAGGGCCGTGGGGTTGCACCGCGGCAAGGCGCTGCGGGCCGCCGCCTCCGCCCTGCGCACGGCGGTGCGAGACGCCGACCTGCTGGTCGTGCACGACATCGAGCTGCTGCTCGCGCTGCCCCGCAAACGTCCGCCGACGGTCTGGGACGTGCACGAGGACACGATCGGCGCGCTGAACGCCAAGACGTACCTGCCGGGGCCGGTGCGGAGCGTCCTGCCGCCGCTGATCCGCGCGGTGGAGAGCCGGGCGGAGCGGCGCCTCCACCTCATCCTCGCCGAGGAGTCCTACCGTGAGCGCTTCCCCGGCGCGCATCCCGTGGTGCCTAACCACACGTACGTGCCGCGGACGCCGCCCGCGCCGCCGGGGGACCACCGGATCGTCTACGTGGGCCAGATCTCCCTCGCGCGTGGCGCGGCCGAGATGGTGGAGATCGCCCGGCGGCTCCGGCCGTACGGCATCCGCCTGGATCTGATCGGACCGGCCGACGCCGCGGTGCGTCCGATGCTCCGCGACGCGCAGCGCGCGGGGCTGCTCGACTGGTTCGGGTACGTCCCCAACAACCACGCGCTGCGGATGGCCGAGGGCGCCCTGGCCGGGCTGTCCCTGCTGCACGACGTGCCGAACTACCGCGAGTCGACGCCCACGAAGGTCATCGAATACATGGCCCGCGGCATCCCCGTCGTCACGACCCCGCTGCCGGGGGCGGCGTCCCTGGTCGGGCGGGTCGACTGCGGGACGATCGTCCCGTTCGGCGAGGTCGGCGCGGTGGCCGACGCGGTCGTGCAGTGCCTGCTCCGCCTGCGCGCGGACGCCGAACGGCGTGCCGCGATGGGCGCGCGGGGTTACGTCGAGGCGCTGAACCACTACCACTGGCCCGCTGTGGCCGGGGAGTTCGTCACCCTGCTCGAACGGTGGGCCCAGGCCCCCAGCCCCGTCGCCGCCCTCCCGGACCGCTCTCCCGCCGGCCGCCTGGCCAACCTGTCGGGGCAGAACGTCTAGGACCGCCGCGCCCGTCCCCGAGGGCGCGGGCGGGCCCTGCTCTACCTCGACTCCCTTACCTGACGCAGGCGGCGGTCGAGGAAGGCCCACTCGGCGGCGTTGCGGGTGCGGGCGATCGCCTTCTCGTACGCCCGCGCCGACTCCCCGGCCCGGCCGAGCCGCCGCAGCAGGTCGGCTCTGACGGCGTGGAACAGGTGGTAGCCGTCCAGGCCGAGATCGTCCAGGAGGGCGAGCGCGGCCTCCGGCCCGTCCACCTCGGCTACCGCGACGGCGCGGTTCAGCGCGACGACCGGGTTCGGGGCGAGGGCGAGCAGGTGGTCGTACAGGCTCAGGATCTGCCTCCAGTCGGTGGCGGCGGCGATCGGCGCGTCGGCGTGGACGGCGTTGATCGCCGCCTGGATCTGGTAGGGCCCCGGCTGGCCGCGCCGCAGGCACGCCCGCACGATGTCCTGGCCCTCGGCGACGAGCGCGCGGTTCCACCGGCTGCGGTCCTGCTCCGGCAGCGGCACGAGGTCGCCGGCCGGGGTGGTACGGGCGTCGCGCCGCGCGTGGACGAGCAGCATGAGCGCGAGCAGCCCCATCACCTCCGGCTCGTCGGGCATCAGCGCCGCCAGCAGGCGGCCGAGCCTGATGGCCTCCACGCACAGGTCGTCGCGGGCCAGCCGGTCGCCCACGCTCGCCGTATGCCCCTCGTTGAAGATCAGGTAGACGACGGCGAGCACGGCCCGGAGGCGGTCCGGTAGATCGGCCTCCCGCGGAACGCGGTACGGGATCCCGGCGTCTCGGATCTTTGCCTTGGCCCGGACCAGCCGCTGCGCCATGGTCGGCTCGGGGACCAGGAACGCCCGCGCGATCTCGACCGTGGTGAGACCGCCGAGCAGGCGCAGCGTCAGCGCGACCCGAGCGGCCGGGGCGAGTGCGGGATGGCAGCAGGTGAAGATCAGGCGGAGCTGGTCGTCGTGCACGGGACCCTCCTCGGCCGGTTCGTGGTCAGCGCCGTCGGGGGCGTGCAGCAGGGCCGCCCGCGCGTGCCTGTCCGCACGCACGGACTCTCGCCGGTGGCGGTCGATCAGCCGGTTGCGGGCGGTCGTGATGATCCAGCCGGCCGGGCTCGGCGGCGTCCCGTCGTGTGGCCAGCGCCGCACCGCCTCGGCGAACGCGTCCTGGACCGCCTCCTCGGCGACGTCGATATCGCCGAAGTGGCGGACCAGGACCGCGACGGCCCGGCCGTACTCCTCGCGGAACACCCGCTCGACGTCGGGGTCCCTACCGGCGGTCGTCATCGCCCTCCACGACGCCCGCGAAGGGGCGCACCTCCACGGGGAGCGTGGTCGCGCGGGCGAGCCTGCGACCCCATTCGAGCGCCGCGTCGAGGTCGGGCGCCTTGATGATCGTCAGCCCGCCGATGTGCTCCTTGCCCTCGGTGTACGGGCCGTCGGTGATGAGCTCCTCCCCGTCGCGCACCCGCACCACGGTCGCCGTGCCCGGATCGTGCAGCCCGCCGGAGAAGACCCACGCCCCCGCGGCGCGCAGTTCCTCGTTGAGGACCGCCAGGTCTCGCATGATCGGCTCCAGGACCTCCGCCGGGGGCGTCCCGCCGTCGGGCTGCTGGATGCTGAGCAGATAATGCCTCATGGTCTCCTCCACCTCCTCGGGAGGCCCGCGGCGCGGGCCCGTCCACCCTCTACACGAACGGCCGCCCCAGATGTCGACATCCGCCGGAAAACAGGTGTGGGACAACCTTGCCCGCCGTACGGCTGTCGCCCGGCCGCCGGGCTTTGCTGTACTGGAAGCATGGCAAGCCACGTCGTCCAGGGGCGCAGGGTCGAGACGCCGGTGGAGGTTCGCGACGCATCGGTCTGCCTCGCCGCCTACCTGGTGCGGGCCGACGCCGCCCGTGCGGTCCTCGCGTACTCCAGGATGGACGTCACCGAGGTCCTGCCGGGCAAGGCACTGTGCTCGCTGGTGTTCGTCCGTTATCGCGATTCCGATCTGGGCTCCTACAACGAGTTCGGCGTCACCTTCCTCGTACGGCCGGCCGATGCGGGCCCCCCGCCGAGGCGCGGGCCGCTGGCCGGGCTGAAGGACCTGCGTGGAGCGGGGTCGGGCGCCTTCGTCCACTGGCTGCCGGTCGACCAGGCGTTCACGCTGGAGGCCGGGCGGAGCATCTGGGGCTTCCCCAAGGAGCTGGCCGACGTGGATCTGCGGCTCGGCTCGCCGTACAAGCGGTGCCTACTGCGCAGGGACGGCCGGATGGTCGTCGACCTGCTGGTCAGGCCGGGCATCGCGGCGACGCCCGCGCCGCTGCTCGGCGGGGTGCTGCCCCTGCCGGACGCCTACGCCCACCTGGACGGGGTCACCCGCCGCATCCCCTGGACGGTCCGGGCCCGGGGCATCCGCTGGCGGCCGGGCGGCGCGCTCATCCGCCTCGGCAACCACCCGATCGCCAAGGAGCTGAGCGAGCTCGGCCTGCCCCGGCGGGCTCTGATGACGGCCGCGGCCGAGCACGTGTCGATGGCGTTCGAGGAGCCTGGACCGGCGTGACCGTCCGAGGGCGCCGCGGCTCTCGCACATCCGCCTGTGGGTGCGTCACTGATCTTGGCCGCAGGAGCAGCGATCCCCTCCTGAGGGGGCGTCAGCCTCCGCGGGAGGGGCGCCCACGGGCATCGGCAGGACGGCCGCCAGGCGGTCGACCCTTTCGCTCAGCGCCCTGATCTCGTCCATGACCGCGGTGTGCTGCTGCAGTTCCAGCTCCTGGTCCTCCTTCCACCGCTGGGCGTTGACCTCCGCCTCCATCGCGGAGACGATCACACCGATGAGCAGGTTGAGGACGAAGAACGCCGTGATGACGATGAACGTGGCGAAGAAGATCCACGCCAGCGGCTCCCTGGCCATCACGTCCTCGGCCACCTGCGGCCAGTTCTCGACCGTGAGCACCGTGAACATGGTGAACAGCGACCGCCCGAGATCTCCGAAATACTGCGGGGCCGCTTCGCGGAAGAGCTGTTCGCCGATCACGGACGCCGTGTAGAGCGACAGCAGCAGGAGGACCACGGCCGAGGCCAGTCCCGGAATCGCGGTGAACAGCGCCGAGACCACCCGTCGCATGCCCGGCACCACGGAGATCAACCGCAGGACGCGCAGGAACCGGAAGAGCCGCAGGATCGACAGCGACTCCGAGGCCGGCACGAGAGCCGCCCCGACGATGATCAGATCGAACCAGTTCCAGGGGTCGCGGAAGAACGCCTTACCGTACGCGACGATCCGCAGGAGGATCTCCACGACGAAAACGGCGAGGATGACCCGGTCGATCACGAGGAAGGCCGTGGCGTGGCGGTCGGCCAGTTCGGGCGACGTCTCCAGCCCGAGGGCGATCCCGTTCAACGCGATGACGGCGATGACCGCGCGCTGGAAGACCGGAGAGTCGACGACGACGCGGAACCGTTCGCGATGGAAAGGGGGCAAACCCACACCTCAGAAGATCAGGCCAAACAAACGCCCGAAATCCTACATGCGAAGTTGACTCCGGTTTCCGAACGTGTCGGCAGCCCCGCGCTCCGGCGGCGTGCCCCGGTCACCCGGCGCACGCCGCCGGGCGGGACGACGAACCGCTAGACGATGGGCGGGCGGCCGAGGCGGAGCATGCGCCAGGCGGTGCGCCAGGCCATCGGACGGCGCTCGCCCGCGGGCTCGCGCAGCCCTTCGAAGAAGCCGCGGAACCACGACTTGATCGCGGGCATCGAGCGCTCGCGTACGAGCGTGAGCACGACCCAGTTGAGCAGGTAGAACATCGCGAGCGGCCACGGCAGGTTGCGCCGGGCCAGCCAGACGCGGTTGCGGGCGTTCAGCCGGAAGAAGTCCGTGTGCCGGGACGGCAGCACCAGCGGGTGATACATGACCGTCTCGGCGTCGTACTCGATGCGATAGCCCTCGCCGAGCAGGCGCCAGGCGAGGTCGGTCTCCTCGTGGGCGTAGAAGAACTTCTCCGGCAACCCACCGACCTGCAGGAACGCCGACTTCCGGATCGCGCAGGCGCCGCCGAGGAAGGTCGTCACCGGGGAGGAGCGCTCGGGATCGCCGGCCCGCAGGCGGGGCACGTGCCGCCGCTGCACCGAGCCGCCCTCGGGGTCCATCACCCGGAAGCTGACCACGGCGAGGTCGGGTTCGTGCGTGAACCGCTCGCGGACGTGCGCGGCGACCTTGGAGTTGGCATACCAGCCGTCGTCGTCCAGGAACAGGACGATGTCACCCGAGCACTCCTGCACGCCGCGGTTGCGCCCCTCGGGGATGCCCGCGTTGTGTTCCAGCCGTACGGTCTTGATCGTCGCGGCGGAGCCGGGGAACGGCCGCGCGGTCAGATCCGGCACGTCCGCGCCGTTGCCGACGATGACGACCTCGATGTCGCCGTCGGTCTGGGTGAGCGCGGATTCCACCGCCCGGTCGAGCTCGGCCATCCTGTTGCCCATGGTGAGGATGACACAGGAGATTTTCACCGCGTCATCGCCTCGACGTGGGGCGCGCTACACACGACTTCATGATCACCGAGTCTGTATGGCCGGGCAATCCGGAATCTGCCTGGTTCACCGTGGGACAAGGGTATCGGAACTGCCACCAAACCCCTACCCAACCGCGAATGTACGGCCGATCGGCATGCCGCGCTGGAGACGACGCGCTCATGACAGCCGCCGGGAGGCGAGGATGCTCACCAGGTGCAGCAGGAGCTGGACTCCCGCGATGACGACGCAGGCGACCATGAGGATGCGGGTGGCGGAGAACCAGTTGTCGAGCAGCGCCGCGACCACGACGATCAGCGACAGCTCGACGGCCTGGATCACCCGGTGGAACCGCAGCACCGCCGCGGCCCTGCGGGCCAGCGCGAGCCGCGGCGAGGTGAACTGCTGCGCGGCCGCCTCGGTCGTCGCCAGCAGGCCCGACCGGGCGCGGGCGACGTCGACCAGGTCGGTCTCCGACTTGATCAGAATCGCGCCGAGCGCCGCCGCCACGCCTATCACGGTGTACCAGTCGGGCAGGGTCTCCGAGGCCCGGAAGCCCAGCCCGATCAGCAGCGCCGCCTCGGCGAAGTAGTGCCCGACCCGGTCGAGGTAGACCCCGGTGATCGAGGTGCGGCCGGTCCACCGGGCCAGCTCCCCGTCGGAGCAGTCGAGCAGCAGGTAGATCTGGATGAGCAGGGCCGCGCCCAGCGCCGCCCAGAAGCCGGGGAGGGCGAGCACGGCGCCCGCCCCCACCCCGCACACGATCATCAGACCGGTGACCTGGTTCGGCGAGATCGGGGTCTTGGCCAGCAACCAGGTGGCGTAGATGGACAGGCGCCGCATGTACAGCAGGCCGGCCCAGTGCTCGCCGCTGCGGCGGTCCATGGTGGTCTGCGGCTGGGCGACCGCGCGAAGCTCAGCGACCGACGGCGCGGACATAGTCCTCAACTCTTTCCCGGACCTCGTGCTCCGACAGCCGGAGGTGCTCAAGGATGGTGTAGCGGCCGGGCCGCGTGCTGGGTGCCAGCATCACCGCGGCCGTGAATTGTTCGGTCGTGAGGCCGACGTCGCCGGGCGCGACGGGCAGGCCGTGCCGTTCGAGGCAGGCGGTCACCTGGCCGAGCCGGTGCGCGTCCTCCCGGAGGAAGTAGCAGAACGCGGCGCCGATGCCGGCCAGCTCACCGTGATTGGAGGTGCCGGGGAAAAGCTGGTCCACAGCATGAAGGATCTCATGATCGCCGCCACTCGCCGGACGGCTGGACCCGGCGATGACCATCGACATCCCCGACAGGATCAGCGCCTCGGCGAGCACGGTCAGGAACGCGTCCGACTCGATCGAGTCCGGCCGGCCGAGCACGGCCTCGGCCGCGGTGCGCGACATGGAGATCGCCAGCCCGTCGATGGGCTCGCCCCGCTCGGTGTTGCCGAGCTGCCAGTCCTCGATGGCCGACAGGTTGCTGAGCACGTCGCCGATCCCGGACCGGACGAGTGAGGGCGGCGCGTCGTGGACGAAATCGAGATCCACCATGATCGCCAGCGGCATGGGAACGCCGAACGAGCCCTTGCCGCCCTCGTGCATCAGCGAGGCCACCGGCGAGCAGATGCCGTCGTGCGAGAGGTTGGTGGCGACGGCGACCATGGGGATGCCGGCGAGCGACGCGGCGTACTTGGTGGCGTCGATCGTCCTGCCGCCGCCGACGCCGACCACCGCCTCGTAGTTGCCCTTGCGCAGGTCGGCGCCGAGCGACACGGCCGCGTCCACGGTGCCGTCCGCCACCCGGAGCACCTCGGCCTCACCCAGCGACGGCGCGATGACCTCCGCGATGCGGTCGCCCTGCCCGACGCCGACCGCGACCGCGACTCTGCCGGAGGTGGCCACCCTGCTGTCGGCGAGCAGGGTGCCGAGCTGCGCGATCGCGCCCCGCCGCACCTCCATCGTGAGAGGCGCGGGGAGCATCCTTGCCAGAATCGGCATGCGAACTCCTCAGAAGGCCGCGGAAATCAGTAACGGCATGCGATCTCACGTGCCTTCGCGAGGTCGTCGTGGTTGTCCACTTCGACCCACTCGACCTTGCCGATCGGCGCCACGGCGATCTTCTCGCCGCGCTCGACCATCTCCTGGTAGCCGTCCTCGTAGTAGAGCTGCGGGTCGCGCTCGAAGGTGGCCTTCAGCGCGTCGGCGAGCCGCTCCGCCGCGCCCGGCCGGATCAGCGTGGCGCCGATGTACTCGCCGTACGCCTCGGACGGGTCCATCAGCTTGGTGATCCGCTTCAGCCGTCCGTCCTCCAGTGTGACCTTCATCTCCTCGTCCGCCAGCGACTTCACGTCGTCGACGGCGAGCAGGATGTCGGAGGTGTCCTCGGCGGCCAGCAGAGTCCGCTCCACCGACACGGGGTGGACGGTGTCGCCGTTGACCAGCAGCGCGCCCTGGGAGAAGTAGTCGCGGGCACACCACAGCGAGTAGGCGTTGTTCCACTCCTCGGCCTTGTCGTTGTGGACAAGCGTGAGCTTCACCCCGTGGCGCCGCTCCAGGTCGGCCTGCCGTTCCCGTACGGCCTGGGCCTGGTAGCCGACGATCACCACGACCTCGCGGAGGTCCACGGCTGCCAGGTTACGCAGGGCGATGTCGAGGATCGTGGTCTCACCGTCGACCGGCACCAGCGCCTTCGGCAGCGTGTCGGTGTACGGCCGCAGGCGACGTCCGGCTCCGGCGGCCAGCACCATTCCGAGCAATTTCCCGCACTCCTTGAGGTCGAGCATCAGACAGTAACCCCAAAGGTTAGTTGGCTCAGCGCCCCTGTTGGGTAATTCACCGTTGGTCTGACGTTAGGGAGTGCTTGATAAAGGCCGCCCGTCGCGAGCGTGGATCCAGCGTTGACGCGTCGCAAGGCCGACGAGAACGCGGCCGGGCGCCGTCTGGGCCACGTACAGCAGGGCACGTTCTGCCGGGCACGACTAATCCTGGGGTGCCGGGTCCACGGCCTCGTCGGGCGTGCGGGGAGCGGCGAGCCAGCAGGTCAGGCTCTCCCAGCCGAACAGGGCCCACAGGTAGACCGCGAGCAGCACGAACACGGCGGTCATCACGTCGAGCAGGCCGCCCAGGGCGACGATGAGCATCCGGCCGTCCCAGCCCAGCCCGGCGGTCGCCAGCCACGGCGGCGCGTACACGTGCTGGCGCAGCCGGTAGACCGTGTCGTAGTGGTGGAAGGCCATCGCGCCGAGCAGCGCGACGATGAGCGCCGGCGGGACGGAGCGGGCGAACCCGGCCGAGGCGATGAAGCCATACTCGGTCAGCCGCAGGATCGGGGGCGCCAGCCAGTCGAGCCGGCCGTCGTGCCGGTGCGCGCTGCCCGCCCCGGCCAGCAGCAGGGCCACCGCCGGGGCGAAGACCGCGAAGTCGTCGGCCCCGGCGATGCCGAGCACCAGCAGCACCCCGGTCACGAAGGCGCCCGCGAGCGCGGGCGGCAGCGGCGGAAGCTGCCCCGCCACGAGCAGCCCCATCGCCTTCGACAGCGGGCCGTCGTCGCGGTAGGCCACCACGGCGCCGCGCGGCACCGGGGTCATGTGCACGGAGATCGCGCTCCGGGCCTTCCCGCCGGCCTCGCGCGGGCGGCGGCTACGCTCGCTCATGCGAAGGACCTCGCCATCCGCCCGGCGGCCGTGTAGGCCAGGGCCACCGCGCCCCAGACCAGCAGCGCGAGGAACGTCACCCGCGCGTCGAACAGCGCGGCCGTCACCGAGATCAGCGCCATTCGCTCCCCGATCGGCAGCACGATCATCTTCTTCGCCCAGTAGGCCACGCCCCTCGCGCCGCTCAGCGCGTCGAGCCGTCGCGACAGCGCCAGCACCGATCCCGTGCCCTTCGCGGCGGCCGCCGCGGGCGCCTCGTCCCAGGGCACGGCCATCGGACGCGGGGCCGACGCGCGCGAGCCGGCCACCCTGACCCGGTCGGCCGTCGCTCCCGCGTAGGCGAAGTCGACCATGTGGCGGATCGTCTGGAGGATCATCGCGCCCACCGCCAGGGCCCAGATCTCCCACGGCTCCCGGGAGCCGGCCAGGTATCCGGCCGCCAGCCCCACGTACACCAGGTATTCCTTGAGCCGGTCGCAGATCGCGTCGAGCCAGCTCCCGAGCGGGGAGAACCGGCGCGTGTATCGGGCGAGCTGCCCGTCCAGGCAGTCGAGCACGAACGACAGGTAAAGCGCGACGGCGCCGACCACGAGCCCCGCCCGGCGGCCGTCGGAGAACCAGATCGCGGCGATGGCGGCGAATCCGACCGAGATTCCGGTGACGGTGTTCGGGGTCAGGCCGAGACGGGCGGCCGGACGGATGAGGTGACGCGACCACGAGCTGACGCAGTAGGTGGTGAAGAAGCCGTCGCCGCTCTTGACCGCGGCGTCGAGCCTGGCCTGCGCCTCGTCGACGTCGGCCAGCTCGCGCACCGCGCGCTCGGCGGCCGGGCGCGTGCCGGTCCGCCCGCAGTGCAGGGTGTTCAGCGCGACGGCGTGCACCTGGACGCCGGCCCGCACCAGGCCCGTGAGCAGCAGCTCGGGAACCTCGCCGTCGCCGACGCGCCCGAGATGCCGGCGCTGGGCCAGGTCGGCCAGCTCCTCGGCGATGTCGGCGAGCCCGGCCAGGTGGGCCTCCCCGACCTGGAGGACGCCGCGGAACGTGCCGTTGGCCCACTCGACCTCGTGGAAGGACGTGCCCGCCGACACGACGCGGCCCCACTCGGTCCGCACCGGCGGCCGCAGCGGGGCCGGGTCGCCGCTGGCGACGATCGCGCCGGTCGGGCGCGCGGGATGTTCGAGCAGCAGCGACAGCGCCTCGGTGTGCGCGACCACGTCCGCCGCCAGCACCGTGACCGGCGAGGTCGAGGCGCGGGCCGTCTTGGCCACGATCCGCAGGTCCTCGGCCAGCCCGTCGCTGACGCAGATCTGGTGCCGCGAGCCGCCCTGCGCGCCCTTCTCCCACCCTCCCGCCTGGGCGTCCTGGCTCCGCACCACGACCAGCACCTCGCGGACCGGCAGCGTGAGGAGCTGGGCGGTGAGCCGCTCCAGGATGCTGCCCTCCGATCGGGCGCCGTCGGACCAGGGCAGCCCTGCGGCCGGCGAGGTCGCGAGGACGACCGCCACCGTCTCTGTGTCCCGTGACGTACCGGGCTTACTCGGATCCGCCCCCATATGGAAACCCGCTTCACGTTGACCGCACGTGCTCACCTCGCAAAGTAACCGAGTGATCACTAGGTGGCAATCACCTTCTCCGGCTTCCGGCACGGGTAGGGTCTCCTCCGGGGAGGACATCATGATCGCCGAATCGCGTCTGCGCAGGGTGGGGGTGGTGCTGGCCGGCGGTGTCGGCCAGCGCGTGGGCCTCAACACCCCGAAACAGCTTCTGAAGATCGCCGGGAAGACGATCCTGGAGCACACCCTCGACGTGTTCGACGGCCACCCGGAGATCGACGAGGTCGTCGTGCTGATGGCCCCCGGCTTCGTCGCCGAGGCCGAGGAGCTCGTCAGGAGGAACGGCTACACCAAGGTCGGTCGGGTGCTCGAAGGAGGCGCGAGCCGTACCGAGACGACCTGGCGGGCGCTGAGCGCGCTGGGCGAGCAGGAGTGCGACGTGCTGCTGCACGACGCCGTGCGGCCGCTGATCGAGCCGCGCATCATCAGCGAGTGTGTGGCCGCGCTCGAACGCTACGAGGCGGTCGAGGTGGCGATCCCCTCCTCCGACACGATCGTGGTGGCCGCTCCCGGCCCGCGCGGCGACATCATCCGCGACATCCCCGACCGCTCCCGGCTGCGCCGGGGGCAGACCCCGCAGTGCTTCCGGCTGTCGGTGATCCGGGCGGCGTACGAGCGGGCCCTGGCCGACCCCGAGTTCCCCTCGCTGCCCACCACGGACGACTGCGGCGTCGTGCTGCGCTACCTGCCCGACGTGCCGATCTACATCGTGCCCGGCAGTGAGCACAACATGAAGGTCACCCATCCGGTCGACGTCTTCATCGCCGACAAGCTCTTCCAGCTCGCCGAGAACGCGGCGCCCGCGCTGGACGAGGAGGCCTACCGGGCCGGGCTCGAGGGCCGCACGCTCGTGGTCTTCGGCGGCAGCTACGGCATCGGCGCGGACATCGTCGCGCTGGCCGGGAGATACGGCGCGAGCGTCCACTCGTTCTCCCGCAGCCAGAACGGCGTGCGCGTCGAGGACGTCGCCGCCGTGGAGGACGCGCTCGCCCGGGTCTACGCCGAGACCGGCCGGATCGACTACGTCGTCAACACGGCGGGCGTGCTGCACATGGGCAAACTCGGCGAGGCCGGGCAGCACACGATCGAGGAGACCATCGGGGTCAACTACCTCGGACCGGTCAACATCGCCCGCGCGTCCGTGAAGTACCTGATGGAGACCCACGGCCACCTGCTCCTCTACACCTCCTCGTCCTACACCCGCGGCCGGGCCGACTACAGCCTCTACTCCTCCACGAAGGCCGCCGTCGTCAACCTCACCCAGGCACTCGCGGACGAGTGGTCCTGCCAGGGTGTCCGAGTCAACTGCGTCAACCCCGAGCGCACCGCCACCCCCATGCGGCTGCGCGCGTTCGGCGACGAACCCGCCGGAACGCTTCTCTCCCCCACCGCCGTCGCCCGCACCAGCATCGACGTGCTGCTGTCCCGCCTCACGGGACAGGTCGTGGACGTACGGCTCATCCGATGACCGCAACCATGTACGGAGGGACGGGCGCTCGCCCATGGGGGGAAACAACAAGGGGCGCACGGCCCCGAAGGCACTTGTCGCGATAGTCCGGCGACCGGCTCTGAGAAGCCTGGCCGGTGGACGCAGGAGCCCGTTCACCGCGCTCACGCTCGCGTCGTACCCTGCCCTGCTCGCGGCCGCCGTGTGGCCGCTGCCGGCGACCTTCGCGGTGCTCGTGCCGCTGTCGTACGCCGCGGAGGCCATGCTGCCCGGCCGGGCGGCGCGGGCGCTGAGCCGGGCCCACCTCGGGGCCACGGTCCGCTTCCTGTCGCGTGAGACGGCCGCGGTCGTGCTGCTGGCCCGGCTGACGCCGGGCCGGCCGCTGTGGTTCGCGGCGCTCGCGGCCGGGCTGTTCCTGTTCCACGGCCTGCGCGCCGTGCAGACGTGGCTCGCCGAGCACGTCGACCGCCGGCACAACCAGATGCCGGTGGTGACCCGCAACATCGGCCTGTCCGCGCTGCGGATCCCGCCCGCGCCGCGCCGCGCGCTGCTCAACTGGCGGGGCGCCCGGCTGCTCTACCTCGACGTGCTCGCGGTCGTGCCCGCGGCGGCGACGGCGCCCATGGGGCTGGGCTGGACGGGCGTGGCGGGCGCCGCCGCGGCCCTGATGCTGGAGATCGCCGCCGTGGTCGCGCTGCTGGCCCACGCGAGGCGGGCCAGGCACCTGGGCGACCGGCGGCGGGTCCTCGCCGCCGTGGACGACTGGGTCGCGGCCTACCGGCCCGAGGTCGTCATGTACTTCTCGGGGCCGGTCACCGCGGTCTACCAGGCCACCATGTGGCTCGGCACGCTGGAGCGGATCACGCCGAGGACGCTGGTGGTGCTGCGTGACCGGCCGCTGGCCGCGGCCCTCGGCGCGACGACGCTGCCGGTCGTGTGCATCCCCTCGTCGGTCGACCTCATGAACTTCCGCGCGTTCGACGGCGTGCGGGTCGCGCTGTTCCCCGCCAACGTCGGCAACAACATCCACATGCTCCGGGTGCCGGGCGTGCGGAGCGTGTTCATCGGCCACGGCGACAGCGACAAGGAGGCGTCCTTCAACCCGTACACCAAGGTGTACGACGAGGTCTGGGTGGCCGGTCCTGCCGGGCGGGACCGCTACCTGCGCGCCCAGGTGGGCGTGCGGGACGAGGCCGTCGAGGAGGTCGGCCGCCCCCAGCTCGCCGGGGTGCTGCGCACCAGTCCGTACGCCGAGGGGACGGCGCCGCACCGGACCGTCCTGTACGCGCCCACGTGGGAGGGGTGGAGCGACGACCTGTTCCACAGCTCGCTCGTCGCCATGGGACCCGCGATCGTGCGCGCCCTGCTCGCCCGGCAGGTACGGGTGATCTACAAGCCCCACCCGCTCACCGGTCACCGCTCGGCCGCGGCCAGGGCGGCGCACCGGAAGATCCTGGCCCTGCTGTGCGAGAGCACGGAGATGCCCCACGTCGCCGTGACCGGGCGGAAGCCGTCGCTGTACGAGTGCTTCAACGAGGCCGACGCACTGGTCTCCGACATCTCCAGCGTGGTGTCGGACTTCGTGGCGAGCGGCAAGCCGTACGTCGTGGCCAACGTGGCGGGCCTTCCCGCGGACCGGTTCCGCGAGCGCTACCCGGCCGCCGGGGCGGCATATCTGCTCGGGCCCGACCTGGCGGAGCTTCCCGACATCCTGCGCCGTATCGGCGGGCCCGGGGAGGACGACATGGCCGCCGCCCGGCGGGCGCTGCGCGCCTACCTGCTCGGCGCCGACCATCCGGACCCGCTGGCCCGCTTCGAGGAGGCCGTACGGCGTGCCGCCGCACGGGCCGAGGCGCGCGCCCGCTCCCTCGGCCTGAACGCCCTCGATCCTGTCGTTCACGAGTGAGATACTGTCCGCGTCAACTCAGCGTATCGACGCGGACACGAAGGGACATATGCCCATGGTCGCGACCTCGCGCAAACCCCACGGTCCCGCTCTGGCCCCGGTGCCCGAGCGGCCGCTGCCCGGCACTCCTCGTGAGCTGTTCGATTCGCTGCCCCCACTTCCGGGTCTGCGGACCGAGATCATCGACGGGAGACTGATAGTGAGCCCCGTGGGCACCCCCGAACACGGCCAAGCCGCCATGCACCTGTTCCGCGCGTTCATCCCTCTCCTGGACGAGCGCGGTTGGCGGGCCTGGGCAGGCAACGTCGATGTGTGCATCGACGGCAGCCGGGAGCCGGTCGAGCCGGACTTCGTCCTCGCCCCCAAGGACTGCCCACGCTGGGGGGAGCGCGAACTGCTGTCCTCGGGGCTGATGCTGGTCGCCGAGGTGGTCTCGAAGGGGAGCGCGGAGGACGACCGCCTCAAGAAGCCGGCGATCTACGCCGGTGGCGGCGTGCCGGTGATGCTCCTGGTGGACTCGCTGACGAGGCCGGCGTCGGTCACGGTCTACAGCGACCCGAAAGAGGGTCAGTACCAGGTGACCTCGACGGTGCCGTTCGGGCGGGAGATCCACGTCCCCCACCCGATCGGCTTCACGCTCGACACCTCAGTCTTCGAAGAGGTCCTCTAGCCGCGCGCGTTCGGGCTTGGGACGGGGCTTGCTGAGCTTCGGGGGGCTGGTCAGGAAGCCCGTCCCCCACGAGATGTGCATGGCGGCGTACACCACCGGCAGGCGTACGAGCGCGGCACCGGACAGCCCGCGACCGGTGAGGACCGAGCCCGCGAGGATCGCGGCGAGGTAGCCCCCGGGGATGATCAGGCCGGGCCAGAAGAACGGCGAGACCACCAGGCCCAGCGCCATCGCCGCCACGGCGGCGGGCGGTGCGAGGTAGCGCAGGTTGATCGTGCCCTGGTGGGTGCGGGAGACGACCCGCCGCCAGCGGCCGTAGTGGAAGTACTGCTTGGCCAGGGCGCGCACGTTGGGCCGGGGGCGGTAGGTGACACGCATCCTCGGCTGGAACCACACCAGCCCGCCGGTCTCCCGGATGCGGTGGTTCATCTCCCAGTCCTGCGCGCGCAGGAAGTGCTCGTCGTAGCCGCCCACCCGGTCGAGGGCGCTGCGGCGGAAGACGCCCAGGTAGACGGTGTCGGCCGGGCCCGCCTCCCCACCTGTGTGGAAACGCGCGTTGCCCACGCCGATCTTCGAGGTCATGGCACAGGCCACCGCCTGCTCGAACGGCGTGATGCCCTCGGCGGCCATGATGCCGCCGACGTTGTCTGCGCCGGTCTGCTCCAGCGTCTCCACGGCCGTACGGAGGTAGTCGCGGGGCAGGATCGCGTGCCCGTCGACCCGCGCGATGATGGGGTTGCGGGACGCCGCGATGGCGGCGTTCAACGCGTTGGGGGTGCGGCCCGTGGGGTTCGGCACGACGACGACACGGCGGTCCGCGGCCGCGATCGCGTCGGCCACCTCCTGCGTGCGGTCGTGAGAGGGGCCCACGCTGATGACGACCTCGAGCGGGCCCTCGTAGTCCTGTTCGAGAACCTGCCGCACAGCGTCGCGCAGGTGCCGTTCCTCGTTGAGCACCGGCATGATCACCGAGATCGGCGGCCAGTTCCGCGCGGGATTCTGGCTCGCCTGTCGCGAGTCGGGAAAGGGCTTCATGGCGGCGCTCACGCTACTGTACGGAGGGGTGGAGAAGGCAACCGGAGGACGGGAATGCCCGGCGACGATGGGGAGGACTCCGGCGTCCGTGTAGGGGGCGACGGGTACGGCGGGGTGAGGCTGACGGCGCAACGCGCCCGCCGGCGGAGGACGAACCTCCGTTCCTTGGTTATTTCGGGCTCGCTGTCCGGAGTCGTGCTGATCGGCTCGGGCGTCGCGTGGGTGACGTCGAACTACGCGGCGGGGCAGATCCAGGCGGTGGACGCGGGCACGAGTGAGGCCGAATCCACGGGCGCGATGAACATCCTGCTCGTGGGCGTAGACAAGCGCGACAACCTGACCAGGCGCCAGCAGAACCAGCTCCACCTCGGTCGTGACGTCGGGCAGCGCACGGACACGATGATGGTGATGCACCTGTCGGAGGACCACCGCAGGGTGACCGTGGTCAGCCTGCCCAGGGACACCTGGACGACGATCCCCGGCAAGGGCGAGCACAAGATCAACTCTGCCTACCAGTTCGGCGGCGCGAAGTTGGCCGTGAAGACGGTGGAGCAGGTGACGGGCCTGAGCATCAACCACTACGTCGAGGTCAACGTGCTCGGATTCATCGACGTGGTGGAGTCGCTGGGCGGTGTCACCGTCTGCACCCCGGTGCCCATCGACGACCCGAAGACCAAGCTGGACCTCCAGCCGGGGACGTACACGCTGGACGGTGTCAACGCGCTCGCGTACGCCCGTACGAGGGCCACGGCGCGCTCCGACCTCGACCGCATCGACCGGCAGCAGCAGGTCATCTCCGCGCTGCTGGGCAAGGCGCTCAGCGGCGGCACGCTGGCCAACCCGGTCAGGCTGAAGGGGTTCCTCGACTCCACCTTCAAGACGCTCACCGTGGACGCCGCCCTGCAGAAGAACCTGCTCGGCATGGTGAACCAGTTCAAGGACGTCTCGACCGACGACGTCTCGTTCGCGACCGTGCCGCTGGCCGACGTGAACTACCACGCGCCCACGGGCGAGTCGGCGGTGCTGTGGGACAAGGACGCCGCGCGCGACCTGTTCAAGCGGATCGACGCCGACCAGCCCCTCGTCAAGCCGTCGGCGAAGGCCTCCGCGTCTCCCACGGGCAGTCCCACGGCGTCGGCGAGCACGGCCTCGGCGAGCACGGTGTCGGCGAGCACGGCGCCTTCCACGACGGCCTCTCCGACCGCGCTCACGATCCCCCCGGCCCGCATCTCGGTCAAGGTGCTCAACGGCACGCTCATCACCGGCCTAGGCGCGACCACGAAGGCCCGCCTCGTCGAGGCCGGGTTCATGGTGCCGTCGCCCCCGGGCGACACGGCCCGCCGCGACTTCACCACCACGGTCGTCCGCTACCCGCCCGGCCGCGAGGACTCGGCGCGTACGGTGGCTGCCGCCATCCCGGGGGCGGAGTTGCGCGAGCAACCGGACGTGACCGGCATTGAGGTCGTCGTGGGCCAGAAGAACCACGACGTGAAGAAGGTGACGGTGGCCGCGCCGGAAGGCTCCGCCACGCCGGCCACGCCCACGCCGCAGGCGACCCCCTCCGCCCGCACCGCCACGCAGAACATCTGCAAGAAGTGACCTCCCGGCCGGAGACGAGCCGCGGCACCCGAGGTCACGACAGTCCGAGACCGAAGCGGTAACCCGGTCGATGGACAACAGGTCCATCGACCGGTGGGTACACATTCACGGCCCTCTCGAAAATCCTCGACTCCGAGACCCGGCGACTCGTCGCGGTCACAGCGTTCTTCCTCATCAGGGTGCAAGTGATGGTGATCTATCTGCACGCGGGAATCGCCAAGCTCGGGGTGCGGGAATTGGTGGACGAACCGCCATCTTCTACTGGTTCCGAAACGTCGCTTTCGGCGCACCGGAACTGCTGCGACCCGTAATCGACGTAATGACCGACGTTTCTCTGCTGGTCGCTCTCATCACGTGGGGCTCGATCGTCCTGGAGGTCCTCATCGGCGTGGCGCTCTTCCTGCCGAGGCGGGCACAGGTCGTGCCGCTGTTTTCCGGACTGCTGTTGCATGACGCGATTTCGCGCTCATGGGCCTGTGGAGCTTCGACGCGGCGATGACGGCCGCACTGGTCCTCTACCTGTCCCCCATCGGCGCCAACCTCGCGGGGTGAAGAATGCGACCAGGCTCTGGCGGAAGCGGAACCGGTCAGGCCGGGCCCGGTCAGCCCGCCACCGCGGAGTCCGCAGAGCCGCCGAAACCAGAATCGTCTAGCATGATTGTTTCCGGCGGCACCGGCGGAAAACTTGTCCGGGAAAGCGAGGGGGCTGAATGTTTTCGGATCTCCTGCAGGTCATGTTGCCGCTTGCGGTGATTCTGGGAGTGGTCCTTCACGGAGTGACTCTCGCGAAGACGGGCGACCTGGCGGAGATCTCCGTCTCGGAACGAGAGATTCTGATAAGCCCGCGCAGCGTATTCAAAATCCTCTCGCTGCGCTGGAACATTCGCCTTCCCTCGGAGGCCATCACAAGTGTGTCCGTCGTCCTGCCGGGAGGGGTCCAAGCGCCTGGCCTACGATACGGCGCCGTCTTCTTTCCGGGGCTGACGGCAGGCACCTACATGGCTCCCGACGGTATGTCGTACTGGCTGACCGGCCAGCGTCTGCCCGCATTGGAGATCACCTTGCGTGAGGGGCCTCTGTCGTACGTCGTCGTCCAGGTGCGCGATCCGGAGGCCGCGGCCACGCGCATCCGCAACCGCGGCAACGCGCCTTCGGGCGGGCCGGGACGGGGATGACGGGCCATGGCTGGTTCGCCCGCCCGTAGGATCTACTGATCTTCCTCGGTGGCGAGCTGCTCGGCGGGGTCGTCGTGGTTCGGCATCGGCGTGACGGCGGTCATCGTCCGCGTCGTCAGCGACATGGGATCGGCGTAGGCCCGCATCACCTCGCGCGCGGGCTCGGGCAGGGCGTCCAGGTCGATCCGGCCAACGCGCCGAGGTCGATCGGGGCGGAGACGATCCGGCTGACCCGGCGCCGCTCGGATTGCGGCAGTCCGATCCACAGGTCCAGGCCGAGCGGCGCCGCGATCTCCTCGGCGAGGAACCTGCTGATACTTCGGCCGGTCACCCGGCGGACGACTTCGCCGACCAGCCAGCCGTACGTGTGGGCGTGGTAGCCGTGATCGGTGCCGGCTCCCAGAACGGCCGCTGGGTGGCCGGCGCGGTCACCATCGGGTCCCAGGCGATCGCCGCGCCGCCGCTTCTTTCAGATATTCCTGTCGTGCGGCGGTAGGACGTCCACCGCCAGCACCACGGCTCGGCAGGCCGTTGCGCCACTCGATGATCTCCGCCAGCCGATACCTGTCATGGGTAGCCGGTTCCCGCCTGGTCTGCCCCTAATCACGCACTCGCTCCGGTAGGCGCGGTCCGGAACTGTTCCGGACGCCCGCCGACCTTGTGATGCTTCATGGCGGACAGGGATCTTCGTGGGATTCCGACACTTATGGAGATCCTTCGTGTACCGATCATGCGGTTGGACGCGTACGTCAGCACCCTCGGGCTTCCGGAGGATGGATTGAGCCTCCGGTTCGGGTTGCTGGGCCCGATCGAAGTCAGGAAGAACGGCAGGCCGGTCCCGCTCGGCTCGCCCAAGCAGCGCGCCCTGCTGACCGCGCTGCTGCTCGAACCCAACCGGGTCGTGTCGATCGACCGGCTGGTCATGGCCGTGTGGGACGAGGAGCCGCCCCACTCCGCCGTCGCCAACATCCGCACCTACGTCAACCGGCTGCGGGGCACGCTCGGCGAAGGCGACCGGCTGGCGGCCCGGCCGCCCGGCTACGTCCTCACCGCGCACTCCGGCGAGCTTGACGTGACCGAGTTCGCCGACGCCCTGCGGCAGGGCAGGAAGGCGCTGGCCGCCGGACGGCCGGAGGCGGCGCTGCGGCATCTGTCGGCGGCCCTCGCCCGGTGGCGAGGCGCACCAGCCGAGGACGTGCCCAGGTCGGCGGCGCTCGGCCCGCGCCTGGACGCGCTCGCCGAGCAGCGCTGCCTGGCCCTGGAAGTGCAGGCCGAGGCCCGCCTCATGCTGGGCGAGCACGCCGACGCGGTGCCGGAGCTCCGTGAGACGGTGGCCGCCCATCCCACCAGGGAGCGGCTGTGGAGCAGCCTCATGGTCGCGCTGTATCGCACCGGCGACTCCGCGGCCGCGCTGTCCGCCTACGGGCAGGCGCGCACGTTCCTGGCGGAGGAGCTGGGCGTCGAGCCCGGGCCGGAGCTGGCCGAGCTGCACCGGAGCATCCTCAATCGGGACCCGGCGCTCTGCGCCGTTCCCCGGCTCCCCGCCCCGGGCCCGCCCCACCCGGTGTCTGATCCGGTGCCGGTGCCGGTGCCGGTGCCTGTGGCGAGAGCGGAGCCGCCATTGGTCGCGGGTTCCGGATGTCTCCTGGGCCGGGATCTGGAGCTGAATCAGATCATGGCCGCGATCGCCGCCTCTCCCCCGCGGCCCGTCGCCGTCCACGGTCCGGCGGGGGCGGGCAAGTCGGCCCTGGCCCTGCATGCCATCCGGATGGCGGCGCCGGACTTCCCCGGCGGCGTGCTCCACGTCGATCTGCGGTCCCTTCCCCGGCCCGGCGCGTACGAGACGCTGGCGCGGCTGCTGAGCCTGCTGGGGCCGGCGGGTGACCGGATCGCTCCGGACCTCGACGACGCGGTGCTCCAGTTCAGGGCCGCGACGACCGGCAGGCGCGTGCTCGTCCTCCTCGACAACGTGACCGACGAGGGGCAACTGCGTTCTCTGCTCTGCGCCTGCCCGGACTGCCGGTTCGTCATCACCAGCCGGCGGGTGCTCGCGGCGCTCGACGACGTCGACCATCTGTCGCTCGCTCCCCTGACGGACGACACAGCGTACGAACTACTGGTCCGGGTCTGCGGCCGGGACCGGGTCGACCCCGAGCAGGTGAGAAGAGTGGCCCGGCTCTGCGACAACCTGCCGCTCGCGTTGCGGATCGCGGGCAAGCGACTGGCGGTCAGACGGGAGTGGACGCTGGCGGCCTTCGCCGACATGCTGGCCGGCGAGGAGCACCGGCTCGACCTCCTGACCTGCGGCGACCTTTCCGTGCGGAGCGCCCTCGACCTCGACTACCAGGCCCTGCGGCAGTGCGGGGGAACGGCGGACGGCAGCGCACTGGCCCTGTTCCACCGCCTCGGCGAGCGGGGAACGGCCGACTGCGGGTCGGCGACCGCGGCGGGGCTCCTCGGATGCGACCGGCGCACGGCGTGGGCGGCGCTCGGCAGGCTTGCCGATCTCCGCCTGATGAAGTCGATGGCCCCGGACCACTATCGGATGAACGACCTCACCCGCCTGTACGCCATGGAGATCGCAAGAACCGCCGGAAAGAACGAGAGCGGGAATTCGGCGGAATTCGCGTAGGCCGGCGAAGCGAGAGCGGAGCGCCCTTTGCGCGAGGGAAATTCGCGCAAAGGACGCTCCGCCGTACCCGTTCAGCAGGTGTACTGCCATGGAGTGCAGTAGCCACTGGGGACGCCCGAGCCGGTGCAGCAGTAGCGGCGAACGCAGGTGCCCGAGTACTCATACCAGCAGTTGACCGCCTCCGCGCGGGTGGCCGGGACCAGCCGGGCGACCATCCGGTCCGCCAGTCGCTGCATCGTCCGTGTCATTCGGCTCCTCCTTCTGAAAATGCTCCTTTTCGATGACCGACATTAGGAGCGGCGTCGATCACGGACGTACCGCTCCGATACACGACTTCCTGTATCGGCTCGGCCTGGTTCACGCGTTCAACCGCCGGAGCACGACACCCGTGATCCTGCTTTCCGGAAGGAGCCCCCACTGCCGCGAGTCGGTGCTGCGCGACGGGTTGTCCCCGAGGACGAGCAGCCGCCCCGGCGGCACGCGGGTCTCCCCCAACGCCTCGAATCCCGGAGGGATCGGGTCCCCGGCGACGGCCGCGGCCCGCTTGATCACCAGGTTCGTGCCGCCGTCGAGCGCGACGCCCTCCCCCGGGCCCACGCGGGAGATCACCACGATGTCCCCGCGCCGGACCCGCCGGACGAACAAGCCAGGCCTGCGGGGCCGCACTCTGCGCACGAGAACCCGGTCACCGGACCACAGGCCGGGCTCCATGCTCTCCCCGTGCACCTCGACGACGCGCAACGTCCGGCCGGCCGCCACGACGCCGCCCCCGGCCCCGAGCGCCGACGCGAGCAGGACGAGCAGGACGGCTGTCATCGTGCCTCCGAGAACCGGTCGCGCGGGGTGTCGGCGTTCCGGTCCCCCCGCTGCCGGTATCCCTCCGCCTGCAGGGCGAACAGGTGCGCGTAGATCCCGTCGTGCGCGAGCAGCCCGGTGTGCGTGCCCTGCTCGGCGACCTGCCCGCCGTCGAGGACCACGATGTGGTCCGCGTCGCGTACGGCGCCGAGCCGATGGCTGATCAGCAGGCTCGTGCGACCGTGGCGGTGCGCCCGCAGGCCCTGGTGGATCTCGTGCTCCGCCTCGGCGTCCAGGCCCGAGCTGGGCTCGTCCAGGATCAGCAGGTCCCGCTCGCCCCGCAGGTAGGCGCGGGCGAGGGCGAGCCGCTGCCACTGCCCGCCCGACAGGTGTACGCCCACGCCGCCGCCGTCCTCTTCGAGACCGGCCCCCGCGAGACCGGCCTCCGTGTCAGCGGCCTCCCCGGCACCGGACTCCCCAAGACCCGGCTCCCCAAGACCCGGCTCCCCGAGACCGGCGAAGATACGCGACAGCATGGTGTCGTACCCCCGGGGCAGACCGCTCACGACGCCGTGCACGCCCGCCCGCCGCGCCGCCGCCTCGATCCTCCCCCGGTCGTCCATGGCGGCGAGGTCGCCCAGGCCGATGTTCTCGGCCGCGGTCATGTCGTACTCCATGTAGTCCTGGAACACCGCCCCGATCCGGGCGCGAAGCTCCGCCGGGTCCAGCTCTTTGAGATCGATCCCGTCCCAGAGGACCGAGCCGCGTTCCGGGTCGTACATCCGGCACAGGAGCTTGACCACCGTACTCTTGCCCGCGCCGTTCCTCCCGGCGAGCGCCACCGCGCTGCCGTACGGAATGGTCAGGCTGACGCCGCGCAGGGCCCAGGGATGTCCCGGCGAGTAGCGGAACCACACGTCCTTCAGCTCGATCCCCCGGCGCAGCGGACCGGCCCGCCGTGGCCGGGCCGCGACCGGCAGGTCCGGCTCGGCGTCCAGGACGGCGAGGTAGTGGCCGAACAGCAGCACCTGCTGGTGCGCGGTGACGAGTTCGACCACGAGACCGCTCGCCGCGGCCTGGACTCCGGCGACGGCGGCCACGAACAGCGCCACGTCGCCGATCGCGCCCATGCCGTTGGCCGCGGACACGAGAACCCACAGCAGGCCGGCCCCGGCCGCCAGCGCGGCCGTCGTCGCGGTCACGGCCTGCACCCCCAGCTCGCGCCGGTCGGTGCGGCTCCGCTGGGCGTTCGCGGCGCGCCGCTGGGCGTTCATGAGCCCGCGCAGATGCGCTCCGATGCCGAACAGGCGCAGCTCCTTGGCCGCCTGGACGTTGACGAGAAGCTCACCGAAGAAGAACTCGCGGCGCTCGACCGGGCCGATGCCCCACAGCATCGCGGCACGCCGCCGCGACAGCCAGAGCTCCGCGGCCAGAGACGGCACCGCGGCGCCGACCACGAGGGCGGCCATCCACGGGCTTATCGTCGCGAGGGAGACGAGGAACCCGGCACCGGTCATCGCCGTCCTGGCCGCGCCCAGGGCGGCGGAGACCACCATGCCCGGGGTCGCTCCGCCGTACTGCTGAGCCATGCGGATCCGGTCGAGGAACGCGGGGTCCTCGAATCTGGCGAGGCCGACGAACCGCTCGGTGGCCCTGAAGAGGCCGTCCTGCGCGACGAGCCCGATCCTGCGCCCGCTCTCGTCTTTGACGTACTGGACGATCTGCGGCCCGAGCGCCGTCAGGACCCCGCACCCGGCGAGCACGCCGCCCAGCACCGCCGTCACACCGGCGCCGGGCCGGCCTCCGGCGATCTCATCGAGGACCAGCTTGGTGCACCAGGCGATCGTCACCGGCAGGACGGCCATGAGCATGCTGAGGACGGCGAAGGCGATGGTGAGCCTCCTGCTCGCCCGCCAGGCCATGCCGAGAGCGACGACCACTGCCCGCGCTCCGGCGATGCCGCGCACCCGCGCCTTCACGCGTGTGCGGGAATCTTGTCGAGGTCCTCGATCGTGCTCCCGCTGGCGACGACCTTCCCGTGCTCGTCGACCAGCGCCAGGGACGGGAAGCCTTTCACCTGCAACGCCTTCGTCAGGCCGGTGCCGTACTCCTCGATCAGCACCAGGGCGACCGGCTCCAGCATCCGCCGCTCGTCCGCCACCTCCTCCTCCGCGCCGACGAGCACGGCGAGCACGTTGCCGCGTCCTCCGGGGAAGGATCGCGCGCGCTCGGCGAACTGCGGCAGGCGGTCGTGGCAGGCCGGGCAGTCGGGCGAGAAGACGCCGACGAGGACCGGTTCGGTCAGCGTCTCGCCGGAGACGTGGACGCCGTCGGTGCTCACCGCGGAGAAGCCGCCGATCTTCGCCCCCGCGGGGAGCACGATCGACGGGGACACCGCCGGCCTCGCCGACAGCATCTCCTCATGCGCCCGCAACCGCCGGATCACGCCGACCGTCAGCACCAGGTCGATCAGGCACAGGACGCCGACGCCCAGGACGAGCGCTGTCAGGAACGGCATGAAGGACTACCTCCGTCAGGGTGAACTGGTGAACAGACCGGCGATCTCGCCGATCGCGGACAGCAGGACCGCCGCGGCTCCGGCCGCCAGGGCGGCCCCGGCAAGCCCGGCGGCCCCAAGGTCCGCGGGGACGGCTCCGGTCCCGGCGTGCACCGCTCCGGCCGCCGCTGCCACGATGAGCACGGCGTTGCGCGCGAGATGGCCCGGGCCCACCGGAACGGTGGAGGCGCCGAAGCAGCGGCAGGGGACCCGCCTGCCTCGCCGCAGCGTGACGACGACGGCCACGCTGAACGCCGCCAGCAGCCCGAGCGCGACGCAGAAGCCGGCGAGCGTGGTGGGCGGCCAGGCCAGCAGCGGCGCGACGGCGACCTCGGCGGCGACGACGAGCGCCGCGACGGGCCGGGCCGGCAGCCGCGTGAGGGCGCGAGTGGCCACCGTGAACTCCTCGTACGCCGCCCGCCCGCGCAGCTTGCTCACCGCGGACATGAGGAAGACGATGCCCGTGAGCAGCCGGCAGAAGGCGAAGAGATAGGCCACGGACGTCCTCATCCCCGGTCGGGCAGGCGGGTCGCCCACCACGCTAGGAACCGCCGTGGAACGCCGGGTACACGACGGCTACACGCGGCGATGTATCGGGGACGAACGCCCCGACGCCCCGCCCGACTCGCCCGACCGACGACCCGGTGTGCGACAGGCCGGTGTCCGCCGGGGGGCGAACGCTTCCGACGTCCATCGGTTCGTTCATCGGCGGGGCGGAAAACGTATTAACGGCATGTCCCTCGGGGATGACAGCGCGGCCTGTGGCCGTCATCAGCGAAATCACTCCGTCGAGAAATGGGTGCGGAATTTGCCGGTGTGATTCCGGGACTGCATCATGGGGTGAACGTTTCGGGCCGGTGAGGCAATCGGAGCATGGCGGAAACGCGGCCTAATGCGACCGAAGGGCGACGATGAAGGCATTTCTGGGTTTCCTGGGCGTCGCCACGCTGGGTGCGGTGGTCGCGGTTTTCGTGTTATTACGAAGCCCGGCGGGCGGCAATGGCGACAAGGAGCCTGTGGCCTCGGTTTCCGTCGCCGCCGCCTCCGCTTCCCCAGCGGCCCGGAAAAGCGTGCTGCTGGATGCCGAGGGCGCCGTCATCGAGGAGTTTTCCGGCGACTGCACGCACAGCGGATACCCCTACCTCTGCCGGTACGTCAGCAAGCAGCTTGTCGCCGAGGACCCGCAACTGCTCACCCGTGACGGCCTGACGATCCAGACGACGATCGACCAGCGGCTCCAGCGCACGGCGCAACAGGCCGTCGACGCCTACGTCCACCGCGACGACCCGCAGATCGCCACGCAGGTCGTGATCGTTCCAGGCGAAGGGGCCGTCAAGGCCATGGTCACCAGCCGTGATCCTGCCGATGGGCCAGGTCTCCAGCAGGGCACGACGGCGATGCCCTACGCTCTGGCCGCCGCGCTCGCCGCCGGTCTCCGGTACGACGACGGCTTCGTCGTCTCGGACGAGTACCGCGCCCAGCGCTTCACCGCGTTCAGAGACTGCGCGGGCCGGGCCGTCGGCGATATGCATGCCACCCTGCACAACCGGAAGAAGGTCGGAGCCCGGTTCGTCACCCTGCGGTCGGGCACCCGGGACGCGGTGAACACCTTCTTCATGCAACTGCAGGAGAAGGTGGGCCTGTGCGAGACCGTCCAGATGGCCCAGCGGCTCGGGCTCAGGAGCGCCGACGGGAAGCCGCTCCAGGAGATAGAGACGTTCACACTGGGGCCCAACAAGGCCGAACCCGTCTCGGTGGCCAATTCTTACGCGACCCTCGCCGCCCGCGGCCGCTTCTGCGAGCCGCGAGTGATCACGGAGATCCGCGACGGCTCGGGCGCCGGGCGCCCCTTCCCAGAGCACTGCGAGCAGGCCGTGGACCCGACAGTCGCCGACGCGGCCACCGGAGTGCTGGCGGACGTGCTGGCGAAGAGTTCGCTCAAGGGCGTCGGCCGCGAGGCGGCCGGCATGCCCGGCGAGGGCGACGCCTTCCGCACCGCCTGGTTCGCCGGTTACACCCCCGGCCTGGCCTCGGCCGTCAGCCTCGGCGACTCCCGTGATCCGCTGCGGCACCCACTGGTGGACGTCACCATCGGCGGCCGCCGCTATTCGCGGGTGGACGGCACGTCGGTGCCCGGCCTGATCTGGAAGAAGGCGATGACCGAAGCGCTGCGCGGCACACAGGAAACCCGCTTCGTCCGGCCGGACGCCGAGCGCTTCGGCGGCTGCCGCGACGCCTGCCCGCCCTGACCACCGCGGTCGTCCGACCCGACAGGGGGCAACACCCGGGGCGTTCGACCTCAGCCGTGCATGCTCTCGTCGCTCAGCTCGTCCAGCGGGGTCAGCGCGGCCGATGCCACGTCGTGATCCATGCCGGTCGCCTCGAGCAGGTCGACGGCGATGGAGCGCAGCTGCGCGATGATGACGTTCGCCGAGAAGCCCAGGTTCTTGGGCCGCTCACGCGCGGCAACGGCGAGCAACGCCTGCCGGGCCAGCATCGGTTCCCGTCCGGCCCCCAGTTCGAGCTGGAGCAGCAGCGCCGCCTCCGAGACTTCGCGCAGCAACTCGGCCAGGGCGACCGGCGGCGGGCTGGACTCCCCCATCGCCGCGAGCGTGCGGCGGACCAGAACGCGTGCGTTGCGCAGCGCCAGATCCACCGGTAGGGCCGCGGTCGTGTACCTGGCCAGTCTGGCCCGGTGATGCCAGCGCAGCGGCGAGATCCTGATGATCTCCTTGCTGTTCTCCAGCGCCGCCGCGAACTCCTCGACCGCCGTCTGAGTCCTGCGACCGCACTCCAGTGCCTCGGCGGCCAGGTCCGCATCGCCCTTTTCGATCGCCTCCGCCGCCTGTTCCAGCACGGTGGAGAAGGCGTCCAGCACGCCGGACAGGTGTTTTCCCGCGATGGTGAGCGGGCTGGCAGGCAGCAGGGCGACCGCGAGGATGCCGACGATGCCGCCGGTGAGCGCGTCGGCCATCCGGTCCAGCCCACCGCCGTCCTCGCCCGGCACCAGCATGGCGACCAGCACCGCGGACGACCCGGCCTGCGACACGAACAGCTCGCTGCTGTTCAACAGCCACGCGACGGTCATCGCCAGCGCGATCACGAGCGCGAGCTGCCAGGCGCCCGAGCCGATCCAGGACACCAGCAGGTCGCCGACGCCCACGCCCACGCTGACGCCGATCACCAGCTCGGCCAGCCTGCGCAGCCGCCGGCCGAACCCTATGCCGACACAGATCGTCACGGAGATGGGCGCGAAGAGGGGGTGAGCGTGGCCGAGCAGGTGAACGGCGACGATCCAGGCCAGCGCGGCGCCCAGGGTGCACTGCGCGATGGAGGGCCCGATCAGATTCAACGTGCCCAGCCGTTTCCTCATCTGATCACCGAGCCACGTTCGCACCCCTCCACGATCGCGGATCTTTATGACATTGGGATCACATTTGCCCCGAATCCTTCTGCTTCGAACCATTCGGTGAAGGCCGGGCTTACGGGCGGGGCGATCGCCCTGTCACCGTCACCTCGCACGGCTGTCCAGAGGGATGGGCCACCAGCCCGGGGCCGTCGTCACCGAGCGATACGGCGGCGCTACCCGGCCAGCGTCTAGGCTCTGCCGGACACGACCTGACCCGCCTCGGCGCGGCGGGTCGTGCCGAACCGGCGTTGGTAGGCGGCGGGGCTGATCGACAGCTTCCTGGCGAAAACCCGTCGCATGCTTTCGTAACTGGGGAACCCGGCGAGGGCCGCGGCCTGCGTCGCGGTGTGTCCTTGGTCGAGCAGCGCCCTGGCCATGTCGAATCGGATGTTCTCCACGTAGCGGGCCGGTGTCGTGGACAGCTCGTCGCGGAAAAGCCGGGTGAGATGCCGGGTGCTCACGTTGAGATGTTTCGCGAGTTCACCGAGAGAGTGGTTCCCGCAGGGGTCCGCCGTCACCAAGTCGGTGATCTTACGCAGAGCCGACGAGCGGGGCGGCGGTCCTTGCAGCGGCGCCGAGAACTGGGACTGGCCGCCCGCACGCTGCATGTACACCACCAAGGCGCGGGCGACGTCGCGCGCGAGGCCGGGCCCGTGGTCCTCCTCGACGAGGGCGAGCGCCAGGTCGATGCCGGCCGTCACCCCTGCCGACGTGTACATGGCGCCGTCACGAACGTAGATCGCGTCGGGCTCGACACGGCACGTCGGACACCGGGCGGCGAGCTCGTGCGCGACCTTCCAGTGCGTGGTCGCGCGCTTGCCGTCAAGGAGGCCGGCGGCGGCGAGGACGAACGCCCCGGTGCAGATCGACGCGACCCGGCCGGCCATTGCCGCCGGTGTCCGCGCGGCGTCCGCCAGGTCGGCGGGGACACGGGTGCGCGGATAGAGATCGGACCCGGCCACCACCAACGTGCCGAAAGCCGGCTCCGAGGAGACCGCGCCGTCCACCGCGATCCGGACCCCGAGGTTCGACGTGACGTCGGCACCGGTCGGCGACAGCAACACGATCCGGTAGTCGGCGCCGAAGCGGTTCGCCTCCTTGAACACCTCCGCGGGACCTGCGACGTCCAGCAACGTCACTCCGTCGTAGACGAGGATCGCGACGCCATGAGGGGTAGCGTCCGCCACTCCGGCCCCTCCGGAGCCGGAGCCGTGCGGTGACGGGCCCGGTGCCGCCGGCACTGACCGCTGTCGGATCGGCGATGCGGAAGGCATTGACACCGTTCATTGGTAGCACATCGTTATCGCAGATCACGGGCGCGCCCTGTCCGGATATAGGGGATTCCTGGCCAGACGAAGGCGGCACCGCACGCCGACCGGCGGGGAGCATGGAAGTCGGACATACGGTCCATAGTCCGACATAAATCCTGGAAGGTCAGGGTCATGCCAGAGGTCATCGCGGGGTTGGAGATTCCTGAGACAGCGGCGGTCGCCGAAGCGACCAGGCTCATCCAGGAGACGACCAGCCCCCTCATCTACCATCACTCCCGGCGGGTCTTCTTCTTCGGCCTGATTCACGCACACACGCTCGGTGTGGAGCCGGATCGGGAACTGCTCTATTTGGCGGCCATGTTCCACGACACCGGCCTCCTGACTCCCTTCTCCGACGTCGAGCAGCGCTTCGAAGTGGACAGTGCCGATCACGCGCGCAGGTTCCTCCTGGAGCGGGGTTTCTCGACGACCGCCGCCGACACCGTCTGGACGGCGGTCGCGCTGCACACCACGCCGGGGATCCCCGACCGGATGGCCCCCGAAATCGCGACCACGTACCTCGGCGTCCTGACCGACGTGATCGGCTTCGGCCTGGACGGACTGGAACACGATCGGCTGGGCGAAATCCTCGCAGCCCACCCACGGGGGGACTTCAAGAACGAGTTTCTGCGAGCCTACGTCGACGGGCTCAAGGACCGTCCGGAAACCACGAACGGCACCGTGAACTCCGACGTGCTCGAGCACTTCATCCCCGGCTTCCAGCGCACGACGACCGTCGAGCGCATCCTCGGCTCGCCCTGGCCGAGCTGACCGGACATCACCCGAGGCCACGCGGCGAACGGTGTGAGGCGCTCCGACGACGAGCAGAGCGCGCCGTCCCCGATCCACCCGCATTCCGAAACGGCCTCCGCGTTCGCCCGCCACCGCCGCACGCCAGGAAAGACGGTCATTCAGGTCGCGACGGAAGCGGATGCCTGTCCCGGCACCAACGAGATGACGTACGGAGCACCATGAGGGAAACACCAGAGACAGCGCCAGGACACGAGGACGCGGCCCTTGAGCGGGAGCGCGACTTCGGCAGGCTGCTCCAAATGATCACCGGCCACGGGGTGGCGCAGATCGTCCGGACGGCGGCAACTCTGTCGATCATGGACCATATCGCCGCCGGGGCACGTACAGCCGATGAAGTCGCCGAACGGGCATCCACCCATCCGGCCACGACCTACCGCCTGATGCGGGCGTGCGCCTCCATCGGGCTGCTCGCCTACGAAGGCGACGGCAGGTTCGCCCCCACCCCGATGGGAGAACTGCTGCGCGAGGGGGTCCCCGGTTCACTGCGCGACACCACCCTCCACCTCGCGGGTTACTCGACCTGGGTGAGCTGGGCGCACCTTCCCGAAGCCGTGCGCGAGGGCAGAACTCAGGTATACAAGGCGCTGGGCATGGACCAGTTCACCTACTTCGCCCAGCATCCCGAGGAGGGCGACGCCTTCGCCTCCAGCGGGTCGAGCATGTCGGAGATCGTGGCCGCCGAGGCGGCGAGCATGCTCGACCTCTCGGGTGTCTCGTCGGCCGTCGACGTGGGCGGCGCCAACGGCCGGCTCGTGCTCGGGCTGATGCAGGCCAGCCCCGCTCTGCACGGCATCGTCCTGGACAGGCCGGAGGTGACCGTCGCGGCTGCCCGTGCCGCCGAGGAACTCGGCCTTTCCGACCGCTTCAGTGCGGTGCAGGGCGACTTCTTCGAAGAGGTCCCCGCAGCGGACCTGTACCTGCTGAAGTGGATCCTGCATGACTGGGACGACGAAGCATGCGTTCGCCTTCTTCGCAACTGCCGTGCCGCCGCCCGGCCCGGAGCGCGTGCCCTCGTCTTCGAACTCGTGCTCGGCGAGGTCGGCACGCCGGACTTCGGCGCTGTGGCGGACATGAACATGCTGTCCGTCACCGACGGGGGCCGGGAACGACACCTGCACGAGTACGACGCCCTGTTCACGGCCGGAGGATGGCGCCGGGTCTTCGCTCGACCCACTCGTTCGCCACTCTGGATCATGGAACTCGAGGCCGCCTGACGCCGGCGAACCCCGCCTGTCCCTCCACCAGTACGGCAGGCGGGGTTCTCGCTGCTCAGGGGCTACTTGAGGAGCTGGCGGACCATGACGACGCGCTGGATCTGGTTGGTGCCCTCGTAGATCTGGGTGTTCTGCGGGGTGCTCTTGGCCCACCTGGGCCGACTACCCGAACGGGCCTTTGACCAGGGCATACGCTTCTCGTACCTGCGGCGGTTTATCACTGTCTTACGTGCTCTCGCGGAACACTCACGGAACAAGATCACAGTTCTTGGCGCTCCAGCCGATCCTGGTCCCTGGGGCTAAGGATGGCTTGGCAGCCGTTGCAACGAGTCGCTTTCGCTGTCCGGTGCCACAGCCCCAGACCGCAGGGCCGCCAGGTTCAAACACAAGAAGCAGCAAGGAAGGTGACCTTCCGCTTTTCAGGCGGACCAATCACCCTGCTCAGGTAGCGGAGACCCTGGTCAGAAGGTGGTGGGCGGTAGCCGAAGTGAGCCCGTGTGCGGGGACGTTGCTGTCAGCGCTGCTGTCATCGCCCTTGCGGGATCACGACCTTCGTCCGCTACTGTCGCCCGAGTCGATCTACCAGGAAGCGGGGGAACGGAGAGGCCGTCGTGACGCAGGCATCTCATGCGGAGACGCGCCTCTCTGTAGAGGCACTCCGCTTCGGGGCGGTCCTGGCCGCCTCCGGGTCGGTCATCCTGAAGACCTCCAGGATCAGCGCGGCAGCGCTGAACGTCGGGATCTGCTGGGGAGCCGACTCCGTCGCTCCCTTCGTCATGACGACGAGCCCGTGGTGGCAGCTGCTGTCGTGGGGCGAACTCCTGCTGCCGGTGGTCCTGGCCGGTCTCCTGGTGTGCGCCCCGCGCCGGACCACGCTCCTCGGAAGCGCGGCGGTCTGTGCCGTCCTCGCGTTCAGGCTGCTCGCGATCTCCCTCCCGTCCGGTACCCACCCCCTCACCGACCGGCCCCTTCCCGTCGATGAGCCTTGGCCGTCGATCGTCTGCTACGCCGTGGCCATCGTCGCGCTGCTTGTGGCGGCACGTTCGCCCCTGCCTCCGGCGCGGAAGGGAATCGTGCTCTGGGCGGCGGCCATCGTGGCGGCTGCGTGGACGGTCGGCCGGCTCTTTCTGCCGATCGGTGAGTCCACCTCCTTCGGCTGGTTCGCCTACGCACCGTCGGTGGAACTGCTGTGGAAGCGCCCCGGGGCGTGGGCCTGCAAGGCCGACGTGGACGGTGTGCTTATCGTGCTCATCGCCTTGGCCGCGCTGGCCGGCGGCGTCATGGCAGGCCAACGCGACACCGGGTCGCGTGGGGGATCGGTGCGCTCCTCCTCCTCGCCGCCGTCGAGGGGTTCGTGACGGTTCTCATCGTCGCGGGCGCCGAATACCTCGCGTACGCGACCAAGATGATCCGATGGCACCTCCTGGCCGCAGCGGCGCTCGTCATCGTGACCACTTTCTGGGATCGACTCCCAGCGACTGAGCCTGAAGAGCCTCACCCGCTGTAGAGGTAGACCGGGGATCGCTGGAGACCCCTTCATTACGAGCGAGAACCTGATCGTCCACAGCCGTCCATCCTGCTCGAGATTGCCTGTTAGGAAAGGAGGTATAGGGGCAGCCAGTCCACCGCCGTCCAAAGTCATCCGCAGCCATCGTTAGCATTCCCGTTAGCAAGATCGGTGCTCAGCCCTCGTGCTTCGATGGCAAGTGGACCCGTACCGCAGGGCCGCCAGGCCCGAGGAACGGAAGCCGCGCGGCAGCATGTGTGTGATCGTAGGCCGGATGCATAGGCGTGTGGGTCGCTGCCGTCAGCGCTGTGTCGCCTAAACCCTAGTCATCCGGCGGCGAGGCCCGACCGAAGGGTCTCGGAGTCGATCGCCCCGATCGCGGCGATGGGCGAAGCGAGCGATCGTCGCAGCCTCGCTCAGCCTCAGCATCTAGTTACAAGGCGCGACGGAGGAGGGCTGCCCTAGCGATCGCCCCAGCCTGTACCTCGGGCGACGAAGCCGGCGACCCTTACGGCCTCAGCTACTTCCGGCCTGTGCAACCGATGCCCGCAATAGAAGAGCAAGGACGATGTGGCTGGCGCGCTCGTCATTCATGGCCCTTCGCACACCTTTACTGATACAGAGGCTCTCGCCACCGATAAATTTGAGGGAGGATAGCCCTCCTAGAAGGACTCGCCAGGGCGTGGCGTAGACCTTCGACTTCGCGTGCTGCTGGAGTACGCCCGAGTGACGGAGCTAGATGTGCAAGCAGTACTACGGATCACCAGTGACGACGCGGTCAGCGACCTGTCTTCACTGCTCGCATGGCTGCAAAGCCAACGCGAACTGCAGGGATTGGTGCGGGCGGTTAGCCGTCCCCCCTCGCCGGACGAGCTTGGTGGGGCTGTTGAACTGCTCACCGTTGCGCTCGGTTCGGGTGGCATGGGCGTCGTGCTGACCCGGGCGCTCACTGTATGGCTGACGAACCGGAAAGCCGATGTGAACCTGACCGTTACTACCGAAGCTGGCACGGTGACACTTGAGGCCAAACGGGTAGATAATGCGCTACCACTGCTACAGGAAGTCCTAAAACAGGAAAACACCAAAAAAGATGAGACCTGATCCGGTGGCATGGCAGGACTCAAGAGCAATCCTGATCGGAGTATCCACCTATCGGGACGAACGACTACCCAAGATAGTCGCTGCAGCTAACAGTCTCCAACAACTAAGAGGTGTGGTCACTTCTCCGCATCTATGCGGATGGCCAGCAGATCGGGTTACTATTCTATCTGATCCGTCCGACAGTCGAACCGTCGCGAAGCAGATACGGCAATTGACACAAGAAACTCGAGACGTCCTGCTGCTATATTACGTCGGCCACGGAACCCTAACCCCTTACAGCGAACTATGCCTATCAGTTACAGACACCGATGCCGACGATCCCGACCTGACCGGGGTGGAGTATAGTCGCATTCGCTCGGCACTCATAGATAGCCCAGCACGCGTCAAAATGGTCATCCTGGACTGCTGCTACTCCGGCCGCGCAATTAGAACACTCGCCAATCAGGCTACTGTAGTAGCCGATGCCACCGAAATCGCTGGCACATATACTCTAACAGCGAGTGACCTCGCCGCGCATGTTCCACCCCCGGAAAAGCAGACCGACGCATGCACCTCCTTTACGTCCGAGCTAGTGGATTTAATCCGAACTGGCATTCCAGACAAAGACGACCCGCTTACCTTGGGCACTCTGTATATAGAGCTGCGTCGTCGACTTCGCGCTCGCGGCCTACCAGACCCGAATCAGCGAGGCACCGACACGGCTCACAGCTTCGCCTTCACTCGGAACGCCGCTACATCGCAACACGGTATAACCGCCCTCAAAGACGTTGTTCCCTCAGCAGCGCTTGCGCACCAACATCTACAGCCAGGACTAGGCACCGAGACTCGCGTTGGCCGCATACCAGGTAAGTCTCCCGTTAAGCCGAATGAACTGTACAAGCTTAACCGAATCCCTTTAGGGGAAGGAACGTTCTCGCAGGTATTTCTTGCAGAACATCGCATAACTGGCGATCAAGTGGCACTTAAGAGAGCCAGACCGAACAAGAACGCTCGAGCTCGGATTCAGCGCGAGATCGAAGTCCAACTCCTACTCTCGCCACATCCACACATTATGTCAATTATCGATTTTGATCCCGGACTTCGCTGGTACACCATGCCGGTCGCCAAAGGCACATTGAGAGACCTCCGAGACGGTTTGAATGAAGACGACCTAGCATCTATCATCAACGACCTTTCCTGGGCTCTCGAGGCCGCACATGAGCAAGACCTTGTACATCGCGACATCTCGCCTATGAACATTCTTGCATTAGCGAACGAAGTCACTCATCAACATCAATGGGTGCTCGCGGACTGGGGTATGGTACGGCGTGCCTATGGTAGTAACTCAGCACGACTGACCCGCACCGGCGCTAGCGCTGGAACTCCTGGGTTTGACGCGCCCGAACTCGCGAACGACGCTCAGAATGCCTCGGCCGCTGCCGACATATATTCCCTCGGCCGTGTTGCCGCCTGGTTCCTAACCAAAAAAATGCCGTCCTCGGGGCATCCGCTACTCCCCGAGGGCCCTGCGTTGCACTGGAGAATGTTCGTAAAGGCGTGCACGGAAAATGACCTGAGCGATCGAGTCACGAGCATGCCCGAGATGCGAGAAGCGCTCACCAACGTATTCCTGCTACAGGAAGATCCGCCGGCACAACGGATACGACGCCTACTCGAAAATACGACTAAAGACCACACCGATCTAAAAGCTCTTATGGAGTATGCGCAAGCCTATTCTTCCGATGCGGGGCTCTATATCGACCATGTGGCATGGGTTCCAACGGGGAAACTTCAGGCATGGGCCGTTGACCATCCCTCCCTCGCCTCTCAAATTGCAGTCCACATGGCTCAGCATGTACGAACCAGTCACTGGGGAGATCGAGATCGCGAGCACATTGTATTCCCATTGACGTTTATTTTTACGATTCTCCAATCCCTTACCGAAGCGCATCAATTCGCTCAAGCCATGGATGTGGCGACATGTTACTTCGCAGCAGAGGCATCGTGGGCGTGCGATCGGCAACGTGACCGGACTGTGCAATGGCTATCGGATCTCAACGCGCCTGCCGACGCTGTCATAGCACGGGCTCTCACGAGCCAACTCGACCTAGTCGACTACTATCGACCAGGGATGACGCCGCGGAGCCCGACTCTAAAAGCGATCTTTAAGATGTGACCCAGCTCACACCGTTGCCACCGTGGTGTTCCGCCCCATCACCGTGGTGCAATAGGCAGATGCCGACGCCTGCAACTAACCCCAGACGGGAAGAAACGCCATCAAATATGGACAAAACTCCTAGGGTGCTCCCTACCGAGCCATCAAGTGGGCGAGGGCGCCGCCATGGTACCAGTAGCACTGAACCCTTCGATCGATGGTTCCGATATCCGGCGGGTTTCGCGTCGGATTACGCTGCAACGCTCTTGGAACACCTCAGCCTGAGCCACCGAGGGATCGTAGTGGACCCCTTCGCTGGATCTGCGGTAACCGGTACAGCTGCACAGCGTTTGGGGCTGTCGTTCTACGGCATCGAGACCCACCCACTCATTGCCGAACTGGGGCAACTGAAACTTCAGGAGCCTCCTGCGGCGGGAGCCAGTCTTACAATTGCATGCGAAAGGCTGATCGAAGCAGGAAACAAAATCCTCAGCACAAAAGACACGCCAGACCTCGACCGTGAGACCAGCCTCGTTCAGCAGTGCTTCGCTAAGGACACATTAATACAACTTGTCACATTGCGTGATTTGATTCGTGCAGGCGAAGCCGGCGTTTGGACTTCTTACCTAAAATGGGCACTGCTAGCGACGCTGCGTGATGTCGCATCAGCTCGCGTTGGTTGGCCCTATCAACGTCCAGCCAACCAGCGACAGCCACAGTACAAAGATGTTGTCAATCGTTTGCGGCAGAGGGCCCAAATGATGGCTGAGGACCTAGATCGCTTCTATGAATATCAAGCACCATCACGAACTGATAATCGCTATACAAGCCAGCTAGTGTGCGGGGATGCCCGGATTTCCGAGTCATGGGCCAAACTTCCCACTACTGGTGCACATGGCTGTGTGTCATCCCCTCCGTATCTCAACAACTTTGACTACGCTGATGCAACGCGCCTCGAATTGTACTTTTGGGGAGACGCGACCAATTGGTCTGAGATGTGTGGCCATGTGCGCTCAGGGATGATTACGGCCACGACCCAACAAAGTAGCGTGGGAGCAGCTGCTGCCGCTACACAACAATTACGAGCTTTTGGGTCTACCGCAGAAAAGATAGAAATACTTACCGGCCAACTGCGCGAGGAGCGTCTAGCCCGTACCCGGGGCAAAGAATATGACCGCGTCGTTCCTGCATATTTCGCCGCGATCGCCCAAGTGCTCCGCAATCTAGCCAATGCCCTTTCCTCAAGGGCCCCAGCCGTACTACTGATCGGCGACAGCGCTCCCTATGGGGTTTATATAGACACTCCTACATTGATTGCCGAGCTTGCTCAGCAGTGTGGACTTGATCGCGAAAAGGATATCGTGCTACGGCGACGGGGGCTTCGATGGGCTTCCAACAGTCAACGTCACGACGTACAACTGTCTGAGCGTCTCGTACTCTTGCGTCGGCAGTGAATGCGCATCATTGCTGGCATACGTCCAGCATGCATGACCGCCGGCCCTATTGGCCAGCCATCGATCTGGCCTTAGAGAAGCTTTCAACCAAGCGTTGTTTGAGATCGCTAGTTTCCGCCTTCCGATCGAACACCATGGATCGATACGCAAGCGCATGCGTACTAGCCTTAAACGCGGCAACGAGATCATCGTATGCTTGCTCTAGCGTGTTTGCACTGATAGGGCGACGAGCGAGGTCTACGCCAAGAAATGCGATGACATCATCGACGGCCTTCTCGGGAACAAAGATTAGCTTTTCCCCAGGCTTGTCACCGGGCTCTACCAATAGGCGATGCGCCAACCTTCGTCGTGCTTCCGTCAAAGGCCATCCGCCTTTAAGCCTCTGCTCACCCGACGACCTTCCCCGCCTACTTACGTGAATCGTGCTAGCGAAGGCCTCAGCACCGGCATGGATCGCCGAATCTACATCTTTCCCATCTTGCGTGTTATGGTCCCTCTGAATCACAGCACGCCTCACCGTGGTAGATCGGTTGACTAGCAGGGCAAGTACCAAACCAACTGAGACGAGTTGCAACGGCTCTTTGCCGTTGCCGCTGCGTAGATCAATGACTTGATTCAAACGATGCATCGCCCATTGGCGATAAGTACTCAATGCCTCGCGCTCTATATTGCCTATTGCGGAATCCGATAGCGCAATGTAGTTACCCTCATTTCGGCTCGTGGAAAGAAGCTCTATCATGAGCCTGGCCTCCACTCCGACGAGTAGTACGTCTTCCCCTGCTTCGACCACTAGAGGCTTGCCAAATTTAGCGATCCTCTCCCGCATATGAGGAGATGCAGGTTCTACGGCCGCCAACCGTGTTCTGAGTGACTGCCCTCTTGCAACTGGATCGAAGAAATGGCGGCATCGGTCGAGATCTGACTGTAGATCCGATATTTCGGAGTCATAACAGGCGCTCCAAAGCGACATAAGGTCGTTGAGCAGCGTCGAACACTCCGTCTGGGTGAGCACAGCAGGAACCCCAAACACGGAACGTGTAGATGCGTCAGCACTGTTCATACTTACAAGGATTCCGCATAGTAGCCATGGCGGGCAAGCATCGCCCTTCGATCCGTCCCAATAGCGTTCGGGGACGGCGGGGCGTTGAGACTTGTCGGTAGAATCAGAACGACTTGGTCATCCGGAACACGCTTGTTCCGCTTTCTCAAATCCTCAACGAGGTCAGCGATACGTCTCCCGTCCAGGTATGCCCCGAACTCATCCAAGGCGATCAGGCGGTTCGGCGTTGATACGCTATCGCGTTCGAGCTGCAACAATTGGGCGCGGGTGTAGGCAAAGGCCTGCTCTCCGCTCGAGAATCCTGCGAGCGGGCGTGTGAAACGTTCTCCGTCAAGCGACCAAGATAGTGTCAGATTGCGAGGATCGAAGCGTACATCATCACCACCGCCGAACAATGCCTCCTTCATTGATTCGTCATCAAGCCACGCCCGAGCTTCTTCTGCAAGCCACGCCGCCGCCAGGCTTGGATCGTAGACGCCATTCGTCAGAGAATGTTCGGGATGCTCGATCGTTGCAGCCAATCCCTTCAGCTGTGCGCTCAGGGTTTCGATTGCTCGCTTTGTGTCATCGATCACTCCTCGGGCGCTTTTTACACGATTAAGAAGTTCATCCAGCAGCCTCATCTGCTCGTCCGTGGAAAGCTCTTGGACCTTAGCCAAGCTCGGGAGAGCACGGTTCAACCAAACATAGGAGTCGTTGGTGGCCAGCTCAGCTACGACTTGATGCACCCCGTTCAGGTATTTCTTGGCCTCTCGGGTGGCCGAAGCCAGCTCAACCGACGCCTGAACTTCTTCCTTGCTAAGTTGTGCTAGATGGTCTTCTGACTTTTTCAGTTCATTTCGCAGGTAGGACTGACTTACTTCGGCCTCCCTGCAGAGGCGGTCAAGTTCCTCCAGCAGCTCTTCCTCGGTCTGACCACCACCAATCAAGGCAAGCTCGGAGCGGAGCCGATCGATAGAAGACTGGAGACTGCGGCCTTGCTGGTCGCACTCATTGCGTTCCTTGGTCATTTCATCGAGGCTGCGCCCTCCCTTTCCGGGAAGTCCTGCTGCCGCCTTGACCAGCTTTGATTCAGCATCTCTCAGTTTATTTTCAGCATCTTCAGACGCCGCAAGTTTTTGCAAGACCTCTTTCAGGTCACGAAGCCGTAGACGGGCCTTATCGATATTTTCATTGAGCTGCTGCTCGTCGCTATTTGGATGCGCTGCGGAGAGCTTTTCCAATTGATGCTTGCATGCACTATGCAGTGAGAGGACGGTCCACTTTGGCGTCTCCTGATCCACGTCGAGCAGTACCTTGTCGCCGAGATCAGAGGCGACAGCCAGCTCTAGACGGGACACCAAGTCCTCGAGCAGTGTGGCGAGCATTGGGCCGGCGTTCACATGCGGTAGGGCATCCTGAAGTTGCGTTAGTCGTTGTTCGACGAGCGCGATCTCCCTTTCAACACTGCCGTGTGCTGGGGAAACACCTACTCGGGCAGCAGTTTCCCTTAGCTCCTTGGCAGCTGCGTGTTGACTTCTAGTACAGCGTTCCAATGCTTTCTGCGCTCGGACGAATGCCTTCTCGGCTCGCTGATTACTGTCTTGTCTCGCATATGCAGCCTCGATTTCCGCGTCCAAGGCTTCCTTGCGCATGTCCACTGTCGCAAGTTCGCTTTCCAGCCTCGACAACCGTTCTTGGTGTCGGGGCGTGGCTCCTCGCAGAGCATCAAGGCGATCTGCCGTTGCGACAGCAGTCGTGAGCAGATCGACCCGTTTACGCGCTTCTCTGGCACGCTGGGATATTTCGCGCACCATAGTTTCAGCACGACCAGCCGCTTTGAGCGCAAGTCGAACGCGGTCGGTGGAGCATGATTCCAGCAACTTGACTAAGCCGAACAACGGTGCATCGACGGCGTCCGCTCGTTCATCTGCTGAATGCCATGCCGATAGGATGTGTCCGCCTATGTGCGCACGCGAAGCCAGAATGGTTTCGGGGGTCTCAGCGATATTGAGGTGGTGTACCTGCAGCAACGATGCTGCATCCCTCAAACTTTTCTTACGTCCGTCGATAGCGACACGCACCATGTCCTCTTTCAGAGGCTTGGCTTGGCTGCGCGCATTTTCCTCCCAGTGATTTGGTTCCAGAAGCCATTCTATCTCGCGAACCTCGTTGAGTTGGGTGGCTACAACTCGAGCGCGAATCAGTTCTGAGCAGAACGTGCGCCATGTCACATCGTTGAACGGCTGTTTACCTGTGCACAATTGAAGAAGCTTGATCGCACTCGTCTTTCCAACGCCATTGTAGCCTTCAATTTTGCACAGCGACGTTGACGGAATCTCACTGATGATCTTTAAGCCCCGACGACACTCGGCCTCAATCACTACGCGCATTGGCTACCAGCCTCTCCGTGATATTAATTGGGTCGAAGTCGTCGCAGTTAGCTAGTGCCTCTAGGAGTTCCATACTAAACAGCGGGTGAGGTGGCCATTTATCTTTTTGCCCTGCAGTGCTGATAGCCCGTTCAACATCTAGGACTATCCTCAGCATCTGCTCGCCGAACTCGTTCGCACTGTCCATAGACAGCCCTTCCCGCTGGTTAGCCAGCCTCAGCAGTCAACCGTGTGAGCTCTAGATAGGCGCTTAGTCTATCTCCCTATCTGCTTGATGGAAGGGGCATGACTGCAACGCTTTTGACGCAGCATGCCTCTGGTGCGCCGCCGCTGGTGGTGCACTCTGGCGCTTTTCAGCGATACTCTCGATCTTCACCTCTGGGCTCCCAGTGGCTGTGATCCAGATCATGCATCGTTGGAGTACACGTATCCGACGATACCGAGCGCTGGGCGGCGATGGCCGCGACCAGCCGAAGAGCCGCAGCGCGGCCATCGACCGCCCGACTCTTGGCAGAACGCCGCAGGCGGGCTGCCCTTGATAGCGAGAAGAAAAGTTTCTTCCGGCAGCCGGACGGGTCTTGTCCTACCTCGGGCTGAGGGACTGTACAAACAACGGTGTAACTCCTGATCAAGGAGACACCTGTGACGAGTACGGTGATCCAGGCATCTGAGGCGATGGACCTGGAGGACGCCGCGGTGGCGCGGAAAAAGCATGAGGCGTCGGATCGCGAGCTGGTGGCCAGGCTGGTCGACCAGGCCCGCGCCGAGGCCGCAGCACTCGAGCGGTTCATGGAGTTCGCCGAGGTCTGGGGCGGTAAGTACCCGGCGATCGTCAAGCTGTGGGAGGACGCCTGGGCGGAGTTCGTGCCGTTCCTGTCCTTCGATGTGGAGATCCGCCGGGCCGTTTGCTCGACGAACGCGATCGAGTCGGTCAACGCCCGGATCCGCCGGGCGGTCAAGGCCCGCGGCCACTTCCCCAACGAGCAGGCCGCGCTGAAGTGCGTCTACATGGCCGTCATGAGCCTGGACCCGACGGGCAAGGGCCGCAAACGCTGGATGAACCGATGGAAGGCCGCCCTGAACGCCTTCGAGATCACCTTCGAAGGCCGACTGTCAGCAACCCGCCGCTAGAACAAACCGAAGCCGAGTTACACCGTTCACTGGACAGGCCCATCTCGATAGGCGTGATCCTAGTGTCATGGGCGACAGGCACCGTCGGCGGCCGTTCGGGTTTTTGCTGCTGCTGATAGCGGCAGGTGTGGTGGCGGCGGCGGTTCCCTTGACGCCCGCGACGTGGCCGCTGGCGGTGCGGTTGGTGCTGCCCGTGTTTGGAGTGATCGCGGGCGGGGCTGCGGGGTCGTACGTCAGCGAATGGCTTACTGCCCGCCGGGCGGTCAAGGCGGCGGAAGCTGCCGCGGTTGCCGAGGAGGAGGCGCGGCGGGCGACGTTGGCGGCCACCGGTGAGATGGCTGCATCAGGTGAGAGCGTGGCAGGATTGCTGCGTCCCGAACACGGGGTAGTCACGTTCGCCGGACGCGTGGAGGAACTGAAGGCTCTCACCAGCTGGTGCGAGGATGAGGCGGCGTGTCCGGCGCGGTTGCTGACCGGTCAGGGCGGGGTAGGCAAGACCCGGCTGGCCTTGCATCTGGCCGAGTCGCTGCCGTTCATGGAGTGGGTGTGCCGGCAAGTCCGGCCGGGACAGGAGGTGGCGGCCGTCCAGGCCGCTGGCCAGGTGGATCAGCGGGTGTTGCTGCTCGTCGATTATGCCGAGACCCGCCCCGAACTGCCCGCCATGCTGGCTGAGGTGGCCCGCCTGGAAGCGACTGGGGATGCAGGCAGGCTGCGAGTTTTGCTGATGGCCCGTCAAACCGGCGACTGGTGGACGGAGCTGGATACCGAATCAGATGCGGTCCGGGACCTGGTGGCGCGCACCTCGATGCTGGAGTTGGCGCCTGCGCTGGATGCCCATCGCACCGATCTTCAGGTGATCGAGGAGGCGCTGCCATTCTTCGCGGCGGCGCTGGGCCACCCGGCACCGCAAATGTCCTTCACCGTCGCATCGGCCGAGCGGTTGCCGGTCCTGGTGTTGCATGCGGCGGCGCTGGTGACGGTGCTGGATGAGGAGCAGGGGACGGCCGGGGCCCGGGCGGCTGCAGACTTAGGGGTGTTGGACCGGCTATTGGGGCACGAACGTCGGCTATGGGACAAGACTGCTCGGCGCGCTGGGGCGGGGGTTGCTCTGCCGGTGCTGCAACAGGTGATCGCCACTGTGACGCTGCTGCTTAATGCCCAGGACCATGATGAGGACGCCGTGCGGGCGGTGGTGCGGCGGGTGCCCGACCTTACGCGAGCCGATGATGCGCGGGTGGGGGCAGTGGTGCGGTGGCTGCGGCAGGTGTATCCCGGCGGCGGGGAACGAGTGGATGCGTTGCGGCCTGACCTGCTGGCCGAGCGACACGCCGCTCATGAGCTGGCAGCCAGTTCACGGCTGCGCCGGGCTTGTTCGACCGACTTGACAGAGCGGCAAGCAGTGCAGATGTTGACGGTCCTGGTCCGTGCCTGTGCCCATCACGACGAGGGTCCCCGGCTGATCGAGCAGGCGTTGCGGCAGGATCTTACCGGTCTGGCCGCCGCAGCGATCGTGGTCGCAGTCCAGACCGGTCCCCGCTTAGGTGATCTGTTCGCTCAAGTGCTAGAAAACGCCCCGATCGCCGTGGCTGATCTCCAGCAGATCGTCGTCATGATCCCTTACCCGACGGTGGCCTTGGCCGCTCCCGATGAGGTGGTGACCCGCCGGGTCCGCGACCTTCTACCGGCCGATGCCGATCCGGCTCAGATAGCCGAATGGAGCAGCAAGTTCGCCAAAGTTCTGGCCCAGCTAGGTCGGCGAGAAGAGGCGCTGGCAGCCGTCGCCGAAGCAGTCATCGTTTATCGGTCTCTGGCCGAGACTCGCCCCGACGCCTTCCTGCCCAACCTCGCCGGCTCGCTGAACAACCAGGCCACCTGCTTGTCGGACCTCGGGCAGCGGGAGAAGGCACTGGCCGCGATCGACGAAGCCACCGACCTCTACCGCACCCTGGCGAAGACCCGCCCCGACGCCTTCCTGCCGGACCTGGCGAGGAACCGGACGACAAAGGGCATGATCCTGCTTCAGAACGGCAACGCTGGTGAAGCGACTCCCTTCCTGTTTGAAGGCTTGAAGGTTGCCGTTGAAGCAGAGATGGAGGAGCTGATTCCGCTTGTTGCAGGCCTACTCCGTCAGGCCTATCAGCACCACCCGAAAGGCGTTGCACGAGTATGGCGTGAGATGACGGAAAGCGACCTGCCAGGGTGGGCGATAGATAAGTAGACGACATGTGCGTGATCATCAGCGCCGTAGCATCAACGGCGGCCGCAAGCATCTCGCGGGTGTCCATGGGTCGGTCGTCGTCTCTACGCTGATGTGCGGCACTCGCAGTTCATGGGCCAGGCGGCACAGCCGCAATCATCGCACTCCAGCCATCAGGCTGCTGGCGGTCGCGTTGCAGAGCCATCGGCAAGGGTCCGTTCCGTCCGCACGCGCTCTTACGGAACAGGGACGGAACAGTGATCATTTAGAGGCTCCGTCCGGACACGGCGAACCCCGCTCCTCAGACACGGGGAGCGGGTTTCTGCACGTCAGGGGCTACTTCAACAGCTGGCGGGCCATGACGACGCGCTGGATCTGGTTGGTGCCCTCGTAGATCTGGGTGATCTTCGCGTCGCGCATCATGCGCTCGACCGGGAACTCCCGCGTGTAGCCGTACCCGCCGAGCAGCTGGACGGCGTCGACGGTGATCTCCATGGCGGCGTCGGAGGCGGCGCACTTGGCGGCGCTGGAGAAGAACGTGAGGTCCTTGACCGGGGTGCCGTGCATGGCCAGCTCCGACTTGGCGGCGGCGGCGTAGGTGAGCTGGCGGGCGGCCTCCAGCTTCATCGCCATGTCGGCGAGCATGAACTGCAGGCCCTGGAAGTCGGCGATCGGCTTGCCGAACTGCTTGCGCTCCTTGACATAGCCGACGGCGTAGTCGAGCGCGCCCTGGGCGATGCCGAGCGCCTGCGCGGCGATCGTGACGCGGGTGTGGTCGAGCGTGGCCAGCGCGGTCCTGAACCCGGTGCCCGGCTCGCCGATCATCCGTGCGGCAGGGATCCGGACGTTCTCCAGGATGACCTGACGCGTGGGCGAGCCCTTGATGCCGAGCTTCTTCTCCTTCGGACCGAACGAGACGCCCTCGTCGTCCTTCTCCACCACGAACGCCGAGATGCCGCGGGCGCCGGCCGAGGGGTCGGTCACGGCCATGACCGTGTAGTACTCCGACACGCCCGCGTTGGTGATCCACATCTTGGTGCCGTTGAGCACGTAGTGGTCGCCGTCGCGCTCGGCCCTGGTCTTCATCGAAGCGGCGTCCGAGCCCGCCTCCGGCTCCGACAGGGCGTAGGAGAACATGGCCTCCCCGCGCGCCACCGGCGTCAGGTAGCGCTGCTTGAGCTCCTCGGACGCCGACAGCAGCAGCGGCACGGTGCCCAGCTTGTTGACCGCCGGGATCAGCGAGGACGAGGCGCACGCGCGGGCGACCTCCTCGATGACGATCACGGTCGCGAGCGCGTCGGCGCCCGCCCCGCCGTACGCCTCGGGGATGTGGACGGCGTGCATGTCGGCCGCGACGAGGTCCTTGTAGACCTCCCAGGGGAACTCCTCGTTCTCGTCGGCCGCCGCGGCACGCGGGGCGATCTTCTCGTCGGCGAGGGCCCGGACCGTCTCGCGGAGCATCTCGTGCTCCTCAGCGGGGGCGTAGAGAGGGAAGCTCATAGCGCCGATACTAGGACGTCCGACTAGAAAGTTACCAGTCAGTACGGTGCTTTCCCTGACACATCCCCCTGACAGGGGGTGAGGAAGTGATGGCGTGGCGTCGACCGGGCACGTCCAGAGCCGTACCGTGGGGGCCAAGGTGCCGGTTTGCCCAGGTGGGTCTCAGGGCAGTTGACCGGGCCGGTACCATGCCAGATCACAAAGAGTCGGTAAGAGGGGAGCATGCCGTGCCGTACCGCCTCACTGTTCTGGGGACCGGATACCTGGGTGCTACACACGCGGCGTGCATGGCCGAACTGGGCTTCGAAGTGCTCGGTCTGGACGTGGACCAGAGCAAGATCGAACGGTTGCAGCGCGGGGAGCTGCCGATTCACGAGCCCGGTTTGCAGGAGCTCCTCCGCCGCAACCTCGACTCGGGCAGGCTGCGCTTCACCACCTCCTTCGAGGAGGCGGCGAAGTTCGGCGACGTCCACTTCATCTGTGTGGGCACCCCCCAGAAGAAGGGCGGGTACGCCGCCGACGTCTCCTACCTCGACGCGGTCGTCGAGTCGCTGGCCCCTCACCTCGACCGCGAGTGCCTGGTCGTGGGCAAGTCCACGGTGCCGGTCGGCACCGCCGAGCGCCTCGCGGACAAGCTCGTACGGCTCTCGCCCGCCGGAATGCAGGCCGAGCTGGCCTGGAACCCCGAGTTCCTGCGTGAGGGCTTCGCCGTGCAGGACACGCTCCGTCCCGACCGGATCGTGCTCGGGGTCGCCTCCGAGCGCGCCGAGAAGGTGCTGCGGGACGTCTACGCGCCCCTGGGCGAGGTCCCGATCGTGGTGACCGACTTCCCCACGGCCGAGCTGGTGAAGGCGGCCGCGAACGCGTTCCTGGCCACGAAGATCTCGTTCATCAACGCCATGGCCGAGGTCTGCGAGGCCGCCGGCGGCGACGTCACCCAGTTGTCGCAGGCGCTGTCGTACGACGAGCGGATCGGCGGCAAATACCTCAACGCCGGCCTCGGCTTCGGCGGCGGCTGCCTGCCGAAGGACATCAGGGCGTTCACGGCCAGGGCCGGCGAGCTCGGCGCCCACCAGGCGCTCGCCTTCCTCCGCGAGGTCGACGAGATCAACCTGCGCCGCCGGTCCCGGACGGTCGAACTCACCCGTGAACTGCTGAGCGGCGCGTTCGACGGGCGCAGCGTCGCGGTGCTGGGAGCGGCTTTCAAACCCAACTCCGACGACATCCGCGACTCGCCGGCGCTCGACGTGGCCGTGCAGATCGCCGAGCAGGGCGGGCAGGTCACGGTCTACGACCCGGCCGCCCTGTCGAACGCGCGGGCGGCCCATCCCCACCTCGGGTACGCCGAGTCGGCCCTGGAGGCCGCTCAGGGGGCCGAGGTCGTGCTGCTGCTCACCGAGTGGCAGGAGTTCGTCGCCCTCGACCCCGAGGAGCTGGGCGCGGTCGTGACGGCCCGCACCATCGTCGACGGCCGCAACGCGCTCGACGCGGACACCTGGCGCGAAGCCGGCTGGGACTATCGCGCCCTCGGCCGCCCCTGACCCCGGCTCCGGCCGCCCCGCCGATCACGGGATCGGTGGGACGGCTGTCCACCCCCGCCGCGGGCGGCCGCGGGGGGGACGAGAACTACCGGCTCAGTTGCGACGCCTCGGCGCGCAGGCGCTCGCCCTTGGCGTGCGCCTGGTCCCGCAGGGTGACCTGGAACTCCTCCATCCGCCGCCGCAGCCCCTCATCCGAGGCCGCCAGGATCCGTACGGCGAGCAGTCCCGCGTTGCGGGCCCCGCCGACGGCGACGGTCGCCACGGGCACCCCGGCCGGCATCTGGACGATCGACAGCAGTGAATCCATGCCGTCCAGATACTTCAGCGGCACCGGGACGCCGATCACGGGCAGCGGGGTGACCGAGGCCAGCATGCCCGGCAGGTGGGCCGCGCCGCCGGCGCCCGCGATGATCACCTTCAGTCCGCGCCCGGCGGCGCGGGAGCCGTACTCGATCATCTCCGCGGGCATGCGGTGCGCCGACACCACGTCGGCCTCGAACGACACGCCAAACTCCGCGACCGCCTCGGCGGCCTGCCGCATCACCGGCCAGTCCGAGTCGCTCCCCATGACGATTCCGACAGCTGGCCCGACGTCAGGCATCCACAGGTCCTCTCAGGCAGGTGACGGCGTGGTGAGCGCGGGCCCGCACCTCGTCGAGGTCGGTCCCGAGGGCGGTGACGTGCCCGATCTTGCGGCCGGGCCGGACGTCCTTGCCGTAGAAGTGGATCTTGATGCCCGGGTCGTTGGCCATCACGTGCTCATACCGGGAGTACACGTCGGGGTCGGGGCCGCCGAGCAGGTTGGCCATGACGACGACCGGCGCGGTCATCGACGGCGACCCGAGAGGCAGGTTGAGCACGGCCCGCAGGTGCTGCTCGAACTGCGAGGTGCGGGCGCCCTCGATCGTCCAGTGGCCGCTGTTGTGGGGGCGCATGGCCAGCTCGTTGACCACGAACCCGGACTTCGTGACGAACATCTCGACCGCGAGGAGCCCGGTCACGCCGAGGTCGCGGGCGATCGTGAGCGCGACACGCTGGGCGACCGCCGCCTCCTCCTCCCCCAGGCCGGGCGCGGGCGCGATGACCTCGACGCAGATGCCGTCCTTCTGCACGGTCTCGACGACGGGATAGCTGACGCCCTGGCCGTGCGGGGACCTGGCCACCAGCACGGCGACCTCCCGCTCGAACGGGACGAACGCCTCGGCCAGCAGGGCCACACCGGTGGCGAGCACCTCGCGCGCCTCGGCGGGGGTTTCGCACACCCACACGCCCCGGCCGTCGTAGCCGCCGCGCACGGCCTTCAGCACGACCGGCCAGCCGTGCCCCTCGGCGAATGTCTCCACACCCGCCAGGTCCTCGACGCGGGCCCAGGCCGGGCAGGGCGCGCCGATCGCGGTGAGCCGCTCCCGCATGACCCCCTTGTCCTGCGCGTGGACCAGGGCGTCCGCCCCGGGGTGTACGGCGTGGCCGTCGGCGGCCAGGACCTGGATGTGCTCGGTCGGCACGTGCTCGTGGTCGAAGGTGACGGCGTCGCACCCCTTCGCGAACTCCCGCAGATCGGCGAGGTCGCGGTAGTCGCCGAGCCGGGTGTCCACGATCACCTTGGCGGCGCTCTCGTCACGGGTGTTCGCGAGCACGCGCAGGTCGATGCCGAGCGCGATCGCGGCCTGCTGTGTCATCCTCGCCAGCTGGCCCGCGCCGACCATGCCCACCACGGGCGCGGTCACGGGTGCGGAAGGGGGAACGTTCGGGCTGTTCACGACACGTCAGCCTACCTATTGCGCGGCGAACCCCCGTCAGCCGGACCCCTGGCCGGAGCCCTCGGCGATGTCGGCGAGGACCCGGCGCATGCCGACCGTCGTCATCGTGTTGTCCTTCGCCACCCTGGTGGCCAGCACCAGGATCTCGCTGCCGGTGACGGTCGTGGCCGCGCCGCCGGTGAAGGCGCGTACGTCGGCGGCTCGGTAGCGGGGATGAGCGAGGGAGGCACGGCCCGAACGCGGTTTCTGCGTGAAGACGACACGCAGCGCGTGGAACACCAGCGAACCGCCGCCGGGCAGCGCGAGCGCGCGGGCCGGTCCCTCGATGCGCACGTCGGTGGACAGGTGATCGGGACGGACCCTGCCGGGGGCGCGGACGAGTTCCGCGAGAAGGCGGCGCATGGCATCGCCGGAGGCGAAGCGCACCCCGCTGACCCCGTTCCCGTTCACTCCGGTGGGATCGGTCAGGAACGCGACGTGCCGGGTGGGCGCGAGCCGCGCCCCGACGGCCGCGCGCGGGTCGGAGACGGCGTCGACCGCCGTGCCGTCCACGCCGCCCTCCGCCTCGGGCGCCTTGCCGACGAGCGGAATCGGCCCGGCGCCGAGCCGCCATCGGCCGTCCGCCCGTACGAAGACGAAGTAGGCCGGCTTGGGCTTGCGGGCCAGCACGGCGAACCAGGCGCCGTCCTCGCCGTCCTCCCCGGCGGGCAGCAGGAACTCCGGATCCCCATAGGCACCGAGGGCGGGCGCCGAGCGGCCCTCGCGCGCGGCCGCGCAGACACGGCTCCCGACGGTGCGCTCCACACCGGTCGTGAGCTGCTCGATCTCGCCGCAGTCCCGGTCCTTCCAGGCGCCGGACAGGTCGCCGAGGCCGTCGAAGGCCGCCAGCGCGTCGGCCGTGCCGATCTCGACCGTCGCCGGGGACGTGACACCGGGCTCGGGCGGGGTCTCACGCACGCCCTCGGTCCCACACCCCGCGAGCAGGACGAGGCCGAGACCGAGGGCGGTGAGTCTGCGCAACACGAGAAAGGCCACCCCTCCAGAACGCGCGCGTCCCCGAACGAAGTGATCCTGGTCGGGCGAGAGCGTAGTGCGAAGAGCGCCCGCTCATCCTAGATAGCAGGATTTTTCTTGAAATGTTCTTCAATGACCTGGGACGAAGCGGGCGAAGGTTGCGGCAAGACCCCGATTTGTGCCTGCGGCCGGTAGCCTGAGAAGACCTCGCCGCCGACCGAGGCCGCTGATCAGGAAGGACCGTGCGGGACGTGCAGCTTCTACAACGCGCCTACGAGCGGTTCGCCGCGCTCATCCACGAGTTGATCAAGTTCGGTCTGGTGGGCGCGATCGCGTTCGTCATCGACTTCGGCGGCGCCAACCTGCTGCGGTTCGGCGTCGGCATGGGCCCACTGTTTTCGAAGGTCGTGGCCACGATCGTCGCCGCCACGTTCGCGTACATGGGCAACCGCTTCTGGACCTACCGGCATCGCCAGCAGAGCGGCCTGGCACGCGAGTACATTCTGTTCTTCCTGCTGAACGGCATCGGCCTGCTGCCCTCGCTCCTCGCCATCGGTTTCGTGACGTACACGCTCGGCCTGCACGACACGCTGAGCTACAACGTCGCCCAGGCCGTCGGCCTGGTGCTCGGCACGCTGTTCCGCCTCTGGTCGTACAAGAAGTGGGTGTTCCTGGCGGCCCCGGAACTGGCCGAGGACTCCGTCGAAGGGGCCGGCGCGCGACCCCACCCCGACGTGAAGGCACAGGCCGACCCCCTCACCACCCCCTGAACCATTCGTCAGGCGGGACCGCTCACGACGCGGTGATGACGCCCGCTGTCACGGGTGTGACGTAAGAAGATGGCGAAGGTCGCCGGGCGGCGCTTGACCAGCTCCAGCCGCCCTCCGTCGGCCGCCACCAGGGCACGCGCGAGGGTGAGCCCCAGGCCCGTGCCGCCTCCCCCGCTCACGCTCCGCTCGAACACCCGGTGGCCGAGTGCCTCCGGGATGCCCGGGCCCTCGTCGGCCACCTCGATCACCACAGACCTGCCCGTACTCGATGTGTTGATCGTCAGCACGCCGTCGCCGTGCTTGAGGGAGTTCTCCAGCAGGGTGGACAGCACCTGGCTGAGCCCGCCGGTCGTGCCGAGCGCGCTGAGGCCCCGGTCGCCCGCGAGCACCAGCGACCGGTGGGCCCGGCGGAACGCCGGCTCCCATTCGACGATCTGCTGCCCCACCACGTCGTCCACGTCGATCGGCGCCGCCTGGGCGTGCCGCTGCCTGCGGGCGGCGGCCAGTAACTCGTCGATCACGGCGGTCAGCCGCTCGACCTGCACGACCGCGGCCTCGCCCTCCTCGCGGACCACCTCGGGCTGGTCGGCCGCCGCGACGATCTCCTCCAGGCGCATGCTCAGCCCCGTCAGCGGCGTGCGCAGCTGGTGGGAGGCGTCGGTGGCGAACTCGCGCTCCCGCGCGAGCAGGTCGGAGATCCGCAACGCGCTGCGGTCCAGCACCTCGGCCACGAGGTCCAGCTCGGGGATCCCGTAGCGGTGCCGGCTCGGCCTCGCGTCGCCCGAGCCGAGCCGCTCCGCGATCCTGGTGAGATCTTGGAGCGGCAGGCTCAGGCGACGCGAGGTGACGGTGGCCAGTCCGATCGCGGCCCCGAGGGCCACGACCGCCAGCGCGATGATGAGCACCAGCCGCGCCTGGGTGTCCTGTTGGATCTGGGCCGCGTCGCGGCTGACGCGTACGTAACCGTTCTCGGAGCGCGCCTCCTCGGTCAGGTCGCGGCCCACGAGCGGAGGCGAGCCCACGACGATCGGCGGTTTCCCGCGGACGAACACCTGGAGGTATCGGTCCGGGTAGTTCCGTGCGAGCTGATCCGGACTGATCCCCTGACCCTGGCTGAGCGAATACTCCACTCCCAGCAGCAGCCGGTTCGCGTCCGTCCTGAGCTCCTGGGCGACCTCGTCGTTGAACAAGCGCACGACGACCACACCCAGGGGCACGCCTAACAGCAGTACCGCGATGACCGCGACGAGCAGCATGGAGGAAAGCAGGCGCCGGCGCACGTGCTAGCCCCTCCCCCGCAACCGCCCCACGGCGGCTACTCGCGCTCGAAACGGAAGCCGACCCCTCGGACGGTCGTGATGTAGCGCGGCTTGGCCGCGTCGTCGCCGAGCTTGCGGCGCAGCCACGAGATGTGCATATCGAGTGTCTTCGTCGACCCCCACCAGTTCGTGTCCCACACCTCGCGCATGATCTGCTCGCGGGTGACGACCTTGCCCGCGTCCCGTACGAGCACGCGCAGCAAATCGAACTCCTTGGTGGTCAGGTGCAGTTCCTTGTCTCCCATCCAGGCCCGGCGGGAGTCGGCGTCGATGCGGACGCCTTGCACCACCGGGGTCTCCGATGTTCCGCGCCGGAGCAGTGCCCGCACCCTGGCGAGCAGTTCTGCGAGGCGGAACGGCTTGGTGACGTAGTCGTCGGCCCCGGCGTCGAGTCCGACGACGGTGTCGACTTCGTCGACGCGGGCGGTAAGGATCAGGACCGGAGTCCCGTGTCCCTCCGCGCGAATGCGGCGCGCGACCTCCAGCCCGTCCATCTCTGGAAGGCCGAGGTCGAGAACAATCAGGTCGACGCCCCCCGACAAGGCCCTCTCCAGGGCCTGCGGGCCATCTGGGCTCACCTCCACCTGATAGCCCTCCCGGCGCAGGGCACGCGCCAGTGGCTCGGATATCGAGGTGTCATCCTCGGCGAGAAGTACGCAGGTCATGGTGCGATCGTAGGACCTTGTGCGATCGTTTCCCGGCTACAGCGCGCCTTTTGACTTGTCGTTGACCCATCAATTGACCTGGGCAAACACTGATAAATCCGGGATAGTCAGCACGCAAGCGACGCGATCTTCCATCCAATTTTCGACCATTCCGAACTTCGTCGCTGGAAAGCGGATAATGGCACGAAAAACGCCCGCCGAAACGATGACGGCGGGCGTTGTCCATCTGATTTCGTGTCTGTCCGGAAGCGACGGACCGCGTCGGCGGCCTCAACGACGGCCCTACGACGACCCCACGGCGGCCCTGCGGCAGCCCCTGCGGCGACCCGAAGCGCCGGCCCGAGGCGACGGCCCGAGGCGACGGCCCGAGCGGCGACACGGAGCCCCGGCCGGAAGGCGCCGGCTAGGAGGGCGACGGCGGCTCCGCGTACCGCTGAAGGTACAGCTGCTCGCCCAGGCTCTCCAGGAGGCCCAACTCGGTCTCCAGGTAGTCGATGTGGTGCTCCTCGTCGGCGAGGATGCGCTCGAAGAGCGTCGCCGAGGTGATGTCTCCCCGCTCCCGCATGAGGGCGATGCCGGGCCGCAGGCGCTTGACCACGCCCAGCTCGAGATCCAGGTCGGCCTGAAGCTGCTCCCTGACGGTCTGGCCGACGTGCAGGGTGTTCAGCTTCTGATAGTTCGGCAGACCCTCCAGGAACAGGATCCGGTCGGTGAGTTCCTCCGCGTGCCGCATCTCGTCGATAGACTCCGCCCGGGTGATGGCGGCGAGCTTCGTATATCCCCAGTTCTCCTGCAGCTTGGCATGCAGGAAGTACTGGTTGATGGCGGTCAGCTCGGAGGTGAGCTGCTCGTTGAGCAGCGCGATGATCTCTTTGTCGCCCTGCATAAGCTTCCTCGATCTATGCGCTGGTGACCAGGTCCTCTGACCGTTTCAGGATCGCACAGATCTTTCGGACACAAGACGCGCAGTCCCCCCCTGCACCGGTGACGTCCCGCACCTGGCGAGCCGTCTTCGCCCCCTCGGCGATGCAGTCGTGCACCTCGCTCTCGGTGACGGCGCGGCAGATGCAGACGTACATGGATCGCCTCTCTGGGATCTTGAGGAAGGTTAGGCATACCTAAGATAACCCACTTCGGTAAGGCTTGCCTATGTGATCCAGGGCACAGAAAGGGCGGCACTCCGCAATGGAAGCGCCGCCCCTCGCGTGAGCGCCCTCGTGCGAGCGTCAGAGCACCACGACCGACCTCAGCACCTCCCCGCGGTGCATCTTGCCGAAGGCCTCCTCGACCTGGTCGAGGCCGATGGTCTCGGAGACGAACCCGTCGAGGTCGAGCCGTCCCTGCAGGTAGAGGTCGATCAGCATGGGGAAGTCACGGCTGGGCAGGCAGTCGCCGTACCAGGAGGACTTGAGCGCGCCGCCGCGGCCGAAGACGTCGAGCAGCGGCAGTTCGAGCTGCATCTCCGGGGTCGGCACGCCGACGAGCACGACGGTCCCGGCCAGGTCGCGTGCGTAGAAGGCCTGCTTGTAGGTCTCGGGACGCCCGACCGCCTCGATCACGACGTCGGCGCCGAACCCGCCGGTCAGCTCGCGCACGGCCTCCACCGGGTCGGTCTCACGCGAGTTGACCGTGTGTGTGGCGCCGAAGCCGCGGGCCCATTCGAGCTTGCGGTCGTCCACGTCCACCGCGACGATCGTCCGGGCCCCGGCGAGATGCGCGCCCGCGATGGCGGCGTTGCCCACGCCGCCGCAGCCGATCACCGCGACCGTGTCGCCCCGGGTCACGCCGCCGGTGTTGATCGCGGCCCCGAGGCCGGCCATCACGCCGCAGCCGAGCAGTCCGGCGACGGCCGGCTTGGCCGCCGGGTTGACCTTCGTGCACTGCCCGGCCGCCACCAGCGTCTTCTCCAGGAAGGCCCCGATGCCGAGCGCCGGGGACAGCGCGGTGCCGTCGGCCAGCGTCATCTTCTGCGTGGCGTTGTGAGTGTTGAAGCAGTACCACGGCCGGCCCCGCAGGCACGCGCGGCACTGCCCGCACACCGCCCGCCAGTTGAGGATCACGTAGTCGCCGGGCTCGACCTCGGTCACGCCGGCGCCGACCGCCTCGACGACGCCCGCGGCCTCGTGGCCCAGCAGGAACGGGAACTCGTCGTTGATGCCGCCCTCGCGGTAGTGGAGGTCGGTGTGGCAGACCCCGCAGGCCTGCACGTTCACGACCGCCTCGCCGGGCCCCGGGTCCGGCACGACGACCGTCTCCAGCGTCACCGCCTCGCCCTTGCCGCGCGCCACCACACCCTGGACTTCGTACGGCATGTCCCGCACCTCAACTTTCTCGGCTGGATCTTCTCAGAACATACGGCTCCACCACGCCGAGCCCGCGGGCGGGACGGCGGCGGAGCTTGACCAGGTCGACGCCGGGCGCACCGGCGAGGCCCGCGGCCAGCTCGCTGTCGGCCAGGATCGTGCCGGGCCTGGCGATGGCCGTCAGCCGGGCCGCCAGGTTGACGGTCGTGCCGAAGACGTCGCCCATCGCCGGGAGCACTGGGCCGTACGCCAGCCCGACCCGCACGTCGGGCCCCTCGACGTCCCGTTTGAGCTCGTCGAGCAGGTCGAGCGCGATGAGGGCCGCGGTCCTCGGGTCGGCGGCGGTGAAGAGCACCTCGTCGCCGAGCGTCTTGACCAGCCGGCCGTCATGGGCGGTGATCACGTCGGAGGCCCGCGACTCGAATCCCTCCACCAGGTCGGCCAGCGCCAGCTCGTCCAGATCCCGGGACACGCGGGTGAAGGCGACGAGGTCGGCGAACCCCACCCCGAGCCTGGGCCGGGTCGGGGCGGCGTCCCCGTCCGGCTCGTCGGGCTCGGCGAGGCTGACCAGCCGGCTCGCGGTCGCGGCGAGCTGTGACCGCCAGACGTGCACCAGCGTCTGCTCGAAGTCCGGCAGCAGGCGGCTGACCGTGTCCATCACCTGCCGGAGCCGCTGCTCCCCCGGCCGGGCGCCGGGCTCGATCAGCGCGTCCACCATGATCTCGGCCTGCCACTCCGCGAGTCGCGCGGTGTTGCGGCCGAGGGCCCTGGCCATGCGGATCACGGACCGCTCGTCGAGCGTCTCCGCGTCCAGCAGGTCGCGGATGCGGTGCAGGGCCTCCAGATCGGCGTCGGTGAACGCCACCGCGTCGTCGGCGAACGTCGCGAAGCCGAGTGCCCGCCAGATCCGGGCGGCGAGGTCCTGCGGGATCCCGGCCGCCTCGGCGACCTGCCGCCGCGTGTACACCGGCGGCGGCCCCAGGAACAGCCGCCGCATGTCGTCGGCGCCGGGCCGCCCGCTTGTCTCCACGTCTCCCTCCCCGTACGGCACGTGGTCCGCGCCGCGCTAGTCCCCGTCGATGTTCCCGTCCGCGGCGTCCTCCACCAGCCGGAACAGCTCGTGCCGTACGCGCTGGATCTGGGGGATGTCGCGGTAGTCGATGTCGCCCTTCTCCGACGCCGACTCGACCCGGAGTGTGCCGCATCCCAGGATGCGCTCCAGGAGCCGCTGGTCGGAGCTCACGCTGCTCACCTTGGCGAGTGGGATGTCGTCCTCCGACTTGTTCAGCACTCCCGTGCTGATCGCGAAGCGGTGCGAGGTCAGCGTGTAGGACGTCGTCACCCAGCGCAGATAGGGGATGATCGTCCACAGGACCAGCGCCACGAAGGCGACCACGGCCACCGCGCCGCGGGCGTACCCCGCGTACTCGTAGTCGCCGGGGATGAAGATGAAGGCCACGACGGCGGCGGCCAGCACGACGATGAGGGCGAGGACCGGAAGGATCAGCCGCTTCCAGTGCGGATGGAACGATAGAACGACCCGCTCGCCGTCGGCCAGGTATTGATCGGGAAGACCCATGGCGCAAATCGTGACACGATCGCCGGTCGATTGCATGCGTTCGCCCGTTCACCCCGGCAGCCCCGATCACCCTGGCAGCCCCGATCATTCGGCAGCCCGATCACCCGGCGGCTCAGGCCGGCGGGCCGGTCTCCGGCGACGGGCCCCTGCGGACGTGGACGACGTCGCCCGCGCTGAGCGAGTGCTCTCCGTCGCCGGCGCGTACGAGCAGGTGGCCGGACGTGTCGACCCCGGTCGCCAGGCCGGTCAGCACCCGCTCGCCGGGCAGTTCGATCCTGACCTCCTGCCCCACGGTGGACGACCGGGCGAGGTAGGCGGCGCGCAGGCCCGAGGCGTCCGCGTCGCCGTCGGCGGCCTTCCAGTCGCGGTAGTGCGACTCGACCTCCCGCAGGATCGCGCGCAGCAGCGGGTCGCGGTCGGTGCAGGCGGCGTTCTCGACGGCGAGGGACGTGGCCCGTTCCACCGGCAGCTCCTCCGGCCGCAGCGAGACGTTGAGCCCCATGCCGACGACCACCATGCGGTCCACCCGCTCGGCCAGGATCCCGGCGAGCTTGCGCTCCCCCACCATGAGGTCGTTGGGCCACTTGAGCCGCACGTCGACCTCCGCGATCCGCCGTACGGCCGAGGCGGCGGCGATACCGACCAGCAGGGCCAGCCAGCCCTGCCGGGCGAGCGGCACCTCCGGCCGCAGCAGCATCGAGAACGTCAGCCCCGAGCGCGGCGGCGCGGTCCACGGGCGCCCGAGCCTGCCCCGCCCGGCGAACTGCGACTCCGCGACCAGCACGGCGCCCTCTACCGGGCTCTCGCGCACGGTCCTGGCCAGGTCGGCGTTGGTGGACCCGGTCCGCTCGACGACGCGTACGGACGACCACAGCGAGCCCGGACGCACCAGCGCCCGGGTCAGCGCGGTCTCGGACAGCGGGGGCCGGTCGAGATCGGCGTACGGCGAGTCGGGCACGCGCCCAGGCTATCGGCTGACCTCCCCGGGCTGCTGTCTCCCCTGCCGCGTCCCCTGCTGCCGTCCGGTGCGCCGGTCGCCCTGATCTCCCCGTTCTTCCCGGGCGCCACCCGGCGGACGATCACCGGCCCGCGGCGTGGCAGGCTGCGTACGGGAAAGAACGGCAGCCATGCCGCCAAGGAGGTTCTGATGGAATGGGACGGCGTGGCGCGGCCCACCGCCCGGTTGGGACCCGTCACGCGATCACGCGTCCGGACGGTCTCCGGATCGGCCGTGCGCGACCGGCGTGACGACCTCGCGACGGAGGAACCGCTGGAGATCCGGCTTTTGGCCGGGGGCGAGAGCCGTACGGTGGCGATCACGATGCGGACGCCGGGCGCGGACTTCGAGCTCGCGGCGGGGTTCCTGCACGGTGAGGGGATCGCCGGCCCCGGCGACATCGCCGCAATCGGCTACTGCACGGACGAGGATCTCGATCCCGAGGCGCGCTACAACACCGTGACCGTGCGGCTCGCCGCCCCGCGACTGCCGGACCTCGCCACGGCGCGGAACTTCCTGACGTCGAGCGCGTGCGGCGTCTGCGGCACCGCGAGCCTCGACGCGTTGCGCGACCGCTGCGCCGTGCCGGCCGTGCGCCCGCCGGTCGCCGTGCCCGCCACGACCCTGTACGGCCTGCCCGACCGGCTGCGGGAGGCCCAGGGGGTGTTCGGCAGGACGGGCGGGCTGCACGGCGCCGGGCTGTTCACCCCCGACGGCGCACCGCTGGCCGTGCGGGAGGACGTGGGGCGGCACAACGCCGTCGACAAGCTCGTCGGCTGGGCGCTGCTCGGCGGCCGGACCCCCCTCGACCGGCACGTCCTGCTGGTCAGCGGCCGGGTCGGCTACGAGATCATGCAGAAGGCCGCGAGCGCCGGGATCCAGATCGTGTGCGCCGTGTCCGCGCCCTCCTCGCTCGCCGTCGACCTGGCGCGCGAGTTCGGCATCACGCTCGTGGGATTCCTGCGCGAGGAGCGCTTCAACATCTACGCCTGCCCGGAACGGATCGACGTCGAGCAGGTGGCCGGGACGCCGTGATGCCGGGACGCCGGGATGCCGTGATGCCGGGACGCCGTGATGCCGGACCGGGCGGGCGCTCGGGTTCGAGCGCCCGCCCGGTCCGCGCTGAGCGGCCAGCGGGCCGTCAGCCGGTGTTCTGCAGACCGGCCGCGACGCCGTTCACGCTGAGCAGCAGCAGCGTGGACAGGCGCTCGCGCTCCTCCTCCGACAGGTCGCCCGCCGCCCGCAGCGCCGACAGCGCCCGCAGCTGGAGGTGGCTGAGCGCGTCCACGTAGGGGTCGCGCAGCTGCACGGCCCGCGACAGGACGCGCCGGTTCTCCAGCAGGCGGGCGTGGCCGGTCACCTCCAGCACCAGCCGCCTCGTCAGGTCGTACTCCTCCAGGACCTGCTCGGCGAAGTCCCTCCGGCTGCCCAGGGCCAGGTAGCGGGACGCGATGGGGCGGTCGGTCTTGGCCAGCGACATCTCCGCGTTGTCCAGCAGCGCGGCGAACAGCGGCCACTCCTGGTAGGCCGAGCGCAGTTCGGCCATGCCGCCGTCGGTGACCACGGCGGCCAGGCCGCTGCCCAGGCCGTACCAGCCGGGGAGGTTGACCCGCGTCTGGGCCCACGAGAACACCCATGGGATGGCCCGCAGGTCGTCCAGGGAGCGGGGCGCGCCGAGGCCGCGCCGCGCCGGCCGCGAGCCGAGCCGCAGCAAGCCGAGCTCCTCCAGCGGGCTGACCAGCGCGAACCACTCGGGGAAGCCTTCGGCCTCGGTCAGCGACCGATAGGCACGCTCGGAGGCCACGGCCACCGTGTCGGCGAGCCGGCGGAACTTCGCCGCCGCGGCGGCCGTGCTCGACTCCACCCCCGAGGTGGACGCGAGCAGCACGGCGTTGGTGACCTGCTCGATGTGCCGCTTGGCGATCGCCGAGTGGCCGTACCGCGCGAAGATGACCTCGCCCTGCTCGGTGACCTTGAACCGGCCGGCGACCGAGCCGGGCGCCTGCGCGAGCACGGCCCGGTTGGCCGGGCCGCCGCCCCGGCCGAGCGCGCCGCCCCGGCCGTGGAAGAGCGTCAGCGTGATGTCGTTGGCCGCGGCCCAGGCGGTGAGGGCCGCCTGCGCGTCGTACAGGCGGAGAGTGGCCGCCGCCGGGCCGAGCTCCTTGGCCGAGTCGGAGTAGCCGAGCATGACCTCCATACGCCGCCCGTTCTCGGCGAGCCGCCGGCGCACGGGCTCCAGGCCGACCATGCCCTCCAGCACGGCGGGGGAGTTGTCGAGGTCCTCGCCCGACTCGAACAGGGGGACCACGTCGAGCACCGGGGCGCGCTCGCCCAGGGCGTGCCTGGCCAGTTCGTAGACCGCCGCGATGTCGTCGGACGAGCGGGTGAACGAGACGACGTAGCGGGAGCAGGCGGCCACGCCGAAGCGCTCCTGGATCCAGCCGATCACCCGGATCGTGGCCAGGACCTCCTCGGTGCGCTCCGAGAGCGTGCCCGAGGCGATCTCCTTAAGCGCCGCCGCGTGCACCGCCGAGTGCTGGCGCACCTCCAGCTCCGCCAGGTGGAAGCCGAACGTCTCGGCCTGCCAGATGAGGTGCTGCAGCTCGCCGTAGGCCTGCCGTAAGGCGCCGGCTCCGCGCAGGGAGTCCTGCGCGAGCCGCAGGTCGGTCAGCAGCTCGGCGGGCGCGCGGTAGGCGAGGTCGAGGTCGCGGCGGCGGGTCGCGGCGATCCTGGCCGCCACGAACATCAGCCACTGACGGTGCGGCTCCCGCGGCGACCGGGTGGCCATCTCCGACACCAGGTCGGGGTGGTCGTCCTCGGCCTGCGCGAGCGCGGCCCGCAGCTCCGCGGACGGCGGCGTGAAGACACTGGCGAGGGTGAGCGACCTCCCGATCCGGGTGGTGGCGTTCTCCAGTGCGATCAGCACGTGCTCGGCCTGGATCTGGATGGCCTCCCTGGTCACCTTGGCGGTGACGTTGGGGTTGCCGTCGCGGTCGCCGCCGATCCAGCTTCCGTAGCGGATGTACGCCTTGGCCAGCGGCTCCCGCGTCCCTGTGCCGGACCCGAGCGCCGCGTCGAGCGAGCGGTAGATCAGCGGCACCGTGCGGAACAGCGTCTCGTCGAACGCCGCCATCGCCGTACGGACCTCGTCCAGCGGGTCGAGCTTGGTGTGGCGGAGCTGGGCGCTGCGCCACAGGATGTCGATCTCCTCAAGCAGCCGCCGGTGGGCCTCCTCCCGCTCGGCGGTGCCCCGTCCGGGCGTGTTGTAGGCGTCGAGCTGGGCGCTGATCCGCTGGATGGCGGTGACGATCGCCCGCCGCCGCGCCTCCGTGGGATGGGCGGTCAGCACGGGCCGGAACTCCAGCCCGTCGATCAGGTCGTGGAGCCGGTCGTCCCCGCGCAGCCGTTGCACGGCCTCCGCGAGGGACTCGCGCAGCGGCACGTCGTCCTTGTCGCGCTGCCGCAGGATGCGGATGCGGTAGTGCTCTTCGGCGAGGTTGGCGAGATGGAAGTAGCAGGTGAAGGCCCGGGCGATCTGCACGGCGCGGTCCACGGGCCATTCGGCCACCAGGGCCGCGACCTCGTCGGCCGTCGTCTCCCGGCGCCGGGCCGCGATCACGGCCTTCCGGAGCCGTTCTACGTCGGCGAGGAGGTCGGGGCCGCCGTGCTCGGCGATCACCTGACCCAGTAGTCCACCCAATAGGCGCACGTCAGCGCGGAGTTCGTCCGGCATCTCCGCTACGGCGTTGTGTCGTTCGGCAGGAGCGATGGCGGCCATGTTTGGAAGGCTAGCGAATCGCGCTCGGGAGCCCGAGGGCGGTCTCACCAATTGGACTAGACCACTCAAACATGTAGCAGACGGTCAGGCGTCCGGACCGCGGAACACCGTCAGGTGGGGCGGGAGATGGCGGCGAGGATTTCGGGGAGGCGGGCGAAGCCGACGCCGGCGGCGATCCGGCGGCCCGCCCAGGCGGCCGCCACGCCGTACGGCACGGCGAGCACGGCCCACCAGGTCAGGCCGAACACGACCGGCAGCACGACCGGCAGCATGAGCACGCCGGTGACGAGCGTCGTGGCGAAGGAGACGGCGAACGCCTGCCCGCCCTGCCCAGGAGCGGCGCCGCTGAAGGCGTTCAGGCGATCGGGATAGGTGTACGGCGAGGTCACGCTGGTGAGCGCGCCGACGCCCATGGCGACCCCGAGCACGCCCCAGGCGATCGGGGCCGCGACGAGGGCCCAGACCGCGTCGCCCGCCACCAGGGCGGCGAACAGCGACACCAGGGCCAGCATCGGCACCCCGATGACCGCCATGGCCAGGTGCCGCCCGGCCAGGTCGGTACGCATGTCGCGCGGGGTGGAGAACGCCACGGCGTTCATCCACAGCGACCTGCCGTCGATCCCGAAGGAATTGGCCGCCTGCAGCCCGATCATGACGGCCGCCATGCAGGCGGGCCCCAGCACCGAGCCCAGCCCGGCCCGGCCGTCCTGTCCGTGCAGGGAAAGCGTGATGAGCACGGTGACGAACAGCGCGATGATCCAGTTCACCCGGCCCCGCGGCTCGCGCCCGGCGTACTTCAGTTCCTTGGCGACGACGGCGCCGAGCATGCCGTCGGGCAGGAACCTGCCGATCGAAACCCGTCCGGGCCGCCGGACGGAGCCGCCGCTCCGGGTGGAGGCGTCGGGCCGCACCAGCGCGTGCCGCAGCGCGACGATCCACAGCCACCCCAGCACGACGACCGACATGGCGACGACGATCAGCTCGGCGGCCCCGACGAGGCCGCCGTCGGCGATCGCGTGCGCGGCCAGCCCCGGCGGCGTCCAGCGCAGGACGTCACCCACCGACGCCAGGACCCGCGTGGGGTCGCCCGACAGGCCGCGGTTGACCAGCAGATTCGGCAGCTGGACGAGCAGCACCACGAAGATGGCGGCGACCGCGAGCAGGTCCCGCCCCCGGCGGGTGCGCAGCACGCCGGACAGCGCGGTGGTCACCAGACGGGAGGCCGTGAGACAGAAGGCGAACTGGAGGACCACCGCGGGCACCCCGAGCAGCACTCCGCCCGGCCCGTGGGCGAGCGCGACCATGCCGCCGAACAGCGCGGCCAGCGAGGCGATCGGCCACGCACCGGCGGCCGACGCGGCCAGCATGCCGGTCGCGAGCTGCCGGGTGGTCAGCGGGAACACGGCCAGCCGGGCCGGGTCGAGCGTCTCGTCCAGCCCGAACGCCGTCAGCGGCACGATGATCCAGCCGACGGCGAACATCGCGAACGCCGCCGCCACGAGGTCGAGGGCGACGCCGGACGGCGCGAGCCGGATGAGGGACAGCAGCGCGAACCCCGCGACGGCGGCGAGAAGGGCGGCGGCCAGCGAGAAGACGAAACCGGCCTGCTTGCCGGCGTCGCCGCGCAGGCCCCCGCGCACCAGGCTGAGCTTCAGCCGGACGAACAGCCAGGTCATGCCGGCGACCCGAGCCACGACAGGCCCTCTTCGCCGTTGCCGCGCGCGCCGACGAGGTCGAGGAACGCCTCGTTGAGCGTGCGGCCCCGCCGCACGTCGTCGAGCGGGCCCTGCGCGACGACGAGGCCCCGGTTCATCACCGACACCCAGTCGCACAGCCGCTCGACCAGGTCCATCGCATGGCTGGAGAAGACAACGGTGGAGCCCGAGGCGGTGTATCGGCGCAGCACCTCGGTGAGCGTGTTGGCGGAGACGGGGTCGACGCCCTCGAAGGGCTCGTCGAGGAACAGCACGCCCGGGTTGTGCAGCAGCGCCGCCGCGAGGCCGATCTTCTTGCGCATGCCGGTGGAGTAGTCGACCACCAGCTTGTCCTGCGCCTCGACCAGGTCCATGACCTTGAGCAGCTCGTCGGCGCGTTTGCCGACCTCGTCGATGGGGATGCCGCGCAACCGGCCGCCGTACATCAGCAGTTCGCGGCCGGACAGCCGCTCGAACAGCCGCAGGCCCTCGGGCAGCACGCCGATGTGCGCCTTGACGCTGACGGGGTCGGCCCACACGTCGTGGCCGTCGATCTCGATCCGCCCGCCGTCCGGCCGCAGCAGCCCGGTGACCATGCTCAGCGTCGTCGTCTTGCCCGCGCCGTTGGGGCCGACCAGGCCGGCGAAGCTGCCCCTCGGCACGACCAGGTCGACCCCGCCGACCGCCGTCTGCTGCCCGAAGCGCTTGTACAACCCCTGCGTACGTACGGCATCCGCCATGGAGCCCCCATTTGTATGAAGCCGTCGTAAAGCCGAACGAACGGCGCACGGGCCGCGTTCCTGTGGACGTTCCCGCCCGGGCAAATGCGATCCCGGTGAGCGCGACCCGGCGCGACCGCGCGGCGCCGTTCTGGTTAACCTGTCGCCCATGGATTCGAGGCGACCCGGCGCGGCGTTCGGGGCCCGAGGGCCGCTGAGCATACGAGGAACGGTGAGCGGACGATGAGCGCCGAACACGCCCCCGAGATCGACATCCACACCACCGCCGGCAGGCTCGCCGACCTGGAGCGCCGCCGGAGCGAGGCGGCCCACGCCGGCTCCCGGCGCGCGGTGGAGAAACAGCACGCCAAGGGCAAGATGACGGCCCGCGAGCGGCTGGCCGCCTTCCTGGACGAGGGCTCCTTCGTGGAGTTCGACGAGCTGGCCAGGCACCGGGCGACCGCGTTCGGCCTCGACCGCGAACGCCCGTACGGCGACGGGGTCGTGACCGGCTACGGCACCGTGGACGGCCGGCCGGTCGCCGTGTTCGCGCAGGACTTCACCGTGTTCGGCGGCTCGCTGGGCGAGGTCTTCGGCGAGAAGATCGTCAAGGTGATGGACCACGCCCTGAAGACCGGCTGCCCGGTGATCGGCATCAACGACTCGGGCGGCGCGCGCATCCAGGAGGGCGTGGTCTCCCTCGGCCTGTACGCCGAGATCTTCAAGCGCAATGTGCACGCCTCCGGCGTGGTCCCGCAGATCTCGCTGGTGATGGGTCCGTGCGCGGGCGGCGCCGTGTACTCCCCCGCGCTGACCGACTTCGTCCTGATGGTGCAGGAGAAGTCGCACATGTTCATCACCGGGCCGGACGTCATCAAGACCGTGACCGGCGAGGAGGTGACGTTCGAGGAGCTGGGCGGCGCGCACACGCACAACTCGAAGAGCGGCGTCGCCCACTACGAGGCGTCCGACGAGCAGGACTGCCTCGACTTCGCCAGGGCGCTGCTGTCGTATCTGCCGTCCAACAACATGGACGACGCGCCCGCCTTCGACGCCGAGGCGGACCTGGAGACGACCGGCGAGGACCGCGAGCTCGACACGCTGATCCCCGACTCGGCCAACCAGCCGTACGACATGCGCACGGTCATCGAGCACGTCCTCGACGACGGCGAGTTCCTGGAGATCCACGCGGGCTTCGCGCCGAACATCGTCGTCGGCTTCGGCCGGGTCGAGGGGCGTTCGGTGGGCGTCGTCGCCAACCAGCCGATGAGCTTCGCCGGGACGCTCGACATCGACGCCTCCGAGAAGGCCGCCCGGTTCGTGCGCACCTGCGACGCCTTCAACATCCCGGTGCTGACCTTCGTCGACGTGCCGGGCTTCCTTCCGGGCACCGGCCAGGAGTGGAACGGCATCATCCGGCGCGGCGCCAAGCTGCTCTACGCCTATGCCGAGGCGACCGTGCCGCTGGTCACCGTCATCACCCGTAAAGCGTACGGCGGGGCATATGACGTGATGGGGTCCAAACACCTCGGCGCGGACGTCAACCTGGCCTGGCCCACCGCCCAGATCGCCGTGATGGGAGCCCAGGGCGCGGTCAACATTCTTTATCGGCGCGAGTTGGCCGCCGCCGATGATCCGGAGGCGGCGCGGGCCCGTTTCATCAGGGAATATGAGGACACGCTGGCAAATCCGTATCTCGCGGCCGAGCGCGGCTACGTGGACGCGGTCATCCGGCCCTCGGACACCCGGGTCCAGATCGTCCGCGCGCTGCGCGCCCTCCGCAACAAGCGGGCCACGCTGCCCCCGAAGAAGCACGGGAACATTCCGCTTTGACCAGCCGCGAGCCGTACCTCAGCATCGTCCGGGGGGACGCCACCCCCGAGGAGACCGCCGCCCTCGTCGCCGCGCTGGCGGCCCGAACGGCGGCTCAAACGGCGGCCCGAACGGCGGCGGGCGATTCCCGGCCGCCGGCACCGCGAACGCGCCCGGGCAACTGGAGGAATCCGGCCCATCGGCTACGTGTGGGGCTTCCGCACGGCCCGGGAGCCTGGCGCGGGGCTGTGTTCCCCGGCGGGTGACTCGCTTCCGACGCCATCCGCGACGACTACGGACCGATTACATCGCCGGAACAGGGTGTCAACTGGCTCAAGAGTTGGGACTATCTAGAAAGCGGGGGAATATAGTCAGCCGATCAACTAGTGACGAGTCCAGGAGGACACCATGGCCATCCCGGACTTCAGCGCACATGGCATAGCCGCAAAGTATGCCGTTCTCGTGGACGTCGGTTACCTTTACGCGGCCGCCGGTGAAGTTCTCTTAGGCGCCAAGGAGCGTAAGGAGTACCGCGTCTCCGCGGACGAGCTGATCCAGGCGCTCCAGAAGCACGCGCTCGAGCGCATCCCGGGCGAGCTGCTGCGCGTCTACTGGTATGACGCCGCCCGCGACCGCGTGCCCACGGTGGACCAGCGGGTGATCGCCCAGCTGCCCTGGGTCAAGGTCAGGCTGGGCAACCTGAACGCCCGCGGCCAGCAGAAGGGCGTGGACGCGCAGATCCGCAGCGACCTTGAGGCCCTCGCCCGTCACCACGCCGTGAGCGACACCGTGCTGATCGCCGGAGACGAGGACATGGTGCCCGCCGTGGAGGCCGCGCAGGCATACGGCGTGCGCATCCACCTGTGGGGGGTCGAGCCGCCGTTCGGGACCAACCAGGCCGAGCGGCTCGTCTGGGAGTCGGACACCGTCGAGATCCTGAGCGCCGACTTCCTGCGTCCGTTCTTCACGCGCGCACCGGTGCCCGTGCCCGTCGTGCCCACGCCGTCGCCCGCCCAGGTCTTCGCAGGCCGTACGGTCAAGCCGATGCCGCCGAAGTCGCCCATCGGCCAGGTCGCCAAGCTGGGCCCGGGCCGGCCCCGCGTGGAGGAGGTCGGTGAACATGTGGCGCAGAAATGGATACTGACCAGGGGCCGCGACAACATCCGGGACCTGCTGCCGGGTCCGCTGCTGCCCACGGTGATCGACACCGAACTGCTCATCGAGGCCGAGAAGGAGCTCGGCCACTCCCTGCGGCCCTACCCGGAGGCGCGCGTCTGGCTGCGCGACGGCTTCTGGGCCCGGGTCTACCGCGAGTTCGACCTCGGGGTCGGCATCTCCAGCAAGTGACGTCAGGCGTTCCGGTCCAGCACCCGAGCTCGCGCGGGAGCACTCCCGGCTCAGCGTCGTCTTCGTGCCCGGTCCCGCGCGAGGCTCCCCCGCACCGCCGCGGCATCCGCACGGCCGCGTCCGATTTCCGCCAGCCCGCATCGGTGGCCAGCGCATAACGTCGTGTGCGTGACCACACGCCAGCTCGACTTCGACGCGTGCTACCTCGCCGTCTCCGCGCGGGACTCCCGCTTCGACGGGCGTTTCTACACGGCTGTCACCACCACCGGCATCTACTGCCGCCCGATCTGCCCCGCCCGCACCCCCGCCCGGGGCAACGTCCGCTTCTACCGGCACGCCGCCGCGGCCGAGGCCGCCGGGTTCCGGCCCTGCCGTCGCTGCCGTCCCGAGCTCAGCCCCGGCGACCCCGGCTGGGACGTACGCGCCGACCTGGTCGGACGCGCGCTGCGGCTGATCGACGACGGGGTGGCCGACGAGTCCGGCGTCGCCGGGCTGGCCCGCCGCCTGCATGTGACCGAGCGGCACCTGCACCGCCTGTTCGCCGCCGAACTCGGCACCGGGCCGCTCGCCGTCGCCCGCACCCGGCGGCTGCTGCTCGCCAAGCAACTGCTCACCGAGACCACCCTGCCGATCACCGATGTCGCGTTCGCCGCCGGGTTCGGCAGCGTACGCCAGTTCAACGCGGCCCTGAAGGAGTCGTACGGCTTCGCGCCGGGAGAGCTGCGCAGGACCAACGGGCCCATGCACGAGAAGGGGGGTCCGGTCGCTCTCACGACCGGGCTGACCCTGCGGCTCGGCCACCGGGACCCGTACGACGCGCAGCCGGTGCTGCGCTTCCTCGCCGCCCGGGCGATCCCCTCGGTGGAGGCGGTCTGCCGGTCGGGGGACGACGTGACGGCCTACACGCGGGCCGTGCCGGGCGGCTCGATCACGCTGCGGCCCGCCGCCGGTCACGTCCGGCTCACGGTGCGGACCACCGAGACGCACCTGCTCTCCCGGCTGGTGGCCCGCTGCCGCCGCCTGCTCGACCTCGACGCCGACCCCGGGGCGGTGCGGGAGATCCTCGGCGCGACGTCCCTCGCGCCGCTGGTCGCGGCCCGTCCCGGGCTGCGGGTGCCGGGAGCCTACGACGGGTTCGAGCTGGCGGTCCGTGCGGTCGTCGGGCAGCAGATCTCGGTGGCCGGGGCCCGCACCCTGCTGGGCCGCATCGCCGCCCGCGCCGGCGTCCCCGCCGTCGCCGACCGCCCTGCCGACCATCCCAGCGACGAGGGCGGGAACCCCGGCGCGGCCGCGACCGGACACGTGCCGCTGCTGTTCCCCACGGCCGACCGGCTCGCCACGGCCGACCTGGACGGCCTCGGGCTCACCACCCGCAGGGTCGCCACGATCAGGGCGCTGGCCGAGGCGGTGGCCTCCGGCTCGATCGACCTCGACGGCGCGGGCGACCCCGCCGACACCACCGCCGGGCTGCTGGAGATCCCCGGGATCGGCCCGTGGACGGCCGGCTACATCGCGCTGCGCGCGCTGCGCGACCCGGACGCGTGGCCCGAGGGCGACCTCGTGCTGCGCAGGACGATGGAACGGCTCGGCATCGCCGCGGACGAGGCCGAGCGATGGCGGCCCTGGCGCGCGTACGCCGCGCTCCACCTGTGGAGCCACGCCTCCGACAATCCAGACACCACACCACGAGGACGCAACAGATGATCATCACGCAGACCGTGCCCACCCCGGTGGGCCCCCTCGCGCTGCTCGCCCGCGACGGCGTGCTCGTCGCGGCCGGTTTCACCGCCGACCCCCGCGAGATGTTCACCCGGCTCGCGCCGTCCTTGCAGGCGCTTCCGCTGCGGGAGGGCGATCTCGGCGACGCGGCCGAGGCCGTGCGGGAGTATCTCGGCGGGAAGGTCGGCGCGCTCGACCGGATCCCCGTCGAACAGCCCGGCACCCCCACCAGGCAGCGTCTGTACGAGGCGCTGCGCGCGGTGCCCGCCGGGACCACCGTGTCGTACGCACAGCTCGCGGAGAAGGCGGGGCTGCCCAGGACGGCCGCGCGGGCCGCGGGGTCGGCCTGCGCGCAGAACCTGATCGCGCCGTTCGTGCCGTGCCACCGCGTGGTGCCCTCGACCGGCGGTTACGGCAGTTACTACTACGGCACGCCGGTCAAGGAGTGGCTGGTCGCCCACGAGTCCCGCGCCTGACCTGCCGGGAGCGCGGCATCGGGTCCTCCTGGACGACGGCGCGGCGCGGTGGACCTCATTCCTTGACGATGCTCTGGACCTCGCCGACGGGCACGTCCCTGGTCGCGGCGACCTGGATCGGGTCGTACGCGAACGGGACGGCCTCGCCGCCCTGGTTGCCGTTGCCGGCGACGGTCCAGACGCTCGTCACGGTGAGCGTGTAGACCTTGCCCGGCAGGTCGACGGAGGAGTGCCGGTAGATGACGCCGCACTCCGGTTCGCCCTTCCCGTCCTTGTCGGCGCCCTTGACGTACGGCTTGCCGGTGGTGCCGCAGTCCGTGAACACCTCGGCGCGGTCGTCCTCCTTGGTGCCGGGGTCGATCTCGAGGTGGTCCGGCGTCGCCGTGACGGTGGCGGACATGACCCCGGGAAGCGTGGCGGTGACGGACCGGGGGGCGGCCTCGGCTCCGTCCAGCCACACCCAGGTCCCCAGGTTGACGTAGCTCTTGGCGTCCGGGCTCAGTTTGATCTTCGGCTCCGGCACGGTCAGCGCGGCCCGCGCGATCTGCATGAGCTGCTCCAGCGTGATGCCTCCGGCGGGGGCCGTCCCTTCGGGCACCCAGATGAGCGGCTCGAGTCCGGCGGCGCACGAGGCTCCGTCCGGGTTGCCGGCGTCGTAGGCGGCGCCCCACCACTGGCCCTTGTCACCGATCTTCTCGCCGAACCTGTCGAGATCGACGTCGTAGTCCAGCCCCGCCTCCACCGCCTGCTTCTTCTGCTGCGCCTGGAGGCCGCGCATGTCGTCGGCCGAACTGTTCGGCTCATACCAGCAGGGGCGGGGCATCCGGTAGCCGTCGCTCTTGCCGCCGAGCCCGTTGCCGGACAGGCCGATCTTGGAGTTGGTCAGCTTGACGCCGGCCGTGTTGCCCTTCTGGAACGCCTCTCCGTGCGCCCCGACGTCCGGGTCGGCGGCGGCGGGCGGCGCGCACACCGCGAGCAGGGCCCCCGCCAGCAGGGACGTCACAGCAATGGCCCTCATCTCAGGCACTCCTTCGCGCGCTCGTCCGGATAGTCCGCGTGGCGGTAGAGCCGGATCCGCCAGACGCCGTCGTCGCCGTGCCCCAGGCCGGCGGTCTGCAGGAAGACCGCCTTCGGGGGTTTGAGCCAGGCGGGCTGACGGGACAGCGGGGTGCCCTCCTGGTCGGTCAGCCGCACGCCGGTCAGATCGACGCAGCCGTCGGCCTCCGCCCCGCGTCCCATGACGGAGGGCACCCTCAGGGCGTAGAGCCTGGCCACGCCCCGGGCCGACTGCCTGTCCTTGAGGAATCCCTGCACCCAGGTGACGGCCTCCATGTAGGCGGACGACTCGGCATCGATCCCCTTCGCGTACGAGCGGTCCCCGCCGGAGGTGCCGACGGCCCGCCACTGCGCCGTGAAGTCGCCGGCGAACGCCTTGATCACGGCCGACCGCTTCGGGTCGGGCTCCAGCGGCCATTCGATCTCGATCGTCAGTCCGGGCGCCGCCGTGACCGTCTCGGTGCCCGGCTGCGGGCCCGGCGTCCCGGAGGCCGCCGCGGCGGCCGGCTCCACGCCGCCGCCCGGGGTGAAACCCCGGTCCGCGTCCGGCACGGCGCACGCCGACAGGAGCAGCAGGCACGCCGGCAGGAGCGGCGCGCGGGAGGACGTCCCTGGCATTGGGGCTCCGATCAGGCGAGACGTGAGGTTCTGAGGTCCGCCGGGTCTCCGGCGGCCCGGTCTGCGGCGGCCCGGTCCGCGGCGGCCCGGTCTGCGGCGGCAGGGTTCCTGAGCGCCGGGCTCCGGAGAACCGGGTTTCGGAGGTCAGGGGAGACGGTCCGGCGCCAGTCGGGCAGCAGCTCGTCGATCAGCGCCTCCGTCTCCGGCGCCATCCCGCCGCCGTACGGGTGGGAGGTGGCGCGGCGCAGCAGGCCGTCGACGACCGCCCGCAGCCGCACGGGCTCCCCGGTGGCGTGCGCCGCCCGGAGCAGATCGCGCCACAGCCCCTCGTCGTCGGCCGCGAGCAGCAGCCCGGCCCGGGCCGCCGCCACCGCGCCGTGCGGGTCGTGGCGGGCCAGCCGAATCTCGCACAGCGCGTGGGCGGCGTCCGCCACCCAGGCCGTCACGTCGTACTCCAATGGGTCGGCCGCCAGCCAGGCGTACCGGTCGGGCGGCCTGCCGCTCAGCAGCGGGCCGCGCACCAGCGTGAGCGCGCGCTCCAGCAGGCCGGCCTCCATGTCACCGGGCCTGCCGTCCGCGGGAGCGGCGGCGTCGGCCCATTCGCCGGCCTGCCGTACGAGGTCCTGGAACAGCCGCCAGTCTGTACGGATCTCCGGCCCGAGCCGCAGCCGCCCGGACCGGTCGAGGAACAGGTGGGGGCGTCCCTCGCCGTCGCGCCCGAGCCACTCGGCGACCCTGGCGATCGTGGCGTCGCGCACCGCGAGCTGCACGCCACGCGGCCACAGCACGCCGGTCAGCACGGCCGGGTGCACACCGTCCGGATGGGTGGCCAGGTAGACGACGAGCTCGTGGGCGAGGGCCGCCCGGCCCTCTTCGAGCGGGTTCACCGGGCTGATCTCGATCGGACCGAGGATGCGCACCTCGATGGAGGGCGGCTCCTCGCTCAGCCGCTCCACCACCGGGGTGAGCGGCTCGCCCTCCTGCTGCCGGGCCGTGCGGAAGAGGCCGATCACGGCGTCGTAGTGCCGGCGCGGCAGCAGGTGGGCATCGATGTCCAGGCCCAAGGCGTCCACACGGGCCCGGCCGTCGTCGGTGACCTCCCACGTCCAGGTGGCGTGCGGCACCTCGCCCGCGATCACGAAGCCGCTCGCCGTCCGCGTGCCCTTGCCGAGCAGCGCCAGGCGGCGCGCCTCGTCCTCGTCGGGGCGGATGGCCGACAGGAGGTAGTGCGGGGTGTAGGCGGGGTCGGCCACGCGGCTGTGGATCCGGCCGGTCAGCACGTCGCCGTCGTAGCGGGCACGCTCCTCGAACTCCGGCAGCACCTCGGCCAGGCTGCTCGCCGTCCTGATCCGCTCGGGCGCGAGCAGGGTCAGCTCCTCGCCGAAGCCGACGAGCGTGATGCGCATCTGGTCGGACCACCGGTTGGTGGCCAGCTCGACGGCGAGCGCCGACAGCGCGGCGACGGTGTGCGCCCCGGTGATCGAGATCACGCCGTGGGCGGCCTCCAGATCGGCCAGGACCCGGCCGCCCTGCCCGGTGCCGAGCGAGACCAGCCCGGGGTAGGGCGCGGGCACCCCCGCCAGCACGTGCTCGTCGATGCGGCGTCCCTCGTGGGCCGGAAGGCGCCACACCTGCCCGTCGTCGCAGGACTCCCAGGGCTCGGGCGCGTCCTGTTCGGACGGGTGGATCCACAGGTCGAGGCCCCGGTTGGACAGGTGGACGGCGTAGATCGTCGGAGGGCGCCGGCCGGCGTCGGCCAGCAGGCGGCCGAGCAGGCGCAGGCCGAGGTCGAGCATGCGGCCGCCGGGGGCGTCGGCGCCGAGGCGGATGGCGACCTCGGCCTCGGCGGCGTCTCCGCGCGGCCGGGCGATGCGCCATCCGAAGGCCCGGCGCCACAACTGCTCCCGCCGCCTGCGGCCGAGCAGGGCCAGCAGCCCTGCCGCCGCCAGCGACGAGGCGGCCAGGTAGTCGGCGAGGACCGGCCCGCCCTGCTGCTCCCCTGCCTCCTCGGCCGCGGTCTGGTGGCCCGCTTCCGCCGGCGCGATCGTGGGCTGGACGGTGGTCGTGATGATCGGACGCGGGGTGGGCGTCGCGCGGGTCGTGGCGGGCGTGTCCTTCGCATCGCCGGTGCGGCCCTTCGGCTCCGACGGCGTGTCCTGCGGCATCGCGGGCGGCGGCAGCACGATCCCCGGCTTGCCCGGCTCGGGTGTCACCCTGCCCCGCTCGTGGCCCGCGTCGCCTGACCGCCCGGCTTCGCCCGGCTGAGCGCCGTCGGGCCGGGTGGTGTCCGCCTCGTCTCCCGCCGGGTTCCCCGTGTCCGCTCCGGTGTGCGAACCCGTGTGCGAGCCGGCGGTGGGACGCGGGTCCGGCGTCGCGTGCCGGTCCTCCGCGCGCCTGTCCTCCGTCGCGTGCCGGTCGGCCTGGGCGTCGCCGCCGGTCGCCCCTCCCCCGGCGTACCGGGTGTCGCCGTCGAGTTCGGCGGGCGCGTGGCGGTGCTCCTTCAGGGTCTCCGGCCGGTCCTCGTCCACCGGCACGATGTGGACGTTCCTGGCGTCGTCCGGCATGTCGAGCACCCAGCCGGGACGGATGAGGTCGGCCATGTGCAGGCGGCTGCCGTCGGGCTGCTCCTTGTGCTGGTTGAGCCGGTAGATCTCCGGATAGCGGCGCCCGTCCCCCAGGCACTTGTCCGCGATCTCCCACAGGCTCTCGTGGTGGCGCCCGTGCGGGGGCTGGACCACGTAGACCTTCTTGACCTCCCTGGCGTGCAGGGCCGGTCGCTCCGCCTCGGTCTGCGGCACCGGCGCCGACAGCGCCGCGACCTGGGGCCGGATCGGGGCGGGGGCGCCCGCGCGGACGATGGGGATCGCCACGGCGGTCGCGGTGAACAGCAGCAGCACGGCGGAGACCAGGCGGTTCGCGAGCGCCTGGGTGCCGCCCGACAGCGGCACCCGGGCCGGCATGCCGACCCGCCGCAGCGCCGCGTAGACCTCGACGACCACGCACAGGAACAGCTGCAGCCAGGCCAGCCACACCAGAAGGATCAGGATCGCGATGATCGTCTCGGGCCCGACCTCGCTCGTGAACAGGTCCGGGTTCAGCAGGTCGCCGCTGATCGGGGGGCCGGCGAGCCGGAGCAACGCGTACGGCACGCCGCCCACCAGGCCCACCAGCGCGACCAGGGCCCCGAGGCCGGCGAGGACGTCTCCGGCCGTGCGCCGGGCCCGCAGCCGCACGGGCCGGTCGTCCTGCCAGTGCTCGGGCGCCCGCTGCGGCCCCAGCACCGACGGCATGCCCTCCGGGCGCGGTCGCGGGCCACGGCCCGGCACGCCGCCCGCCGTCGCATCGGAATCAGCCCGCGGGTTCCGCCCGGGGGCTCCGCCGCCCTGGACCCCGCGCGCGACCTCCCACCCGGGCCCCCGCCGGGCCTCGCGGTTGAACTCCTCCCGCCGGCCGCCCGGCGGCCGTGGCCCGGTCACGCCTCCCCCGGATCAGGAGCGGCCGTGGCCTCGGCCTCCATGTCGGAGCCCGCGAAGCCCAGCGCGGACAGGAAGAAGGCGTCCCAGTGCACCGACACCGCCACCGTGACGTCCGCCTGGCCTCCGCCCACGGTGCACTCGGTCATGCGTACGCCGTCGGCCCCCTGGTCCGCGGTGATCTTCTCGGCCGCGCCGCACACCGCGCCCTCGTCGGCGAGCAACCGCACCTCGCCGGTGGCGCGCAACGTCTCGACGTCGATCTGGTCGGCGGCGGCGCGGGCGGCCTGCTCGGCGATGTCGGCGGCCTTGAGGCGGGCGTTCATGGCGGCCCCGCCGTCCACCAGCAGCCCGGCCAGCAGGAACACCACCCCCGAGAAGAGGACCACGAACACCGACATGGAACCCCGCTCGCCCGCCCGCCCGCCTCCGACCGGCGGCGGCACCCTCACTTCACCCTCCGATACTTCTCGAGCGGCACGACCGAGGTGCCCGACATCTGCTTGGCGGCGCCGAACCCGAGGAAGTCGAGGTTCAGCTCGCAGGTCACGGTCATCCGGACGACGCCGTCCATCTCCCACTCGCTGCCGGACATGTCCACCTGCGGTGAGCAGTCGCCGGAGAGCGACGCCTCGGCGGCCTCCTTCGCGGCCGACTCTGCCTCCGCCTCGGTGCGCTGCACGGAGGCGGCCCGGGCGGCGTCCCGCGCGGCCCCGTTGACCTCTCCCTGGGCCTCCACGATCCGGCCCGCGCCGACGAGGAACATCAGGAAGAGCAGGAACAGCGGGGCCAGCATGACCGTCTCGGCCGTCATCGAGCCGCGCTCCCTCCCCTGCTCCCTCCCGCGCCTCATCCCGCGCCCCGACCGGGTCATTCGCAGCCGTCCGAGCCGTCGTCGGGGCGGAAGCACTCGATGGGCCCGCCGAAGCGTGACGTGATCGTGAAGGTCATCGCGGGCAGCAACGGCACCACCTGGACGGCGCTGCCGGTCACCTCCACGCCGCGCTGGTCGCCCTGCTCCCACGCCTGCGCCTGGGCGTTCTTCAGCAACTGCGGTCCGATCGCCTGCACGATCTGCCGCGCCTTGCCCTCGGCCGCCTCCTGCCAGCCGTCGGAACCGCCCGCACGGGCGATCCGCGCGCCCTCCCGCGCGGCGGCGTCGGCGACCTGGCGGCCGTGGAACCAGAGCGTGACCTGGACGATCAGCAGCACGACGGCGAGGACGATCGGCATGAGCATGGCGAGCTCGATGACCGTCGCGCCCCGCTCGCGGCGCACTCCGGCCGGGGCGCGGGGGCCGGTCACGCCCTGAGCGGTCACTCCCCGGCACCTCCGCCGGCACCCCCACCGCCGTCCGCACCGCCGCCACTGAAGCTGTTCTGGATGTCGGACTGCTTCTGCTCGACCAACTGCTTGATCAGCGTGGCCAGGCCGAGCGCGACTCCGGCGATGATGGCGGTGATGATCACCCATTCGACCGCGGAGGCTCCCCTGGACGGGGCGTTCCTCGCGCGGTCCAGCCGTACGTGGAGCACGGCGATCAGATAGTGGAACCAGAGCATCAGGCCCCCAACATCTTCATGGCTGCAGGGAAGGAAAGGAAGATCACGAAGCCCGCGCACAGCAGGAGCTGGGCGACGAGCATCGACTGGGACCGCTCACCCGCCTTGCCCTCGACCTCCGCGAGTTCGCGGCGGCGGAGGGTGGCGGCGCGGGCCGTGAGGGAGGCCCGGACCTTGGCGCCGTCGTCGGCCACGAGACCGAGCGCGGCCGACAGGTCCCGCAGCTCGTCCACGTTGATCTCGTCGCCGAGCCGGCCAAGGGCCTGCCAGGGGGTGATGCCGACGATCCGGGCGTTGGCCAGCGCCTCGCGGATGCGCTCCATCGCCCAGTTGGCGCCCGGGGCGGGCCCCGCGCCGTTCGCGGCCCCGGTGATAGCGCTGTTCACGGCGCCGTTCGCGACGCCGTTGACAGCGCTGTTCACGGTGCCGTTCAGCGCCCCGGGCGTGGTGACCGGACTGCCCACGGCCACCGCCATCATCAGCGCCTCGGGCACGCCCCTGCCGCCCGCGAGGTTCATCGACACGAGGTCGAGGAAGGCGCCCACGGCGTGCCGGAAGTCCCGGCGGCGTACGGCGGCGTCCCGCCGGATCTGCGCGTCGGGCAGCAGGAAGAAGATCACGCAGACGACGAGGGCCGACCAGAGCGGCACCTGCACCGAGACGCCCCATCCCATCAGCGCGAGCCAGCCGACGAGGAGCGGGAACGCCAGCAGGCCCGAGACCCCGAGCAGCAGCTTGGTCGCGAGGAACCCCTCGAACGACTTGCCGAGCAGCGCGAGGTCGGCCTTGATCGACCGCGCCTCCCAGCCGCGCGCCGCGTAGAACCGGGCGAGCCGCAGGCCGAGCATGCGGCGCAACTCGCTGACATCCTCCTCAGGCGCGATCAGCGGCGCCAGCGGCACGCCCTTGCCGTCACGGGCCTGGTCGAGCGCGGCGAGCCGGGCGGTCAGGCCGGGCCGGGGCGGGAACAGCGCCCGCGCCAGCAGGAAGAGCCCGAGGCCGAGCACGGCTCCGCAGAGCACCGTCGCGATCATCTGGCCACCTCCGCCGCCGGCTGCTGCGCCTGCGCGGCCACCTGGGACCGCGGGCGGTGGTAGGGGGCGAGGATCCTGGCCGGCTTGTCGAAGCGGGCGAGCCGCCGCATCCAGGCGAACCCCGCGCCGAACAGGCCCGCCACCACGACGAGCACGGCCTGGCCGAGCACCGAGTTGTATTCCTCGACGTAGGAGCGGTTGAAGACGACCAGTGCGGCGGCGAAGGCGAGGGCGGTGCCGACCACGATCTGCACGCTCTTGCGCGTGGACCTTCGCTCGGCCTCCACCCGCCGGCGCATGTCCAGCTCCTCGCGGGCCGAGACCGCCAGGGCCGACAGCACGTCGCGCAGGCCCGGCCCGCGCAGCCGCGAGTTGAGGATCAGCGCCGCCACGACGAGGTCGGCCGAGGGGTCGTCCAGCTCGTCGGCGAACATCCGCAGCGCGTCGGCGAGCGGCATCCGCGTGTGGAGCCGGTCGACCAGGGCCCGCAGGTGCGGTTGCAGCATGGGGGCCGCGGCCCGGATCGAGGAGGGGATGGCCTGTTCGAGCCCGGCCGCGCCCGCGATCGTGTCGCGCAGCGACTCCGTCCACGCCGCCAGGCCCTCAAGGCGCCGCATGGCGGCCCGCTCCTCCGCCGCGCCGCCGGTGAAGCCCCGCCAGGCCAGGACCAGCAGCACGGCTCCCGCCGCGATGACCGGCCAGCCGGTCACCACCAGCACCACGACCCCCGTCACCGCAGCGATCGCCGACCGCGTGGACAGGGTGCGCAGCAGGCGCATCCGCTCGGCCCGGCCGTCCGGCGTGGCCGGGCGGGGGCGCAGGCCGTAGACGGCCAGGGCGAACAGGAAGAGCCCGCCGCCCGCCGCGGCCCCGGCCAGCAGCACCAGAGGGTCGAGGACGCCGGGAGGCAGCGCCGGCAGCAGGCCGCTCATCGCCACGCTCCCCGCGCCGGGTCGTACCCGTGGGCGGCCAGCTCATCGGCGCAGGAGATCGGGGCGTGCGGCACCAGGTAGTCGCCCGCCATGGCGAACACCTCCGAGGACAGCACCCGCCCGTCGCAGCCCGTGACCTCCCGCACGCTGGACACGTAGCGCCGCAGGGTGCCTCCCCGGTGGTAGTCGTTGCGCTTCTCGATGAACACCACGAAGTCGATGGCCCCGGCGATGAGCATGTGGGTGGCCTCGATCGGCAGCCGCTCCGCGGCCTGCAGCGCGTAGGTCGCGATGCGGTTGAACACCTCCATGCTGGAGTTGGCGTGGATCGTCGACAGCGACCCGTCGTTGCCCTGGGTCATCGCGTTGAGCATCGTGACGATCTCGTCGCCCAGCACCTCGCCGACGATCACCCGCGAGGGGTTCATGCGCAGCGACCGCCGCACCAGCTCGGCCATCGTGATCTCGCCCTGCCCCTCGGCGTTGGGCAGGCGGTGCTCGAAGGCCACCGCGTTCGGGTGCAGCTCGGGGAACTGGTCCAGCCCGAGCTCCAGCGCCCGCTCCACCGTGATCAGCCGCTCGTGCGGCGGGATCTCGTTGGCCAGCGCCCGCAGCATCGTCGTCTTCCCCGCGTTCGTCGATCCCGCGATCATGATGTTCTTGCGCGCGGCCACCGCGGCGTTGAGGAACCGGCCTAGCTCGGGGGTGAGCGTGCCGTTGCCGACGAGGTCGCTGAGGAACACCTTGCCGAGACGCGCGCGGCGGATCGACAACGCCGGCCGCACGGTGACGTCCATGACGGCCGACAGCCGGGAGCCGTCCGGCAGGCGCAGGTCGAGCTGCGGGTTGGCGGTGTCGAACGGCCGCGACGACAGGCCGGAGTACGCCGCCAGGATCTGGATCAGCTCGATGAGCTCCTCGTCGCTGTCCGCGACGGGGTCCTGCATGAGCTCCTGGCCGTCGGCGTAGCCGACGAAGACCCGGTCGCAGCCGTTGATGTCGATGTTCTCGACCTCGGGGTCGTCGAGCAGCGGCTGGAGGCGGCCGACGCCGAACAGCGCCGCGTGGATGCCCGCCGCCAGCGCCTCCTCCTCCTCGGCGGTGGGCGGGGTGCGTCCGACGCCGATCTCGCCGCGCGCGTGCTCCTCCAGCACCTGCGCGATCAGCGCCCGGGCGAACTGCCGCTCGTCCTCCCCCGACATCGGCGGCACGCCGCTCGCCTGGTCGAGCCGCCGCTGGTGCGCCAGCCGGTCGCCGACCTCCTGCCGGAAGCGCTTCACCAGGCCGTGGTCGATGGGACGCCGCTGGGAGCTCACGACCGCACCTCCGGCTCCCTGGTCGCCCGTCTGACGACGGGAGGCGCCGCCGTCTCGCCGCCGGCGGCCAGCTGCGTGGCCAGGCGGGTGGCCAGCTCCCTGGCCGTACGGATCAGGAGGCTGCGGTCGAGCCGCCCGCCCCACTGGCCGCGCAGCAGTTCGGCGCCCTTCGGGTCGTACGCGAGACCGCCGACGAAGGCGACGTCCCAGCCGGAGACGATGCGCCGGATCTCCTCCAGGGACGACCGGTACGACCGGGGGTCGGCGATCACCACGATCCCGACCTTCCGCCCGATGAGCGAAAGCCGTTCGCGCAGGTGGGCGACGTGGTCGAGGCTGGCCCGGGTGAACAGCACCACCTGGTCGGCCTCGGCCACCAGGTCGCCGATCTGGGGGTGCAGCCCGAGCCTGCCGCAGTCGGCGAGCACGTCGGCCTGCGGCAGGGCGGCCAGCGCCCGGCCGAGCGGGCCCCACAGCCAGGTGAGGCCGGCCGCCTGCTCGCCGCTGGTCAGGCCGGCCAGCACGTCGAGGCCGCCGACGAGTCGCTGCGTGTGCTCGTAGATCAGCTCCGCGTGGAGCCCGCGCCGCGCGACCGCGCCGAGGCTGAGCAGGCCGCGTCCCGGGTTCAGCACGCTCCCGTCGTCGCCCGGCAGCCGATAGGCGAGATCGCCGCCGGAGGGATCACACTCGGCCAGCAGCACGGGACGGGGCCACACGGCGCCGAGGGCGGTCGCCGCGGTGGTCACGCCGGGCGCCCCCTTGTCGGCGGCGAGCACGATCAGCGCCACGTCACTTGACCCCCGGGAGCGTGACGAGGGCGATCTCCCCGCTGGAGGCGTACTGGGCGATGGCGGGCGCGATCGACGTGTCCACGACGATCGTGACCAGCCCGCCCCCGGACCGCCCGGAGGACGCGCTCTCGACGCGGGCGGCGGTGGCCAGCACCTTCTGCTGGGCGCTGCCCGACCCCCGGCCCGCCGCCGGCACGTAGATCACCTGGACGATGTCGCTCCATTTGAGGTCGGTGGGCATCTGGCCGGCCTTCAGGGACAGGCCCACCTTGGCCCTGCCCGGCCCGACCTGGTCGGTCGTCGTGGCGGTCATGCGCTGGGTGAGCAGCGTGCCCGGCAGCAGCGTCACGGCGGCGTACGTGGTGGCCACCTGTTCCCTGAACCGCCAGGGGACGTAGTCGACGCCGGTGTCGGCGATCTGCACCTCCCGCATCGCGGACTGCGGAATGCGCTGCCCGGCCCCCACCTGCTGGGTGATCTGCACGGCCGAGACGCGGTCGCCGCTGCGCATGACCAGCAGCGTGGTGGCCAGCGCGCCGCCCAGGATGAGGAGGACGGCGAGCGCGGCGAGCGCGGGCTTGCGCTCCCTCGGCGGAACGGGCAGCTTTCGTGCGGCCGGTCCGGACAGGCCCGGCCGTGCGGGTGCCCGGCCGTCCTGCGACGTCTTCTCGCTGGTCCTCATGGGTGGGGGACTCCCAAGGGATGAGGGCGCCCATCTGTTTTCGGGCCGCTCGAATCTGTTTATGGTCTTGCCGTTTGTTGCGAATTCACTCCATTATGGCCAGCTCGCGCCGCCATAAGTGCCGCGAAGTGGCGACCCATGCTTATCCGTTAGGAATACGCCTGTCAACGGGAGTGGATCTATCGTCATATCGATACACGGGTTTACTGACACGATATTTCGTGATAGTACGTTTGCACTTCTTTCTCGATTGTCACACCATTCACACTGTTCGTACCACGGCATCCGGGCAAGCCGGAGGGGCGCGCCGGTGTCGCGCGGGCGACGGGTAGACGCGGGGGGCATGTTCACGACGGCGTCGTACGAAGCGCGCGATGACAGGCACCTTTACCGTTTCCGGGAAACGCCCGGATGAGCGCGGGAGTCGCGGCTAGCGTGGCCCCGCGGGCCACGCGGCCCGCGCACCCGGAGATCTTCACGGGGACGCCCCGGGATGAAACGCTTTCCGCGAGGCCGCCGCACAACCGCCTTCTGGGAGTTCGCGCATGCGGATAACGCTCACCGTGGTCGGCGGGGACGGCCGCCGCGACGTGCTGGTCGAGGGCGACGAGAGCACCACGATCGCCGCCCTCGCCACCGCGCTCGACGGCGGCGCCGCCGCCCGCCCGGCCAACGTCGTACGGCTCCCGCACGCCCGCGCGCCATACGACCTGGACCGAGGGGACCGGAGAGACCGCGGAGACCGGGGAGACCCGCAGGCCCGGCCGTCCGATGAGGTGAAGCTGTGGGTCGACGGCCGGCCTGTCGATCCGGACGCGCCCGTGTTCGGCCTGCTCAGGGATGGCGACCTGGTGGCCGTCGACGGCCACGCCGCCGGGGCGACGGTGACCGAGGAGCCCGGCGGGCCGGCGGAGCTGCGCGTCGTGGGCGGCCCCGGCGCGGGGGCCGTCCACCGGATCGGGCTCGGCGCGCACACGATCGGCGCCGACCCCGCGTGCGCGATCTCCGTTCCCGATCCGGCGATGCCACCGGTCGCGCTGGTGGTGCGGCTGACCCCCGGCACGGCCACGGTGGAGCCGGCGACCCCCGCGGTCTCCGGGGGCGACCCGGTGGCCCGGCTCGCGGGCGAGCCGCTCACGGAGGCGGCGCCGTGGCCGGCCGGGGGCATGCTCGCCTGCGGCGGCTCGGTGTTCGCTCTCGGGCCGGTCCTGCCGCCGGACGCCCACCTCGACGCGCTGCCGGACGGCGGGCTCGCCTACAACCGGCCGCCCCGCCTGCAACGGCCCGAGCGGCAGCGGCGGTTCACGGTCCCCACGGAGCCGAAGCGGGGCGAGGGGATGCGGCTGCAGTTGCTGGCCGCGCTGCTGCCCGCCGTGCTCGGTGTGGTCATGGCCGTCGTCACCCACACGTGGTACTACCTGCTGATCGCGTTCATGACCCCGCTGATCATGATCGGCCAGTGGGTGAGCGACCGCAGGCACGGCAGGAAGAAGCACCGCCGGGCGGTCAAGGCGTACCGCGAGCGGCTGGCCGCGTTCGAGCAGGAGGTGGCCCGCGCGGTGCGGCAGGACGAGGAGGCCAGGCGCGGCGGCGCGCCCGATCCGGCCGAGGTGCTGCTCACCGCGACCGGGCCGCGCCGCCGGCTGTGGGAGCGCCGCGTGCACGACCGCGACGCGCTGCGGCTGCGCGTGGGGCTGGCCGACCTGCCCGCCGACCTGGAGTTCGAGCCCGAGAGCGGCACGCCCCAGGACGCGCCCCGCCGGGAGCCGCCCACCTGCCACGACGTCCCCGTCGCGCTGGTCATGCGGCGTCTCGGCGTGGCCGGGCTCACCGGCCCCAGAGACATGGCACTCGGCTGCGCCCGCTGGCTCGTCGGCCAGGCCGCCGCCCTGCACAGCCCGCGCGACCTGGCCATCGTGGTGCTGTCCGCCAACGCGGACGGCGCCGGGCAGTGGGGCTGGGTCCGCTGGCTGCCGCACTGCGCGCCCGACGCCGCCGCCCGCGGCGGCGCTCTGTCGTCCGACTGCGCCGCGCTCGTCGGCGCCGACCCCGAGGCCGCCGCCCGCCGGGTCGCCGAACTCGCCGCCCTGGTGACCGAGCGGCTCGACGCCGAGAACGGCTCGGGGCCCTACCCCGGGGCGCCGCGCGGCGCCCGCCTGTCCGGCGGCCCGACCGGCTGGGACGACCTGGGCCGCGCGAGCGGCAACCGGCCCGCCGAGCCGGCCTTCGCCACCTACGACGAGCGGCCGTTCGACGTGCTCGTCGTGCTCGACGGCGCGCAGGTGCTGCGCGGCCTGCCCGGCATGCCGCAGGTGCTGCGGCAGGGTCCGCGCGCCGGGGTCTACACGATCGCGATCGACGACGACGAGCGGCTGCTGCCCGAGGAGTGCGCGACGGTCGTGTGCTGCGACCGCGAGGGCGGGGTGCGCCTCCACGGCGGCGGGCTCGACCCGATCACCGGCATCCGCGCCGACCAGGTCTCGCCGTCCTGGGCCGAACGCCTGGCCCGCGCGCTGGCCCCTCTGCGCGACGTGAGCCGCGACGACCCCTCGGCCGCCCTGCCCGACGCGGTCCGCCTGCTCGACCTGCTGGAGGTGTCCCTCGACCCCGCCGCGCTCGCCGAGCGGCAGGGCCGTACGACCCGGGCCCTGATCGGCGTTGGACCGGAAGGCCCGTTCGAGGTCGACCTGAGCAGGGACGGGCCGCACGCCCTGGTCGCGGGCACGACCGGCGCGGGCAAGTCGGAGCTGCTCCAGACGCTGATCTGCTCGCTCGCGGTGGCCAACCGGCCCGACGAGATGACGTTCGTGCTCATCGACTACAAGGGCGGCGCGGCCTTCAAGGAGTGCGTACGGCTCCCGCACACGGTCGGCATGGTGAGCGACCTCGACGGCCACCTGACCCAGCGGGCCCTGTCGTCGCTGGCCGCCGAGATCCGGCGCAGGGAGCGCCTGCTGCTGGACGCGGGGGCCAAGGACATCGAGGACTACCAGCGGGCACGCGGCGCCACCTGGGTGCTCGGCGCGGGCGGCGTCCGGCGGGCGCGCGGCGGCGGCATCTTCGCCGCCCCGGTGCCGGAGACCGCGGGGAGCAAGGACCTGCCGCCGCTGCCCCGGCTCGTGCTGATCATCGACGAGTTCGCCGCCCTGGTCGCGGAGCTGCCCGACTTCGTCGAGGGGCTGGTCGACATCGCGCGCCGGGGCCGCTCGCTCGGCATCCACCTGATCCTCGCCACCCAGCGGCCCGGCGGCGTCGTGACCGCCGACATCCAGGCCAACACCTCGCTCAGGATCGCGCTTCGCGTCACCGACGCCAACGAGTCGGCCGACGTCATCGACGTGCCGGACGCCGCACACATCTCGCGGACGACTCCCGGCCGCTGCTATGTGCGGGCCGGCTCCGGCGCGCCCGTGGCGGTGCAGACGGCCAGGATCGGCGGCCGCACCCCACAACCGCGCGGCGCGGGGGCGGCCGACGCGGGACAGGACGTGCGCGTCCTCGACCTGCCCTGGCAGGCGCTCGGCCACCCGCTGCCCGCCCCACCCGCGCAGACGGCGAGCGGCAGCGACCTGGCCCTGCTCGTGGACGCGCTGCGGGACGCCGGGAGCGACGTGCCCCGGCAGCCGAGCCCGTGGCTGCCGCCGCTGCCCGACCAGGTCGTCCTCGACGTCGGGGCCCCGGACTCCCCCGGCGGCCTGCTCGCGGGCGCCGCGCCGTACCGGCCGGGGGCCGAGGAGGTGCCGCCGCTGCCGTTCGGCGTGACGGACCTGCCGTGGCAGCAGGGCCGGCGCCCCCTCACGCTCGACCCCCGGCACGGCGGCCACCTGCTGATCGCGGGCGGCGCGCGCAGCGGCCGCTCCAGCGCGCTGCGCACGATCGCGGGCTCGATCGCGGCCGGCGCCTCCCCCGAGGACGTGCACGTCCACGCCGTCGACTGCGGGTCGGGCGCGCTGCTGCCGCTGGTCGCGCTGCCGCACTGCGGGGCGGTCGTCACCCGCGACCAGCTCGACCGGGTGGAGCGCCTGCTGACCCGCCTGCGCGCGGAGGTCGGACGCCGTCAGCACCTGCTGGCCGAGGCCGGGTACGCCTCGCTGGCCGAGGCGCGCGCCGCCGCCCGGTCGCGGGCCGCCCGCGACCGCATGGGCGTGGGCGCGCTGCCCTGGCTGGTCCTGCTGGTGGACCGCTGGGAGGGGTATGTCGCCGCGTTCGAGAACTACGACTACGGGCGGCTGGTCGACACCATGCTGCAACTGCTGAGGGAGGGGCCGGCCGTGGGGCTGCGGGCCGTGGTCACCTCCGACCGGTCGGGCCTGCTCGGGCAGATCTCCACCGTCTTCGAGGACCGGCTCGTGCTGCGGCTCGCCGACCCCGCCGACTACGGGCTCGCCGGGCTGCCGATGCGCGACCTGCCGAGCGTCATGCCCCCGGGCAGGGCGCTGGCCGTCGGCGAGCACGGCCTGGCGGAGAGCCAGATCGCGCTGCTGTGCGACGACCCCTCCGGCCCCGCGCAGGTGGCCGTCCTGCAGGAGCTCGCCCGTACGGCGGCGGCGCGGTTCGGCGGCACGGACCTCCTCGGCTCCGGCACCCTCGGCTCCGGCGCCCCCGGCACCGGCACCCCCGGCTCGGACCTCCCCGGGACGTGGGCCTGGCCGTCGGAGCCGCCGCTGCGGGTGGACGCGCTGCCGATGCGGATCACGGCGAGGCAGGCGCTCGACCTGGCGCCGTCGCACCGGCCGCCGTCGGCCCTGTGGGCGCTGCTCGGCGCGGGCGGCGACGCCCTCACCCCGATGGGCGTGGACCTGCAGGGCCAGGGACCGGCCGCCGTCATCGCCGGGCCGCCGCGCTCGGGACGGTCGTCCGCGCTGGTCACGGCGGCGCGCTCGCTGCTCGACCGGGGCACGCCCGTGCTCGTCGTGACCCCGCGCCGCAGCCCGCTGCGCGACCTCGCCGGGGCTCCGGGGGTGCTCGCCGTGCTGGACGGCAACGCCAGAAGCGTGACCGGGGGCGGCGCCGACGACTTCGGCGGCCTGCCGGGCGCTCTCGATCCGCTCGCTCTGGTCGCCGGGCACGAGCGCTACGTGGTGGCCGTGGACGACGCGGAGCTCATCTCCCCCGACTCCGCGCTCGGCCTGGCCCTGGACGAGATCCTGCGCACCGGGCGGGACGGCGAGCACGGCCTGCTCGTCGCGGGGGCCACGGGCGACCTCGCGACGGCCTACCGGGGGTTCGCGGCCGAGGCGCGCAAGGGGAGGACCGGCCTGCTGCTCAACGTGCAGAGCCCCGCCGACGGTGACCTGTTCGCCGTACGGCTGCCGCGCGGCGCCGTCGGCGGGCCTCCGGGGCGGGGCCTGCTGGTCGTCTCGGGCGCCGCGACCCCGATTCAGGCCGCGGTGCCGGATTGATCACGAAAAGGCCGCCGGTCCGCCGATGGCGGTCCGGCGGCCTTCTGAGTGCCGGTCAGCGGGTGGCGGACTCGATGTTGCCGCGGTAGGTCGTGATGACCCGGGACGCCTCGTTGAGCTCTTCTGTCATGCGCTGGAACGCCGCCCGATAGCTCTGCCAGGCGTCGTGGAAGCGCTGCGCGCCGGGGCCGGTCCAGGCGGTGCCGACCTTGGCCGCCTCACGGTCGAGGTTGGCCATCGTGGCGCGAACCTGGTCCGCCTGCTGGCTGAACTGCGCGGCCATGCTCTGCATCTCCGCGGGGTCGCCGCCGAGCAAGCTGTTACCCATTCAGTCACTCCTTCATCGACAAAGGGGCCGCCCTCACCGTAAATCGTTTGTCAATCCTGTGAACCCCTTATGCCGATCGGCTATATCCAGAGCTGGGAGAACCTGGCTTTTCCCCCACTCCATTCCCCTTTTTCCTAACGTCCGGAACCGTCTCCGCCCCACGGGAGACCGGCGGGGCGGAGACGGCGGCGGAGACGGCGGCGGAGATCACAACGGCGCCGGAGGCCAATATGCTGGCTCCCATGCCCTCGGACAGGGAGAGGTGACGTGCAGACCCGGAAGGACCTCTACCAGGCATACCGGCTGATGCAGCAGCGTCTGGGCCAGGCCCTGCTGCAGGGCGAGCCGGACGTCGCGGAGTCGCCGATGCGGCGGCACACCATCGCCACGTTCTGCGGGGTCCTGCTGTCGGTGCTCCTGCTCGCCGTCTTCGGCATCTGGGGTGTGGTCAAGCCGGGCGGCGCCACCAAGCTCACCGAGCCCGGTCAGCTCCTCGTCGAGCAGGACACCGGCGCGACCTACGTCTACAGCCAGCAGGAGCGCGTGTTGCTTCCCGTGGCGAACTACGTCTCCGCCCGGCTGCTGCTCGACACCGCCGACGTGACGGTGCGCGACGTCTCCGCCGCCTCGCTGGCCGAGCTCCCGCGCGGGCCGCTCGTCGGCATCCCCGGCGCGCCCGACTCGCTGCCGGCCAAGGACAAGCTGGTGCACGGACCGTGGTCGGTCTGCGTGGTGGACGGCCCCGACGCCACCGGGGCGCCGCGGCCGTACGTCACCTTGGTGGGCGGCGTGGACCTCGGCGGCAGGCCCCTCGGCGGCGGCGCCATGGTCGTGGACGACGGCCGGCAGAAGTGGGTCGTCTGGGGCGACCGGCGGATGCGGGCGAGCTCCAGCGCGGTGAGCGCCCTGAACGCCCAGCCCAGGAAGGTGCCCGCGACCTGGCTCAACGCCATTCCCGAAGGCACCGACTTCAGCGGCCCGAAGATGCAGCACCTAGGCAGCAAGGTCCGCGGGCCCGACGGGAAGGTCACGGCGGCGGTCGGGCAGGTCTTCACCGTGCCCGGCATCGGGGGCGCCCCCGCCCGCTGGTACGTCCTGCTGTCCGACGGCTTCGCGCCGATCACCCTCACCCAGGCGACCCTCCTGCTGGCCGACCCGGCCATCAAGGCGGCGTACGGCAGGCGGCCCCCACAGGCCGTCCCGATCGACGCGGCCACCGCCAACGCATCGCTGTCCAAGCAGAGCGTGGTGGGCGGCGGGATGCCCGAGACGATGCCGACGGTGACCTCCCCCGCCTCCACCACGCCGCTGTGCGCGGTCTACTCCGGCACCCGCGGCGGCTCCACCCGGGCGACGCTGACCGTCGGCGCCTCGATCGCCATCCCCACGCCCAGGACTCCGGGCGGCCAGGACACCTTCGACCAGGTGCTGCTCCCGCCGGGAACGGCGGCGGTCGCCGGTCTGCTGCCGGGCGAGGGACAGCTGGGGTCGATCACGAACTACTTCCTGGTGACGGACCAGGGCCGCAGGTTCGCCGTCGCCTCGGCCGACCTGCTGCCGAAGCTCGGCTACGACGCCTCCGACGCCACCCCGGTGCCCGCGCACCTGCTGCATCTCATCCCCGAGGGCCCGCCGATCGACCCGGCCGCCGCCCGCGTGCCGGTGCCGCTCGGCAAGTGACTCAGCTGTTGAGGTGGCGGAAGTCGTCCAGATTCTGCTGGTAGAAGGCGATGTCCTCGACCAGCCGGTCGCGCAGGAAACAGTCGGGCTCCGCCTCCCGGGCGGCCAGCCCCGCCGCGGTCCGGAACGCCTCGGCGGGCACCTCGTCCTCGCCGGGCGGGATGAACTTGAGCGCCTCCCCAAGCGCGTCCCTGGCCGTCTCCCAGCCGCTCACCACCCGCTGGAAGAGCCTCTCGTCCCCCGGCTCCTCGCTGTATTCGAGGTCGTCGGCGAGCGCGAGGCGCGCGTAACCGGCACCGGCGAGCCGCCACTGACCGGGGTCGATCAGCTCGGACGGGCCGATGCCGAACCGCTCCCCCTCGTCCCTGGCCTCCGCCTCGCTCGCGTACGGCACGAGCACCTCGGCCCCGCCGGACCGGACCGTCCACGCCTCGGGCCCCTCGACCGGCGGCTCCTCGCGTCCGGCCCCGTCCACGGTGAGCGCGAGATACAGCCGGGCCTCCGCGAGTGTCCGCGCCTGCGGAATCGGCACTGCCTGCTCCATTCCTCTTACTCTAGGCTCCGGCGAGCTCCCGGTAGGTGTCGCGTACGACGAGCAGCCGGTCGAGGCGGAACCGTCCCGGCTCGGCGGCGCGCACGGCGCGTCCCCGCTCCGACCAGAACGCGTCCTCGGGCACCTCGTCCTGCCCCGGCGGGACGAACTTGATCACTTCCTCGACCGCGGCCCGCGCGATGGACAGCGCCTGCCGCTCCCCTCCCTCCGGGACATTGCCCGCCGTCAGGTCGGCCACCCACAGCCACTCGCCGGGGTCCAGCAGCTCGGACGGCTCCGCGCCGCCGAACGTCGGGAAGCCCGTGGGCGTCACCTCCCGTTCCGGGAGTCCGAACAGGTGCTCCCGCTCGGCGCCGCACGCCGCGCACCGCCCCTCGTAACAGGTGACCAGCTCCCCCTCGACGCTCGCCAGGCCGCTGTCCCAGACGGTGTCCGCCGAGCCGCAGGCGCAGGGGTTGAGGTCGAGATAGAGGTGCGCCTCGTCCCTGCTCCTGGCGATCGAGTAGGGCATCACACGTTCCTCGCGTTCCGCTGTCCGGTGTCCTCCGGTGCGGGGACGGTGTCGTCCTCGTCGGGCGGCTCCCAGCCGGAGGTGTTGCTGAGCCTGCGCATCCGCTCCCACAGGTCGGGGACCGGCGCCTGGGGCGGCACGGTGACCCACGGCGGCGGGGGCGCCACCTGGCCCCGCGCGCCGAGATCGCGGGCGACCGCCTCGATCTCGTGCCGCAGCCGCGCCCGCTCCTCGTCCGAGGTCGTCGCCCGCCATCTGCGCGACAGGTAGGCGTGCTCGTTGTAACGGGCGGAGGCACAGGCGTCGTAGCCGGGATCGAGGGCGTTCAGGAACCGGCGCACCGTCCCCTGCTCCGCCGCCGACCGCTTCTGCAGGGTGTCGCTGATCTCGTGCAGCAGCACCCGGGCCACCACGTCGGGGGCCAGCCTCGGGGCCAGCCGGATCACGTGCGGGCCGGCGCCCACGGCGACCTCCGTACGGCCCGGGCGTCCGCCGCCGGGATCCTCGGGCAGCACGGTGAAGCGCTGCGTGCCGAACCGGGCGGTCTCGACGGTGACGACCGTGCCGTCCGGCGTCGCGGTGACGGCGTGGACGCCCCGGCCGAAGTCCGCCGGGCGCAGGTCGGCGACGGCCGCGGGGATCTCGGCGTTCGACAGGCCGGGCAGGTGCGGGGCCCGGCCGTCGGCCACGAACGCGGTCTTGGGGATGGGCTCGGCCGTCACGCTGCCGGGCGGGGCGGTGATGAGGGTGGTGCCGCCCCAGGTGGCGTCCGCGGCCGTCTCGGGCACCGGCCAGCCCGGGTCGGCCGGTGCGGGCCTGGCGACGCCGAGGGCGTCGAGCCGTTCGCCGATCCGGTCGGCGAACCCGTCGGACCGCCCGCCGTACAGGTCACGCAGGTCGAGGCCGTGCCCCTCGGCCAGCGCCACCAGATCGGGCGGCACCGTGCCGAGCGCCTCGGCGAAGGACTCGCCCGTCAGCTCGCCGGCGGGCGTGGCCAGGTAGCGCTCGACGCTGCCGTCGGGCCGCCTGAGGTGGAGGTGGACGTCGGCGCCGAGGTCGCGCGCGAGCAGCCTGGCCTCCTCCACGAGAGCCATCGAACCGGGCGGCGTCGCCGGCGTCGCATTCGTCTGCGTGGGATTCGCCGGCGTCGGATTCGTCGGCGTCGGATTCGTCGGCACCGCATTCGTCGGCGTCGCATTCGTTGGGCCGATGTCGGCGACGATGCCCACCGGCAGCGTCCCCGTGCGTCCTCTGAGCGCCGCGGCCATCGCTCTGCTGGGTGCCGCCGGGTCGTACGACGGCTGCCTGGCGGCCAGCGCGCGCACGGTGTCGTGGGAGAGGAAGACGCCGGGCGTGGCCGCCCTCTGCCGGTGGAAGTCCCACAGCGGCCGGGTCGCGCCCGCGTCGCGCCGCGCCAGCATCTCCTCCAGCGCGTACTGGAACATGATCAGATGGGCCGTGCCGGTCGCGCCGTGCGGGATGTCCTCGGTCCGCAGCACCGTCTCCGCGCCACCGCGCGCCACCTGGCGCACCTCGAACCGGAGGTCGAAGTCGACCCGGAACCGCACCTTGGCCCCGGTGCTCTTCGCGAAGACGCTGGTCTCGTCGCGGTTGCCGCCGCTGCCCGAGCTCGACTGCGCGGTCTGGTCGCCGGCGCCCAGGTCGGCGCCGATCCCGGCGGCGTGCCCCCCGCTGTACGTACGGCCGAGCGGCAGTAGCTGCCCCCGGTCGGTGGCCGTTCCCGCCGTGTTCTGCTCGCGGTCTACCAGCCCGAGTTCGGTGTCGTTCAGGCCCAGGGCCATCGGGTCGGGTTCGGACAGGCCGGCGTGTATCCGCACGTCCACCACCCGGCCGGGTCTGCCCGGCATGGGCAGCCGGATGAGCCGGTGCCCGTCGGGGCCGGTCATCCGCTCCAGCCGGGTCGTGAGGCCGTTCCCGGTGAGCGCCTTGGCCAGTTCGGCGTAGTGCTCCATGGTGGCGGCCCCGCCGAGCAGGTCCTTGCGGGAGAGCCGGTCGAACACGGCGCGCAGCAGCCCGTCGGCCCTGAGCCCCTCGGTCGCGAACACCTCCGGCGGCACGACCCTCCGCACGTCGGGCCGGGCGGGCGGCCGCGCGGCGACCGTGCCCTCCTTCGCCACCATGCCGTCCGGCAGCACTCGGATCATCGTGCCGTCCAGCGTGACACGGCCGGCCCGGGGGACGCGGGTGGTCTTCGCGACGGCGCCGCGCAGGCGGCTCGACGTGCGTTCGACCTCGATCGTGACGGTCAGCGGATGCTCGACGAGCTGCCCGCCGCGGAATGCCGCGTGGCGCTGGATGCGGGTCCGCTGCGTGCCGGTGGTGGCCGTGCCGGTGTGCGAGCGGTCGGTGGCGACCGCGCGGCCGCCGCTGCCGGCGTCCTGTCCCGCTCCGGCGTTCGCGTTGCCGCCGAACGTCTTGCCCGACGACTCGGCGTGGTCCTCCTGCGTGTACGTGTAGTCCTGGAGGATCTGGCCGAAGTTGTGGACGTTTCCGCGGTACGTCGCCTCGTCGCCGTGGAGCACCGCGCTGATCCTGACCGTGACGTCCTCGGTGAGGTGCGGGCCGATCCTGAGCGAGTACGTCTTGACGAAGCCCTCCGTCCCGCTCATGTCGTCGATCTTGCCCCACCAGCGCTTGCCGGCGAAGTCGCCGAACAGGCTGCGCAGCAGGACCGGGTCCCGCTTCAGCGCGCCGGGCGCCACCTTCCCGATCTGGTCGAGCACCTGGTCGATCAGGCGGGTCGGCGTGCCGTCCGGGGCCGTGAGCTCGGCCTTCTTCACGGTGCTCTCGCCGAGGGAGTCACGGTAGAGGTCGGGGACGTCCACGCGGCTGGCGAGGTCCGGCAGCCTGTCGTGCATCTGCTTGAGCCGGTTCCCCTCGGCCGCCACGCGCATCGGGAAGTCCTTGGCGAGCCGCTCGGTGAGCACATCGCGGGGGTGCTTGTGCTCCAGGTCGGGCCGGGGGTGACCGTTCCTTCGCGCCAGCGCCCGGTCGGCCAGGTATCTGCGGACCAGCGGCACCGCCGTACGCGGGTCGAGCCGGAGGTTGCCGTCCAGCAGTCGCGTCACCGCGTCGGCCACCTGGTCGAGGGGCAGCTTGAGCCGGCCCGTGCCGTAGAAATCGAGCGCGTCGCGCTCGGGAAGGGAGTAGACGACCGTCCTGTCCCGCAGCGGCGCGGCGTCGGCCCGCCGGTTGCCCGTCTCGTCCCCGGAAACCGTGATGTCCGCCTTCATCTCGAACACGTAGTGCTTGCCGGTGTCGATGGCCAGCCGTTCCCTGCCCCAGATCGCCGTGTCGGAGATCGCCGACGACCTGCTCCCCGCTCCGGACGCGCCGGCCTCCTCCTTGCCGCCGAACGGGCCGGGCAGCGCCTCGCTCACACCGGTCGAGGCGTCCACCGACCGTCCGGAGCGCGTCTCCGTCCGCGTGGTGTGCGCGCCCATCGTGAAGTTGATGTCGCCGACCACCAGGTCGGCCGCGGTCACGAACGTCGACTCGCCCGGCCGGGCCGTGACCCACGCCGACGCCCGGTGCGTACGCAGGCCGCGCGGGCGCACGGCCAGGGCGGTGCTGTACGTCGTGGCGGGTTCGGCGGGGTCGGCGAGCAGCCATTCCGGGTGGGAGATGAGGTTGCGCATGGTGAACGCCTCGGCGAGGTGGTGGAACGACACCGAGCCCGGCCGCATCGCCCTCGGCAGCACCGATCGGAGGGAGCCGAGCACGCCGGTTCCGTCCACGTGCAGCAGGGTGGCCAGGCTCAGCGCCTCCGGGGACGTCGGGTGGCTGGGCGAGGGCTCGGCCCGCTGCTCCGGCAGCAGGTCGGAGGGCAGCAGCACCCGCATCCACACGTCGCCGCTCCGGGCCAGCAGCGTGGCCGTACCGTCGTCCTCGATCAGGTCCACGGTGAGCCTGTGCGGGACCTCGAAGACCGCCGCCGGAGCGGTGCCCTCCGCCAGCGTGACCAGGTTGCCCGTGTCGTTGAGGGTCGTGGAGAACGTGTGCCCCTTGCTCCAGTGGGCGCCGAACCCGCCGCCGGTCGAGCCGCCCTGGCCCGGCTTCGTCTCCAGGCCGAGACCGGGGCCGACGTCCCGGGACCGGCCGCGCGAACGGCCGACCGAGCGGCCGGAGGTCTCCGACGAGATGTCGAGGTCGGTCACGACGTCGGCGGCGCTGGTGCCCTGGAACTCCTCCTGGCCCGACTGCGCCAGCCGGATGCGCACGGTGAGGTGCCGGCTGGCCCGGCCGATGCCCTGGGTCACCAGGTCGAGGAGGATGCCGTCCTGCATGGCCTGGTCGTACGCGGTCTGCAGACGGGCCGGGGAGAACTGCTCGGCCAGCTCGATCATGTTGGCGATCTGGCTCGCCCGAGTCAGCGGGTCACGCGACAGCCGGCCGTTCTCGCCCGGCAGCAGGCCGCGCGCCCGCAACGCCACCTCGACCTTCGTCCGCACCTCGTCGAGGTTCCTGACGCTCTGCGGCCGCTCGCTGGCCTGCACGAGCGCGGGCCCGGCGCCCGTGGCGCCGCCCGTCGCGCGGCGCGACCAGCCGGGCAGCCTGGGCAGACGGCCCTCCGGGGTGCCGGGCGTCGGATCGTCCCTGAGCCTGCCGTCCTTCTGTACGGCCGACCGGTCGACGGGAAGGCCGTAGCGGTATGCCTGGGGCTCCGGCATGCGGAACAGGCCCCTGCTCTGGCCTTCCACAGGGGTGTGCGGGGCGTCGTCGGTGTTCAGCCGCACGGTCACCGTGTGTTCGAGCTCCAGCGCGTACGCCTGGGTGTGGCCCGCCCAGCGCTGCACGCTCGGCCGGATGGCGGTCCCGCCGGCGCTCATCGACCGCGACCGCGACCAGGAGCGGCCGAGCCCGCCCGTGAGGCGCGGTGTGGCGGTCTTGTAACCGTCGAGACCGGCGGCGCCGAGCATGTGCCGATTGCCGACGGGAAGCTGGGCTCCCGCGGTGCCCCTGATCTCGAAGGACCGGCCGGCCGAGCGCGAGCCCGACGCGCCCGAGAACCCCACACGCAGCCGTTCCAGGCGGTGCTTGGTGCTCGGCGTGCCGACCGGCCGCGCCGTGTCCATCATGACCTCGGTGTGAATCTGCACATAGCCGATCACCCGCCCGTTGACGGTGATCGGGCGGCGCAGTCCCTCGGGGTCGTTGATGGCCTCACCGAGCCGGGCCGGCAGCTCCTTCGTCATGATCGTGAGGATCTGGTCGCGAGTCATGCCGCCGACCTCGGAGTGGCCGATCCGCGCCGCGGTGCGCTCGGCGAGGTCCTGCAACCCGGTCAGCCCGGTGACCGCGTGCTCGGGGAACGGCGTGCGCTGCCGCTCTTTCGGGTGAATCCGGGTGACCTCGGCCGGCCCCCGCTGCGCGTGCGTGTGCGGCAGATACATCCGAAGGCTCCCGGCGTCGCCGGCCGTGCCGCCGTCCACGCGTGCCGTCTCGGCGCCGGTCGCGGTGCGCAGCTCCACCTCCGCCGAGGCGAGCCCGTCGAGCACCAGCGCCTCGCCCGCGTTGTCCTGCACCGCGCCGGCCAGCGCGAAATCCGACGCGTTGCCGTTGAACGACTCGCTCCTGCCGAAAGTGGAGCCGATCCTGAACACGCCGAACTTCATCAGCATCCCGAGCCAGTGGGTGTCCTGCCACGGCTTGGTCAGGGCGTTCAGGTCGAGATTCGGCGCCAGGCGCACCGCACGGTTGGCGGTGGCGGAGGCCGAGCGGCCGCCCTGCGGCAACTGGCCGAGCATCGACTGGGAGTGCCGCACCGGATGGCCGAAGACCTCGACGAGGTCTGTCACCTTCAGCCGCAGCCGCAGCTCGGCCCGGGTGCCGCGGCCCACCCGCAGCAGCACCCCGTCCTGCGACACCACCCACCTGAAGTTCGACCGCAACACGTGCGACAGCTCGTCGGGCGCGTAGCGGTGGTCGACCCCGGCGCGTTCGAGCATGTCGTTGACGACCTGCGTGAGCCGTTCGAGATGGGGCAGCCGGCCCGCCGGCGTCGCCTCCGACAGGACCTCGGGCGCGGGCAGGGCCTCCGCGAACGCCTCCTTGTACGCGGTGTGGGCAACCTCCGCCTCCCGGGCCAGCCTGGCGATCTCCGCCGGCGGCGTGCCCGTCCGGCCCGCGGGGACGGCGTTCAGGGCGCTCTCCAGCGTCTGGTACGCCCTGCGTGCCTCGACCGCCTGCCGCACCGCCCGCGCGTACGCCTCCTTGCTCTGGCCGGCGCGCTCGGCGCTCGCCCGGTGGGCGTCGCGGTCCGCCAACGCCTTGCGACGGCGTTCCCCGGCGCCGCGGTCCTGTTCCTTCGACGCCTTCTCGGCGGCCTCGTCGGCCTTCTTCGCGTCGGCAGTGGCCGCCTTGGTGCTGTCGATCTTCCCCTTGACCGCCTTGAGCAGCTCGTCGGCGGCTTTCGTCAGCGTGTCCTGCTGGGCGCGGGCCAGCCCGAGCAGATCCGCCACCGGATCGGGCGCGGCGGGGCTCTGCGCGGTGGAGGTCTGCGCGGTGGAGGTCTGTGTCGCGGGGTCGGGGGCCGGCTGGGGTGCGGCGGATGGCCGGGGCGCCGACCAGGGCGATGCCGGGGCGGCGTGCCCGAGCCTCTCGATCTCACGCCCCAGTTGCTCGATCTCGTGCACGATGGCGGGGCGCTCCTGTGCCGGCGCCGCCCGCCACTGCCTGTCCAGGAGCGCGTGCTCGCGATAGCGGGCCGTGACGCAGGCCGTCGCGTCCGGCTCGGCCGTCCGGCTCAGGAAGGAGCGGATCACGCCCTGCCGGGGGCCGGACATCCGCTGGAAGACGTCGCTGATCTCGTGCAGCCACACCCGGGGCAGGATGTCGTTCGCCAGGCGCGGCGACAGCCGTACGACGTGGGGGTCTGCGGCAGTGCCGGACCGGACCCCGGTCCTGGCGAGACGGCCGCCGCGCACCGGGCCGACCTCGAACCGGAAGTGCTGCACGCCGAGCCGGCCCGTGTCCACCACGACCGTCTGCTCACCGGCTGTCCTCAGCGCCGTCACGTCGGGAGCCACGTCGGACGCGCGGAGCGACAGGAAGCCCCGCTCCGCCTCCTGCGGCGACAGGTCGGCCAGGTGCGGCGGCCTGCCGTCGGCGACGAACAGGCTCCGCACGATGGGCCGGGCGGTCACGTTCCCCCGCCCCCGGGTCGTACGCGGTCCCGGCCGCGTCCCCGGCCCCGCCGGGTTGGCCGTTTGAGCGGAGTTCGCCGCCGGAGCGGCCCCCGTGTTGGAGGAGGCCGTGTTGGAGGAGGCCGTGTTGGGCGAGGCCGCGGCGTTCGACGACGCCCCGGCGGAGGCCGCGACGGCCTGGCCTCCGCTCGCCGGGTTGGGTGTCCCGTTCGTGCCGGAGGTGGACGCGATCCCGGCGAGGCTATCGGCGCGCCGGACGATGTCCGCGGCGATGTCGGAGGAGCGGCCGACGCGAAGGGCGTGGTCGAGTCCGTGCGGCGGGACCGCCGCCTCCTCCACCAGTCCGGCCCCCGCGTCGCTCAGCCGGTCGGGCCGCCAGCCGCGTGGGTTGTCCTCCAGCACCTCGCCCGCCACAGCAACTGCGGCGGCGCGGCTGTCCGGCGTCGCGTCGGCGAGCCGGGCGAGCGCGTCGAGGGCCCCCTCGACCGGGAGCCCCAGGCTCTCCTCGGCAATCCTCGCCCCCAGCAGGGCGGCCGCCTCAGCGCGGAGCCGAGGTGTGTCCACCCCCTCGGCGGCACGCGCCGTCAGCCGATCCGCGAGGGCCTTCATGTCCTCGCCCGGCAGTTGTATCGGCCTTCCCTCGGGACCGGTCAGCCTGGCGCCCCGGCCGTCGCGCAGGAAGAGCACGTCGGGCGCGATCGTGAACAGCACGTCGGAGACCGCGGTACGAGCCGACGCCTGCAGCGCGGCGCTGCCGGAAGTGGTGCCGCCGGTCGTCCCGGAGGACGCCGAGGCCGAGGCAGCCGGGGCCTGAGCACCCGGGGCCGGGGCAGCCGACGCAGCCGGTGACGCCGCGGCGGGTGACGTGGCGGGTGAGGTGGTGCCACCGGGAAGAGATGCGGCCGACGGCGCGACGGAGGGCGTCCCCGTGGACGCGGGGGCAGGCGTGGGGGTCGCGGCCGGCGTGGGGCTCGCGGTGGAGGTGGCGGGTGTGGCCGGGGCGGGCGTGCCGGAACCGGCTGTGCCGGGGGTGGCACCACCCACGTTGGCGGTACTGCCTATGCCGGGGTTCGTTGGGCCCGCGCCGGACGGTGCGGGGGACGGCGCGGTGCTCGCCGCCTGGGTGGACCCGCTCGGCGTCGCGGCCCCCGCCTGGCCGACCCCGGACGCGGCTGGCTGGCCGGTGGCGGCCGACGGAGCGCTGGTGGCGGGGGAAGCGGCCGTCGCCTGGCCGGACGCTGCGGGGGACGGCGCGGTGCTCGCCGCCTGGGTGGACCCGCTCGGCGTCGCGGCCGCAGTCTGGCCGGCGCCGGATGTGGCGGGCTGGCCGCCGGAGGGCGGCCCCGCAACAGACGCGGGGCTCGTGCTGCCCGAGCCCGTGGACCCACCGGTGCCAGTCGTCTGGCCGGAGGGCGGCCCCACGACGGACGCGGTGCTCGTGCTCCCCGAGCTTGTGGACCCGCCGGTGCCTGTGATCTGGCCGCCGCCGGCCGTGTTCGTGGACGCGGCCCCCGGATCGCCGCCCGAAGGCTGCCCGGCGGCGGAGGCCGGAGACGTACCGGAGAGGGCACGGGTCAGGTCGGTGCGCAGGCTGGTGTCGTACGCCGAGGCCAGGGCGGTACGCGGGCTGATACCCGCCTCGATCGCGTCCAGGTTGAACGGGCTGATCGTGTTTGTACGGGCGGCGCCCGACAGGGCGGCTCCGAGCAGCGACTCCCCGTCGGGCATCTCCCACTGGCCGTACACGAGCCCGTTGGCGAGGACGCTTCCGGCCGGAGAGGCGATCACGTTGGTCAGGCCGGTCGTCAGCGCCCGGCCGGGGAAGCGCTTGAACGCGTTGCCGAAGCCGGGGGCGTCGGTGTTCAGCCTCCTGAGCAGGGGCGTCCTGTTGACCAGGTTGCTGACGGGGCGCGCGGCCCCCATGCCGACGGCCGCGCCGCCCGCCGCGCCCAGGGCGGCGGCGCTCGTCATCTTCCACTCCCAGCCGTCCCGGGTGCCCATCTTCCCCTGCTGGAACTGGGCGATGCCGTCTCCGGCGATCTCCTCGCCGATCTCCTCGACGATCTCCCTGCCCAGCGGGTTGGCGAGGATGCGGCCGAGCAGGCCGGCCCGCACCGAGGCCAGCGCGGTCCCTCTGGCGAGCGCCCGGGCCGCGGCGGGACGGCCTGCGGCGAGGGCGAGCTGTTCGAGGATCCTCTCCATCTCGGCGCGGGCGCGGGCGGCGATCGGTCCGACCAACCGGGTGGAGGCGCCGGCGGAGTAGAAGGCCGCCACGAGTGCGATGAACGTGGCGATCAACGCGATCCAGAACATCACGTTGTTGGACAACTTGGAATACTGGGTCGCGCGGGCGTAGTCGTCGGCCTGCGCCGCGTAGGCGAAGTGGTTGTTCGCCACCCCGAGCAGGCCCGACTGCTCCGAGTAGTGCTCGCCGAGCCGTGCCAGGAACGCCTGCATCGACGGGCCCTGCATCCCGCTGAGCACGGCGACCGCGGCTGCTCCCACCGGATCGATGGACTGGACGACGCTCACGGTCGCGGACCGATGGGCCCGGGCGAGCTGCCAGAGCAGGCTCTCGCTCGCCTCGGGCCATGTCTGGCCCGCCGTCAGCATGGCGATGAGGTCGTCGGCCCAGGCGGGCAGCGACTCGCCCCAGGCGGGGGTGACGTCGGCGACAGAGCCGCCGCCGTCGGCGAAGCCGGGCAGCCCGTCGCCGGTCGAGGTGACGTCGCCGTTCGTCGTGGCCGGCTTGGCGCCGGAGCCCGTACCGGTCGTGGAGGAGTGCGTCATCGTCAGACCCGTTTCAGGATCTCGCGTACCTCTCTGGCCCGTTGGGCGTCCATTCCCCGGGCGTTCTCGGCGCTGCGCCGCACGGTCGGGCCGAGCTCGACCACCTTCGCGGCAAGGTCCTCACCCTGCTTCATCACCGTGTCGGGCCCGTCGCCCTGCATGTAGGCGGAGCGGAAGGCGGCCCCGGCCTTGTCCTGCCCCCACGGCTCGGCGGCGTTGAGCCGACGGATCTCCCCCAGGCTGGCGGCGTAGCCGCTCTCCGTGTCGGACGAGGCGGCGTGCCACTGCGACAGGCCCTTCGCGAGCTGCTGGGGACGGATGTCGACGTAGTTCACCTCGAACAGCTCACTCATGGCCCCTCCGGTGTCCGCCTCGGCGTCTGCATCGGCATCTGCATCGACATCTGCATCGACATCTGTTCGAGCACCGCGTCGAGGTCACCGCCGATGTGTGCCCTCATCTGCTCGGCGGGGATGAGCGGCGCGAAGATCTCGACGACCCGGTCCTGGGCCTTGGCCACGGCGGCGTGGATGGTCCGCGTGATGGCGTCGGCCAGGCCGCGCGCGTCCTGCCGCCGGTAGATGCGCGGGTCGAGGTCGAGCCTGATCAGGTCGCCGTTCGCGCCGACGGTGGCCGCCACGAGCCCGTCGCGCGACTTCTCCGTCACCTGCACGGCACGCGCCTTCTCGTGCAGCGCGGGCGCCTCCTCCTGCAGGCGCATGAACGTGGCCCGCAGTTCCTCGGCGTACGCCCGCATCCCGGCGGCGTCCGGCGTCTGTCCCCCGGTCGTGTTCATCACCCCGATCGACCGCGTTCACCTCGATGATGATCTATGTCCAATATGCGGGATTATCACACCTCGCTTTGACATTCGGCTAGTGATGTCGACAGAGGCGGCGAAGACACCGATCGGACACGCAGGGCACCGTTCTAGCCGGAGAACCTCTTCGCGAAGTCCCGGGCCCATCGCGCGGCCCTGGCGGCCTGGTCGCCGGTGACGGGCGCGCCGGGCATCCGGCTCAGACGCTCCACCTGCTCGGCGTAGCGCAGGTACTCCCGGTGAGCGTGTTCCCGGCATGCGAGGCAGGTGACGCTTTCCGGGCGGGTCGAGGTCATCGCATAGGGCACCGGGAGCCCGCAACCGGCGGTGATGACATCCGGCGCATCGGGTGCGTGCCCCAACGACGAGGCGATCAGATTGCGGTAGTCGGCTCCGGCCTGCATCACCTTCTGCTCGACATGAATGTGCGGATCGGTCTCGCTCATCTGCGTCCGCTCCTTCGATCCGAGTGGTCCCGGAGTCAGGCTGGTTCGTGGAGCCCCAGGTCGAGGGGCTCGGCGTGCTCGTGTAACCCGCTCGCCTCGGCGCGGGCCACCCAGCGCCGGTGGACGCCCCGCTCGATCCGCTCCAGGCCGAGCGCCCGTGCCACCGGCAGCCGCCCGCCGGTGTATTCGAGCAGCAGCTCGCCTTCGCGCTCGTCCCGTACGAGACAGGGTGCGCCGCGCCACTCGCACACCCGCGTGACGTGGAAGACGGCCTCGCACTCCCCGGCGGGCACGGGCCGCACGAAGCGGCCCGGAGCGCGCTCCTCGAACCCGTCGGCCGGCCCGTCGCCTAGCAGCCGGATCAGCAGCCCGTCGTGTCCCGGATCCGGACTCGCCGGGAAGTCGGCCCCCCGCCAGCGCGCGCGGTAGGAGCTCAGGGAGGCGGCGGCCGGCTCTCCGGGCCCCCAGCGGCCGAGGTCGCCGTCGTAGACCGCGCGCACGACCTCGGTGCCGGCCGCGGTCAGCTCGACGACCTCCGAGCCGTGCGGCAGCCGTACGGCGTCCACCTTGTATTCGCGGACCAGGAAGTCGACGTTCGGCGCGAGGCCCATGCCGGCGAACGGCGGCTCCTCGACGACCCAGCCCGCCACCGCCTCCATGCCCGCCTCGTCGGTCCCGCCGTACGGCGTGCGGTAGAGGTTGAGCCCGACCGTGCGCCACCGCAGCAGGAACAGTGAGCCGTCGCCGCTGAGCAGGCCGTCGTCGGCGCCCCGGCCGAGGGCGTCGGCGAGCACGGCGGGCGTCGCCACGTGCGCCACGTCGAGCGCGTGGTGGCAGTAGCCGGAGACGCGCGACTCCCCGTCGCCGAGGTAGCCGTGCACCTCCCCCGGCGTCAGCGGCTTCTGCACGACGGGCAGGGCGGGCTCGGGCTCAGCCATGCGGTCCTGCGCGAGTGTGGGGACCGCCAGCCTGGCGACGGTCCCCGGTTCGAGCAGGAAGCGCACCGGCAGGCCCGGGTTGACGGCGAGGCCCCAGTGCGGGTCGGGCCAGCCGGCGGCCAGCTCGGCCAGCGAGGTGATCCGGGCGCGGGACAGGCCGGTGGCCGCCGTCATGGCCTCGAAGGAAGTGTAGGCGGGCAGCCACACCCGGTCGGGCGCGGTGATCGTCGGCCAGGCGGCGTCGCCGTCCGGCGGCATGGGCAGCGCCAGCTCGGTGTCCCTGAGCATGCTCAGGCAGACCGCGAGGTCGCCCGCGTCGTACGCCGCCCCGAGCCGCCGCTCGAACGCGCCGGCCGCCCACTCCATCAGATGCCGATCGGCGGCATGAAGGACGGCGCCTTCCCGATGTCGCCGGGGTCCGGGAGGGGCTCGGTGAGGCCTCCGCTGGTCGGATCGAAGGCCACCTTGGCCTTGGTGAAGTCGGGCGCCTGCATCGTGATGGCCTGCATGCCGGGGAACTTCTGCTGGGCGCCGCCGGCGAGGTAGGCGACCCCTGTGAAGATCGCGGCGACCTTCCAGGTCAACTTCGCCAGGACCGCGAACACCTTCTGCGCGGTCCTCGACATGGTGGCCATGATGCCGGTGACGGTGGGCTGCACCGCGGCCATCGAGATGGGGTTGGTCTTGGCCGCGACGCTGATGTTCGCCAGCGTCAACGCCACCCCGCCCATCGACAGCGCGATGACACTCGCCACCGTGTAGAGCTGGGACGCGGAGTCGAGGCTGGCGCCGACGCCCTTCGAGCCCTGGTCCAGCCCGTCGAGCTGGTGGTCCAGCTCGGCGAACTTCTGCTTGACCGTGGTCAGCATCCGCCCCTTCAGATGTCCGTTCGACTCGAGTGCCGTGAGCTGCGCTTGGAGATCCTTACGCAGCTGCCCGATGCCGGGGCCGCCCCCCTCGTTGCGCCACTCGCTCGCGCCCCGCGACATGGCGTCGGGATCGGCGATCATCGTGGCCAGCAGCCCCGCCAGCGGCAGCGCGCTCGGCTCCAGCATGGCTGCCATGCCGGCCATGCCGGCGCCGGCGATGAAATTGTTCCGCGCGTCCCAGATCTCGACGTTCCCGATGTTCACCATGGCCTAGACGTCCTCCTGCATCCCGAGGACGGCAGGCGCCACGTCCTCGTCGCCGAACCAGGTGCTCTCGTCCTCCGGCACCGCCGGACCCCGCGTGCGCTCCTTGCCGTCGTCGTTGCTCCCCGCGCCCGCGCCCATCGGGGCGTATGGCATGCCGGGTATCCCCCCCGCCCCGCCGCCGGCACGACCGGCGGCGCCCGGGCCCCCGCCCGAGCCGTACGCGCCGGAGCCGTTTCCGCCCGAGCCGTAGGCGCCCGAGCCGTAGCCGCCGCTTCCCGGCCGGTTCACGGAGTGGTCGCCCGGCCCGTAGCCGGTCGTGCCGAGGTCGGGGACCGGCGGCGGCGTCGGCAGGGACAACGGGTTCGGGGTGTACGACGACAGGGCGGTGTCGCCCGGCAGTTTGGGCGTCTCCAGCGGATTCACATTGTTCTGGCCGAGCCCGTCCAGGCCCGTACGGCCGAGGCCGTCCTGACCGAGGCCGCCGCCGTTCGGGTCGAGCCCGCTGCCGTCGAGGCCGTCGCCGTTCACGTCGCCGGGGCCGGGCAGGCCGTCGCCGTTCCCGCCGGGGCCGGGCAGCGTGCTCCCGTCGGGCAGGTCGGGGTGCGACAGGCTGTCGTCGAGGTCGGTGCCCAGTTTGTCCTTCGGAAGCGTGAGGTCGTTCCCGAGGCCGGAACCGGGGCCGGTCTTGGGCAACCCGTCTCCGCCGAGTCCCAGCTTCTTGGGGTCGAACCCGGGGACCTTCGGGCCACCCGGCAGGCCGTGCTGACCCCCCTTCCCGGTGTCGCCGGAGCTCTGCTTCTCGGCTTCCTTGGCGTTCTTCACCGCCTGGTCGACGGCCGCCTTCCAGGACTCCAGGACCTCCTTGCCCTTCGCCACGGCATCGGCCGTCGTGTTCCGCACCTGGCTGTGCACGCCGTTCAGGCTGCCGCCGATCACGCCGAAGGTCAGCATCGGAAGGTGGATCTTCTTGATCCGGTCGCTCGTGTCCGCCAGGACCTGTCCCCGGCCGGCCACGTCGTTGCCGAACTTCGTGACCTCGGGGTAGTCCATCTTGAACTCGGGGTCCGTCAGGCGGGGGTCCACCGCGCCGCCCGTGTTCATCGTGTTCGCCAGGCCGGCGAAAGGATTCCCGCCGCCGCTCGTATCGGTCACAACACCCTCCAGCCGATTGTCGGCAGATTGCGTTTTCAACTACTTACGGCCGAGTCACCACAAAGCTCGCAAATCGTACAAAGCTCCTAACCGGCCGCCTGACAAAAGCGCAATAGACGTGACAAAATCTTAATCTCGGACAGCCCCGGCAAGTCCCCTGCTGATCCATTACTGTGACTTTTGGGTCATCACCCGACCCGCCTGGTCGGGGGTAATTGACAGGATCAGTGGAGGTGGCCATGTCGCACTCTGGCGCAAGCCAGGCTCAAGTCAGCCGGCACGACCTGGACGAGGCGATCACCTGGATCGGCGACGCGGCCGAGAACATCCGCGGCATCCAGCGTTACCTGGACAGTGCCGGCGAGAACCTCAGGACCCACTGGCAGGGCGAGTCGCACCACGCGTTCGACAAGGTGCACCTGCTGTGGCACGAGCGCATGGACGTCATCCTGGGCAGCCTGCAGACCCTCGCGGAGAGCATCCGGGCGAACAACAAGAACTACGCCGAGTTCAACGCGCAGGCGACCACCGAGATCAACAAGATCGAGGCGCTCATCAACCAGGCCCCGCCCGCCTCGTACAGCCGCTGAGCCCGAGACGACCACCAGGAACGGACGGAGAGCGCGATGGTGGACTTCGACATCACCAAGGTCAACTTCAGTGGTCTGGACTCAGGCGAGACCGAGTTCCAGAACGCCTTCAACCGGTTGGTCACCGAGCTGGAGAACCTGGAGAACAAGCTCAACACCAAGACCGCCATCTGGCAGGGCGGCGCCAAGGACGCCTACGACCAGACGAGGCGGATCTGGCAGCAGGAGGCCAAGGGCCTGGCGGACATCGTGTCTCTGCTGGCCAAGAACATCAACATCACCAACATGAACATGCAGGACGTGGAGCGGATCAACGCGGCCATGTTCGACGGCAAGTGAGCGGACGTCCGACGATACGGCCGGAGGCGCCGGCGCTCGTACGCCGGTGCCCGTCACGGCGTTGACGGGAGTGTGACGCATGGCTCGCGACGGTGGCATGGAGGTCAGCCGCACGGCCCTCAGGAACGCGCGCAAGGACTTCGAGGAGGCGCTGGAGCTGCTGGCGCCCGGTGCGTCCAAACGCGAGGTGACTCCGGTCGCCTTCCACGAGGGCGGCGCGGTGAAGCGCCTGCTCACGCAGCGTGATGCCGTCGGCGGCTTCTGGGAGGCCGCGATGGGGTTCCACACCAGCGTGACCGGCGCCGAGAGCGCGGTCACCGCCGTCTACGCGGAGATCGCCTCGACCCTCGGCATCGCCGCCGAACGCCTGGAACTGGCGGTCAGGAACCTCGACGCCGGAGAGCAGGCGGGCGTGCGGCATGTCGGTGTGGCGGACGTCTAGTCGCATGCGGAGTGGTTGAGGAGGCGCCGTGGCGGAGCGGAAGATGCCGATCAGGGCCGCGATCGACGCGTCCGATCCGGGCGTCGTCATGCTGGAGACGCTGCGCACCTCGCTCGAGAAGACCGACCCCGAGCTCATCAGGGCGGCCTCGGGCGAGTTCAAGAGCGTGCACGACAAGCTCAAGTCCGTGGTCGACACGCTCGACAGGCACCTGGACTCGCTCGACAAGCACTGGACGACGGGTGAGGACGCCAAGCAGGTCAAGGAGCAGCTCCACCGGCTCAGGGCCTCCACGGTCGCGGTGATGACCGCGATCGTGGACACCTCCGCTCCGGCGGGGCAGTCGGGGTCGCCCTCGGCGCGCGGCGTGGTGCCCGCGCTGGACGTCTACGCCAGTTCCCTCAACCAGTTCCGGGGCGAGAACGTCCCCGAGCCCACGAAGAGCGACGTCGACTGGTACGACGCGGCCGTGGAGGCGGGGGCGGTCGGCGCGGCCGGCGGCGCCATCGCCGGCTCTCCCTTCGCGGGCGTCGGAGCCATCCCCGGCGCGGTCATCGGCGGCGTGGGCGGGTTCATCGTCGGCGGCCTGGCCGGCGCCATCGGCTCGGCCTTCGGCGACGGTCCCTTCCTCAACCTCTTCGGGGAGTCGAAGGAGGAGAAGGACATGAAGGCGGCCGAGGAGCACCTCAAGAAGCTCACGCAGGCGACGCAGGCCGCCAACGCCCTCTTCCCCGCCTCGCTCGACACCGACGTGCCGAAGTTCGACATGACGCCCCCGACGTTCACGCCGGTCACCGGTCCCGGGGCGACCTTTCCGAACCCGACGCTCCGTACGGACATGGGGAACTGGCAGAACCCCGCCTCGCTCGGCGACCTCGGCACGGGCTCGACCGGCACCACCGGCCTGGGCGACGGCGGTTTCCCGGGCTGGAACGGCTCCGGCGATCCGTACGGGCCGGGCACGGGCGTCCCCGGCGGTGGGACCGGGCTGGACGGCGCCGGCGGCGGGTTGGACGGCAACGGGCTGGACGGCAACGGGACGGGCGGCGACCTCGACGGCGGCCTCGGCGGCACAGGCGCGGGCGGCACGAACGGCGGCACCGGCGCGAACGGCACGCGGCCGGGCGACGCCGGTCTCGGCGGCACCAGCCTTTCCGGCCACACCCCGCAGACCGCCGTCCCCAACGGCCTGACCGGCGGCGCCGGCTCGGGCCCCGGCACGGGGTACGGCGGCGGGTACGGCGGCTCCGGCGCGGGCGGCGGTTCCGGCGCGGGCATCGGCGCCGGGGGCGTGGGCGGGGCGGCGGCACGCGCCGGCGTGGGCAACGGCATGGTTCCGATGGCCCCGCACGCGGCGGGCGGGGGCGGCGAGCGCCAGGAGCGCGAGCGCACCACCTGGCTGCTCGAAGACGAGGACTTCTTCGTCAGCGACCAGACGACCACGTCGCCCCGCATTGACAGGGCTTAAGGCTAGGGAGGCAAGAGGTGGGCCAGGATCCCGGCGGCGGGTCGCCGCCGCCGAAGCTGCCGCTGCCCGAGACCTGGCCGGGTCTCGGCGCAGGTCCGGGTGAGGTGTACATCGACCACACGCGGGTCCGGCAGATCCTCAAGGGGCTGCGGGACGAGCTCGGCACGCTGCGCGGGCGCGCCCCCGCCAGCATGAGCGCCACCTGGAGCGGCCCGGGAACCGCGGGCGAGGTTCAGGGACTGACCAACGTCGGCCCCTCGGAGACCGGCCCGTGGGAGGCCGCGAAGTATTTCGGGTTGAACGCCGAGCAGGCCCACGAGGTGCTCGGCGGCAAGTATCAGCTGCTGATCGACCGCATCGAGGCGATGGTGAGCGCGGTGGAGCAAGCCGTCGTGAACTACGAGAAGGGCCACACGAGCAGCAGCGCGTGAGTCGCCGAAGGCAAGGGGAAAGATCGCGATGGGGGCCGAAGCCGGCTGGGAGCCGATCAAGGTATACACGAGCGTCGACGGGCTCGACCCGAACAACCTCTCCCGGGAGCAGATCAAGCAGAAGCTGGACGCCGCGAGTCCCGACATGGTCCGCCGGGCCGGTCAGGCGTTCATCGACGCCGCCGACCTGGTGGGCGGGAAGGTCGGCGGCAGCGGGCCGTCCGAGGTGGGCATCCAGGCGGCCCTGAGCAGGACCGCCAAGGAACTCGCCGCCGTCTGGCGCGGTCCCGCCGCCGAGGAGGTGCAGTCCGCCCTCCGCGCGCTCTACGCCACGGCGGGCGCGCTCGGCGACGCCATGACCGCGAGCGGGGCGGCGATGTCCTGGTACGCGGACGTGGTCAGCGACGCGAAGACGAACTTCCCGGCCGGCCCGAGTGGCTCGGGCGGCTCGAACGAGGGCGCGGGCGGCGGCACGAACGGGACCCCTTCTCCGTACCCCTCGCCTCCGCTTTCCTCCTCTTCCTCGTCCCGGAGCTTCTCCACGCCCGCCCCCTCTCCCGGCGCCATGCCCTACCCCGACGGGGACGAGGCGGCGAGGGCCCACTTCCGCAAGCTCAACCAGCAGATCCAGGAGGCCAACAACGCCTTCGCCGAGGGGCTGGCCTTCGAACTTCCCGCCGTCGAGCCGCTGCACATCGACCTCGCGAACTCCCCGCGCATCCATGTGGGCGGGACCGGCGCGCCCACCACGACCTCCGACGGCGTGTGGCACGGCGGCTCGTACGGCGACGGCACGACCGGCTCGGGCTCGACCGGGTCCGAGTCCGGCGGCTCGGGATCCGGCGGAGGCGGCCAGTCGGGCGACGGCTCCGGCGGCACGGACGGTTCGGGCACCGGCGGCTCGGGCTCCGGTGGCACGGGCTCCGGCGGTTCGGGCTCCGGTGGCACGGGCTCCGGGGGCGGCGGCGCGGACGGGTCCGGCGGCACGGGCGACCCCGGAGCGGGCGACCCCGGAGCGGGCGGCGCACCGGGTGCGGGACAGCCCGGCACGGGACAGCCGGGCGGCTCCGGCGACGGATCGGGCACGGCTCCGGCCGTGATCGGCGGCGGCTCGACGGAGCTGGCGACCACCCACCCCCTGCCCGGCGCCACGGCCCCCGCGGGCACCACCCCCCACGCGCTCACCGGCTACCCGGACCCGCGGATCCCCCTGCCCACCGCCGGGCCGACCGGCACGCTGCCGCCGGGCGGCGTGATCGGCGTGTACGGCGGGGCGCGCACCGGCTACGGGGCGGGAGCCGCCGTGGAGGGCGGCGGCCTCCTGGGCGGCTACCGGGCCGCCCAGGGCGGTGCGGGCTCGTCCTTCCTCCCCTACGCTCCGGCGGCGGGCGGCGCCGGGACGGGCGGCCAGGACGAGCGCGAGCGGGAGATCTACGACCCCGAACCGGACGTCTGGCGGGTGACGAGCACGATCAGCCCCGACCGCATCGGCTAGGAAGTCGCGCCCGTTCGCGTGGTCTCCACCGGACGGGCGCGCCGCCCGTCAGAGGTTCAGCCTGCGGCTGATCCGGTCGAGCTCGCCCAGCACGTCCTCCGTGGTGCGGTCGAAGGCGGACTCCGCCTCCCTGACCTGCTTGAGCACGGCCTCGGGGTCGTTCAGGAACCGCGTCTGATCGCCCTCCTGCCCGAGGACCTCGGCCATGGCCCGGTTCATCTGCCGGTACAGGTCGTCGGACGCGGCGCCCACCGTCTCCTTGATCCGCTCGGCCAGTTCGCCCGAGCTCAGCCGCATCGCCTTGGGGTGAAGCTTCAGCTCGCTCAGCCCCCGGCTGGTGAACTCCACCTCGACCAGGCCGTCCTCGTCCCGGGCCCGGCCGACGAGCGAGGACAGGGTCTCCTGGAGCCGTTCGACGGCCGCGATCGTGGCGTCCGCGCGCCGGCCGAACCGCTCCACGTCGAAGTCGTCGAATCCGCTGCCGGCCATTCGAGCCCCCTTTTGCCGTTATTCCGGAACATCGGCACGCTAACGCATCAAAGGCGGGCGTACGGGGGTTTGCGAGCTCGCCGTTACACGCCAGTGAACGGGCCCCGAATTTCCGCTGTCCACCTGCGTAAACGTCACCACTGCGCATGGCGGGGGCGCGGAGCCCGGTGATAGGCAAGATCAGTGTCGTACGGCGCATCTCCCTCCAGCGGGCCATCCGGGACGTCCTCCCTCCCGGCCTCCTCCGTCTCCCCGATGGTGAGCCCCTGCCCGCACACGCCTCCATGCCCGGCCGGTCCCTGCCTGCCGGACTCGATACGCGGGCGGCGGCCGGGAGAGGCCGCCGTGATCCCGGTGCGGGCCCCGGAGCAGGTCCCGGTGCGGGCGCCGGCGCAGGTCCCGGCGCGGGACCCGGCGCCGGGCGGCGGCTCGTCCGGCCTGCCCGGCTACGAGGTGGCCGCGAGCTTCATCAGGAAGTTCGCCGGCACAGTGGACGGCTCCGCGGACGGCGTGCGGCGGATGAAGGACGCCACGCCCCGTTTCGAGGGCGGGAACCTTGCTCCGCTCGCCGGGGTCCCCATCGTCGGGCTCGCCTTCGTCCACCGGTTCAACACCGTCTCCGACACCTGGTCGGGCGCGGCCGGCATCCTCGGCGACGCCCTGCGCAGGGACGGCGAGACGCTGGTCAGGGCCGCCGACAACTACGTGGCCGCGGAGAAGGCCGGCGCGGTGGCCATTCAGAAGACCCCTATCTGAGAGGATCCGCATGACGACCTCACCCGGCGAGCCCGGCGAGTTGTTCGTCCCCGGCCGGTCCGCCCCCGGCCCCGGCCCCGGCCCCGGCCCCGGCCCCAAGAAGCTTTACGTCACGGACGCGAGCGGCAACGTCCGGCGAGCCGTTTCCGTGGCACCGGCCGAGACGGCCGGCACGGGCGGCTCGGGCGGCTCGGGCGGCACGGCCGCCGCCTCCGCCGCCACCCGCACCGATCCGGGTTTCTTCCGCAACCTGGTCAAAGGGCTGAACCCGCTGCGGCAGCAGACGCGTACGGCGATGGCCATGTCCGGGCTGGGAGGCGCGGCCCTCGCCCTGGACGTGGCGGCCACGCTGAACCTCGGCAATCCCTTCCTCTTCTACGACCGGCGGGAGCTGTGGAAGGAGATGGGGGGCCGGCTGGACAGCGGCCGGTCCGACATCTGGTTCTCCTACTTCCAGGACGTCGGCCCGAACTGGAAGGGCCACGCGGCCGACCTGCTCGGGCGGCGGGTCCGCTTCAACACCACGGTCCTGTACGAGAAGCTCCACGGGGTCACCGGTGAGATGAGCGGCGCGATGCACAACCAGTTCAAGGAGGTCCTGGAGTACGACCTGTCAGTGTTCGGCCTCTACGCCGCCACGGCGCCGATCCTCCGCACGCTCGCGGCGATGAGCGCGCACCCGGCCGGGCGGGTCGCGCTGATCTCGCAGGTGGGCGTGTTCGCCAGTGCGCTGGGCAACCTCGTCAAGCAGTTCGCCGACGTCTACATGGCCTGCGAGGGCGACCTCAACAAGGCGGAGCAGAAGCTCAACGACCTGCGGGCCGCCTTCTACGAGGAGGGCGACCCGGCGCGGGGCCGCCGCGACCTCACGCTCACTCCCGCCGTGGCGGACCGCGCGCACATCCACGACTACTGGCAGCCCGTGATCGAGGAGCCCCGGTGAGGAACACGGCCGCGTTCAACGAGGGCAGGGAAGGCGACGTCGCCGGGCTGGTGCGGGAGGTCCAGGGCCGCGTCGGCGCGCTCGCCGACCTGCTCCACGGGCTGAGCGAGGAGGTGGTCGAGGGGTCCGACGCCACGGGCGCCGTGGTGGCCCGGGTCTCCGGAGCGGGCCGCCTGCTCGGGCTGACCGTCGACCCGCGGGCGATGCGCGACCTCGACCACGTCGCGATGTCCGCCGCGATCCAGGGCGCGATCGGCGCCGCGCGGAGCGAGGTGGGCGAGCGGCTGGCTCGGGCCATGGCGGGCCTCACGCCGGGCCTCACGCCCAACCTCGCGCCGGACCTCACGGCGGACGCCGGCGCGAATACGCCGCCCGGCGATCCGCTCGCCCCGTACGTCCGGGCCCTGCTGCGGGAGGAGTGAGCGTGGACGAGATGCGTGAGCTCCGGGCGCGCATGGAGCGGCTGTCGGCGGCGGCCTCGTGGATGGACGAGCTAGCGGCCGAGTGGAGCACGCGCGAATACGCCGGGAGTGCCGACGGGGGCCGGATCACCGCGACCGTCGACGCCGTCGGCACGCTCCGCGCCGTCGACATCCACCCGCTCGGCATGCGCAGGCTCGACAGCCGCGCGCTCGCCGAGGCAGTCCTGACGGCCGTACGGCGGGCCGAGGCGGCCGCGGAGGCGGCGAAGGAGGAGATGCTGCGCGGCGGGCTGGAGGCCGCGGGCCTGCCCCACGTGGCCGCCCTCCTCGGCGACGCCCGCCGCGCCTTCGACGAGCGGGCGTCGCCCGAAGGCGCCGGCCGGCTCTAGCGAGAGCGCCGGATCTCGCCGCATCCGGCGCTTGTCTCTTCCTGCCAAGAGTGCGATCGGAAGACAAATCAATTCACCCGTGCAAAGGGCCAGAGAAATAGCGTTTGCGCAGGTCAAACGCAATATGTGAACAGTACGTTCGCGTTTGCGCAGGCGATTCACTACCGTTAGTTTCGGTGAAATGCGAGTTCTGGTGACCGGGGCGACCGGGAATGTGGGAAGGCTCGTCGTTGAGCGACTTGTCCGGGCGGGAGTCGCCGTGCGGGCCCTGAGCAGGAACCCCGGACAAGGATCCCTTCCCGGCGAGGCGGAGGTCGTGCGGGGCGACCTGGCGGAGCCCGAGACCCTGCGCCCCGTGCTGAAGGGTGTGGAGCGGATGTATCTGTTTCCATTCGCCGCCACCGCGCCGGAAGTCGTCCGCCTGGCCGAGGAGGCGGGCGTCCGCCGGGTCGTCACCCTCTCCTCCGGGGCGGTGACCACCGGCCACGACACGACCTTCCACCTGCCCGTGGAACAGGCGGTGGAGGCCTCCGGCATGGAGTGGACGCATGTGCGCCCCGGCGAGTTCATGCTCAACAAGCTCTGGCTCTGGGGGCCCTCGATCCGGGCCGAGCGGGTGGTTCGCGAGCCGTTCCCCGACCTCGCCTGGTATCCCGTCCACGAGCGTGACATCGCCGACGTGACCACGGCGGCCCTGCTGGAGGACGGGCACGAGGGCGCCGCCTACACCCTGAACGGCCCCGAGCTCATCAGCCGCCGCGACCAGGTGCGTGCGATCGCCGAGGCCGTCGGCCAGGACATCCGCCTGGACGTGGTGACGCCGTGGCAGGCCCGTGAGCTGTATCTGGCGCAGGGCGGCTTCGCGGCGGCCAATGCCGACTTCCTCACCGGCTTCGAGACCTACTCGGGCGAGGAGGCCGGTTCCTCGCCGGCCGAGGAGTTCGACCCGGTGGCGCCGATGCCCACCTCCGAGAGGGTCACCGGCAGGCCCGCCCGTACGTTCGCCCAGTGGGCCCGCGACCACGCCCAAGATTTCTGAGAGAAGATTTCTGAGACAAGACTTCTGAGACGGACGGGGGCGCGTCAGCCCGACAGGCCGCGCACCCAGGAGTACAGGTCGAGCACGCCCAGCGTGAGCGGGACCAGTGCGACGATCAGCAGCGCGTCGAGGATGTCGGCTGCCCGTCCCCAGAACGGCGAGGGCCGGCCCGTGGGCAGCCAGAGACCGAGGCCGAGCACGAGCAGGGCCGTCCACAGCACCCCGATCGTCACGGCCACCTCGGCGACCGCGTCGGCGCCCGTCCCCAGTGCGAACGCCAGGGCGGCGGCCCCGGCCGCGGCGGTGAGGACCATCCACAGCCGCTGGGCCACCCCGGCGAAGACCCTCGCCCGCATGGCCAGCGCCAGCGCCAGCGTCGCCGCCGTCACGCGGGCGACCCAGCCGCCGTGCTGGACGAGCAGCAGCTCCCCCGCGACGCCGGTGAGCGCGATCGCGATGACCATGCCGGTGGCGTACCGGTGGGCCTGCGCGGTCCGCTGGAGCACCATCGGGCCGTCGATCCGCTGGTTGTCGCTGCGCAGCTCCTCGGCGCTGGTGGGCAGCGGCGGCAGCGGCACCCTGGCCATCCGGAACGACAGCGTGGGGATGAGCGGGCTCAGCGCCAGCAGGGCCGTCGCCACCACGGCCGCCGCACCGGCGCCCGATCCCCCGAACACCATCACGCATCCGGCTCCGACCGCCCCGGCGACGGACGCGACCGCGACGCCGAGGAAGCCGGCCACGCCGTCGGCGATCAGCACGCCGCCGACGGTCGCCAACAGCGCCGTGTACGCGAGCGCGGCCAGCAGGTTCGGCGCCCCGAGGACCAGCACGGCGCCCGACGCGCCGGGCGTGAACAGGCCGGCGAGGAAGCCGTGCGGCAGGGCCGCGTAGCCGACGAGGGCGCCGGCGGTGGGCCGGCCGACGGCCCTCGACACCACGGCCCCGGCGGCGAGAAGCAGCACCGCGACGGCTCCGGCCACTCCGGCGGTGAGCCGCGGCGGAGCCGCCGCCAGCGCGAGGACGACGGCGCCGAGCGCGAGCAGCCCGGCGGCCACGCCCATGCCGAGCAGCCTCGTGTGCCGCGGCTCCCACCTGCCGCCGCCTTCCTTGGTCCCGGTGGCGACGACGTCGGCCACGTCGTCGTACACCGCGGGCGGCAGCACCGCGTCGCGCGGGCGCAGGTAGAGGACCTCACCGTCCAGGACGCCCAGCGCGCCCAGGCTCTGACCGAGGTCGAGCGGCGGGCCGCCGAGACGCTGGAGCACCCAGCCGGGGGCCGCGGCCGCGTCGCCTCCCGCCTCGCCGACCGCCCGGAGCAGTCCGGGCATGACGTGCGGCAACGGGATGTCCGACGGCAGCGCGAGGTCCGCCTTCCTGCGCGGGGCGACCACGGTGATGTGGCACAGGGGCGGCAGCGGGGCGGTCATCTGTGGCAACGCGCCCTGCTGGGCCGCTCCCTGATGACCGGGGCCGTGCTGGACCATGCCCTGCTGGACGACACCCTGCTGGATGTGAAGGGGGGCCGGCGATGACACAGCGGGAATCCTCTCCCGGAGATCTCTCTGACAGCCCGAAAATATCGGCAAACCTGGTAGAAAAGTCAGTCAGATGAGCATTGTCGTGGTTTCGCGTCCCGAGCGCCGCCCGGGCCCCAAGCCCCCCCGTGGCGAGATCCTCCTGGAATCCCCGCCGGAGATTCCCGAGGTTCAGCCGCAGGGTCTGATGTCCATGCTCACGTACGTGCCGATGCTGGCCGGCGGCGCCGCGATGGGGCTGATGTTCACGGCGGGGGGCAACGGCAACCCCCTCATGTACGTGGCGAGTGGGCTGTTCGCCGTCTCCATGGTCGGCATGAGCGTCGGCCAGCTCGGCCGCAACGCCGGTGAGCGCAGGAACCGGCTCAACGGGCTGCGCCGCGACTACTTCCGCTACCTGTCGCAGATCCGCAGGAAGGTCCGCAGGGCCGCCGTGCAGCAGCGGGAGGCGCTGGAGTGGAGCGGGCCGCCGCCCGACTCGCTGTGGTGGATCGTGATGGGGCCGCGTCTGTGGGAGCGCAGGCCGCGCGACGACGACTTCGCGACCGTGCGGCTCGGCACCGGCGTGCAGAAGCTCGCCATCCAGCTCGTCCCGCCGGACACCAAGCCGGTGGAGGACCTCGACGCCCTGTCGGCGGGGGCGCTGCGCCGGTTCGTCCGGGCGCACGCCACGGTGTCGGAGCTGCCCGTCGCGGTCGCCCTGCACTCCTTCGCCCGCATCCACCTCACCGGCGACCCCACCGCGGTGCGCGAGCTGGTCCGGGCCGTGATCGCTCAGCTCGTCGCCTTCCACTCCCCCGACGACATGCGGATCATGATCTGCGCGAGCAAGGAGTGGATGCCCCAGTGGGAGTGGGTGAAGTGGCTGCCGCACGCCCTGCATCCCGAGCAGGCCGACGCCGCGGGCCAGGTCAGGCTCATGGCGGAGAACCTCGGGCACCTCGACGCGTTGGTCGGGGAGGAGCTCAGGGAGCGGGCCAGGTTCCGGCCCGGCGCCTCCACCGAGGCGTTGCCGTACCACGTGGTGATCGTGGACGGCGGGCACGTGCCGCACGACAGCCAGCTCGGGTCCGACGCCATCCAGGGCGTGACCGTGATCGATCTGTCCGGCGTGACCGGAGCGGTCCCCGAGGCGATCACGCTCCGGCTGGACGTCCAGCCCGAGGGCTTCCACATGGTCAAGATCGACCACGCGGGACGGCAGTCGAGCACCCGGCTCGGCGACCCCGACCGCCTCGGCTATTCCGAGGCGGAGGGGCTGGCCCGGCAGCTCGCGCCGCTGCGCGCCTCCGCCGGCGCCCAGGGCGAGGCGCAGGACGTGCTCGGCCTCAACACCTCGCTCACCGACCTGCTCGGCGTGGGCGACCCCGCCCATCTCGATCCCTCGGTGATCTGGCAGCCCCGGGCCGGTCGCAACCGGCTGCGGGTGCCGATCGGGCTGGGCGCGGACGGGCGGGTGGTCGAGCTCGACATCAAGGAGTCGGCGCAGGGCGGCATGGGGCCGCACGGCCTGGTCATCGGGGCGACCGGATCCGGCAAGAGCGAGCTGCTGCGCACGCTGGTGCTCGGCCTGGCCATCACGCACTCCTCGGAGATCCTCAACTTCGTGCTGGTCGACTTCAAGGGCGGCGCCACGTTCCTGGGCCTCGACTCCCTCTCGCACGTGTCGGCGGTCATCACCAACCTGGAGGACGAGCTGCCGCTCGTCGACCGCATGCACGACGCGCTGCACGGCGAGATGGTGCGCCGCCAGGAGCTGCTGCGCGCCGCGGGCAACTACGCCTCGCTGCGCGACTACGAGCGGGCCAGGGAGCAGGGCGCGGACCTCAAGCCGATGCCGACCCTGTTCGTCGTGATCGACGAGTTCAGCGAGCTGCTCACCGCCAAGCCGGAGTTCGTCGACCTGTTCGTGATGATCGGGCGGCTCGGCCGCTCGCTCGGCGTGCACCTCCTGCTGGCCTCCCAGCGCCTGGAGGAGGGCCGGCTGCGCGGTCTCGACACCCACCTGTCCTACCGGATCGGCCTGCGCACGTTCTCGGCCATGGAGAGCCGGGTCGTGCTCGGCGTCGCCGACGCCTACGAGCTGCCGCCCGCGCCGGGCAACGGCTACCTGAAGTACGACACCACGGGGATGACCCGGTTCAAGGCCGCCTACGTGTCCGGGCCCCACCACGCCGACCCGGCGCGGTCCGCGGCCGGCGGAGCCGGCCGGCCGGTGCGCGACGTGGTGGAGTACGGCACCGCCTTCGCGCCCGTCGAGGTGACCGAGACGACCAGGGAGCTGGCACCCGCGGAAGAGCCCGGCGGCCCGCGGCACAGCCTGCTCGACGTCGTGGTCGGCCGGCTCACCGGCCACGGCCCTCCGGCGCACCCGATCTGGCTGCCCCCGCTGGCCGAGTCGCCGACGCTCGCCCACCTGCTGCCGCCGCTGTCCGTCACCCCCGAGCTCGGTCTGACCACCGCGGGCTGGGGCGGCCGGGGGCTGCTCCACGCGGTCGTCGGCATCGTCGACCGGCCGTTCGAGCAGCGCCGCGACCCCTACTGGCTGGACCTGTCCGGAGGCGCGGGCCACGTTGGCGTCGCGGGCGGCACGCAGAGCGGCAAGAGCACCGTGCTGCGGACGCTGATCACGAGCATGGCCCTGATGCACACGCCGCGCGAGGTGCAGTTCTACTGCCTGGACTTCGGCGGCGGCTCCCTGGCCTCGCTGGAGGCGCTGCCGCACGTGGGCGGCGTCGCGAGCCGCCTCGACGCCGACCGCGTCCGCCGTACGGTCGCCGAGATCTCCACGATCCTCGAGCGGCGCGAGGCGGACTTCGCCGAGCACGGCATCGAGTCGGTCGCGGCCTACCGCCGGATGCGGGCCGAGTCCGGCCGCGACGGCGACGGCTGGGGCGACGTGTTCCTGGTGGTGGACGGCTGGCTGACGCTCAGGCAGGAGTTCGAGTCGCTCGAACCCGTCGTCACCGACATCGCCGCCCGGGGCCTCGGATACGGCATCCACGTGGTGGCGGCCACCAACAAGTGGTCGGAGTTCCGGGCGAGCATCCGCGACCTGTTCGGCACCAGGGTCGAGCTCAAACTCGGCGACGCGTACGAGTCCGAGGTGAACAGGAAGGCGTCGCTGGCGGTCCCCGAGGGCGCGCCGGGACGCGGCCTCACCAAGGAGGGGCTGCACTTCCTGTCCGCGCTGCCGCGGATCGACGGCGTGCAGAGCTCCGAGGACCTCGGCGCGGGCGTCCGCGGGCTGGTGCACGCGGTCAGGGACTCCTGGCAGGGGCCGCCGGCGCCGGCGATCCGGCTGCTGCCGCCGGTGCTGCCCGCGGCCTCGCTGCCCGGCATCGAGGAGACGGGACCGAAGATCCCGATCGGCATCGACGAGGCGACGCTCTCGCCCGTGCTGCTCGACTTCGACGCCGACCCGCACTTCGTCGTCCTGGGCGACACCGAGAGCGGCAAGTCGAACCTGCTGCGGCTGGTCGCCGAGGGCCTGGTGGCCAGGCGGCAGCCGCACGAGGCGATGATGATCGTCATCGACTACCGCAGGTCGCTGCTCGACTCGGCCGCGACCGCCCACCGCATCGGCTACGCGGCGTCGAGCACCGCCGCCCAGGAGCTGATCAACAACGTGCGCGGGGCCCTGCTCAAGCGGCTGCCCCCGGCGGACCTCACGCCCGAGCAGTTGCGGGACAGGAGCTGGTGGCAGGGTTCGGACGTCTACATCGTCGTGGACGACTACGACCTGGTCGCCACCTCGTCCAACCCGCTGCTGCCTCTGGTGGACCTGTTGCCGCAGGCGCGGGACATCGGGCTGCACCTGGTCCTGTCGCGCCAGATGGGCGGCGCCGGCCGGGCCATGTACGACCCGGTCGTCCAGAAGCTGAAGGACATGGCCAGCCCCGCCGTCATCCTGTCCGGCAACAAGGACGAGGGCTACCTGTTCGGCAACGTCCGGGCGCATCCGCTGCCGCCCGGCCGGGGCTACCACGTCGACAGGAGGTTCGGCGCGCGGCTCGCCCAGACCGCGTTCCTGCCTCCTCCCGGGGAAGAGTGACAGGCGGAGAGGAGCGGTCCGTGGCCGGTTTCGACATCCACTTCCAGGCGCTCGAAAGCTGCCGTACGGCGGTGAGCAAGGCCTGGGGCCAGTACGAGAGCCTGCACGGCGGCCTGCCCGAGACGCCCGGCACCCGGGCGGCCTCCTTCGGGCACGTGGACGGCGCGGCGGCGCTGGCGGCGGCCGTCGACACGGCCTACGCCGCGCTGACCGCGGAGGTGGCCGACGCGAGGACCAAGCTGAAGGGCGTGGAGCGGGCGCTGGAGAGCGTGCAGGACAACGTCCGGACGGCCCACAAGGCCACGTCCACCTCACTTCAGGTATGAGCGAGCGAAGCGGGGTCTCCGACCTGCCGGGTGGCGGTGAGCTGGCCGCCATGGCGCAGAAGGTGAACGGCGATCCCGGCGGGATCCGCGACATCGCCGGGAAGTGGCGCGGCGCGGCCGGCGACGCGCAGGACTACGCCGGTGGCGTGGGCCGGGCCGTGCGCACCGTGGACGCCGCGTGGCAGGGCCGCTCGGCCGATGCCTTCGTCACGTACATGAACAGGTACGGCAAGGCGGCCGACGGCCTCCACGACGCTCTGGTCGCGTGCGCGGGCGCGCTGGAGAAGGTCGCCACGGCGTTGGAGAGCGCCAAATCGAAGATCGACGGCATCTGCGCCGACGTGGTCGCCGAGGCGGCGGCCTACCGCGGCCGGAACCAGGATGCCGCGGACAAGGAGCTGGAGAACGGGCTGCGGGCCATCGTCTCCCGGGGAATCGAGGACGCCCGGCCGCACCTGGAGCAGGTGAACACGGCCGTCGGCGACGCCACGAAGACGCTGGGCTCCCACCTGGGCGGCGACTACCGCGACGGCGCGCTCACCTTCGCCAAGATTCCGGACCCGGGCAAACAGGACTTCGTGCCCCGGCAGGGGCACACCGTCGACTGGCAGCGCACCCCCGGCTACACGGGAGCCCCCGGTGACAAGGCGCACCCGACGTACGCCTCGTACGGCGGGACGAGCCTGAGCGGCGTGAGCGGCGTGAGCGGTTACGGCGGCTCGGGCGGGAGCGGCGGCTACGGCCCGAGCGGTCCGCCGCCGGCCGGCGGCGGACCCGCGCCCACCGGCCAGGTCAAGGAGTGGATCGAGCAGGCCATCGAGATCCTCACGGCCCAGGGCTACCCCGCCGGGAAGATGAACCGGGACGACATCTGGATGATCATCCGGCACGAGTCGGGCGGGAACCCGCATGCGATCAACAACTGGGACTCGAACGCGGCCGCGGGAACCCCCTCCAAGGGGCTGATGCAGACCATCGACCCCACGTTCAACCGCTGGTCCCTGCCGGGGCACAAGGACATCTGGAACCCGGTGGACAACATCGTCGCGGGCGTCCGCTATGCCATCGAGCGCTACGGCTCGGTCTCGGCCGTTCCCGGTGTGGTGGGCATGAAGACCGGCACCGGCTACCGCGGATACTGATCGTTCAGCCGGCGCGAAACCCGGTGGCGGGCTCCGGCACAGGGCTCCGGCAGTAGGGCTCCGGCAGGTAGGGCACGCAGCGGGGGCAGGCAGCGGGGACGGCAGGCAGGGGGGCCAGGCGGCGGGGGGCAGGCGGCGGGGCCGCGCAGACGAAAGGCCGGGCGGGTGCTCCCGCCCGGCCTTCGTGTGTCCGGACCTGCCGATCCGGCCTTCCCGTGAACCGGTCAGCCGCAGTTGCCCCAATCGCCGCCGGCGCCGGCGGAGCCGACGCTGCCGGAATACCTGACGCACTTGCCCTTGGCCTGCAGCTTCGCGGGGCCGGCGTAGTACTTGTAGTTACCGCTGTCGGTCTTGGACCCGCCGCCCTGGACCTCCAGGGTCGCGGAGACCGGCGTCTCCTTTCCGACGTCGGCCGTCTTGATCGTGACGGCGCAGTTCTCCCCCGTGCCGGGGTTGTACAGCTGGTAGGCGACGCCACCCGCCAGGGGGCTGCTGCGCTGCACGGAGAAGCCCGGACCGCAGACCTGGACCGGACCGAAGGGGTTCCGGATCGGCGCCGCGGTCGTCGGCTTCGGTGCCGGGGTAGTCGGCTTGGGCGCCGGGGTGGTCGGCACCGGAGCGTTGGACGGGCTCGGCCGCGCGGGCGCCGTCGGGGCCGCGGTGGGCTTCCAGGTAGGCCTCCTGGTGGGCCTCCAGGTGGGTTTCCAGGTGGGCCTCTTGGTGGGCACCCAGGTGGGCACCTCCGTGGCGTTCTGGGTGGGCTTCTGGGTGGGCTTCTGGGTGGGGCCCTGAGCGGGGCTCTGAGTAGGGCTCTGAGCGGGGTCCTGGGTCGGATTCTGGGTCGGGTTCTGGGTGGGCTGGGTGCGCCACCGACCCCGTCCGTGCTCCTGCCGGTCCGTGGGCGCCGGGCTCGGCGACTGTGTGGGCGGGGGCTCGGGAGTCGGCTCCGTCGGCACCGGGCTGGGTATGGCGGTCACCGTGGCGGTGGTCGTCACCCGGGCCGTCGGCTGCGTCGTCCGCCCGTTCGTCTGACCGGGCGGCTGACCGGGCGGCTGCGCCGGCGGCGGGACCACCGGCTGGGTCGGCACCGGCACGATCGGGCCCGGCGTCGGGACCGAGGTGAGCTCCGGCGTCGCCGGAGTGTCCGTGGGCCACTCGCTCGGCAGCACCAGCGGCTGCACCGGCGAGTCCGGGTCCTCGGATGACAGCGCCCACGGCACCGTCACCTGCGGCGCCGCCGTCGGCGCCTGCCCGCCGCCTCCGGTCGCGCCTCCCGTGGTCCCGCCGCCGACGTTTCCACCACCCACGTTTCCGCCGTCCGCGTCACCGGCGTCCGCGATCACGCGCCCACCGGTCCCGTGCCCGCCTGCGGCGCGCTCCGCCGCGGCCGGCGACAGCCGGACCTCGGCGTAGTGGCCGGCGCCCCACAGACCCGCTCCGGAGAGCAGGACCACGGCGCCGACCGCCGCCGCGAGGCCGACGGGGAACGGCCTGCGCCTGGCCGTCTCGACCTGGCCCTGGGTGGTCGGCGGCCCCCACGTCTGCTGCTGGATCTGCTCCTGCGGCATGGCGGGCGGCTGCCAGGCGGTGGTGGACGACTGCTGCGGCTGCTGGGGCACGGGCGGCGGGCCCCAGGTCTGCTGCGGAGCCGGTGGAACGGGGGCTCCCCCGATCGGCTGCTGCGGCGGCTGCTGCGGCTGCGCGGGCAGCACCATCGCCGTGCCGGGGCTCGCCGCCGGTTGCGCCCCGGCGGCGGCGCCGCCGAGCAGTTGCAGCATGGCGGCGTAGGCGGTCGGCCGCTGCCCGGGCTCCTTGGCCAGCGCGGGCAACGCGACCTGGCGCAGCCGCTCCTCAAGCCCGCCGAGGTCGGGCTGCGCGTTCAGCACCGCCTGCGGCTCCTGCGGGAACGGCGGACGCCCGGTCGCGGCGAAGACCACCGTGGCGGCCCAGGCGAACATGTCCGCGTACGCGTCGTACCGCTCGCCCCTGATCTGCTCCGGAGCGCGGTACGCCGGCTCGCCCGCCGGGGGCCCGGCGGCGACATCGGTCAGCTTGACGCCGTCGTCCGCGACGATGACGTTGTGCGGGGTGAGCGAGCCGTGCGCGAGGTCGGCGAGGTGCACGGCGGTCAGCGCCGTGAGCACGCCCACCGCGACCCGTTCGAGCGCCTCCCCCGAGAGCGGCCCCTCGGCCGCCACGGCGGCGGCCAGGCTGCGCCCCTCGACGTGTTCCCTGACGACGTACGGTCGATCACCGAAAAGGCCCGCCGTGATCGTGCGGGCCACATATGAGCTGGACACTCTCGTGGCGGCAGTGAGCCGGTCGAGGACGGTCTGCCCCGAACCCGGCTCGGCGGCCAAGAGCTTGATCACCCGCACAGGGGCGTCGTCGCCGGTCTCCTTGCCGACATAGACGTCGCCGCGGGGCCCCTCGTCCAGCCGTCCCAGGATGGCGTACTCGCCTATCTGCTCGGGATCACCCGGCCGTAAAGGGTGCATCTCAGTCCTTTCTGGAAGTGACCTGATTAGGATCATTCAACCAAGAGGACCCGGCACAAAGCAGCTGTTTCCGGCAGGCCAAAACATTTAACCGTCAATTACTCAAAGCCGACGAGTCAACGCTCGCGGCCGGGGCGCCACCTTCTGCGCCTGCCCATCGGCACGAACACCCGCACGGCCACGATCAGTCCCACACCGCACAGCGCCGCCGCCGCGATCGTCAGCGCCAGGTCGATCGCCTCCCGGTCCACCGGAGCCGCCCTTCTCACCGCGTTCCGCGGCAGCGGGGCCGGCGCCGGCGGCGCGATGACGGGGGCGTCGACGGCCTCCAGCGGCAGGATCGCGGTGACGGCGAGCATCGGGTTCACCATCCCCGCGCCCGTGCCCGTTCCCACGCCGCCGTCCGCCGTGGCGGTGATGCGCCACCGCACCCGCTCCTGGTCCAGCTCCGGATGGCGGGCGCGCACCAGCGCCGCCACCCCCGCGACGTACGGCGCGGCGAAGCTGGTGCCTTCGAGCCCGCTCATGTACGACCGTCCGGGCCAGGTGGAGGTGATGTCCTGGCCGGGCCCGAGAACGGAGACGGGAGTGATGGTGTTGGAGAAGTCGGCACGCCTGCCGTCCGGGGTGGCCGAGCCCACGGCGAGCACCCCCGGGTAGGCGGCGGGGTAGGAGGCCTCCGGGGTGCCGTCGTCCGCGGTCGTGTTGCCGGCCGCCGCCACGATCACCGCGTCCTTGCCGAGCGCGTACGCCACGGCCTGCCTGAGCTTCGGCTCGTCGTGGGCGTCGATCGACACGTTGATCACGTCGGCGCCGAAGTCGGCCGCGTCCGCGATGGCCCTGGCCAGCGCGTCCGGGTCGCCGTTCTCCTCGTTCGTCTGCTTCAGCGAGATCAGCCGCACTCCCGGCGCGACGCCGACGAAGGGGACGCCCTTCACGTACTGGGCGGCGATGATCCCGGCGACGGCGGTGCCGTGGCCGACGCAGTCGCGGTGGCCCGTCCCGGTGTAGTCGACCTCCTTGGCCACCCGGATCTGGGGGTGGGTCAGGTCCACCCCGCTGTCGATGACCGCGACCGTGACCCCCTCGCCCGTGGTGAGCGGCCACACCCGCTTCGGGTCGAGCCTGCGCTGCGCCCACGGCTCGGCCACCCCCATGCCGCCCTTGCGCGGCGCGCACCGCACCGGCGCCGTACGCGCCTGAGCGGGCGGCGCGGGCGGCGCCACGAGAAGCAGCGCCAGCACGGTCGCCAGAAGGCCGGGTCCCCGCATAAGTGATCAGCCTAACGAACCCGACCGGCGATGCCGCTTCACAACATGCCGCTTCAAACCCGGGCATACCGGTTATAGGGCCGGGGAAGCGGTGAGGACGAGGCGCGCCGGCCGCCCCACTTGGTATGGGGGCGCACGCCGTCCGGCGTCGGCAGGTGCATAAAATCCACCAAGGCCCGTAACCGGGGGTCCGACGGAAGGATGGACGCGGTGCACAAGGTCCTGATCGCCAATCGCGGCGAGATCGCCGTACGGATCGCGCGGGCCTGCAGGGACGCCGGGCTGTCCAGCGTCGCGGTCTACGCCGACCAGGACCTCGACGCGCTGCACGTGCGGGTGGCCGACGAGGCGCACGCGCTCGGCGGGCAGAGCCCGGCCGAGACCTACCTCGACATCGGCAAGATCCTCTCGGTGGCGGAGAAGACCGGCGCGGACGCCGTCCACCCCGGCTACGGCTTCCTCGCCGAGAACGCGGGCTTCGCCCAGGCCGTGCTCGACGCCGGCCTGATCTGGATCGGCCCGCCGCCCTCGGCGATCACCGCGCTGGGCGACAAGGTCCAGGCCCGGCACATCGCGCAGCGCGTGGGCGCCCCCCTCGTGGCCGGAACCTCCGACCCGGTCTCCGGAGTGGACGAGGTCGTCGCCTTCGCCGCGGAGCACGGCCTGCCGATCGCGATCAAGGCGGCGTTCGGCGGCGGCGGGCGCGGGCTCAAGGTGGCCCGCACCATGGAGGAGATCGGCGACCTGTACGAGTCCGCGGTGCGCGAGGCCGTCACCGCCTTCGGGCGCGGAGAGTGTTTCGTCGAGCGCTACCTCGACCGGCCGCGTCACGTCGAGACCCAGTGCCTGGCCGACGCCCACGGCAACGTCGTGGTCGTGTCCACCCGCGACTGCTCACTCCAGCGCCGCCACCAGAAGCTGGTGGAGGAGGCCCCGGCCCCGTTCCTGACCGGCGAGCAGATGGAGCTGCTCTACTCGTCGTCCAAGGCGATCCTGCGCGAGGCGGGCTACGTCGGCGCCGGCACGTGCGAGTTCCTCGTCGGCCAGGACGGCACGATCTCCTTCCTGGAGGTCAACACCCGGCTGCAGGTCGAGCACCCGGTCAGCGAGGAGGTCGCCGGCATCGACCTGGTCCGCGAGATGTTCCGGGTCGCCGACGGCGAGCCGCTGGGCTACGACGACCCCGTGCTGCGCGGCCACTCGATCGAGTTCCGCATCAACGCGGAGGACGCGGGCCGGGGCTTCCTGCCCGCGCCGGGGACGATCACGTCGATGCGCGTCCCGTCCGGCCCCGGCGTGCGACTGGACGGCGGCTACGAAACCGGCATGAGCGTGCCGCAGGCGTTCGACTCGCTCGTGGCCAAACTGATCGTCACCGGCGCGACCCGTGAGCAGGCGCTGGAGCGGTCGCGCCGCGCCCTGGCGGAGTACGAGATCGGCGGCATGCCCACCGTGCTGCCGTTCCACCGGGCCGTGGTGGACGATCCCGCCTTCGCCGGCGAGCCGTTCTCTGTGCACACCCGGTGGATCGAGACCGAGTTCGTGAACGAGATCCCCCCGTACGAGGGGGCCGTGGGAGCGGCCGAACCGGCCGAGCGCGAGCGGATCACGGTCGAGGTCGGCGGCAAGCGCCTGGAGGTCGTCCTGCCCGCCGGGCTGGGCTCGTCGGGTTCGGGGACGGCCGGCGGCGCCCAGGCCAAGAAGGCGGCGCCCCGGCGATCCGGCGGGCGCGGCGCCGGGAAGGCCGCGGCGAGCGGCGACTCCCTCGTCAGCCCGATGCAGGGCACGATCGTGAAGGTCGTCGTCGCCGACGGCGACACCGTCGAGTCCGGCGACACGATCGTCGTCCTCGAAGCGATGAAGATGGAGCAGCCGCTGACCGCCCACAAGGGCGGCACGATCACCGGCCTCGCGGCCTCCGTCGGCCAGACGGTCACCGCCGGGGCCGTCCTTTGCGAGATCAAGGACGCCTGAGCCTCCCGGCTGACTGGCCGTGGAGGCGACGCCACCGTCATTCACCGGCGGAAGGACGCATGCCGCCCCCCTGGTGCGGAACGATAGGTTTTTGTGGAGGAACCATCGCGCCCTGCCATTCGTCCAGTAGGGCGAAGGAGGCTTGAAGCCGTGACCATGAAGACACCGCTCGGCCGGGTGGTGGCCGCCCTGGCGGCGCTGCTCGCCGGACTCATCACTGTGCTCGCGCTCGCGCCGTCCGCAGTGGCGGCGGCTCCCCCGGACCCGACCACGGTCCTGTCGTCCTGGAAGAACGCCCAGGACCCGCTGTTCGTCCAGAGCGGGTCTCCGCTCTCGTCGAGCCAGCAGAACGAGATCCGCCAGGCGCTGAAGGACTCGAAGTCCAAGATCTACGTGGTCGCCATGCCCGACGGCACCGTGAGCACGAGCCAGGTGAGCACCTACATCCCGCAACTGCTGTCCGAGCTCGACAAGGCCGGCCGGTCGAGCGCGACCGTGGCCCTCCTCGACGGCAACAGCCTGTTCGCGGGGTCGACCGAGCTGCCCAGGAACGCGCCGGGCGTGCTGACCCGGCTGGCCACCAGCGCCAACGGCGACGTGGTCACCGGCATGAAGGACTTCGTCAACCGGGTGAACCTGGTGCGCGAGGGCGACGTCGACGGCGCCCGCGCCAAGGGCAGCACGGTCGGCGGCGGCAATGGCACAGGTGTGCTCGTCGGCATTCTGGGCATCGCGGTCGTGGGAGGTGCCGGTTTGTGGATCATCGGACGCCGCAGCAAGCGCAAGCGCGAGGAGCGCGAGGCCGCCGAGCTCGCCGCCGTCAAGCAGACGGTCGAGGAGGACGTCACGAAGTTCGGTGAGGAGATCACCGAGCTCGACGTGGACGCCCGGATGCTCCCGCAGAGCGAGACGACGGGCGACTGGCAGCGCGCCCTCGACTCCTACGAGCGGGCCAAGGTCGAACTGGACGCGATCAAGCGCCCCGAGGACCTGCGCACGGTGACCTCGACGCTGGAGGACGGCCGCTACGCGCTGGCCTGCGTCAAGGCGCGCGTGAACAACCAGCCGCTGCCCGAGCGGCTGCCCCCGTGCTTCTTCAACCCGCAGCACGGCCCGTCGGCCCGCAACGTCCGGTGGGCGCCCCCCGGCGGCGCGGTGCGCGACGTCCCCGCCTGCGCGGCGGACGCCGAGGCGGTGGAGCGCGGCTTCGACCCGCAGATGCGCGAGGTCATGGTGAACGGCCAGCGCAGGCCCTACTGGGACGCCGGTCCCGCCTACCAGCCCTACGCGTACGGCTACTACGGCGGCTTCGGCGGCGGCGACCTGCTGACCGGCATGCTCGTCGGCACCATGCTCGGCGGCGCGTTCGGCGGCTGGGGTCACGGCGGATACGGCGCCGGCTACGACTCCGGATATGCCGCGGGCGTGGATGCCGGTGGCGGCGACTGGGGCGGCGGCGGTGGCGACTTCGGCGGCGGAGGCGGCGACTGGGGCGGCGGCGACTTCGGCGGAGGGGACTTCGGCGGCGGCGACTGGTAACGCCTGAGCGCTTCGGCACGGCATCGACGAGGGGGCGGGCCCGACGGTCCGCCCCTTCTCATGTCCGGGGGCCGTCCGCTGTCCGGGGCCGTCCGCCCCTCATGTCCGGGGGCCGTCCGCCCCTTCTCATGTCCGGGGTGCCGCGACCACGGGTTCCGGCGGCGTTCGCCACTCCGGGGATGCCGGCGGCCACGCGTTCAGCGACCCGGGGCGGTCAGCGGATTGCAAGTGCGATTCAAGATCGAGTGGAAGACTCGGGACGTTCCCTTCAGGAGGCCCCCCGTGCGTCGCTTCGCCCCCCGTTTCCTCGCCGCCCCGTTCCTGGCGCTCGCGTTCCTGGCGCTCGCGTTCCTGTCGCTCGCGTTCCTGTCGCTCGCGTTCCTGGCACTTCCTGCGACCCCCGGTCACGCGGCGTCCGCGCCCTGCAAGCCGGGCAGCGGCGTCGACCTGAGCGGCAGGGACCTCACCGGCGCCGCGCTGCCTCCCGTCATGCGGTGCGCCGACCTCACCGGCGCGAAGCTGGACGGGGTGGACCTCACGGGCAAGGACCTCACCGGGGCCGTCCTGAGCAAGGCGTCTCTGAAGGAGGCCGACCTGGGGCAGGTCCATCTCGACTACGCCGACCTGCGCGGCGCCGACCTCAGCGACGCCGACCTCGGTCAGTTGCAGGCCAAGCAGGCGGACCTGCGCGGGGCGATTCTCACCGACGCGGACGCCGTACAGGCCGAGTTCCCGCACTCCGACCTGACCGGCGCGGTCCTCACCCGGGCGGTGCTCACCCAGGCCGACCTCACCGACGCGAGACTCGTGGACGCCGACCTGAAGGACGCCACGCTCGGGCAGATCAAGGGCCGCAAGGCCGACTTCACCCGGGCCAAGCTCGACGAGGCCAAGCTCGGCCAGGCTCACCTGGAGCACGCCACGCTGAAGGACGCCGACCTGTCCGAGGCGGAGTTCACGCAGGCCGAACTCGACGGCGCCGACTTCCACGGGGCGAACGTCGACAAGGCCTCTTTCATCCAGGCCGACGACGTGGACCTCACCGGGGCCCGGGGCACGCCGGTCAACCTCCCCGACGACGCCGTCGCGCCCGGCGGCGCCGCCGGAGACGAACCGGCCGCGGACAGGACGACCACCACCACCTGGGAGCGGGACGTGCCCGGGAACGCCGTCCGCCCGAAGGGCCTGTCGCCCGCGCTCATCCTCGTCATCGTGTCCGGACTCGGCCTGAGCCTGACGCTGATCCTGTGGGGCGTGGCGCACCGGCGCAAGGAGCGCTTCGTGGCCGAGATGGCGGTGGCCAGGCACGCCGCCGAGGAGGACGTGACCCGCTTCGGCGAGGAGATCGACGCCCTCGACTTCGAGATGAAGATCAACCAGGTCAGCGGCCCGACGCATGAGTGGCGCGCGGCGCTCGACGCGTACGAGGCGGCCAAGCAGGCGCTGAACGTCGCCCAGACCCCCTACGACCTGCGGGCGGCGGCCACGGCGGTCGCGCGGGGACGGTACGCGCTGCACGAGGTCAGGTCACGGCTGTCCGCCACGGGCGGCCACCGCTGACCTCTGCGGGCGACCCCGGCGGGTGACCCGGCGGTTGGCTCAAGCGGGTGACCCCGGCGAGGTCACCGGCGGCCCTGGCCGAAGACGGCGTCACGAGCGATCGAGAGGGCGGTGGAGACCGCGCCCCTCAGCACGGGATTGTCCGGGATGGCGCTCACGCGTACGTGCACGGGCACGGGCGAGACCTCCGCCAGGCGCTCGGCGACCAGGGCGGCCAGCGGGTCGCCGCCCGCCAGGCTGGTGGCGCCGCCGAGGACGACGAGGCCGGGGTCGAGCACGGCCACGAGCGCGAAGGCGGCCGTCACGACCCTCTCGGCCAGGGCCGGGAGGTCCAGACCGCGTACGGCCTCCGGGCCCAGCGCATCGCACACCCTGATGTCGAGCCGGCCGAGGAAACCGATCTCGCCGGCTCCGCCGGAGGCGCCCCGGCGGAGCCTGCCGTCCAGCACGACGGCCGCGCCGACGCCGTCGTCCAGCCACAGCAGGACGAAGTCGTCCCGCCCGGCGGCCGCCCCGGTGGTGTGCTCGGCGACGGCGGCCAGGTTGACCTCGTTCTCCATGGTGACCGGCGCGTCGACCAGGGTGCGCAGGGCCGGGAGGAGCCCGGGCCGCCAGGCGGGCTCCACGTTCCCGGCCGCGAGGTCTCCGGTCTGCGGGTCGACCATGCCGGGCGCGCCGATAACGACGGCGTGCAGGGGACGTGAGCCGGCCGCCTCGGTGAGCGCCTGCGCGACCAGCGCGGGAAGGTTTTCCCCGAGCGGCCGCGTCACCGCGCCCACGGTGGCGCCGGTGATGTCGGCGACCGTGACGCCGACCACGTCGCGCCGCACGTCAACCCCGCCCACGAACGCCCGGTCGGCGACGATCCCGTAGAGCCGGGCGTTGGGGCCGCGCCGGTCGCCGCCGCTCTCCCCCGTGACCCGGATCAGGCCCTCGACCTGAAGGCGCTCGATCAGGTCCGACACGGTCGGGCGGGACAGGCCCGTGAGCGCGCGCAGCTGGGGTGCGGTCAGCGGGCCCCGCTCCAGGAGCAGATCGAGGGCGAGCCGGTCGTTGATGGCCCTCGCGAGCTGGGGCGTCGCGGTCTTCATGACATTCCCACTTTCTATCAGGGAGCCTGCCTGTTAATTTATCCCCATGCGAGACAGACATCAGCGGGCCATCGCCCTCGTCTTCGCCGTCCACGGAGCGGTGGCGGGCACCATCGCCACCAGGATGCCCTGGTTCCAGGACCACTTCGGCCTGAGCACGACCGCTCTCGGGCTCATCCTGCTCTGCCCTCCTGTCGGCTCGTTCCTCACTATGCCGGTGACCGCCCGGCTGGCCTACCGGTTCGGGGCCAAGGCCACGACCCGGGCACTGCTGGCCCTGTGGAGTGTGTCGCTGGCCCTGCCCGTGCTGGCACCGGGACCCCTCTGGCTGGCCCCCGTGTTCCTCCTGTCGGGCGCCGCCGCGGGCATGTGCGACCTTGCCATGAACGCCCAGGGCGTGCTCGTCGAGCGGCGGCTGGGCCGCTCGGTCATGTCCGGCCTGCACGGCATGTGGAGCGTCGGCAACCTGGTCGGTGCGGGCCTCGGGGCCGCGGCGGCGCAGGCGGGCCTGGACGCGCGGGCGCATCTCCCCCTCATGGCGGCTGCGCTGATCGCCGCGGGCGCCGTGGGCAGCCGGGCGCTCCTCGACGACAGGCCCGCGCCGGAGGAGAAGCCGCCGCCGCGATTCGCGCTGCCGCCGAGGGCCGTCCTGCTGATCGGCCTGATCGGCTTCTTCGCCACCTTCGCGGAGCGGGCCAGCGGCCAGTGGGCGGCGATCTACCTCACGAACGTCGCCGGGGCGGGAGCGGGCGTCGCCGCAGCCGGTTACACCGTGTTCACCGCGTGCATGGTCGCGATGCGGCTCGGCGGGGATCTCGTGGTGCGCAGGCTCGGGCCGGTCGCGACCGTGCGCGCCGGGGCCGCCGCCGCCGTCCTCGGCGGCGTGATCGTGGTCGCGTTCCGCACGCCCGCGCCGGTGATCGCCGGGTTCGCGTTGTTCGGCGCCGGCATCGCCGTCGTCGTGCCGTTGGTGTTCGCGGCGGCGGGCCAGATCGCCCGGACGCCCGCCGAGGGGGTCGCGGGGGTCGCGACGATCACCTGGATGTCGGGTCTCGTGGCTCCGTCCGTCACCGGCTGGCTGGCCGGCGCGTTCGCCTTCCCGTTCGCGTTCGCCCTGGTGACGTGCATGGTCGGGGCGATGATCTGGCCGGCGCGCGCCCTGCGCCCACGCCCGGCGCCCGGCGCCCGCGTCCCCGTGGGCGCGGCGTGCGCGGACTGATCCGGCCGTGGCAGGAGACGGGTCAGATGCCCCCGGCGGTCAGCGGGGACATGAGACGGCGGGCGGCCTCGGTGACCGAGCCCGACAGCGACGGGTAGACCGCGAAGGTGTGGGCGAGCTGGTCCACGGTCAGGCGATGCTGCACGGCCACCGACAGGGCCAGGATCAGCTCCGACGCGCGCGGGGCGACCACGACACCGCCGAGCACGATGCCGGTGTTCGGACGGCAGAACAGCTTCACGAAACCGTCGTTGAAGCCCTGCATCTTGGCCCGGGCGTTGGTCGCGAGCGGCAGCTTGACGACGTTCGCCTCGATCTCGCCCGCCTCGATCTGCCGCTGCGACACGCCCACGGCGGCGATCTCCGGATCGGTGAAGATGTTGGCGGCGACGGTGGCCAGCCGGATCGGCTGCACGGCCTCGCCGAGCGCGTGCCAGACCGCGATCCTGCCCTGCATGGCGGCGACCGAGGCGAGCATCAGGACGCCCGTGCAGTCCCCCGCGGCGTACACGCCGGGCGCGGAGGTCCTCGACACCTTGTCGACCTCGATGAAGCCGTTGCGGTCGAGCCGCACGCCGTTGTCCTCCAGCCCGAGCCCGGAGGTGTTGGGGACCATGCCGACGGTCATCAGGCAGTGGCTGCCCTCGGCGGTGCGGCCGTCCTCCAGGGTCACGACGACGCCGTGCTCGGTGCGCTTGACCGAGGCGGCGCGCGAGCGGCCCATGACGTTCATTCCGCGGCGCCGGTAGACCTCCTCCAGCACCTCGGCGCCGTCGGCGTCCTCGTTGGGCATCATCCGGTCGCGCGATGAGACCAGCGTGACCTCCGACCCGAGCGACCGGTAGGCGCCGGCGAACTCGGCTCCGGTGACGCCGGAGCCGACCACGATCAGGTGCTCGGGAAGCTCCTCCAGGTCGTACAGCTGTCGCCAGCTGAGGATGCGCTCGCCGTCGGGCTCGGCCCCCGGCAGCACGCGGGGGTGGGCGCCGGTCGCCACGATGACCACGTCGGCCCGGACCGTACGGTCGCCGGCGCGCACCACCTGGGGATCGACCAGACGGCCCCGGGCGCGGATGACCTCGACGCCCTCGGCGGCCAGCCGGGCGGCGATGTCGTTCGACTGCGCCAGCGCGAGCTCCTTGACGCGCTTGTTCACGTCGATCATGTCCACGGAGACGCTGCCGGCGTCGTGGTCAAGGCCGCCGTCGAAGCGGACCCCCAGCGTCGACGCGTCGAGAAGCGCCTGCTTGCGCACGGAGGAGGCGATCAGCGTCTTGGACGGCACGCAGTCGGTGAGCACGCACGCCCCGCCAGGTCCTTCCTCCTCCACGACGGTGACCTGGGCACCCAGTTGCGCGGCGACCAGGGCCGCCTCGTATCCGCCGGGGCCCCCACCGATGATCACGATCCTTGTCACATGCTCCATTGTCCCGCATCCTGGCTTCGTATTCCCGGCGAGGTGCGCGTAACGGATTAACTACGCGGATTTGTGTCGCCGCATCCCCGTCCGCGCGCTACCCGTCCAACTTTGGGGATCTTGGTTTAGGCTTGTGTACCGTGCCTGTTTACGCGGCCTACGGCAGCAACATGGACCCCAAGCAGATGGCGGAGTGGGCGCCCCACTCGCCCATGCGAGGAACGGGCTGGCTCCCGGGCTGGCGGCTCACCTTCGGCGGCGAGGACGTCAGCTGGGAGGGCGCTCTCGCCACGATAGTCGAGGACGCCGACGAGCAGGTATTCGTCGTCCTGTACGACGTGCCGGAGTGGGACGAGGCGTCCCTCGACCGCTGGATCGGCACCGACCTCGGCCTCTACCGCAAGCTCCGGCTCCGCGTCGCGACGCTGGAGGGCGACGTGCTCGCCTGGTCGTACGTGCTGAACTCCTATGAGGGCGGGCTGCCGTCGGCGCGATACATCGGCATCCTCGCCGACTCCGCCGAGAAGGCCGGCGCTCCCGACGACTACGTCGCACGGCTTCGCACCCGCCCCTGCAAGAAGCTCGGCGACTGACACAGGCCCGGCTCTTATCCGCCGGGTTCATGCTCTTCTGTACCCTCAGCAAAGTGACCCCATATGACCTGGCGGCCGAGGCCGCGACCACGCTGAGGAACCTCACCGGCATCCCTTCCTTCGACGTCGCCCTCGTCATGGGCTCGGGCTGGGTCCCGGCCGCGGACGTCATCGGCGAGACGGTCGCCGAGCTCGCGGTGACGAAACTGCCCGGGTTCTCCCCTCCCGCGGTCGCCGGTCACGCGGGCACGGTGCGCGCGGTGCGCACGGGCTCCGGGCTCAACGCCCTGATCTTCCTTGGCCGTACGCATCTGTACGAGGGCCGCGGGGTCGAGCCGGTGGTCCACGGGGTGCGCACGGCAGTCGCGGCCGGGGTGCGCACGGTGGTGCTGACCAACGCGGCGGGCGGGCTACGGCCGGAGACCCAGAAGGTCGGCGACCCGGTCCTGATCAGCGACCACATCAACCTCACCGGTGACAACCCGATCACGGGCGCGACGTTCATCGACCTCACCGAGGTGTATTCCAAGCGCCTGCGCGACCTCGCCCGTGCGGTGGACCCCTCGCTGGCCGAGGGCGTCTACGTCGCCTTCCGCGGCCCGACGTACGAGACGCCCGCGGAGATCCGCATGCTGCGCACGCTCGGCGGCGACCTCGTGGGCATGTCCACCGTGCTGGAGGCGGTCGCCGCCCGGGAGGCCGGGGCAGAGGTGCTCGGGATCTCCCTGGTCACCAACCCCGGCGCGGGCCTGGTGGGCGAGCCGCTCAACCACGAGGAGGTCCTGCAGGTCGGCCGGGCCACGGCCGCCCGCATGGGCGTCCTGCTCGCCCAGGTCGTCGACAAGCTGTAGGGAGCCCATACGTGACCGACGCAATGACCGACCTCGTACGGCTCGCCGAAGAGTGGCGCGACCAGGACCCCGACCCCGAGACGCGGGCGGAGCTCGACGCGCTCCTGGAGCGCGGCGGGTCGCACGGGCATGCCGATCCGGCCGCCCTGGAGGACCGTTTCGGCGCGAAGCTGGAGTTCGGCACGGCGGGCCTGCGCGGCGCGCTGGGAGCCGGCCCGAACCGGATGAACCGGGTCACGGTGATGCGGGCGGCCGCCGGGCTGGCCCGCGTCCTCGGGCCGGGACGCCACGTGGTGATCGGCTACGACGGCCGGCACAAGTCCGACGTCTTCGCCGCCGACACGGCCCGCGTGCTGACCGGGGCGGGCCTGCGCGCCTCGGTCATGGGCGGCAGGTGGCCCACCCCCGTCCTGGCCTTCGCTGTGCGCCACCTCGGCGCGGACGCGGGCGTCATGGTGACCGCCTCGCACAACCCTCCCCAGGACAACGGCTACAAGGTCTACTGGGGCGACGGCGCGCAGATCGTGCCGCCGATCGACCAGGAGATCTCCGCCGCCATCGACGCGGTCGGCCGGGTGGACGCCCTCCCGCTGGGCGAGGACTGGCAGACCCTCGGCCACGACGACATCGTCGTGCCGTACCTGCGGGCTCTGGCCGCGCTCCCCATCGGCGACGCCCGCGAGATCGCGGTCGCGTACACACCCCTGCACGGCGTGGGCGGCGCGACCGTGTCCGAGGCGTTCCGCGTGGCGGGCTTCGAGGTGCCGGTCACGGTGAGCCGGCAGGCGATGCCCGACCCGGACTTCCCCACCGTGGCATTCCCCAACCCGGAGGAACCGGGCGCCATGGACCTCGCGCTCGAACTCGCCGCCGCGACCCGCGCCGACCTGGTGATCGCCAACGACCCGGACGCGGACCGCTGCGCGGTGGGCGCCCCGCTGCCGGGCGGCGGCTACCGCATGCTGACCGGCGACGAGGTGGGCGGCCTGCTGGCCGAGCACGTGCTGCGGCACACCTCGGGCGGCGACCGGCTGGTCGCCACCTCGATCGTGTCGTCGTCGCTGCTCGCCAAGATCGCCGCCGGGCACGGCGTGCGGCACGCGGAGACGCTGACCGGCTTCAAGTGGATCATGAAGACGGGCCCGGGGCTGGTCTTCGGCTACGAGGAGGCGCTGGGCTACAGCGTGGGATCGGACGCCGGGCTGCCGGTCCACGACAAGGACGGCGTGGGGGCCGCCCTCACCGTGGCCGGGATGGCCGCCGCGGCCAAGCGGGACGGCAGGTCGCTGCTCGACCTGCTGGACGACCAGGCCCGCCGCTACGGCCTGCACGCGACCACCCAGCTCTCCGTCCGGGTCGAGGACCTGTCGCTGATCGCCAAGGCCATCGAGCGCCTGCGCACGCACCCGCCCGTGGAGCTGGCGGGCCGGACGGTGGAGTCGGCCGAGGACCTGTCCCAGGGGGTGGCGGGGCTGCCGCCGACCGAGGGCCTGCGCTACCGCCTGTCCGGCGGCGCCCGGATCATCGTCCGGCCCAGCGGCACCGAGCCCAAGCTCAAGTGCTACCTGGAGGTCGTCGTACCGGTCGAGGGCGACGACGTCGCGCCCGCCCGGGCCCGGGCCACGCAGGACCTGGAGGACCTGAAGAAGGACCTCTCCGTCGCCCTCGGCCTTTGAGCGCGTCTACCTGCAGATCGTGTCCCGGGCCGGCCGCCTGCCGGTGACCAGGAACGTGGTGACGGTGTCGTCGCCACAGGCGTTGCCGTTGACCAGGTAGGACCCGTGCCCGCCCGAGTCGACGGCGACCATGCGGGCCCGGCTCCCGAAGGCCTCGCGCATCCGCAGGGCGCCGCTGTACGGCGTCGCCGGGTCGCGCAGGTTCTGCACGAGCAAGACGTTGGACGGTCCCTGCGACGTGACCCGCACCGGCGCCTCCGCCGGCCGGTAGGGCCAGTAGGCGCAGGGACCGATGTTCACCGGCATGCCGCCGGTGAGCGGGTGGGCCGCCCGGTCGCGGGCCACCAGCCGCCGGTGCAGGCCGGCCGAGCTCGGCCACTCGACGTCGTTGCAGATGGTCGCGGCCACCGAGGCCGCGCCGTTCTGCAGCGCCGCGTCCGGCGCGCTGGAGGGCTCGGGAAGGGGACCCGAGCCGAGCGCCGCCCGCATGAGCCCGGCCAGGCCGGGGAACCCGGTATCGGAATACAGCGCGTTCAGCATGGTCTCCCGCAGGGCCGCGCCGTCGAGCCGCGGCGGGTTCGCGCCAGGCCATGCGATCGGGGCGTGGTCCAGGCGCTCGGCGAGGTCCAGGAAGGTGCGGCGGACCGCGCCGGCGTCCGTCCCCAGGCCGTACTCGTCGTCACGGGCGGCGGCCCAGGCGGCGAAGTCGGGGAAGCGGTCTTCGACGCCCAGCGAGTAGTTGGCCAGCCAGACCCGGGCGACCTGGCCAGGGTCGGGATCGTCGTTGCTGTCGAGGATCACCCTGTCGGTCCGGCCGGGGAACATCGTGGCGTAGACGGCTCCGGCGTACGTGCCGTAGGAGACGCCCCAGTAGGACAGGCGGTCCTCCCCGAGGGCCCGGCGGATGACGTCGATGTCCCTGGCCTCGTTGCGCGTGCTGATGCTGCGCAGCACGGGGCCGCCGTTGCGGGCGCAGGCCTCGCTGAACCTGCGGGCGTACGCGACGTTCTCGCTGATGTCGCCGCCGGCCGAGGGGTAGGGCTTGAGCCGGGAGGGCGCCAGATCCTCGTGCGCGAGGCCACAGGAGACGGGCGAGCTCTGGCCGACGCCCCGCGGGTCGAAGCCGATCAGGTCGTAACGGTCGAGCACGGCGCTCGGCAGGCGCTTCACCATCGTGCTCGGCCTGCTCAGGCCCGGGCTGCCCGGTCCTCCGGGGATGAGCAGCAGCACGCCCCTGCGCAGTCCCGGCCGCGCCGTACGGATCCGGGAGACGGCCAGGGAGATCGTGCCGCCGCCCGGCTTGCCGTACGTGAGAGGGACCTGGAGCGTCGTGCACTCCTGGCGGGGGTCCAGCCCGCCGGTGGCGCCGCAGGAGGTCCAGGCCGTGGCGGCGTGAGCCGCGACCGGGGCGGCGTGAGCCGCGACCGGGGTGGCGGACAGGGAGATCAGGGCGGCTGCGCCGATGGAGGCGATGCGGTTCATGGTTCTCGGCTTTCGTTTCGTGTGGGGGTCGGCGGCGGCCCGGCTACTGGCGGGCGCCGATGGTCTCCGCCGGGCGGGCGCGCAGGGCGAGACGCGCGGGGAGGCTCGTGGCGATCAGGGCGAGCGCGGCCACGGCGGCGATCACCAGCGCGTAGCCCACCGGTGGGACGTACGGCAGGGCCGACCCGGTCATCCCCCTGCTGAAGGCCGACAGCGTGATCAGCGCGATGCCGGTCCCGGCGAGCACGGAGACGGTCAGCGCGGTCAGGGTCTCCAGGCGGAGCATGCGCAGCACCTGCCGCCGGGTCGCGCCGACCAGGCGGAGCAGGGCCAGCTCCCGCGACCGATCCGTGGTGGACATGGCCAGCGTGTTGACGACGGCGATCGCGCTGAAAGCGATGATCAGGCCCATGGCCACGTAGTTGACCTCGGCGTTCGGCGTCCGCGTCCCGATCCCTTCCGTCGGCGACACCACGGGTGCCACGGCGGCCACGGCCTCACGCCGGACCGAGGGGGCCTCGACCAGCAGGGTGCCCGAGGGATCGTCGACATGATCTGCGACCAGCGCGTACGGCAGGGTCAGGTCGCCGAACCCGAGGCCGCGGGAGTAGACGGCCACGACCTTCAGCTCCGCAGGGGTGCCGTCGCCCAGGGTGAGCTTGAGCACCTCGCCGACCGACAGCCCGAGCCCGGATGCCGCCGACTCGCTCAGCGCGGCCGACCGGGCGCCGAACCCGTCGAGCGAGCCGGACACGACTCCGAGGTCCACGGCCTGCCGGAGCGGCCGCTCGCCGCCGTCGACGCCCTGCGCGGCGTACTTGTCCAGCCCGACGCGCACTGAGGTGCGCACCACCGAGGTGACGGCCTTCACGCCCGGCACGCGGCGCACCGCGTCCGCCGTCGCTCCGCTCACCACGTAGTCGGCGTGGGTGCCGGCGGCGGCCTGCGCGGCCGACGCGTGTCCCATCGTGGTCTGGGTGAACAGGATGGTGCAGGTCATGGCGACCAGAAGGGTCAGCGGCGCCATCACGGAGGCCATCCGTCCCGGGCCCGTCCGCAGGTTGCGGGCCGCCAGGTATCCGGCGCTGGAGGCGCGCAGCGCGACGCCGAGCAGGACGGTCGCGACGCGGGCGAGCACCGGCCCGAGCAGGGTGACGGCGACCGTCCAGACGAGCGCGGTCAGCATCGTCACCGGACTCGACGCCGCCTCGGTCTCGAGTCCCGACAGCACCAGCGTCAGCACGATCCCGCCGGCGACGCAGAGGACGCCCGCGATCGACCGGCCGAGGGGCAGGCCGCCCCCGCCCATGGCGGCCTCGCCCAGCGCCTCGACAGGACGGATGCGCGCGGTGCGGCGGACCGAGAGGCGGGTCGCGGCCCAGGCCGCCGCCACGGCGGCCAGCAGGGCGGCCGCCGCCGGGAACGGGCTGACCACCAGGCGCAGGTTCTCCGGCATGGCGCCCAGCTCGACGAACCGGCCGCGCAGCCAGAACCCGAGGGCGATGCCGGCCGCCGATCCGATGACGCCGGCCGCGAGGCCGACCAGCAGCGACTCGCCGCCCAGCAGCCTGCGCACCTGCCCGGGCGTCGCCGCGACCGCACGGAGGAGGGCGATCTCGCGCCGTCGCTGCTGGACCGCGAGGGCGGAGGTGCCGGTCACGACGAGGATCGCCACCAGCAGGGACGTGCCGCCCAGCGCGCCACCGAGGCTGATCAGCCGCACCCGCGCCTGCTCCGCGTCGAGGAACTCCACCGTGCCGCGCCCGTCCCCGGTGGAGGCCACGAGACGCTCTCCTGTGGCAAGCACCGCGGACACATCCACCCGCATCCCTGCCCTGGGGAACACGCCGATCGCGGTCACCAGCCCCGGGCGTCCCGCCAGCCGGCGGGCCTCGGGCGTCGAGAAGAACACCGTGTCCTGGCTCGGCAGGGCCTGCGCGGTGACCCCCACGACCTGGTACGCCTCGCCCCGCACGTGCAGGGTCGCGCCCACGGACAGGCCGGCGCGGGCGTCCACGACCACCTCGCGGTCCTCCCGCGGCGGACGTCCCTGCGCGACGGTGAACGGCGTGAGCCCCGCCGACTCCCACCCGTGCCCGAGAGCGTGCCCGTTCACGGGGAACGTCACCTCGGTCAGCACCGTCGAGACGCCCGGCAGGCCGCGCAGCCTCGCGGCCGCCGCCTCGGGGATCCAGACCCGCGCCGAGAGCGGCTTGGCCTTCGTCTTGACCTTCCCGGAGGACTTGGTCACGGTCTCGTGCACGTTCTGGTCGCCGGCGACGATCAGCGGCGCCGCCGCGTAGCGTTCCGGCGCGACCCCGCCCCGCAGGCCGGTCTCCAGCAGCATCAGGCACGCGCAGACCAGCGCGGCGGCGCACACCAGCGCCACGAACGCCCCCGCGAACGCCGCCCTGCGGTGCCGCAGGGTCTTCAGAGCGAGTCCCGTGATCATGCCGCGTACGCCCCCAGCCTCGTCATGCGCTCGGCGACCTTCTCGGAGCTCGGCGCGGCCATCGCGTCCACGATCCGGCCGTCGGCGAGGAACAGGACGGTGTCGGCGTAGGAGGCGGCCACCGGGTCGTGGGTGACCATCACCACGGTCTGGCCGAGGCCGTCGACCACCTCCCGCAGCAGCCGGAGCACGTCCCGGGCCGTCATCGTGTCGAGCGCGCCGGTCGGCTCGTCGCCGAAGACCACCTGCGGCCGGGTCACCAGCGCCCTGGCGATGGCCACGCGCTGCTGCTGCCCGCCGGACAGCTGGGCGGGGCGGTGTCCGACGCGGCCCGCCAGCCCCACCCGCCCGACGATCTCCTCAAGCCACGCCCGGTCGACCCGCGCCCCGGCCAGCCGCATCGGCAGCGTGATGTTCTCCAGCACGGTCAGGGACGAGACCAGGTTGAACGCCTGGAACACGAAGCCGATCCGCTGCCTGCGCAGCTCCGTCAACCGGGTCTCGTCCATGCCGGACAGCTCCGTGCCGCCCAGCCGCACCGAGCCGGAGGAGGGCGTGTCCAGCCCCGCCGCGCAGTGCAGGAACGTGCTCTTGCCCGAGCCCGACGGTCCCATCACGGCGGTGAAGCTCCCGCCGGGGATGTTCACCGAGACCTCGCGCAGGGCGGCCACCGCGCCCTGTCCCTTCCCATACACCTTGCTCACCGCGTCAAGCCGAAGCACCTCTGTCATGTGCTCAAGCCTGGCGATCAACGGACATGCGGCCCAGAGACCGCCTCACCTCCTGCCCATGACGTCCTCATGATCCGGACACTGGTAGACATATGGGCGTGATTCGCGTACTCCTTGCCGAGGACCAGCACGTCATCAGGAGCGCCCTCGCCGCCCTGCTCGGGCTGGAGGAGGACCTGGAGGTCGTCGCGACCGTGGAGTCCGGAGAGGCCGCCCTGGCCGCCGCGCTGGTCCACCGCCCCGACGTCGCCGTCCTCGACATCGACATGCCCGGGAGGCTGGACGGCCTGGCGGCCGCCGCCGAGCTCCGCACGCGCCTGCCCGCCTGCCGCGCTCTGATGCTGACGGCGTACGGCAAGCCGGGGCACCTGCGCCGCGCTCTCGGCTCGGGTGTCGCCGGATACGTGCTCAAGACGGCGCCGCCGGACGAACTGGTGACCGCCATCCGCAAGGTCGCGGCCGGGGAACGGGTGCTCGACCCCTCGCTCGCGGTCACCGCCTGGGACCTGGCGGACAACCCGCTCACCCCGCGCGAGGCCGACGTGCTCCGCCTGGCCGCCGCCGGCGCGGACGCCACGGACATCGCCGCGCGACTCCACCTGGCCGCGGGCACCGTGCGCAACTACCTCACCGTGATCGTCACCAAGCTCAACGCCCGCAACCGGACCGACGCCGTGCGCATCGCCACCGAGGCCGGCTGGATCTGAGGGCCGGCTGGATCTGGAGGCCGACTGGACCTGGAGGCCGGCTACATCTGGGCGGGCACCGGCGCGCGGTGCGGCACGCAGGCGTCCAGCGTGAACCGGTCGCCGTCAACGTGCGAGGCCAACCGGCCGTCCAGAGCGGCGAGGCGGGTGGTCAGGTTGCCGATGCCGGACGACCCCCGCCGCGTCTTCCCCGCACTCACCCCGTCGTTGCGCACCCGCAGCCGCAGCCCACGCTCGTCGGCGCGCATCGTGATCGCGCAGTGCCGGGCCTCGCTGTGCCTGAGCACGTTCGTCACGGCCTCCCTGAGCACGGTGCCCAGCACGGTCTCGACCTCGGCGGGCAGGCTCAGCTCGACCGGCTCCACGGTCACCCGGATCCCGGCGGCCGACAGCACCGTGCGCGCCGACTCCACCTCGGCCGCCAGGGACAGCTCCCGTTGCTCGCCCGACACCGAGCGCAGGTCCGCCCGCGCGCCCTCCGCCATTGCGACGATCTCCTCGATCCGCTCCTGCGGGCACTTCAGGCGGCGGGCCAGCTCACAGGTGAGAAGGATCGCGGCCAGCGAGTGTCCGAGCAGGTCGTGCAGGTCGCGGGCGGCGCGCAGGCGTTCCTCGACGATCGCGGCGCGCGCCAGGCTCTCCCTCGCGGCCTGGAGCTCCTTCACGATCTGGGCCAGGCGGAGCAGGGCGTAGACCACCAGCCCGGTGACGAGCGCGCTGAGCGTGCTGTTGGCGAGGACGGGGGCCGGCAGGCCGAACAGCATTCCGGCCGCGGCGACGCTCGCCACGATCGCCACCGTCGTCGGCCACGCGGCCCGCCATGGAAACGCGAGGAGGACCGGCCCGGCGAGGAAGCCCGCCGCTCCGAGCCAGACGGGTCCGAAGACCGGGATGGGCGCGTACGTGAGCACCGCCATCACGGTGAGCGCCACCATGTGACGCCCGTTGACGGAGCGGAGCTGCATGACGACGATCACGGCGAGGCACGCCGCGGCCGGGATCGCGAGGGGGCCGTCGAGCTGGAGCAGCGTCTTGGCGCTGAAGCCCACGAGGACGGCCGCGAGCACCGCGACCGACATCGCGTACGACGCGTCGTGTGTGAGCGTCGGCAGGGGCCATCGCCGCCTTCGGCCCGCCGGGAATTCCGGAGCGTGAGCGTCGCCGGCGCCCATCCCACCAGCGCCCGCCTCACCAGCGCCCGCCTGACTGGGGGCCGCCTCGGTGGCAGGGCCGCGAGGAAGCGTCGCCTCCACCACGAAGCGTCCGGAGGGGGACAGACCGGTGGTCAGGGTGCCGCCCGCCTCCTCCAGCCGGAGCCCGTCGAAGTCGGGGCCCTCGGCGGTGCGGTGGCCGTCGTCGACGACCCGCAACCGCACGGTGTTTCCCCGCTCGTCTCCCTGCTCGCTCGTCTCGATGACGCACAGCCGGGGGGTGCCCCGCCGCACGACGTCGGTGACGGCCTCCCGCAGCACGTTCGCCAGCAGCGCCCCGCCGGGGCCGAGCGGCTCGGTGTGGCCGCCGCGCACCTCGACGGCGATTCCCGCGGCGTCGAGCATCGCCCGCGCCGTGACCAGCTCGGGAGCGAGGGAGGTCGCGCGGTAGTTCGCGGAGGCGGCGCGGGCGTCGGCCAGTGCCGCACGCGCGGTCGCGGTCACCGAGGCCAGCACCTCGGCCGCGCCGTCCGGCTCCGCGAGCGCGCGGTGGCCGCCTTCGACGATGACCTCCAGGCTCCGTCCGAGGCCGTCGTTCAGCTCGGCCGCCAGGCGCAGCCGCTCAGCGGCCACGGCCGCGGCGGCCAGCGAGAGCCTGGCGGCGTGCATCTCGCCCGCGCGCTCCACGAGCCGGGTGAGGCCGAAGACGACAAGCGAGACCAGTATCACGGTGATCGTCGCGTCGGCCGTCGCCCCGCCGCGGGCGGCGTCGATCAGCGCCGCGCTCGCCACCACGAACGGCGCGAGCACGCGCGCGATATCACGATGGGCAGGGGTCAGCAGCAGCGAACCGGCCAGGAATCCCAGGATCCCGGTGGAGACGCCGCCGGCGACGCTCGCCGTGTAGACGAGGACGGCCTGCGTGGCGAGCAACCACCACGTCCTGAGCGTGAGCAGGTAGAGAACCTGCACGCCGAACACCGCCAGCGCGATCGGCGCACCCGCGACCACGTAGACGCTCGCGAGCGCGGCGAGCACAACGACGACGATCACTCGCGCCAGACGCACTCGAATCCCCTCGGCAAACGATTACGGGTTCGGCGCCGCACAGCGCCGCACAAGGCCTCTCTCCGTGGTCAGGAGAGGGCGAAGGCGGCCACGACCAGGGCGAGCGCGGCGGCGACGGCCGCCAGGGCGGACGGCGACCAGGTGACGCCGGTCTCGCCGGAGGAGCTCTCCCGGCGGGACCGGCTCATCTCCGTGAGCTGGTCGGCCACCCAGTCGGCATGGGTGCGGGCGCCGACGGCCTCGGCCGCCGCCCGCTCGGCCTTGTTCGCCGACCTGGCCGCCTTCGCGGCCCGCCCGGCGGCCCTGACCCGCTCACGGGCCGTCGCCTGGGGCGCCCAGCAGCGCACGGTGGTGTCCCCGGACTCGATCATGATGGCGTTGGTCACGGACACGTCGTCCACGCCGTTCCAGGGGATGTAGGCGTTCCTGAACACGTTGCGCACCCGGACGCCGCCCTCCTCGGCGACGACGGCGGGCCGCAGCGCCATCACGAAGACCAGCGCCGTGATGACGCCGAGCACCGCGCCCGCGATCAGCGCGCTGGGCAGACGGCCGTGGGCCGTCAGGTCCCACACGTTCCAGGCGGCGAACAGCATCCAGGCCCAGCCGAGGAGCCAGGCCACCTTCGACCGGAAGACCTGCGGCTTCATGCGCCCCACTTCATCTGCGCGTAGCCGGGTTTGATCACGCCGTTGATCAGCGCGAGCCGTTCGTCGAACGGGATGAAGGCCGACTTCATCGCGTTGACCGTGAACCACTGCAGGTCGTCCCAGTCGTAGCCGAAGGCGTCGACCAGCGTGGCGAACTCCTGCGAGACGCTCGTCCCGCTCATCAGCCGGTTGTCGGTGTTGACCGTCACCCGGAAGTACAGGCGGCGCAGCAGGCCGATCGGATGCTCGGCGATCGACGGGGCCGCCCCGGTCTGCAGGTTCGAGGTCGGGCACATCTCCAGCGGGATCCGCTTGTCGCGGACGTACGCCGCCAGCCTGCCGAGCTTGGCCTCGCCGTCGTCCGGCACCGTGATGTCGTCGATGATCCGCACGCCGTGGCCGAGCCGGTCGGCGCCGCACCACTGGATGGCCTGCCAGATCGACGGCAGCCCGAATCCCTCCCCCGCGTGGATCGTGAAGTGGGCGTTCTCCCGCTGGAGGTACTCGAACGCGTCCAGGTGCCGGGTGGGCGGGTAGCCGGCCTCGGCTCCGGCGATGTCGAACCCGACCACGCCGAGGTCCCGGTAGCGTACGGCGAGCTCGGCGATCTCCATCGAGCGGGCCTGGTGGCGCATGGCCGTGAGCAGGGTGCCCACCCGGATCCGCGGCCTGCCGTCGGGCCCGGCCGAGCCGAGCCGGAAGCCTTCGAGCACGGCCTCCACGACCTGGTCGAGCGACAGGCCACGGGAGGTGTGCTGCTCCGGTGCGTACCGGACCTCGGCGTACATCACGCCGTCGTCCGCCAGGTCCTCGGCGCACTCCGCGGCCACCCTGACCAGCGCCTCGCGGGTCTGCATCACCCCGACGGTGTGCGAGAACGTCTCCAGGTAGCGCTCCAGCGAGCCGGAGTCCGCGGACTGCCTGAACCAGGTCGCCAGCTCATCGGGGTCGTACGTCGGCAGCGTGTGGCCGCATTCGCGGGCGAGGTCGACGATCGTGCCGGGCCGAAGCCCGCCGTCGAGATGGTCGTGCAGGAGCACCTTGGGCGCCCTGCGAATCTCCTCCAGCATGGGCAGCCTGGTCATGCGCCCTCCTCGCCGCCGTCGTTGTTCCGGCAATCCTAAGCCTGGCCGTCCTCAGTCCTCGCGGTTGGCGGTGTCCGGGGAGAACGCGGGCAGGCAGACGGCCACGTACTCCGCGCCGGACGGCCCGGAGCTGTAACGGATCTTCTCGCCGGGCTCGCTGACGAACGCCTGGCCCGCCTCCACCACGGTCGTGCCGCCCGCGTGCTCCACGACGACCGACCCCTTGAGCACGAGCGTGTACTCGGCGAACTCCGGGGTCTGCGCGGGCTCCTCCCAGCCGGGCGGGGCCACCATGCGCGCGATGGAGACCTGCTCGTCGCCGCTGTTGACGCGGCCGACGTACTCCTCGATGACCTTGCCACCCGGCACCGGGATACGGGTGGGGCCCTCAATCCTCCTGACCATGCCGCCCAGTGTGTCAGTTGATCCGGAATCACGTCATATGCGCATATCCGCACGCCGCTTCGGCGGCGTTCCGTCACAGGCCGGGGCACCCGGGGGCGCTACCGTCGGAGGGCCGTCGAGGGAAAGGTGCCCATGAAGCCAGCAGACCCGTCCGCCCTGCCCGTCCGCCGCCTCGGCCTCGCAGACCTGCCCCACTGCCTGGACCTGGCACAGGACCGCTCCTGGCCGAGGGAGGAGCGCAAGTGGCGGCTCCTGCTGGAAAGCGGCGAAGGTTTCGGCATCGACGCCCCGGACGGCGGCGGACTCGTGGGAACTGTCGTGCTCACCCGCTACGGCAGGACGGCGGCCGCGGTCGGCATGATGCTGGTGGCCTCCCGTTACGGCGGGCAAGGGCTGGGGCGCCGTCTCCTGGGCCACGTCCTGGCGGAGGCCGGCGACGCGACCCTGTTCCTGTGCGCGACGGAGTACGGCCGGCCCTTGTACGAGAAGCTGGGCTTCGAGACGGTCGGCCTGATCGAGGCCCGGACCGGCCGCTTCGACGCCGGCGACGAGCCGTACGGGCCGGGTCCCGGCCGGAGCTCCTCGCGGCCGGCCGAGCCCGGGCGGGACCTGGCCGCGCTGTGCGCCCTCGACGTCGAGGTCTTCGGGGCGGACCGGTCGCGCCTGCTGGCCCGCCTGTTCGCCTTCGCCGAGCAGGTCAGGGTCGCCGAGCGGGACGGCGCGCTCACCGGCTACGGGGCGGCCTGGCGGAGCGGTGACCGGCTGTTCGTCGGGCCGGTCGTCGCGGAGGACGACGAGACCGCCCGCGCCCTCATCACGGATCTGGCCCGGGACGCCGACATCCGGATCAGGATCGACCTCGGCCACCACCGCCGGGAGCTGACCTCGTGGCTGGCCGGGCACGGCGTGCCGCAGACCTCCACGACGTCGTTCATGGTCCACGGGGGGCGGGCGCTCCCCGGCGACCGGTCCCGTCTCGTCGCCTCGTTCATGTCGGCGCTCGGCTGAGCGGACAGGGGCGGGCGCGGCCTCGCGGAGTCCGGCGCACCGCGCCGCGCCGGCTCCGGCAACGATGCGGACGGCGTCAGGGGGCGCCCCGGCGACCGGGACGCCCCCTGATTCGAGGACGGCGGTGAACCGCGGAAGGGTCAGACCACCTCCAGCACCGTTTCCTCCTGTGCCTCGACCGGCCGCCGCCCGGATCGCCGCGCGGACCGCCGCCCGGATCGCCGCCCTGGCCGGAGCCCGGTGAGGGCGACGGCCAGGCCGACGAGGGCGAACCCGGCCGAGACCACTATCGCGGCGCGGAAGCGGACGATCGGGTCACCGCCGCCCGCCCCCGAGGTCAGGACGGCGGTGACGATCGCCAGCACCACGGCTCCGCCGACCTGGCCGGAGGTGTTCAGCAGGCCCGAGGCGAGCCCCTGCTCCTCGTCGCTCACCCCCGCGGTCGCCTGGATGTTGAGCGAGGGGAACGACAGCGCGAACGCGATGCCCAGCAGGACCATTCCCGGCAGCACCATCGTGAGCAGGCTGGGGTGGAGGTCCACCCGCAGGAACACCGCGTACCCCGCGAGCAGCGCCACCGAGCCCACCACGATCAGCCGCGCGGTGCCGAAGCGGTCGGCGAACCCGCCCATCTTGGTCGAACTGATCGCGACCAGCAGCCCGGACGGCAGGAACGCGAGGGCGGTCTCCAGGGCGCTCCAGCCCAGCAGGTTCTGGAAGTACTGCATCGCCACGAACTGGAAACCGACGTACGAGCCGAACAGGATGACCAGACCGAAGTTGGCCCGGGCGAGCGGCGCGGAGCGCAGGATGCCGAGCCGGACCAGCGGGTGCCGCACCCGGCGCTCCAGCCAGACGAACAGGCCGATCAGGGCGGCGGCCCCGGCGAGCGACAGCACGGTGCGCACCACGCTCACCTTGGGCGCCTCCACGACGGCGAAGACCAGGAGCAGCATGGCCGCGGTGATGGTCGCGGCGCCGAGGAGGTCGTGGCCGCCCTCGCCGCGCTCCTCGCTCCGCTGGAGCAGCCGCGTCCCGGCCACGAGAGCGATGATCGCGACGGGCACCGGCATGAAGAACGTCCAGCGCCATCCGATCTCGGTGAGCACGCCGGACAGGACCAGCCCGAGCGAGAACCCGCTGGCGCCGCAGGCGGTGAAGATGCTCAGGGCCCGGTTGCGGGCGGGGCCCTCGGCGAAGGTCGTGGTGATGATGGACAACGCGGCGGGCGCGGTGAACGCGGCGCTGACGCCCTTCACGAAACGGGCCGCGATCAGCAGCGTCCCGTCGCTCATCAGCCCGCCGAGCAGCGAGGCGACCGCGAAGACGGCCAGGGCGATCAGGAAGACCCGGCGGCGGCCGAGCAGGTCGGCGGTCCGGCCCCCGAGCAGCAGCAGACCGCCGTATCCCAGCACGTAGCCGCTCACCACCCACTGCAGGGATGAGGTGGACATTCCGAGATCGGCCTGGATGGAGGGGAGCGCCACCCCGACCATCGACACGTCAAGGGCATCGAGGAACACGACGGCGCAAAGGACGGTGAGGACACCCCACAGGCGGGCCCCCCAGCGCTCGTCCTGAGTGGAAGAAGTCATGGCACGGAAACTTACATGCACATGCATTCAATGCACAAGCAAATAATGTGGCTGCATCTAATGTGCGCGCATGGTATGGTCGCGACGAGAAAGGCGGTCTCGCATGAACGACATCGACACCGGCTTCGTGGTCATGGCCTGGCGCGAACTGCTCGCCCGGCACGCGGAGGTGTCGTGCGTGCTTGAGCGGGAGCTGAGCGACAAGCACGGGCTCGGCCTGAGCGAGTTCGAGGTGCTGGAGCGCCTCGTGGAGGGCCAGTCCCTCCATGCCGAGCCGGGGACGGTCAAGTTCCGCGTGCAGGAGCTCGCCCACCAGGTCCACCTCAGCCAGAGCGCCCTGTCACGCCTCATCGCCCGCCTGGAACGCGAGGGACTCGTCACCCGCGCGCTGTGCGAGGCGGACCGGCGCGGGGTGTTCGTGCACGTCACCGAGGAGGGCCGGCGACGGCACGCGGAGGCGATCCCCACCCACCGGGCCGTCCTGTCCGCGCACCTGTTCCCCCACCTGGTGAACGCCGGCTACGCCCCGCCCGTCTCGGATGAGGCGCCTCGCCCCGTCTGATCGTGAGCCTCCCACCGGCGCGCGAGCAGGCCGGACGCGCCGGCTCCCGCCAAGGCGGCGGGGTCGGACGAGCAGGGTCGGATGAGCACAGTCAGACCAGCGCAGTCAGACGAGCATGAGGGGCACGCCGTCCGCGTCCACCAGCACATCGTCGGGTGCCACCCTCGCGCCCGCCTCAGTCAGCCGCTGGGCCGCCTCCTCCGGGTCCTCGACGGCGAGGGCGACGCGCCGGAACCCCCTCCGGCACGGGTCGGGGGTCCACGGGCTCGCGGTCGTGGGGGCGGCGAACGTGAACACCTCCAGGACCGCGTCCCCGGCCAGCAGGTACGTGATCAGGAAGCCTCGCGGGTCCTGGTCCTGGGTTATCTGGCCGACGACCTCGTAGCCGAGCGTGTCGCGGTAGAAGGCCAGCGCGACGTCGAGGCCGGCGGACGTGACCGCCACGTGGTCGAAGACCGGCGGGGCCGTACGCGGCCTGCTCAGGGCGGCGAGGCGCTCCCGCTCGGCCAGTTCCGGTGAGGCGACCCGGTGATACCGCAGATAGTTGTCCGTGATCTCCAGATGGGTGCCGTCCGGGTCCTGGAAGAACGCGATGCGCACGCCGCCGACCGCGTCGAGCGGCGGCAGCGTGAAGGGCACCCCGGCGTCGCGGACGCGCTCGGCCCGCAGATCGACGTCGCCGACCTTGAAGCCGATGTGCCGGATGCCGCGCTGGAGGTCGTCGTTCACCCAGCCGCCGAGATCGCCGTCGCCCGTCTCGACCAGTTTGAGCAGCACGGACCCCGCCGCCAGCCAGGCGACGCCCGGGCCTCCCACCGGCCCCTGCGCCGGGGCGAGATCGAGCAGGTCGCGGTAGAAGCCGAGCGAGCGGGCCAGGTCGGCGACGCCGATCTCGACATGCCGGATGCCCCGCTGATCGGACATGGCTCTCCCCTCTGCGCGTCCGGCCGGTCCGGCGCGGCAGGACCACCCTGGCACACCGTCTCGTACGGCCGATCACACCGCCCTCCCGGCAGGCGCGGAGGAGCGGGCCTCCCCCGTCACGCCGGCCCTCAGACCGGGCGCCAGCGCGAGGGTGACCACGACGGAGGCCACCGCCATCACGCCCATCGCGGTCGCGGCCGAGGTGAACTGGGCCACCGCCCCCGCGACCGCCGCGCCGGCCCCCTGCATGGTGAGCATGCCGGACGACTGCAGCCCGAGCGCCTGCCCGCTCATCTCCTCCGGCGTGACGGCCATGAGGCGTTCCTGGAGCAGCAGGCTGGCCGAGTATCCGGCCGAGGCGAGCACGACGGCGGCGACCGCGACCGGCAGGGACGGGTGGAGGAGGAAGACCAGGTACGGCACGGCGAGCAGCAGCCGCAGCGGAGCGCCCAACCGCTCGCGCCACCGCTTGGGGACGAACCGCCCCATCAGCGTGTCACCGGTGAGCATCCCGACGGCGGCGCAGGCGAACAGCGGCCCGGCGTGCCGCGAGTCGTAAGCGACGTACAACGACTCGCAGCCCACGATCAGGCCGTTCGGCACCCACAGAGCCAGGTAGAGGCGGCGGCGCAGCCCTGACGACCAGAGCGCGCGGTTGATCCGCCACGTCTCCGCGGGCGAGGGCCGTCCCTGCGCGCGGGGCGGACGGTCGGTGAGCCCCCACCGGGCGACGGCCGCGGCGGCGAGGTACAACCCCGCCCCTGCGAGCAGGGTGCCGCGCGGGGACAGCGCGGTCATGAGCACTCCTCCGGTGACGAAGCCGATGATCTGCTGCACGCCGACCGACATGCTGAGCACCGAGCGGCCGAGCAGGTAGCCGTCCCTGGGCAGAATCTCGTTGAGCAGCCCGAACCGGACGCCGCCGCCGAGGGAGGCGGCGAGCCCCATGCCGAGGACGACGGCGAACACCGCCCACAGCGGCAGCCCGGGCACGGCGAGCGCGGCGGTGCCGGCGCAGTGGACCAGCGCCAGCGCCGTCATCGCGGCGCGCGGAGGCAGCCGGTCGGCGGCCGACAGCAGCACCGTCGCCCCGACCACCTGCGCGAAGGACGAGCCGAACATGCTCAGCGCCGACAGCAGCGGCGACCCCGTCGCCCCGTACACGAGCGTGCCGAGCGCCAGGCCGCTCACTGTCGAGGCCGCCACCTGCGCGGACGCGAGGGTGAACAAGGGCGTGTATTCAGGGGTGCGGAACAGTTCCCGATAGGTGCGCATGGCGGGAGCCTCGATCACCGCCGCGCTGCGCCGTTATTGTTTCGCGGGGAGGCGAAACATGGGCTGGTGGCTGGTCGACGCCGACACTCTCGCGGAGAGCCGGTTCGTGATCTCTCCGCTGGCCGAGGCGACCGCCTGCCTCTACACCCTGGAGAGGGCGTCGGCCGCGCACCCGGGCGAGCGGGCATGGCTCGACGCCCACCTGCCCGCCTTCCGGGCCCTCCTGGCCGCCGACCCGATCACGGCGTTGCTGCTGAGGGCCGCGCGGGGACGCAATTGGACCGCCGACTTCCTCACGCCCGCTCCGACCGGCGAGGGCGAGCCCACCTTCGAGGAGGAACTGGCCGTCGTCCGCGCGACCCCGCCCGAGACCGCGTACGCCGACATCGAGGTGGCGCTGCGCGGCCCGCTGCCGGAGCGGCTGCGCCGCCCCGACCTGTCCGAGCGCGCGGCCGGCCTGTTGGAATGGGTGTGGACGCGGACCGTGCTGCCCGACTGGCCGCGCCGCCGGCGGATCATGGAGGCCGACATCGTCGCCCGCGTGGGCCAGGTCAGCCAGGGCGGCTGGGCCGCCGCGCTGAACGACATGCGCAAGGGGATGCGCTGGCTCGGCGGCGATCGGCTGCAGATCAACACCTATGACTACCCGCCGAGGCGGATCGGCGGGGCGAGGCTGATGTTCGTCCCGGTCACCCCCCGCCAGGTGTGGGCCGCCTGGACGGCGGGCCGGCACTACGCACTGATCTACCCCTGCTCGGGAACGCTGGCCGAGCCGGACCGGGCGCCGGTGCCCGAGGCCCTCGGCAGGCTGCTCGGCCCGGCGCGGGCGCGGGTGCTCATGCTGCTCGCCGCTCCGAAGAGCACGACCCATCTCATGGCGCTGACCGGCCAGGGGCTGGGATCGGTGGGCCGGCATCTCAAGGTGCTCCTCGACGCCGGTCTCGTACGGCGCCGCCGGGCGGGGCGGTCGGTCCTGTACTACCGCACGCCCCTCGGCGACGCCCTCGCGGCGAGCGACGCGGACCATCGTTCGTTATAGTGAACGTATGGTTCCGTTGAAGATGCCGCCATGAGTGGGACGGCGGCGGCGATCGGCGCCCAGATCCGGCTGCGCCGGACGCAGCGCGGGATGAGCGCGGCCGAGCTCGCCCGCCGGGCCGGTCTCGGCAAGGCGACGCTGTCCAGCCTGGAGGCGGGCACCGGCAATCCGACGATCGAGACGCTGGAGGCCGTCGCCCTGGCGCTGCACATCCCCCTGACCGACCTGCTGACCAGGGACACCGACGCCGGTCCCGTCCACCTGCCCTCGACGCCCGCCGCCGCAGACGGGCCGACACGCGAACTGCTGCGCCGGATCGGCAGCGGGCACAGCCTGGAGCTGTGGCGGCTGCGCGTGCCCCCGCACACCGACCTCGACGGCGTCCCGCACGCGCCCGGCACGGTCGAGCACCTGCTTGTCGCCGCGGGCGAGATCACGGCCGGGCCGGACGACGACCCGCGCCTCCTCGGGCCGGGTGACCTGCTGGCCTTCGCGGGCGACCGCCCGCACCGCTATCGCACCGGCGACGCCCCGGCGGACGTCACCGTCGTCATCGCCTCGCCCGTGGCCGGCTGAGCCCGCCGCCGTCTCCCCATCCCTGCCTTCCTATCCCAGCCCCCGCCCCCGGCCCTCAGCCCCCAACCCTCAGCCCTCAGCCCTCTGACTTTCCTGCCCCGAACCGTCCGTCGGCCGGCCGAGCCCGGCCAGGAAGGACCCGCCATGTCGTGGCTGCCGTTGTTTCCCCTGCTCGGCGTCTGGATCCTGGTGGTGATGAGCCCGGGCCCCGACTTCCTCATCGTGCTCAGGCACTCGGCCGGCGGGTCGCGGCGCAGCGGCGTGCGCGCGGCCGCGGGCGTCGTCACCGGCCTCGGCGTCTGGGCCGTCGCCGGTCTGTTCGGCGTCACCGTGCTCGTCCAGCGGTTCGAGTGGCTCTACCTCGCCGCCCGCGTCGCCGGGGCCCTGTTCCTCATCGCGTTCGGCGTGGCGACCATCCGCGCCGCTCGCAGGCGGTCGTCCCCGGCCGGCGACGACGCGGCGCCGGCCGTCGCCATGCACGGTCCGGGCAGGCTGCGCGAGTGGCGCGCCGGGCTGCTGACCAACCTCGCCAACCCCAAGGCCCTCGTCTTCTTCGGCGCCCTGTTCGCCAGCCTGCTCCCGCACCGTACGGACCTCGCCATGCGGGCGGTCACGCTCGGCGCGATGCTGGCCGTGGCGTTCGCCTGGTTCTCGGCCGTCGCGTTCCTGGCCGGCAGCCCGTGGATCACCAGGGGCTACCGGCGGCTGCGGAAGAGGCTCGACATGGTCACCGGCGGCCTGTTCGTCGGCATGGGCGCACTGCTGATCACGCGCTGATCACCCGCTGGCCTCTCGGTGACCTCTCGGTGACCTCTCGGTGGCCGAGCACATCGGTGAGGTGCGTCAGCCATTCGAGGAGATGACGTCCCGGCCGTCCACGGGTTCGCAGACAACCAGCCGCACCCCGGGCCGGTCAGGCGGTGAGGCGGTCGATCACCAGGGGGAGCAGCTCGGCGCCGTCCCCGTCGCCGATCTCGTACGCGCCCTCCAGAGCCTGGAGGGCCCGGTCGAACCTGGCGGCCTCGTCGGCGTGCAGGGTCATCAGCGGGGCTCCGGCGCGCACCGTCTCGCCGGGCTTGGCGTGCAGGACGATGCCCGCGCCGGCCGACACCGGGTCCTCCTTGCGGGCGCGGCCGGCCCCGAGCCGCCAGGCGGCCACCCCGACCTTGAGCGCGTCGAGCGTGCGCAGCGTGCCCGAGGCGGGGGCGGTGACCACGGCCGACTCGGCGGCCGTCGGCAGCGGCGCGTCCGGGTCGCCGCCCTGGGCGGCGATCATGCGCCGCCAGGCGTCCATGGCCGAGCCGTCCTTCAGCGCCTCCTCCGGGTCCCTGGCGCCCGGGACTGCGGCGGCCTCCAGCATCTCCCTGGCCAGCCGTACGGTGAGTTCGACCACGTCGGCGGGGCCGCCACCGGCGAGCACCTCGACGGACTCCTCGACCTCCAGCGCGTTGCCCACCTTCAGGCCCAGCGGCCGGTCCATCGCGGTGAGCAGGGCGACCGTGCGCACCCCGGCGTCGGTGCCGAGCTCGACCATCGTCCGCGCCAGCTCCCGCGCGTCGTCCACGTTCTTCATGAACGCGCCGGAGCCGGCCTTCACGTCGAGCACGAGCGATCCCGTGCCCTCGGCGATCTTCTTGGACATGATCGAGGAGGCGATCAGCGGGATCGACTCGACCGTGCCGGTGACGTCGCGCAGCGCGTAGAGCTTCTTGTCGGCGGGCGCGAGGCCCGCGCCCGCCGCGCAGACGACCGCCCCGGCCGAGCGGATCACGGCGAGCATCTCGTCGTTCGACAGCGACGCCCGCCAGCCGGGGATCGACTCCAGCTTGTCCAGCGTGCCGCCGGTGTGCCCGAGACCCCGCCCGGACAGCTGCGGCACGTACGCGCCGCAGGCGGCGACCAGCGGAGCCAGCGGCAAGGTGATCTTGTCGCCCACCCCGCCGGTGGAGTGCTTGTCGGCCGTGGGCCGGTCGAGGGAGGACCAGTCCATCCGCTCCCCCGACCTGATCATGGCCTGGGTCCAGTCCGCGATCTCCCTGCGGTTCATGCCGTTGAGCAGGATCGCCATCAGCAGCGCCGACATCTGCTCGTCGGCCACCTCGCCCCGGGTATACGCGTCGATCACCCAGTCGATCTGGGCGGTCGGCAGCTCACCCCGGTCGCGCTTGACGGTGATGACCTCGATCGCGTCGAACCCCACGCTTCCCCCTCTATCGCGACAGATCGTCGGGCCCGAAGGCGAACGGCAGGAAGTCGGCCATCCGCATCGGCCCGTCGGGCGTCTCCACCAGCAGGTCCCGCCCGCCGTGCTCGAACAGCAGCTGGCGGCAGCGGCCGCACGGCATCAGCAGCTCGCCGTGGCCGTCCACACAGGTGAAGGCCACGAGCCTGCCGCCGCCGCTCGCGTACAGCGCCGAGACCAGCCCGCACTCGGCGCACAACCCCACGCCGTACGACGCGTTCTCCACGTTGCAGCCGGTCACGACCCGGCCGTCGTCGACGAGCGCCGCCGCCCCCACGGGAAACTTCGAATACGGCGCGTACGCGTGGGTCATGGCCTCGCGGGCCGCGACCTGCAGCGCCTCCCAGTCGATGCTCATTTCGCCTGCCCCCTTCGATACGGGACGCCGTCGGCCGCCGGCATGCGCAGGCGTTGTGAGGCCAGCGACAGCACCAGCAGCGTGGTCAGATGGGGGGTGAACGAGGTGAACTGCTCCGGCACGGTATCCGTAACGGCGAACACCACGAACACCGCGATCGCCACGACCGCGGTGATCAGTGCCGCGCCCCCGCGCCGCTGCCGTACGAGCTGGTAGACCGCCACGGCGGCGAGCAGCAGCGCGACGACGAGCAGCAGCGCGTGCACCGAGATGCCGCCCTGCCGGAGCTGGAGCGCGTCGGTGTAGCCGAACAGCGCCGCGCCGCCGGCGAGCCCGCCGGGACGCCAGTTGCCGAAGATCATGGCGGCGAGGCCGATGTAGCCGCGTCCGCCCGTCTGCCCGTCGCGGTAGATGCCCGCGGCCACCAGCGACAGGAACGCGCCGCCGAGCCCGGCGAGCACACCGGAGACGAGCACGGCGGCCCACTTGTACAGGTAGACGTTGACGCCCAGCGACTCCGCCGCGACCGGCCGCTCGCCGCACGCCCGCAGGCGCAGGCCGAACGGCGTGCGCCACAGGAGGTAGAACGACAGCGGGACCAGCAGGATCGCCAGGATCGTGAACCAGGACACGCCCTGGGTGATGCCCCGCAGCACGCCCGCGAAGTCCGACACCACGAACCAGTGCCCGGCCTCGACCGTCCGCAGCGGGTCGTCGAGGAAACTCAGGCTCACCGTGCCCATCTTGGGCAGCGGCGGCGAGTTCTTCGTCCCGCCGCCCGGCATGCCGTCGAAGACGAGCTGGGACAGGTACTGGGTGAAGCCGACGCCGACGATGTTGATCGCCACGCCGGAGATGATGTGGTCGACGCCGAAGGTCACGGTCGCGACGGCGTGGATCGCCGCGCCCAGCGCCCCGCCGACGGCGCCCGCGACCACGCCCGCCCAGGGGCTGTGGAACTGGAGGGCGCCCCAGGCGGCGAACCAGGTGCCGAGCACCATCATGCCTTCGAGGCCGATGTTGACCACCCCGGCCCGCTCCGACCAGAGGCCGCCGAGACCGGCGAGCCCGATCGGCACGGCGAGGCCGAGCGCGGCGCTGACCGTGCCCGCCGAGGTGATGTCGTTCGCCCCGGTCACCAGCCGCGCGACCGACAGCAGCACCACGAGCCCGGCCAGGCCGAGCAGGAGCACCGGCGCCGACAGCCGCAGGCGCCGCGCCGGGGGTGTCTCGACCGGGCGGTCGACCGGGAGGTCCGTCGCCGTCATGCCGTCTCCTCGATTCCGTCCGGCCCGCCGCGTCCGCCGTCTCGCTCGCTTCGCTCGCTCATGCCGCCGCCTCCGCCTTCGGCGCCTCCTGCGGCGCGGCGAGCTCTCGGCTGACCCTGCGCTGCTCCGCGACGATCCGGTAGCGGTGGACCAGCTCGTACGCGATGATCACGGAGAGCACGACGACGCCCTGCATGATCTGGACGATCTCCTTGGAGATGTCGAGCAGCTGAAGCTGGTTGGACGAGTTGTCCAGGAAGCTCCACAGCAACGCGCCGACCGCCATGCCGACCGGGTTGTTGCGGCCGAGCAGGGCGATCGCGATGCCCGTGAAGCCGAGACCGGCCGGGAAGTTGTTGCTGTACTTGTAGGAGGCGCCGAGCAGTTCCGGCATGCCGATCAGACCGGCGACCGCGCCCGACATGACCATCGTGACGACGATCATCTTCTTCACGCTGACGCCGCTGGCCACCGCGGCCGACTCGGACTTGCCGGTCGCCCGCAGCTCGAAGCCGAACCGGGTGCGGTTGAGCACGACCCAGTACGCGACGCCGAGCACGACCGCGACCACGATGAAGCCGTTGACCAGCACCGGCGTTCCGGCGATGAGCGGGATGCCCGGCATGTGCGCGTCGTCGGGGATCGGCCTGGTGCCGAGGTCGTTGCCGGTCAGCACGCCGAAGTGCTCGCTGACCAGCCACGACCCGAGGCCCGTGGCGATCGCGTTCAGCATGATGGTCGAGATGACCTCGCTCACACCCCGGTACACCCGGAGCAGACCGGCGATCGCGGCCCACAGGGCGCCGACGATCACCGCGACGACGACCACGAGGACGATGTTGAGCACGCCGGGCACCACGGCGGCGCCGCCGAGCCCGGCGGCGACCACGGCCGCGAGCCGGTACTGACCGTCCACGCCGATGTTGAAGAGGTTCATCCGGAAGCCGACGGCCACCGCGAGCGCGGAGATGTAGTACATGACCCCCGTGTTGAGGATCATGGCCATCGACCGCGGCTGGGTGCCGTAGTCCGCGAGGGTGGTGAACGCCTCGACCGGATCGCTGCCCGCGATGAGCAGGACCACCGAGGTGATCAGCACCGCGAAGGCGACCGCGATGACCGGCGCGGCGACGGCGAGCCAGCCGCCGAGGCGCACCCGGCCGAGCAGCCGGTCGACGAACCCGTTCATACGCCCTCCCCGGCGCCGGTCATCGCCGAGCCCAGTTGCTCGGGGGTCACGTTCGCGGGATCGACGTCGGCGACGATCCTGCCGCGCAGGATCACCTTGAGCGTGTCGGACAGCCCGATCAGCTCGTCGAGGTCCGCGGAGATCAGCAGTACGGCCAGCCCGGCGGCGCGCGCGGTGCGCAGGTGGTCCCAGATGGCCGCCTGCGCGCCGATGTCCACGCCGCGGGTGGGGTGGCTGGCGATGAGCAGCACGGGGTCGCCGCTCATCTCCCGTCCCACGATCAGCTTCTGCTGGTTGCCGCCGGACAGCGTGGCCGCGTCCACGTCGATGCCGGGGGTGCGCACGTCGTACTCCTCGACGATGCGGCGGGTGTCGGCCCGCGCGCCGGCGCGGTCGATCCACGGGCCCCTGACGTTGGGCCGGCGGGTCTGGTGACCGAGGATGCGGTTCTCCCAGAGCGGCGACTCCAGCAGCAGGCCGTGCCGGTGGCGGTCCTCGGGGATGTAGCCGATACCGCCGGCGCGCCGCCTGAGCGTCGACCACTGGGAGATGTCGGCCCCGCCGAGCGTGAGCGCGCCCGCCTCGCAGGGGCGCATGCCCATGATCGCCTCGACGAGTTCCGCCTGGCCGTTGCCCTCGACACCCGCGATGCCGAGCACCTCGCCCCTGTGGATGTCGAAGCTCACGTTCTCGACCACCGGCCGCCCGTCGCCGGTGCGCACGGTCAGGTCGCGTACGGACAGGGCGACGACGTCGGTGACGGTCGACTCACGGGTCTCGGGGCTGGGCAGCTCGCTGCCGACCATGAGCTCGGCGAGCTTGCGGGAGGTCACGTCCTTCGGGTTCACGGTCGCCACGGTGGTCCCCCGCCGGATGACGGTGATCTCGTCGGCGACTCGCAGGACCTCGTCCAGCTTGTGGGAGATGAACAGGATCGTCAGCCCCTCGCGGACCAGGCCGCGCAGGTTGTCGAACAGCTCGTCCACCTCGTGGGGCACGAGCACGGCGGTCGGCTCGTCCAGGATCAGGATGCGGGCGCCCCGATAGAGCACCTTCAGGATCTCCACCCGCTGCCGGTCGCCGACCCCCAGGTCCTCGACCTGCGCGTCCGGCCGTACGCCCAGGCCGTACGCGTCGGAGATCTCCTTGATCTTCTTACGCGCGGCGGCGAAGTCGAGGGCGAGGCCGCCGCGGCGCGGCTCGCTGCCCAGGACCACGTTCTCCAGCACGGTCAGGTTGTCGGCCAGCATGAAGTGCTGGTGGACCATGCCGATGCCCGCGGAGATGGCGTCGGCGGGGGTGTGGAAGCCCACGGGCGACCCGTTGACGCGGATCTCGCCCTCGTCGGGGCGCTGCATCCCGTACAGGATCTTCATCAGCGTGGACTTCCCCGCGCCGTTCTCGCCGACGATGGCGTGGATGTGCCCTTTGGCGACGCGGAGGTGAATGTCGCTGTTGGCGACGACTCCCGGGAACCTCTTGGTGATCCCGGCGAGCTCTACTGCGGGTTCCGTAACGGTCGCGGCGGTAATGTCGGCCTCCTCCTCGCGGAGTGCCCGGTGACGGTCAAGTGGTAGTGAGAGTAGAGCAAAGGGCCCGGGGCGGGTACCCCCGGGCCCCTCGATTACGCAGGTCAGGACGTCGGGACCGTGATCTCGCCGCTGATGATCTTCTGCTTGTACTCGTCGATCTGCGACTTGATGTCGTCGATCTTGCCGCCGGTCGTGGAGTAGTCCACGCCGCCCGCCTTGAGGTCGTAGACCGACGGGCCCGACTTGACCGCGCCGGTGGTGAAGTTCTTCAGGAAGTCGAAGACCGCGACGTCGACCTTCTTGGTCATCGAGGTGATGATCACGTCCTTGAAGTCGGCGTACGCCGGGAGCGCCGCCTGGTCGGAGTCGACGCCGATCGCCATCGCGTTCGCGGCCTTGGCCGCCTCGAAGACGCCCGCACCCGAACCGCCGGCCGCCTGGTAGACCACGTCCGCACCGGCGTCGTACATGCCCTGCGCGGCCGTCTTGCCCTTGGCCGGGTCGCCGAAGCCGCCGAAGTCCGGAGGCTGGGTGAGGTACTTGCTCTGGATCTTGATGTCCGGCTTGACGGCCTTGGCGCCGGCCTCGTAGCCCGCCTCGAACTTGTGGATCAGCGGCACGTCGACGCCGCCCACGAAGCCGATGTTGCCCTTCTCGGACTTCAGCGCCGCCGCGACCCCCACGAGGAACGACCCCTGCTCCTCGGCGAACATCAGGTTCGTGATGTTGTCGCCCTTGGCCGCGTCGTCGTCCACGATGGCGAACTTGACGTCGGGGAACTCCTTGGCGACCTTCGCCACGGAGCCGGAGTAGGCGAAGCCCACCGCGACGACCGGGTTGTAACCCCCGGAGGCGAGCAGGCGCAGCCGCTCCTCCTTCTGGGCGTCGGTCTCGCCCTGGGTGGCCTCCAGTTCCTTCTTCTCGACCTTGAGCTCCGACTCGGCCTTGTCCAGGCCGGCCGCGGCCGCGTCGTTGAAGGAACCGTCGCCGCGGCCACCGATGTCGTACGCCAGACCCACCTTGACCTGCGCGGCGGCGGGCGCGGAGGACGCGCCGGCCGAAGCTCCGGTCGTGGTGGTGTCGTCGCCGCCCCCACACGCGGCGGCGGCCATGAGCAAGGCCCCGCCCACAGTGGCAGCGGCCAGTTTGCTAACTCGATTGTGGAGCAAGGTCGTGACTCCCCTTCCGTTCCCCGCCCGTCTGACTCCCGTCGCACGCACGCAGGAACGCACGGCAACCCTGCACGGAAGATAGTTGTTTGACCTGCATAGACCAAACCCGCACACCAGTCCGCAACATGTCCGTTATTCACCCCACGCCGCACCGTGACCGGGGCGTCAGCCTGGGGAAACCTTGAGCCTGCCGTGGATGATCTCCTGCTTGAGCCGCTCCAGGCGCGGATGGAGGTCGGCGATGTGGCCACCGGTCAGGCTGTAGTCGACGCCGCCGCGCTTCAGGTCGTACACGATCCGGCCGCTGGTGACGGTGTGATCGGCGACGCCGGCGAGGTAGTCGTAGACCGCGACGTCGATCCTTTTGATCATCGAGGTCAGGATCACGTGGCGTACGGCGGGGTCGGCGCTCTTGGCCTGGTCGTAGTCGACGCCGATGGCCCACGCATCGGCCTGATCGGCGGCGCGGAACACCCCGGCCCCCGAGGCCCCGGCCACCTGGTAGACCACGTCGGCCCCGGCCCGGTACATGCGCCGCGCGGTCGTGCACGCCTTGTCCGGCCGGTCGAAGCCGCTCAGGTCGAGCGGGTCCGCGAGGTAGGCGATCCTGATCCGCGCCCGCGGCTTCACGTGCTTCACGCCCTGGACGTAGCCGACTTCGAACTTCCTGACCAGCGGCGACCGGTTGCCCCCGACGAAGCCGACGTCGCCGGTGCGCGACCTCATCGCCGCCGCCGCGCCCATCAGGAACGAGCCCTGTTCCGAGGCGAACAGCAGGTTGGTGATGTTGGGGCCGGACACCGTCGGCTCGTCCACGATCGCGAACCGGGTCCGGGGAAACCTGGGGGCGATGCTCGCCAGCGCCGGCGCGTACGAGTAGCCGACGGCGATGATCGGGTCGTAGCCGGCCTCGGCGAGCGCCCGCACCCGCTCCACCTTGCGGCCGGCGGGCTCGCCCTGCGCGGCCTCGACCTCCCGCACCCGCAGGCCGGTCAGGTTGCGCTTGGCCTCGTCCACTCCGGCGGCCGCGGCGTCGTTGTACGACCGGTCGCCCCGTCCGCCGATGTCGTACACGAGCCCGACCTGCAGCGGGCGGGAGCGCGGCGTCGTCGTCTCCGCACCGCCGCCGCATCCCGCGGCGACGGTCACGGCGGCGGCGACGGCACCCGCCATCACCGCCCGGAACGCCCGCAATCGGACCTCCAACCCGGAATGGTGGTCCCCGATCCGCGATACCCGCTGGGCGCGTGGGAGAACACGCCGGACAAAGACCCTGACCGATTTATCAGTTTTGAGTCAATATGGGCGAGTAAGGGATACGGATCTTCCGGACGCGGGGGAGAGACGTCGGGCAGGGCGGTGTACGGTTCAGCGCCGTTCAGCGGCGCGGCGTTGTTCAGTGGCGCCGCCTGTTCAACGCGGGTTCCGCGCCGTTTGTTCAGCGCAGTCTGCTCAGCGCCGTCTGGTCAACGTGACCTGTTCGGCGCCGTCTGTTCGGCTGTTCAGCGGGCGCCGCCCCACAGCGCGGTCAGCGCGGTGGCGGCGAGAACCTTGACGCCGATCCCGATCGCCCGCTCGTCCACGTCGAACAGCGGCCGGTGGATGTCGACCTCGTCCACGACCCCCGGCGGCCGGGTCCCCAGCCGGGCGAGCGCGCCGGGCACCGATTCGAGATACCAGGAGAAGTCCTCGCCGCCGAGGCTCTGCGGCGTGGGCACGGCCGCCCCCTCGCCGATGATCTGGGTGACCGCGTCGTGCAGCATCTGGATGCTGGTGGCCTCGTTCACCGTGGGCGGCGTGCCGCGCCGGTAGTCGATCTCGGCGTCCACGCCGTACGCGCCGGCGACCGAGTCGAGCAGGGCCTTGACCAGGTCGGGAGCCTGGTGCCAGGCATCCTCGTCGAGCGACCTGACCGTGCCCTGGGCGACCCCGACGTCCGGGATCGCGTTGGCCACCGAGCCCGCGGCGATCTGGCCCCACACGAGGCTGAGGCTGGAGCGAGGGTCCACCCGGCGCGACAGCGCGGCCGGCAACTCGGTGACGATCTTGCTGAGCGCATAGACGAGGTCGACGGTCAGGTGCGGCCGGGCGGTGTGCCCGCCCGGGCCCGCGACGCTGATGCGCAGGCTGTCGCAGGACCCGGTGATCGGGCCGGTGCGCAGGCCGACGTGCCCGACGTCGAGGCGCGGGTCACAGTGCACCGCGAAGATGCGGTCGACCTCGTTGAGGCCGCCGTCGCGCATGACCTCAAGCGCGCCGCCCGCGACCTCCTCGGCGGGCTGGAAGATCAGCCGGACCCGGCCGGGGAGCGCGCCCGCGTCGGCCTGCGACGCCAGGAACAGCCCAGCGCCGAGGACGATCGACGCGTGCACGTCGTGGCCGCAGGCGTGGCACGCGTTCGGGTTCGTGGAGCGGTAGGGGACGTCTTTCTCGTCCTCCATCGGCAGCGCGTCGATGTCGGCACGCAGGGCGACCGTTGGGCCCTCGTCCCGGCCGAAGTCCACCCACAGTCCGGTGCCGCGCGACAGCGGGCGCGGGGTGAGCCCGGCGTCCGTCAGCCGCTCAGCGATCTTCTCGGTCGTGCGATGCTCGCTGAAGGCGATCTCCGGGTGCGCGTGTACGTCGCGCCGGAACTCGATCAGCTCATCGTTGTGCCCGCGAAGGAATTCCGCCAGCTGTCCGGCCAGGTCGTTACTTCCCGGCACGGCCGCGTCCGGCGTAGCGAGCTTCGATGAGGTGGCCACGGGTCTTCCCTTCTCCGGCGCGCCGTCCCGCCACGGATCGCCGGATCGTCCATATGATCACAAAAGGTCACAGAAAAGCCTAAAAGGGTCAAGCGGGCGAGTCTCGCCTCCACCGACCCTTCAATCACAATCCTTCCATGCCGCGACCCTTCGATACGGCGGATTGCCCAGTATTTACACCGGCCTCCGCACGTTGTCAGAACTGAGGCACTGTTGCCGGATATATCAGGCCTACCCCGTCAGGTGGCTGATTGTCCGATCTCGTGGTTGGGGTTCGAGGTGACGAACCTGTCCTCGGCGAGCTCGATGACCGTGGCGTCGACCACGTCCTGGAGGGTCCCTCCGTCGGCGAGGATCGCTCGCTGGCGCTCGGATGAGCTCCCCTGCTCCAGCACCTCGGTCACGACCGCCAGTTCGTCGGCACAGCCGAGCCGCTCGGCGACGGGTTCGAGTTCACGCTGAAGTTCATACAATACGTCTCGCATCGGCGCCGTGGAGCCATGGTCGTCGGTGATGACGTCCGCGTCGAGGCCGTAGCGCGTGGCGCGCCACTTGTTGTCGCGCACCACCCACGCCGCCGGATGCGGCAGCGTGTACCCCCGGTCGAGCTGCTGATCGAACTGCTGCACGAGGCACTGGGTCAGCGCGGCCACCATGCCCACCTCGCGCGGCGTCGGGATGCCGTCGAACATCCGCACCTCGATCGTGCCGAAGTCGGGATGCGGCCGGATGTCCCACCACACCTCCTTGATGCTGCGGATCGTGCCCGCCCGCAGCAGTGTGTCCATGTACTCCTCGAACTCGGCCCAGTCGGCCAGCAGGTGCGGCGGCCCGGCCGTGGGCAGCGAGCCGAAGACGATGGCCCGGCTCGACGCCAGCCCGGTGTCCTGCCCTCCCCAGTAGGGGCTGGAGGCGGTGAGCGCGAGGAAGTGCGGCAGGTACGCCGCGAGGGCGTTGACGATCGGAATGACCTTGTCCCGGTCCTTGACGCCCACGTGGACGTGCACGCCGAACGTCTGGATCCGCCGGGCGAGCCACTGCAGGTCCTCGACCAGCTCCACGTAGCGCTGGCTCGGCGCGTAGACCGCGTCACGCCAGTCGCTGATCGCGTGGGTCCCCGTGCAGGCGAGCGCGATGCCGCGCGGCTCGACGGCCTCGGTCAGCCGGTCGATGCTCTTCTTCAGGTCCTGCACCGCCTCGGCCACCGTGTGGCAGACGTCGGTGATGATCTCGACCTGCGACTGCATGAGCTCGTGCATGGCCTTGGGCCGCGGCCCCTCGCTGAGATCGGGAACCGCGCCGAGCACATCCTTCGCGTCCTGGCGGAGATGACGCGTAAGCCGGTCGACGAGCTGAAGCTCCCACTCCACGCCGAGGGTCGCGCCGCGCGAGGGATTGAAGTCGATCGCCAAAGCTTGCCTCCATCACGTTCGGTCCCTGTCGACACTCAGGTCACAGCGGACAAGGTCGTTCCAGGATCAGGCCCTACCCTTCATCCATCCCCGCACGCCGACCGCCCCGAGCGCCAGTGCCAGGAGGATGTTCACCGCGATGAGTACGCCGTGGACGACGTAGAAGGAAGTCTCGTGCCCGTCGGCGAGGTTGAAGCCGAGGTTGATCCATTCGAAGATCATGAAAGCGGCGAGTGCCACGAGAAAGATCGATACACGTCTCGTCATGTTGACAGTATCGGGCGGCCGCCTGCGTGGCCCTGTGGCATATGGGGCATATGTCGCTTCATGCGAAGGCAGTCAAGGCTAGGCTGAGCGACCTATGGGGACGAACCTGCGGGCTCTCGCCGCGTACGTGACGGCGGCGGGAGTGCTGACGACGGCGCTGTTCGGCGCCCCTCCCGCCGCGGGCGCGGGGACCGTACCGGACCTGACACCGTGGCAGACCGGCACGGCCGTGGCCGGCACCGCGGTGGCCGGAATCGGCAAGGGCAACGGCACCGTGGGCGGAGACCTGCTCGCCGGTCACGGGATCATCCGGCCCGCCGGGATCAAACCCCCGCCCAAGACCGAGGCCAGCGCGTACGTCGTGGCCGACGCCGACACCGGCGCGGTGCTCGCGGCCAAGGACCCCCACGGGCACTACCTGCCCGCGAGCACGCTCAAGACGCTGACGGCCGTCACGCTGATCCCCAAGCTCGACAAGAACCGCAAGGTCAAGCCGAGCGAGGAAGCCTCCAACGTGGAGGGCAGCGCCGTCGGCATCGTCCCCGAGCCGATCTACAAGATCGACGACCTCATGCGGGCGCTGCTCATGGTCTCCGGCAACGACGCGGCGGTCGCGCTCGCCGAGGCGAACGGCGGCGTGAAGAAGACGCTCGCCGACATGAACAAGGAGGCGCACAAGCTCCAGGCGTACGACACGGTGGCCAAGACGCCGAACGGCCTGGACGCCCCGGGCCAGCGCAGCTCCGCCTACGACCTCGCCCTGATCGCGCGGGCCGGGCTGGCGCTCCCGGACTTCCGCGAATACATCAGCACGAAGGTCGCGAAGTTCCCCGCGCCCAAGGACGACCCCAAGAAGAAGAAAAAGAAGAAGAAGCGCGATGACGACTCCGAGGCCAGTGAGTCTCCCGCGCCCGCCTACTACGAGATGGCCAACCACAACCGGCTGCTCGGAAGTTACAAGGGCATGCTCGGCGTCAAGAACGGCTGGACGTCCAAGGCTCTGGGCAGCTTCGTGGGCGCGGCCCGGCGGGACGGCCACACCATCCTTGTCGTGATCATGCATCACCCCGGCGGTTTCTGGGAGGAGGTCGCCAAGCTGCTCGACTGGGGCTTCGCCGCGAGGGGCAAGGTGGCCCCCGTGGGCCAGCTGGTCGGCCCGGCGCCCGACCCCAAGCCCTCCTCCTCCCCCCTGGCCGTACGGCCCTCTCCGACGCCGGGTGCGGCCGACGCGGGCGCGGCCAAGGCGCGCGGAGAGGACCCGGCCTCCAATGGTGCGGGCGCGACCACCCCGCTGCTGATCGGCGGCGGCGTCCTCGTGCTCCTCGCCCTCGGCGCGTACGGCCTGCGCCGGCGCCGCAGGACGCCCGGCGACGCCGACGGCTAGCGGGCAGGCGGCTAGCGGGCAGGCGGGGCGGGGATGGCGTGCTCGGTCAGGCGGGGCCGGTGGTGGGCGTGGTCGCGGGCGACGGCAGCGGGGTGGGCTCGGGCGGCGGGCCCAGCGTGGCCGTCGCCGTCCACGCGGCGGCGTAGAGGATCACCCGGGACGACAGGTTGATCCACAGCAGCAGCCCCACGACCACCGCGAACGTGCCGTACACCGGGTTGCGCAGGGTGCTGTAGAGGATCAGCGCCGCGAGCTGCTTCAGCACGCCGAAGCCGACCGCGCCCAGCAGCGCGCCCTTGAGCACGACGAAGAACGGCTGGGGCGGCTTGGCCAGCCAGCCGAGGATGACCAGGAAGAGCAGCAGGTCGGCGACGAGGCTCGCGCCGATCCCGGCGAGCCAGACCCCGAAGCCGGCCAGCGGCGAGGAGCCCAGGCCGAGCCATCCGGCGACCGTGCTCGTGGCCCCCGTGGCGAACCCGCTCGCGATCACCGAGGCCAGCATGGCCAGGCCCATCAGCACGAGCGCGACGAGGTCGCGGAGCTTGCCGACGAAGTAGTTGAGCGGCGGCTCGCAGGTCATCCAGACCGTGCGCAGCGCCCCGCGCAGGGCGTCCATCGCGCCCAGCCCGGCGTACAGCAGGCCGAGCAGGCCGATCAGCCCTGCCCGGGCCCGGGCCCCGGCGAGCTGGTCGATGTGGAGCTGCCCGGCGAGCCCGGGAAGCTGGCTGTTGATCGCCTCGGTGAGCGTGGCGAGCGCGTCCGGGCGGATCGTCACGACATATCCGAACAGGGCGAACGCCAGCGCGATCAGCGGGAAGAACGACAGGAACGCGAAATAGGTGATGGCGCCCGCCAGCCGGTCCCCCGACTGCACCTGGTAGCGCTGGACGGTCCTGATGAGGTGGTCGAGCCAGGGAAAGCGGATCCGGTCGCGCTCTATCCACATCCGGCCCCACGCCTTGACTTCGTCGACGCGCCGCGTGACCCGGTCGACCATCGCCATCCCCATCGGCATGGTGTACCCGGAGAAGGCGTCTCGATGCGCGCGGGGACCACGGCTCGGGGCGGGGCCGCGGTCTCAGGCGTGGGTCACGCGGAGGTCGGCGGCGTGGGCAGCAGGCCGAGGCGCTCGCGGACCTGCTCCATCGTCTCGCGGGCCACCTTGCGGGCCCGTGCGGCGCCCGCGACCAGCATCCGGTCGAGCTCGGCCTCGTCGGCCAGCAGCTTCTCCGTACGCTCCCGGATCGGGGAGAACGTCTCGATGACGGCCTCGGCGACCTCCTTCTTGAAGGTGCCGTACCCCTGCCCGGCGAACCGGGTCTCCAGCTCGGGGATCGGCGTGCCGGTCAGCGCGGACAGGATCCTCAGCAGGTTGGTGACGCCCGGCTTGTTCTCCTCGTCGGCGACGACGTCGCTACCGGTGTCGGTCACCGCTCGCATGATCTTCTTGCGCAGGACGTTCGGCTCTTCCAGCACGTCGAGGATGCCCTGCGGGCTCGACGACGACTTGGACATCTTCGCGGTCGGGTCCTGGAGGTCGGTGATCTTCTCGACCTCCTTGAGGATGTACGGGCTCGGCACCTTGAACGTCTGGCCGTAGCGGCTGTTGAAGCGCTGCGCGAGGTCGCGGCTGAGCTCCAGGTGCTGCTTCTGGTCCACCCCGACCGGCACCTGGTCGGCCTGGTAGATCAGGATGTCGGCCGCCTGGAGGATCGGGTAGGTGAACAGGCCGACGCTGGCCGAACTCTCGCCGTACCGCGCGGACTTGTCCTTGAACTGGGTCATCCGCCCGGCCTCGCCCATGCCGGTCTGGCAGATCAGATACCAGGCGAGCTCGCTGTGCTCACGCACCTGGCTCTGTGCGAAGACCGCGGCCCGCTCCGGGTCGAGCCCCGCGCCGAACAGCTGGGCGGCGGCGATCCTGGTGCGCCGGCGCAGCTCCTCGGGCTTGGGCGCCACGGTCAGCGCGTGCAGGTCGGCGATGAAGAAGAAGGCCTCATGGGTGTCCTGCAGTGCCACGTACTGACGGATCGCGCCGAGATAGTTGCCCAGGTGGAACGAGTCGGCGGTGGGCTGGATACCGGACAGGACGCGAGCAAGAGCCATACGGCAATTCTGTCAGCAGTCGCGGGCTGCCCGCGACAGACACGGCCAGGGGTGAGCACAGCCGCCCGCCGCTCAGCCGGCGGTCACGGGCGCCGTGTCTTCGGGGGGATTGCGGGTGACGCGGACACGGGAGACGCGGCGTCCGTCCATCTCGGTCACGGTCAGCTTCACGCCCGGCGCCTCGGCGACCTCGCCGCTCTGGGGCAGGTGGCCGAGGGATGCCATGACGTATCCGCCCAGGGTCTCGTACGGCCCGCTGGGCAGCCGCACGCCCGTCTGCGTGTGGAACTCGTCGAGGTTGACCAGCCCCTCGACCTCCATGTCTCCGGCGATCACGCGTACGGCGTCGCCGCTCTCGTCGTATTCGTCGCGGATGTCGCCCACGAGCTCCTCGACCAGGTCCTCCAGCGTCACGATGCCGTCGGTGCCGCCGTACTCGTCCACCACGATGGCGAGGTGGTGGCCCTCGTCGCGCATCTCCGCGAGCGTGGCCAGGACCCGCTTGCTCGCCGGCACGAGCTTGACCGGACGGATCGGCACGACCTCGCTGATCGGTTCCAGCCGTCCGGTGCGCACCGGGTCGAGCAGGTCCCGCACGTGGACGAACCCGATGACGTCGTCGTAGGTGTCGCGGTAGACGGGGAACCGGGAGTGCGGCATGGCCGCGGCGAGCACGGCTGCCTCGGCGAGCGGGGTGTCCACCGCCATGAACTCGACCTCCGTGCGGGGCAGCATGACCTCCCTGAGCTGCCGCTTGCCCGCCGCGAACACCTCGGCGATCACGTCGCGCTCGTCCTGCGTGAGGTCCGTGTGGCCCACGACCATGTCGCGCAGCTCCTCGGTGGTCATGGCCGCCCTGTCCGCGGACGGGTTGCCGCCGAGCAGGCGGACGACGCCGTTGGTCGACTTGGACAGCAGCCAGATCACCGGCCTCGACAGCGTCGCGATCCGGTCGAGCAGCGGGGCGGTCGCGAGCGAGAGGTTCTCCGCCCGCTGCCGGCCGAGCCGCTTGGGCGCCAGCTCGCCGAGCACCAGGGTCACGTACGAGATGGCCAGCGTGACGGCCACGAACGCGACGGACGCGGCCACGCTCGGCCGCAGGCCCCACTGCTCAAGGACCGGGGCGAACCGCGGGCCCAGCGCGTCGGCGCCGAGCGCGGCCGACAGCACGGTCGCCACGGTCACCCCGACCTGGATGGCCGACAGGAAACGGTTGGGGTCGCGGGCGAGCTTCTGCACCCGCGCGCCGCGGCGTCCCTCGTCGCGGCTCAGGCGGCGGATCTGGCTCTCCCGCAGCGAGACCATCGCCATCTCGGCCGCGGCGAAGAAACCGCCGATCAGGATGAATATCAGGACCAGGGCGATGGTCACCGCGACGTTGCTCAACGTCATCAGTCCGTTCGGGTGTCAGGCAGGCCAGGCCGGTCGTCGCAATCTCCCGCGGCTTGCTGAGATTGCGGTACTGGTGGCATTTAACCCGCTCCTCCTGGGAACCGCGTAAGCTAGGCCCTGGACGTACATAATCCAACAGATTTGAACAGGAGTAAACAGTGAAGCTGCTGGTTACTGGTGGAGCCGGGTACATCGGCAGCGTCGTGGCGGCGCAACTCCTGGAGGAGGGGCACGAGGTCACGGTGCTCGACGACCTGTCGACCGGGCACGCCGACGCGGTGCCGCCCGGGGCCTCGTTCGTGCAGGCGTCGATCACCGAGGCCGAGGGCGTGCTCGCCGACGGCTATGACGCCGTGCTGCACTTCGCGGCCAAGTCGCTGGTGGGCGAGTCGGTCGAGAAGCCGGGGCTGTACTGGTCGCACAATCTCGGCGGCTCGCTCGCACTGCTCGACGCCATGCGTCGGACCGGGGTGAACCGGATCGTGTTCTCCTCCACCGCCGCCACCTACGGCGAGCCGGAGCGCACTCCCATCCTGGAGACCGACCCGACCCGCCCGGGCAACCCCTACGGCGCGTCCAAACTCGCCGTGGACACCGCGCTCACCGCCTTCGCCGGGCTGTACGGCCTCGGCGCGGTCAGCCTGCGCTACTTCAACGTGGCCGGGGCGTACGGCGCGTTCCGCGAGCGGCACACGGTCGAGACCCATCTGATCCCCAACGTCCTGAAGGTGGCTCTGGGCGAGCGCGAGTCGGTCAGCGTCTTCGGCACCGACTACCCCACTCCGGACGGCACCTGCGTCCGCGACTACGTCCACGTCGCCGACCTCGCCCGCGCGCACCTGCTCGCCCTCGACGCCTGCACGCCCGGCGAGCACCGGATCTACAACCTCGGCAGCGGCGCGGGCTTCTCGGTCAAGGAGGTCGTGGACGTCTGCCGCGAGGTGACCGGGCACCCCATCCCGACCACCGTCGCGGCGCGCCGTCCCGGCGATCCGGCCGTGCTGGTGGCGTCGTCGGAGAAGATCCAGCGCGAGCTGGGCTGGAAGCCGGCTCACGCGACGCTGCGGGACATGGTCGCCGACGCCTGGACCGCCTCCGCGAAGCCCGCCTGAACCCAGCTCCCCCGCGGACTCCCCCGGCCGGACTCCCGATGCCCGGCCGGACTCCCGACGCATGTGTGACCCGGCGGCCCGGCCGACGGCGCGCCGCCGGGTCAGGCCCGGCGCAGAGCCACCCGTACGCTCGCCTTGTTGTTGGCCGGGCGGCGGTCGCCGTAGCGGCGCGAGTAGACGGTGGCCATCGTCGCCACGGCGTGCGAGGCCCGTGACGGCACCCGGAACACGAGTTCGAGCAGCCCGCGCGACCCCGACCTGATCGGCGGCAGCGAGCACCCCACGAACTGGCGGTTCCCCCGGCAGCGCCCGCCCCGGGCGGACTCCAGCCTGGCCTGGCGCGGCTGGAAGAACACGTAGGCGTCCCGCACGACGCGCGGCCCCCGGTTGCGCACCTCCGCCCGCACGGAGAACCAGTGGCCCGGGCGGATGAACTTGGTCGAGGAGCGGAACCGCATCGCCAGGTCGGCCCCCTCGTCGACCTTGTTCACCGCCTCGGCCGTGTTGTCGGTCTCGTCCTGGTCGAGCACCTCGGAGGACAGGTCGGCGCGCGCCCGCAGCGGACCGTGCGCGCCCGGCGCGATCACTCCCGTGATCGTCATGTCGCCTGAGCCGCCGGGCAGGACGTCGTCGGACGAGTGGCAGACGACCCGGTTGCGCGCCCGGCCGGGCTCGCACTCCGCCACGCCCACGTTGACGATCTGAAAGTCCTTCGGCAGCGCGACCCGCAGCGTCGGCAGCACGGCGTCCCCCGGGCCCTTGTTGTGCACGGTGACGTGGTAGGTCAACGGCTGCCCCGGTTGCGCCACCTTCGGCGAGGCGGTGATGCCGACCTTCAGGTCGGCCGTGCCCCATTGATTTTCCAACGGCTCCTTCACCGGCGCCGGCCGGGGAGGCCCCCCGGAGGCGGCGAGCGCCGGTTGCGGCGCTCCGGCGACGAACACACAGACCAAACCCGTGACGACCCTACGACCCACTGCCGCTCCCCCGAACGCTTGAGATCAATTCAATCGTGTCGGACGGGCCCCGCGCACCGTCCGACACGCCGCTCGCAGCGCCGCTGACGCACCGCTTCACGCCCGTCTCGCGCCCGTCTCACGCGGTCACGAGGTCCCGCTGCGGTGCGGGCCCGCCGAGCCGCGCACCGCCCCGCGGCAGCAGGGCGAGCGCGAGGAGGGCGACGACCGCGCCCACGACCCCCAGCCAGGGGATGACGGTCGCGGTGGCGGCGGCGTGAGCCGCGGGCATGCCGTGCACGGGCGCCTCCCGCGTCACCACCGACGTGTACGCCGTGCCGGCGACGGCCAGCGCGACCGAGCCGCCGATCTGCCGGAAGAACGTCAGGTTCGCGCTGGCCGTGCCGATGTACCGGGGCGGGACGGATGTCTGGATCGCCACGGTGAGGCCGGACAGCATGGGCCCCATGCCGAGCCCGATCAGCGCCATCCATGCGGCGAGCAGCGGGGTCGAGGTGCCGACCTCGAGGTTCGCGCACAGCGCCGTGCCTGCGACGAGGAAGACCGGCGCGATCACCAGCCACGGCTTGTAGCGGCGCGTACGCGAGATGAGGGCGCCGGTGACCGCGCTGCCCACGACCATCGCCAGCATCAGCGGGTAGATGTGCAGCCCCGAGGAGGTCGCGCTCAGGCCGTGCGCCTCCTGGAAGTAGCGGGGCAGGAAGACCACCCCGGCGTACATGCAGAACGCCGTGAAGAACGACGCGACGTTGACCAGCGAGTACGTGCCGTTCGAGAACAGGTGGAGCGGCACGATCGGCTCGGCGGCCCGCCGCTCGACGAGGACGAACACCACGAGCAGCGCGAGCGCCGCGCCGAGCGGCCCGGCCACCGGCCCGCTCGTCCAGGTGTGGCCGTCGATCCCCTTCTCGGTCAGGCCGACGAGCAGGGCGCTGATCGCGGCGCTGAACACGGCGATGCCGGGATAGTCGGGCCGCGCCCCTCCGTGCCCCGGCCGGTGCGGCAGCCGCCACACGATGATGGCCACGAGGACGGCGCCGATCGGGACGTTCACGTAGAAGGCCCAGCGCCAGCTCGCGTGGTCGGTGAACAGGCCGCCGAGGAACGGCCCGGCGATGTAGCTCAGCGCCATGACGCCGCCGAGGGCGCCCTGCACCTTCCCGCCGCGCTCCGGCGGGAACAGATCGATCACCAGCGCCAGCGACAGCGGCAGCAGCGCGCCCGCGCCGAGCCCCTGCACGCCGCGGAAGGCGATGAGCTGCCCCATGCTCTGCGCCGCCCCGGACAGGATCGAGCCCAGCAGGAACAGGACCACCCCGACCAGCAGGAGCGGCTTTCGCCCGTACGCGTCGGAGAGCCGGCCGTAGAGCGGGACCGTGACGGTCGAGGTGAGGAGATAGGCGGTCACCACCCAGGTGTAGAGGCCGGTGCCGCCCAGCTCGGTGGTGATCCTCGGCAGCGCGGTGCCGACGATCGTCTGGTCGAGCATCGCCAGGAACATGCCGCCGAGCACGGCGAACAGGAGGAGTCCGTTTCTGGATCGCATGTGTCGAAGGTGACATGTAAGTTCTGACATGTCAATCCGGAGGTATAGTTGGGGGCATGTCCCTGCGCATGGCTCTTCTCGGTGTGCTGTCGGCCTACGGCTCGGCGAGCGGCTACGACCTGACCAAAGGGTTCGAGCGGTCCGTGGCCCACGCCTGGCAGGCGGGGCACAGCCAGATCTATCCCGAGCTGGCGAAGATGACCGCCGACGGGCTGGTCACGGTGGAGGCGGAGGGAGCGCGGGGGCGCAAGATCTACTCGATCACGCCGGAGGGCCGCGCGGAGCTGCGCGCCTGGCTGATCGGGCACGACCCCACGGGTCCGGCCCGCAGCGAGATCGCGTTGCAGGCGTTCCTGCTCCCGCTGCTCGACCCCGGCGAGGCGCTGGCCGTGCTGGAACGGCTGAAGACATACGCGGAACGGAAGCTGGCCGAGCTGGAGGCCCTCTGGGCGGCCAAACACGCCTCCCCCGTCCCGGAGGGGACGTCCGGGGTCAGGTTCGGCGATCTCGCCCTGGACCTCGGCATCCGGCACACCCGCACCACGCTGCAGTGGGTGAACGACGCCATGGCCCAGCTCGAACGCCGGGCCTGACCCACCCGCCCGGCGGAGGCCTCACCCGCAGGCGAGCTCGGACGGCGCGTCCCGTTCGGGATCGAAGTCGACGTTGCCGAAGTGCTTGCGCAGCAGGTCACGCATCGTGCCGTCGCCGTACATGCGGATGATCGCGTCCTGCACGGCCCGGCAGGTGCGCACATCCTTCCTGGGCAGGCCCACGGCGTAGTGCTGGTCGGTCAGCCGCAGACCGAGCACCGACAGCTTCAGGCCCGCCACGCGGTCGGCGAAGCCGGCGATGATGAGGTCGTCCCCCGGTATGGCGTCGACCTTGCCGGAGGTCAGCAGATCCATGCACTCCGCGTAGTTGCCCGCCCGGACCTGCTCGACTTTCACCTTGGCGGCGACGAGCCGGGCGGTGGTGCTGCCGGCGGGCGCGCACATCCGGCGCCCGGCCAAGTCCTCCAACTTCTCGATCCGCGAGCCGCCGAGCACCAGCAGGTCGGCGTGGGCCGTGTAGTACGGCCCCGCGAAGGTCACCGCGTCGTCGCGGTTGTCGTCGTAGGAGTAGGTCGCGACGACCATGTCCACATCGTGGTCGGTCAGCGCGCGCACCCGGTCGTTGGCGCCGAGCCTGCGGAAGGTGATCCCGTTCGCGGGCACCTTGAGGCTCCTGGCGATGGACGTCGCGACGTCGACGTCGAACCCGCTGAACCCGTTCGCCTGCTCCAGGCCGACCCCGGGCACGTCCCCCCGCACGCCGATCGTCAGCCGTCCCGTCCGCTGCGCCTTCTCGTAGACGGAGGCGTACGCCGGGCTCGGCCGCGGCGTGACCGCGGCGTCCGCGGTGCCGTCACCGGGCGCGCTGCCGAACGCGAAGCCGGTCTTGGCAGCGATGATCGCGGCCATGGCGGCCACGACGGCGAGCACCGCCGCGAGCGCGCCGACGAGGCCGTTCCGGCGGCGCCGCGCCGGGCCGGTCCCTGCCGGCCCAGTACCGGCCGGCATGATCCCGCCAGGCCCGGTCCCGGCAGACCCGGTCCCGGCAGGCCCGTGCCCGGCAGGCCCGGGCCCGGTCGGCGCGGCCCCGACAGACCCGGCGCCGGTCGGCGCGGGCCCCGTCACGCCGAATATCCCCGTGCCGTCCCCCGTCCGCGCTCCGTCCCCCGTCCCCGTGCCGTGCCCCGTCCGCGCTCCGTCCCCCGTCCACGCGCCGTGCCCCGTCCGCGCTCCGTCCCCCGTCCACGCGCCGTCTACCGTCCGCGCTCCGTCCGCCGGCGAGGGGCCCGCGCCTGTCGCCAGGACGCGGCCCGGACTCGTACGCGCGAGGCGCGTGACGTCGGGGTCGGCCGCCTGCGCGGCCCCCTCGGACAGCACGACCGCCGACGCGTCGCCCGACACCGCGCGGCCCAGCAGGCGCAGCAGGATCTGGTCGGCCGTCGGCCGCTCGTCCGGCGACTTGCGCAGGCACGCTCGGACCACTCCGCCGAGCGGCTCGGGCAGCATCCCGGTGTCGATGTCGTGGTTGAGGATGCGGTTGAGCACGACCGCGATCGAGTTGCCGCCGAACACGACGTCGCCGGTCGCGGCGTACGCGATCGTGGAGGCCCAGGAGAACACGTCGGCCGGGGGCCCGACGTCGCCGCCGGAGATCTGCTCGGGCGCCATGTAGGCGGGCGTGCCGATCGCCCGGCTGGTGATCGTGGCGGTCGAGTCGAGGAGGCGGGCGATGCCGAAGTCCACCACCCGGGGGCCGTCCACGGCCAGCAGCACGTTGTCGGGCTTGAAGTCGCGGTGCACGATGCCCGCCTGGTGGATCGCGGTGAGCGCGGTGGCCGTGCCGACCGCGAGCCGCTCCAGGACCGAGCCGGTCAGCGGCCCGTTCTCCTCGACGGCCTCGCTCAGCGACCGCCCGTCGATGAACTCGCTCGCGATGTACGGCGTGTCGCCCTCCAGGTCGGCCGCCAGGACCCGCGCGGTGCAGAAGCTCGCCACGCGCTGGGCGGCGCGCAACTCCCGCGCGAAGCGGGACCTGGCGATCGCGTCGCCGGAGAACTTGACGTGCAGCAGCTTGACCGCGGCCTGCTCGCCGGCCTGGCCCTGGCCGAGGTAGACCACGCCCTGCCCGCCCTCGCCGAGACGGCCGGACAGCACGAAGGGACCGAGCCTGGTCGGATCCCCCGGTTGCAACGGCGCGATCTGCGGCATCCCGTTCCCCACGATTCGGCAAAAGTATCCGGCCACCCAGAACTTTACGGCCCCGGTGCGACGGTTCCGCGGCCCGATACCGCGCCGTGACGTCAGGAAACCGTGACAAAGGAGCGAGCGGCCCCTACCCCTGAGTCACGGGAAAGGGGCCGTCCGGAAACGTCCGGGCGGCCCCCTGCCGGTGAAGCGGTGTTCCGGTGAAGCGGTGTTACAGCGCCATCTTCTTCTTGAGGTTCTCGTCGAGCGCCGCGAGGAAGTCCTGCGTGGTCAGCCACTCGGCGTCGCCGCCGACCAGAAGCGCGAGGTCCTTGGTCATCTGACCGCCCTCGACGGTCTCGACGCAGACCTGCTCCAGCTTCTCGGCGAAGTCGATGACCTCGGGCTGGTTGTCGAGCTTGCCGCGGTGCTGCAGGCCGCGCGTCCAGGCGAAGATCGAGGCGATCGGGTTGGTGGAGGTCGGCTTGCCCTGCTGGTGCTGGCGGAAGTGGCGCGTCACCGTGCCGTGCGCCGCCTCGGCCTCGACGGTGCGGCCGTCAGGGGTCATGAGCACGCTGGTCATGAGGCCGAGCGAGCCGAAGCCCTGCGCCACCGTGTCCGACTGGACGTCGCCGTCGTAGTTCTTGCAGGCCCAGACGTATCCGCCCTCCCACTTCAGGGAGGCGGCCACCATGTCGTCGATCAGGCGGTGCTCGTAGATGATCCCGGCGGCCTCGAAGTCGGCCTTGAACTCGGTCTCGTAGACCTCGGCGAAGATGTCCTTGAACCGGCCGTCGTACGCCTTGAGGATCGTGTTCTTGGTCGACAGGTAGACCGGGTAGCCGCGGTTGAGGCCGTACCGCATGGAGGCGCGGGCGAAGTCGCGGATCGACTCGTCCAGGTTGTACATCGCCAGGGCCACGCCGGAGCCGGGGAAGTCGAAGACGTTGAGCTCGATCGGCTCGCTGCCGTCCTTCGGCGTGAACGTCAGCGTCAGCGTGCCCTCGCCGGGGATCTTCAGGTCGGTGGCGCGGTACTGGTCGCCGAAGGCGTGACGGCCGACGACGATCGGCTTGGTCCAGCCGGGCACGAGCCGCGGGATGTTCGACATGATGATCGGCTCGCGGAAGATGACACCGCCGAGGATGTTGCGGATCGTCCCGTTCGGGGACTTCCACATCTTCTTCAGGCCGAACTCCTCGACGCGGGCCTCGTCCGGCGTGATCGTCGCGCACTTCACGCCCACGCCGTACTGCTTGATGGCGTTGGCGGCGTCGATCGTGACCTGGTCGTCGGTGGCGTCGCGGTGCTCAATGCCGAGGTCGTAGTACTTCAGGTCGACGTCGAGGTAGGGAAGGATCAGCTGGTCCTTGATGAACTGCCAGATGATCCGGGTCATCTCGTCGCCGTCGAGCTCGACGACCGGGCCCGCTACCTTGATCTTGGGCATGCGTGGGGTTCCCCTTCTGATTAACTGGCCAGCACGTCCTTTTTGAGGCTCACTGGCCGTTGAGGCTATCGGACGGGTGTGGTAAGTCCGCGACGAGGTCGTGTTCCTACGAGTCGTGCAGCCGCAGCAGCATGAGCAGCGAGCCGATGACGAGCGCCGCGCCGAACGCCGCCAGCGTGAGCGCGTCCATCCGTCTGCTGCGCACCGCGAGCGCGCCCGCCCGCCGTTCGGAGACCGTCACCCGGACCAGGGATCCGGCGAGAAAGCCGAATCCCATGATCGCACCGCCCGCGGACACCGGCGCACCCAGGCCGATCACACCCAGCCCGGCGGCCGCAGCCGCCACCACCAGCAGGTACGGCCCCCAGGCCGTGCTCTCGCTCGTTCTCACATCTCTCCCATGCCTGCCACTGCGGTCCTCGGCGCGTTCCTCGCTCTCACCGCTCGTCGATGGGCACCCACTTCTGGTCACGCTCGCCGATGTACTCGCTGTCCGGCCGGATCAGCCGGTTGTCGGCGTGCTGCTCGATCACGTGGGCGGTCCATCCGGACATCCGGCTGACCGAGAACACGGGCGTGAACAGGTCCGTCGGGATGCCGAGGTAGTGGTAGACGGTCGCCGCGTAGAAGTCGACGTTCGGATACAGATGCTTGTCCGCGAAGACGACCTCCTCCATCTCCCGCGACATCCGGTAGTAGGTGTCGTCGCCCGAGGCCTCGGCCAGCTCCTGCGACATCCGACGCAGATGCGTCGCACGGGGGTCCTCGGTCTTGTAGACGCGGTGCCCGAATCCCATGATCTTCTCGCCCGCCGCCAGCTTGTCCCGTACGGCCTGCGCGACCCCGCGTGGGTCCAGCGCTTCCAGCGTACGCATGACCTGCTCGTTCGCCCCACCGTGGAGGGGGCCCTTGAGCGTGCCGACGGCGGCGACGATCGCCGAGTGCATGTCGGACAGCGTCGCGGCGCACACGCGGGCGGCGAAGGTGGACGCGTTCATCGTGTGGTCGGCGTGCAGCACCAGGCAGGTGTCGAAGATCTCGACCTCGCGCCGCTCGGGGCGGCGGCCGGTGATCTGCAGCAGGAAGTTCGCGGCGGTGCTCAGCTCGGGATCGGGCGCCGGGATGTCCGCTCCCGTCCTGGCCGCGTGATAGCGGGCGACCAGGACCGGCTGCTGCGCCGTGAGCCTGGCGGCCTTGCGGCGGTTGGCGTCGGCGGCGTTGGAGTCCTTGTCCGGGTCGTCGGCCCCGGCCAGTGAGACCAGGGTGCGCAGCGCCTCCATGGGCCCCTGCTTCCCGGCGAGCTCGGAGATGTCGCTCTCCACGAGCGCGCCCAGGGTGCGGCCTTCGGCCAGCTCCGCGCCGTAGTCGGCGAGTTGCCGGCGGGTCGGCAGCGTGCCGCGCTGGAGCAGGTGGGCCACCTCCTCGAAGGTGGCGTGGCCGGCCAGCTCGTGGATGTCGTATCCCCGGTAGGAGAGACGGCCGGCCGTGCCGTCGATGTCGCTGAGCGCTGTGGACGCGGCGACGACATCGGCGAGGCCTTTGGTGGGCTTGTCCGCCATAAGTGTTTCCTCCGCTTATCTCCGCCCGAAGTCTACCCGTGAGCAGGTAAAGCGCCCCTCAAAGGTCCAGACCAATTTCACGATTGATTCTGCTCACGGCAAAGGCGATTCCCCCTCGCCACGGGTGGGTAAGCCGCAGCTATAGGGAAAGTAACGGCGGGCTACCTGGGGAGGAACTGCCGTGGAGGGGCCGTTCATACGGATCGAGGACAGCGGCGAGGTGGTGCCGCTGCGCCCCGACGTCACCACGATCGGCCGCGGCCGAGGCGTGGACATCCGGCTGACGGATCCGAGCGTGTCACGGCTGCACGCCGAATTCGTCCGTCGCGGGCCCTACCTGTACGTCGTGGACCTGGGCCTGTCCCGCAACGGCACCCGGGTGAACGGCAGGCCGATCGCCAGGAGGGTGCTGGACGACGGCGACGTCGTCTCCTTCGGAGCCGCGCGGGCCCGGGTGGGCGGGATCCCGCGGGAGGACCTCGCCCCCGAGGTCGAGCTGCGCCGGGCCGCCGCGCCGGAGCTCACCCGCCGGGAGGTCGACGTCCTCACCTCGCTGTGCCGTCCCGCGCTGTCCGACGAGGCGTTCGTGGCGCCCGCGACGGCCCGGGAGATCGCCGACGACCTCGTCGTGACCGAGGCGGCCGTCAAGCAGCATCTGCTGCGGCTTTACCAGAAGTTCCGCATCCCGGAAGGCACCAACCGGCGCACCCGGCTCGCCAACGAGGTCGTCGCCCTCGGCCTGGTGCGGCCCACGCCGGTCGTGCCGCCACAGCGGGGAACCGGGCCGGCCGAGCCGGAACCGCAGCCTCGCACCAGCGCGGGCCGCCGGGCGTCCTGAACCAGCGGCACACCGGCCGCCGGGGGCGCAAGCCGTTCCACCCCCGGCGGCCGGTGGAGCGTTCCGAACGGTCCACGGTCGGCGTCCCCCCTTGACGCGAGGAGCACGGCGCGCAGCGCGATGAGCGGGCGCACAGCGCCCAGGGCATGCCGAGCCACAGCTTCGGCTGCCCAGGCCGTTCCGCACGGACGAGCTCGACATCAGACATCGCCGTGCCCTGGGTACAGGTACGGCAGGACGCCGAAGACTGCCGTCTGCGTGATGGTCAGCCTGGTCCTGTCTGTGCCTTGCAGGACAAGGGCCAGTGCGAGGTCGATGGAATCGGCGGCCGACAGTACGGTCACTCCGACCGTAGATCTGCCGAAGCGATTGCGCTGACGGACGAGCGGGCCGCGTTTGGCGTCACGCAGTTCCTCCTCTCCCGTGCCGATCCGAAGGAGTCACGGTCTCCCAGCCCTATGCGGATGCCGCGGCCCTTCTTGCCGAGAGAGCGCCGATTCCACGTGAGGGTCGCCTGGCGCCCGTCCACGCTCAGCCCTGTGCGTTCATCGATGAGGATGAGACCCTGCTTCAGATCGTCCGGATGAGAGACCGACGCCTCGGGCAGCCCTGGTCCGGCGAGCGTGGCCTGCCGGGTAACCGTCCTCACTGTGACGGTCACCTCTCCATATTGCCCGGCCGTACCGGTCAGGGAGAGGTATGTGCTCTGCCGCTCGGCGGAGCGGTAGGGCATCCGCCGTACGAGATCGAAATCGAACCCGTGCACGTCGTTCACCGTTTCGTCGAAGCGGCCAGTTGATCGAGGCTGGGGAGGATCTCGGTGATCAGCTCCCAAACGCGCGGCATCTCGATGGCCGATAAGCGCTGCGACTTCTCCGGCAACTGCTAACAGTGCCAACCTCGCAACGGCGCTACATGTTGCCTTGCCCGTTGTTGAATACCGACATAATGCCAGAAACGATCATTCCCGGCACGGTCAGCTGCGTGGTGTCGGCAGCCAGCAAAAGCATGGCCAGGGCCAGGTCGGTGCCATCGGCTGGCGGCAGGACGACCATGACGGTCCTCGATTCGCGAGAGGGGCCGCGCCGCCGCGTGACCACACCTCGTTCGCTGTCCCGCAGTTCCTCCTCTCCAGAGTCCAGGCGAAGGTAGGTGTATCGGCGATCACCCAGGCTGATGCCAAGCCCACGTCCTTCCTTACGCAAGGCGCGCCGATTCTGAGTGACAGTGGCAGTCACTCCCCCGACAGCCAGTCTCGTCCGGACATCGACGGCGATGAGCCCTTCCGCGGGATTGTCAGGATGAGAGATGGAGCCGTCCGGCAGCCCCTCCGCGAGGAGCGTGGCTTCTTCGGGATAGGTGGTGATTTTCAAAGACACCTCCCCATACGGCCCCGCCGTGCCGGTCAGAAGCAGGAAGGTGATCTTCCGTTCAGATCGAGAAGGCTTCTGCGGCACAAGCTCGAAGGTGAAACCCGACACGGCACATCACCGTCCCGCAGGGGCAGGAAGTTGATCGAGGCTGGGGAGGAGCTCGGTGATCAGCTCCCAAACGCGCAGAGTCTCGCTGAACACCAGCCGGAGCTCGCTGCCGGGCGTCACCGCCCCCGGCATGATCGGCTCGGCGGGACGTTCCCGCAGCCAGTAGCCCAGGGGGCCGCAGTCGAGCACGGTGATCCCTCGGATGTCGGTGCCCCTGCCCTCGCGGTTGTTCCACGCCGCGGTCATTCGCCAGTTGCCGTTGAGCTGAAGCAGCAAGTGGGTGAAGACCATCAGTTCGGGGTCGGCGAGGCCACCCTCGGCGGCGAGCGCCGCACGCAACCGCTCGGTGGTCTCCTCCACGTCGTCGGTGTTCGCTGCGGCAAGCGCCACGAATCCCGCGTCCATGACACCGACCGTCGTGGTGATGGTCGTCGCCGCCGGAGGCTTGGCGCCCCTGTCACGCAGCCCCACCGCCCGCGCGAGTGACCACACGAGAGTGCTGAGGTCGGTGCGGACATACTCCGACTCCGGTTCGCCCGGCCACCCTTCGTACGCATAACAGGCGTCGTTGCCGACGACCGCGCCGTGGTTCGTCACGCCCTGGCCTCCGGTCATCTCGATTCCGACGAACACAACCGGCTCGGCGAGGGCGTCCGCCAGATCGGCGAGTTCGGGAACGACGGCGTCGTCGTCACTTATCAATCCGGCGGCCCGCAACTCATTCCGGGCAGTCATCAGGTCAGCCGTAACCGCCCTCCCCTCATAGAGACAACCCAGGACCCCCAAATGGGCCGGGCCGAGCCGGAACCGGCCACGCGCCGTGTCGAAGGACGGCATCACTCAATCTCCCTGCGCTAGTCGAACGGATTGAGGCTGCTGAAGACCTTTCTGGCCCCCTCGCCGATCGCCTTGCCCGCCTTCTTCGCACCGGCCTCGATGTCGTCCCAGTGTTCGACGACCTTCGCACCGACGTAAACAGCGCCCGTGACGACGGTAGCGCCAATGGCGAAGGGATTGGGGCAGACCATCGCGACGGTAAGTGAAGCGTTGAAACCCATCTCGGCAACATCCGCGATATAACCGGCGCCATTGCGTTTGAAGGCCTCTCTGGGATCACCCTGTGAGATGACGTTGGCCACGCTGTAGCCGGTGGAGGCGACCCCACCCACGATGCCCAGCGACCGGACGGCGCCGGCGGTCCGGGCCACCACTCCAAGCCGGGTGAGAGCAGTGGGCTCGACCTTCAAGATTGCGGCGGCGGCCTCCATCTTCTTCGGGTCCGCGGTGGCCGACCAGGCCTTGAGCAGGTTCGCCTCTCCGGAAACTTGCACCTTCACACCGGCACGTGTTTTGCCGGCCAGCAGCTTGGCAAGCTGGTTGTCGCCGAAGGCGAGATTGAGAAAGTTGTTCACCCGGGTCCCGGCGAGCGCTCTGCCCGTTGTAACCGCCTTGGCGGCGCCGTCCATCTCCAGCTGATGAGGAAGCAGGGACACATAGTCGCGGTAGAGCTTGCTCTTCATGAAGAGCTGCCGAGTGAGACCGGCGAGACCGGTGCCCGGAGCAGCGACAGATCTGGTGCGCGGTATCAGCTTTTTCGCCAGGGCGTTCGCTTTGCCCTGCACGGCTGTGTCGATCAGTGTCTTGAGCGCCGGTTTCAGGACTTGATTGTTAAGCAGCACGCGGCTGAGGGACACGGCTTGGGTGGTGACGATTGGGGCCGCCGTGGTGACTCCGCGGACATCGCCCACGATTTTGAGGATGTTGGCGACCGTCGCCTCGTGAGGTTCGAGGGCCGGGATGGCGTGCGCGACGGCGGCGGCCTGCAACCGCGTGAGGTAGTCGTCCAGCGACTCACCGGGCTTGCGCTGGAAATCCGAATTTCCGGTCTTGTTCGCCCAGTCCGCGACCGAGTTGACGGAGATGAGAGTCGCCGGGTCGATCTTGTTGCCATTCGCAACGATTTCCAGCGGTGGAAAGCCGGCCCACGCGAGCCCGGCGAACGGGTCGCCGGTCTGCAGTCGTCCAATCGCCGCCCGCCGCCTCAACTCCTTGGCCGTGTCACTCCCCCAGCCGGGCATTTCCCCCAGCGGTGTGACGAATTGGGACGCCTGCAGGGGCCAGGCACGCTTAAAAACCTCATCTGCCGACCTGTTCAGGTCGTCCATAAGGCCGGCCAGACGTTCAAGCTCTTCTGGCCTGAAGCTCCGCGTCACGCCTTCCCCCATGCGGCGGGAGCCTACCTGTAACTTATCCTCTGATAAAGCGCTCCGAGAGGAGAAAAGGTGTCGTCTCCGCCCGAGGTGCAGGAACTCGAGAACAGGGCCGCCAAACTTCGGGAATTAGCCGACGACGTGGAAAAACTGGTCGACAGCGTGAACGGTATGGCCGCCACTATGGAGTGGTCGGGCCCGTTGACCGACCGGGTACGCGGTGAGATCGGAACCTGGAGAACGCGCTGCGGCACGGTGGCGGCTCGGCTTCTCGACGAGGCCGATCGGCTGCAACGCGAGGCTCGCGACCTGGCGAACAGGCGCTGACGGCGCGACATGCCAGACAACGTGCAGAACAAAATCCGCGAAGGCCCCGTCGAACGGGACGTCGACCGATCGGCAAGGGAGCATGCGATGCGCAGGGTTCTGACCTCCGTGGCGGCGGTCGCCGTGGCGACGGTGATGGCTACAGTGATGGCTACGGTGACGGGCGCGAGTCAGGCGAAAGCGGCGCCGGTGACGCGCGTGACGGCCACGGCGGCGGACGCGAGCCAGGCGTCCGCTCCGGCCGGGCTGCCCAAGGGGTTCCTGCTGAACGAGGCCAAGGTGAACGGCCCGCACCGGCCATGGGAGCACCTGAAGCTCACCGACAGCCGGAAGAGGCCCCTTGAGGTGAACCCGTGCGGACGCAGGACCGCCCGCGACGGCCGCAGCGCGAGCCGTACGTTCACCTATGTGGCGGAGACCGTCTACCGCGGCGAGCAGGTCGTGCTCTACCCGTCGGAGCGGGCCGCGAAGGCGGCGATGCGGTCCACACGCGCCGACCTGGCCGAGTGCGCCGCGAGAGGCCGCGGCGCGAACCGTCACTCGTACAGGTGGAAGAGCACCGACGTGGGCGACGAGGCCCTCCGGGTCGGCGGCTTCTTCTTCGAGAACCGCTCCCGCACCGTCATCGTCCGCGAGGGGAGCGCGGTGGCGGTCTACGTCAGGACCGGCCTGGTGACCAAGAGCCTTCCGGTCTCCCAGTTCCGCCCGCTGATCACGGACGCCCGGACGATGGCCGCCAAGCTCTGCGACCTCCCCGGCGTCTGCCGCCGGTGACCGCGTCGGGGACGGCCTGCGGGCGGCGCCACCGCTGGAACGGGCCGTTCCCCCGGCCCAGGCCCGGCAGCGTGAGGAACGCCTCCGCCCGGAGCGCGGAGACGCCGATGCGCGGCAGGTCGCGCGCGGTCGGGTAGACCAGGAACCTCGGCACCCACAGCGGGCTGAACTTGGCGTTGAAGCGGTACAACGACTCGATCTGGAACCAGCGGGACAGGAAGACGAGGACGCCGCGCCAGGCACGCAGCACCGGCCCCGCCCCCAGCCGCTCCCCCCGCGCCAGCGCGGAGCGGAACATCGCGAAATTCAGCGACACCCTGGCCACGCCGAACTCCGGCGCGGCCTGCAGAGCCCGGACGATCAGCAGTTCGTTGAGCCCGGGGTCGGCGTCGCGGTCGCGCCGCATGAGGTCGAGGGAGATCCCGTCGGCTCCCCAGGGCACGAAATGCAGGACGGCCCGGATGTCCCCGCCCGGCGGCTCCTCGCCCTCGGGCGCGGCCCGGTGGGCGGTGACCACCAGGCAGCCGGCGTCGGCGGGGTCGCCGAACCGGCCGAGCGCCATCGAGAAGCCCCGCTCGGTCTCGGTGCCTCTCCAGAAGTCGGCCGCGTTGCGGATACGCTCGCGGTCCGCCTCGCTCAGGTCGCCCGTCCGCCGCACCCGGCAGGTGTAGCCGAGCCGCTCCACCCGCTTGACCATCTGGCGCACGTTGCGCATGGCCCGGCCTTCCAGTGTGAAACCGGCCACCTCCACGACGGCCTCGTCCCCGATCTCCAGCGCGTCGAGGCCGCCCTCTCTGGTCCACACCTCGCCGCCGGTCTCGCCGCACCCGATGACGGCGGGGACCCACGCGTGCCGCCTGGCCTCCTCCAGGAACCGCCTGATCGCGCCGGGCCACGCCTCCGGATCGCCGATCGGGTCGCCGCTGGCCAGCATCACCCCGGCGACGACCCGGTAGGCCACGGCGGCCTTGCCACTGGGCGAGAAGATCACGCTCTTGTCCCGGCGGAGCGCGAAGTATCCGAGCGAGTCCTGCCGGCCGTACCGTTCGAGCAGGGCCCGCAGACGCCGCTCGTCGTCCTCGGTGAGCGCCGCGACCGGCCGTTCCGGCCGGAGGGCCAGGTAGATCGTGGTGACGCCGGTGAGCGCGCCGAGCCCGGCGAGTGAGAAGTAGACCAGGTCGCCGGCGCGCTCGGACGTGAACGCGACCGGCCCCTCCAGGCCGACCAGACCGAGCACGACGTGCCACAACTGGTCGCCGAAGCCGGGGTGGTCGGCGATCGTCTGATGGTACGCGGCGATGAGGATCCACCCGATCACGACGTCGAACGCGCCGAGCACCAGCAGGTTCCACAGCGCCCGCCAGCGCGAGCGCGGGTCGGACAGTGCGTAGAACTCCCGTCTGTTGACCAGCAGCACCACGCACAGGAGCAGCGACACCGACGCGGCGACCGGGCGCCGGTGCAGCGCCTCGAGCACGACGCTCACCGTCAGCAGCACGACGACCGCGCGCCACGCCCGCGCCTTCCGCCGCCTGAGAGCGTGGGCAAGCATGATCAGCAAGATCCCGACCAGCAGCGACGCCGTCTCGGCGAGCGTGGTGACGCTGCCCGGCAGGACGCTCGCGATCTCGCTGATCCTGCTTCCGCGCAGGCGCGGGAACACGGCCTTGACGATGTCCAGGATGCCGATGATCAGCGCGGCGTACGCTGCCGCTGCGGGCACCCATGGACGCGCTATCCCGTTGCGGGAGATGTGTGTCCGACGGCTCACGGACGAGACATTAGGTGGCGATGTTCGCTCCGCGGACACGGATCGCGATCCTTAACCGCTCTCTTACGCCTGGCGGGTACCTTTGCATGAACCGGCACTACGGGGGACTTTAGGAGAGGCCGGATTTGGGGCTCACAACGGCGCACGTGCAGGTCCTGTTCGTCGCGCTCGCCGTCGGCGGGCTGGTCGCGACGGTCTGGCTGTGGCCCCGGCTGAGCGGGCCGTCCTGGCGCTCCATCGCCGTGCGGGCAGGCGTGCTGGTCGCGGACCAGGCCCTGCTGGTGCTCGCGATCGCCGTCGTGGTCAACGCGTACTTCGGGTTCTTCGGCTCGTGGGGCGACCTGCTGGGGACGAACGCGACCGACGCGCCGGCGATCATGGCGGACCCGGCGGGTACGGCGGCCGGCGGTGGCCTCGTCCGGGTGCTCGACAGCAGGCCGGTGCGGGTCACCAGGCCGAAGGCCGGCCTGCCCGCGGGGCGCCTGGAGCAGGTGACGATCGCCGGGGCGAGGACAGGACTGAGCTCGCCGGCGTACGTGTACCTGCCGCCGCAGTATTTCGACCCGAAGTACGCCGGGCGGCGCTTCCCCGTGATCCTCGGCCTGACCGGCTATCCGGGCGACGAGGAGAACCTGGTCAGCCGGCTCGACCTGCCCACACGCGCGGCGACCTCGATCCTCACCCACGAGATCCGCCCGACCGTCCTGGTGCTCATGCGCCCCACGATCGCGCCGCCCCGGGACACCGAGTGCGTGGACGTGCCGGGTGGGCCGCAGGTCGAGACGTACTTCACGGCGGACGTGCCGCGGGCGGTGACAGCGGCGTTCCGGGTCGGCACCGGAGCCGCCAACTGGGGCGTTCTCGGCGACTCGACCGGAGGTTACTGCGCACTCAAGCTGACCATGCGGCACCCCGACACGTTCTCGGCCGCGGTGTCCCTGTCCGGATATTTCCACGCTCTGGTGGATGTGACCACGGGCGACCTGTTCGGCGGGAACCGGCGACTCCAGGACGAGAACGACCTGATGTGGCGGCTGGCCAACCTGCCGGCCCCGCCGGTGTCCGTCCTGGTGGCGAGCAGCCGTCAGGGCGAGTCCGGCTACCGGGCGACGACGGAGTTCACGGCGGCGGTCAGGGCGCCCATGCGGGTGTCCTCGCTGATCCTGCCGAGCGGGGGCCACAACTTCGCCACCTGGAACAGGGAGCTCCCCCAGGCCCTGCCCTGGCTCGCCCAGCAACTGCACGCGCCCGCGCAGGCGCCGTCCCGGCACGGGGGCGTCCCCATGCGCGGGGAGAACGCCGGGAGATCCCGCCGGTCGGCGGATCAGGCCCGGTCGCCGGATCAGCCCCGCTCGGCGGCCTCGACGACGTTGGCCAGCAGCATGGCCCGGGTCATCGGCCCCACCCCGCCGGGGTTGGGGGCGACGAAGCCCGCGACCTCGCGTACGTCGGGGGCCACGTCACCGGTGAGCTTCCCGTCGACCCTGGAGACGCCCACGTCGAGCACGGCCGCGCCGGGCTTGACCATGTCGGCGGTCACGAGGTGGGGCACCCCGGCCGCGGCGACCACGATGTCCGCCCGGCGCACATGGGACGCCAGGTCCTGGGTGCCGGTGTGGCAGAGCGTGACGGTGGCGTTCTCCGCGCGGCGGGTGAGCAGCAGGCCCAGCGGCCGGCCCACGGTGATGCCCCGGCCGACCACGACGACCTCGGCGCCCTTGAGCGGCACGCCGTACTCCTGGAGGAGGACCACGATGCCGCGCGGGGTGCACGGCAGCGGGGCGTCGACCATGTGGACGAGCCTGCCCAGGTTGACCGGGTGGAGGCCGTCCGCGTCCTTGGCCGGGTCCATGCGCTCGATGAGCGCCTGAGTGTCCAGGTGACGCGGCAGCGGCAACTGGACGATGTAGCCCGTGCAGGCCGGGTCGGCGTTCAGCTCGTCGATCGCGGCCTCCACGTCCGCCTGGGTGGCGCTGTCCGGAAGGTCCTTGCGGATGGAGGTGATGCCGACCTCCGCACAGTCGCGGTGCTTGCCCGCGACGTAGATCTGGCTGCCCGGATCCTCACCGACGAGGATCGTGCCCAGGCCGGGGGTGACACCCCGGCCGGCCAGGGTCTTCACCCTCTCCGCCAGCTCACTCTTGATCTTGGCGGCGGTTGCCTTGCCGTCCAGAAGCCGCGCGGTCATGGCTCTCCCTGTCCTTCCGGGTGGTCATTCCGAGTGCTTTACCGTCCCCCCTCGCGCCGCTCGATGATCCGGCGGGTGAAGGGAATGAACTCCACGATGCGCCAACCGAAGTAGGCGGCCAGCGCGACGACGGGCAGCAGCGCGATGGGGCTGTTCCACACGCCGTTCATCGTCGCGAAAGAGCTCATGATCATGTCAAGGGGCATGGAGGGACTCCGTGGGGAGGATGGGGTGGGCGCTTCAGGCTAACCGCCCCCTAGGGGTGATCGTGCCTTTTTCATCCCATCCATCCCGACAGCCGCCCCTCCATGGCGGTACGTCGGACTTCTCGATCAGTGGAAGAAGTGCCGGGTGCCGGTGAAGTAGAGCGTGATGCCCGCTTCCTTCGCCGCCTCGACGACCAGTTCGTCGCGGATCGAGCCGCCCGGCTCGACGATCGCCTTCACCCCGGCCTCCGCCAGCACCTGCAGGCCGTCGGGGAACGGGAAGTACGCGTCGGAGGCGCCGACCGACCCGGTCGCGCGCTCGCCGGCCCGGGAGACCGCCAGCCGGGCCGAGTCCACCCGGTTGACCTGGCCCATGCCGACGCCGACGGTCGCGCCGCCGGAGGCGAGCAGGATCGCGTTGGACTTCACCGAGCGGCAGGCCCGCCAGGCGAAGGCCAGGTCGGCCAGCACCTCGGGCGAGGCCGCCTCTCCGGCCTTGAGCTCCCACGTGGACGGGTCGTCGCCCGGCGCGTCCGCCCGGTCCACCGTCTGCACGAGCAGGCCGCCGTCGACGCGGCGGAACTCCGCGGCGTTCGACGGTCCCTGCGGGCAGGCGAGCAGGCGGATGTTCTTCTTCTCCCGGAGCACGTCGAGGGCGTCCGCCGCGAACGACGGCGCGACCACCACCTCCGTGAAGATCGGTGCGATCTGCTCGGCCAGCTCGCGGGTCACCTCGCGGTTGACCGCGATCACCCCGCCGTACGCGGAGACCGGGTCGCACTCGTGCGCCTTGCGGTGCGCCTCGACCACGTCGGCGCCCACCGCGATCCCGCAGGGGTTGGCGTGCTTGATGATGGCCACGCACGGCTCGGCGAAGTCCCAGGCGGCGCGCCAGGCGGCGTCGGCGTCCACGTAGTTGTTGTAGGACATCTCCTTGCCGTGGAGCTGCTCGGCGTTGGCCAGGCCGTCCTCGCCGCCGGTGTAGAGGGCCGCTCCCTGGTGCGGGTTCTCGCCGTACCGCAGGGCGGTCTTGCGCTTCCACGCCGCGCCCATGAAGGACGGCCAGTCGCCCTCGGGCGCGTACACGTTCGCGAACCAGGACGCGACCGCGACGTCGTAGGAGGCGGTGTGCGCGTACGCCGTGGCGGCCAGCCTCCTGCGCTCGGTCAGCGAGAAGCCGCCCTCGGCGACCGCGGCGAGCACCTCGCCGTACGCCGAAGGGTCGACGACCACGGCCACCGTGCCGTGGTTCTTGGCGGCGGCGCGGATCATCGCGGGCCCGCCGATGTCGATCTGCTCGACGCACTCGGCGTCGGAGGCGCCGGAGGCGACCGTGGCGGCGAACGGATAAAGGTTCACCACCGCGAGCTGGAACGGCTCGATCTCCAGCTCCTCCAGCTGCTTGACGTGGGAGGAGTTGGCGCCGTCGGCGAGCAGCCCGGCGTGGACGCGCGGGTGGAGGGTCTTCACCCGTCCGTCCAGGCACTCGGGGAATCCGGTGAGCGACTCCACCTTCGTGACCGGCACGCCGTAGGAGGCGATCGCGGCGGCGGTGCCGCCGGTCGACACGATCTCCACGCCCGCGGCTTCGAGCCCCCGCGCCAGGTCTTCGAGACCCGTCTTGTCGTAAACGGTGATCAGCGCACGGCGGATGGCGATGCGGGTCACTTCGTGATCCTTCCTGGTGTCCGGCCTTCTGCGGCCTGTCCTGCGACTCGTCCCGTCCCCAGGCGCACAGTCCGCCCGGTCAGGGTCCAGCCCTCGCGGGCCATGCGGCCCACGGTCTCGACGAGGAGACGCCGCTCGACCGTCTTGATTCGCTCGTGCAGCGACTCCTCGTCGTCCCCCTCCCGTACGGGCACCGCCTCCTGGGCGATCACCGGGCCCGTGTCCACGCCGGCGTCGACGAGGTGGACCGTGCAACCGGTGACGCGGACGCCGTACGCGAGGGCGTCGCGCACGGCGTGCGCGCCGGGGAAGGCGGGCAGCAGCGCCGGATGGGTGTTGACGACGGGGAACGCGCTCAGCATGCGAGGGCCGAGGATCTTCATGAACCCGGCGGAGACCACCAGATCGGGCTTGTGCTCGGCGACGCGCCCGGCCAGCCTCTCGTCCCACTCTTCCCGGGTGGGATGGTCGCCCACGCTCTCGACGAACGTGGGGACGCCGGCGCGCTCGGCCCGGGCAAGGCCCTCGATGCCGGTACGGTCGGCCCCGACGGCCACGACGGACGCGCCGAACGCGTCGTCTGCCGCCGCGTCCAGCAGCGCTTGTAGGTTGGTCCCCGAACCCGAGACGAGGACGACGAGCCGGACGGACAGAGCGGAACTCCTTCGTAAGCTGCCTTCGTTTTGCAGGTGATTGCCGGGAGATGGTTCCTTAGAGAGTGGTCGAGCGTGGAGGGCCGTCCCTCAACGCAGCTAAAGCGTATCGGGCGCCGGCCATCACGACTTACGACGGGTTATGCGGAACGCGAGGCGAGAAGACCGTGACACCACCCCTACAGACGCCGACCCCTGCGACCGGAGGGCGCAGGGCCCTCGTGCTCGCCCTCATGGCGCTCGTCTTCACACTGATGCTGCCGGCGGCCGGGCTGGCGCTGTCGCTGTTCGCGGTCGTCATCGCGATCCGTGACCTGCGCCTGCTCAACCGCGAACGACGCGGGATCGGGATGGCGACCGGGGCCGTCGTGCTCTCGTCGCTCGCCTTCGTGCTGGGGATCGTGACCACCGGGTTCCAGCTCTACTTCTCCGACGAGCTCACCGCGTACAACGAGTGCCGCAAGGGCGCGGGCACGGTGGCGGCCCAGCAGGACTGCTCCGAGCAGCTGATGCGGGCGTTCGAGCAGAAGATGGGCGTGGCCTGGCCCCAGGGCGTCCCGGCCCCCGCCTGAACGCACGACCGCATGGGAGCCGTCCGCGCCGTCGCGGACGGCTCCCACGGTCTTGCCTCTGACGCACGGGTCAGGGGTTAGCGTCGCGGGGCCGTGCGGCTGCGCCGCACGAACGGTTCCCCTCCGGCACCGTTCCCCTCCGACACTGTTCCCCTTGACACCGTGGGAGTTCCCCATGCCCCGAACCATGCCCCGACCCCTGCCGCGCACCGCACGGGAGATCCGGCTCGCCGAGGTTCCGTCCGGCCTTCCCGGCCCCGAGCACCTGACCGTGGCCGAGGTCCCGCTGCCCGTGCCGGGAGCCGGTGAGGCCCTGGTGCGCAACCGCTGGTTCCAGGTCTTCCCCTCGCTGCGCACGCTGATCGCCGGTGGCGTGCCGGGCACGCCCTTCCCGCCGCTTCGTCCCGGAGACACGCTGTTCGGCCCGGCCGTCGGCGAGGTCGTCACGGCCCCCTTCGTCAAGGGCACGGATGACGGCGGGCTGCGGCCGGGCGACCTGGTCGCGCACTTCCAGGGGTGGCGTGAGTACGCCGTGGTCCCCGTGTCCGCGCCGCTGGGGGACGCCCTGGCCGATCCGGCCGCGCATCTGGCGTCGGGCGCCACCGCGTACGCCGCCCTGACCCGGATCGCCCGCCTGCGCGCGGGCGAGACGGTGCTCGTCACCGGGGGCGCCGGAGGCGTCGGGTCGCTCACCGGCCAGATCGCCCGGCTGCTGGGCGCGGCACGCGTCATCGGCACCACCGGCTCCCCGGCGAAGGCCGCGCGGATGACCGCCGAGCTCGGCTACGACGCGGTGGTGCTCCGCGACGGGAGCCCGATCGGCGGGCGGCTCGCCGAGGCGGCGCCCGGCGGCGTCGACGTGGTCGTCGACACGGTCGGCGGCGAGCAGCTTCAGGCGGCGGTGGCCGCGGCGCGGCCCGGTGCCCGCATCGTCGTGGTCGGCACCCTGGCCACGCAGCTGTCGGCCGCGTCCGGCGGCACGACGGCCCCGGTGGAGCTGGACGCCTTCCAGCTCATCGCCAGGAACATCACCCTCCGCGGCCTCACCGGCGTCGGCGACGAGATCCACGCGGAGTGGACGGAGCGTTTCGGCGCCTGGCTCCGCTCGGGCGCCGTCGTCTTCCCGCACACGCGGATCACGGGCATCGAACAGGCGCCGCGGGCGTTACGTGAGTTGTTCGAGGGGCGGCACATGGGAACGGTCGTCGTAGAAGTCTGAGGACGGCACAGGAGGGCTCATGCGGATCGGCGACGCCGCGGCGGCGGCCGGGACCACGCCACGCGCGTTGCGCCTGTACGAGCAGCGTGGGTTGCTCCTGCCGCCTCCGCGTACCTCGTCGGGCCAGCGGGAGTACGGTCCGCGGGACATCGCCCGCATCCGCCTGGTGCGCCAGTTGCTCGCCCTCGGCCTGACCATCGAGGACGTCGCCCGCTGCGCCGACCGCCTGGACCTGCTGGAGGGCGACACGCTCCCGCCGTACGGCAGCCCCGGCTGCTCCGGCGGAAGCGCCGGAGGCGAAAGCGGCGGTGGAAGCGGCATCGTGCAACGCCGGATCGCCGTCCTGGACGCCGAGATCGCCCGCCTGACGGACCTGCGCGACCGCCTCGCCTCGGCCGTCGCCGAGCCTCCTTCGCGGGCTCAGTCGCGGTCCCAGACGTAGGGATCGACGTAGATGACGTGACCCCCGCGGTCGTCGCTCTCGTCGACGATGTCCTTGCGCGGCTTCGGCGGGGGGCTCGGGGCACGACGCTTCGCGGCCGGTCCGCGCGGGATGCCGGCTGCCGGAGGAGCGGCGCCGGCCTGCCGCGCGCCCATGTCGTCGAAGGTCTCCGCCGCCGCCGCGGCGTGCTCGTCGGTCCAGTCGTCCCTGATGACCGGGATCGGCTGGGTGTCGGCCTCGGTGGCGTCCAGCCAGTGGCCGGGCAGGTGGGCGCCGCGGGCGGGCCGTACCCGCCCGGCCGCCTTGGCGATCGCGGCGCCGGCCTTCCGCACCGGCTCGGGCGGGGTGGCGGGCCGCCGGGAGATCAGCCACCAGTTGGCGATGCCGGCCGAGATGCCGGCGGCCACGCCGACCTCGAGCGTGACCGACAGCGCCACCTCCCAGGGAGAGGGCCCCACAGCGGCCAGGCCCGCCCCGCCGAGCGGGCCGCCCGACAGCGCGGCGAGCGTTCCCGCGACGAGGCCGGAGGTGATCCCGCAGACGAACCCCCACAGCGGCGCGGCCTCGATCGACGGAGTCGGCGCGACGCGGGCCGTCACCACGCCGGCGACCGCCCCGGCCGCGAACGGCACCGCGATCACGCCCATGGCCCAGGTGGGCGCGGCGCCGGGCGACGGCAGGGCGCCCAGCAGCGGCAGCATGGGCACCGCGCTCAGCTTGACCCCGGTGGGCGCGACCAGCGTCCCGACGCCCACGGCGAAACCGGGCCCCGAGATGTAGGCCATGCCCCAGATGACGGCGTTGAAGAAGTAGAGGACCTCCAGGAGCAGGAGCAGCAGTCCGCCGACAACTCCGGGGCTGAGGACCTCCGACATCTGCTGGATCCGGGCGAAGTCGACCACCACCGCCCCGAGGACCAGTACGGCCCCGGCCACGAGCATCAGCGAGGTCGCGACGGCCGTGCCGACCACGAGCGACCGCGGCCGCTCCGGCAGCAGGCGCAGCATCGACCGCCACGGCCCGATCGTGCGGGCGGTGGCCACCGAGCCGGTGACGAAGGCCAGCAGCAGGTGGCTGACCAGCGCCTCCCCCAGGAACGGCTGCATGATCTCGTTGCCGGAGACGAGGGCGATCACCCCGGCGAGCAGCGCGTACGGCGCGGCCAGTGAGATGCCGGCTTGGGCGATGAGCACGAGCTGGGCGCGGCGCCGGGCGTTCTCAAGGTCGCGCGGCGTGCCCTTGGGCAGCCGGGCCGGCATCCGCACCCGCAGGTCGGCGTCCCGCGCCATCCACAGGCCCGCCCGGTAGAGCAGCACCCCCGGCAGGATCATCAGGCCGATGGGCAGCAGGCCCACCCGGCCGCCGGGGATCGCGAAACCGGCGTGGTGGGCCGCGAGCCAGAGCTGGCAGGCCGTGCGGAAGACGCCGGGCAGGCCCTCGCCGAACGGCCCGCGAGGCGCGGCCATCCAGCCGATGAGCGTGAGCGTGGTGAGCACGGCGAGGCCGACGCCGAGCGTCCCGACCGCGGCCAGCATGCCGGAGACGGGAAGCGGCCGGCGGGTCTCCTCGTCGTCGCCGCCGCCCATGCGGCCGAGCACGGCGCGGGGAGCGGTCCTGAATTGATCGAGAAGGCCCGTCACGCTACCGCATCATCCCAGCCCCGCGGTCTCCTTCCACGTCGCCACGCCGCCCACCCCCAAAATCGCCGTGATCTTGTAGTTTGTTGCACATCAGCCGCCCGAGCTGGACACGGAGCATCCGTGATCTTGCAGAAAAATCGCGGACACCTCTGCGACCTGGGCTCATACGCATCGTGACCTTGCACTTCATCGGAAAGTGCAAGGTCACGAATGGCGAAACCGCTGGCAGGAGCGCCGATCGCCCGGCGACTGCATGATCACCAACGATGGTGGCGCAGGCCAAAGGGCCGCCTGCGACAAACTACAAGATCACGAGGACATGATGTCGCGCATCAGGCGGGCGGTCTCGCTGGGCGTGCGGCCCACGCGGACGCCGACCTTCTCCAAGGCCTCCTTCTTGGCCTGGGCGGTGCCGGCGGAGCCGGACACGATCGCGCCGGCGTGGCCCATGGTCTTGCCCTCGGGCGCGGTGAACCCGGCGACGTAGGCGACGACCGGCTTGGTCACGTGCTCGTCGATGTAGGCCGCGGCGCGCTCCTCGGCGTCGCCGCCGATCTCGCCGATCATCACGATCGCGTCGGTCTCCGGGTCCTCCTGGAACGCCTGGAGGGCGTCGATGTGCGTCGTGCCGATGACCGGGTCGCCGCCGATGCCGACGCAGGTGGAGAAGCCGATGTCACGCAGCTCGTACATGAGCTGGTAGGTCAGCGTGCCGGACTTCGACACTAGGCCGACGCGGCCCTTGGTGGTGATGTCGGCCGGGATGATGCCCGCGTTGGAGGCGCCCGGCGAGGCGATGCCGGGGCAGTTCGGGCCGATGATGCGGGTCTTGTTGCCCTTGGAGACGGCGTACGCCCAGAACTCGGTCGTGTCGTGGACCGGCACGCCCTCGGTGATGACCACGCACAGCGGGATCTCGGCGTCGATGGCCTCGCGGACGGCGGCCTTGGTGGCGGCCGGGGGCACGAAGACGACGGACACGTCGGCGCCCGTCTGCTCCATGGCCTCCTTGACCGTGCCGAAGACCGGCAGGCCCTCGTGCGTGATGCCGGCCTTGCGGGCGTTCACGCCGCCCACGACCTTGACACCGGCGGCGAGCATGCGGCGGGTGTGCTTGGTGCCCTCACCGCCGGTCATGCCCTGCACGATGATCTTGCTGTTCTCGGTGAGCCAGATAGCCATTACGCACCTACCGCGGCGAGCTCGGCGGCGCGCTTGGCCGCTTCGTCCATGGTGTCGACAAGCTCGACCCGCGGGAGCGCGGCGTCGGCCAGAATCTGCCGCCCCAGGGCGGCGTTGTTGCCGTCCAGGCGGACGACCAGCGGGTGGGTCACTTCCTCGCCCCGGCCCTGCAGAAGCTGGAAGGCCGAGACGATACCGTTGGCGACCGCGTCGCAGGCGGTGATGCCGCCGAAGACGTTCACGAAGACCGACTTCACCGACGGGTCGGACAGGATGATCTCCAGGCCGTTCGCCATGACCTCGGCCGAGGCGCCGCCGCCGATGTCGAGGAAGTTGGCCGGCTTGGGCTGGCCGGGGAACTCCTCCCCCGCGTACGCCACGACGTCGAGCGTGGACATGACCAGGCCCGCGCCGTTGCCGATGATGCCGACGTTGCCGTCCAGCTTGACGTAGTTGAGGTGCTTCTCCTTGGCCCGGGCCTCCAGCGGGTCCTCCGCGGCCTTGTCGACGTACGCGGCGTGCTCCGCCTGGCGGAAGTCCGCGTTCTCGTCGAGGGTGACCTTGCCGTCGAGCGCCTTCACCTGACCGTCGGCCGACAGGATCATCGGGTTGACCTCGACGAGCGAGGCGTCCTCGTCGACGAAGACGGCCCAGAGCTTCTCGATCAGCTCGGCGGCGCCGTCCAGCGCCTGCTGCGGCAGGCCGCCCGCCACCGCGATCTCGCGGGCCCTGGCGCGGTCGACGCCCGTCAGCGGGCTGACCGGCACCTTCGCCACCTTCTCCGGCGCGGTGTGCGCGACCTCCTCGATGTCCACGCCGCCGGAGGCGGAGCAGATGGCGAGGAAGGTGCGGTTGGCACGGTCGAGGAGGAAGGAGAAGTAGTACTCCTCCGCGATCTGGCTGGCCTCCTCGATCAGGACCTTGTGGACCGTGTGGCCCTTGATGTCCATGCCGAGGATCTGCGTCGCCTTCGCCTGCGCGTCGGCGACGTCGTCGGCCACCTTCACGCCGCCGGCCTTGCCGCGCCCGCCGGTCTTGACCTGGGCCTTGACGACAACGCGTCCGGTGAGCTGCTCCGCAGCCGCCCGCGCCTCCTCCACGGTGTGCGCGACGATTCCGCGCGGCACCGGGATGCCGTACTCCGCGAAGAGCTCCTTCGCCTGATGTTCGAACAGGTCCACGAGGGTCCGTCCCTTTTGATGTCCGAGGCCGGGCGCCGTCGTCCCGCCCGGCGTTTCCGCGCATGAAGCCTAGTCCCCGTACGAGCGTGCGCGCGTCGCCGGGTCCCGCTGGAGCCTTGCCAACAATCCAGGAGTACGGCAGTGTTGGGCAAATTGCCTAAACGATGGCGGGAACCGCCGAACGGACCCATTCCACGATCTCCTGTGTCGTGGATCCGGGCGTGAAAATCCTCGCGACCCCCATCGTGGCCAGTTCGGGAATGTCGGCCTCGGGGATGATGCCACCGCCGAACACGACGATGTCCTCAGCACCCTCCTCACGCAGCACTTCGAAGAGCCGGGCGAACAGCGTCATGTGGGCGCCGGACAGGATGGACAGCCCGATCGCCGCCGCGTCCTCCTGGATCGCCGTACGGACGATCTGCTCCGGCGTCTGGTGCAGGCCGGTGTAGATGACCTCCATGCCCGCGTCGCGCAGCGCCCGCGCCACCACCTTGACCCCGCGGTCGTGCCCGTCGAGCCCCGGCTTCGCGACGACGACCCGAATCCTGCCTGCCATGAAGACCTCCTTACGGTGCCCGCTGCCCGAAGCGTAACCGCCGCCCGGGTCCGGACCGCGGAACGGCCCCGCATCGGCCGCCCGCCGGCCGTTCACGAGCCCCGCCTCTCCTGACGGATCACCGTGCCCACGTTCGAGCGGAACGCATCCGAACTTTCGCAGCGAATGACAATCAGCCCGCATATCGGATTACAAAATGAAAACTCACAGGAAATGTGGATTTTCGTGACACCCTTGTGATCATTTTTGGAGAAGATTTCCCGGCTGCCCTCATGATCACGAGGGCACTTACGGGAGGAATCACCTTGAAGCGAGCACTCATGGCGCTGGCGTGCGCCGCGACGGCCGCGCTCGTGGCGCCCGCCGTCGCCGCCCCCGCGCAGGCTCACACCACCACCGACAGCCAGGCCCGGCCCCTGGACCCCACGGCCGCGCTCAAAAAGGCATTCGTCCCCGGCCGTGGCGTCCGGTTCACGTCCTCGGAGACGATCGACGTCGGTGGCGTTGCCACGGTCAAGTCCAGCGCCAAGGGCCGCCTCGCGTTCGGCCGCTCCGGTGTCACCGGATCCGACGTGACGGGGAGAATCAATTACGGCGCCCTGCTCGACGAGGATCTCGAGGGCGCCGACAAGCCCACCCGGACCATCACCGTCGGCCGTACGGCCTACGTCACCGGCGGCGTCTTCTCCAGCCTGTTCCCCGCAGGCAAGAAGTGGCTGCGCACGCCCGGGAAAAACCCGGCCGACGTGCTGGGGAGCAACGGCGTGCCCGTCAACCCGCTGGACGCGCGCACCCTGAAGGCGGTGCTCGCGACCACGAAGGCCAAGGGCGCGGGCGGCGTCGTCAACGGCGCGAGGACCACGCTCTACCGGGGCGCGATCACGCTGAAGCAGCTCGCCGCGGTTGAGCCGAGCCTGAAGAAGGGCCTGACCGCCTCCGAGGCCAAGACCGTGGTCGCCTGGAAGATGTGGGTGGGCGGCGACCAGCTCATACGGAAGGTCCAGACAACCCTGACGCTGAAACTCAAGTACAAGAAGATGACCATGGAGGTCGACGCGAGCAGCGCCGTCTCGTTCGTCGGCTGGGGTTCGAGGGTCACGGTCAAGGCGCCGCCGAAGAGCCAGGTCGCGACCTTGGCCGACCTTCTCGGCAGCGTGCCCGACATGCCGGACACCATCAATCTGGGCGACTGAGTCGCGTCGGCCACCCGCGCACGGGTGACACCGCGCTGCCGAGCCCCCCGCGAGGTGTGAGGCAGAGGCGGCCGGTCCCAGGGTGACCGCCACCCGGGGGCCGGGCACAGGTGGCGGCCGGAGCGGGTTTCCCGCCCGGCCGCCCAACCAATCGCCGCCGCCTCGTACGCCCCAGGAGCACGGGCGCCGGGCAGCAGCGGCTCAGAGCTTGTCGATCGGGGCGTAGGCGAGCAGCAGGGTCTTCTCGCCCTCACTGCCGAAGTCGATCTTCACGCGCGTCTTCTCGGCCTGACCGTCCACGGCCACCACGGTGCCGAGCCCGAACGTGTCGTGGGTGACCCGGTCGCCCGGCGACAGGTTCGGGACCTGCCGGCCACCCGTCTTCTGCGCGGGAGCCGTACGGGCCGCCGGGCGGGAGGTCGCGGCGGACCAGGCGGTCTTGCCCGGGTCGCCGCGCCACTCGACCAGGTCGCCCGGCACCTCGGACAGGAAGCGCGAGGCGGGGTTGAACGACGGCGCGCCCCACGCCGAGCGGACCGCCGACCTGGACAGGTAGAGCCGTTCCTTGGCCCGGGTGATGCCGACGTACGCCAGCCTGCGCTCCTCCTCCAGCTCCTTCGGGTCGCTCAGCGAGCGCATGTGCGGGAAGACGCCGTCCTCCATGCCCGTGAGGAAGACCACGGGGAACTCCAGGCCCTTGGCGGTGTGCAGGGTCATCAGCGTGACCACGCCGCCGCTGTCGTCGCCCTCGGGGATCTGGTCGGCGTCGGCGACCAGCGAGACCTGCTCCAGGAAGTCGACGAGCGTGCCCTCCGGGTTCGCCTCCTCGAACTCGGCGGCCACCGAGATCAGCTCGTTGAGGTTCTCCAGCCGGCTCTCGTCCTGCGGGTCGCCCGAGGTCTCCAGCTCCGTCCGGTAGCCGGTGGAGCTCAGCACCTCCTCCGCCAGGTCGGACAGCGGAAGCTCCTTGGCGCGCAGCTCGTCGAGTAACGCGACGAAGTCGCGGATCGCGTTCAGCGATCGGGTGGCCACCCCCGGCGCCTCGTCGGCCCGGCGCAGCGCATCCCAGAAGGCGATGCGCTCCCGGTTGGCGAACGCCTCGACCATCGCCTCGGCGCGGTCGCCGATGCCGCGCTTGGGCACGTTGAGGATGCGCCGCAGTGACACCGTGTCGCTCGGGTTGGCCAGGACCCGCAGGTAGGCGAGCAGGTCCTTGACCTCCTTGCGCTCGTAGAACCGCACCCCGCCCACGACCTTGTACGGCAGGCCCGTGCGGATGAAGATCTCCTCGAACACGCGGGAGGCGGCGTTCGTGCGGTAGAAGATCGCTACCTGGCCGGGGGCGACGCCGTGGTCGTCGCCGAGCCGGTCGACCTCCTGCGCGACGAACATGGCCTCGTCGTGCTCGTTGTCGGCCGCATAGCCGATGATCTTTGCGCCCGCGCCCTGGTCGGACCACAGGTTCTTCGGCTTGCGGCCCTCGTTGCGAGAGATGACCGAGTTGGCGGCGTTCAGGATCGTCTGGGTGGAGCGGTAGTTCTGCTCCAGCAGGATCGTCCGCGCGTCCGGATAGTCGCGCTCGAACTCCAGGATGTTGCGGATCGTCGCGCCGCGGAAGGCGTAGATCGACTGGTCGGCGTCGCCGACCACCACCAGCTCGGAGGGCTCGACGCCCTCCCGCACCACGTCGCCGTCGACGGTGCGCACCTCGGGCCGCCCGACCAGCTCGCGGATCAGCGTGTACTGCGCGTGGTTGGTGTCCTGGTACTCGTCGACCATCACGTGCCGGAACCGCCGCCGGTAGTGCTCGGCCACGTCGGGGAAGAGCTGGAGCAGCGTGACCGTCAGCATGATCAGGTCGTCGAAGTCCATCGCGCCGGCCTCGGTGAGCCGCCGCTGGTAGGTGCGGTACGCCTCGGCGAGCGTCCGCTCCAGATGGGTCGAGGCCCGGTCGGCCGCCGTCTCGTAGTCGATCAGCTCGTTCTTGAAGTTGCTGACCTGGGCCGAGAAGGACCGTGGCGGGTAGCGCTTGGGATCGAGATCGAGCTCACGGCAGACCATCGCCATGAGCCGCTGGGAGTCGGCCTGGTCGTAGATCGAGAAGCTGGAGGAGAAACCAAGCCGCTTCGCCTCGCGCCGCAGGATCCGCACGCAGGCGCTGTGGAACGTCATGACCCACATGGCCCTGGACCGCGGCCCGATGAGCTTGTCGACCCGCTCCTTCATCTCCCGGGCGGCCTTGTTGGTGAAGGTGATCGCGAGGATCTCCCCCGGCTGGACGTCGCGCTCCGCCAGCAGGTAGGCGATGCGGTGCGTCAGCACCCTGGTCTTCCCGGAGCCGGCCCCGGCGACGATCAGGAGCGGACTGCCCTGGTGGATGACGGCGTCCCGCTGTTGCGGGTTGAGGCCGTCGAGCAACGGATGAGTGGCGGCTCGGGTGGACACTCTCCTTAGGTTATGACCGCGCGCCGACATCCGGAGCCCACTCGCCCGGCAAGTCACGTTTAAGGTGATGTGCCGAACCATGAGGAGGGGCTGCTCGTGCTGGACGAGGCGGAATTCAAGAAGGTGCTGATGGTCGTCGCACACCCCGACGACATCGACTTCGGCGCGGCGGGGACGGTCGCCCGGTTGACCGAGGCGGGGGCCGAGGTGGCGTACTGCCTGGTCACGGATGGCGACGCGGGCGGGTTCGACCGTGCGGTGGACAACGGCGGCATGGCGGCGCTGCGCCGGACCGAGCAGACGGCCGCGGCCAAGTGCGTGGGCGTGAGCGACCTGCGCTTCCTCGGCTACCAGGACGGCGCGGTCGAGCAGACGCTCGGCCTGCGGCGGGACATCGCCCGGGTGATCCGCCAGGTGCGGCCGGACCTGGTCATCACCTCGACCCCCGAGCGCAACTACGCGCGGATCAGTCCGAGCCACCCCGACCACCGGGCGGTCGGCGGCGCCACCCTCGACGCCGTCTACCCCGACGCCCGCAACCCCTACGCCTTCCCCGAGCTGCTCGCCGACGAGGGCCTGGAGGCCTGGACCGTCCGCGAGGTGTGGCTCACCGGCGGCATGACCCCCGACCACTACGTCGACGTCACCTCGACCGTGGACCGCAAGATCGCCGCGCTGCGCGCGCACGAGAGCCAGACCTCGCACATCCCCGACCTGGACGGCATGATCAGGGGCATGCTCTCCGGTCACGCCGCCGCCGCAGGCCTCCCCGAGGGCTCGTACGCGGAGGCGTTCCAGCGGGTGATCACCGCCTGAGCCTGGGGGCGGACCCGGCCTCCACCCCCGGGTGGAGCTCGTCCGATCTCCACCCTCGCGCCGATCCGGTGCGCGCCCGATATTCCTACCGTCGAGCGCATGGAAACCACGCAGATCATCGCCCTCACCCTCGTCGTCGTCGCCGTCGTGATCTACCGGCAGATGAGGCCGAGGCCCGTCGCCAGGCCCGTGGTGTTGATCATCGCCGCAGTGATGATCCTGGCCGGCCTCGGCGGCGGCGGGCTCGTCGACGCCGGTCACGCGTCCCTGAGCATCGCGGTGCTCGTCGCGGAACTCCTCATGGCCGTCGGTCTCGGCGTGCTGCGGGCCATGACGACGCGCGTGTGGCGTGACCAGCGCGGCGTGGCGTGGGCGCAGGGTGGCGTCCCGACCCTCATCGCCTGGGTGGGATCCATCGCCGTCCGGGTCGCGATGATGGCCCTGACCTCCTTCCTCGGCCTCGCCTCGTCGCAGAGCTCCGTGCTCCTGTTCGTCGGGGTGACCCTCGGTGTGCAGTTCCTCGTCGTCGCCCGCCGGGCGAACGCCCTGCCCACCGGCCCCGCAGCGGGTATCCAGACGGCCCGCTAACGTCGGGACGTGCCCAGTCGTGACGGATATGTCCAGGCCGGCCGAGAGTCCAGCCGCAGGAACGCGATCGCCGGCGCGTTCCTGCGGCTGGCCGTGATCGCCCTGCTGATCGGCGGGCAGGCGACCGGCCCGCCGGGGTTCGGCCTGACCGGCGACCGGCTCACCGTCACCGCGCTGACCGCCGCGATCGCCGTGACGCTCTCCCTCATGGTCGTCATCCGGCTGCGGCCGATCCTGCCGGGACGCTGGAACGACGGACCGGCGGAGGCCGTCCTCATCGGGCTCACCATCGTGGCGGCCATCGCCCTCGAAATGGTCTCCGACAGCAGCCCGGCCGTCGCCGTGCTCATGTTCGCCGTTGGGGCCGCGGCCGTACGGCATCCGCTGAGATGGTCGCTGCCGCTCCTGCTGCTGGCCCTGGCGGGCCTGGGATCGAGCGCCATGGGACTGCTACCGCCGGTCTCCCCCGAGGCGCAGCAGCGCGACCTCAGCCTGTGCGTCTCGATCTGCGTGGTCTTCGCGGTCGCCTACGCCATCAAGCAGCGCAGGGCCGCCACCGCCGCCCAGGCGGGCGAGGCCGTGCTGGCCGAGCGCGCCCGGATCGCCAGGGAGATCCACGACATCCTCGCGCACTCCCTGTCGGCGCAGATCGTGCATCTGGAGGGCGCCCGGCTGCTGCTGCGCGCCGACCGGTCGCAGGAGGCCCTCGACCGGGTCGAACGCGCCCGTGAGCTGGCCAAGCAGGGCCTCGACGAGGCACGCAGAGCCGTCGCCGCGCTCCGCGACGACGCCCAGCCGCTGCCCGCCGCACTGGACGCGCTCGCCGGGGAGTTCCGCGACGCGACCGGCAGGGAGTGCGCCGTCGTCGTCTCCGGTCACGAACGCCGGCTGCCGCCCGAAACCGAGCTGGCGATGATCCGCACCGCCCAGGAGGCCGTCACCAACGTGCGGCGGCACGCTCCGGGCTCCCCCGCCACCGTACGGCTGAGATTCGGCGACCGGGCGTGCGAGCTGGAGGTCGTCAACCCCCCGAGTGACGCGCCGGGGACGCCGGGAGGAGGATACGGTCTCGTGGGCATGCGCGAACGCGCCGAACTCCTGGGCGGCACGCTGGAGGCAGGCGAGACCGAGCACGGTTTCCGGGTCCGGCTGCGGGTGCCGGCATGACCGCCCGCGTGCTCGTGGTCGACGACCAGGCCGTGGTGCGCGACGGGCTCGTCCTGCTGCTCGGCCTGCTGCCGGACATGGAGGTGGTGGGGTCGGCGTCCGACGGCGAGGCCGCGCTCCGCCTGGTCGCGGGCGAACGGCCCGACGTGGTGCTCATGGACCTGCGCATGCCCCGGATGGACGGGGTCGAGGCGACCCGGCGGATCCGCGCCGAGTTCCCGGACACCCAGGTCGTCGTGCTCACGACGTACACCGACGACGAGTCGGTCTTCGCCGCGCTGCGGGCCGGGGCGCGCGGCTTCCTCACCAAGAGCGCCGACGCCGAGGAGATCGCCCGTGCCGTGACCACGGTGATGAACGGCGACGCGCAGCTCGACCCCGGCGTGCAGCGCCGCCTTCTGAACACCGTCACCGGCACGGTAGGCGACACCGGCGCCGCACCACCCGGCGGGACGCCCGGCCCGGACGCCGCGCCGCCGCACCGGTCGCGGTTCTCGACGCGCCACGCCCGCGAGACACCCCGAGCGGACCGGAGGCCGGGAGCGGGGACGCCCCCGGATGCCGGGGCGGCGCGAAGCGCCGGGCCGTCACCAGGCGCCGGACCGTCGTCCAGCACAGGGCCAATCTCCAGCACGGGGCCAATGTCCAGCACGGGGCCGATCTCCAGCATCGGGCCGTCGTCCAGCGCCGGTACGCCGCCCGACGGGCTGACGCCGCGCGAGGCGGAGGTCCTGCGGCTCATCGCGCGCGGCCTGTCGAACGCCGAGATCGCCGGCACCCTTTTCATCAGCGAGGCCACGGTCAAGACGCACATCAACAACCTCTTCGCGAAGGTCCGGGTGCGCGACCGGGCCCAGGCGGTCGCGTACGCCTACCGGACCGGCCTGGCCGACCCCCGCGAGGGCTGATCGAGGCGGCGCGCCACCCGGGCGGCGGCATAGCCGAGGGAGTTCGTCGCCAGGTGGAGCAGCGCGGGCGCGAGCAGCCCGGCGCGGTGGCGCAGCCCGTGGAACACGAGCCCGGCCACCGCGGTGGACGCCACCGTCCCCGCCACCAGCCGCGCCGTCTCCAACCGCGCCGTCCTCGCCGCCTCCGGTCCCGCCGTCTCCGGTCCCGCCGTTCTCACCGTCTCCGGTCGTGCCGTCCTCATGGGGCCGGCGGCCTCGTCCGGGGCCTCCCCGGCGGTCAGCCGGCCGAGAGCGGGGTTGGCCACGGCCATGTCCATCGCGGGCAACACGTGCCACAGCCCGAACAGCGCGGCCGAGACGGCGACGGCCGTACGCGGCGGGAGCGAGCGGCCGAGCAGAGCGGGCAGCACGCCGCGGAAGCCCACCTCCTCCAGCAGCACGGTCCCGAAGGGCACCTGGACCAGTGCCTCCTCCAGCACCCGGCGGCGCGACAGGGCCAGCGCGCGCTCGTCGTGGAACAGCGCGCGGATGCGGGGGTGGGCGACGCCCGCCGCGTAGACGGCCGCGACGCCGGCGGCGAGCGCGCCCCCGGTCACGGCCCCGGCGCGGGCGCGGCGCACGCCCAGCTCCCGCCAGGTGATCCCCTCGCCGCGGGCGATCAGCAGCAGCGTGCCGGTCGCGACCGCCGAGGTCAGCGGCGCCCACCGCCGGGCGACCCGGTTGTTGAGCACGTTCGCGGCCGTGAGCACGCCGAGAGCGCCGCCCACCACACCCGCCCGCCTGGTCCGGTTCGTCGTCACGCCCGCCATGCTCCCATCGCCACCGGCGCGCACGAGGCTCCCGGCGACCGCCGCCTCATACCCATTCAGGCGGCAAGATCTGCATCTGTCGCCGAACGCGAGCTTTTAGATTCCCCAGGTGTGGACGGGCTCGTTGGTGTGCATGTGCTGCAGGTAGCGGAGCGTCATCCGGCGCAGCGCCTCGTGGTCCCCGCCGAACGCGCGGGCCGCCCTGACCTGCCAGTCCGCCCCCGTACGGCCGGTCACGCAGCGCCGTTCGATGATGCCGAGCAGCCGGTCGCGCTGGACCGGGTCGACCTCCCACAGGTCGAGCCCGTGGTAGGCCATGGGCAGCAGCCTGCGCAGGATCAGCTCGGCGGCGGGCACCTCCCCCAGGCCCGGCCAGTAGAGACGGGCGTCGAGGCCGTACCGCGCGGCGTTGCGGAGGTTGTCCTCGGCGGCGGCGAAGGACATGCGCGTCCACACCGGCCGCCCGGCCGCCGGGAGCACGCGCATGAGCCCGTAGTAGAACGCGGCGTTGGCCGCGATGTCGGCCACCGTCGGTCCGGCGGGCAGCACGCGGTTCTCCACCCGCAGGTGGGGGATGCCCTCGGAGACGTCGTAGACGGGCCGGTTCCAGCGATAGACGGTGCCGTTGTGCAGGCGCAGCTCGTGCAGCTCGGGCACCCCGCCCTCGTCGAGCACCCGCCTCGGGTCCTCCTCGTCGCACAGGGGCAGCAGCGCGGGGAAGTAGCGGACGTTCTCCTCGAACAGGTCGAAGACCGACGTGATCCACCGCTCCCCGAACCAGACGCGCGGCCGCACGCCCTGGGCCTTCAGCTCCTCCGGCCGGGTGTCGGTGGCCTGCTCGAACAGGCTGATCCTGGTCTCGCGCCACAGCTCCTTGCCGAACAGGAACGGCGAGTTGGCCGCGACCGCGACCTGCGGACCGGCGATGACCTGGGCCGCGTTCCAGTGGTCGGCGAACGTCTCGGGACTCACCTGCAGATGGAGCTGCACGCTCGTGCACGCCGCCTCGGGGGTGATGCTGTCGGCGTAGGTGTCGAGCCGCTCCACTCCCTCGATCATGAGGTGCAGGTCCTCGCCACGGGCGGCGAAGATCTGCTCGTTCAGCAGCTTGTAGCGGGGGTTGGCCGACAGGGTCGCCTCGCTGACGTCGCTCTCGCGCAGCGTCGGCAGGATGCCGACCAGCATGAGCTGCCCGCCGACGCGCGCCGCCCGCTCCCGCGCCCGGTTGAGGCGCAGCCGTACGGACTCCTCCAGCAGGCGGCTGCCCTCGCCGGACAGCACCTGCGGCGGGACGTTGATCTCGACGTTGAACTGGCCCAGCTCCGTCGCCCAGTCGGGCTCCGCGATGGCGGCCAGGACCTCGGCGTTCTTCATCGCCGGCTCGCCCCGGGAGTCGACCAGGTTCAGCTCGATCTCCATGCCCATCCGGGGCCGGTCGCACTCGAACCGCGACTCCCGCAGCATCCCCGCCAGAACGTCCAGCGACAGCTTCACCTTGTCCCGGTAGCGGCGGCGGTCCTCCCGGCTGAAGGAGACGGAGGGTACGTCACGGCCCATTCACTGAGCGTCGCATGCCGAGGGGCGATCGCACCAGACGGATCCGTGCGAACGGTTCAGACCAGACGCCTGGCGGTGGCCCAGCGCGACAGCTCGTGCCGGTTGGACAGCTGCAGCTTGCGCAGCACGCTCGACACGTGCGTCTCGACGGTCTTCACCGAGATGAACAGCTCCTTGGCGATCTCCTTGTAGGCGTACCCCCGGGCGATCAGCCGCAGCACCTCGCGCTCCCGCTGGGTGAGCGAGTCGAGCTCCGGGTCGATGGGCGGGGCCTCCGTCGAGGCGAACGCGTCGAGGACGAACCCGGCCAGCCGCGGCGAGAACACCGCGTCGCCCTCGGACACCCGGTTGATCGCGTCGGTCAGCTCGGCGCCACTGATCGTCTTGGTCACGTAGCCCCGGGCGCCGCCCCGGATGACTCCGATCACGTCCTCGGCCGCGTCCGACACCGACAGCGCGAGGAAACGCACCTGGGAGCCGGAGCCGAGCACGCGCCGCAGCACCTCCTGGCCGCCGCCGCCCGGCATGTGCACGTCGAGCAGCACCACGTCGGGCTGCAACTCGCCGATCGCCGTCACCGCCGACTCCACGTCCTCGGCCTCGCCGATCACCTGGATCGACGGTCCGAGCTCGGCCCGTACGCCGGACCGGAACAGCCGGTGGTCGTCGACGATCAGCACGCGTACGGTCTTCATTGCTGCTCCCTCTTCATGGTCAGCATGACCTCGGTTCCGTCGCCCGGCTCGGTCCTGACCCGGGCGCTTCCCCCGTTGCGCTCCATCCTGCCGATGATCGACTGGCGGATGCCCATCCGGTCACTGGCGACGTCGTCGAGCACGAAGCCCTTGCCCCGGTCCCGGACGAACACCGTCACCTCGTCGGCCTCGACCTCGGCGTAGACGGAGACGACCGGAGCACCACTGTATTTGCACGCGTTGACCATCGCCTGCCGGGCGGCCTGCAGCAAGGCCACCAGGCCCTCGTTCAGCTCGCAGTCGCCCACGCAGACCACCTCGATCTGCACGCCGTGGGCGTCCTCCTCCTCGGCGGCGACCCGCCGTACGGCGGCGGCGAGGCTGGCGTCGGCGTCCTGCTTGGGCTGGTAGAGCCAGTTGCGCAACTCCCGCTCCTGCGACCGGGCGAGCCGGGCGACCTCCCGCGCGTCGTGGGCGTTGCGCTGGATGAGAGTAAGCGTGTGCAGCACCGAGTCGTGGACGTGGGCGGCCACCTCGGCCCGCTCCTCCTGCCTGATGCGCTCGGTGCGCTCCCGCTGGAGCTCCTTCACGAGCGAGGCCAGCCAGGGCGCGGCGATCATCAGCATGCCGCCGACGACGACCGCGGTGAACACGAGCCCGGTCCCGGCCTTGGCCAGCTCGCCGCTCGCGGCCAGGAAGCCGATCGCGCCCACGACGACGAGCAGCGCCCCGATGCCGGTGCGCACCCAGGTCGTGCTGACCTGTTTGACCGCGCCCGACATCCACCGCTGCCGCCGTCCCGGATCGGCCTGCTGCCACAGGATCAGCGCGCCGATGCCGCCGACCGCGATCGGCCACGTGCCGAACCCGCCGCTGGAGGCGCCCGTCATCCAGGCGAAGCCCGCCAGCGCCAGCCACAGCACGCCGTACGCGGCGAGCTGGCCCCACTCGCGGGCCGGCCGGCGGCCCTCCGCCTCCTCCTTGGGGGTGAACATCCACAGCGCGGCGTACGCCACGACGCCCAGCCCGTCGACGACGGTGAGCAGCACGAACGCCAGGCGCAGCACGACGGGGTCGAGCCGCAGCTGGGCGGCGGCGCCCTGCGCGACGCCCGCGACCACCCGGCCCGAGGCGGGCCGGACCATCCGGGGGTACGCCACGGGGGCGTTAGGCATCTCAGACATCTCAGGAAGCATCGTCACACGTCACAAACCCTGCGCGCATCAGGGCATGCCCTGACCCCGCCCCTGAGGGGTCGGGGACGAGTCAGGGGTTCCCCCGATGGCAGGGATACGGCGGGCGAGGCCAGGATGGGACCATGACCGAGGCACCACCGACCCCTGCTCCCGACTCCGCCGGCGCGCCCGAACCCGAGAAGGTGCTGAGCCGTTCCCGGGACGGCCGCATGATCACGGGCGTCTGCGCGGGACTCGGCAGGTTCACGGGCATGGACCCCGTGCTCTTCCGGGTCGGTTTCGCGGTGCTGGTCCTCGCCTCCGGCATCGGCGTCCTGCTGTACGTCGCGGCGTTCCTGCTGATGCGCCAGCCGGACGGCGGCCCCGGCCACATGGAGCAGTGGACCCGGCGGCTGTTCGACGCCGAGACCGTGCTCGCGCTGCTGGCCGCGGTCTTCGCGTTCGGCCTGATCATCAACGTCGCCTCCGGGGGGATCAACCGCGGCACGATCGTGGTCGGCACGCTGCTGGCCATCGTGCTGATGGCCGCCCGCGCGCGCGGCGTCGACCTGCTGACGATGGCCAAGTCGATGCCCGACCGAGCGACCGGACGGCGCGGCATGACCCGGGCCACTCCGAACTTCGCGCCGTTCTCGCCCTTCACCCCGCCGCCCGCCGGGGAGCCGTACGGAGCGGCCGGCGCCCCCGGGGCGGGAGCTCCGACGGCGGGGACACCGCCGCAGGCGCCCGCGGCGGGCGCAGCGGTCCCCGGCCCGTCGGCGGGCAGACCCACAGACAGCGCCGTGGACGACACCACGCTCCACGGCACGACGGCCCACGACACGGCGCTCCACGACACGGCGCTTCACGACATGGCGGTCCAGGCCGCGGCCGTGGACGACACCGCGATTCACGACACCGCGATCCACGACACGATCGCCCAGGCTCCGGCGGCACCCCCGAAGGCCGTGGACGACACGCTCGTCCAGGAGACCGTCGCGGAGGACGCGGGAGAGGCTGCGGCGCCGGCGGGGCGGGCCGACGGCGATCCGCCGACCCGGCCCTTCGAACCCCTCGCCCGGCTGGCCGCGGAGCCCGCCCCCGGCAGCACGTCGTACACCCCAGACCAGACCGCCCCAGACCCGACCGCCCCGGACCCGCGCACCACGGGACCGGACGTCCCCGGGGCGCCGGCCGGCTGGGCTCCCGGAGCGCCGGGGCCCTCCGTCTCCGCGCCTGCGGCCGGCAGCGGCTACCGGCGGCTGTCCGACCTCGCCCGCGAGGCACGGGCAGGCGCGTACGGTGACCGCGGCTCCCAGGACCACCTGCACGGCATGGGGAGGCCCGGAGCCGGAGGGCACGGCTACGGAGCCGGAGAACCCTTCGCCCCCCACGGCCCCTACACGAGGCGGGAGCCGTACCAGCCCTACGGGTCGCCCTACCCCCCGCCGAGCCCCTACGCCTCGCCCACGCCGCCGCCCGCGCGGCCGGCGAGGCCCAAGCGGCCCAGGTCGTTCGTCGGCGGCCTCACCATCTGCCTCGCCCTGATCGTTGGAGGGATCATGGTCACCATGCAGCGGACCGGCTCCGGCTCGGTCGGCCTGCCGGTCGTCGGCGGGGCGGTCCTCGTCACGATCGGGGCCGGCCTGCTGGTCGCGGCGTGGTTCGGCCGGGGCGCGGCACTGATCGCCGCGGGAACGATCGTGGCCCTCATACTCGTAGGAAGCTCGACGGTGAACGGCATACCCCGCAAGGTCGGCAGCTTCGTCTGGCACCCCGTCGGCACCGTCCAATCGCCCGGCGCCTACGAACTGGGCATCGGCGAAGGGAAGCTCGACCTGAGCGACGTGACGCTCGCGCCGGGCGGCCGCGTCAGGTTCGACGCCTCGGTGTCGATCGGACAGCTCACGGTGATCGTCCCGTCGACCGCCCGCGTGGAGGTGCACGGCTCGGCCAAGCTGGGCGAGGTGAGGATCGACCACAGGGTCGAGGACGGCGGCGACGTGCGGTTCGACCGTGTCCTCGATCCGGAGACGCCCGTGGAGGGCGACGTGCCGACGATCGAGCTGTACGTCAAGGCCGGGGTCGGCGACGTGGAGGTGCGCCGTGGGGCCTGAGTCGCAGCCCGAGCGCCCGCGCCGGACGCACCGTACGAACTGGATGTCCCTGCTGTGCGGCCTGCTGTTCATCGGCATGGGTATCCGCTACCTGACCGGGCCCGATCCCGACGCCGTCATCATGGCGCCCGTCCTCGTCGGGGGGCTGGGCTTCGCGGCCTTCGTCGCCATCCTCGCCAAGGCCGTCCGCCGCTGAAGCTCTCGCCCGCTTTCTCTCACGGGGACCGCCGGACGATCGCGTTAGACTGATCCGGTGTCCTCGTCGCTGGTCCTGGAATTCGTGAGCACCGTACGCGCCAATCGGTCCGGCCCTGTGGACGCGCTGGAGGACGCCGGCGGGCTGACCGCCTGGGTCGCGGACCACGCGCCCGATCTCGGCGTCGACCCCGCCACGTTCGTCGCCACTCCCGAGATGCACGAGGATGTCGTGGCGCTGCGGCAGGCCATCCGCGCGCTGTTCGCCCGGGCCGTGTCCCCCGGGCGGGCGAGCGGCGCGGACGCGACCGTGCTACCGGCCTTCGAGTCCTCCCTCGATCTCGTGAACGCCACCGCGGCGTCGGTGCCGGTCACCCCACGGCTCGAATGGCCGCAGGACGAGGCGCCCCGCGCCCGGACCCTGCCCGCGCGCGCCGCCGGCGATTCCGCCCGCCTGCGCGCGACCCTCGCGTCCGCCGCGATCGACCTGCTGGCCGGGCCGTACCGGACTCAGCTCCGCGCCTGCCCGGCACCCCGGTGCGTGCTGTATTTCGTCAAGGAACATCCGCGCCAGGAGTGGTGCTCGGCGGCCTGCGGGAACCGCGCCCGAGCGGACCGCCACTACCGCCGGCACAAGAACGCCTGAACCGCGGGCCGTTCGCCCCTTCGGTCGGGCCGTCGCCCGCTCTCCCGTCGGCCGATCCCCCGCCGCCGACTCTCCCGTCGGCCGCGCTCGCGCCGTCTCGCCTGGTCACCGGTGCCGCTCGTCAGGCGAGAGCGACCCGGCTTCTAATGGACTGCAACGGTGATATCCATTAGTCTTCCCTCCATCTTCTAATGGGATTAACCATTAGAAATCACCACGAAGGGAGCGGCTGTGAGCTTCACCACGGGGCACATCGGCCTGAACGTCTCCGACCTCGACAGGTCCGTCGGCTTCTACCGGAAGGTCTTCGGCTTCGAGGTGGCCGCAGAGTCGGGCGGGGAGTCGGGCGGAGAGTCGGGCGAGGAGACGCGCCGGTACGCGTTCCTCGCGCAGAACGGCACCCTGGTGCTGACGCTCTGGCAGCAGAGCGAAGGCACGTTCGCCGCCGGCCTGCCGGGGCTGCACCACCTGTCCTTCGAAGTGCCGGACATCGACGCCGTACGCAGGGCGGAGGCCGTCGTCCGGGAGACCGGGGCGACGATCCACCACGGCGGCATCGTGCCGCACCGCGAGGGCGGCTCCTCGGGCGGCCTGTTCTTCGAGGACCCCGACGGGATCCGGCTGGAGATCTACGCGCCGAGCGGCGCCGACGAGCGCCCCGCCCCCCGCTCCGACGCTCCGACCTGCGGCTTCTTCTGAGATGCGGCACGCGGGAGAGATCGCGGTCCAGCGCCGCACGGGTGTCCGGCTGGCCGGGCACGGATCGGCCCGCGTACGGGCCGAGATCCCCGAGGTCGCCGCGCGGTTCCTGGAGTCCCAGCGCATGGTCGTGATCGGCGCGGAGGACCGTGAGGGCCGGGTGTGGGCCGCGCCGCTCACCGGCCGGCCAGGGTTCGTCGCACCGTCCGGCGACCGCACGATCCTCGTGGACGCGGTGCCCGTCGCGCCGCTCGCGGGGGTGTTCGACGACGAGCACGACATCGGCATGCTGGCCGTCGAGCCGTGGACCCGGCGCCGGATGCGGGTCAACGGGCGCGCCCGGCGGGACGGCGACCACCTGATCGTACGGACCGAGCAGGTGTACTCCAACTGCCCCAAATACCTCCAGAAACGTACGATCGTCGAGGACCTGGAGCCCGGTGAGCGGACGTCGCGGTCCGGGGACCGCCTATCAGAGGCCCAGCGGGAGTGGATCACGGCCGCCGACACCTTCTTCGTCGCGACGCACGCGCCCGGACTCGGCTCGGACGTCTCGCACCGCGGCGGCAACCCCGGGTTCGTCGAGGTGGTGGACGACCGGCGCCTCGTCTGGCCCGACTACGCGGGCAACCTGATGTACATGACTCTCGGCAACCTGGAGCTGAACCCCACCGCGGGCCTGCTCTTCCTCGACTGGGCCACCGGCGACGCGCTGCACCTGACCGGCAGAGCGCGGGTCGACTGGGAGCCCCGTGAGGTGCCGGGAGCCCAGCGGCTCGTGGAGTTCGACGTCGAGCATGTGCTGGAAGCCGGCGGCGCGAGCCCGCTGCGCTGGGCGTTCGAGGAATACTCGCGCTTCAACCCGCCCGTCAGGGGCGCGTGAGGGCGGCCCGGAGAGGGCGCCGGCACGAAGGAGGCGAGGACGCCCGAGTCGCCAGGAGCATACTCAGTATGCATACTGAGTATTCATGTCGGTACGACACGGCCTGCTCGCCCTCCTGCGCCGGGGCCCGCGCTACGGCTATCAGCTCAGGGCCGAGTTCGAGGCGTCCACGGCGACGACCTGGCCACTGAACATCGGTCAGGTCTACACGACGCTGTCCCGCCTCGAACGCGACGGCCTGGTGTCCCGCGACGAGCAGGGCGACCGGGACGAGCAGGGCCGGGTCCGCTACGCCATCACCCCCGACGGCCGCGACGAGCTCGACCGATGGTTCGCCAGACCCGTCTCCCGGGCCGACCGGCCCCGCGACGAGCTTGTCATCAAGCTCGCGATGGCCGTCACCACGCCCGGCGTGGACGTGGCGGCGGTCATCCGGGCCCAGCGGTCCGCGACGATGCGGGGCCTGCAGGAGCTCACCCGCGCCCTGCGGACCCTCGACGTGTCCACCGAAGCCGCACAGCGCCTGGTCGTCGACTCGACGATCTTCCATGCCGAGGCCGAGCAGCGCTGGCTCGACCACTGCGAGGCCGTCCTCGCCCGTCCCTCCGAGGAGAATCCGTGACCGAACCCCGATCCGCGGACCGGTTGCCCGCGCCGGACGGCGAGCCGGTCGTCCGCATGACCGGCGTCGTACGCGTCCACGGCGAGGGGACGGGGGCCGTCCACGCGCTGCGGGGCGTCAGCCTGGACGTCGCCGCCGGGGAGCTGGTCGCGGTCATGGGCCCGTCCGGGTCCGGCAAGTCCACCCTGCTCAACCTCGCGGGCGGGCTGGACCGCCCGACGGAGGGATCGGTGCGGCTCGAAGGCCGCGAGCTGCGGGATCTGTCGCCGGAGCAACTGGCGGAGCTGCGCCGCAGGAGCGCCGGTTACGTCTTCCAGGACCTCAACCTCGTCCCGTCGCTGACCGTCGCGGAGAACGTCGCGCTGCCGCGCGAGCTGGACGGCGTCCGTACGGCGAAGGCCAGGCGGGAGGCCCTGGCGGTGTTGAAGGAGGTCGGGCTCGCCGACCTGGGCGACCGGTTCCCCGACGACCTGTCGGGCGGCCAGCGCCAGCGGGCCGCGATCGCCCGCGCGCTGGTCGGGGAGCGGCGGCTGCTCCTGGCGGACGAGCCGACCGGCGCCCTCGACACGCGGGCGGGTGACGAGATCATCCAGGTGCTCCGGCAGCGGGCCGACGCCGGGGCCGCCGTGCTGCTGGTCACGCACGAGCCGCGCTACGCCGCCTGGGCCGACCGCGTCGTCTTCCTGAAGGACGGGCAGGTCACCGACTCGGCGGCCGCCGGGACGGAGACCGCCCGATGAAGGGTGTCAGGGCCGCGTTGCGGATCTCCCGCCGCAACGCCCGGCAGTCGAAGCGGCGCAGCGCGCTGATCCTCGCCATGATCGGGCTTCCGGTCGCCCTCGCCTCCTTCGTGCTGAGCGCCCTCTTCGGCCCGGGGCCGCTTCCCGACCACGGGCACTACCCCCTCGGACAGGCCGACGCGCTGGTGACCGGCGCCCACGAGTGGGCGGGCCTCACCCAGGACGCGTGGGGAAACAGCGACTCCCGGCAGCCCGGGCGCGATCAGACGCCGTTCACCCCAGCCGAGATCGCCGCGCTTGTCGGGCCCGGCAACCGGATCGTCCCCTTCGCTCAGGCGTACGTCCGATACCTCACGCCGCAGGGGTATGGCAGCGGGGAGATCCGTCAGGTCGATCTGAACGATCCGATGTCCCGTGGCACCTTCCGGCTGATCGAGGGCAGGCTCCCCACCGCTCCCGGCGAGGCCGTCGTGTCCGCCGCGCGGCTGGATTCGGCCGAGGACGCGGCTCCGGGGGTCACGCTCTACGTGGGCGAGGAACGCCGGCCGCTCCGGATCGTCGGCGTCGCCCTGTTCGACCTGGCGGGGATCGAGCCCGCGTTCGCGACCTTCCCCGGCAGCCTGCCCGACGCCGCCTTCGGGCCGGTCGATTCCGGGCTGATGTCGCGCGGCTGGCTGGTGGACTCAACGCGCCCCGTGACGTGGGCGGACGTGCGACGACTCAACGCACGCGGCCTCGTGGTCGTCAGCCGCGCCGTCGTCGACGCGGCGCCGCCGGACGAAGCGCCGTCGCGTGTGCGCGTGTCCTCCATCGCGCAGACCGCGCCGTGGGTCGCGATCATGCTGCTGGAGGTCGTCCTCCTGGCCGGGCCGGCCTTCGCCGTGGGACGGCTGCGAAGGGCGCGCGAGTTCGCGCTCGTCGCCGTCCAGGGCGGCTCCCCCGCCCACCTGCGGACGATCGCGCTCGCCGACGGCCTGCTGTTCGGCGTCGCCGCCTCGGTGTCCGGCGCGGCGCTCGGCGTCGGCGCGGCCTGGCTCGCGCGACCGCTGCTGGAACGGCGGGCGGGCTACCTGCTCCCCCCGTTGGCCGTCCCCTGGGCGGCGGTCGCGACGGCCGCGGCGCTGGGCGTCGTCGCGGGACTGCTGGCCGCCCTCGCCCCCGCCGTCTCGGCGAGCCGTACGGACCCCGTCGCCGTGCTGTCGGGCAGGCGCGAGCGAGGCCGCGAGCGCGCGGGCCGGCCACTGCTCGGGATCGTGCTCGTCGTGGCGGGCACGGCGGCGACCATCGCGAGCGCGGGCCACGAGCTCGGCCTGATCGCGACCTCGGCTCTGGTCACCCAGCTCGGCCTGGTGGCCCTGACGCCGGTGCTCGTCGCGGCGGTCGCCAGGCTCGCCGCCCGGCTCCCCCTGCCGCTCCGGTTCGCCGCCAGGGACGCCGTGCGCAACAGGGGCCGCACGGCGCCCGCCGTCGCCGCGGTGATGACCGCGGTCGTGGCGCTCACGGCGGTGGGGGTGACGTGGCAGAGCCGGCTGGCGCAGAGACCGGCGTACGCGCAGGACTACCCCCAGGCGCCGACAGGGGCGCTGTGGATCGCCGGGCCGGACCTCACTCCCGGGCTCTGGGATCGCGTCCGCTCCGCCGTACGCGAGGAGCTGCCCGCCGGCGTGCCCCTGGTCGAGGCGCGGATGCTCGCGACGAGCGCCGGGGCCCCGGTGTACGCCGCCGTGCCGGACGACGCCTCGGGAACGAGCAGGGTGGAAGGGCCGGACGCGAGCCGGTCCGGAGGCCTTCTGGTCGGGAACGACGACCTGCTCCGCTACGTGCTGCGGCGCGACGACCCCCGCGCGGCGGCGGCGCTGCACGAGGGGAAGGCCGTCGTGCTCAACCCCGCGGTGATCCGGCAGGAGCAGGTGAGCATCAATGTGTCACCCGCCGCCGGGCCGGGCGACCCGGCGCCGCTCACGCTGCCCGCCGCCGGCACGCAGGCCACCGGGGAGGGCTGGGCCCGCGCGGTCATCGCGCCCGAGGTGGCCGCGGAGCACGGATACGGCACCATGACCGCCATGCTCGTGGTGGATCCCGCGGACTTCCGCGTCCCGAGGGCGACGGCGGACCGGATCACCGCGAAGGTGGAGGGGATCACCGGCAAGGCCACCGTGCGGCTCGAAGTGCCGGAGCCTTCGGACGACACGCTGCTCCTGGTCGTGCTGGGCATCGCCGCGGCCGTGCTCGTGCTGGGGATGACGTTCGTCGCCACCATGCTGGCCGCCGCCGAGGCGCGCCCGGACCTGGAGACCATGTCCGCCGTGGGCGCGGCGCCGCGTGTGAAGCGGGCGATCGTCGCCGGGCAGGCCCTGGTGATCGCGCTGCTGGGCTCGGTCGCGGGCGTGCTCGCCGGTTTCGCGCCGGGCATCGCCGCGGCCCGATATCCCCAACCCCACCCGGCGGTGTTCCTGCGCGCCGACGGGGTGATCGCGATCCCCTGGGCGCTCGTCGGCCTGCTCGTCGTGGCCCTTCCCCTGCTGGCCGCGCTCGGCGGCGCCGCGTTCACGCGGTCGCGCCTGCCGCTCCCCCGGCGGAGGGCGACCTGACGGTGGGGCCATGTGGTCGCCCCCCGCCGGCCGCCTGGCGCGACAGGGGATGTCAGCGGGGGAGCAGCTCGTACGAGCGCTGCTGGGGCAGCCCGGCGAGCCGCCGCTGGCCCTCCGTCAGCAGCGCGGCGATCGGGCCGGGCTCGCGCAGCCGGGTGAGCCGGTCGCGGTTGTACTTGCGCAGCCGCGCCGCGCGCCGCTTGGCCCCCGCCGCCTTGAACGCGGCGACGTGCTCGCGGTCGGGCTTGCGCGCGCCGCTCAGCTCGTAACCGTAGGCGGCGAGCCGCTCGCCGAGCACCTCCTCGCACAGCGAGATCTCCCAGGGCTCCAGCCGGGAGGCCCACTTGCCCGAGTGGGCGGTGGTCACCTCCTCGTGCGTGTTGCTGTGCCACACCTTGTGCTTGGGCACGGCCAGCTCGGCGATGTGGCGCGGATCGCACATCGCCGGGTCGTACTCCTCGCCGATGAAACCGCACAGCTTCTTCAGCTCGGTCTCCGGGTCGGCGGTGAGGTCCTCGTACCGCAGCTCGTAGAAGCTGTCGGCCGGCAGCTTGCGCGCGTGCTTGCGGCCGAAGTCGACGGCCTCGGCCCAGTTGGCCATGGCGTGCACCGCGTCCGCCTTGTACCAGGGCATTTGCTTGAGCGAGGCCACGCAGTCGCGACCGTCCCTGACGAGGTGGACGAACTGCGCGTCGGGGAACATCCGCATCAGCATCTCGACGTGCCGGTAGTAGCTGGGCCGCTTGTCGCCCCAGCGCGGCTTGCCGAAGCGCTCGGCGTAGCTCTTGAAGACCATGCCGACGACCGAGCCGAAGCTGCCCGGGCCGAGCATGGCCGCCTGGACGAAGTCGGGACGGCTCAGCCCGAGCTCGTGGAACTTCGTGGTCCGGCCCTCGGCGATCCAGGTCGCCAGCCTGCGCCTGTTGTCGGCCAGCCGCATGTCGCCGTACGTCCGGCGGGAGAAGTAGGCCGGAACGAGGAACCGCGTCTCGGGCGGGACCGCGATGCGCGGGTGCGAGTGCAGCATGAGCTGCAGCATTGTGGTGCCGGAGCGCGGGCAGCCGACGACGAAGACAGGTCTGTCCGAATGCATAAGTTCTATCCCCCGTGGTGAAATTGCCAGACGTCAGGCCGCTCTCCCCCGAGTGCGGCTTGTGACGCGGGTCCTACGGCGTCACGCCGTAACGTGCGTGCGGAATCGGCCGGAACGGCCGGTCAGACAAGGATCTTCTGTTTCTCGGCGGCGGTGCTGGGCACCTGCCTCGCGGCCAGCCATACGCGGTAGACGAGGCTCATCTCGAACGCCAGCAGCAGCGCGCCGGCCACGACCGAGACCGGCACCATGGCCCTGGGACCGAACAGCGGGCCCACGACGAAGACCGCGGCGTGGAACTCGATGCCGCTCACCACGTGGGTGCGCACCCGGTGCCGCACCAGGAAGACGCGGAACCGGTCGTACCAGGGGAAGCGGGCGTGGAACGCCTTCTGCAGGTCGACCACCGTCGCGCCCTCGTCGGTGGCGACCTCGCCGAACTCCGCGGCGGCCTGCTCCAACTCGCTGCGCGGCCTGGAGCGCAGGACGCTCTCTGCGAGGACGTACTGCCCGTCCAGCCGCGCGTAGAGCAGTGCGCGGGTGGCGTCCTTGACCCGCTTCAGCTGCGGGCCGTTGATATAGCGGAACAGGTCGAGCACGACGACGCCGACGGCGGCGAGCACCACGTCGGTGTCCCCCGTGCGGGTGTATTCCCCGAACCCCCATCCGAAGGCGCAGCAGACCACCCGCACCCGGTCGCCGACATAGTCGAGCCACAGACCGAAGGGCGTCCCCGTGCCCTTGAGCCTGGCGATCTTGCCGTCCATGCAGTCGACCGTGAAACTCAGATAGAACAGAACCGCCCCGGCGACGAGCATGCCCTCCGTGAAGGCGGCCGCCGAGGCGAAGCCGATCAGCATGGACAGCCGGGTCAGCCCGTTCGGCGTGATCGATGTGTGATTGGCCACGAGCAGCGCGAGCCGGCAGGCGAGCGGATCGACCATGAAGACGGTCCACCACGAGTCTCTCGGCTTGCGCGTCGCGAGTATGTCGTCCAGCGTGAAGCCTCCCATGCAGGCAAGAATGACTACAACGGGTAGCCGTTGGCCTGCTCTTCGGTAACAGGCAGGGAATCTCATTGCCGGTTCTTGACCGTTCCCCTCGTGTACGTAAACCCTGCGCCAATCCGGTCGCCGATCGGTTACAGTCCGTGTTCGAGGGGGAACCATGCCCGTTGTCACGTTGTACCGGCGGCTGCAGGGGCGGCTGCCGTCGCGGGAGCCCGCACCGCGGACCGCGCTCATCCGGGCGGACGCCGGTCCGCTCCAGGCCCAGCGCGAGACGCTGGACGTGGTCTGCGCCCTGCTGGCCGAGGCGAAGGTGCCGTACTTCTGTGTGCGCCCACTGCCCAACCGGCCGCCGGTGATCGCCGTACCCGAGGACGACCGCACGCGCGCGTTCGCCGCGCTCGTGGCCGGCAGTCAGCCGCTGTTCGCGGCGCGGCAGCCGTACGGCAGGCAGGGGGCACGGACGCGCCAGACGGACGCGGGCCGGATGCGCCCGGTGCGGCGGGCGGCGGCGCTGCTCGGCGACGCCAAGGTCGTGCGGCTGGCCATGTATTTCGCCAGCCCGTCGCGCACGCTGATGCTCGGTCCCGAGAACGGGTGCGACCTGGAGTTCTGGTCCCGGGAGGGCGACGAGCTGGTCGCCCCGAGGCCGAACCCCGCCTGCGACCGCGTGCCCGCCGACGGCCCCGCCGTGGACGGCGGCGAGGAGCTGTTCACGCCGCTGGCGTGCGCCGCCCGCCGCGCCCGCGCCTACCGCACCCGCCCGGAGTTCGTCCGGCGGCTGCTGGACGACATCGACTTCCCGATCGACGCCGTCTACACGTGGGTCGACGGCGGCGACCCGGCCTGGCGGGCGCGCCGCGTCCGGGCCGAGCGCGACATGGCGCTGCGCACCGGCGCGCCGCTGAGCGAGATGGCGACCACGGAGGCCCGTTTCACCAGCAGGGACGAGCTGCGTTACTCGCTGCGCTCCCTGCTGATGTACGCCCCCTGGATCAACCGGGTGTGGATCGTCACCGACGGCCAGACGCCGTCGTGGCTCGACACCACCCACCCCCTGGTCGCGGTGGTCGACCACAAGGAGATCTTCACCGACCCGTCGATGCTGCCGGTGTTCAACTCGCACGCCATCGAGACGCAGCTTCACCACATCGACGGGCTCAGCGAGCACTTCCTGTATTTCAACGACGACTTCTTCCTGGGGCGGCCGCTGCCTCCCCGGACGTTCTTCGAGGGCAACGGGATCACCCGCTTCTTCCCCAGCACCGTCCACGTGCCCTTCGGCGTGCCGGAGACCGAGGAGTCCCCGGTCCACGCCGCGGGCATGAACAACCGGCGCATCCTGGAGAACCTGACCGGCCGCACGATCACGCAGAAGCTCAAGCACGTGCCGTACGCGCTGCGCCGGTCGCTCATGTACGAGCTGGAGGGGCGTTTCCCGGCGGAGTTCTCGGCGACCGCCCGCAGCAGGTTCCGCACGTCGCGGGACATCTCGGTGGTGTCATCGCTGGCGCACTACTACGGCTACCTGAGCGGGCGGGCGGTCCCGGGCACGGTCGACTACACCTACGTGGACCTGTCGCTGCCGAAGACGCCGGCCAAGCTGCGCCGCATGCTGGCCCGGCGCAGGCACGACGTGTTCTGTCTCAACGACACCGCCCCCACGACCCCCGACCAGGACGCGCTGCTGGCACGGTTCCTGGACGCCTACTTCCCCACCCCGGCGCCGTTCGAGCGGTGAGCGTGCCGCAGGACGTACCGGTCCACGAACAGGCCGCGGAACGTCCAGCGGCCGGCCGGGGCGAAGGCACGGGTGACCAGGGCGCGCCGCCGCGCGGGCAGCACGTTCTTGCCCGTGTGGCCGACGACCCAGAGCGTGCGCAGCCCGTCAAGCCGGGCGGCGAGCACCCGGGCGCCCACCTCGCGGCCGGGGAAGCTGCCGTCCTGCTCGGGTGACCGGGCCAGCGCCACGTCGCGGAGCCTGCCGAAGACCGACGGGTAGACCGTCTCGTACTTCCTGACCTTGGCGGGAACGAACAGCACCCCGTCGCCCGGCTGCGCCTCGGCCGCGAGCAGCGCCATGACCGGCCGGGGGTCGTCCTGCCTGCCGTCCGGCCCCCGCGTGGCGAGCTGCCCGGGAACCGACAGGCCGAGCCAGGCGGTCAGCACGGCGGCGGCGAGGCCGGGGGGCAGCGCGGCCAGGCCCGCCCCGGCGAGCAGCGCCGCCGCGGGGACGCAGCAGAAGACGTAACGGAACACGTACACGGGATGGACCGTCCACGAGGCCGCGAGCAGCACCAGCGCCGGAACGAGCAGCCACGGCAGCGTCAGCCGCACGAGCGCGGCGGGCGTCCCGGCACGCTCGTGACCGGGCGTCTCCGCACGCGCGCCGGGCCCGTCGGCACGTCCTGCCGCGGGCTCTGGCGTGTGCTCTTCCCCGGGCTCTGGCGCGTGCTCTGGCGTGTGCTCTTCCATGCGACGGGCCGCGCGGGCCCGGCGGACGCCCACGACCGCGGCGTACGCGAGGCCGAAGAACGCGAGCGCCCAGGTCGGCGGGGCCACCCCGGGGCCCGTCGCCCCGCCGAGGTCGCCGAACAGCTGAACGGCCAGCCTGCCCACGTCGTCCGCCGCCGGCCGGGGGATCCACCCCACCTGCGCGCTCTGCCGGGAGCCGAGCCAGGCCAGCGGCGCCACGGCGGCCAGTGCCGGCGTCGCCGCGCACGCCCACTGGAGCAGCGGTCCCCTCGACAGGATCAGCGCGATGCCGTGCGCCCCCACGATCAGTAACGAGAACAGGTTGAGATAGGCCAGCACGGTCAGCGCCGCCGCGTACGCGGCCAGGACCGCCGACGTCGGCGATCGCAGCACGCGCAGGAACAGCAGGGTCACGCCGACGGCCGCCGCCGCCGTCAGCGCGTACGGCCGGGCCTCCTGGACATACCTGGAGAAGATGGGCATTAGGGCCAGCAGCACGCCGCCGTACAGACCCGCCCGGGGGGCGCCGAGCGCGCGGCCGATCGCGCCGGTCCCGGCCGCGGCCAGCGCGCCCGCGACGACGGACGGGACCCGCAGCGCCACCTCGGCGGTGCCGGACAGCCCCGCGACCATGTGCATCAGCGCGTAGTAGAGGCCGTGCACCGCGTCGACCGACCACAGCAGGTGCGCCAGCTGGGGAAGGGTGCGGCCGACCGCGCTGACGGTGGCCGCCTCGTCCCGCCACGGCGGCGGCCCGCCGAGGTCCCACAACCCGGCGGCCAGCGCGAGCACGGCAGGCACGACGATCACGACGGACAGCCGGTCCAGCCGGGCGGCCCGCTCGGTCGCCTCCGCCGGGCGCGCCGTAGGGGCTGTGGGCACCGCAGCTGCCGTGGGGGCTGTGGGCACCGTGGGCGCGGTGCCTCGCGACGGCGCTTCGGCCGTACGGCGGGGCGAACGGCCGGCGGCGTGCCGGGACAGGCGGGTCATGGCCGCATGCGCGCGACCACGCGCGCCGAGGCGTGCCCGTCGTCCCACGGGCAGTATCTGCGGGCGAACCCCTCGTAGCGCGCCGCGAACTGCCCGAGGTCGCCGTACCGCAGCACGTCGAGCACGTCGTCGGCGGTCCCGAGGACGGGACCGGGGGCCTCGGCCTCGAAGTCGAAGTAGAAGCCGCGCACCTCGTCGCGGTAGTGCTCCAGGTCGTGCGTGAAGAACACCATGGGTCTGCCGGTGCACGCGAAGTCGAACATCGCCGACGAGTAGTCGGTGACCAGCACGTCCGCGGCGGCCAAGAGATCCGCCATGTCGGGAAATCTGGAGACATCGCGGATGCGATCGCCGTTCGGGATCGTCATGTCCCGCGCCACCAGGTAGTGCGCCCGCACGAGCAGCAGGTCGTCGTCGCCCAGCGCCCCCGCCACCCTGACCGGGTCGAGCGCGAGCCGTCCGCCGGTGTCGTCGTCCCGCCACGTCGGCGCGTACAGGATGATCCGCCGGTCGCCGGTCAGGCCAAGCCGCCGCCGGGCCGCGCGGGCGCGGGCGGGATCGAACAGCACGTCGTTGCGCGGGTAGCCCGACTCCAGGATCTCCCCCTCGTAGCCGAACGCGCCGCGCAGCGCGGAGGTGGCGAACGGGCTCGGCGACAGCAGCAGATCCCAGGTCGCCACCTGCCGCGCCAGCTCGTCGCGCGGCACCCGCTGCGCGTACGGCATGCCCTCCAGGTCAAGCCCCAGGCGTTTGAGCGGCGTGCCGTGCCAGGTCTGCACGACCGTCTGCCCACGCGGCTTGCGATACCACCCCGGCTGCGTACGCCGGTTCGCCACCACGAAGCGGCTGGTGCGCAGCGCCTCCTCGTGCTCGCGCGAGCCGTACAGGACCAGGCGCACCCCCGGCGGCACCGCGAACTGCCCGTCCCGGGTGACCCAGACGATCTCCATGCCCGGGTGGCGGCGCGCCAGCTCCTCCGAGACGGCCCGGGGATTGCAGGAGTACTGCCCGCCGCCGTAACTGTCGAACACCGCCGCGTCCCGCAGGGTCGTGCGGCGCGGCGCCACCGCCCGCCGCCTGCGCGTCGCGTACGGCCCACGCTCGTGCGGGCCGAGCGCGGGGCGCACCGCGAGGCTCAGGTCGCCGTCGCGTGAGGTGCGGACGGAGATCTCGTGGAACCCGGTGACGCGCGGCCGCGGCGGGTCGGCGATCAGGGCCGCGCTCAGGCGCACGCGCGTGTCCATGCCCTCCGGTGACACGGTGCCCTCCGGTGACACGGTGCCCTCCGGCGACAGGGTGCCCCCCGGCGACGGGGCGAGCACCCGCCAGGTCCCGCTGCGGAGCGGGAGTCCCTCGGCCGTCCTGCCGACGGCGGCCGTCCACGTCTCCTCGTCCTGGCGGACCGGCCAGGATTGCCGCTCCGCCTCGCGCTCCAGCACGATCCGGCCGGCAGGGCACCGGCCCGTCCCCTCCAGGACCAGCTCGCCGGACTCCGTCCACCGGATCGTGCTTATTTCGCCGCCGGACTCCGTCCGCCGGGCCGTGGCCATTTCGCCGCCCGGATCGGGACGCGGGCCGCCGCCGGTGCGGGGGCCGAGCGTCAGCCCGCGGTCACGGGTGAGGGAGACGCGCGTGTTCCCGGCGTCGAAGACGCGCTCGCCCGGGGCTCCGGCCGCCCGGCCCGTCCGGGTCACGCCCCGCGCCCGGACCCGCGCGTGCAACGCCCACCGGCCGGCGGGCAAGGCGTCAAGGGCGATCACGGTCTCGAAGCCGGAGTCGTCGTGGCAGGCGACCGACTGGCGGGAGTCGGCGGTCACGTCGGGCCTGCGGGTCCGCCGCACCGGCAGAGCGATCCGCTCCTCCCCCCGCTGGAGCCACAGCTCGATCCGGCTGCGCCCGCTGTCCAGGTGGGCGATGTACGCGTGGCCGGCCAGGGCCAGCCGGTCGTCCGCGTGCCGTACGTCGTCCACGCAGGCGACGAGCCGCAGGTCGTGGGTGGCGTCGAACAGGGAGCGCGGGAGCCGGGGATCGCGACGCAACGGGTAGTCGAGATACCAGCGGCGGGGCCGCAGCCCCCGCCGGAGCACGCCCCGGTGCCTGATCTCCGACGCGGCGAACGTCCGCAGCTCCGCCAGCTCGCCGGTCATGCCGCAGGCGGCGAGGTGGATCTGCAGCCGCCTGAGGACCGGCAGCCGTTCCACCGCTTCGGGGTCCAGGCGGCCCAGGCGGCCCAGGATCTCGGCGGGCGCGTCGGGAACCGGCTCGCGTACGGACTCCAGCACGGCGTCGAGGTCGGGGCCCTCCGCGAGGCGCAGGTCGTAGGCCATGCGCAACTGCGGTGCATGCCGTCCGAGCAGGTCCGACACCTCCAGCATCGCCTCCAGGCGGCGCAGCGGATCGGCCGGCGGCCGGGACCCGCGCGTGAGGCAGACCACGTCGCCGAGCACGTCGGCCGAGGTGGACAGCACGTGCGCGGGGATCGTCACCGGGAAGTCCTCGCCCAGGCCCGCGAGGAAGGCGAACCCGTGCCGGTTCCAGAACTCCCGGCGGAAGACCGTGCCGCCCGCCCGCGGGTCGTCCAGCAGCTTCGGATGCCGGGTGATGTGCGTGCGCAACCGCGCCCTGCCCTTCGGATCGCCCTTCTGATCCAGGACATCCGCCGGCGTGGACGTGTGGTCCGGCGCGTACGGCGTCCAGGCGCGGATCCGGCCGCAGGCGAGGTCGGAGCCGGTGTACTCGAGGGCGCCGACCAGCGCGCGGTAGGCGTCCGCGGGGACGACCGAGCCGGGGTCGGCGAAGGCCAGGTAGCGCCCGGTGGCGAAGGACGCGCCCGCGTTGCGCGCCGTGCCCGGGTCGTCGCCGCCGTCGCCGAGAGTGAGGAGTGTGAACCTGTGGTCGGGCGGGCGAAGGCCCCGTGGACGGCCGACGAGGATCACCTCGATGTCGTCCAAGGTCTGGTCGCGCAGGGATTCTAGGCACTCCTCGGCGTGTTCCTCCCCGCCGTGCAGGGGGACGACCACCGAGAGCCTGGCAGGCACCGTCACGCCGTCAGGATGCCGACACGGGACGGCACGCCACCCGGTCCATCCCCATTGCCTTACCCTCCCTTGGCCGCGTCTTGACCCACGAGATGGGAACCGCGGTCCCAGACCCAGGTGGGGGGATGACGCCGGTCCAGGCCGGGCCGAGGTGAGGTGAGGCAGGGGCCACAGAGCGGGTCCGGAGTGTACCGGCTGAGCTTGTCGAAGCGGCATGCCAGGCATACGCGGTCGCCCCTGCTTCACACCGCCTGGCGCTTCCTCCGCAAGTGCAGCCGGAGTACCAACGACTGCGCCTGCGTTGAAGTGGCCGTCTCGCCGGGCGGCGCAGTCAACGTGCGCGACAGAAAGAACCAGGAGGGCCCATCCTGCTATTGGATCCAGCCTACGCGCGCGGCACGCACACCACCGCGCGTTCAGGCCATCCGCGCCGAGATCGACACCCTGTTTCGCCGAGCGCCGCCCGGCCACCGCAACGGCGCCGCCCCACCACAATCAAGACGACCACCGGTCCGGTCACCCTCGCCCGCCCGAAGCCGCGCGGCACCACCAAGAGTTCGCCTCCCGCCCGCTGGGCGCCGGCGTCGCCCGGCCAAATGATCAGGAACCTCGAAAGAGCACGGTACGTTGCCGCTTCGTCACCACCCTTCCTCGAAGGAGGCGAAGGCCGGACACATGGGCAGGCAGGGCGATAACGAGCTTCCCGAGACCGTACGCGAAGAGGTTCACCAGGGCGTTCGCCGCTGGATCACCCGCACCCGCGGCGAGAAACCCGCCCGGGGGAGAGCGAAACGCTGGACCGCGAACGCGGTGCTCGGCACGCTCGCCGCCTCCGCCCTGGCTCCGATCTTCCTCGCCGTCGCGTCAGGGGGCATCGGCTCTGAGGTGTTCCAGACCCTTACCAACGTGGGCACCAACATCCTCAGCGATCTGATCGGCGAAGTCGCCGCCAAGGCGCGCACCAGGAAGCCCAGCGCCGAGGAAGTCGAGGCCGACCTGCTGCAGGCAATCCGCGCGGTCCTGGAAGCGGACAACGACGACGCGATCGAATTGCGGAGTGAGCTCGCCCACCTGTTACGCGTGACGGACGCGCAGGCGGTCGTCCAGAAGGCGGCCGTCGACGGTGAGCTCACGGGGGCGGCGGAGGCGCTCAGATTGCTGAGCGCGCAGTTCTCCGAATTCGCGTTCATCGGCGAGGCGCTGTCCAGGATCGAACGCACCCTGGGAAGGCACGGCGACGTCCTCCACGACGTGAACGTCCGTCTTGAACAGATCCGTGAGACGCAGCTGGCGACCACGGCACTCACCCCCATCAGCACCGCCCGCATGCCGCCCGGATGCCCCTACAAAGGGCTGGAGCCGTACGACGAGGATGACTTCCCCCTGTTCCACGGCCGCGAGAAGGTGACCGATGACCTGATCAAGGCGATGGCCGCCAAGCCGGCCGGCCCCAGTCTGCTCCTGCTGGCAGGGGCGTCGGGCTCGGGCAAGACGTCCCTGCTGCGTGCCGGGCTCGCCGCCTGCCTGGCGCGCGGGCACGACGCGCTGCCCGAGGCCGCGCGATGGCCGAGCGCGACGCTCACTCCGACCGCCTCCCCGCTGTCCGAACTGATCGCCCACCTCACCGCGGTGTTCGGTGCCGGAGCCGCCGCATCTCTCGAAAGACTCGCCGACGAGCCTCACCGTGCACACGAGCTCATCTACCCGCTCCTCCTCCAGCACGCGGAAGGAGGACGGGCGGGACGGCTGATCCTGATCATCGACCAGTTCGAGGAGATCTTCACGATCGCCGCCATCCGATCGCCCGGCCAGGTCACCACCCTCCTGGAGATCCTGCGCTCCATCACAGAGAAGCCCGTCGGCCCGGAAGACCACCCACCGGCCGTGGTCGTGCTCGGCCTGCGTGACGACTTCTGGGGCCACTGTACGAGGCACAAGGTTCTGAACAGGGCCCAGAACTCCCAGTCGTTCACGCTCGGCCCCATGGAGGACGACCAACGGCTCAGGGCCATCACGGGGCCGGCCGAGGAGGCGGGCCTGGAGCTGGAGGCCGGCCTGACCGATATGATCATGGACGATCTCCGGTCTCGCCCCAACAACGAAGGCGCGCTGCCGCTGCTGTCCCAGGCGATGCTGATGACCTGGCGGCAGCGGGAGGGCAACCGGCTCACCCGCCACGGTTACGCCGCCACGGGCGGTGTCGAGAAGGCGGTGTTCTCCGCCGCCGAAGAGGTCTACCGGTCCCTGCCCAGTCACCAGCAGAACCTGGTCCCCCGGCTCTTCCAACGCCTGACCGAGCTCACGTACGACGGCCACGTCCGGCGAGCCATCCGGGTGGACGACGCGAAGTCCCGGGCTGTTCTGGAGAAGTTCGCCGCGATGCGGCTGGTCGTGCTGCGCAGGGACGAGGCCGAGATCTCCCACGACGTGTTGCTGAGGGCCTGGCCGCGCCTGAGGGAGTGGCTGAAGGGTGACGAGCAAGGCCGGCTGCTCGTCGCCGAGCTGAACCAGGACGCGCAACGCTGGAAGCGGAACGCGCGCGACCGCGACTCGCTCTACGGTTTCCGCCGGCTCAGGAGGGTCAAGAAGGTCCTGGCCCGCTGGAACGCGGACGACCGCGACCGCTACCCGCGGCTCGAACCGGCATCAGAAGCGTTCCTCACCGCCTCGTACCGGAAAGTGCGCAGGACCGGCGTCACGGGGCTCGTCGTGGCGGTGACGGTTCCCGTGATCGCGGGCGCCGCCTGGGTGAGGCTCAACGACGTGCGGGCCGCGTCCGAAGCCCACAGCCTGGCTGAGACAATCATCAACCGGAGCCACGCCGTACGGCAGAGCGACCCCCTCGTATCGGGTCTGCTGGCCGCGGCGTCCTGGCAGATCCGGCACAGCGACGAAGCCAGGCAGGGCATGCTCGACTTCCTGGCCACCACGGCGCACGCCGTGATGCCCGCCTCGTCCGCGGCGGCGTTCAGCCCCGACGGCGACACCCTCGTCACAACCGGCGCCGGCGACACGATCGAGGTGTGGGACGTGCGGACGCGCAGGATGCTCGGCACCCTGCCGGACGCGCACACCGGGGCGGTTTACCACACGCTGTTCAGCCCGGACGGCAAGGTCCTCGCCAGCGTGGGGCAGGATCACAAGGTGCGCCTGTGGGACGTCTCCTCTCGCAAGCCGATCGCCGCGCCCATCATGCCGGTCCCCGACGTGTCCGACGCGGACGGCCGTGTCGACACCGTCGGCTTCAGCCCGGACGGCACCCTCATCGCCGTAGCCACCTTGGATTACCGGATCCGGTTCTACGAGGTCGCGACGGGCAGGCCCGTGGGCAGGCCGCTGAGCGTATCTTCCGACGCGCGGATGACGGCATTCGGTCCCAACGGCCGCACCGTCATCGTCAGGGAGGGTGCAACCGTATCCCTGTGGGACCGGGTCACGGGCCGGCGGTCGCGGGCCGTCCCCGTCAAGGCGGACCTGCCGGCCCTGGGCGGCGGCGTCCTGGCGACGTATCACGGCGGCGAGATCCTTCTCTGGCGGTCCACCTCGCTCCGCCCTCTTGGTGCTCCCATCCGCTCGGGAAAGATCGACATGCTCGCCGTCAGCCTCGACGGCTCAACGCTCGCCACGGCCACCGATCGAAGCGTCCAATACTGGGATATCAGGACCCACCGCCTCACGGGCACCACCGTGACCGGCCACAGGGATACCATCACCTCCTTGGGCTTCACCACCGACGGAACCCGTTTGTGGACATTGGCCGGCGACGACACCGGGCGGCTCTGGAACACCCGACTCCTGGCCGAGGTCGGCGATCCCATCGCACTGAGCACAGCCGAGACCCCCTTCGAGCGCGACTCCCGGGTCCTGTCCTTCAGTCCCGAGGGCCATCTGCTTACGGTGGCCGTGGGGGACGAACTCCAGCAGTGGACGACACGCGCCGAGCGGGCGCCGGCTCTGCCGGCAGGCACGTTCGCCGTCTCCCCCGACGGCCGAACCGTCGCCGTCGAGGAAGCCGGGAGGCTCGTGCTCGAGGACAGGGACTCAGGCCGCCGCACGGGAGCCTCGTTGCCGCTGCCGGACGCGGCGATGCGGCTGATCGCCTTCAGCCCGGACTGGCGCGCGGTCGCGATCTCCAGCAAGAACGACATCCAGGTCTGGGATCCGGCCACCGGACACCCGCTCAGCCCGGTCATGACCGGGCATGGTGAAGGTTATTCGGGATACGACCCGGACGGCACGGTCGTCACCGGGCCGATCGACGGCATCGTCGACATGGCCTTCAGCCCCGACCGCACGACCCTGGTCTCCGCCGGAGTGGACGGAGTGCTGCGCTTCTGGGACGTGGCGACCGGCCGCTCCACCCGAGAGAACGCATATGTCGAAGCCGTGAGAATCGACAGCGACGGCCGGTACGCGGTGACGCTCTCACTCGATCCCACGGACGAGAGCTTCGGCGAGATCGGATTGTGGGACCTGGCCACCCGAAAACACGTCGGCACACCGTGGCCGGCGCACGCCGGCGGCGCCGGCGCCGCCGCGTTCAGCATCGACGGGCGGGTCCTAGCCACCGGAGGCCGTGACGGGGAGATCCGGCTGTGGGACGTGTCCACCCGGCGCGCTGTCGGCAACCCGATCAAAGCTCATCCGGGAGCCGTCACGTCCGTGGTGTTCAGCCCGGATGGGAAGATCCTCGCCAGTGCGGGCGACGACGGGACCGTACGCCTGTGGGCGACCGACCTTCCCGCGGATCCGAGAAGGGCCGTCTGCGCGGTCGCAGGCCGTTCCCTGACCAAGGAGGAGTGGCAGCGCTACCTGCCAGGAACGCCGGCCCCCGAGGATATGGGCTGCGGTTCGAACTGAGGGGGGCCGGCGTGCGGCGGTCAGCCGAACAGGGCGTCCGCCACCCGGCGGGCGGCCTGCCCGTCGGCCATCGGGCGATACCTCGCCAGGAACGCGGCGTACGCGTCCCGGTGCTTGGCCGCGACCTCGCCGAGGTGCGCGAGCGCGTCGAGCACCTCGCCTTCTCCCCCGGCACCACCCCAGGCGTTACCGTGCAGCACCGGCCCCGGCGCCTCGGGCAGCAGCCACAGGTCCCGCGGCCGGCCGGCGTGCAGGAGCACCGGGCGTCCCGTCACGGCGAAGTCGAACACCGCCGCCACGTCCCCGGCGATCAGGACGTCGGCGGCGAGGTAAAGCTCGTGCGGGTCGGGATGGCCGCTCACGTCCCGCAGGCGGACGCCGTCCGTCCCGGTCCCCGCCGGGTGACGGACCAGCAGGACATCGTCGCCGGTGAGTCGCGCCGCCAGGCGTCCGGCGTCGAGCGTGTCGTGCTCCCCCGCGACGTACAGCAGGACGCGGGCGCGGCCCGGCAGGCCGAGGCGGCGCCGCACCTCGTCGGCGCGCTCCCGGGCGCCGGCTCCGGTCAGCAGGTCGTCGCAGGGCAGGCCGGTCTCCAGCACCTCTCCCTCGAAGCCGAACGTGCGCCGCAGCAGCGGCGTCCACCACGGGCCCGCGGAGACGAGATGGGTCCACTGACCCGCGCGGAAGCCGTCCGCCGCACCGGGCGCGGAACCGCCGGCAGAACCGGCGGCGGGGCGATCGCAGGAAGAACCGTGCACCGAGGCGCCGGCCGCGTGCACGGGCTGCTGCCAGGTCTGCACGACCACCTGACCGGGCCTGCGCTCGAACCACGGCGGCAGCGGCGCGTCGGTGACGATGTAGCGGCACCGGGCGAGTGCCTCGTAGTGCTCCCGTCCCGACGTGCGCACCGGTTCGACGTCGCCGGGCAGGGCGACCTGGCCGTCCCGCACGTTCCACAGCAGGGGCAGGTCGGGTTCCCGGCGGCGCAGTTCCTCGCAGACCGCCCTCGGACTGCCGCCGAAGCGGGTGCCCGCGCCGCCGTCGAACAGGACGGCGTCCCGCAGCGGCCTGTCCCTCATCTCGGGATAGGTCCTCGTGCGCAACGCCCGCTGAGCCTTCCTGCCACGCTCGTCGCCGGTCAGGTCGCCGCTCACGGTCAGCACGGCCCGGCCCGGACCCGACATGACGATCCCGAACGTGCGGCGGGCCGTCTGGTGGGCCGCCGGCACGTCCGTGTCGAACTCCAGCGGCAGGTCCGTCCACTCTCCCCCGGCGGCGCGTGCCCGGACCGCCAGGGCGTACCGGCCGCGCGGCAGCGGCAGCGGCCCGGCGGGCGAGCCGGCCTGCTCGGGTGTCAGCCGCGCCCGGAAGCGGGTGCCCGCTCCCTCGATCGGCAGCAGCCGCTCCGCCCGCCCCGGGGCGCTGGAGCCGAGGGCGGCCACCACCAGCGCCGACATCTCGTGCGGCACCGCGAGGCCGCCCTCGATGAGCAACTCGCCGCCGCCTCCCCGGTGCGCGGGCAGCCATTCGGCGAGGTCGGCGTACGCGGCGACGGGCTGGTCCCGCAGCACCAGGCCGCCGGTGCGGTCGCGGGTCACGACGACCTCGCGACCGGCCAGGCCGTACCGGCCGGTGGGCACGTCCTCGGCGACGGTCACGGGCGTCACGGTGCCGTCGGCGGCCCGCACCTCGACCTCCCACCACGCCTCGGGCGCGGCGACCTCCGCCGGCACGGCGATCCACGGGGCCGGAGACGCGGGCAGCAGGTCCCGCAGGTCGACGACGGCCTCGAACGTACGCCGGTCGACGTGCACGGGATAGACGCGGGGAACGCCTCCGGGGCGCCGGGTGACCTGGAGCACCGGGCTCGGGCCGAGGTCGTTGACGACATGACCCACCAGGCGCAGGCGGTCGTCGCGCACCTCCCGCGTGACGACGCGGGCGGTCTCCCGCTCGGCCCGCAGCACGAGGACGCCGGTCTCCCCGAGCAGCGGCGCGACGTAGTGGTCGGGGCCCACGGTGCGATAGCCCGCCTGCTCGACGGCCGAGGCGTCGGCGCGCGGGTCGGTCAGCCGTCCGCGCCGCAGGACGCCCCGGTGGAGCACGCGCAGCTCGACGTGCCACCGCCCGAGCCGGCCGGGCCTGGCCAGCGCGGCGGGGTCGATGGCGAGCCGGAAGCCGCCCCAGTCGCGCTCCTTCGACTTCGTGGACACCCGGGTCCTGATGACGGAGGCCGGCACCCGGACGCGCTTCCCCGTGCGCTCGTGGACGAGGGCGGCGAAGACCTGCTGGTGGACCCGCCGGGTGGGGCGCAGGAACGGCGAGGCCGCGCGTCCCTCCACCACGAGCACGCCGTTCTCCCAGCGGACCGCGTCGATGCGGTGCCGCGGGACGAGTTCGTCCCTGGCCCGGGTCACGGCGGCGGGGATCTCGCGGTCGGCGGTGCGGGCGAAGGGCACGTTCAGATGGTGGCCGCCCATCCTGCGGACGAGCCGCCGGTCCGGTGTCGTCTCCCGGTCCCAGGCCAGGACCTCCAGCAGGTCGTCCGGGCGGCGCAGCCGCACCAGATGCCACTGCAGCCGCCGCAGCGCGGGCAATCCGTCGAGCACGGGCGGCGCCACGTCCTCCAGGTACAGGCCGGCGAGGTCGAGGAAGCGCTCCCGGAACGCCGGGGAGGCCTGGTCGAGCACGTCGAGGAAGTTCGTGAGGTCGCCGTCGAGCACGGCGTGGTCCCAGGCGTGGATGTGCGCGGTGAAGTTGTGCTCGCTGAGGAAGCGGCGGACCTCGGTGACGGCCGCGAACCGGTCCTCCAGATGCGCGGCCCGCGTCTTGTCCTGGGTGATCGAGCGGCCGCCGCCCTCGCGTCGCCGCCACAGGTAGACCGGCGTGGGCAGCACGTCCACGGCCCGTGCCAGGAAGTGGGCGCGCAGGGCCACCGCGATGTCCTCGTAGAGCACGCCTTCGGGAAAGGCGAACCCGTGGGCGTCCCAGAACGAGCGGCGCCACAGCTTGTTGGTGACCAGCCGGTCGCGCAGGAGCGCGTGCGCCCGGGTGATGTGCGTGGCCGCGGCGGCGTCGGCGAAGACGGCCCGGTGCATGGCCGACTGGCGGGCGCCGCGCCCGTCGAGGCGCAGCACGTTGCCCGCGGCGAGGTCCGATCCCGTCTGTTCCAGGGATGCCAGGAGGCATTCGAGGGCGTGCGCCGGCAGCAGGTCGTCGCCGTCGAGGAACATCAGGTGCTCCCCGGTCGCGTGCCGAATGCCCGTGTTGCGCGCCGCGCCGAGCCCCGCGTTGGTCTGGCGGACCAGCCGGAACCTGCCGTCGTGCGCCGCGAAGCCGGCGGCGATCCCGGCGCTGCCGTCGGGCGAGCCGTCGTCGACCATGACGACCTCGATGTCCTGCCAGGTCTGCGCGGCGACCGAGGCCAGGCAACCGGCGAGGTACGGTTCCACGTCGTAGATCGGGATGATCACGCTGAGGCGGGGCACGGGCGGTCCTTAGGGTCGGCGAAGCGGCGGGCGGAAAACGCGCGGCTCAGGCCGGGCGCACGAGCGCGCGCAGGCGCCTGCGGAGCCGCCGGGCGGTGCGGCGCAACCGGGCGGTGTGGCGCAGCCGGGCGGTGCGGTGCAGCCGGGCGGTGCGGTGCAGCGGCCTGGGCCCGGAGAGGCTCAGCCCGTCCCGGCGGCGGGGACTGCGACTGCGGAGCGCCCTCGCGGCCCCGGCCACTCCGCGAGCGCCCGCCTCGCCGGTAGCACCAGCGTCACCGCGAGCGCCCCCCTCACCGCGAGGGCCCGCCTTACCGCGACGGCCCGTCTCACCACGAGCGCCCGTCTCACCACGAGCGCCCGTCTCACCGAGAGCGTCGGTCCAGGCGCGGCCGGGCGCCGTCGGGGCGGTCGTCGCGGTGAGCGCGGCGGGCAGGAACCCCCATTTGTCGCCCGCGTCCCACACCGTGCCGTGCATCTCGTGGACCAGGTCGCCGAGGTCGTCCCCCGGCCCTGCGCAGTGGCGGGCGCGGCGTATCGCGGCGGTCCGCTCAAGCCGGGCGTGCACGACACGGCCGTCCTCGCGCTCGTCCAGCGCGAGCGAGACGATCCCGAGCCGCTGCCGGTCGGCGTGCTTGACCACCGAGCCGATGGCGCCGCGCGACGGCACCCAGCCGGGCGGGCAGTGGAAGCGGAACGGCACGGGGAAGCAGTCGTCCGGCACTGCCTCGCGGAACCGGACGCGCGGCTCGCCCTGGTAGCACGCGAGCACCAGCCGAAGGTCGAGCGAGGGGTCGCCGAGCGGATCCCGCCGCCCGCCGCCGAGCCGTCCCCACGGCCCGACGACCGTCACCCGCACGTCGGGCAGCCGCCCGGCGAGCACGGCGTCGACGGTCGCCCTGACCTCCTCGAACGACGCGTCCCCCACCTCGACCACGACCTCGACGTACGGCACGAGGTAGGTGCGCTGGGGGTGCCTGCGCAGCCAGCGGAAGCTCGGGACGCGCTCGGCGAGGTGGGGCCAGTTGTGCCGCTTCACGTCGGGCTCCCGGCGCATGACGGTGGACCGGCCGAGGTGCCAGCACCGGCTGAGCCGGTCGGGCACGAACACGGCCCCCGCCTGGGCCAGCCGGTAGCCGAGTTCGGTGTCCTCGCCGAGGACGAGCGAGGCGTCCAGCCCTCCGGCGGCGCGCAGCAGGCGGGCGGGCAGCGACGCGGTGGCCCCGACCATGACGGAGAAGGCGCCGAAACCGGCCGTCCGCAGGTCGTCGGTCTGGTCCCAGCGCCGTTCGGTCCACTGCGGCGTGGCGTCCTGCTCGGCGAAGAGCTTGGGCACCGCTCCCGCCTCGACGGCCGCGAGCACCTCGCTCGCCGGGACCTCGTCGAGGCCGGGCACGAACCGCAGGTGCCCGAGCACGACCAGGTAGTCGGCCAGATGGTGCCAGCGCATCTGGGCCTCCACGTGCTCGGGAAACAGCACGAGGTCGGCGTCCAGGTAGAGGATCACCTCGCCCTGGGCCGCCTCCGCCCCCGCCGCGCACGCGCTCGCCCTCCCCCATGCCCCGCCGCGCGGGCGGACCACCCGCAGCCGCTCCGGCAGCGGCCCGGCCGCCGACTCGGGCGATGACTCCGGCGGCGGCTCCATGAGCCGCTCGCCGTCGTCCACCACCACGACCTCCATGAGGTGGGCCGGGTAGGTCTGCCGGGCCAGGCTGGCCAGCGTCAGCGGCAGCGTGCGCTCCGCGCGGTATGCGGGGATCACCACGCTCACCGTGAGTGTGGGAGTCCATTCCCCCGGCGCGGGTGGCTCTCCGAGCACCCCGTAGTCGTTGAGCGGGATGCGCGCAGCCCCCGTCACGTCCTCACCTCCGCCCGCCATCGGGCACCGTCCTCCATCAGTTCGTTGAAGACCAGCCCGCGCCACTGCTCCTGGTAGGACGCGAGGAACGACTGCACGGGCTGGCGCCAGGTGTGGCCGTACGCGCTGCGGCGGCGCAGCACGTAGCCGAGGCCGTGGGTGCGGTAGATCCGGCCGCCGACGGCCTCCACCGCCTGCAGCAGCTGACCGTCCACGGTCCTCGCCAGCGGCCGGAAGCCGCCGGCCGCCTCGAACGCCGCCCGGGTGACCAGCATCGTGCCCCCGGCCACCAGCGGCGCGAACCGCTCCGTGCCGATGCACCTCCTGATCGTCACGTCGAGCGACTCCAGGTAGACGAACTCCGCGGCCGAGCCGACGAGGTGGGCGCCGCTGTAGCGCCGGGCGAGCAGGAGGTCGGCGAGGTGGTCGGGCCCATACCAGTCGTCGTCGTCCACCTTCGCGAGGTACGACCCGGAGGCGACGGCCGCCATCCGGTTCAGAACCTCCCCGAACGGCGTCGCGGCGGGGGCCTCGATCACGGTTACCGGCAGCCTCGTGCGGGGGATCGCCGCCTCCCGCGCGGTGAAGCCGTGGAGCCCCACGATCAGCTCGGCACTCACGCCGCGCTGGCGCTCCATCTGCTCGACCGCGAACGGCACCATCTCCGGGCGTCGCGTGCACAGCAGGATCGAGACCTTCGGATCCGGCGGCACCGGCAGGCCGGCCGCCAGGGCCAGACGCCGCCAGCGGGCCGCGGCCCCGTGCTCGCGCAGCGCGGCCCTGCGCAACCGGATGCTCAGCTCCTCGCGGCGCAGGTCGGACGCGAGCGCCTCGCCGGTCACGGCGGCGAGCGCGGCGGCGAGCGCGGGGCCCAGCGCCCGGTCGCGGGCCGGGTCCGGCGCGGCGAGCACCGGGATCCCGGCGGCCGAGAGGGCGGCCACGACGCGGGCGACCGCGCTCGCCCGCCCCTGCCCCGCCTGCGCGTCGAGCGCGGGCACCTCGATGCCGCGCACGTCCCGCAGGCGGGCGACGTCCACGTCCGTGACCCGCCCACTGGCCGGCAGCCGCACGAGCCTGTTGCCGCCGAGGGTGACGACGAACCCGTCCCGGTGCGCGGCGAGCGCCGCCGTCTCCTGCGAGGGATGCCGGCGGAATCCGATGGGGTTGACCACGGCCTCGTCCAACGGCGGCAGGCCGGCGGCGACCGGGCGGTCGACCACGGGACCGGCACCCACAGACGCAGCCATCGGACCCGCAACCACAGAGCCCGCAGCCACCGGACCGGCACCCACAGGACCCGTAACCACAGGACCTGCAAGCACACAACCGTCTGCCTCAGCCCGGCGCAGCGGCAGGTCGCAGCCGGGGGCGTCGCGGCGGTCCGGCACCGGCCCGCCGGGTGGCGTCAGCGTCACGTTGGGGTCGCCGGGCCGCCAGTCGGCGGTGACACCGCCCTCCAGCCCCGCGACCGGGGTGACCGCCTCGCATCCGCCGAACAGGCCGTTCGCGACGTGGGCCACGACGTCACCGGCCGGCACCGGCTCGGTGAAGGCGGCGTCCAGGTGCCAGCCGCGCCCGCGGCGGGAGACCCGCATCTCGGTCAGGTGTCGCCAGCAGGCGCCCGGCGCGGCGACCGGCAGCGGCTGGGCCGCCCAGGGCGGCACGTCGGCGACGGCGATCCGCACCCGCGTCGTGGCGGGCAGCAGACCGCGCAGCGGCACCGCCCTGCGCAGGTCGGCCGGGGACCGCGCGGCGAGCACGACGCATCCGATCGCGCCGGTCGCGCCCGGCTCCGCGTCCCGTGTCTCGCCCTGTGCCGCGTCCCGGCTCTCGTCCCGGTTCTTGTCCCGGCTCTCGTCCCGGCTCTCGTCCCGGCTATCGCCCGCGTCGCCCACCGGAGCTGCCGCAAGGCCGGGGACGGGGACGTCGTCCAGCGGGGTCCAGGGACCGGCGAAGCCCTCGACCAGGCGGCCGAGCAGCATGGGACAGGACTCGAACCCGATCCACGTCCCCCACGCCGACCGGGTGGCGGTTCGCGTCACCCGCCCTCCTCACGCTGCCCGGTTCCTCTTCCGACCGGCCCAGCATCGCGAACCCCACTCGTGCGGGGGCAGGCTTAGCCCCTTCCTTGGTCGAAGGTTTAATCGCTCCCGTCCCAGGTGGACGAAGGTTTCCGGGCCGTACGAAATCGGACTGAAGAGGAGGAAGCAACCCGAAGCGCGTTACGATGCCGCGTTATAGATCCCCCCGAGGAGTACCCCATGGCTGTACGTCGTCTGATCCCTCTGGCTGTCGCGTGCGCTCTCGCCGCGGCCACCGCCACCCCTGCGCAGGCTCGCGGGACCGATGAGCCGTACTGCGCGACCCACAAATGCATCGCCCTGACCTTTGACGACGGTCCGGGGCCGTACGTGCAGACGCTGCTGAAGACCCTTTCCGAATACAAGGCGAAGGCGACGTTCTTCGTCATCGGCTCGGAGGTGAAGAAGCACCCGAAGCTCACTCAGCTGATCGCCAAGTCGGGCCACGAGATCGGCAACCACTCGTGGGACGGCACCTACCTGACCTCACTCAAGTACGCCGAGATCAACAAGAAGATCGGCGACACCCAGCGGCTGATCCAGAAGACGACGGGCAAGGCGCCGAAGCTCTTCCGCGCGCCCGGCGGGCTGCGCAACGGCGGCGTGGAGGAGATCACCGCCAAGTTCGGGCTCCTCCAGGTGCCCGGCACGACCGCCACGAAGGACTACATCAAGGACTACCGGCATGTGGACTTTCTCACCAACCGGGCCCTGGACGTGGCCGGGGAGGGCGAGGTCGTGCTGATGCACGAGACCGTGAAGGAGACCGTGGAGTCGATGCCCGAGGTGCTCCAGATGCTGACCGCGGAGGGCTACAGCTTCGTCACGGTGTCCACCCTGCTCGAAGGCCAGGAGCTCACCCCGGGACAGGTATATCCCGACCAGCCGGGGGTGGAGACGACGACCGCCGTCGACTGATCCTGCGGCCCAGCGCCTGGGCCGGCGCCTCCACGAAGCGGTAGGTGAGCCAGCTCAGCGTGAGCAGCACTACGAGGTAGCCGAGCGCGGCGACGGCCCGGCCGGTCGGCGTAAGCGACCGCAGGTCGCCGGCGAGCGCGTTCAGATACTTGAGCAGTGGGTGGTGCACCAGGTAGACCGAGTAACTGATCAGGCCGAGCCAGGTCAGCACGCCGGGGACGCGCCGCCCGCGCAGCACCATGCCGAGCGCGAACGTCCCGCCGGCGAGGACGATCGTGGTGATCCACACGTCGGGCTGCACCCACCACCAGCCCGCCTGGATCGACCACACCGGCGCGGCGGCCACCCGGGCCGCCGCGGCCACGACCGGGCCGAGCCCGCCCGTGCCCCGTTCCCACCGGTACAGGGCCGTTCCTGTGAACATCACCGCGAGGATGGCCGCACCGAACCACGGCACGAAGCTGCCGAACACGAGCAGCACGAGCGCCATCAGGCCCAGCGCGTACGCCGCGACCGTGCGGAACCGGCCGGTGATCAGGCAGGCCAGGCCGGCGAGGAACAGCACGCAGGCGGCGACGGCGGGCCACGGCCCCGGCAGCAGCGGCGCCGACAGCACCAGCCCGGCGGCGACCGCCACGACGCCGAAGGCGATCGCCAGCGTGCCGCTGCGCCGGTGCACCCCGCCCGCGAACAGCGCGGTCACCAGCAGGTAGAACACCATCTCGTAGGAGAGCGTCCACATCGGGTCGGCCAGGGCGCCGGTGTGGACGACGTCGAGCAGCATGCTCATGTGCGCGGCCACGGCCGACAGATCCCGGGGCACCTGCGGGCGCACGGGAACCCAGAACGCCATGACGAGCACGGCGGCGATCACCAGCAGGTAGAGCGGGTACAGCCGGAACACCCGGCTGGTCCAGAACGCTCCGACGTCACCCCTGTTCTCCAGGGAGGCGGGGATGATGTATCCGCTAACCAGGAAGAAGACCAGCACGCCGTACATGCCGAGGCTGAACCAGTAGGGGCGCAGCGACGGCATGAGCCAGGGCAGCGCGTGCTCGGCGACCACCGCCATCGCGCCGATCCCCCGCAGGGCGTCGAGCCACGCGAGCCTGGCGACCTTGGTGCCCGACCGATCGGTGGCTTGGGGAGTGGCAATCACACCGCGCCACTCTATCCGGCACGGCCGGGATCACACCGATTGATCCCGGCTCATTGCCCCGCGTCCGTTCATCCGCGCTCGACGAGCCGGGCTCGACACACCGGGCTCGGCCGGGCGCGACGAGCCGGGATCACTCCCACTCGATGGTGCCCGGCGGCTTGCTCGTCACGTCGAGGACCACCCGGTTGACCTCGCGGACCTCGTTGGTGATCCGGGTCGAGATGCGCGACAGCACGTCGTACGGCACGCGCGCCCAGTCGGCGGTCATGGCGTCCTCGGAGGTCACCGGCCGCAGGACCACGGGGTGGCCGTAGGTGCGGCCGTCGCCCTGCACGCCGACCGAGCGGACGTCGGCGAGCAGCACGACCGGGCACTGCCAGATGTCCCGGTCGAGACCGGCCCGGGTGAGCTCCTCGCGGGCGATGGCGTCGGCCTCGCGCAGCAGGTCGAGACGCTCACGGGTGACCTCGCCGATGATCCGGATGCCGAGGCCGGGCCCGGGGAACGGCTGGCGCCACACCATCGCCGCGGGCAGGCCCAGCTCCTCGCCGGCCCGCCGCACCTCGTCCTTGAACAGCGTGCGCAGCGGCTCGACCAGATCGAACTTGAGGTCGTCGGGCAGGCCGCCCACGTTGTGGTGCGACTTGATGTTCGCGGTGCCGGTGCCGCCGCCGGACTCGACCACGTCGGGGTAGAGCGTGCCCTGCACGAGGAAGTCCACCGGCCCGTCGGCGAGGATCGCGCGCTGCTCGTCCTCGAAGACCCGGATGAACTCCCGGCCGATGATCTTGCGCTTCTCCTCCGGGTCGGTGACGCCAGACAGCGCCTTGAGGAAGCGCTCGGCGGCGTCCACGACGCGCAGCTTGACGCCGGTCACCTCGACGAAGTCACGCTCGACCTGCTCGGCCTCACCCTTGCGCAGCAGCCCGTGGTCGACGAAGACACAGGTCAGCCGGTCGCCGATGGCCCGCTGGACGATCGCGGCGGCGACGGCGGAGTCGACGCCGCCCGACAGCGCGCAGATGGCCCGGCCGTCGCCCACCTGGGCGCGCACGGCCTCCACGGCGTCCTCGACGATGTTGAGCATGGTCCACGAGGGGCGGCAGCCGGCCGCCTCCAGGAAGTGCTTGAGCACCCGCTGCCCGTGCTCGGAGTGGAGCACCTCGGGGTGGAACTGCACGCCGTACAGACCGCGCGAGGGGTCCTCCATCGCGGCGACCGGGGTGGCGTCGGTGGCGGCGGTGACGGCGAACCCCGCGGGGGCGCCGACCACGGAGTCGCCGTGCGACATCCAGACGGTCTGGGCGACGGGCAGGCCGGCGAACAGCAGGCCTTCCTGAAGGACCTTGAGCTCGGTCCCGCCGAACTCGGCGGAGCCGGTCCTGGCGACCTCGCCCCCGAGCGCCAGGGCCATGGCCTGGAAGCCGTAGCAGATGCCGAAGGTCGGCACGCCGGTCTCGAACAGGCCGTCGGGCACCGGCGGGGCGCCCTCGGCGTACACCGAGGAAGGGCCGCCGGACAGGATGATCGCCTTGGGCTTCCTGGCCAGCATCTCCGACACCGGCATCGACGATGGGACGATCTCGGAGTAGACGTGGCACTCACGTACCCGTCGTGCGATCAGCTGCGCGTACTGCGCGCCGAAGTCCACGACGAGGACCGTGTCGAACTCAGACACTGGAAAGGACCCCCAAGAAGGCAGCGAGGCGGTGACGCCAGTCTATCGGCGCGGTGACGCTGCCCGCCCGGGCGTCCACCGCCCGCCCGATACCCCTGCTCGATGCCCCTGCTCGATGCCATACGGGATGCCGTGCGGGATGCCGTGCGGGATGCCGTGCGCGCACCCGGTGGACCGGCTCCGTCAGGCCCTCCGGCGGGCGTGGGTGATCACCGAGATCCCGCTGCACGCCAGGGCGTCCGCATGCTCCCGGAGGGCGGGGCCGGCGGCGTCGCACTCCGGCACCTGCTCGGCCACCTCGAAGCCGTGCTCCTCCAGCAGGTCCGCCGCCTCTCGCGGGCTCAGGAACGTCAGCCAGGGTTCACCGCCCTTCGCCACCAGCGGCATCAGGGCCTCGGCGTACGCCCGGGCCCGCGGGCCGCGCAGCGCCTCGGGCAGCAGGTGGTCCACGACGATCTCACTGCCGGGGGCGAGGCGGCCGAGCCCGGCCAGCGTGCGCGCGACGGCCTCGCGGGTGAGGTAGACGGTCACGCCGAGCCAGCTCACGAACGCCGGCCGGTCGGGGTCGAACCCGTGCGCGACGAGCCGGTCGACGGGACACTCCCCGGCCTCCATGTCCGCAGGGACGTACGTGAGGCGGCGCGGCGCCGGGAGGCCCGCGCGTGCGGTCGCCTCCCGCTTCCAGCGCTGCGTACCCGGGTGGTCCACCTCGAAGACCTCCACCGGCCCGGAGGCCGGCCTCCAGGCGTAGGTGTCCAGCCCCGCGCCGAGGATCACGTACTGGCGGACGCCCCGCCGTACGGCGCCGGCCAGGCGGTCCTCGGTGTAGCGGCCTCGGGTGACCACGGCCGCACGCAGCCCGGCGACGACGGGGTGGTCCGGCATCTCGCGGTGCGGCCGCAGGCAGTCGTCGGCCCACTCGCCCAGCAGGGCGTACGCGAACGGGTCGCGGAAGACGACCGGCTCCCCGTCGACGATCAGGTGCGCGGCGCGCGCCGCCGCCGCGTGGAGCGCGGTCGTGCTGGGCCCCTCGGTCTGCACCCGTCGAGCGTAGACCGCCTCAGCGATCTTGGCGATGGGTCACAGGCCGTGTGCCCGCGCGCCGTGCCGTAGCAGTTCGAAGGCGGTGCCGGCGGCGGCGACGGCCTCGCCGTACACCTCACCGGCCGTCCGGCCGGACGCCAGCGCCGCGTAGTTGTCCCTGGCCAGGATCTGCCGGACGGCGACGTACTGCGCGGCCACCAGCCGCGATGTCAGCCGCGATGTCAGCCGCGATGTCAGGCGCGACGTCAGGCGCGACGTCGGGTGCGGCACGGGATCGGAGTCGGGGCCTGCCGCCTCGCGCAACGCCTGCGCCAGCGCCTCCGTGTCCGCCACGGCGTACTCGGCCACGCGGGAGGCCAGGCTGGGGGTGTCGAACACGAGGCGGTGGTAGGCCATCACCGCCGGGTGGTCGCACAGGCCGGTGGTCGGCTCACGGGCGTCCAGCCCGGCCATGAAGGCGTCGTGCAACGCGTCCAGCGGGGTCCGCCCGGCCGGGCGGGCGCGCACCACGGCCGCCGCCTCTCCCCGGTGGTCGGCGATCCGGTGCAGGACCAGATCCTCCTTGGAGGGGAAATACCGGAACAGTGTGGGCTTGGAGACCTCCGCCGCCGCCGCGATCTCGGCCACGCCCACCCGGTCGAAGCCGTGTTCCAGGAACATCGCGATCGCGGCCTCGGAGATGGCTTGGCGGGTCCGCTCCTTCTTCCGCGTGCGCAGCCCCTCGACCATGCGCACAGGCTAGCAGCAGCGCCGAGAAAAGTTAACCGGGTTGCATGTTTAACCGAGTTGCTGTTCCATGCCCCTACGGAGACCGGGGGAAGGAGACGGCGGATGACCCCGCTGGAGGAGGAGCAGGCGTACGTCGAACGCTGCAGGGAGGGCCTGCGCCGGATGCTGGACGGCGCCCGGCACAACGTGGTCGTCGGGGAGACCGTGGCGGGCGACCGCTACAGCGCCGAACGGCTGGGCCGCCATCTGAAGAGCCTGGCCAAGGAGCTCGGCGAGGACGACGGAGGGCCGCCGTTCTTCGGCCGCCTCGACTTCGGCCCGGCCGTGAGCGAGCACGCCGGACGGAGCTACCACATCGGCCGCCGCCACGTCTCCGCCGACGGCGGCGGCCCGCCCCTGGTGATCGACTGGAGGGCGCCGATCTCGCGGACGTTCTACCAGGCGTCGGCCCGGGATCCGCGGGGCGTGGCCGTACGGCGGCGCTTCGGCTGGGCCGGCGGGGAACTGACCGGGTTCGAGGACGAACACCTCGACCGCGGCCCGGACCACGGCATGGATCGCGGGGTGGACCACGGGGCGGACCTCGACGGCGCGGGGCGCATCCTGACGGCCGAGATCGAACGCCCCAGGGTCGGGCCGATGCGCGACATCGTCGCCACCATCCAGCCGGAGCAGGACGATCTGGTCCGCGCCGGCCTGGAGGAGTCCCTGTGCGTCCAGGGCGGACCGGGCACCGGCAAGACCGCCGTCGGCCTGCACCGCGCCGCCTACCTGCTCTACGCCCACCGCAAGCGGCTGTCGCGCGGCGGCGTGCTCGTGCTCGGCCCCAACCGGGCCTTCCTCGGCTACATCTCCGCGGTGCTGCCGGCCCTGGGCGAGGTCGACGTCGAGCAGACGACGCTGGACGCGCTCCTCGCCCGGGTCCCGGCCAGGGGGATCGACGGCACGGACGCCGCCGTGGTCAAGCACGACGTGCGCATGGCCGAAGTGCTGCGCAGGGCGCTGCACCGGCGCGTCCGCGAGCCCGCGGAGCCGCTCGCCGTGGCCGACGGCTCCTCCCGCTGGCGCGTCTCGCGCAGCGAACTGCGCCACGTGGCCGAGGAGGCCCGGCGCGAGGCGATGCCGTACGCCGTGGGCCGCGAGCGCGTCGTCGCCCGCGTGGCGTCACTCGTGCGGAGCCGTGCGGAGGCTCGCGGCCGGACGATCGACACGGCGTGGACGCGCCGGACGACCCGGGCCGTCGCCTCCTCCGTGGACGCCTTCTGGCCGGCCGTACGCCCCGAGGAGGTGCTGTTCGAGGTGCTCACGGATTGCTCGGAGGCCGCCGAGGGCGTGCTCACGGCGGTCGAGCGGGCGGCGATCACCTGGGCGAGACCACCGCGCACCCACCGGAGCGCCGCCTGGACGGCCGCCGACCTGATCCTGCTCGACGAGCTCGCCGGCCTGATCGAGCGCCCGCGGGGATACGGCCATGTGATCGTCGACGAGGCGCAGGACCTGTCGCCGATGCAGTGCAGGGCCGTCGCCCGGCGCAGCGAGCACGGCTCGCTCACCGTGCTCGGCGACCTGGCCCAGGGCACGACCCCGTGGGCCGCACGCAACTGGGGCGAGCAGATGGCGCACCTGGGCAAGCCGGACACCGCGGTCATGGCGCTCACCACCGGTTTCCGCACGCCCGCCGTCGTCGTCGAGCTCGCCAACCGCCTGCTGTCCGAGCTCGCGGTGGACGTGCCGCCGTCCCGGTCCTTCCGGCGCGACGGCCGGTTGCGCGTGCTCCGCGGGCACGACCCGGCGGTCGTGACGGCGGTGTTCGAGGCGCTCGGCCACGAGGGCTCGATCGGCGTCATCGCCGCCGACGCGTCGGCCGGCCGCCTGCGCGCCACGCTCACCGGCGCCGGGCTGGCCGTCGCCGACGGCCCCGCGCCCGACCCGTCCGTACGGATCTCCGTGGTGCCCGCCACCCTGTGCAAGGGCCTGGAGTACGACCACGTCGTGCTGGCCGAGCCCGCCGAGATCGTCGCGGCCGAGGAGCGCGGGCTGGGCAGGCTCTACGTGGCGCTCACCCGCGCGGTGTCCCGTCTCGACGTGGTGCACCGCCGTCCGCTGCCGTCCCCCCTGACGTCCCCCCTGACGTGATGCCCACGATCGGCAGGCGCAGCGCGGCCGGCGCCGACGCGGGGACCACCGGCCGCACGGGCGCGACCGGCCCGAGCCGCACGTACGCGGAGCCGAGGGCGGGGCGCGGGTCCGGCTCGCCCTTGTTGGGCCACAGCGCCATCGCCCGCTCGGCCTGCGCCGTGATCGTGAGCGAGGGGTTCACGCCGAGGTTGGCCGACACGGCCGAGCCGTCCACGATGTGCAGGCCCTCGTAGCCGTAGACCCGGTGGTAGGGGTCGATCACGCCGGTCTCGGGCGAGTCGCCGATCGCGCAGCCGCCGAGGAAGTGCGCCGTCGCCGGGATGTCGAACAGGTCGAGCCAGGAACCGCCCGGCATTCCGCCGATTTCTTCGGCTGCCAGGCGGACGGCCTCGTGCCCGGCGGGGATCCAGGTGGGGTTCGGCTCGCCGTGGCCCGGGCCCGTCCGCAGTTTCCCGCCCTTCAGCGAGAGCGTGATCGAGTTGTCCTTGGCCTGCATCACCAGGGCGATGACGGCGCGCTCCGACCAGCGGCGGTGGTTGAACAGCCGGGGCAGCAGGTGGGGCCGCCGCAGGGCCGCGCCGAGGAACTTCAGCCAGCGCGGAGCCCGGCCGCCCCCGTCGACCAGCAGCGTGCGCAGCGCGGCCATGGCGTTGGAGCCGTCGCCGTACCGCACGGGCTCGATGTGCGTCTCGGGGTCGGGATGGATCGAGGAGGTGATCGCCACGCCCCGGTTGAGTTTGGCGCCCTTCGCGGTGAGGCGTTCGAAGCCGAGCAAAGCCTCGGAGTTCGTCCTGGTCAGCACGCCGAGCCGGGGCGAGATCCGGGGCAGCGCGGTCGCCCTGAGCCGGTGGAGCAGGTGCTGGGTGCCGTACGTCCCGGCGGCGAAGACCACCTGCCCGGCGGTCAGCGTGCGGGTGGGCCCGAACGGTCCCGTTCGCTTCACCGTGATCTCGTAGCCGCCCTCGACGGGCCGCACACCGGTCACGGTGGTCTCCGGGTGAACCTTCGCCCCGGCCTTCTCGGCCAGGTAGAGGTAGTTCTTGATCAGCATGTTCTTGGCACCGTGGCGGCAGCCGGTCATGCACTCACCGCACTCGGTGCAGCCGCGGCGGCGCGGGCCCGCGCCGCCGAAGTAGGGGTCGTCCACCTCGGCGCCGGGCTCGCCGAAGAACACCCCGACCGGGGCGAGATGGAAGGTGTGGCCGACGCCCATCCGCTCGGCGACCTTCTTCATCACCTCGTCTGCGGCGGTCACCGTCGGGTTCTCCACCACGCCCAGCATCCGCCTGGCCTGATCGTAGTACGGCGCGAGCTCGGCCTTCCAGTCGGTGATGTGGCGCCACTGCGGGTCGTCGAAGAACGGGTCGAGCGGCTCGTAGAGGGTGTTGGCGTAGACCAGCGACCCGCCGCCCACCCCCGCGCCGGCCAGCACCATCACCCCGTTGGAGCCGCGCAGGACGTGGAAGCGTTGGATGCCCTTCAAGCCGAGCGCGGGCGCGAACACGAAGTCCCTGGCCCGCCAGGAGGTCTTCGGCAGGGTCGTCTCGTCGAAGCGCCGGCCGGCCTCCAGGACGCCGACCGAATAGCCCTTCTCGGTCAGCCGCAGGGCGGTCACGCTCCCGCCGAACCCCGACCCGATCACCGCGACGTCGTAGTCCAACGCCCCGCCTTCCATCTTCACTTGAGGTGCAGCCGCTTCATCGTCTTGAGCAGCCCCGCGAGCGTGTCGGCGTACTTGTCGTAGGTCATGCCGAGGATCGGCTCGAAGCCCAGCCACGTGGCCTGGCTGGCCACCGTCTGGACCTCCGTGTACTTCAGCAGGCCCTCGGTGCCGTGGCGGCGGCCGAGCCCGGACGCCTTCATCCCGCCCATCGGCGCGTCGTAGGAGGCGTACGCCGAGCCGTACCCCTCGTTGACGTTGACGGTGCCCGCCTTGATCAGGGCGGCGAGGCGGCGGCCCCGCGCGACGTCCCTGGTCCAGATCGAGGCGTTCAGCCCGTACGCGGTGTCGTTGGCCGCGTGCACCGCCTCGTCCTCGTTCCTGAAGCGGTAGAGCGACACGACCGGCCCGAACGTCTCGTCCCTGCAGACGGCCATGTCCTCGCCAACGCCGTCGAGGACGGTCGGCTCGTAGAAGAACGGGCCGAGGTCGGGGCGCGGCCTGCCGCCCGTCAGCACCGTGGCGCCCTTGGCGACGGCGTCCTCGACATGCGCCGACACCCCGTCGAGCTGCCGCTTGGAGGTGAGCGAGCCCATCTGCACGTCCCAGTCGAGACCGGGGCCGATCCTCATGTTCCGCACCGCCCGGACGAACTTGTCGCGGAAGGCGTCGGCGATCGCCTCGTGCACGTAGAGACGCTCGATGGAGATGCACAGCTGGCCCGCGCTGGTGAAGCAGGCCCGGATCGCGCCCTGGGCGGCCACGTCGAGATCGGCGTCGTCGAGCACGATCATCGGGTTCTTGCCGCCGAGCTCAAGGGAGCAGCCGATGAGCCGCTTGGCCGCCTCCTCGGCGATCTTGCGCCCGCCGCGCGTCGAGCCGGTGAACGCGACATAGCCGGCGCCGTCGATCAGCGGGTCGCCGACGTCCTCCGGATCGCCGAGCACGACCTGCCAGATGTCGCGCGGCATGCCCAGCTCGGCCAGCAGGTCGATCGTCCACAGCGTGGACAGCGGGGTCTGGGTGTCGGGCTTGTGCACGACCGCGTTGCCCGCGATCAGCGCGGGGACCACGTCGGAGACGCCGAGGGCCAGCGGGTAGTTCCACGGGCTGATCACCGCGACCACGCCCTTGGGGTGGCGCAGCTCGGCCGTGCGGGTGGCGATCGGGAAGATGCCCTGCCTGCGCTGCGGCTCCAGCAGCCCGGGCGCCCGCCGCGCGTAGTGGAGCGTGCAGCCCGCCACGTCGACCACTTCCTCGTACGCGTGGCGCCGCGCCTTGCCGGTCTCCCACTGCACGATGTCGAGCAGCTCCTGGCGGCGGTCGAGCAGCGCGTCGTGGAGCCGCAGGAAGGGCGCGATCCGCTCCCGGACCGGCAGCGCCGCCCAGGCCTCCTGCGCCGCCCCCGCCCTGGCGTACGCCGCGCGGACGTCCTCGGGGGTGGAGATCGGGACCTCGGCCAGGACCTCGCCGGTGAACGGCGCGACGATCTCGCGCGTCTTGCCCTCGGAGGAGACGTGCGTGAGGATCCGGTCGACCATGGCCGCGTCGAGCGTCCGATTCATGGCACCCATGCCGGAAGAATATTCCGGAGCCTCGCTCGTGGCTACCGGTAAGTAATGCCTCGGTCGCCGCACCCCCGGCCCGTGCCCGTCCGAACCGCCTGACCTCCGGTCGCGGGACGGGAAAGCGATGGGAGGGTCAGGGGAGCCCGTTGGTGCTGGCGACCAAGGGCGGCCTGGTGGTGGATGATCCGCGGACCTTCGCCGGCCACCGCGACGGACGCCCGGAGCACATCCGCAAGGCCTTCCATGACAGCCTGCGCCGGCTGCGGACGGATCACGTGGATCTCTACCAGCTCCACTGGGTCGATCCCGCCGTGCCGATCGAGGAGACCTGGGGGACGATGGCGGAGTTCGTGGCCGAAGGCAAGGCCAGGGCGCTCGGCCTGTCCGAGGTCTCCGTCGAGCAGATCGAGCGTGCGCACGCCGTCCACCCGGTGGCGAGCGTGCAGACCGAGCTTTCGCTGTGGAGCCGTGAGCCACTCCTCGACGGGGTGCTCGACCACTGCCGCGAGCGGGGGATCACGTTCATCGCCTACTCACCGCTCGGCCGGGGCTTCCTCTCCGGGCGGATCTTCGGTTCCTCCGACCTGCCGCAGGTCGACGGCCGGCACCGCACACCCCGCTTCCAGCCCGAGGCCCTCGCGGCCAACCAGGCCGTCGTCGCCCCGGCCCGTGAGCTCGCGGAACGGTTGGGAGTCACCGTGCACTTGGACCATACCTGGGACGTGCTGCCGCTCAGCGAGCGCTACGGCGTGCCGGTGTACGTCCATCCCGATGACCGGTTCATGGTCGCCGCGCCCGCCCGGGGGCTGCCGGAGAGCTTCCCCCGGGAACTGCTCGCCGGCCACCCCGATGCGGAGCCCTCAGACATGCGCCCCTGCGGAGCGCCCGGCTCTCCGGTCGTCGAGGCGGCGGGCCTGACCATCCAGGCCCATCATGTCGCCGGGCACGCTCCCGGTTCGGTGGCATCTGCCGGCCGCTGGACGACGCCACACGCCTGCTTCCGGGCCACGGAGGACCGAGCGCTCTCGGCGGGGAACGGCGGTTGCACGCCTTCCTCCGGTGACCCCATGCAGGAACCTGCCAGCCCGGATGACGACGGGCTCGCGCGGGCCGTACGAGGCGCACCGACCGGATCGGCGGCGGCCGTCGAACCGGGACGGAGGGTGATCCGTCTTGGGGGCATGAGGACATCGATCCGTACGGCGGGCGTTCTCGCCGCGCTGCTGGCCCTGGGAGCCACGGGCTGCGCGGGTGGCCGTACGACGCAGGACTTCCCGCCGCCTCCCGCGGACGTGACCAGTACCGATCCGGCCGGCACCGATTTGGTCAATAACGTGCGGCTCGTCGCGTACGCCGACTGCGACGAGATGACGGAGGGGCTGCGGCGGGCGGCCGCGCGGAACGTGACCCCCTGGGGCTTCGGGGACTCCATGTTCTACGCGGCCCGCTCCGACGTCGCCGCCACCGCCAAGCAGGCGATGCCCGAGCAGCAGTCGCACTCGACCACGAACACGCACGAGGCGGGCGTGGACGAGCCCGACCTGGTCAAGACCGACGGCGACCGGGTGATCACGGTCACCGGGGGCGTGCTGCGCGTCGTGGACGCGAGGACCCGGAAGGTCACCGGGACGCTGCGGCTCGTCGCCCAGGATCAGGCGGTGGACCAATCGTGGGTCCAGGCCGGCCTGCTGATCCACGGCGACCGCGCGCTCGTGCTGTTCGAGGGGGGCGGGATCATCCCCTTCGGAGCGACGGCCACGGCCCGGGTCGCCCCCGGCGGCCCGAGGTACGTGCTCGTGGACCTGTCCGGCGAGCCGCGCGTCCTCGGCGCGATGACCGTGCACGGGCAGCACGTCGACGCCCGGCAGGCCAGCTCCACCGTGCGGCTCGTCGTCCGGTCCCAGCCGGAGATCGCCTTCCCGCCGCCGAAGGAGAACGCGTCGGAGCGGGAACTGCTCGAAGGCAACCGTGAGGCCGTGCTGTCCGCCCCCGCCGACGCGTGGCTGCCGTCGTACGACGTCGAGTCGGGTGACGCGAGGCGCACCGAGCGGGTCGGCTGCGACCGGGTCAGCCACCCCGGCCGGTTCACCGGCACCTCGATGCTGACCATCCACACGATCGACCTGGCCGCCGCCACGCCGTTCGGCTCCCCTGCGCCGATCGCGGTCGCGGCCGACGGCGACACCGTGTACGGAACGGCGGGCAGCCTCTACGTCACCAGCAATCCCCGCTGGTGGGGGGCTCACCCGATCGACGTGGCGCCCGCGCCCGGCTCGTCGGCCGCCGCGCCCACGGCCACCCCGGGGGTGCCACCCGAGCGCACGGAGGTGCATCGCTTCGACGTCTCCACCTCCGGCGCCCCGCGCTACGTCACGTCGGGATCGGTGCCGGGACGGCTGCTGAACCAGTACTCCCTGTCGGAGTACGACGGTCATCTGCGGGTGGCGACGACCAGCGGCGACGAGGTGCTCGGCGCGAGCCCGGGCACCGGCGAGAGCGGCGTGTACGTGCTCGACGCCGGCACGCTCGCCCGGACGGGCTCGGTCACGGGCCTCGGCAAGGGCGAGCGGATCTACTCGGTGCGGTTCGCGGACGGCCTCGGCTACGTGGTGACGTTCCGCCAGACCGACCCCCTGTACGCGCTGGACCTGCGGGATCCGGCCGCGCCGAAGGTCACCGGCGAGCTGAAGATCACCGGATTCTCCGCCTATCTCCACCCGGCGGGCGAGGGGCGGCTCGTCGGCATCGGCCAGGAGGCGAGCGAGGCGGGCCGCGTGCTCGGCACGCAGATCTCGCTGTTCGACGTCTCCGACCCGGCCGCGCCCGCGGTGCTGTCGCGGTTCCACCGGGAGGGGTCCGGCTCGGAGGCCGAGTGGGACCCGCACGCCTTCCTCTACTGGCCCGCCACCGGGCTGGCCGTGCTCCCGCTCCGGAACCGGGCCGTCGGCGGGATGGCCGGCAGCGCGGCGCTCGCACTGCGCGTCGGCGACCGCGAGATCACCGAGCTGGGCGTCGTGACCCACCCGCGGCCGCCGGCCAGGAGCGGCTTCGCCCCCGCCGACCAGGGCATCCGCCGTTCCCTCGTCATAGGCGCCGACCTGTGGACCGTGTCCGGCAGCGGTCTCAAGGTCAGCGACGCCGCCACGCTGGCCGAGCGCGCGTGGATCCCTTTCATCTGATGGTCCCCGGCGCCTTCGCGAGATCGCGCGGGGGTGCGACGGGCACGATCTCCGGCGCACCGAGGCGGATGGCGTCGGCCTCCTGGTCGGTGTCCTGCTCCTGGGAGGCCCGCTCCGCCTCGATCCGCTTGGTGTAGTACTCGACCTCGCGCTTGACCTGATCGGCGTCCCAGCCGAGCGGGCCGGCCATGAGCTCGGCGGCCTCCTGAGCGACCGCGGTCCCCCGGTGGAAGGTCTCGATCGAGATGCGGGTGCGCCGCGTCAGCGTGTCGTTGAGGTGCCGGGCGCCCTCGTGCGTCGCCGCGTACACGATCTCCGCGCGCAGGTGGTCGTCCGCGCCGTCGAGGGGCCGGCCGAGCGCGGGGTCGCGCTCGATGATCGCCAGCACCTCGTCGATCAGCGAGCCGTACCGCTCCAGCAGGTGCTCGATCCTCGCCACGTGCAGCCCGGAGGAGCGCGCCATGCGGTGGCGGGAGTTCCACAGGGCCTGGTAGCCCTCCGCGCCGGCGAGCGGCACCTGATCGGTGCAGGACGGTGGCACGCGCTGGTCGAGGCCGTGCGCGACCGCGTCCACGGCGTCGGCCGCCATGACCCGATACGTCGTGAACTTCCCGCCGGCCACCATGACCAGCCCCGGCACCGGGTGGGTGACGACGTGCTCGCGCGACAGCTTGGAGGTCTCCTCGGACTCCCCGGCCAGCAACGGCCGCAGGCCGGCGTACACGCCCTCGACGTCGTCCCTGGTCAGCGGCACCGAGAGCAACGCGTTGACCCGGTCGAGCAGGTAGTCGATGTCGGCCCGCGAGGCCGCCGGGTGAGCCTTGTCGAGGTTCCAGCGGGTGTCGGTGGTCCCGATGATCCAGTGCCGGCCCCAGGGGATGACGAACAGCACCGACTTCTCGGTGCGCATGATGAGCCCGCTGAGCGAGTGGATGCGGTCGCGCGGCACCACGAGGTGGATGCCCTTGGACGCCCGCACGTGGATCTGCCCCCGGCCGCCGACGAGGTGCTGGATGTCGTCGGTCCACACGCCGGTCGCGTTGACGACCTGGCGGGCCCGCACGTCCAGCTCGGCGCCGGTCTCCAGGTCGCACACGCGCACCCCGGTGACCCGCTCCCCCTCGCGCAGGAAGCCGACCGCCTGCGCCCGCGAGGCGACGTGCGCGCCGTACGTCGCGGCGGTGCGCAACGTGGTCATCACGAAGCGGGCGTCGTCCACCTGGGCGTCCCAGTACTGCACGGCGCCGGTGAAGGCCGACCTGCGCAACGAGGGGGCGACCCGCAGCGCCTGGCGGCGGGTCAGGTGGCGGTGCCCCGGCACACCCCGGGTGAGGCCGAAGGACAGCCCGAGCGTGTCGTAGAGCGCGAGCCCCGCCCCGACGTACGGCCGCTCCCAGCCCGCGTGCGTGAGCGGGAACAGGAACGGCACCGGTCTCACCAGGTGCGGCGCGATCCGCTTGAGCAGCAGCGACCGCTCCCGCAGGGCCTCCCTGACGAGGTCGAAGTTGAACTGCTCCAGATAACGCAGCCCGCCGTGGATCAGCTTGGACGACCGGGACGACGTGCCGGAGGCGAAGTCGCGCGCCTCGACCAGGCCCACCGAGAGCCCGCGCGTCGCCGCGTCGAGCGCGACACCGGCGCCCACGACGCCGCCGCCGATCACGACCACGTCGAGTTCCTGCGCCTCCATCCGCGCCAGGGCAGCGGTGCGTTCCGCCGGGCCGAGCCTCGCCGTCCCCATCCTCGCCGTCATATGGCTCCTTCTGTACCGCTTTCGCCGCTTCCGAGCAATCTACCCGTGAGTATTTACCCGCCAATCCATCTTTTCCGTCCGCTTTTCCAGGGATCTCCTAATAGTCGGTGAACACTTCGGCGCACCCCTCGCCGTCCCGCGGCGAGGCGCATCACGGTCACCACACACGGCACGCGCCCACTCCGGGACGCTGCGTGATCAAATCAGACGGGCCTGGCAGGTGGTCATCGCCGTGACGTGAGCGGCGGACCGTCCCCACCGGCCCCTGATCTCAGGGACGTCTGCAGGCGACCATCGACGTACGGGCGTGCGGCCCGCCGTACCAGAACCTCCAGCCGAGGTCGTAGACCTCGACATCGGCGGCGCCGCACTCCGTGAGCACCTCGGCGTACCGGCGGGCGTTGCGGAAGTCGGCGATCCGCAGCAGCCCGCCCGGCTTGAGCACGCGGAAGGCCTCGCGCACCGCCTCCGCGCGGCCCTCCTCCTGCGGGATGTTGTGGATCGCGAGGCTGGAGACGACCAGGTCGAACGTGGCGTCGTCGAACGGGAGGTCGCGCATGTCGCCGGTGACCAGGTCGACCCGGTCGCCGACCCCCTCCGCGCGCGCGTTGGCCGAGGTGGCGTCCTGATTGTTGCCCGACTGGTCCCTGGTCGACCACAGGTCGATGCCGGTGGCCCTCCCGGACGACAGCCGCGCCGCGGCCTTGAGCAGCACCAGGCCGCGGCCGCAGCCCAGGTCGAGAACCTGTTCGTTCCCCGTCAACCCGAGCCGGTCGAGTTCGGCGTCCCAGACCTCGAACTTGCCGCGGAGGGTGGTGTGGGCGAACAGCGCCCCGCCCACGACCAGCACGATCCCGCCCACGAGGAGCACGGCGGCCGGGATCGGCCGGCCGATCCCGAAGAACACGGCGGCGAGTGCCAACTCGGCGATCCCGCCCTGGGTCAGTCCGGCCAGTACGCCGGGGGCGTCCACACCGTAGTTCGCACGCGGATTTACCATCGTTAGTTCTTACCTGTGACTTACCTGTCATGTACAGGGTTTCTCGGGTGAATGATCCGGGTTTCCCGATCAATGCCCCCTGACGTGCGCAGACGTGCCCCGACATGCCGTCTCCCGGGGTGCCTGACGTGCCCCTTCCGGCCCTTCATGGCGTTATAGAGCTTCAACCGCTATTCACGCCCATTGTGGACTTATCGCTCTAATGGGCACTTTCTGGAGTGGTGACCGTCCTGTCGGCGTGCCCCCGCGTACGGCGGGAGCCGCCGGACCCCGAGCGGCGGGCACGCGCGGCACGCGGGAGGATGGCGGCATGAGCGTGACTCTCTCCGATGCCCGTGTCGTCACTCCCGACGGCGTCCACGACGGCTGGCTCACCATCGAGGACGGCAGGATCACCCACATCGGGCGCGGGCAGGCCCCGCGCGACGGGCTCGGCCTGGGCGGGCGCACCGTCGTCCCCGGCTTCGTCGACATCCACACCCACGGCGGCGCCGGCGGAAGCTTCCCCGACGGCGACCCGGAGACCGCCGCCACGGCCGCGGCCCTTCATCTGAGCCGGGGCTCGACCACCCTGATGGCCAGCCTGGTCACCGCCGCGCCCGACACGCTCACGCGGGCCGCCTCGGCGCTCGCCGACCTGTGCGAGCAGGGCCTGCTCGCCGGCATCCACTTCGAAGGGCCCTACATCGCCAGGTCGCGCTGCGGCGCGCACGAGCCCACGCTGCTGCGCGAGCCCGACGTGGCGGAGTTCCGGGCGCTGGTGAAGGCCGGGCGGGGCCACGTCCGGATGCTGACGATCGCGCCCGAGCTGCCGAACGCGCTCGACGTGATCAGGGACGCCGCCACCGAGGGCGTCGCCGCCGCGCTCGGCCACAGCGACGCGACCTACGAGCAGACGATCGAGGGGATCGACGCCGGGGCGACGGTGGCCACCCACCTCTACAACGCGATGCCGCCGCTCGGCCACCGCGCGCCCGGACCGATCGCCGCCCTGCTCCAGGACGAGCGGGTGACCGTGGAGCTGATCAACGACGGCGTCCACGTCCACCCCGCGATGCTGCGCCTGGCCATGCACGCCGCGGGCGCGGGCCGTACGGCCCTGGTCACCGACGCGATGGCGGCGACGGGCATGGGCGACGGGCGCTACCCGCTCGGCCCGATGACCGTCGACGTCGTGGACGGGGTGGCCCGGCTCGCCTCCGACGCGCCCGGAGGCGGCCCGATCGCCGGCAGCACGCTCACGATGGACGTGGCCTTCCGCCGCACCGTGCGGGAGGCCGGGCGCTCACCGGTGGACGCCGCGCTGATGGCCTCGCTCACCCCCGCCCGCGTCCTCGGGCTGGACGGCGAGATCGGCTCGATCACGGTCGGCAAGTACGCCGATCTCGTGGTGCTCGACGACGACCTGCGCGTCGGCGGCGTGATGAAGCGCGGCGCCTGGGTCCGCCACCCCTGACCGTTCCCCGCCAAGCCGAAGTTGGGCCCGGCGGGCCCCCTGGCCGATCAGCCGGTACGGCGGGAGCGGGTCAGCGCCAGCCCGCCGACGACCACGCCGGCCAGCCCCAGCATCATGGCCGCCAAGGCCCACAGACGTCCGGCGGTCAGGGCATAGGCGCCGACGCCGGCCGGATGAACCAGGAGATGCGCCGCCGACGGCGTGGCATGCCCGGCATATCCGAGCAGGGCGGCCGGGGCGGTCGGGGCGGCGGCAAGCAGGTGACTGACGGACATGAGGGGCTCCTTCTCCTCGAACGACTGGACGTCGCCCGAGCATGTCCGCCGGACCCGCCGCCGGTCGTCCGCCGTGAGCGGGCGATCGGCGCTGCCGCCGGTGCCGCGTCCGGCTGCCGCGGACGCGGCAGGAGCCGTGGAAGTACCGCGGGCGCGGTAGGCCGCCGATCATCCGCGCGGAGGAGCCGCCCATGCGCGCATCCGGCTAGGGTGCGCGCATGAGGACAGTCCGGTCCGGTGCCGGAGACCGGGCGATTGCCGTCTGCGTGGCGGCGGCGCTGCTGGTCACCGGGCTGTCCAAGCAGCACCCCGCGACGAACCTCGATCCGGTCGGCTACACGCTGCTGGTGGCCGGCGGCCTGGCACTGGCCGCGGGCCGCAGGGCGCCGGTCCCCGTCCTGGCCGTCACCGGGCTGTGCGCGGTGGCTTACCAGGCGGCCGGCTTCGATGTGCCCGCCGTCGCGTACCTGTTCGCGGTGTACGCCGCGATGCGGGCCGGACACCGCGTCATCACGGTGGCGGCGAGTGTGACGATGCTGGCCGCTCTCCCCCTCGCGGCCATGGCCGCGGGCCTGCACGACACGGGCGCGGCGCTCGCCCAGGCCCGCGGCGCCCTGGAGCTGGCCTGGCTGATCGCGGCCGGCGCGGCGGGTGAGGCGCTGCGGCAGGCGGAGCGCCGGGCGGACGAGGCCGAGCGCACCCGTGAGGAGACCGCGCGCCGCCGCGCGGACGAGGAGCGGCTGCACATCGCGCGGGAACTGCACGATTCACTGACCCACCAGATCTCAGTGATCAAGGTGCAGGCCGAGGTCGCCGTCCACGTGGCCCGCAGGCGGGGCGAACAGGTGCCGGAGGCCCTGCTGGCGATCCGGGAGGCCGGCCGTGAGGCGGCCCGCGAACTGCGGGCGACTCTGGAGGTGCTGCGCGACGACGGCGAGAACCCGATGCGTGGGCTCGACCACGTCCCGGACCTGGTGCGAAGGGCCCGGACGACCGGCCTGGACGCGACGCTGACGGTCGAGGGACACCGGGACGACGTGCCGGCCGCGGTGGACCGGACCGCGTACCGGATCGTCCAGGAGTCGCTGACCAACATCGCCCGGCATGCCTGCGCCACCACTGCGGCCGTCTGGATCGACCACCGTCCCGACGCCCTGGTCATACGGGTGGACGACGACGGAAAGGCCACTCCAGGCGCCGCGCCCGTGCCCGGTGTCGGACTGCTCGGGATGCGCGAACGGGTGACCGCCCTCGGCGGTCGCCTGCGCGCGGAGCCACGCGGCGAGGGCGGCTTCACCGTCCACGCCGAACTCCCGGTGGAGCGGACGCCGTGATCCGGGTCGTGCTGGTCGACGACCAGCCGCTCCTGCGCAGCGGGTTCCGCGCGCTTCTCGACCTCGAAGACGACATCGAGGTGGTCGCCGAGGCCGGCGACGGGGTGGAGGGCCTGGCGCTGGTCAGAGAGCACCTGCCCGACATCGCTCTCATCGACATCCAGATGCCGGTCGTCGACGGCATCGAGGCGACCCGGCGTATCGCCGCGGACCCGGCCCTGGCCGGGGTGCACGTCGTCATCCTCACCAATTACGGGCTGGACGAGTACGTCTTCGACGCGCTGCGCGCCGGCGCCGCCGGCTTCCTCGTCAAGGACATCGTGCCGGAAGACTTCCTGCACGCCGTACGCGTCGCCGCGCGCGGCGACGCCCTGCTCGCACCGTCGGTCACCCGCAGGCTGATCGACCGGTTCGTCACGCAGCCGCTCCACACGGGCGCCGAGGTGGAGCTGGAAGAACTGACCAACCGCGAACGCGAGGCCGTCGCACTGGTCGCCCAGGGGCTGTCCAACGACCAAGTCGCCGGCCGCATGATGATCAGCCCGATGACCGCCAAAACCCATGTCAACCGGGCCATGGCCAAGCTGCACGCCCGTGACCGCGCGCAGCTGGTGGTCTTCGCCTACGAGTCCGGCCTGGTGACCCCGCGCGGCCGCTGACGCGGGGCCGGATGCGTGAAGGGGGGCCGGGCCCGGCGGGCCCGGCCTGCTCGACAGCGGCTCAGGGCTGCGGCGGGGCGACGACCACCTCGACGCGCTGGAACTCCTTGAGGTCGGAGTAACCGGCGGTGGCCATCGTGCGGCGCAGCGCGCCGAGCAGGTTCATCGAGCCGTCGGCCAGCGACGACGGGCCGTGCAGGATCTCCCGCAGTGTGCCGATCGTGCCGAACTCGACCCGCTTGCCGCGCGGCAGCTCGGGGTGGTGGGCCTCCGATCCCCAGTGGAACCCGCGGCCGGGGGCCTCGCTGGCCCGCGCGAGCGGCGAGCCCACCATGATGGCGTCGGCGCCGCAGGCGATCGCCTTGGCGATGTCGCCGGAGCCGCCCATGCTGCCGTCGGCGATGACGTGGACGTACCGGCCGCCCGACTCGTCCATGTAGTCGCGGCGGGCCGCGGCCACGTCGGAGATCGCGGTGGCCATCGGCACGACCACGCCCAGCACGGTACGGGTGGTGTGCGAGGCGCCGCCGCCGAAGCCGACCAGCACGCCGGCCGCGCCGGTCCGCATGAGGTGCAGCGCCGCGGTGTACGTCGCGCAGCCGCCCACGATCACCGGGACGTCGAGCTCGTAGATGAACTGCTTGAGGTTGAGCGGCTCGGCCCGCCCGGAGACGTGCTCGGCGGAGACCGTCGTGCCGCGGATCACGAAGATGTCCACGCCCGCGTCGATCACGGCCTTGTGGTGCTGCACGGTGCGCTGCGGCGACAGCCGTACGGCGGTCGTGACACCGGCCGCGCGGATCTCCTCGATGCGCCGGCCGATCAGCTCGTCCTTGATCGGCGCGGTGTAGATCTCCTGCAGCCGCGCGGTCGCGGCGGCCCGGTCGAGGGTGGCGACCTCCTCCAGGAGCGGCGCCGGGTCCTCGTAGCGGGTCCACAGCCCTTCGAGGTCGAGCACGCCGAGGCCGCCCAGGCGCCCGATCTCGATGGCCGTCTGCGGCGACACGACGCTGTCCATCGGGCTCGCCACGAGCGGAGAGTCGAACCGGTAGGCGTCGATCTGCCAGGAGATCGACACCTCCTCCGGGTCGCGGGTGCGCCGGGAGGGCACGATGCCGATCTCGTCCAGCGCGTAGGCACGCCGCCCGCTCTTGCCGCGCCCGATCTCCACCTGTGTCATATCGCCCGTTCTTTCCGTCTCTTGCGGTACAAATTATCGCCCGTGGTAGTTCGGAGCCTCGACCGTCATCTGGATGTCATGCGGGTGGCTCTCCTTGAGCCCGGCCGTGGTGATCGGCATGAGCTGCGCCTTCTCGTGCAGCTCCTCGATCGTCCGGGAGCCGGTGTACCACATGCCCTGCCGCAGGCCGCCGACCAGCTGGTGGGCCACCGCCGCCGCCGGGCCACGGTAGGGCACCTGGCCCTCGATGCCCTCGGGGATGTACTTGTCCTCCCCGGACACCTCGGCCTGCGCGTACCTGTCCTTGCTGAACGACGTGCCGCCGCGCTCACGGTTGCGGACCGCGCCCAGCGACCCCATGCCCCGGTAGGACTTGAACTGCTTGCCGTTGATGAAGATCAGCTCGCCGGGCGACTCCTCGCAGCCGGCCAGCAGCGAGCCGAGCATGACCGTGTCGGCCCCGGCGGCCAGCGCCTTGGCGATGTCGCCCGAGTACTGCAGGCCGCCGTCGCCGATGACCGGGACGCCGGCCGGGCCGCACGCCAGCGCGGCCTCGTAGATGGCGGTGAGCTGCGGGGCGCCCACGCCCGCGACGACCCGGGTGGTGCAGATCGAGCCGGGCCCGACACCCACCTTGACCGCGTCGGCGCCCGCGTCGACCAGCGCCTGCGCACCCGCGCGGGTGGCGACGTTGCCGCCGATGACGTCCACCCGTCCGTTGGCCTTGATCTTGGCGATCATGTCGCACACGCCGCGCGAGTGCCCGTGGGCGGTGTCGACGATGATGACGTCCACGCCCGCCTCGATCAGCGTCATGGCGCGCTCCTCGGCGTCGCCCGCGACGCCCACCGCCGCGCCGACCATCAGGCGGCCGTCGGCGTCCTTGGTCGCGCTCGGGTACTGCTCGCTCTTGGTGAAGTCCTTGACCGTGATGAGGCCCTGCAGGCGGCCGGCCTCGTCCACGAGCGGAAGCTTTTCGACCTTGTTCTGCCGCAGCAGCCGGAACGCCTCGTCGCGCTCGACCCCCACCGGCGCCGTCACCAGCGGCATCGGGGTCATGACGTCGCGCACCTGCCTGCTCTGGTCGCTCTCGAACCGCATGTCGCGGTTGGTGACGATGCCCACGAGCACGCCGTCCCGGTCGGTGACCGGGACGCCGGAGATCCGGTACGTCGCGCACAGCCGCTCGACGTCGGCCAGGGTGTCCTCCGGAGAGCAGGTGACGGGGTTGGTCACCATCCCCGCCTCCGACCGCTTCACCAGGTCGACCTGCTGCGCCTGCTCCTCGATCGAGAGGTTGCGGTGCAGGATGCCGATGCCGCCCTGCCGGGCCATGGCGACCGCCATGCGCGCCTCGGTGACCGTGTCCATCGCGGCCGACACCAGCGGGATACGCAGCGTGATGGTGCGGGACAGCCGGGTCGTCGTGTCGGCGTCCCCCGGCTGCAGGTCCGAATAGGCGGGAACCAGGAGCACGTCGTCGAACGTGAGTCCCGGTTCGGTGAACTTGGCCATCTGCTGCACCCCTCCTGCGCTGTGGGTCCCCGTGCGCGGGTCTTCGCGCGCGGGTCCTCGCCAGACCCGAGGTCAGTCTAGTGGCCGCCCCAAACCGCATCCGGCCGACCTGTCAAGAGGGAGGGCATAAAAAGTGGGGGGACCGGCTTCCGGTCCCCCCACTTCCCCGCGTCGCGCCCGCCACGCCCGTCGAGCCCCCCTCCGCGCCCGGCAGACGGGGCGTTCCCGGCTAACGCTGGGTCAAGAATGCGTCACGTAGTGTCCATGCGCAATGGCGTAACGTGCAACTGCACAAAGATGCATTTCCTGTCTCTCGAAACTACGCCCGAAACAAATGCCGAACGATCACATCCATACAAAAGCCGCCATGCTCACCCCGGCCAAATGTGTGAACGCGACGGACAGCGCGGAAAATCCGAGCTATTCTCGCGATCCGAAGCGAGGCGGGGATGGGCGGAAGCCGGCACGCGGGACGCCGGGAAACGTTTTCCCCCAGGGGCCGGCGGGCCATTGGATCAGTGCGCCGATGCGACCGGCGCGGCGCGACCGGTGCGGGGCCATCGGCGCCGCGCGACCAGTGTGACCACCGACGGAGCGAGCATGAGTACGACGCGCAACGCCCCCTCCCCGGCCGACGACCCGTTCGGAAGCCTCGGCCTCTCCCCCGACCAGACGGCCCTCTACACGGCCATGCTGCGGCTGCACCGCACCACGCTGACCGAGCTCGCCGAGGCGGTCGGCCGGTCCGCCGAGGACGTGCTCGACGCCCTGGACGGGCTCGTACGGCTCGGTGCGGTGAACCGGCGGCGGGAGGAGCTCATCGCCCGCCACCCGGTCGCGACGATCGGGCGGCTGGTGGCCGAGCGGCTGGACCGCATGGCCCGCGAGACGCGCCAGATCGACGAGGTGCTCGCGGCGGCGGGGCGCCTGACCCACCACTACGACGCGGGCCTCGACTGGCGCAGCGGGCGGTTCTCGGTCGAGGCGGTGAGCGGCGCGGACGAGCTCTGCGAGAGCGTGATCGGCCTCGCGCTGCAGGCGCCCCCCGCCGAGCTGGTCATGGCCGTGCCGGACCGCCGCACCATGGCCAGGCTGGCGGACGGGTACGGCGCCCAGTGGATCCAGGCCACCGCGGACGGCATCCTGCGCCTGCGGATGGTCGTCGCGCTCGACGCCGTGTCCGCACCCGCCATGCGGGAGGTATGCGCGCGGTTCTCGGCGGCGGGCGCGGGGCTGCGGGCCCTCGACGCGGTGCCGAGCTGGTTCTTCGCCCTCGGCGACGGCACCGCCGGGCTGCCCGCCGAGTGGGGCGTCCCGCCGCACGAGCACTCCTGCAACTGCTTCCTGGTCCACGCCCCGGTGGTGGTGGGGGCGCTGCGGGCGCTGTTCGATGCGCTGTGGGCCCAGGCCGCGCCGATCTCCTCGCGCACCAACGCGCAGCAGGTGCTGCGGCTGGCCGCGCACGGCCTGTCCGACGACGCCGTCGCCCGCCACCTCGGGGTCTCCGTACGCACGGTGCGGGCCAGGTTCGCCGAGGCGATGTCGGAGCTGGGGGCTCAGTCCCGCTTCCACGCCGGAGTGGAGGCGGCCCGACGCGGCTGGCTGTGACGCCCGCGCCGCGGGGCGCGGCCCGCCGAGCGGATGGGGCGCACTTATCCTCGTGGAGGGGGCCGTGGTCATAAGGTGGGTTGCGTGCTGGAAGACGTCCCCCGCGACCCGTTCGCGGATGACCCCAACGACCCCGCGTCGGAGCTTGGAGCGCCCGACGACGTGGAGCCGCTGACGCTCGCGGAACGCGACGAGGCGCTGACCGATCTCGCCGACGTGGAGGTCTTCCGTTCCCTGCTCGAACCCCAGGGTGTGCTCGGCCTGGTCCTCGACTGCCCGGAGTGCGGCGAACAGCACTACTTCGACTGGGACCTGCTGCGCGGCAACCTGCGCCAGATGATCGACAACGGCCGGCCTCAGGTCCATGAGCCGGCCTACCAGCCCGATCCGGCCGACTACGTCAGCTGGGAGTACGCCCGGGGCTACGTGGACGGCGTGATCGACACGGAGGAGAGCCACTGACCGTCCACGTCGACGACGAGCGCGCCGAGCAGCCGGATGGCGGCGTCCGTGCCGCCGACCGGCTCGCGGCGGGCGAGCGCGTCAAGGACGGCGTCCGTCCGCATTACTTCGCCCTCCACGTCGGCATCGCCGTACGACCCGAGGTGGCGAGCCGTACGACGACGTTTCGTGGTCACGCAATCGACTCCAGCTCGGCCAGTTGCCGGAGCCTGGCGAGCGCACGATGCTGCGCGACCCGGACGGCACCTGGTGACATGCCGAGTACATTACCCGTCTCCTCGGCGGACAGGCCCGAGACCACCCGCAGGATGAGGAGCTCGCGCTGGGTGTCCGGAAGCCGGGCGAGCAGGTCGCGGGCGTGCTGGGCCTCGATGTAGCGCACCACCGTCTCCTCCGGCCCGGGACCCTCGTCGGGCCCGTCCGGCAGGTCCTGCGTGGGCACGGCCGAGCGAACCGAACTGCGGAGGGCGTCGGCCACCTTGTGGGAGGCGATTCCGAAGACGAACGAGGCGAACGGGCGGCCCATGTCGCGGTAGCGCGGCAGCGCCGACAGCACCGCGATGCACACCTCCTGGGCCACGTCGTCGGCGATGTGATACTGACCGGACACCCTGCCCAGTCGAGCTCTGCAGTAGCGGACCACCATCGGGCGCAGGTGTCTCAGCAGTGATTCGATCGCGGTGCGATCTCCCTGTACGGCAAGGCTGGTCAGTTCCCTGAGGTCGGGCTCATCCGATCTCGTCGCAAGCCTTACCCCAGTTACGGCGTCGGCGACGCATCCCTCGGTCACGTTAGGCATGATGCCCGTCACGATCGTTCATGTCGTCATGGTTAACGGCTACGGATTGGTCACATTGGCGCGTCGATAACACTCCGTAATCGACTGATCACTCTGCCGTTGGAACATTCCAACCGTAATGTCGAAAATGACGAATATACGGCTGACGACTTGACAGGGAAAAAGAAACATGCGGGTCGTTCGCATTGCCCGCGAGCCCGCTTCGCCTCCCGACGGCCCGTCTCACCGGCGGAGCGGACAAGGGGCGGAAAGCAGTGCGCCCCGCGGTCCGCCCTTACGGGCGGCGCGGGGCGCGGGGCGCGGAAGGCGCGGGATCAGTGGCCGTGACCGTGGCCGTGACCGTGACCGCCGTTGGCGGCCGGAGCCTCCTCCTCGGGCTTGTCCACGACGAGGGCCTCGGTGGTGAGCAGCATGCCGGCGATGGACGCGGCGTTCTGCACGGCCGAGCGGGTCACCTTGACGGGGTCGATGACGCCCTGGGCCACCAGGTCGCCGTACTCGCCGGTGGCGGCGTTGAGGCCCTCACCGGCCTTCATCTCGGCGATCTTGGCGGTGACGACGTAGCCCTCCATGCCCGCGTTCTCGGCGATCCAGCGGGCGGGCTCGACCAGCGCCTTGCGGACGATCGAGACACCGGTGGCCTCGTCGCCGGTCAGGCCCAGGTCGTCGAGCTCCTTGGACACGTGCACGAGCGCGGAGCCACCGCCGGAGACGATGCCCTCCTCGATCGCGGCGCGGGTCGCGGAGATCGCGTCCTCGAGGCGGTGCTTCTTCTCCTTCAGCTCCACCTCGGTGGCGGCGCCGACGCGCAGCACGCACACGCCGCCGGCCAGCTTCGCGAGACGCTCCTGGAGCTTCTCGCGGTCCCAGTCGGAGTCGGACTGCTCGATCGCGACCTTGATCTCGCGGACGCGGTCCTCGATCGCCTGGGCGTCGCCGGCGCCGTCCACGACCGTGGTGGTGTCCTTGTTGACCACGACGCGGCGGGCCGTGCCGAGCACATCGAGGCCGACGTGCTCCAGCTTGAGGCCGATCTCCTCGCTGACGACCTGGCCGCCGGTGAGGATGGCGATGTCCTGCAGCATGGCCTTGCGGCGGTCGCCGAAGCCGGGGGCCTTGACGGCGACGGAGGTGAAGGTGCCGCGGATCTTGTTGGTCACCAGGACGGCCAGGGCCTCACCCTCGACGTCCTCGGCGATGACCAGCAGCTGGCGCTTGGTCTGCGCGATCTTCTCCAGCAGCGGCAGGAAGTCCGCGATGGAGGAGATCTTGCCCTGGGTGATGAGGATGTAGGGGTCCTCCAGGACCGCCTCCATGCGCTCGGAGTCGGTCACCATGTAGTGCGACAGGTAGCCCTTGTCGAACTGGAGGCCCTCCGTGAACTCCAGCTCCAGGCCCATCGCGTTGGACTCCTCGACGGTGATGACACCGTCCTTGCCCACCCTGTCGAACGCCTCGGCGATCAGCCCGCCGATCTTCGCGTCCTGGGCGGAGATCGTCGCGACGTTGGCGATCTCCTTCTTGTCCTCGACGTGGCGGGCGCTGCCGAGCAGCCGCTCGCTGACGGCCTGCGCGGCCTTGTCGATGCCGCGCTTGAGCCCGAGCGGCTGCGCGCCGGCGGCCACGTTGCGCAGGCCCTCGCGGACCATGGCCTGGGCCAGGACGGTCGCAGTGGTGGTGCCGTCACCCGCGACGTCGTTGGTCTTGGTCGCCACTTCCTTGGCGAGCTGGGCGCCAAGGTTCTCGTACGGCTTGTCCAGCTCGACCTCACGAGCGATGGTCACACCGTCGTTCGTGATCGTCGGGGCACCGAACTTCTTGTCGATGACGACGTTGCGGCCACGGGGGCCGAGCGTCACCTTGACGGCGTCGGCGAGAGCGTTGACACCACGCTCGAGAGCGCGCCGCGCGTCCTCTTCGAACTCCAGGATCTTCGGCATTCAGGTCTCCTTAAGAGCGCGCGGAGCCCCGGGCGCATGGCCCGGGGCTCCACAGGCCGGCGCGGCCTACTACTTCTCGATGATGGCGAGCACGTCGCGGGCCGAGAGCACCAGGTACTCCTCGCCGCCGTACTTGACCTCGGTGCCGCCGTACTTGCTGTAGAGGACGACGTCGCCCTCCTTGACGTCCAGCGGGATGCGCTTCTCGCCGTCCTCGTCCCAGTTGCCCGGGCCCACAGCGAGGACACGGCCCTCCTGCGGCTTCTCCTTGGCGGTGTCCGGGATAACCAGGCCGGAGGCGGTGGTCTGCTCAGCCTCAAGCGGCTGGACCACGATGCGGTCGCCAAGCGGCTTAACGGGAACCTTGGTGGCGGTCGTCACGATCGGACCTCCCCTTCAGATTGCGATGAATGAGCTGAAGAGGCGACCAGCGGCCTGCCGTCGCGGGTGTCAGACCTGTCTCGTCGCTATTGGCACTCTCACTGGGAGAGTGCCAACACGAAACAGTATGCAAGTGGCGCGTGACAGTCAACACGAACCGGCATCGCAGGTCAGACGCACCTGGCGGCAACACGCCAGAGCCCGCCCGTTCAGCCGTCCGCCGCGCCCGCGTCACCGTCCGGCCGGAACATCGCATCCACGGCTCACATTTCAATGTCGAAGTGTTGGATACGATGGCCGCGGAGGAGGAGCGGCGAGGAGGACCCAGACCGCGCGCGCCATGAACGACACCCTCACGGACACCACCCTCACGGACACCACTCTCACGAACACCACCCTCGCGAACACCACCCTCGCGACGCACACCGCCGCGGACGACACCCTCACCGACCACACCGTCACCGAAGACACCGTCACCGAAGACACCGCCGACGACCACACCGCCGCCGACCGCGCTCCCGGCGAGGACGCCGTCGACCGGATCCTCGGCCAGTGGGCCCGGGTGCGCCCGGATGTGGACTGCTCGGCGATGGGAGTCGCCGGGCGGATCTCCCGCGCCTCCCGCCTGCTCGAAAAGGGCATCAAGGAGTACTTCACCGGGCACGACCTCGAACCGTGGGAGTTCGACGTGCTCGCGACTCTCCTCCGGTCCACCCCCGATCACCGGCTCTGCATGAGCGATCTCGCCACGGCCGCGATGGTCAGCTCCGCGGCGCTCACCAACCGGGTGGACCGCCTCGTCGTCAAGGGCCTGGTGCACCGGGAGGTCTCGCCGTCCAACCGCCGCATGGTCCTGATCACCCTCACCGGCGAGGGCCGGGCGGTGGCCGACGCCCTGCTCGCGGGTCACGTGGCCAACGAGGAGCGACTGCTGGCCGGCCTCACCGGCGAGGACCGGGAGCAACTGTCCGGCCTGCTGCGCAAGCTGCTCACCTCGCTCGGCGACGTCGGCTCCTGCTGACCGCCGGGCAGGCGGTAGCGTCGCGGGCGTGGACCTGGACGCCTTCCGCACGCTGCTCACGCCCGCCGGGCTCGGGGCCCTGGACGAGGCCGTGAAGATACTCGCCGACGGCGCCGACCCGGTGGCCGCCGCGAGCGCGATGCGCCGCAGCCACCCGGCGGACCTGACGGCGGCGGCGCTCACGCAGGCGTCGCTGCGACGGCGGGCCGAGGCCAAGTTCGGCCCCGACGCCGCCGTCATGTACTTCACCCCCCACGGGCTGGAGCAGGCCACGCGCCCCGAGGTCGCCGCACACCGCGCGGCCAGAATCCGCGCCGCAGGACTCCCAGCCGACGGAATCCGGGCCGACGGAACCCCGGCTCACGGGGGGCCGGAGGGCGGTCCTGCCGTGCTGGACGTCTGCTGCGGGATCGGCGGGGACCTGCTCGCGCTGACGAGGGCGGGCTGCCCGGTCGACGCCGTGGACCTCGACCCGCTGACCGTGGAGATCGCCCGCGCCAACGCGGCCGCGCTCGGACTGTCCGGTCTGGCCCACGTCCGCACGGGCGACGCCGCGCTGACCGACCCCGGCGGATACGGCCTGCTGTTCGCCGACCCCGCCAGAAGGGGGGCGAGGGGACGGACCTTCGACCCGATGGCCTACTCCCCCACCTGGCCGGTCGTGCTCGACCTGGTGGCCCGCGCCCCGGCGGCCTGCCTGAAGGTGGCCCCCGGCATCCCGTACGAGTTCATCCCGGAGGGCGCCGAGGCCGAGTGGGTGTCGTACCGCGGCGAGGTGAAGGAGGCGGCCATCTGGACCGGGATGGGGCCGGGCGGACGGCGTGCCACCCTGCTGCCGTCCGGGGCCACGCTCACGGCGTCCGGCGCGGAGGCGGAGACCGGGCCGGTGAGCCGCTACCTCTATGAGCCCGACGGCGCCGCGGTGCGGGCCCACCTGGTCGCCGAGGTCGCCGCCCTCGTGTCGGGCCGCCTCGTCGATCCGCGGATCGCCTACATCACAAGCGACCGTCTCGTACGCACGGAGTGGGCCTCCTGCTACGAGGTGACCGACGTCATGCCGTTCTCGCTGAAACGGCTGAGAGCGGTGCTGCGCGAACGGCGCGTCGGCGTGGTCACCATCAAGAAACGCGGGTCCGCCGTCGACGTCGAGCGGCTGCGCAAGGACCTGCGGCTTTCCGGCGGCAATTCCGCCGTGATCGTGCTCACCCGCATCGAGGAGCGTCCGTTCGCCCTGCTCTGCCAGCCCGTGACCAGCGCAAACGGATGAAATCGGAATAATTCACCGGCAATTACCGCCTTTCTCATTCCCCGCCTGATGGCCGCGGGTCAGGGCCTAAAGTTGGCCGTCGGGCGTCCGCCTGTTCGTTCATCTGCGCGAGACCGGGCCGAACCGATGTTTCGGCGAGTGAAGGAGCATTCTCGGTGGAGCATTCCAGCCACAACCTCCTCCAGGCGGGCAGCCAGACCGCCATCTCCGATCGGATGCGCGAACTGCTCGCCCGGGCGGCCCAGGACCATGTCTACGAGCAGCGAACGCAGGGTGCCGTGCTCGACGAGATCCGCCAGCGGCTGGAGGGCATGGAGTGGCTCCTGCGCGAGGTGCGCGAGCGCGAGCTGGGCGGCCTCGGCGTGGCAATCGAGGTGATCACGCAGCGGCTCGACGACATGACGGTCAGGCCGCCCGCCTGGGCGGAGGGGCTGGCCCAGCACATGGAGCTGCTGCGCGACCACGTGGACGAGGTCGGCGGGCGCGCCCAGGGCCTCGCCGAACGGATGGCGGACGTCGCGCACCGGCTCGGCAAGTTCCAGGGGAGCATGGAGGCCGCCGCCGGGCGGTTCACCCGGATCGACAAGACTCTCGCCGCGATCACCGAGCGCACCGAGCGGCTGGAGGCCGTCGTCGTCGAACGGCTGGACTCGGTCGGCGGCCGGATCGAGGCGGTGGAGAGCGGGGTCGAGGGCATGGACGCCAGGGTGACCGCGCTGGGCGCCGGCGTCGGCGACGTCGCCGCCGGAGTGGACGAGATGAGCACCACCATCGCGGGCATGAACGCCGACCTCACGGTGGCGGCGGGGGCCGTCGTGCCCCTCGTGGACGCGGTGCGCAGCAGGCCGGACCGTGAGCAGATCGCCGAGACCGTCTCGGACGCGGTCACCCGCGCCATGGAGCCGGCCCGGGGCGACGTGGCCCGGCGGCTCGCCGCACTGGAGGAGACCATGCTGGCGCTCGCCGAGGTTCTCCTGCGCCCCGCCCGCGGCCACGCCGACTGACGACCGCTCCGCCGCCCGGCGGCGATCAGACGTTGACGACGGTGATCGGAAGCGATGAGTCGGCCGGGATCTCCAAGGTGGAGGGGTGCACGCCCGCCGCCACCAGGTCCGCGCCGAGCGCCGCCACCATCGCGCCGTTGTCGGTGCACAGGCCGGGCCGCGGCACCCGTAGGCGCACCCCTGCCGCGTCGCAGCGCTCCTGGGCCAGGGCCCGCAGCCGGGAGTTGGCGGCCACGCCGCCCCCGATCAGCAGATCCTTCACGTCGTAGCGGGCACACGCCTGCAGGGCCTTGCGGGTGAGCACGTCCACGACCGCCTCCTGGAACGACGCCGCGACATCGGCCACGGGCACCGTCTCGCCCGCCGCCTCGCGGGCCTCCACCCACCGCGCCACGGCCGTCTTCAGGCCGGAGAAGGAGAAGTCGAGGGTGCCGTCGTCGAACTTGCCCCGGGGGAACGTCACCGCCGTGCCCGAGCCCTCGCGGGCGGCCCGGTCGATGTGCGGCCCGCCGGGGAACGGCAACCCCAGCACACGGGCCACCTTGTCGAACGCCTCCCCGGCCGCGTCGTCCACCGTCGACCCGAGCGAGATGACGTCCCGCGCCACGTCGGGCACCAGGAGCAGCGAGGAGTGCCCTCCCGACACCAGCAGCGCGATCGAGGGCTTGGGCAGCGGGCCGTGCTCCAGTTGGTCCACCGCGACGTGCGCGGCGAGGTGGTTGACCCCGTAGAGCGGAACGCCGAGCCCCAGCGCGTACGCCTTGGCGGCGGCCACGCCGACGAGCAGCGCACCCGCGAGACCGGGGCCCGCGGTGACGGCGACCGCGTCGATGTCTGACAGGCGCAGCCCGGCGGCGGCCAGCGCGCCTTCGACCGTGGGCGCCATCGCCTCCAGATGGGCCCGCGAGGCCACCTCCGGCACCACGCCGCCGAAGCGGGCGTGCTCGTCCATGCTGGAGGCGATGGTGTTGGCCAGCAGCGTGTGGCCGCGGACGATGCCCACGCCCGTCTCGTCGCAGGATGTCTCGATGCCCAGCACGATCGGCTCGTCATGCCTGCTCATGCCGCCTCCTCGCCTCGCCGCTCGGGGTCTCGTCGTGCCGGAGGCGCGCAGACGACCCAGCCGCGAATCGCCCGGTGTCCACGTATTCGCTCGTTCATGCCCCGCCCCCCAGGTCTCCGTCTCGTGGCCCGAGGTCCTTCACCATGGTGATGGCGTCGGTGCCGTCGTCGTAGTAGCGCCGTCGCAGCCCCAGCCGCCGGAAGCCGAACCGCTCGTACATCGCCTGTGCGGGCGGGTTGTCGGCGCGCACCTCCAGGAACACCGAGACCGCACCGCGTCGTACGGCCTCGGCGAGCAGCGCGTCCATCAGCGCGGTCCCGACGCCGGCGCGCCGGTGGTCGGCGAGGACCGCGATCGTCTGGACGTCGGCCTGGTCGCCCGCCGCCGCCAGCCCGGCGTACCCCACGACGCGGTCGCCCACCTGGGCGACGACGTAGTGCCGGGTGCGCGGCTGGTCGGCCAGCTCGCCGCGCAGCATGGCCTCGGTCCAGGCGTCCACGGGGAACGTGGTCCGCTCGATGTCCATCACGACGGGCAGGTCCTCGTGGGTCATCTGGCGCAGCGCGACCCCGGCCTGCCTCACGACGTGCCCCCGCGGCGGCTCACGCCGTCACCCGCTTGGGCGCCCCGGGCACCTGCGCGTCGGGACGCCGCAGGTAGATGGGCCGCGGCGGGCCGAGCACGGCCAGCTCCCGCGCCTTCTCGACCGAATCCACACGTCCCTCGGGCACCCGGGCGAGCCGCGCCGCCTCCTGCTCGCTCAGCGGCGCGAGGAGCTCGGCCGCCAGGGCCGCGAGCGCTCCGGCCGAGGGATGCTCGGGACCGCGCACCCGGTCGGCGCCGACGACGTCGGCGTACATGGCGCCGCCCGCACCGATCACGGGCAGTTCCCCGGGCAGGTCGTGCGGCCGGTCCACGCGCGGCCCGTCGAGCCGCGTGCGCGGGTCGCCGTACCGCGCCCAGAAGACCTCCTTGCGGCGCGCGTCGGTCGCGACGAGGAACGGCCCGCTCTCCCGCGCGGAGTACGCGAGGGCGTCGAGCGTGCACACCCCGAACGCCGGCACACCGGCGGTCATGGCCAGCGCCTCCGCCGTCATCAGGCCGACCCGCAGACCGGTGTACGGCCCGGGGCCGGTCCCGGCGACGATCGCGGTGACGTCCTTGAGCGTCGCGCCGGACTCGCGCAGGACATGCTCGACGGCGGGGGCGAGGAGCTCTCCGTGCCGCCGCGCGTCGATCGTCGTCGACTCCGCCACCACGCGTTCGCCGTCGTACAGCGCGGCGGTGACGGCGGGAGTGGCGGTGTCGAAGGCCAAGACAAGCACGAAGGTCAAGCGTAGTCGCTGTGCGGAGGCGGACCGCCACGCCCGGGACCGGCTCCGGCCGCCCGGTCCCCGGCGCCGCGGCGGCCTCGGCCCACGGGGTCGCCGACGGCGTCAGGCGGCGCGGATCAGGGAGGCGTAGCCGGCGTCAGGCGGCGCGGATCAGGGAGGCGTAGACGATGATGTTGTCGCGGTACTCGTGCCGCGACCAGTCGAAGTTCCCGCCGCAGGTGATCAGGCGCAGGCCGTCCTCGGTGTAGACGCGCTCGGCCGGGAAGTCGTCCTTCGGCACGCGCTCCACCGAGTCGACCCGGTAGGAGGCGGTCTTGCCGTCGCTGCGCGCCACCTTCACGACCTCTCCCTGACGCAGGTCGCGCAGCCGGTAGAAGACGGCGGGAGCGGTCTTGGTGTCCACGTGACCGATGATCACGGAAGCGCCGGGGTCGCCCGGCACGACGCTTCCCGTGTACCAGCCCGCGGTGGTCGGCTTGTCGAACGGCGGCAGTTCGACGTCACCCTCGTCGGACAGGCCGAGCTTCATCAGGGGGGCCTTGAGGTGCAGCGCCGGGATGTCGATCCGCCTGGGGACGACGGAGGACCTGGCGGCGGGCTCGTCCGTCGTCCCCTTGCCGCCGGCGACCGCGGCGAACACGAGCCCGGTGACCACCCCGGCGATGATCACCCCCCGGGTGGACAGCGCCAAGGTCAGGCTCCGGAGCGCCTGCGGGCCACGGCGACGCCGACGCCGAGCGCGGCCAGCAGCACGACGACGGTCACGCCCGTCGGCAGGCCGGACTCGTCTTCGGGGCCACCGGCCGCCGTGCCGCCGCCGCCCGCGTGCGGTGCCCGGGTGGGAATCCTCGTGTGGTCCTCGGTGTGGTCGGGCTCCGGCGCGACGATCCTGAACGACGCGCTGCCGATGTCGTTGGTGGCCTCGCAGCGCACCTGCACGCGGTAGCCGCCCGCCTTGGCCCCGGCCCTGATGGTCGCGCTGCCGCGCACCATCGGCACGGTCGCGGCCGGGCTTGCCGACGGTGGAGGGGGCGCCACCAGCGTGACGAGGCCGGTGAAGGCGTCGGAGCGGGCGGTCGCCCGATATTCCGTGCCGCCCTGGGGCAGCGGGCACCTGGCGGTGATGTGGATGCTCTTGGTCGACCCGCCGACGATCCGCTTCGGGTCGACCTCGACCCGCACGTCCTGCCGCGAGACCGAGACGAGCGGCGTCGGCAGAGCCGGGGTCAGCGTCATCGTGGGGTCGGCGGAGACCGTCTTGGCCGACGCGGTGCAGCCCAGCGCGCCGAACAGTAAGGCTCCCCCGACGGCGACCTGCGTGATTCTGCTCAACGGCACACCTCTTCCACGCCGGTCCCTTACCCAGAAAATCCTTACCGACTCATGACCAAGGATCTTCCTTGCCCCGATGATCCTCAGGAAGGCGGACAGGCGTCAAGGACTGTTCGGCGGACCGGTCTGGATCGCGCGCGGACGGTGCCCGGCTTATCCCCGCAGGTCCTTCTCGCACTTCAGAGTCCGGGTTGCAGTCTTTTGTGCGGCTCCGGGGTGGCCATTGCTCACGCTTCCATCCGACTCCGGGTGACCGGTGCTCGGGCTTCTACGGGCTCCGGCTCCGGGTGACTCCGGATGGCCGGCGCTCAGGTCAGGGACAGCCCCGACCAGCGCGGGCCCACACCCGTCACCCGTACGCGGCGCTCCTCGTCCTCGGCTCCCCGCTCGACGTGGATTTCCAGGCGCTCCTCGGACAGGCCCTCGACCAGGCCCTCGCCCCACTCGACCACGGTCACCGACTCCTCCAGCGAAGCGTCGAGATCGAGGTCGTCCACCTCCAGCGTGCCGCCCAGCCGATAGGCGTCCACGTGCACGAGCGCGGGCCCGCCGGACAGGGACGGGTGGACCCGCGCGATCACGAACGTGGGGGACGTGATCGGCCCGCGCACCTTCAGACCCTCCGCGATGCCCTGCACCATCGTCGTCTTCCCCGCGCCCAGCGGCCCGCTCAGCACGACCAGGTCTCCGGGAGCGAGCAGCGCGGCCAGCCGCGCTCCCAGCGCCCGCGTCTCCTCGGCGGTCGTCGCCCGGAGCCCGGCCATGGTCACTGGTTCTCCCTCTCGGCTCGCTTCAGCAGCTCGCGCAGCGCCTCGTTCACGACGTCGGGGCGTTCGAGCTGCACGAGATGCGCCGTCTCCGGCACCGTCGTGAGCTGCGCGGTCGGCGCGGCCGCCGCGATCGCCCTGCTGTGGTCGAGCGGCGTCAGCCAGTCGCGTTCGCCCACGATTATCGCGGTGGGCACCTTGTTGAGCACGTCGAGCGCGGTGAGCTTGTCGTGCGTCATCAGCGCCGGATAGAAGTCGGCGATCACCTCGGACGGGGTCGCCCTGATCATCGACTCGACGAAGTCCACGACGGTGGGGCTGACGTTCCTGGAGTCGCCGAACCCGAGGTGACGCAGCGCCAGGAACGACAGGTCGGTGCCGGCCTCGCGCCCCCGGTCGACCAGCGCGCCGCTCCTGCGCATGATCGTGACGGCCGACGGCACCGCGAGGTTGACGAGCTTGGAGACCAGGGCGGGCAGGCCGAGGGTGATCTCGGCGAGCTTGCCCGCCGACGTCGCGATCAGCGACACACCCCGGATCTTGTCGCCGAACAGCTCGGGCCGCCGCTCCGCCAGCGCCATGATCGTCATGCCGCCCATGGAGTGGCCCACCACCACGCACGGCCCCGGGACGAGCTCCTCCAGCACCAGCGCGAGGTCCTCGCCGAGGCGCTCGATCGTGCAGTCGTTGGCCGGTCCGCGGGCGGACTGGCCGTGGCAGCGCTGGTCCCACAGCACCAGCCGATAGGAGTCGCGCAGGTCGCGTCGCTGGTAGTGCCAGGACCCCGAGGACAGGCAGTAGCCGTGGCACAGCACCACGGTCAGCGGCGCGTCCTCCACGCCGTCGACCTCGGCGTGGATCTTCACGCCGTCGGAGGTCGTGAGCGTCACCGAACGTCCGTGCAACTCGCCGAAGGGCTCACTCGCCTCCAGGTCCGGCCGCAGGCGGATGCGGCCCACGGCGTACCTCTTCGCGAGCGTGGCCGCCGCCACTCCCGCCGACGCCGCGCCGAAGACCGCTCCGGCGATCCCGACCTTGCGACGTGTGCTCATGCCTGCCCTCCTCGCAGCCGCGGCTCAGCGTCCATCCGTATGGACACGAGGCACGCGGGATCCGATCCTCGTCACGATCTCATGGGTGATCGTGCCCAGGGAATCCGCCCATTCCTGACAAGTCGGCTCGCCGTTGTCTCCGGGACCGAAAACGATCACCTCGTCCCCCGATTCCGCCGGGTCGTCACCGAGGTCGATGACGAACTGGTCCATGCACACCCGCCCGGCGATCCGCCGCCGCCGGCCCGCCGCCAGCACCTCCGCCCGGTTCGTCGCGTTTCGCAAGATGCCGTCCGCATACCCGAGAGGAACGAGGCCAAGCGTGGTCTCACGCTCCGTGACATACAGGTGCCCGTACGACACCCCCGAGCCCGGGGCGGCCCTCTTGACCTGCGCGAGCTTGGCCGTCAGCGTCATGGCGGGGCGCAGCCCGAAGTCGCCCAGCTCGGGAATCGGGCTCAGGCCGTAGACCGCGATGCCCGTGCGGACCATGTCGTACCTCGCCCGTGGCAGCGTGACGGTCGCGGCCGAGTTCGCGAAGTGACGGATCGCGTCGCTCGGCACGCCCGCCTTGTCGGCGACGGCGAGCGCCTCCTCGAACGTCGCGAGCTGGCTGTCGATCGAGGGATGGCCCGGGATGTCCGCGCAGGCGAAGTGCGACCACAGCCCGGCGATCTCGACGGCCCCGCTCGCCCGCGCGGCGAGCGCGTGCTCGACCAGGGACGGCCAGTCCGCGGACGTCGCGCCGCCGCGGGAGTTGCCGGTGTCGGCCTTCAGATGCACCCGGGCGGTGCGCCCCGTGCGCCGGGCGGCCTCGACGATGTCGTCCACGACCCACGTCGACCCGGCCGACAACTCGACGTCCGCGAGCAGCGCGGCGTCCAGCGGCTCGCCGGGGGTGATGAGCCACGACATGACCGGTGCGGTGACACCCGCCTCGCGCAGCGCCAGCGCCTCGCGGACGAGTGCCGTGCCGAGCCGGCTCGCGCCCGCCTCCAGGCACGCCCTCGCCACCTGCGCCGCGCCGTGACCGTACGCGTCCGCCTTGACGACGGCCATCATCTCGGCGCCGGCGGCCGACTCGGCGAGCAGCCGCACGTTGTGCGCGATGGCGGACAGGTCCACGCGTGCCTCGGCCGGGGTCGCGGAGCGCACCGCTGAGAAGCTCATTTTTCCAGTGTGTCAGGTGGACCCGGGTGGATGCGCCCACCCTGACGGCGCACGTCAGAGCGCACGTCAGCGCGCACATGAGAGCACACGTCAGAGCGTACGCAGGGCCTCGGGCAGCGCCTGGGCGACGTCGAGGGCGGCGATCGGCGCCTGCCCGCGTCCCGCGGCCCCGCCTCCGGCGGCCGTCCGCGCCGCCAGCCCGTGGACGTACGCCGCGCACGAGGCCGCGTCGTAGCCCGTCAGCCCGGCGGCGAGCAGGGCGCCCGCGATGCCCGACAGGACGTCGCCCGTGCCGCCCGTCGCCAGCCACGGCGTGCCCGTGGTGTTGACCCGCACCGGCCTGTGCTCCTCCGCGACGAGCGTGGTCGAGCCCTTGAGCAGCACCGTCGCCCCCAGCTCCGCGGCGGCCCTGCGCACGTGGTCGAGCCGCCCGGCCTCGATGCGCTCGCGCGGCACGCCGAGCAGCCGCGACAGCTCCCCCGCGTGCGGCGTGAGCACGGTGGGGGCGGCCCGGCGCAGCAGCGTGCGGTCCTTGGCGACCAGCGTCAGCCCGTCGGCGTCCACCAGCACGGGCACCCCGGTGGACAGCACCGCGCGGGCCACCGCGTGCGCCTCCGGGCCCGTCCCGAGCCCGGGGCCGAGCACCCATGCCTGCACCCGCCCGACCTCGTCCAGCGAGCTCTTCAGCACCAGCGACGGATCGAGCACGGTCGTGATGGCCTCCGGCCAGCGGGCCCTGACCAGCCGCACCGGCTCGGCGGAACTCGCGAAGCGGACCATCCCCGCGCCGGCGCGCACCGCGCCGCCGACCGAGAGCACGGCGGCCCCGGTGTACCTGTCGCTGCCCGCGGCGATCCCGACGACGCCCCGCCGGTACTTGTCGCTCTCCTCGCCCGGGCGGGGCAGCAGGTCGGCCACGTCGTCGGCGGTCAGCGCGGCCACCTCGGGGTCCGGCAGGAAGGGTCCCAGGCCGATGTCCACCAGCTCGACCGCGCCCGCGTGGGTGGCGCCGGGATCGACCAGCAGACCGGCCTTGTACGCGCCGAACGTCACCGTCAGGTGCGCGCGGACCGCCGGTCCCTCGACCCGTCCGCTGCTCGCGTCCACCCCGCTCGGCACGTCGACCGCGACGACCAGGCCCCCGGCCTCCGCGGTCAGCTCCGCGAGCGTGCCGTACGGCTCCCGCAGCGGCCCGCTGCCGCCGATGCCGACGAGGCCGTCCATGACGAGGTCGGCGTCGGCCAGCAGCTCGCGCGCCCGCGCGGCGTCGTACGGATGCGCCCGGCCGCCCGCCTTTCGCAACGCGGCCAGGCCGCCCTCGTGGGTGCGCGAGCCGGCGAGGACCGCCTCCACCCGCGCTCCCCTGCGGGCCAGCCGGGCTCCGGCGTACAGGGCGTCCCCGCCGTTGTCGCCGCTGCCGATCAGCAGCACGGTGCGGGAGCCGTACACCCGGCCGCGGGAGCCGGCGAGCAGGTGCGCGCAGACCGCGGCGAGCCCGGCGGCGGCCCGGTCCATCAGCGTCCCCTCGGGGAGCCTCGCCATCAGCGCGAGCTCGGCGGAGCGGATCTGGTCGGAGGTGTAGGCGGTCCGCATGCGTCCGACGGTAGCCTGCCGGGTCGGCGATGGCGATCACCGTACGCCGGGCATCGGCAAGGAGATGCCCCCCGCGGCGCGAACGGCGGTCGCTCCCACGGGCCGGCCATGCCGGCCGGCCATGGCGCCCGGCCATGCCGGCGGGCCATGACGCGCGGCCATGACGCGCGGCCATGACGCGCGGCCATGACGGCGGGTCTACAGCCCGTGCCGCTCCGCCCACGCGTCGATCGCCGCGGCGATGGCCTCCGGCCGGTCCTCCGGCGCGTGGTGGCCCGCCGGTCCGCAGTGCTCCACCTCCAGCCCCGCGATGTTCGCCGCGCACCAGGCGGCCATCTCCGGCCCGATGGACAGGGTCGGCGAGGAGTCGAAGGTGAGCAGCAGCTTGGGAACGTCGTGGCTGCTCGCGAGCCACCCGCCGTACGCGCCGACGCGCTCGGCGACGTCGGCGGGCTCGCCGTCGAGCGGCATCGAACGCGCCCACTCCAACAGCGGGCGGCGGCTGTCGCGCGTCGGGTACGGCTCCAGATAGGGCCGCATGTCCTCCTCGCCGAGCGGCGTGAGCACCCCTCCGGTGAAGGCGGTCTCCACCATGAAGTTCCGGTCGAGCACGAGCGGTTCGCCCTCGGGGCTTCGGATGGCCTCCGCGCGGGCGCGCGGCGCCTCGCCCAGCTCGCTCCACGACATCGTGCGGACGATCGTCTCGAAGAACGCGACGCCGCGGACGCGACCGGGATGGCGGGCCGCCCAGTCGAAGGCGAGCGACCCGCCCCAGTCGTGTCCGACGAGCACCACGTCCTCCAGCCCCAGCCGGTCGAACCAGGCGTCGAGGTAACGGGCGTGATCGGCGAACCGGTACGGCACATCGGGCTTGCCCGAGCGGCCCATGCCGATGAGGTCGGGGGCGAGCAGGCGGGCGTCGGCGCGGATCCCGGGCAGGACCTTGCGCCACAGATGGGACGAGGCGGGGTTGCCGTGCAGGAAGACGAAGGGAGCACCGCTGCCGGTCTCCTCGTGGTACATCGCCGAGTCGAGCACGTCGATCGAAGGCATGGGGGTTCTCACATTCGTTCGTCTGACTAACGTTAGTAACACGAACAGATTAGGCCGTTAGTCGGACTAACGCAATCGGTAGGATGGCGGCATGAGCAGCAGCGAGCCGGGCACGGCCCCTCCCGCGGCCCCCCGCATGGACGGGAGGACCGGACCGGCCCGGTTGCGGGGCCTGCCGACCCGGCTTCTGTCACTGGCGGCGACGCACTCCGACCGCCTCGTCAACGAAGGGCTCGCCGCCGCCGACGCCCGCAAATGGCACTACGCGGTGCTCGCGACGCTGGAGGAGTCGGGCCCGGCCAGCCAGGCGGAGCTGAGCCGCCGCACCGGCATCTACCGCAGCGACCTGGTCTCCGTCATCAACGAGCTGACCGATCGGGGCCTGGTGGAGCGCGCGCCGGATCCTGCGGACCGGCGGCGCAACGTCATCACGATGACCGAGCTGGGGCGCGCCCGCTTCGCCCGGCTCGACACTCTGATCACCGAGCTGGAGGACGAGGTGCTCGCGCCACTCGGCCCGGCCGAGCGCGAGCAGCTCGGCCGGCTGCTCACCCGCCTCGTGGACCACCACGCGCGCCGGGACGGCTGACTGCCCGCGATCCCCGCTCGGCGTTCCCGGTCGGCGTTCCCGATCGGCGTTCCCGCTCAGGACTCGGCGAGGACGTAGGCGACCGCCATGCCGCCGTCGTGCGACAGGGAGAGGTGCCATCTGCGCACGCCGAGGTCGCGGGCCACCTCGGCCGCCCGGCCCGTGATCCTCAGCTCGGGCCGGCCGTGTCCGCCGCGCACGACCTCCGCGTCCAGGTGCCGCAGGCCCGGCGGCGCCCCGAGGGCCTTGGCCACCGCCTCCTTCGCGGCGAACCGCGCGGCCAGCGACTCCAGCGGCAGCGCGCCCTCGGCATCGGTGAACAGCCGCCTCCGCAGCGCGGGCGTGCGCTCCAGGGCCGCGCCCAGGCGCGCCACCTCGACCACGTCCACCCCGATGCCCACGATCACAGCGCCAGCGTACGGCGCGGCAGGGAGCGAACCCGACGCAGTGAGTGGAGTGGCGGGCCGAGGAACGAGGAACGCCGCGAAGCGAACGAGGAGCGGTGAGCGACCAATGACAGGAGCGAACCCGACGCAGTGAGTGGAGTGGCGGGCCGAGGAACGAGGAACGCCGCGAAGCGAACGAGGAGCGGTGAGCGACCAATGACAGGAGCGAACCCGACGCAGTGAGCGCAGTGGCGGACCGAGGAACGAGGAACGCCGCGAAGCGAACGTTCTTCCCCGTCGGGCGCCGCGGTAATCCATCGATTTTTGTCCACAGGCTGTGCACGACCCCGGGTGGGGGCGCGGAAACGCCATGGCTACGCTTGCCGTCGTGGCAGATCGGGACGGGTACGTCGAGCTGAGCCGGGAGCAGTGGCGTGACCTGCGCAAGAACACACCGCTCACCCTCACCGAGGCGGAGCTGGAGGAACTGCGCGGCGTCCACGACCCGATCGACCTGTCCGAAGTCACCGACATCTACCTGCCGCTCACCCGGCTGCTGAACCTGCACTTCACCGGTTCGCGGCAGCGCGGCGCGGCCGTCGGCGCCTTCCTCGGCGAGCAGGACGCGCCCCCGCCGTACGTGCTGGGCATCGCGGGCAGCGTCGCGGTCGGCAAGTCGACCACCGCGCGGCTGCTGCACACGCTGCTCGCCCGCTGGCCCGAGCACCCCCGGGTCGACCTGGTCACCACCGACAGCTTCCTCTACCCCAACAAGGTGCTCGAAGAGCGCGGGATCATGCACCGCAAGGGCTTCCCGGAGAGCTATGACCGGCGGGCCCTGGTGGGCTTCGTGGCCGACGTCAAGGCGGGCCGTCCCTCGGTGGAGGCGCCGGTCTACAGCCACCTGGAGTACGACATCGTGCCCGGCGCCGCGCAGACGGTGGACCGGCCGGACATCCTCATCGTCGAGGGGCTCAACGTCCTGCAGCCCGCGCCGCCGGACGCCCTGGCGGTCTATGACTACTTCGACTTCTCCATCTACGTGGACGCCCGGATGGAGGACATCCGCACCTGGTACGTGGAGCGCTTCCACAAGCTGCGCCGCACCGCCTTCTCCGACCCGAAGTCCTACTTCCGCCACATCGCGGCGCTGTCGCACGAGGAGGCGACGGCGTTCGCCGAGAACGTCTGGCGGGAGATCAACGAACGCAACCTGGTGGAGAACATCGCCCCCACCCGCCACCGGGCCGGGCTGATCCTGCACAAGGGCTCCGGCCACTCCGTCAGACGGGTGCGGCTGCGCAGAACCTGAGTCGTCTCCAGCAAACCGAGCCCTGCCGCAGTTGCCAGACGCTCCTAGGATGCGGCTGTGCTGCATCTGCGGATCATCTCCCCGTTCCGGCTGACCGGCCAGGTCGTCGAGGTGCTCGACCGTACGCCGGGAGTCACGAACGTCGTGTTCCTGGCCAAGGCGGCCAGGAGGCCGGAGGGCGACGTCGTGCTCGCCGACGTCGCCAGGGAGGCCGCCGACACGGTCATCGGCCGGCTCAAGGCGCTCGGCCTGGAGCGGGACGGCTCGATCACCGCCGAGGACATCGAGCTGTCGATCTCCCGGGGCGCGGCCGAGGCGGAGGAGCGGGCGCCCGGCGAGGGCGACGACGCGGTCGTGTGGGACCAGTTCGAGCAGCGTGTGGCCCTCGACAGCCGCATCACGTGGGCGTTCCTGGCGTTCCTCGCCATCGCCACGCAGATCGCCGCGATCGGCGTCCTCATCCCCTCGCAGATCCTGATCGTCGGCGCGATGGTCCTCGGGCCGGAGTTCGGCGCGGTGGCGGCCGTCTCGTTCGGCCTGCTGCGCCGCCGGTGGCGGCTCGTCGGCGCCGCGGCCCGCACGCTCACCCTGGGCTTCGCGGCCGCGATCGCCGTCACCCTGGCCTGTGCCCTCGTGTCACGCGGCCTCGGCTGGATCTCCCCCGACAGCCTGCGGCACCACGACGAGGTGCGCTTCATCGTGACGCCCGACCGGTGGTCGTTCATCGTGGCGCTGCTCGCCGGCGCGGCCGGGGTGCTGTCGATCACGGCGGGCAAGTCCTCGGCGCTGGTGGGCGTCTTCATCTCCGTCACCACCGTCCCCGCGGCCGGCTACATGGCCCTGGCCCTGGCGCTGGGGCGCTGGGACGAGGTCGGCGGCTCGGCGCTGCAGCTTCTCGTCAACATCGCCGGGATGGTCGTCGCCGGCACGCTGACGCTGCTCCTCCAGCGCGCGCTGTGGTCGCGCTACGGTGGCGGCCGGGCACGACGAGGCATACCTGAGGCGTAGGCGGGGTTCCTCCATCAGGCGGAGGCCCGGCGAACGTCCCGCCCAGTAGGGTCGGATCATGACAGCGAGCGCGACCCCATGCTTCGCGACCGAGGGGCTGACCAAGCGCTTCCCCCGCGTCACGGCGCTCGACGACCTCACGGTCGCCGCCGGAACCGGCGTGACCGGCCTCGTGGGCGCCAACGGCGCGGGCAAGTCGACGCTGATCAAGATCCTGCTCGGCCTGCTCCCCCCGACCTCCGGGCGTGCCTCGGTGCTCGGCTTGGACACGGCGACCCAGGGCCTGGAGATCCGGCGCGTGGTTGGCTACATGCCCGAACACGACTGCCTGCCCCCGGACATGTCCGCGACCGAGTTCGTGGTGCACATGGCCCAGATGTCCGGGCTGCCGCGTACGGCCGCCCGGGAACGCGCCGCCGACACCCTGCGCCACGTCGGGCTGGATGAGGAGCGCTACCGCCCGATGGGCGGCTACTCCACGGGCATGCGGCAGCGGGTCAAGCTCGCCCAGGCGCTCGTCCACGACCCGCAGCTGGTCTTCCTCGACGAGCCGACCAACGGGCTCGACCCGCAGGGCCGCGACGACATGCTCGCGCTGATCCGGCGCGTCGGCACCGAGTTCGGCATCAACGTGCTGGTCACCTCCCACCTGCTCGGCGAGCTCGAGCGGGTGTGCGACCACGTCATCGTCATCGACGGCGGACGGCTGCTGCGCTCGTCGGCCATCCGGGAGTTCACCCGGGCCGAGCAGACCGTCGCGGTGGAGGTCGAGGAAGGGCAGCAGCGGCTCGCCGAGCGTCTGATCGCGGGCGGCGAGACGGTCGCCGCGCAGGGCAGGCTGCTGACGGTCCAGGTGTCCCCAGACGACCCCGGCCGCACGTACGACGCCGTACGCGACGCGGTCTGCGACCTCGGCCTGAGCCTCCTGCGGCTGGAGCAGCGCCGGGGCCGCATCGAAGACGTCTTCAAGGAGCCGGTGGCATGACAGAGCCGACCGCGGTCATCCACGACATCGGATACCGCCACTACGACGGCGTACGGCTGGGGCGCGGCAGGGCGACGCTCGCCCTCGGGGTGCAGAGCCTGCGCGGCGTCTTCGGGTTCGGCCGCACGGCCCGCGCGAAGATCATGCCGCTGCTGCTGATAGCGATCATGCTGATGCCGACCGTCGTGTCGATCGGCGTGATGGCGCTCGCGAAGCAGTTCATCATGCCCTATCCGGGATACGCCGTCTTCATGCAGGCGGTGGTCGCGGTCTTCCTGGCCGCCCAGTCGCCGTACCTGGTCGCGCCGGATCTGCGCTTCCGCGTGCTGCCGCTCTACCTGTCCCGGCCGCTCGCCGTCACCGACTACGTCGTGGCGAAGCTGGCCGCGCTCGCGGTCGCGCTGTTCGGCCTGCTGGCCGTGCCGATCACGATCCAGTTCGTCGGCGAGCTGCTGGTGGACCTGCCGGGACCGCCGCACACCGCCGAATACCTCGGCGCGCTGGGCGGCGCGGTCCTCTACGCGGTGCTGCTGTCCTCCGTGGGCATCGCCCTCGCGTCGTTCACCCCGCGCCGCGGGCTCGGCGTCGCGGTGGTGATCGCGTTCTACATGTTCACCGCCGCCGTCTCCACGCTCTTCTATGCCGTGCTGTCCACGACCGGCCGAGACGACGTGGCCCCCTGGGCCCTGATCCTCAACCCGTTCTTCCTCGTCGACGCCGTCCAGTCGGCGGTGTTCGGCACCGTGCCGACGAACGACGAGGGGTATCCCCCGGGCGTCGCCTCGTGCCTGATCCTGCTGGCCGTGATCGCCCTGGCCGTGACGGGCGTCCTCCTGCGCTACCGGAAGGCGGCGTCGTGACCACCACGAGCTCCCCCGTGACCACCCGCCAGGGCGTGCTGGAGCTCGCCCAGGTCTCTCGCTGGTACGGCAACGTCGTGGCGGTCAACGACGTCACGATGACGATCGGGCCCGGCGTCACCGGCCTGCTCGGGCCGAACGGCGCGGGCAAGTCGACGCTGCTGCACATGATGGCCGGGTTCCTCGCGCCGTCCAGCGGCACGGCGACCCTCGACGGCCGGCAGATCTGGCACAACCACGACATCTACCGGCAGATCGGCCTGGTCCCCGAGAAGGAGGCCGTGTACGGCTTCCTCACCGGATGGCAGTTCGTGCTGTCGTCCGCCCGGCTGCACGGCCTGCCCTCGCCCGCCGAAGCGGCCAAGCGGGCCCTCGACCTGGTGGAGATGACCGACGCATCCGGCCGCCGCGTCGAGACCTACTCCAAGGGCATGCGGCAGCGGGTCAAGGTCGCGGCGGCCCTCGTCCACGACCCCCAGGTGCTGCTCTTGGACGAGCCGTTCAACGGCATGGACCCCCGGCAGCGGCTCCACCTCATGGACCTCGTGCGCCGCATGGGCGAGGAGGGCCGGACGATCCTGTTCAGCTCGCACATCCTCGAAGAGGTCGAGCGGGTCGCCCACCACATCGAGGTCCTGGTCGCCGGGCGGCACGCCGCGTCGGGCGACTACCGCGAGATCCGGCGCCGCATGGCCGACCGGCCGCATCTGTTCCGGGTCAGGTCGAGCGACGACCGGCGTCTGGCCGCCGCGCTCATCGGCGACCTTTCCTCCAACGCCGTCTCACTGACCGAGCAGGGAATCGAGGTCCAGGTGACCGACCACGCGCGTTTCACCGCGCTGCTGCCGCGGATGGCGCGCGACCTCGCCGTACACCTGTGGCAGGTCTCCCCCACCGACGAGGACCTGGAAAGCGTCTTCTCCTACCTCATCTCCGGGAGCACGCGATGAACACGGTGGTGGCCGACATCACCTACCGGGCCATGCTCGGGCGCAAGCGGATCTGGCTGCTGATTCTGCTGCCGGTGGCGCTGGTCGCGCTCGCCGCGCTGCTCAGGCTGGTCGACGGCCAGGACGAGCAGACGGCCGTCCTCCTGATGAAGAGCTTCGCGATCGGCACGATGCTGCCGCTGCTCGGGCTGATCGCCGGAACCGGGGTGATCGCGCCGGAGATCGAGGACGGCACGATCATCCACCTGCTGGCCAAGCCGATCTCGCGACCGGTGATCGCGGTGACGAAGTTCGTGGTCGCGGCCTCCCTCGTCGCGGTGCTCGGGGCCGTCTCGACCTACGCCGCCGCCTACCTCCTGGCCGGCTCGGAGTCGGGCGTCGCGACCGGCTTCACCCTCGGCGCGCTGTTCGGCGGCATCGCGTACGCCGCGGTGTTCCTGCTGCTGGGCGTGCTCACCCGCCACGCGGTCGCGGTCGGGGTGATCTACGCCCTCGTGTGGGAGGGCGTGGTCGGCGGCTACGTGCCCGGCGCGCGGAAGTTCTCCATCCAGCAGTGGGCCCAGTCACTCGCCGACCAGGTCTCCTCCTCGCCCTTCTTCTCCACCGAGGTGACGCTCGGCTTCGCCGTACCGGCGATGGTCATCGTCACGATCGGCGCGGTCGTCTGGACCGGCCAGCGCCTGCGCTCCCTGTCCCTCACCGGCGACGACTAACTCTCCTCTACCGGACAGTCCGCTCGCAGGACCCGGGCGAGCCAGTCGGTGCGCGTCCGGCGGGCCGTGGCCGAGATCCGCGCCTGCGGATACAGGGCGTCGAATCCGTGGAAGCCGCCCGCCCAGACGTGCAGCTCCGCCTGGCCGCCGGCCGCCCAGATGCGGGTGGCGTAGTCGGCGTCCTCGTCGCGGAAGACCTCGGCGGAGCCGGTGTCGATGTAAGTGGCCGGCAGCCCCGACAGGTCGTCCGCCAGCGCGGGCGAGACGTACGGGGACACCTCGTCGCCGGTGAGGTCGCCGGTGAGGTCGCCCGTGAGGTCGCCCGTGAGGTCGCCGAGGACGCAGCGCCACCCGAACTCGTTCATCTCGCGGGTCCAGACGCCGGGTTCGCCGGAGAACTGGCGGCTCGACGTGCTGGTGTTGCGGTGGTCGAGCATGGGGCAGATCAGCATCTGCGCGGCGATCGGCGGGTCGATCCGCGAGGCGCCGCGGTCGCGGGCCAGCAGGGTGACGCCGGCGGCGAGGCCGCCGCCCGCGCTGGCGCCCGCGACGACGATCCTGGCTGGGTCGATGCCCAGCTCGGCGGCGTGCTCGGCGATCCAGAGCAGACCCTGGTAGCAGTCGTCGACCAGGGCGGTGCCGGTGGCCTCCGGCGCGAGCCGATACTCCACGGAGACCACGACCGCGCCGAACCGGTCGAGCCACTCCAGCGGGATGTCGATCTGCGAGAAGCGGTCGCCCATGACCATTCCGCCGCCGTGCATCCAGTAGACGCAGGGCGCGGCGACGGCGCCCACGGGTTTGAAGATCGACATGGGGATGGGGGCGCCGTCCAGGGCGGGCACGGTGACCTCGCGCCGATCGACCTGCCGGTGGGCGAGGAGGGGTTCGACGGGTGTGGACGGGAGCCGGCGCAGTTGCGCGAGCATTTCCTGGTCGAGCTGGGACATGAGGGGCATGTCGGCCAGCAGTTCACGCAGTTCGGGGTCCAGGCCGGGTCGTGCGGGGGTCATGGTCACTGCCTTTCACAGGGGATGGAGGGCCGTTGGGTGATCGGCGGGGTCAGAAGGCGGCCTTGCCGCGCACCGGGACGTGGTCGGCGTACTCGGACTCCTTGGCCAGCAGCCCGCCGATCCGCGCCACGATGTCCTGCGCGGCCTGGCCGGCGAAGATCCGGTGGTGGTCCTCCTCGCTGGTCCAGCCCTCGATGACGTGGACGACGTCGGGATCGGACGCGGAACGGGAGACCAGGTAGACGACGCAGTGCTCGCTCGCGCCGGGGCTGCCCTCGTCCAGGCCGGTCAGCAGCGCGTCGACCAGGCGATCGCCCATTCCGGGCCGTGCGGTCAGGGTGGCGGCGAAGCCGTAATTGACGGTCATGGATTCCCTCTTCTTCATCGGTGGAATGAGGTGATCCCATTGAACCGCCATGACCTGCGGAAATGTTAGAACGATGCTCGCTCGTACTTGCACGATCCTCTCGCCTGTGGGAGCACGGCGCGAAATCATGCTGCAATGGCCGCATGTGCCTCGACGAGCTCCGCACTCTGCTGGCCCGGCATGCCCGGCCCGACGGGACCACCCCCGTCGACGGCCTCCTCATCTCGAAGGTCGACCGGTCGGATCCGCCGGCGCCCTCGATGTCCGGCACCGTGCTGGCGGTCATCGCCCAGGGCGCCAAACGGCTCGCGCTCGGTGACCGGATCTTCGAGTACGGCGCCGGGCAGTATCTGGTCGCCTCGGTCGACCTGCCGGTCACCGGGCAGTTCACCCAGGCGGACCCCGAGCGGCCGGCGCTGGGCTTCGGTCTCCTCCTGGAACCGCCCGCCGTCGCCGAGTTGCTGCTGCAGGCCGCGCCCGGAGACACTCCCCCCTCCGGTGCGGGCGCGGCGCCGGGCATCGTCGTCAGCGACGCTCCGCCCGCTCTGCTCGACGCGGCCGTCCGGCTGCTGCGCCTGCTCGACGAGCCCCGCGACCGGGCCGTGCTGGCCCCGCTGGTCAAGCGCGAGATCCTGTGGCGCCTGATCACCGGCGAGCAGGGCGCGACGGTTCGCCAGCTCGGCCTCGCCGACAGCGGCCTCAGCCACATCTCCCGGGCCGTGCGCTGGATCCGCGAGCACTACGCGCAGCCCTTCCGGGTCGAGGACCTGGCGCGGCTGTCCGGCATGAGCGTGTCCGCCTTCTACCGCAACTTCCACGCGGTGACCGCGATGAGCCCCATCCGGTTCCAGAAGCAGATCCGGCTGCAGGCGGCCCGGCTGCTGCTCGCCACCCATCCGGGCGACGTCACCGGAGTCGGCCACCGCGTCGGCTACGACAACGCGTCACAGTTCAGCCGGGAATACCGCAGACAGTTCGGGGCGCCCCCCAGCCAGGACGCCGCCCGCCTGCGTCAAAGCGCCCGCGACCCCGCAGGCGTCCTCCCCTGAGCCCGGGCTCACGAGGGCTGGTTCTCCTGGAAGGCGGCTCGACGGGGGGTCATCGAGGGACGCGCCGGGCAGCGCCGTGTGGACGGCCCGCCGCGATCGGCGGGCCGTCCACACTCCTGGTAGGTCAGAACGGGCAGGTGCTGCGGTATTCCTCGACGGTCAGGCTTCTGCCGGGGCCGGGGCACAGGAACTGGTCGTAGCGGGTGTCGTCGTCGACGAACCGCTTCATCCAGGCCACGGCGTACTTGCCGATGGTGGTGTTGGTCGTGTTCGGCGCGAAGTGGGTGGCGCCGTTCAGCTCCAGGTACGCCTTGTCGAGGGACGAGGACAGGCTGGTGTAGAAGGGCACCGCGTGCGAGGCGACCGGCGCGACCGTGTCGTTGTCCGCACCGATGATCAGCGTGGGCGTCCGGACGCCCGACCAGGTCTTGTCGAGGTTCCACGGGGTCAGCGGAACCGCGGCCCGCAGGGACGGCCGGTCGTCGACGGCCTCAAGTGTGCCGCCGCCGCCCATCGAGTGGCCCATGACGCCGAGCCTGGTCGCGTCCACCCGGCCGCGGACCGAGCTGCGCTGGGTCAGGTAGTCGAGCGCGGCCAGCAACTGCCGGCCCCGGCTGTCGGGCTGGTCGAGCCGCGTCAGCGTGTCGATGTTGAACACCACGAAACCGTGCGAGGCGAGCCGGGCGGCCAGCCAGGCGAGGCTGGACTTGTCGGCCGTGTAGCCGGGTGCGATGGCCACACCGCCGAACGTCCCCTCGGACGTGGTGGTCGGGTAGTAGATGGTTCCGCCGCCGAAGCCGCTCACGGACAACGACGACACGTCGGTCTGCGCGGTCGCGTACGGCCCGCGCGACGACTCGAGGAGCGCGTCCGTCGGGTCCGGGCCGTGTACGGCGGCGTGGGCGGCGGGAGCGGTGAGGAGACCGCCGGCCAGCGCGAGCAGCACGACGAGCGCCAGCCTCGTGACCATGGAGGACGTCCGGTGGAGGAATGGGGTTGGGGGGTGTGTCGGCACGTCGGTGCACTCCTTGGGGGATAGGAGTGGGAACGGCCCCACGGGCCGGTTCCCGCGAACGGTCTGACCGTCGTCACTGTCGCGCCGTCAGCCCGTACGCGCATCGGTGAAATCACCGGTCCCCGCCGGCCACGGGCGGGGCCCCGGCGAACCACCGGCCCCGCGGCCGGTTCCAGAGATGATCTGATCGTCACCCGTCTGCCGGCCCTCACGGCAGCAGGCGGGCCAGTTCGACCCGGGAGCGCACGCCGAGCCTGGCGAAGATGTTCCTCAGGTGGTGCTCCACCGTGCGCGGGCTGATGAACAGCCGGGCCGCCACCTCCCGGTTCGTCGCGCCCTCCGCCACCAGGGTGGCGATCATGAACTGCTGCGCCGTGAGCAGCCGGCCGGCCTCGGAACGGGAGCCCGAGGGCCGCACCGACTCCCCCGCCGCCCGCAGCTCCGCGCGGGCGTGCGCGCTCCACAAACGGGCGCCGTACCGCTCGAACGTCTCCAGCGCGCCGTGCAGGTGCTCGCGGGCGGCGCCCGGGCGACGCGACCGCCGCAGCATGCCGCCGTACAACAGTCGCGTGCGCGCGGTCTCGAACGCGCACGACCCCTGCCGGTGCAGTTCCAGCGCCTGGGCGAAACGCTCCCCGGCCTCGTCCGGGGACGCCAGCAGCGCGTGGCATCGGGCCGCCAGCGCCAGCCGGTCGGGGTCGCGGGTGCTGTCCGCCCAGCGTTCCAGCACGACCAGCGCGTCCCGCGCCTGCGCGACCTCCCCCGTCCGCACGGTGCTCTCGACGAGCAGCGGCGTCGCCATCACCCGTACGACGAGGGGGTCTCCCGTGCGGGCCACCACGCGCAGGCGGTTGACCGCGTCGGCGTGGCGGTTGGCCGCGACGTCCAGATGGGCCAGCGCGAGCGTGCCGAGCGCCTCGGCCACGCTGACGCCGTGGGCGGCGGCCAGCTCGACGGCGCGCGCCGCCCGCAGGGCGCACGTCTCCTCGTCGCCCTCGACGGCGGCGGTGAAGGCGAGCCAGGCCAGGTGCTGCGCGCCGCTGACGGCACGGCCCGTCTCCTGCGCCAGGCGCAGACCGTCCATCGCGTTGGCCGCCACCGCGTCGTAACGGCCCATCCACTGCTGGGCCTGGATGAGGATCTCCAGCATCTGCGGCATGCTGGCGACCGCGCCGTGGGCACGCGCGACCTCGACCGCCCGGGAGGTCAGGGTGAGCGCGGCGGCGCCGTTGCCGAGCAGGAGGTTCGCCACCCCGCCCCACACGAGCGCCGAGGGACTGCCGGCCGAGGACGGCGCCATCACCCCGGTGGCGACGCGGCGCAGGGACGCGGTCGCCTCCCTGTGCCTGCCGCGGAACGTCGCGGCCATGCCCCCGAGATACTCCAGCGCCATGCGCGTGAGGTGGGCGTCGTCGGGCCGCCGCAGCGTCTCGGCCCGCCGGGCGATCGTCAGGAACCGCCGGTTGTCCCCCGCCAGGTAGCTCGCCTCACCCGCTCGGACCAGCGCGCGTACGGCCTGCTCGCGGTCGGTGCGCAGCAGCCGCTCCGCGGCGGCGAGCAGCGTGTCGCAGGCGCTGTCGGTCTTTCCCGCCCGCAGCTCCAGGCTGCCCCTGAGCAGCTCGGCCCGGCCGCGCACCTCGGCGCCGGCCGCGAGCGTGTCGATCCTGGCCAGCAGCGACCGCGCCCGCTGCGGCTGCCCCGCCCGCCAGGCGTGCTGGGCGGCGGCCGCGAGCCGTGCGGCCTTGGTCTCGCCGTGCCCGGTGAGCTCGGCCGCCCGTTCGAGGACGCGGAACGGTTCCGGGAAGGCCGCCGTCGTCGCCTTCGGCATCTCCGCCAGTGCCCGCACGAGGTCCTCGGCGAGCTCACCCGCGGGACCGTCGAGGGCGGCGGCGCGATGCCACGCCCGCCGCAGCCGCCGGCGCTCCCCTCCGGAGTCATCGCCGGAGGCGTCGGCGGCACCCTCACCGGCACCCTCACCGGCACCCTCACCGGAAACATCGCCGGAAACATCGCCGGAGACATCGCCGAGAAGGCCCGCGAGCAGCCGGTGAGCGGCCCGCCTCCGGGCGAGGGACGCCTCGGCGTAGGCCACGTGGCGCAGGAGCGGGTCGGCGAAATCGAAGCCGCCGTCCGGCAACTCGACGACGACGCCAGCGGCCTCCGCCGCCTCCAGCGCCGCCAGCCCGGACCGCGCCTCCGCCGCGCGCGTCAGCGTGACCGCGTCGATGCCGGGATCGGCCGCGATCAGCGTGACGAGGTCGGCCGTGTCGGCCGGCAGGCCGCGGAGCCGGTCGGCGTACGCCCGCCACAGCCGGCCGCCGCGCGGCGGCGTCTGCGGCGGCGGCGCCGTGCCCTCGCGGTGCTCGTCGGTCAGCGCGCCGGCGAGTTCCGCCAGTGCGAGCGGGTTGCCTCGGGCCGCCCGGACCAGCGCCGTGCGCAGGTCTCCCGGCAGGCCGTCGGGGACGAGGTCGTCGAGCACCTGCCGCGACGCCCTCTCGTCGAGCGGGGCGAGCGGCAGCGGGGGCAGGCCGTCGGGGGCGGTGCCGGGCTCCGCGCAGGCCAGCAGCACGGCGACGGGGATCGTCCCCACCCGGCGGGCCACGAAGCAGATCGCCTCCCGGCTGGGGGCGTCGAGCCGCTGGATGTCGTCGGCGCACACCAGCACCGGACGACCAGTGGCCCGCAGGAGCCGCAGCAACGCGGCCGGCAGCGCCAGGCCGCCGGCGTCGGCTCCGGTTCGCAGCGCCTCGGCGAGCACCCGCGTATCGGCCGCCGACGTGTCCAGCCGGTCGGCGATCGGGCCGAGCAGGGCGTGCAGCCCGGCGTACGGCAGGTGGGTCTCACCCGCGACGCCCTGGGTGCGGAGCACGAGGAACCCCGGCTCGCCGGGGGCGCCGGTGGCCGCGTGCGCGGCGGCGAGGTCGAGCAGCGCGGTCTTTCCCGCACCCGGTCCGCCGAGGAGGAGCAGGCATCCGCCCGCGCCGGCTCTGGCCCGGTCCACCAGTGCGCGCAGCGCGTCCGATTCCTTTTCCCGGCCTCTTACCGAATTCGACCGAACACCGGTCAAACAAGACATAAATCAGTGTTACGCGCACATTACGCAATTGAGAAGGGTTTCCAATAAGGAACCCCGCCGGGCGCGCCCGGCGGGGTCCTCAGGAATCGCGACGCGTGCGGCGTCAGACGCAGACCGTACGAACGACCTCCGCGAGGCGGTCCGCCACGGCCTTGGCCTGGTCGTGCGACGAGGCCTCGACCATGATCCGGATCATGGGCTCGGTGCCGCTCGGCCGGATCAGCACCCGGCCGGAGTCACCGAGTTCCGCCTCGGCCTCGGCCACGGCCGCCCGCAGTTCGGGGGCGGACGCCTTCGACTTCGCCACGTCCCGGACGTTGACGAGCACCTGCGGCAGCTTCGTCATCGCCGAGGCGAGGTCGGCGAGGGAGCGGCCCTGGCGGGCCACCTCGGCCATCAGGTGCAGCGAGGTGAGCAGGCCGTCCCCGGTCGTGGCGTGATCCAGCATGATCACGTGACCGGACTGCTCGCCGCCCAGGGTGTAGCCGCCGTCCTGCATCGCCTCCAGGACGTAGCGGTCGCCGACCGCGGTCTCCACCACGGACAGGCCGGCCTCCCGCAGGGCGAGCTTGAACCCCAGGTTGGACATGACCGTCGCGACGACCGTGTCCTTGGCGAGGCGGCCGTCGGCATACATCGACAGGGCCAGGATCGCCATGATCTGGTCGCCGTCGATCTCCTCGCCCGCACCCGTGACGGCGAGGCAGCGGTCGGCGTCGCCGTCATAGGCGATGCCCAGGTCGGCACCGCCGTCGACGACGGCCTTACGCAGCGCGGCCAGGTGGGTCGAGCCCACGCCGTCGTTGATGTTCAACCCGTCCGGGGCGGCGCCGATGGTCTCCACGGTCGCGCCGGCGCGCAGCAGCGCCTCCGGAGCGACCATGTGCGCCGCGCCGTGCGCGCAGTCGACGACGACCCGCAGGCCGTCGAGCCGGTGGGGCAGCGTGGTCAGCAGGTGGGAGACGTATCGATCGGCCTCGCCGTACGCCTCGCGGACCCGGCCGACCGACGATCCGACCGGACGCTCCCACTTCTCCCCGAGCCGTTGCTCGATCTCGTTCTCCACCGCGTCGGGCAGCTTGTAGCCGCCGCGGGTGAAGAACTTGATGCCGTTGTCCGGCGCGGGGTTGTGCGACGCGGAGAGCATGACGCCGAGGTCGGCCCCCAGCGCGTTGGTCAGGTACGCGACCGCCGGGGTGGGCAGCACGCCGAGCCGCAGGACGTCCACACCGGACGACGCGAGGCCGGCGACCACGGCGGCCTCCAGGAACTCTCCTGAAGCCCGCGGGTCCCGGCCTACGACGGCGATCGGGCGGCCGCGCCGCCCGACACTGGCGTGGAACGCCCCGGCGTCGCCGAGCACGTGCGCGGCGGCCACGGACAGGTCCATGGCCAGCTCCGCGGTGAGGTCGCGCCCGGCGACCCCTCGTACCCCGTCGGTGCCGAAGAGGCGCCCCCGGGAGGGGGCGCCTACGGGCTCCTGCGACATTAACGCTTGCTGTACTGAGGAGCCTTGCGGGCCTTCTTGAGGCCGTACTTCTTCCGCTCCGTGGCGCGGGCGTCACGGGTGAGGAAGCCGGCCTTCTTCAGCGGCGGGCGGTTGACCTCGGCGTCCAGAACGGCGAGCGCGCGGGACAGGCCCATGCGCAGCGCGCCGGCCTGGCCGGTCACGCCGCCGCCGTCGATGCGGGCGATGACGTCGAACGCGTCCTCGGCGCCCAGCACGACGAACGGCTCGTTGATCAGCTGCTGGTGGACCTTGTTCGGGAAGTAGCTCTCCAGCGAGCGGCCGTTGATCGTCCACTTGCCGGTGCCCGGCACGATGCGGACACGGGCGATGGCCTCCTTGCGGCGGCCGGTGCCGTACGAGTTGCCCGTGGTGACGGGCTTGCGCACGGCGCCCTCGCCGGCGGCGGCCGACTCGGTGGTGTATTCGGAGGGGAACTCCTCCGCGGTGTACTCTTCCGGCTCGCCCTCGACGAGCGTCTCGATACCGGTGGGCTCGGCCACGGTTCTCCTCTTAACTTTCCTGGCTCGCGATTACTGGGCGATCTGGGTGATCTGGAAGGACACCGGCTGCTGGGCCTGGTGCGGGTGCTCGGCGCCGGCGTAGACCTTGAGCTTCTTGGCCATCTTGCGACCCAGGGCGTTCTTGGGGAGCATGCCGCGGACGGCCTTCTCCACGGCCTGGTCCGGACGCTTCGCCATGAGCTCGCCGTAGCTGACGGAGCGCAGACCGCCGGGGTAGCCCGAGTGGCGGTAAGCCTTCTTCTGCTCGAGCTTGTTGCCGCTCAGGGCGATCTTGCCGGCGTTGATGACGATGACGAAGTCACCCGTGTCGACATGCGGAGCGAAGATCGGCTTGTGCTTCCCGCGGAGCAGGGTCGCCACCTGGCTGGCCAGCCGGCCGAGCACGACGTCGGTCGCGTCGATGACGTACCACTGACGTTCGACGTCGTTGGGCTTCGGTGAGAACGTGCGCACGGCAGTGCCTTCTGTCGGAATGTGAACTCTCGGTAGGTTGCGCAGGCACGGCGACAACCTCCGTCTCCACATGTACGGGAGAAGACGCCGGACGCGCCGTGCACCGGTCTGCGGACAGACCGATCCACACACAACGAACTAGCAGCCTACCGACCCGATGCCACCTGGTCAAAACAGCGAGCGGTACGGGGCATTGGAACGACTCATTTGAACGTTCATCAAATCCATACCCATTCGCCTCTTCTTCCTCATGGCGCAGATCTCTATATTTGACTGCGGTATGTCGCAGACCCCTCACAAAAATCACACCTTCCGTGTCCCCTTACGGGGGACTCAGATGGGTTTGCTGGCATGCGCCGTCGCCATCCTGCTCACCGGTGTCGTGATCGGCAGGATGAGCACCAGGTCGGGCGAGGTCGACGACGTCTATCTGCGCAAGTCGGAGCCGTCCCCGTCGCCGAGCGTGAGCGCGGCGGGCGCGGTGCCGCGTGAGCGGCCCACCCTCGACCACGTGCTGCACACCGTGGCTCCGGTCGCTCCCCGGCAGGTGCCGCAGCGCCGGCCCCGGAAGGAAAGGCCGTCCTCCACACTCATCGACGGCTCCGAAAACGGCTCGCGGCACACCGTTCTCACGCCCGGGACGGACGGCGGCGACGCGTACGACGCCGACTCGATGCGCTCCGCCTCGATGGAGGCGGAGGTCGTGCGCCTGGTCAACGCCGAGCGCCGCAGGCACGGCTGCCGGTCCCTGCGCGTGGACCCCCGCCTGGTGGAGTCCGCCCGCGCGCACTCGGCCGAGATGGCGTCGAGCCAGCTGTTCCGGCACAGCTCCCCGGGAGGCGCCTCTCCCTGGGACCGCATGGGCGCGGCGGGCTACTCCGACGGGGGCGCCGAGACGATCGCCAGGGGCTACCAGAACGCCGAGGCGGTCGTCAGCGGCTGGATGGCCGGGCGGAGCGACCGCGCCACGCTGCTCGACTGCCGCCTGGTCGCGACCGGGGTCGGCGTGAGCGCGGGCGAGGGCGGCCTGTGGTGGACCGAGGACTTCGGGTATTCCTGACGCTTCCTCATGTGTCCGAATAGCCGACTAATCTCAGCGCCATGGGTTATCCCGGCGACCAGCAACCACCTCCGCCGCATCATCCCCCGGATCCCCGCAGGCGGGACCTGCCGCCGTACTCCGGCGGGGACGACCCTCCCCTCGCCGGACGTCGCGACGCGCCGCCCTACGGCCAGCCGCCGTACCAGCGCGAGCAGTCGCCGTACGCCCGCGAGCAATCGCCGTACGAGCGTGAGCAGTCGCCGTACGAACGTGAGCAGGCGCCCTACCAGCCCTACCCACAGCAGCCCCATCAACAGCAGCCCTATCCGCAGCAGCCCGAGCAGCCGCCGTACGGCGGGCGCGGGCCGTACGAGCAGGAGAGCCCCCGCCGTGCGGAGGAGCTCGCGTCGGGTCCGTACGCGTCCCCACCCGGCGGCCAGACGGGCGGAAAGCCGGGCGGAAAGCCGGGCGGCGACTGGGACGTGCGGCGGCAGCCGACGGCGCCGCGGGTGCCTCCGCCGCCGGAGCCCGTGTGGGATCCGGACGCGAAGGGACCCTGGTGGCGTCGCCCCTGGGCTCTCGGCCTCGCCCTGCTGCTCCTGATCGGGGCGCTGTTCACCGGCCTGTGGTACGCCGCGCGCAACGAGAAGCCGCCGGTCGCCGCCCCGACGCCCACCGCCCGCCCCAGACCACCGCTCGTCTCCGAAGGCCCTCTCGGCAAGTTCGGCTACACCGCGTCACGGACGACCGACAAAAGTCCGCTGTCGCTGCGAGAGCTGTTCGCCAAGGGCAAATTCGTCAAGAACAAGCGGTCGTACGTTCGCACGACGTTCCGTAAGGAGAAAAAGTGCGCGGACGGCGTCACCGGCGACAAAATAACCAAGGCGCTCAAGGCGGGCGGATGCACGCAACTGCTGCGGGCCAGCTTCGCTGACTCCAAGGGCACGGTCATCGGCACCGTGGGCGTCGCCAACCTCAAAACCTCCGCCACGGCGAAGAAGGTCGCCTCCGCCGGAGGCGGCGGCGAGCGCAAGGACTACCTCAAGCCGCTGCCGGGCAAGGACGAGGCCACCAAGCACCTCGGCGCCGGCGAGGCGTACGCGGGCGGCTGGACCCACGGCCACTACGCGGTGCTGCTCTGGTTCCAGTTCAAGGACGGCCATAAACCGGCCAAGAACGAGCTCAAACGGCTCTACCAGACCGCGGTGGACGTCACCGATGCGACTGTTTTCCCTGCCCTCGACACCCGTTCGCTGAAGGGTGGTCCCATCTGAGGCCAGGCGTTCACTGAGGTGAACGCCGGTGGGCGAGCCGGGGCGGCTCGGACCGAAACGCCCATAGGGGCACGCCGATCGCGCCCACGCCATTACGCTTCCGGCTATGCGTGGCAAGGATTCCGCTTCCGAGCACGAACACGAAACGGCGTGGGCCCGCCGCGAGGCGGACGCCGAGGGCTCGGCGACACCTCCGACGCCACCTCCGAGCTTCGGCCAGACACCGCTGCCCGGATCCGGGCAGCCACCGGCGGACGACGGCACGGCCTGGGCCCCGGACGCCGCCGGTGCGGCGGACCGGCTTCCGGCCGTGTCCCACCCGACGAGGTACGGCCCTCCTGGCGGTCTCGGGGCACCGGAACCGGCGGACGACGACCCGGAGAGCACGAACAGGTTCAGGGCCGTTCCGGCGTACGGCCCTCCACCGGCCGACCCCGGCCTACCGGAAAACGCCGGTATGCCCGGGAATGCCGACGTGCCCGGGAACGCGGGCGTGCCCGGGAACGCCGGAGTATCGGGGGACGCCGGGGACCTTCCCGCGCCGCGCCGCCCCGGCGACGAGGCCCTCGGCCTGCCCGCGTCCGGTGAGCCGTATCCCGGAGCCGGTTCCGGCCCCGGAACCGGCCCGGGTCACAGCGCCGTGCCGCCGCAGGCCGCGTACGGCCCGGGAACGCCTTCCTGGCAGCAGCCGGAAAGCCAGGGCATCCACTCGTGGCAGCCGGCCGGACACGAAGACCAGCAGCAGCCGGGTCACGGCGCACATGGTCATCCCGGATACGGCCCGCCCGCATGGCAGCCCCCGGCTCCGGCCACCCCTCCGTGGCGGCCTCCGGCGGAGCACGCCGATCAGCGGCCGCCGGTTCCGGACCCGGCCGCACCCTCGTGGCAGCCCGACGGCCAGCCAGTTGCCCCGTGGCAGCCCGACGGCCAGGCGGTCTCCTCGTGGCAGCCTCCTGCCGACCCGAACGCCGTGCGTTGGGAACAGCACCCGCCGGGCCCGGAAGCGCCGTCCTGGCAGCCCGCACAGCCGCCCTGGCAGCCCCCGCAGGGCGCGGGCGGGCCCGCCTACCCCCAGACTCCCCCGCCGCCCGGCCCACAGCAGCCCGGCCCACAGCACCCTGGCCCGCCGCCCGGCCCACACCAGCCCGGCCCACAGCAGCCCCCGTACGGCCCCGGACCCCACGCCTGGCAGCCGCCCACGGACGGACCCAACCCGGGGTGGCAGCAGCCGCCCACGGACGGGCCAAACCCGGGATGGCAGCCCAACCCGGGGTGGCAGTCGCCGCCCGCGGACGGACCCAACCCGGGGTGGCAGTCGCCGGCCGGCGCGGGAGCGCAGCCGTGGTCTCCGTATGGCCCCGGAACGCCGGCCTGGGAGCAACCGCCCCCGGGCTCGGCTCCGCAGCCGTGGCAGCAGGAGCCGCCGCCTCCGGGAGCGGGAGCCCCGCACATGTGGCCGGCCCCCGTCGCCGATCCCGGCGCCCGGCCCGGCGCCTTCGGCGCGTCCCCCTCGCCGTACGGCGATGGATCTCACGGCGGGGGGTGGCAGGGCCCGGCCGGGCCCCCTTCCTGGTCGCAGCCCGGCGGCCCGCCCCCGGCGCCGGCCTCCTACGGGCCGGATCAGCAGAACGCCGGGGCTCCCTGGGCCGCCCAGCCCGGCGAGACGGCGCCCGGCGTGCCGACGTTCTCCGAGTGGGGGCCCGCCCCCGACGGGGGGCAGCCGCCCGGCGGGGAGGCCTGGCCGCAGGCACCGGCCCCGGCACCGGCGCCCCACCAGGGGTACCCACCCGCCCTCCCGCCGCAGTACGACCCCCAGTACATGCCGCAGCCCGGTCCGGATTTCCCGGCCGGGCAGCCGGAGATGTACGCCCAGGGAGCCATGTCCCCGGATGCGGTCCACCCCGGGGAGCCCGGCGACGTGCCCGTGTGGCCGCCACGGCTGCCCGGTGAGCCGTACCCGCAGGGGGAGATGCCCGCGGGCACCTCCTGGCCCCCGACGAACGCCTACCAGGGCGAGCCTGGCTCGGCTCAGGCCCCCGAGGGCATGTCCGGCGAGCGTCCGGGCCCTGACGAGCCAGGCGGCACGCCCGACCACAGCACCGCGCCCGACCAGACCACCGGGCCCCACGACACCACCGGGCCCTACGACACCACCGCGGCGCACCACACCACCGCACCGGAGCACAGCACCGGACCCCACCAGACCACGGGACCCCACACCACCGGGCCCTACGACACCACCGCGCCCGGCCAGGCCGGCGCGCCCGCGGGCCTGCCCACCGAAGGACCGGGACAGACGGGCACGCCAACGCCGGGCGATCCCGGGCAGGACTCCCCCGCGGGGAGCATCCCCCCACCGGACGCGCCGGCCCCGTATCCGCCGGCGCCGGATCACACTGGGCCGGATCACACTGGGCCGGATCACGCTGGGCCGGGTCACGCCGGGCCCCCCGGCAGCTTCGGGACCGAGATCGGCCATGCGGTGACCCCGATCGAGGGGTTCCCGGCGCCCGGCGCACCGTACGAACCCGGCCATGCTCTCCCGCACCCCGGACAGCAGGGCACTCCGCACAGCGAACCGCAGCACCAGGCCCACGACAGGACGACGCAGCCGCTGCTCCCCCCGCAGCCGGAGGAGCCGTTCCAAGCGCCCACGCAGACATCGATCGCGCCTGGTCAGGCGCAGTACAACGCACCGTCCGGGACACCACTGGGGAGACAGGACGAGACGCAGGGTCACATGGCGTCTCAGTCACCATCCCAGTCGCCGTCCGCGACGTCCCCCTCCGATGTCCCGCCATCCGCCGCGCCCTCGGGTGCGGCGCCATCCGACCCGCCGCCCCCCGGCCCGTCCGCGAGCGACGGCGCCTCCGGAGCGGACTTCCCCGACCCCAATTCAGGACAGATGGCGACAACCTCTCCCACGAACGGTTCGCCCTCGCAGTCGACGGGTGAGACCCCGTTCGCGTTCACGCCGGTGACACCTGCCAAGGCGGGCAAGCCGGCGCCTCCAGGCGGATTCGGGCCGAACCCCTCCGCTCCCTCCTCTGGGAGCAACCTCCCGGCGACGCTGGGCTCCACCAGCCCTTCCTCCTCCGGCGGCAAGGTCAAGCGGATCCTGATGGCCGCCGGTGCGGTGGTCGTCGTGGCGGCGATCGGCACCGCGGCCTACTTCGCCTACTCGGGTGAGCCGGACGGCGACCAGGCCGCCCGCCCGCCGGCGACCACCACCACGCCCCCCTCGGACGAGCCGCAGCCGACCGCCTCGGTCTCCTCCGCCATCCTCGACTCGGAGCAGACCGACCCCAAGACCCTCAAGCCGGGAGAGGCGTTCCCGGACGAGAAGGTGACGCTGGCGGGCATCACGTACCGCCGGGTCAAGGCCGACGTGACCGACGACTGCGAGAAGGCGGCGGCGGGCGCGTTCGCGCAGGCCCTCACCGAGCAGCAGTGCCGCAGGGTGCTCAGGGCCACCTACGTGGACGGCAAGCGCCAGTACGCCGTGACCACGGGCATCGCCGTGCTGCCCGGCAAGACCGAGGCCCTCGCCGTGGACCAGGCCAAGGATCTCGGCGCGAACGTCTGGTTCCGCGGCCTCGACGGCGACCAGAAGAACCGGGCCGACAAGGTGTCGATCTCCGGCGGCTACGCCGCCGGCATGGTGTGGGGACGCTACATCGTGTTCAGCTACGCCACCTACGCCGACGGCCACACCCCGGACGCGAACGACAAGAGCCTCGCGCCGATCAGCGGCGCCTTCCGGGACAACATGGCGAAGGTGATCGAGAAGCGCGCCTCGCGCTGACGATCCCGGCGCGTGGTCTCCCCCACGGGGGCCACGCGCCGCGCGGCCGCGCCGTCAGGAGCTCAGCGTGCGCACGCGGCGGGTCGCGGCGGCCCGCCGTGCCAACTCCTCAGGCGCGGGGTAGCGCACCTCCTCAAGGGTGAGACCGTGCGCGGGAGCGACGTGCACACCCGAGTCTCGTACGGCTCTCGCCAGCACCTCGGCGGGCCACTCGACGGGCCGCCTGCCCTCCCCCACGGTCAGCAGCGAGCCGACCAGCGCCCGGACCATCGAATGGCAGAAGGCGTCGGCGACCACGGTCGCGAGGAGGATCCCGTCCTCGCCCCTGACCCAGTCGAGCCGCTGCAGCTCGCGGATCGTGGTCGCGCCCTCGCGCCTGCGGCAGAAGGCGGCGAAGTCGCGCTCGCCCAGCAGGCGGGCGGCCGCCGCGTTCAGCAGGTCCACGTCCAGCGGCCGGGCGTACCACAGCACCTCACGCCGCCGGAGCGGGTCCACCCCGCCGGGGACGTCGCCGACGCGATAGCCGTAGCGGCGCGACAGCGCGGAGAACCGGGCGTCGAAGCCCTCCGGAGCCACGCTGACGCTGTGCACCCGCACGTCGAGGGGAAGCACCCCGGCCAGCCGCCTCGTCAGCGCAGCGAGCCACTCAGCGCCGCGCTCTCCCCACGCCCGTTCCGGATCCTCGGGGACGGGGGCACGCACGGACGAGACGGCGGCCAGCGCGGCGAGCGGGAGGTCGACGTGCGCCACCTGCCCCCTCGCGTGGACGCCGGCGTCGGTGCGGCCCGCGACGGTGAGCGACGGCGGGGCCTCCAGACGAAGGACACGGCCCAGCGCGTCCTCGATCTCCCCCTGCACGGTGCGCCGCCCCGGCTGACGCGCCCAGCCCGAGAAGTCCGTGCCGTCGTACCCCAGGTCCAGCCTCAGCCGCAGTTCTCGCTCCACGCCATCCCTCGTACGGTGCCTCGTACGGTGCACAAACGAAGAGCGGGCCCAGCATCCCCGGAAGGGAAACTGAGCCCGCTCACAGAGCCTGGGATCAGGCCTCGTCCTTCTTGTCACCCTGTGCCGACTCAGACTCGGCGGCCTCGGGAGCCTCCGCCGTCTCGGCGGCGGCGCCCTCGGCGGCCTCGTCCTGCGCGGCCGGCGTCTCCTCGACCTCGGCCGGAGCGGCCTCGGCGGCGGACGCGGCCGGAGCCGTACGGGAGACCCTGACCGGGTTCAGCTGCTCGGTGACCAGCTCGATGACCGCCATCGGAGCGGCGTCGCCCTTGCGCGGGCCGAGCTTGGTGATCCGGGTGTAGCCACCGGGACGCTCGGCGAACGTCGGGGCGATCTCGGTGAAGAGGTGGTGAACGATGCCCTTGTCGCGGACGACCGTCAGCACCTGGCGACGGTTGTGCATGTCGCCCTTCTTCGCCTTGGTGATCAGCTTCTCCGCGAGCGGGCGGAGACGCCTGGCCTTGGCCTCGGTGGTGGTGATCCGGCCGTTCTGGAACAGCGAGGTGGCGAGGTTCGCCAGGATCAGCCGCTCGTGGGCCGGGCTGCCGCCGAGGCGGGCGCCCTTGGTGGGCTTGGGCATTTCATGCTCCTCATGGCTAACCCGCTCCGGCCGTGCCAGGTACCGGGGTCGGGCCGACCGGCGTACCGGTCGTGACTTGTCATCGCCGGCTCATGCCGCCCTCGACGGGCGGCACGAGCCGGTGGTGCCGCTGCTGAAAGACCGGCGATCAGTACTGCTCGGTCTCGATGAACCCGCCGTCCTCGTCGTCGTACCCGCCACCGGCGACGGCGGAGGGGTCGAACCCGGGCGGGGAGTCCTTGAGAGCCAGACCCATCTCGTGCAGCTTCTGCTTGACCTCTTCGATCGACTTGGCGCCGAAGTTGCGGATGTCCAGCAGGTCCTGCTCGCTGCGGGCGACGAGCTCACCCACGGTGTGGATGCCCTCGCGCTTGAGGCAGTTGTACGAACGGACGGTGAGGTTGAGCTCCTCGATCGGCAGCGCCAGGTCGGCCGCGAGAGCCGCGTCCGTCGGCGACGGGCCGATGTCGATGCCCTCGGCCTCGACGTTGAGCTCGCGGGCCAGGCCGAACAGCTCGACCAGGGTCTTGCCGGCCGAGGCCACCGCGTCGCGGGGCTTCATGGACGGTTTGGTCTCGACGTCGAGGATCAGGCGGTCGAAGTCCGTGCGCTGCTCGACACGGGTGGCCTCGACCTTGTAGGTGACCTTGAGCACCGGAGAGTAGATCGAGTCGATCGGAATCCGGCCGATCTCCTGACCCGGCTGCTTGTTCTGAGCGGCGGAGACATAGCCGCGACCGCGCTCGACGGTCAGCTCCATCTCCAGCTTCGCCTTGCCGTTCAGCGTGGCGATGTGCAGGTCGGGGTTGTGCACCTCGACACCCGCGGGAGGCGCGATGTCGGCCGCGGTGACCTCACCCGGGCCCTGCTTGCGCAGGTACATCACCACGGGCTCGTCGTGCTCGGAGGAGACGACCAGCGACTTGAGGTTCAGGATGATGTCGGTGACGTCTTCCTTGACCCCGGGCACGGTCGAGAACTCGTGGAGCACGCCCTCGATGCGGATGCTGGTGACCGCCGCCCCCGGGATGGAGGACAGCAGCGTCCGCCGCAGCGAGTTGCCGATGGTGTAACCGAAGCCCGGCTCGAGCGGCTCGATGATGAACCTGGACCGGTGCTCCTCGAGCGACTCCTCCTGGAGGCTCGGGCGCTGTGCGATGAGCATCTGGATCTCCTGGATCCGGGACGGCCCCGTCACGGTGGACGAGGAGCCCCTGGGTTACGGCGACGCCCGCTATTTGACGCCGCTCGCCTACAACCATGATGCCGTACGGCCGGAGTGTACCGGCCGTACGGCGTCATGAAACTGCCGGGGCCCTACTACTTGGAGTAGAGCTCGACGATCAGCTGCTCCTGGACCAGCGTGTCGATCTGCTGGCGGACCGGGAGCTGGTGCACGAGGATCCGCATGTTCTCGGTCGAGGAGCCCAGCCAGGCCGGGACGGTCTTGTCGCCGGCGCTCGCGCGGGCCACCTCGTACGGGAGCAGGTTGCGCGACTTCTCGCGGACCTCGATGATGTCGTGCTCGCGCACGCGGTACGACGGGATGTCGACCTTCTTGCCGTTCACGATGAAGTGGCCGTGGCGCACCTGCTGGCGGGCCGCGTCACGCGACTCGGCGAAGCCGGCGCGGTAGACCACGTTGTCGAGACGGCTCTCCAGGATCTGGAGGAGGTTCTCACCCGTCTTGCCACCCTTGCGGTTGGCTTCCTCGTAGTAGTTGTGGAACTGCTTCTCGAGGACGCCGTAGATCCGACGGGTCTTCTGCTTCTCACGAAGCTGGAGCTGGTACTCCGACTCCTTCGGACGGCCACGGCCGTGCTCACCCGGCGGGTACGGGCGGATCTCGATGGGGCACTTGGCGGACTCGCACTTCTTACCCTTGAGGAAGAGCTTGGTCTTCTCACGGCGGCAGAGCTTGCAGTCCGGACCCGTGTAACGAGCCATTTCTTTCTACTCTCCTGAGCTCAGACGCGACGGCGCTTGGGCGGACGGCAGCCGTTGTGCGGGACCGGGGTCACGTCCTGGATGGACCCGACCTCGAGACCGGTCGCCTGAAGCGAACGGATCGCGGTCTCACGGCCGGAGCCGGGGCCCTTGACGAAGACATCGACCTTGCGCATGCCGTGCTCCATGGCACGGCGAGCGGCGTTCTCGGCAGCCATCTGTGCGGCGAACGGGGTGGACTTACGAGAGCCCTTGAACCCGACGTGGCCGGCGCTGGCCCAGGAGATCACGTTCCCGTTCGGGTCGGTGATCGAAACGATGGTGTTGTTGAACGTGCTCTTGATGTGGGCGTGCCCGTGAGCGACGTTCTTCTTTTCCTTGCGGCGCACCTTCTTCGGTGCGCCCTGGCGGCTCTTCGGCGGCATTGAAGCGCTAACTCCTGGAAATGTGGCTGCTAAGGACTACTTCTTGCCCGGCTTCTTCTTACCGGCGACGGTCTTCTTCTTACCCTTGCGGGTGCGCGCGTTCGTCTGCGTCCGCTGACCGTGGACAGGCAGCCCCTTGCGGTGCCGGATGCCCTGGTAGCAGCCGATTTCGATCTTGCGTCGGATGTCGGCCTGAACCTCGCGGCGCAGGTCACCCTCGATCTTGTAGTTCGCCTCGATGTAGTCACGCATCGGAACGAGCTCGGCGTCCGTGAGCTGGTGGACGCGCATGTCGGGGCTGATGCCGGTCGCGTCAAGGATTTCCTTGGCGCGGGTGCGGCCGATTCCGAAAATGTAGGTGAGAGCGATCTCCAGCCGCTTGTCGCGGGGGAGGTCGACGCCAACCAGGCGGGCCATGGTCGGGCATTCTCCTTCAGTGTGGCGGAGGTCTAACGCCACACTTCCCCTCCCATGCCCGGGCGAGGGCCCCGGCCTCCGACCGGGGGTCTCCCGCGTGGTACGGACTCCTCGCGGAGACCGCCTGCGCGGGTGTGTGGCGCGATTTCGTTGTTCCGGCCCGTTCGCTGGCCGAGCCCGCCGCAGGGGCGGACTCAGCCGGGGCCCGGTGGCGACGTACTGAGAGCTGTGCTCAGCCCTGACGCTGCTTGTGGCGCAGGTTGTCGCAGATCACCATGACGCGACCGTGCCGGCGAATCACCTTGCACTTGTCGCAGATCTTCTTGACGCTCGGCTTGACCTTCATAGTCCTTATTCGTTCCGCATACGGCCCGTCCCGCTGACGGGGGGGCTACTTGTACCGGTAGACGATCCGCCCACGACTCAAGTCGTAGGGGCTCAACTCCACGACAACCCGGTCGTCGGGCAGGATCCTGATGTAATGCATCCGCATCCGCCCGCTGATGTGGGCCAGGACCTTGTGACCGTTGTCGAGCTGCACCCTGAACATGGCGTTCGGGAGCGACTCAATAACAGTGCCCTCAATCTCGATGGCGCCGTCTTTCTTGGCCATGGCCCTCGCGTTTCAGTGATCGGATCGTCTGAGGCTTCGGAACACTAAGCAGCCGCGACCTTCGGGCGCTTCCAGAGAGCAGCGACCAGCCAGGCCGCCTAGGCGCAAAGGTCATAGTGAACCGACAAAGGAGTGTACGGCAACCCGGGCCGAATTGCGAAACAACGGCAGGGGTCCCGACACAACCAGATCACAGAGTACCCCCGGAGGGGGCCGCCCGCCAATTCGGCGCCGGCCCGTTCCTTCGGGGCGTCGCGGGGACGCCGCCGCACCCGCCCGCCCGGCACCGCCGAAATGCCGGCGCGGGTGGGTGCGGCCCGATCACCGCGGGGACGCGGCCCGAGAGGGACCGCACATCGCGACACCGGTCGTCTACCCGCCCGCGGCTCCCGCGACGGCGGCCCTACGGCAAAGAACGCTCAGGTGTCGCGCCGGGACTGTCCGCCCCTGTCGGAGACCGTCTTGATGAGGAGGATGACGCCCCAGGGGCCCATGACCCACATCGGCCACGGAGGAATGGGATGGTCCGAGGCGACCATGGACAGGAACCAGATCATCCAGCTCACGGCGCTGGCGGCCGCCCAGGCGGACCATGCGCTCTTGACGCTGCCCTGCGCCTTCCCGTCACGCCGGGCGGGGCCCGGCCGCCCCACGGGCTCGACGGCAGCCGGCAGCCGGTGCAGGTCGATCGCGGGCAGGTCGGAGGTGAGCGTGGCGAGTTCCCCGTACGTACGGCTCTGGTACACCTGCTCAAGCCGCTCATTGAACTCGTCGATGGTGAGCCTGCCCTCGGCCACGTGCTCGCGCAGTGCCGCGGCGACCCGGTCACGATCGCCGTCGGAGGCCCGCATCTCCGGCGCTGCCGCCATCACCATCTCCCGGTCATTTGAGCGATACGACCATTATTGTTCACGCGCCGCCGGAACGGGCGTCAGGTTCAGGAGACGCTCTCCCCCTGGCCCGCGCCCACACCGGGGAAACGGGAGGCTCCGCCGTCGAGCGCCGTGAGAACGAGGGGGCCGTTCTCCGTCACCGCGACGCTGTGCTCGAAATGGGCGGAGGCGCGGCCGTCGACCGTCACGACCGTCCAGTCGTCGGCCAGCACCTTGGTCCGGTCCGTGCCGAGGTTCACCATCGGCTCGATCGCCAGGCACATGCCGGCCTCGAAGCGGGGGCCGCGCCCCGGCCGGCCGTGGTTGGCCACCCACGGATCCATGTGCATCTCGGTGCCGATGCCGTGGCCGCCGTACTCCTGGGGGATGCCGTAACGGCCCTGGGAACGCACGTACTGCTCGACCTGGTGGCCAATGTCGGACAGGTGCCCGCCCACCCGCAGGGCGCCGATGCCCCGCCACATGGCCTCCTCGGTCACCCGCATGAGCTCGGTCAGCGCCGGGTCGACCTCGCCGATCCCGACGGTGATCGCCGAGTCGCCGTGCCACCCGTCGAGGATCGCGCCGCAGTCGATCGAGATGATGTCGCCCTCGCGGAGCGGGCGGCTGTCGGTGGGGATGCCGTGGACGACCTCGTCGTTCACGGAGGCGCAGATCGTGGCGGGGAAGCCCTGGTAGCCCTTGAACGACGGGATCGCGCCCTCGCCCCGGATGGCCTCTTCGGCGATGGCGTCGAGGTCGAGCGGCGTCATCCCGGCCCGGACCGACGTCCGGAGCAGTTCCAGTGTGCGGGCGACGACCAGGCCGGCCGCACGCATCTTCTCCAACTGCTCGGCGCTCTTGATCTGGATTCCGTGCCGATTCTTCTTGAACACGTAACGCACCCCCTCCCGAAATTGTCCCATATAAGCGTGAACGCCACCCCATGGACTGGAGTGGCGTTCCCGGCTGCGGTAATGAATCAGTCGGCGAACCGCCGCAGCGCCGACATCGACCGCTGGGTGATCTCCTCGACCGGCCCGGTCGCGTCGACCCCCTGCAGGATTCCCTCGTCGGCGTAGAACGAGATCAGCGGCGCCGTCTGCTCCTGATAGACCTCCAGGCGCCGCCTGATGGTCTCCTCACGGTCGTCGTCCCGCTGGAAGAGCTCCCCGCCGCAGGCGTCGCAGACGCCCTCCACGGTGGGCGGATCGAACACGACATGCCACACCTTGCCGCAGGAACGGCACGTACGGCGGCCCGCCAGGCGGCGCACGACCTCGTCGTCCTCGACGACCAGATTGAGCACCACGTCGAGCCCCGTGCCGAACTCGGCCAGCATCTTCTTGAGGACCTCGGCCTGCGGCACGTTGCGGGGGAAGCCGTCCAGGAGGAAGCCCTCCTGCGCGTCGTCCTCCGACAGCCGGTCGCGGACCATGGCCACGGTCACCTCGTCGGGAACGAGGTCACCGCGATCCATGTACTCCTTGGCGAGCTTGCCGAGCTCCGTGCCGCCAGAGACGTTGGCACGGAAGATGTCGCCTGTCGAGATTTTCGGGATCGACAGGTGCGAAGCGATGAACTGGGCCTGCGTCCCCTTACCCGCTCCGGGGGGCCCTACCAGGACGACGCGCACTATCTCAGGAAGCCCTCGTAGTTGCGCTGCTGAAGCTGGCTCTCGATCTGCTTGACCGTGTCCAGACCAACACCAACCATGATCAGAATGCTGGTCCCTCCGAACGGGAAGTTCTGGCTCGCTCCGGCCACCGCCAGCGCGATGATCGGGATGAGCGAGATCACACCCAGATACGGAGCGCCCGCGGCCGTGAGCCTGTTGAGCACGAAGCTCAGATACTCAGCGGTCGGCCGGCCCGGACGGATGCCCGGGATGAACCCACCGTACTTCTTCATGTTGTCAGCCACTTCAGGGGGGTTGAAAGTGATGGACACGTAGAAGTACGTGAAGAAGACGATCAGCAGGAAGAACGTGGCCATGTAGATCGGGTGGTCACCCCTGATCATGTTCTGCGCCAGCCACTCGACGACCACGTTGGGCTTCTGGCTGTTGCCGAACAGCGTGACCAGAAGCTGCGGCAGGTACAGCAGCGACGAGGCGAAGATGACCGGGATGATGCCGGCCTGGTTGACCTTGAGCGGGATGTAGGTCGAGGTGCCGCCGTACATCCGGCGGCCGACCATCCGCTTGGCGTACTGCACCGGGATGCGGCGCTGCGCCTGCTCGATGAACACCACGACGCCGATCATCACGACGCCGACCACCATCACGACGACGAACTTGAACGGGCTCTGCCGGTAGATGTTCACGAGCTCCGACGGGAACACCGCGATGACCTGAGTGAAGATCAGGATCGACATGCCGTTGCCGACGCCGCGGTCGGTCACCAGCTCACCCAGCCACATGATCACGGCGGTTCCGGCGGTCATCGTGATGACCATGGTGATCAGTGGGAAGACGTCCTGGCTGAGCAGGATCTCCTGGTTACAGTTCTGGAAGAGCTGCCCGCTGCGGGCCAGCGCGACGAACGCGGTGGACTGCAGCACCGCCAGCCCGATGGTCAGGTAACGGGTGTACTGCGTGATCTTCGCCGTCCCCGCCTGGCCCTCCTTCTTGAGGGCCTCGAGCCGGGGAATCACCACCGTCAGCAGCTGCAGGATGATGCTCGCGGTGATGTACGGCATGATGCCGAGCGCGAACACTGAAAGTTTCAACAGGGCGCCGCCGCTGAAGAGCTGCACCATCCCGTAGATGTTGGCAGCGTCTCCCGCCTGGGCCTGCTCCAGACACAGGGCCACGTTCTTGGCGTTGACTCCCGGAGTGGGAAGCACCGAACCAAGACGGAACAGCACAATGATGGCCAGTGTGAAGAGCAGCTTATTGCGCAGGTCAGGCGTTCGGAACGCCCGGGTAAACGCGGTCAGCACGGTCCCTCCTGCGCGCCAGTGACGCGGTAACGGTCGGCGATGGTCCGCAAGGCGTCCATCGACATGTCTTTCTGCCAGAGTGCTTGGTCGAACACGGGTGGAGTCCCGTGCCAGGCGAACTCTAACGCACTACGGGCGCGGAGGCTCATAACGAACCTCCGCGCCTCGTGCAGCGTCATGCCTACAGCTCGGAAACCGAGCCACCGGCCGCGGCGATCTTCTCCTTCGCGCTGGCGGAGAAGGCGTGCGCCTGCACGTTCAGCGCCACGGAGATCTCGCCGGTGCCCAGCACCTTGACGGGCTGGTTCTTGCGGACCGCACCCTTGGCCACCAGGTCGTCGAGCGTGACGTCGCCGCCCTGGGGGAACAGCTCCCCGAGCCTGTCCAGGTTGACGACCTGGTAGGTCGTCTTGAACAGGGCGTTGGAGAAGCCCTTCAGCTTCGGCAGCCGCCGCTGGAGCGGGACCTGGCCACCCTCGAAGCCCGGCATCACCGACGTACGGGCCCGGGTGCCCTTGGTGCCACGACCGGCCGACTTGCCCTTGGAGCCCTCGCCGCGGCCCTTGCGGGTCTTGGCCTTGTTGGCGCCGGGAGCCGGACGGAGGTCATGGATCTTGAGCGGAGCGTTCTCGGTCATGACTAGTCGACCTCCTCAACATCGACGAGGTGCGACACCTTGGCGACCATGCCCCGGATCTCCGGGCGGTCCTCCTTGACGACGACGTCGCCGATTCGCTTCAGACCCAGCGAGCGCAGCGAGTCACGCTGGTTCTGCTGCCCACCGATCTTGGACCGGGTCTGCGTGATCTTCAGCCGAGCCACCGTCAGCTCACCGCCTTCGCGGCCGCCGCGGCCTCGGCCAGACCCTCGGCGCGAGCCTTGAGCATCGCCTTGGGCGCGACATCCTCGATCGGCAGGCCACGGCGGGCGGCGATCTCCTCGGGGCGGCTGAGGCCCTTCAGAGCCGCCACAGTGGCGTGCACGATGTTGATCGGGTTGTCCGAGCCGAGCGACTTGGACAGCACGTCATGGATCCCGGCGCACTCCAGGACCGCGCGAACCGGGCCACCCGCGATGACGCCCGTACCGGGCGAGGCCGGACGCAGGAGGACGACGCCGGCGGCTTCCTCGCCCTGCACCGGGTGCGGGATGGTGCCCTGGATCCGCGGGACCTTGAAGAAGTGCTTCTTGGCCTCCTCGACGCCCTTGGCGATCGCCGCGGGCACCTCCTTGGCCTTGCCGTAGCCGACCCCGACGAGACCGTTGCCGTCGCCGACGATGACCAGCGCGGTGAAGCTGAAGCGCCGACCACCCTGAACGACCTTGGCCACTCGGTTGATCTTTACGACGCGCTCGATATACGAGACGCCCTTGTCTGCGGCGCCACCGCGGCGGTCATCACGACGGTCACGCCGCTCGCCACCGCCGCCGGCACCGCGACGCGGAGCTGCAGCCATCAGTGGTTCCTCTTCTCGTTGCTCTTGGGACGGGTCGCCGGTCGCGACCCATGGACCGGAGCCATCAGAACTCCAGCCCGCCTTCACGGGCGCTGTCCGCGAGAGCGGCGATGCGCCCCGCGTAGCGGTTGCCACCGCGGTCGAACACGACAGCGGTGATCCCGGCGGTCTTGGCCCGCTGAGCGAGAAGCTCGCCGACCTTCTTCGCCTTCTCGGTCTTGTCACCCTCGCCGCCACGCAGCGAGACGTCCATCGTGGACGCGCTCACCAGCGTGTGGCCCTGAGTGTCGTCGACGATCTGCACGAACAGGTGACGCGTGGACCGGTTGACGACCAGGCGCGGACGCTCGGACGTGCCGAAGACGTTCTTGCGGACTCGGCGGTGCCGGCGGGCCCGGGAGACCGTGCGGGCGGCCGTGTGCTTGCCGAACGCAGTCTTTCCAGCCATGCCTACTTACCAGCCTTTCCGACCTTGCGGCGGACAACCTCGCCCTGGTAGCGCACGCCCTTGCCCTTATACGGGTCCGGCTTGCGCAGCTTCCTGATGTTGGCGGCGACCTCGCCGACCCTCTGCTTGTCGACACCGTCCACGTGGAACAGCGTCGGCCTCTCGACGCGGAAGCTGACACCCTCGGGAGCCTTGACGATCACCGGGTGACTGAAGCCCAGCGAGAACTCCAGCTCCGTCGGGCCCTTGGCCTGGACGCGGTAACCGACGCCGACGATCTCGAGCGTCTTCGTGTAGCCCTGCGTTACGCCCGCCACCATGTTGGCGATGAGCGTGCGAGACAGGCCGTGCAGCGCACGAACCTTGTTCTCGTCGTTCGGGCGGGTGACGGCGATGGTGCCGTCCTCGCCGCGCGAGACCTCGATGGGCTCGGCGACCGTGTGAGTGAGCGTGCCCTTGGGCCCCTTGACCTGGACTTCCCGGCCGTCGATCGTGATGTCGACACCCGCGGGTACGGGGATGGGCAGCCGTCCGATACGCGACATGCTGAGTGCCTCCCCTCGTTACCAGACGTAGGCGAGGACTTCCCCGCCCACTCCACGCTTGCTCGCCTGCCGGTCGGTCATGAGGCCGCCGGACGTCGAGATGATCGCGACGCCCAGACCGCCAAGAACGCGGGGCAGGTTGTCCTTCTTTGCATAAACCCGCAGACCGGGCTTCGACACCCGGCGCAGTCCTGCGATGGCGCGCTCGCGGCTGGGGCCGAACTTCAGCTCCATCACGAGGTTCTTGCCAACCTTCGCGTCCTCGACGCTCCAGCCCTGGATGTAGCCCTCCTGCTGGAGGATCTCCGCGATGTGTGCCTTGATCTTGGAGTAAGGCATGCTCACGGTGTCGTGATAGGCCGAGTTCGCGTTACGCAGACGCGTCAGCATGTCTGCGATCGGGTCGGTCATCGTCATGGCCGGTGGCCTTCCTCACCGCGGTTTCCCGATGGGACCTTCGGTGCGGTCGTGGGCGCTGCGATCAGCGCCCGGTTGATATGACTTCTGTGCGGCTGGCCCGCGGCGGGCTTACCAGCTCGACTTCGTGATGCCGGGCAGCTCGCCCCGGTGCGCCATCTCGCGGAAGCACACGCGGCACAGGCCGAACTTGCGGTAGACAGCGCGGGGACGGCCGCAGCGGGAGCACCGAGTGTACGCCCGGACCTCGAACTTCTGCTTGCGCGCTGCCTTGACCTTCAGCGACGTCTTCGCCATGATCAGGCCTCCTTGAAGGGGAAACCGAGGAGCTTCAGCAGCGCCCGGCCCTGCTCGTCGTTCTTCGCGGTGGTCACGACCGTGATGTCCATGCCCCGCTGCCGGTCCACCCTGTCCTGGTCGACCTCGTGGAACATGACCTGCTCGGTGAGGCCGAAGGTGTAGTTGCCGTTGCCGTCGAACTGCTTCGGCGACAGGCCGCGGAAGTCCCGGATACGCGGCAGCGCCAGCGACAGCAGCCGGTCGAGGAACTCCCACATGCGGTCGCCGCGCAGCGTCACGTGCGCGCCGATCGGCATGCCCTCGCGGAGCTTGAACTGCGCGATGGACTTGCGGGCGCGGGCGACGGCCGGCTTCTGGCCCGTGATGGCGGTCAGGTCGCGCACGGCGCCCTCGATGAGCTTCGAGTCGCGGGCGGCCTCGCCGACACCCATGTTCACCTTGATCTTGGTGACCGTGGGCACCTGCATGATGTTCTCGATGCCGAACTCCTCGCGCAGCTTCGCGATGATTTCCTCGCGGTAGCGCTGCTTGAGGCGCGGAGCGACTCGCCCGGTCTCAGTAGACTCAGTAGTGGTGGTGGTCATCAGCTGTCCTCACCCTCACCCGTCGCCTCGGCGTCGCCCTTGCCGGCGGCCTTCTTCTCGGGCTTCTTCTCGTCATCCTTGAGCTTCTTGACGTTGCTCACGTGGATGGGAGCCTCCATGGTCTGCACGCCGCCTTCCTGGGCGCCACGCGGGCCCTGGTTGGTGACCTTGGAGTGCTTCTTGATCATGTTGACGCCCTCGACCACGACGCGCTCGTCGCTCGGGTAGGCGGCGATGATCCGGCCCTTGGCGCCCTTGTTCTTGCCGGCGATGACCTGGACGAGGTCACCCTTCTTCACGTGCAGCTTCGCCATCACAGCACCTCCGGCGCGAGCGAGATGATGCGCATGAACTTCTTGTCGCGCAGTTCACGGCCCACCGGGCCGAAGATGCGGGTGCCCCGCGGGTCACCGCTGTCCTTGATGATGACCGCGGCGTTCTCGTCGAAGCGGATGTAGGAGCCGTCGGGGCGGCGGCGCTCCTTCACGGTGCGCACCACGACAGCCTTGACAACGTCGCCTTTCTTAACGCCCCCGCCGGGAATGGCGTCCTTCACCGTGCCCACGATGATGTCGCCGATTCCCGCGTAGCGCCGACCCGAGCCGCCGAGCACGCGGATGCAAAGGATTTCCTTGGCACCCGTGTTGTCGGCGACCTTGAGCCGCGACTCCTGCTGGATCACGTCTACTCCTGTGTGTCGTGCCGGTTCTCACCCTCGCGGTGAGCCTGGCCGAACCTGATGTGGTCTTTTTCCCTCGGCGACAGCCGTACGACCGCCGCCGCGGGCGGACGGGACCGATGGTCGGCCCCGCCCCTTGGACACCATCATGGGGGGCGGTCTCCCACCCCCCACGAGGCGCGTCTGTGGTGTTACTTGGCCTTCTCGAGGATCTCGACGACCCGCCACCGCTTGGTGGCCGACAGCGGCCGGGTCTCCATCAGGAGGACACGGTCGCCGACGCCGCAGGCGTTCTGCTCGTCGTGAGCCTTGTACTTGGTCGTACGGCGGATGACCTTGCCGTACAGCGGGTGCTTGACGCGGTCCTCGACGGCGACGACGACGGTCTTGTCCATCTTGTCGCTGACGACCAGGCCCTCACGGGTCTTGCGGTAGTTCCGCTGCGTCTCAGCGGCCGTCTCAGTGGTCGTGGTCTCGGTTGCTTCAGACATCGCTCGGCTCCTTCTCGACCGTGACGATCCCGAGCTCGCGCTCGCGCATCACGGTGTAGATGCGGGCGATCTCGTGGCGGACGGCGCGCAGCCTCCCGTAACTTTCCAGCTGACCCGTCGCCGACTGGAAGCGGAGGTTGAACAGCTCCTCCTTGGCTTCCTTCAGCTTCTGGACCAGCACCTCCTGGTCCTCGACACGCAGCTCCGCGGCGGTCAGACCCTTAGCCATCACGCCTCACCCACTTCACGCTTGACGAAACGGCACTTCATGGGGAGCTTGTGCATCGCGCGGCGCATGGCCTCACGGGCCACGGGCTCGGCGACACCGGACAGCTCGAACATGACACGGCCGGGCTTGACATTGGCGATCCACCACTCCGGAGAACCCTTACCGGAACCCATGCGGGTCTCGGCCGGCTTCTTCGTCAGCGGGCGGTCCGGGAAGATGTTGATCCACACCTTGCCGCCACGGCGGATGTGCCGGGTCATGGCGATACGCGCGGCCTCGATCTGGCGGTTGGTCACGTAGGAGTGCTCAAGCGCCTGAATGCCGAACTCGCCGAAGACGACCCTGGTGCCACCCTTGGCGGCGCCGCTGCGGTCGGGCCGGTGCTGCTTGCGGTGCTTGACCCTGCGCGGGATCAGCATGGTCAGCTCCCTTCAGCACCCGGCTGCTCCGCCGGGCCGGTCTCGGGGGCGGCCTGCGCGGCCGCCTCGGTCCTGGGTGCACGGTCGCCGCGGCCGGCGCCGCCACGACGGGGACGGTCGCCGCCGCCGCGACGGGGACGGTCGCCCGCGCCGCCACCACGACGGTCGTCACGCTCACGACGCTGGCCCGCACGGGCGCCGGCCGCGGCCGCCTCCCGCTCGGAACGGCTGGTCGGAGCCTCGCCCTTGTAGATCCACACCTTCACGCCGATGCGGCCGAAGGTGGTGCGGGCCTCGTAGAAGCCGTAGTCGACGTCCGCGCGGAGCGTGTGCAGGGGCACGCGGCCCTCGCGGTAGAACTCCGAGCGCGACATCTCGGCGCCGCCCAGACGGCCGGAGCACTGGACACGGATGCCCTTGGCCCCGCTCTTCATGGCGGACTGCATGGCCTTACGCATGGCCCGGCGGAACGAGACGCGGCTGGACAGCTGCTCGGCCACGCCCTGCGCGACGAGCTGCGCGTCGATCTCGGGGTTCTTCACCTCGAGGATGTTCAGCTGGACCTGCTTCTTGGTCAGCTTCTCCAGGTCGCCGCGGATGCGGTCGGCCTCCGCGCCGCGACGGCCGATGACGATGCCCGGCCGGGCGGTGTGGATGTCGACCTGGACGCGGTCGGTCGTGCGCTCGATCTCGACCTTGGAGATACCGGCCCGCTCCATGCCCTTCTGCAGCATGCGGCGGATCGACACGTCCTCGGCGACGTACGACTTGTACAGCTTGTCGGCGTACCACCGGCTCTTGAAGTCGGTCGTGATGCCGAGGCGGAACCCGTGCGGGTTAACCTTCTGGCCCACTAGCGGGTCCTTCCCTTCGGCTCGCGGGACTCCACGATCACGGTGATGTGGCTGGTCCGCTTGTTGATCCGATAGGCACGACCCTGGGCGCGCGGGCGAAAACGCTTGAGGGTCGGACCCTCGTCTACCCATGCGCGGCTCACGAAGAGCGTCTCCCGGTCGAGCTTGAAATTGTGCTCAGCGTTCGCGATCGCGCTCGAGAGCACCTTGTAGACGGTCTCGCTCGCCGACTGGGGAGCGAACTGCAGCACGGCCTGCGCCTCCGAAGCGGGCAGCCCGCGAATGAGGTCCACCACACGGCGGGCCTTCCGGGGCGTGTGGCGCGCGTACCGCGCCTGTGCCCTGGCTTCCATCGCTTTCTCCTCTAACTGCTGGCTTGAAGGCGCTTACCGCCGGCTGCGGCGGTCTTCCTTGACGTGGCTGCGGAACGTCCGCGTGGGGGCGAACTCACCGAGCTTGTGACCGATCATCGATTCGGTGACGAACACCGGAACGTGCTTGCGGCCGTCGTGCACGGCGATCGTGTGGCCGATCATGTCGGGCACGATCATGGAGCGCCGCGACCACGTCTTGATGACGTTCTTGGTGCCCTTCTCATTCTGAACGTCCACCTTCTTCTGCAGGTGGTCGTCCACGAAGGGACCCTTCTTAAGACTACGTGGCATATCGGCTGCTCCTACCGCTTCTTCCTCTTGCTCCGACGACGGATGATCAGCCGGTCGCTCGGCTTGTTCGGCTGCCGCGTGCGGCCCTCGGGCTTGCCCTTCGGGTTCACCGGGTGGCGACCACCGGAGGTCTTGCCCTCACCACCACCGTGCGGGTGGTCGACCGGGTTCATGGCGACACCGCGGACCGTGGGGCGCTTGCCCTTCCAGCGGTTGCGGCCGGCCTTGCCGATGTTGATGTTGGCCTGCTCGGCGTTGCCCACCTGGCCCACCGAGGCCCGGCACCGCACGTCGACCTGGCGCATTTCTCCGGACGGCATACGCAGCGTGGCGTACATGCCCTCCTTGGCGAGCAGCTGGATCTGCGCACCGGCGCTGCGGCCGAGCTTGGCGCCGCCACCGGGGCGCAGCTCCACCGCGTGGATGAAGGTACCGGTCGGAATGTTGCGCAGCGGCAGGCAGTTGCCCGGCTTGATGTCGGCCGTGGGGCCGTTCTCGACCTGGTCCCCCTGCTTGAGGCCGGCCGGGGCGAGGATGTAGCGCTTCTCACCGTCGGCGTAGTGCAGCAGTGCGATGCGGGAGGTCCGGTTCGGGTCGTACTCGATGTGAGCGACCTTGGCCGGGATCCCGTCCTTGTCGTGGCGGCGGAAGTCGATGATCCGGTAGGCGCGCTTGTGCCCGCCTCCCTGGTGCCGGGCGGTCACCCGCCCATGGACGTTACGGCCGCCCTTGCTGTGCAGTGGGGCAAGCAGCGACTTCTCCGGGGTGCTGCGCGTGATCTCGGCGAAGTCCGAGACGCTCGCGCCGCGCCGACCCGGAGTCGTCGGCTTGTACTTACGGATGCCCATCTTTTTCGTTCATCCTTCGTCGGTTCGTACCGGTCGGGGTCCGCCTCACGGCGGTCCCCCCGGTGCTCTCTTCCTCGGGGCCGGTCCCTCGCACGATGGCGAGGGGCCCCTCTCCCCGCTGCGGCAGGTGCTAGCCGATCTGACCGAAGATGTCGATCCGCTCGCCCTCGGCCAGGCTCACGATCGCCCGCTTGGTGGTCGGGCGCTGCCCGTAACCGAGCTTGGTCCGCTTGCGCTTGCCCTGGCGGTTGATCGTGTTAACGCCGGTCACCTTGACGCCGAAGATCTGCTCGACGGCGATCTTCACCTGCGTCTTGTTGGCACCCTTGCGCACCAGGAACGTGTACTTGTTGTGCTCATCGATCAGGCCGTAGCTCTTCTCGGAGACGATCGGCTTGAGGATGATGTCACGCGGGTCGGCGATCTTCTGCATCAGGCCTCTTCCTTCCCGCTGTTCGCCAGCCGCGCGATGACCTGGTCGTAGGCCTCACGGGTGAAGACCAGGTCGTCGTGGCACAGCACGTCGTAGGTGTTGAGCTGCCCCGCGTCCAGCAGGTGGACCTCGGGCGCGTTGCGCAGGCTGAGCCAGGTGAGCTCGTCGTTCTCGTCGACCACGACGAGCACGCTGCGGGCCTGCGTGATCTTCCGCAGCGCCTCCAGGGCGGCGCGGGTTCCGGGCGTGTCACCCGTGACCAGGCCGCTCACCACGTGGACGCGGCCGCCGCCGGCGCGGTCGGACAGCGCGCCCTTCAGGGCGGCCGTCTTCATCTTCTTGGGCGTCCGCTGCTCGTACGAGCGCGGCTGCGGGCCGTGGACGACGCCACCACCGGCGAACTGCGGTGCGCGGGTCGAGCCCTGGCGCGCGCGGCCGGTGCCCTTCTGCCGGTACGGCTTCTTGCCGCCGCCGGACACGTTGCCCCGGGTCTTGGTGGCGTGGGTGCCCTGCCGGCGCGCGGCGAGCTGGGCGACGACCACCTGGTGGATCAGCGGGACGTTGACCTTGGCGCCGAAGACCTCCTCGGGGAGGTCGACGGTCCCCGCCTTGGCGCCGCTGGCGTCGAGGACGTCGATGGTCGTGGTCACTTGGCAGCAACCCCCTTCTTGGCGGCGGTGCGGAGAAGAACCAGGCTGCCGTTGGCGCCGGGGATCGCACCCTTGATCAGGATGAGGCCCTTCTCGGCGTCCACGGCGTGCACCTTGAGGCTCTGGACCGTCGTGCGGACGTTGCCCATCCGGCCGGCCATGCGCACGCCCTTGAAGACGCGGCCCGGGGTGGCGCAGCCACCGATGGAGCCCGGGGAGCGGTGCTTGCGCTGCGTACCGTGCGAGGCGCCCAGACCACGGAAGTTGTGGCGCTTCATGACACCGGCGAAGCCCTTGCCCTTGCTCTTGCCGGTGACGTCGATGTACTGCCCGGCCTCGAAGGCGTCGGCGAGGATCTCCTGGCCGAGCGAGTATTCGGAGGCGTCCTCGGTGCGGACCTCGGCGAAGTAACGGCGCGGCGTGATGTCGTGCTTGCGGAGGTAGTCGCCCAGGGGCTTGTTGACCTTACGAGGGTCAATCTGCCCGTAGCCGAGCTGGACGGCGGAGTAGCCGTCCTTCTCCGGAGTGCGTACCCGGGTCACCACGCACGGACCGGCCTCGACGACGGTGACCGGGATCACCCGGTTCGCCTCATCGAAGACCTGGGTCATGCCGAGCTTCTTGCCCAGGACGCCCTTGATCTGCTTAGCCATGTCAGTGCGTTCCTTAGAGCTTGATCGAGATGTCGACACCGGCGGGAAGGTCGAGACGCATGAGCGAGTCGACCGTCTTCGGCGTCGGGTCGATGATGTCAATCAGCCGCTTGTGCGTACGCATCTCAAAGTGCTCGCGGCTGTCCTTGTACTTGTGCGGCGACCGGATGACGCAGTACACGTTCTTCTCGGTCGGCAGCGGCACCGGGCCAGCGACCTTGGCGCCGGTCCGCGTCACCGTCTCGACGATCTTCTTGGCCGAGCTGTCGATGACCTCGTGGTCATACGCCTTGAGCCGGATGCGGATCTTCTGTCCCGCCATAATGGCCTCGGTGTCCTTCGCTGTCGTCCTATAAAGCTTCACGCGGCCTGGTGCCGCAGGTCGTTTCCACGCGACCGACGTTCCGGATCCCGTCCGGTGTTCCGTGATCTGGCAGTGGTTTCGGTCGAAGTGCGGCCGAAAGCACTGCGAGATCACGGTCTCGTCGTCCGTGGGGGACCGTTTCCGGCCCCTCCGTGGTGCGGCGGTCAGGCCCTCACGAGCCCGACCGCCGCCCAGCGGTGTACTACTTGATGATCTTCGTCACACGGCCGGCGCCGACGGTGCGGCCGCCCTCGCGGATCGCGAACTTGAGGCCTTCCTCCATCGCGATCGGCTGGATGAGCTGGACGGTCATCTCGGTGTTGTCACCGGGCATGACCATCTCGGTGCCCTCGGGCAGGTTCACAACGCCCGTCACGTCAGTCGTACGGAAGTAGAACTGAGGACGGTAGTTGTTGAAGAACGGCGTGTGGCGGCCGCCCTCGTCCTTGGACAGGATGTAGACCTGCGCCTCGAACTCGGTGTGCGGGGTCGTCGTGCCCGGCTTGATGACACACTGGCCGCGCTCGACGTCCTCGCGCTTGATGCCGCGCAGGAGCAGACCGACGTTGTCACCGGCCTGGCCCTCGTCGAGGAGCTTGCGGAACATCTCGACACCGGTGACGGTGGTCGTGGTGCTCTTCTCCTTGATGCCGATGATGTCGACGGTCTCGTTGACCTTGACGACACCGCGCTCGATACGACCGGTGACGACGGTGCCGCGACCGGTGATCGAGAACACGTCCTCGATCGGCATGAGGAACGGCTTGTCGGTGTCACGAACGGGCTCGGGGACGTTCTCGTCCACGGCGTTCATGAGCTCGACGATGGAGTCGCCCCACTTCTCGTCGCCCTCGAGCGCCTTGAGAGCGGACACGCGCACGACCGGCAGGTCGTCGCCCGGGAACTCCTGGGCGGACAGCAGCTCGCGGACCTCGAGCTCGACGAGCTCCAGGATCTCCTCGTCGTCGACCATGTCGGCCTTGTTGAGGGCCACGACGATGTAGGGAACGCCGACCTGGCGGGCCAGGAGGACGTGCTCCTTCGTCTGGGGCATCGGACCGTCGGTCGCCGCGACCACCAGGATCGCGCCGTCCATCTGGGCGGCACCGGTGATCATGTTCTTCACGTAGTCGGCGTGACCGGGGCAGTCCACGTGAGCGTAGTGGCGCTTCTCGGTCTGGTACTCGACGTGCGCGATCGAGATGGTGATTCCGCGGGCCTTCTCCTCGGGCGCCTTGTCGATCTTGTCGAACGGGGTCGCCTCGTTGAGGTGCGGGAAACGGTCGTGAAGCACCTTGGTGATCGCCGCGGTCAGAGTGGTCTTGCCGTGGTCGATGTGCCCAATGGTGCCGATGTTCACGTGCGGCTTGTTCCGCTCGAACTTGGCCTTGGCCACTGGTCTGTCTCCTTAGAGATTCTGACTTGACTTGCGTCTTCTACCTCAGGCTGTGCACGGCGGAGGTGCCCCCGCCGTACACCGAGCGGAACGAGTCGTCCCGAGCCCCTCCGGCAGCGGGGCGACGATCACATCGGCGCCCCGCCACAGTGGTGCGGAACTATTCGCCCCGAGCCTTCGCGACGATCTCCTTGGCGATGCCCGGGGGCACCTCCGAGTAGGAGTCGAACTGCATGCTGTAGCTCGCCCGCCCCTGAGTGCGGCTGCGCAGGTCGCCCACGTAGCCGAACATCTCGGAGAGCGGAACGAGCGCCTTGATCACACGGGCGCCGGACCGTTCGTCCATTGCCTGGATCTGTCCGCGACGACCGTTCAGGTCGCCGATGACGTCTCCCATGTAGTCCTCGGGCGTGGTGACCTCGACGGCCATCATCGGCTCGAGGAGTACGGCGTCTGCCCTGCGCGCGGCCTCCTTGAAGGCCATCGAGCCGGCAATCTTGAAGGCCATTTCCGACGAGTCGACCTCGTGGAAGGCACCGTCCTGAAGCGTGACCTTGACGCCGACCATCGGGTAGCCGGCGAGCACACCGAACTCGGCGGCCTCCTGCGCGCCCGCGTCCACCGACGGGATGTACTCCCGCGGGATGCGGCCGCCGGTGACCTTGTTCTCGAACTCGTAACCGTCGTTGCCCTCGCCCAGCGGCTCGAGGCTGATGATCACGCGCGCGAACTGGCCGGAACCACCGGTCTGCTTCTTGTGCGTGTACTCGACCTTCTCCACCTTGCGGCGGATGGTCTCGCGGTAGGCGACCTGCGGGCGTCCGACGTTGGCCTCGACCTTGAACTCGCGGCGCATCCGGTCGACGAGGATCTCCAGGTGGAGCTCACCCATGCCCCAGATGACCGTCTGTCCGGTCTCCTCGTCCCGGCGGACCTGGAAGGACGGGTCCTCCTCGGCCAGCCGCTGGATCGCGGTGCCCAGCTTCTCCTGGTCGCCCTTGGTCTTGGGCTCGATCGCGACGTTGATGACCGGCGCGGGGAACGTCATCGACTCGAGGACGACCTGCTTGACCGGGTCCGACAGAGTGTCGCCGGTGGTGGTGTCCTTCAGGCCCATGACGGCCACGATCTGACCAGCGATCGCGGTCGGGCGCTCCTCGCGCTTGTTCGCGTGCATCTGGTAGATCTTGCCGATCCGCTCCTTCTTGCCCTTGACCGAGTTCACCACAGTGGTGCCGGTCTCGAGCGTTCCGGAGTAGACGCGGATGTAGGTGAGCTTGCCCAGGTGCGGGTCGCTCATGATCTTGAAAGCCAGCGCCGCGAAGGGCTCGTTCGGGTCCGCGTGGCGCTCGATGGCCTCCTCCTCGTTGCCCACCGCGTGGCCCTTGAAGGCCGGAATGTCGGTGGGAGCGGGGAGGTAGGCGACGATCGCGTCGAGCAGGGGCTGCACGCCCTTGTTCTTGAAGGCGGTGCCGCACAGGACCGGGTTGATCGAGCTGGTGATGGTCGCCCGGCGGATGGCCGCGACGAGCTGCTCCTCGGTGGGCTCGACGCCCTCCAGGAAGAGCTCCATGAGCTCGTCGTCGTTCTCGGCGACCGTCTCGACGAGCTTGTCGCGCCACTCACGAGCGGCGTCGGCGTGGTCGGCCGGGATGTCGACGGTGTCGTACATCTCGCCCTTGGCCGCCTCGGCGCTCCAGAGCAGGCCCTTCATCTTCACCAGGTCGATGACGCCCTTGAAGTCGGCCTCGACGCCCCAGGGAAGCTGGATGACCGCCGGCGTGGAGCCCAGCCGGTTGATCATCATGTCGACACAGCGGTGGAACTCCGCGCCGACCCGGTCCATCTTGTTCACGAAGCAGATGCGGGGCACGCCGTACCGGTCGGCCTGGCGCCAGACCGTCTCCGACTGAGGCTCCACGCCGGCGACGCCATCGAACACCGCGACCGCGCCGTCGAGAACACGCAGCGACCGCTCGACCTCGATGGTGAAGTCCACGTGTCCGGGCGTGTCGATGATGTTGATCGTGTGATCAAGCCAGCTGCAGGTGGTCGCGGCGGAGGTGATGGTGATGCCGCGCTCCTGCTCCTGCTCCATCCAGTCCATGGTGGCAGCGCCCTCATGGACTTCACCGATCTTGTAGTTGATGCCGGTGTAGAACAGGATGCGCTCAGTCGTCGTGGTCTTGCCCGCGTCGATATGGGCCATGATCCCGATGTTGCGGACCTTGGCCAGGTCAAGAGCGGTCGTGGTGGCCACTTCTTCGCGTCCTTAACTCGTCGTCGGTGCTCACTACCAGCGGTAGTGGGCGAAGGCCTTGTTGGACTCGGCCATCTTGTGCGTGTCCTCGCGCCGCTTGACGCTGGCGCCGAGGCCGTTGCTCGCGTCGAGCAGCTCGTTCATGAGCCGCTCGGTCATGGTCTTCTCACGCCGCGCGCGGGAGTACTGGACGATCCACCGCAGCGCCAGCGTGGTGCTGCGCGAGGCCTTGACCTCGACCGGCACCTGGTAGGTGGCGCCACCGACGCGGCGGCTCTTCACCTCGAGCGTCGGGCGGACGTTGTCGAGGGCGCGCTTGAGGGTGACGACCGGGTCGTTGCCGGTCTTGTCCTTGCAGCCCTCGAGGGCGCCGTAGACGATCGACTGCGCGAGGGAGCGCTTGCCGTCCAGGAGAACCTTGTTGATGAGCGCGGTGACCAGCGGCGAGTTGTGCACCGGGTCAGCGACCAGCTGGCGGCGGCCAGGGGAACCCTTGCGCGGCATGTCAGCTCTTCTCCTTCTTAGCGCCGTAACGGCTGCGGGCCTGCTTGCGGTTGCGGACGGCCTGGGTGTCCAGCGAACCACGGATGATCTTGTAGCGAACACCCGGCAGGTCCTTCACACGACCACCACGCACGAGCACCATCGAGTGCTCCTGGAGGTTGTGGCCCACCCCGGGGATGTAAGCCGTGACCTCGATGCCGTTGGTGAGCCGAACACGGGCCACCTTGCGCAGCGCCGAGTTGGGCTTCTTGGGGGTCGTCGTGTAAACGCGGGTGCAAACGCCGCGCCGCTGCGGGCTCCCCTTGAGGGCAGGAGTCTTGGTCTTGCTGACCTTGTCCTGCCGGCCCTTTCGGACCAACTGCTGAATGGTGGGCACCGCGTCTCCGTTTCGTGCCTAGCCGGTGATACGTGGAACCCGATCGAGGTGGCGATGCCGCCTCTCACAGGCTTGCAGGTACTGCCGGTGTCATGACCTGCTGGTTTTCCATCCTCTTCGACCCCCGCGGTCGGGCGTGTCGCGCTCTTGTCGCATCACACCCGAGCAGACCCGGTCGATCCGGAGGAGTCTCGCGGCGCTCCCGCACACCCCTCTCGTCGAGAAGTGGCATTCAAGCGCACGCGTGCGAGCCCACAGACGGGCACGGAGGTTAAGCCTACCCGCCCCGGTACAACACGTCAAAACAGAGGAGGACGCCCCGGAGGGACGTGCCCCGCTGTCTGGACGTGTCGCTGTGCCGACGGCCCAAGCAGGACCGCCGAAGGACCCGGCGCCTCATCATACCGTCCCCACGAGGGACTTCTCACGGTTTCCACGCCGGGCCACCCTGCGCCGCGGGCGTGCGCGGGAGTGCGGACAACGGAAAGCGGCCCGGGACGGGGTGTCCCGGGCCGCTTCCGTACGTCCCCGCCGCGGCGATCGCTCACCGCGGCGACCTGTCAACGGCCGTACTGTCCGAAGTCGTACTCCTCCAGCGGGACGGCCTCGCCGCTGCCGGAACCGAAGGTGTAGTCCGCGGCCGAGCCGTCGTAGCCGCCGACCGTGTACATCGCGGCCTTGGCCTCCTCGGTCGGCTCCACCCGGATGTTGCGGTACTGGGGCATGCCCGTACCGGCCGGGATGAGCTTACCGATGATGACGTTCTCCTTGAGGCCGAGCAGCGAGTCCGACTTGGCGTGGATCGCCGCGTCGGTGAGGACTCGCGTCGTCTCCTGGAAGGACGCCGCCGACAGCCACGACTCGGTGGCCAGCGAGGCCTTGGTGATGCCCATCAGGACCGGACGGCCGGCGGCCGGCTGGCCGCCCTCCGCCACGGTCTGCCGGTTGAGCGCCTCGAAGCGCGGCCGCTCGACCAGCTCGCCGGGCAGCAGCTCGGTGTCGCCGGACTCCAGCACGTTCACGCGCTTGAGCATCTGCCGGACGATGACCTCGATGTGCTTATCGTGGATCGACACACCCTGCGAGCGGTAGACCTGCTGCACCTCGTCCACCAGGTGGAGCTGGACGGCACGCGGGCCGAGGATGCGAAGGACCTCGTTCGGGTTACGCGCACCGGCGATCAGGAGCTGACCGACGTCCACGTGCTGCCCCTCGGAGACCAGCAGCCGCGACCGCATCGACACCGGGTAGGCGATCTCGTCCGAGCCGTCGTCCGGAGTGATGACGATCTTGCGGGTTTTGTCGGTCTCGTCGATCCTGACCCGGCCGGCGACCTCGCTGATCGGAGCCACACCCTTGGGGATGCGGGCCTCGAACAGCTCCTGGACACGCGGCAGACCGTGGGTGATGTCCGCGCCCGCCACACCACCGGTGTGGAAGGTACGCATGGTCAGCTGGGTGCCGGGCTCACCGATCGACTGGGCCGCGATGATGCCGACGGCCTCGCCGACGTCCACGAGCTTGCCGGTGGCCAGCGAACGGCCGTAGCAGGTCGCGCAGACACCGATCTTGGCCTCGCAGACGAGCGTGCTGCGGGTCCTGACCGTCTCGATGCCGACGTTCACCAGCGCCGTCACCACGTCGTCGTTGATGTCGACGCCCGCGGACGCGATGAGCTTGCCGTCCACCTCGACGTCCTCGGCCAGGATGCGGCCGTGCACGTTGCTCTCGGCGTTCTCGGCCTTGACCAGGTTGCCCTGGGGGTCGCGCTCGCCGACGTGCAGCGGGACGGCCCGGTCGGTGCCGCAGTCGATCTCGCGCACGATGACGTCCTGCGCGACGTCGACCAGACGACGGGTCAGGTAACCGGAGTCGGCGGTCCGCAGGGCGGTGTCCGCCAGACCCTTCCGCTGGCCGTGGGTCGAGATGAAGTACTCCAGCACCGACAGGCCCTCGCGGAAGGAGGACTTGATCGGCCGCGGGATCGTCTCACCCTTGGTGTTGGACACCAGGCCGCGGATGCCGGCGATCTGCCGGACCTGCATGCGGTTACCGCGGGCGCCGGAGTTGACCATCATCCAGACCGGGTTGGTCGCCGGGAACGCGTTGACCATGTCGGTCTCGACGTCCGCCGTCGCATGGGTCCAGATCTCGATGAGCTCCTGACGGCGCTCCTCGTCGGTGATCAGACCGCGGTCGTACTCGCGCTGGACCTTGTCGGCCCGCCTCTCGTACGACTCCATGATCTCGGCCTTGTTCGGCGGCGCCACGACGTCCTCGATGGAGATCGTGACACCGGCGCGGGTCGCCCAGTAGAAGCCGGCGTCCTTCAGCGAGTCGAGCGCGTTGGCCACATCCACCTTCGGGTACCGCTCGGCCAGCTCGTTGACGATCGCCGAGAGCTGCTTCTTGCCGACCTGGTAGTTCACGAAGGGGTAGTTGTCGGGCAGCGTCTGGTTGAACAGGCACCGGCCCAGCGTGGTCTCCAGCCGGATCGGGTCGCCGGTCTCCCAGCCCTCGGGGGCCTCCCAGCCACGCGGCGGCGGGACGTCCTTGAGCCGCACGTGGACCTTGGCCTGGATGTCCAGCTCGTGGCGGTCGAAGGCCATGAGCGCCTCCGACACCGTGGCGAACACCCGGCCCTCGCCGACGCCACCCTCCTTGTGGGTGGTCAGCCAGTACAGACCGATGACCATGTCCTGGGTGGGCATCGTCACCGGCTTGCCGTCCGCCGGCTTGAGGATGTTGTTGGTGGACAGCATCAGGATCCGGGCCTCGGCCTGGGCCTCGGCCGACAGCGGCAGGTGCACCGCCATCTGGTCGCCGTCGAAGTCCGCGTTGAACGCGGTGCAGACGAGCGGGTGGATCTGGATGGCCTTGCCCTCGACAAGCTGCGGCTCGAAGGCCTGGATGCCCAGACGGTGCAGAGTGGGCGCGCGGTTGAGCAGCACCGGGTGCTCGGTGATGACCTCTTCGAGCACGTCCCACACGACCGGCTTGGACCGCTCGACCATCCGCTTGGCGGACTTGATGTTCTGCGCGTGGTTGAGATCGACCAGGCGCTTCATCACGAACGGCTTGAACAGCTCCAGCGCCATCTGCTTGGGCAGGCCGCACTGGTGGAGCTTGAGCTGCGGGCCGACGACGATGACCGAACGGCCGGAGTAGTCGACGCGCTTGCCGAGCAGGTTCTGCCGGAAACGACCCTGCTTGCCCTTCAGCATGTCGCTGAGGGACTTCAGCGGACGGTTGCCGGGGCCCGTGACCGGGCGGCCGCGGCGGCCGTTGTCGAACAGGGCGTCGACGGCCTCCTGCAGCATCCGCTTCTCGTTGTTCACGATGATCTCGGGCGCGCCGAGGTCGAGCAGACGCTTGAGGCGGTTGTTCCGGTTGATGACCCGGCGGTAGAGATCGTTCAGGTCCGAGGTGGCGAAGCGGCCACCGTCGAGCTGGACCATCGGCCGCAGGTCCGGCGGGATCACCGGGATGCAGTCGAGGACCATGCCGCTCGGCGAGTTGCGGGTGTTGAGGAACGCCGCGACGACCTTGAGCCGCTTGAGCGCGCGGGCCTTCTTCTGGCCCTTGCCGCTGCGGATGGTCTCCCGCAGGTTCTCCGCCTCGGCCTCCAGGTCGAAGCCGGTCAGCCGCTCCTGGATGGCCTGGGCGCCCATGCCGCCGCGGAAGTAGCGGCCGAACCGGTCGCGCATCTCGCGGTAGAGCAGCTCGTCGCCCTCCAGGTCCTGGACCTTGAGGTTCTTGAAGCGGCTCCAGACCTCCTCGAGCCGGTCCAGCTCGCGCTGGGCCCGGTCGCGGAGCTGGCGCATCTCGCGGTCGGCGCCCTCGCGCACCTTGCGGCGGACGTCGCCCTTGGCGCCGGCGGCCTCCAGCTCGGCCAGGTCCGCCTCGAGCTTCTTCTGGCGAGCCTCGATGTCGGCGTCGCGGCGCTGCTCGATGTGCTGCCGCTCGACGGAGATCTTCGCCTCCAGCGACGGCAGGTCGCGGTCACGCATCTCGATGTCGACATGCGTGATCATGTACGCCGCGAAGTAGATGACCTTCTCCAGGTCCTTCGGGGCCAGGTCGAGCAGGTAGCCGAGGCGCGACGGGACGCCCTTGAAGTACCAGATGTGGGTGACCGGAGCGGCCAGCTCGATGTGGCCCATCCGCTCGCGGCGCACCTTGGCGCGCGTGACTTCGACGCCACAGCGCTCACAGATGATGCCCTTGAAGCGGACGCGCTTGTACTTGCCGCAGTAGCACTCCCAGTCCCGGGTCGGACCGAAGATCTTCTCGCAGAAGAGCCCGTCCTTTTCCGGCTTGAGGGTCCGGTAGTTGATGGTCTCCGGCTTCTTCACCTCGCCGTGCGACCACTGCCTGATGTCGTCGGCGGTCGCGAGGCCGATGCGCAGCTCGTCGAAGAAGTTGACGTCGAGCACTAGATAATCCCCTTTTGAATCAGACCTCGTCGACGGTCATCGCGCCCTCGTGGGGACGCCGGGACAGGTCGATGCCGAGCTCCTCCGCCGCGCGGAAGACGTCCTCGTCGGTGTCCCTCATCTCGATCGACATACCGTCGCTGGAGAGGACCTCGACGTTGAGACAGAGCGACTGCATCTCCTTGATGAGGACCTTGAAGGACTCGGGAATGCCCGCCTCGGGGATGTTCTCGCCCTTGACGATGGCCTCGTAGACCTTCACTCGGCCCAGTACGTCGTCGGACTTGATCGTCAGCAGCTCCTGCAGCGCGTATGCCGCGCCGTAGGCCTCCAGCGCCCACACCTCCATCTCGCCGAAACGCTGGCCGCCGAACTGCGCCTTACCACCCAGCGGCTGCTGGGTGATCATCGAGTACGGGCCGGTCGAGCGAGCGTGGATCTTGTCGTCGACCAGGTGCAGCAGCTTCAGGATGTAGATGTAGCCCACCGAGATCGGGTGCGGGAACGGCTCGCCGGAGCGGCCGTCGAACAGCCGCGCCTTGCCGTTCTCCCCCACCATGCGGGAGCCGTCCCGGTTGAGCAGGGTGCTGTCGAGCAGGCCGACGATCTCCTCCTCATTGGCGCCGTCGAACACCGGCGTGGCGACCTTGGTCCAGGGCTCGACCCTGTCCAGGTCCTTGTCGCGCAGGCGCTCGGCCCAGGCCTCCTCGACCCCGGAGACGTCCCAGCCACGTGCGGCGATCCACCCGAGGTGGGTCTCCAGCACCTGACCGACGTTCATACGGCCGGGCACGCCCAGCGGGTTGAGGACGATGTCGACCGGCGTGCCGTCCTCAAGGAACGGCATGTCCTCCACCGGCAGGATCTTGGAGATGACGCCCTTGTTGCCGTGACGACCGGCCAGCTTGTCCCCATCGGTGATCTTGCGCTTCTGCGCCACATACACCCGGACCAGCTCGTTGACACCCGGAGGAAGCTCGTCACCCTCCTCACGGCTGAACACCCGCACCCCGATGACCTTGCCCGACTCACCGTGCGGCACCTTCAGCGAGGTGTCACGAACCTCACGCGCCTTCTCACCGAAGATCGCACGCAGCAGCCGCTCCTCGGGCGTCAGCTCCGTCTCCCCCTTGGGAGTGACCTTGCCCACCAGGATGTCGCCCGTGACGACCTCGGCGCCGATCCGGATGATGCCCCGCTCGTCCAGGTCGGCCAGCGCGTCCTCGGAGGCGTTCGGGATGTCCCGGGTGATCTCCTCGGGGCCCAGCTTGGTGTCGCGGGCGTCGACCTCGTGCTCCTCGATGTGAATCGACGACAGCACGTCGTCCTGCACCAGACGCTGGGACAGGATGATCGCGTCCTCGTAGTTGTGACCCTCCCACGGCATGAACGCCACCAGCAGGTTCTTGCCCAGCGCCATCTCACCGTTGTCCGTGCACGGACCGTCGGCGACGACCTGACCCCGCTCGACCCGATCCCCCTCGGCCACGATCGGCTTCTGGTTGAAACAGGTGCCCTGGTTCGACCGCTTGAACTTCGCCACCCGATACGTCGTCCGCGTACCGTCGTCGTTCATCACCGTGATGTAGTCGGCCGAGACCTCCTCCACCACACCGGCCTTCTCCGCCGTGATCACATCACCGGCATCGGTCGCCGCGCGATACTCCATCCCCGTACCCACCAGCGGAGCCTCGCTCTTCAGCAAAGGCACCGACTGACGCTGCATGTTCGAACCCATCAACGCCCGGTTGGCGTCGTCGTGCTCCAGGAACGGAATCATCGCCGTCGCCACCGACACCATCTGACGCGGCGACACGTCCATGTAGTCGACCTCGGACGGGTGGACCGCCTCGAACTCGCCGCCCTTCCGGCGGGCGAGCACGCGGGTCTCGGCGAAGGTGCCGTCGGCGTTCAGGCCGGTGTTGGCCTGCGCCACGACGTGCCGGTCTTCCTCGTCCGCGGTCAGGTAGTCGATCTGCTCGGTGACCCGGCCGTCGACGACCCTGCGGTAGGGCGTCTCGACGAAGCCGAACGAGTTGACCCGCCCATAGGAGGACAGCGAGCCGATCAGGCCGATGTTCGGGCCTTCCGGCGTCTCGATCGGGCACATCCGGCCGTAGTGGGACGGGTGCACGTCGCGGACCTCGAAGCCGGCCCGCTCACGCGACAGACCACCCGGGCCGAGGGCGGACAGACGCCGCTTGTGCGTCAGGCCGGCCAGCGGGTTGGTCTGGTCCATGAACTGCGACAGCTGCGAGGTGCCGAAGAACTCCTTGATCGACGCCACGACCGGGCGGATGTTGATCAGGGTCTGCGGCGTGATCGCCTCGACGTCCTGCGTCGTCATGCGCTCGCGCACGACACGCTCCATGCGGGCCAGGCCCAGCCGGACCTGGTTCTGGATCAGCTCGCCCACGCTGCGCAGACGGCGGTTGCCGAAGTGGTCGATGTCGTCGGTCTCGACGACCACCGAGCCCTCCGGGCCCATCGAGTCCTCACCGGCGTGCAGCCGGACGATGTACTCGATGGTGGACACGATGTCCTCGTCGGTCAGCGTGCCCTGGGTGATGTCGGCCTGGACGCCCAGCTTCTTGTTGATCTTGTAACGGCCGACCTTGGCGAGGTCGTAGCGCTTCGGGTTGAAGTACAGGTTCTCCAGCAGCGCCTGCGCCGACTCCTTGGTCGGCGGCTCGCCCGGACGCAGCTTGCGGTAGATGTCCAGCAGCGCGTCGTCCTGACCAGAGGTGTGGTCCTTCTCCAGAGTCGCCCGCATCGACTCGTACTGACCGAAACGCTCCAGAATCTGGTCGCTGGTCCAGCCGAGCGCCTTCAGCAGCACCGTCACGGGCTGCTTGCGCTTACGGTCGATGCGCACGCCGACACTGTCACGCTTGTCGATCTCGAACTCGAGCCAGGCGCCGCGCGACGGGATCACCCGGCAGCCGAACAGGTCCTTGTCGGAGGTCTTGTCGACGCTGCGGTCGAAGTAGACACCGGGCGACCGGACGAGCTGGGAGACCACGACACGCTCGGTGCCGTTGATGATGAAGGTGCCCTTCGACGTCATGAGCGGGAAGTCGCCCATGAACACCGTCTGGCTCTTGATCTCACCTGTGGTGTTATTGATGAACTCCGCCGTGACGAACATCGGGGCGGAGTAGGTCATGTCCTTGTCTTTGCACTCATCGACTGAGTACTTGGGCGGCTCGAACCTGTGGTCCCGGAACGACAGGGACATGGTTCCGGAGAAGTCCTCGATGGGACTGATCTCCTCGAAGATCTCTTCAAGACCCGACTGGGCCGGGACGTCCTTGCGCCCGGCCTGGCGAGCCGCCTCAACCCGGCCCTTCCATTTCTCGTTTCCGAGCAGCCAATCAAAGGACTCGGTCTGCAGGGCGAGAAGGTCGGGTACTTCGAGCGGCTCCTCGATGCGTGCGAACGACACGGTTCGGGGACCGGCGGGTACGGCGGAGGCGTTGCGCGAGGCTGCCAACAGATGTCCTTCCGAGGGCTCGCGGACTGACTACACGCACGCCAGACGACCAGGACTAAGAGTTACTCAGAGAGACGGTCGTCAAAGGGCAGCGCAAAGGGGCAGTGTAGCCGATCGGCATACACCTGTCCACTCCGCTATCGCTCTGCGCTCCACGTTGGTGGCAGCATCACCCGTCAGCGCCGAAACGTCAAGCCCGGGAGCCGACATTTCGCCTAACCGACAGGCGTCACGCTGGGTTTTCCCGCCCTCGGGACCAAGCGACCGCCGGGGATCCAGTCCCTACCCGGGACCGGAGACGGGTAACGCTCAGTCACGCGAACGACCCAACGCTGACCGTCGATCGACGCCACCGTGCCGTGGATACCCATCCACCGGCACGGTCTAAACGTCGTCTTTACTAACAATTTAGCTACGTGCTCAGGGAACGGGCGTGTCACCCAGGAGCGTGGACAGCCGGGAGGCCCGCCAGCCGTCGCCCTGCGTCACCATGACAAGGCGCGCCCTTCCCTGGCTGACCTGCTGCTTCGGCTCCTCCTGACCCGGGCCCGACCGCGTCGTGACCATGTTCACGAACAGCAGCACCCGGACCTCGGTCGGCGTCGCCGACTCCACGCCGGCGGCGGCCACCACCGCGTGTTGCACCGTCCGCCGCTCCCGCGCCTGCGGCCCGAGCGTCTTCGCGAGCGTCCGGTAATGCTCCGCCAGTTGCCCTGTGGCGTGTGCGCCCGCCCTCAGCATGTCCCGCTCGATCGTACGGTAGTCGTACGACAACATGTCCGGAGCGTAGGACCGGGCAGCCGAGAGGGCCTCCCGGGAGGCTCTCTCGGCGGCCTGGACGCGGCGCAGATCGAGCAGCAGCCACAAGGCGGCGACGGCCAGCCCGGCCGCCACGAGGGCCGCCGACGCCCGTAGCAGACGCCTCACTGCACCAGCTCCGCCCGCGAGACCAGCCACAGGCCCGAGGCCTTCGTGACGTCCATGCGCCAGCGGAAGAAGCGCTCCTCAGGAGGGGCCTTCCTGCCGTCCTCCCAATGGATCACCGCGTCGCCGACGATCAGCACCTGTGCCGTGCGCCGGCCGCCGTCGATGCTGGCGAGCGCGGACGCCCGCAGGACTCCCGTCTGGACGGCCTTGTTCTTCAGCGTGGCGGCCCTGAGGGCCGCCTGCCCGGCGGCGTACTGCGCCCGCTGTGGGCCCGTGGAGGTCGCCAGGGCGCGTTTGAGGTCGTCGTCGATGCGGCGGTGGTCGATCGACATGAGGCTCACGGCGTGCGCCGCGGCGGCCTGCACGGCCATCTCGCGGTCCTGCGCCGCCGTGAGGGCATCCGTACGCGCCCGGGCGATCCAGTAGACCGCCAGGGACAAGGCGGCCACGAGGAGGACGAGCCCGCCGGTCAGCGCGCGCCGCATTCCCGCACCTCCTGAGCACCCGGTCGTCTCGGCCCGTTCACGTCGCGCGGATCCGCGGTCGTGTCCGACGAACCATGTCCTGCTGCGCGTGGCGGCGCCCCGCCGTGTTGCCGTCGCCTGCGGCCTCCCGCGGCCACGAGCTCCTCCGCCGCCTTTCGACGCATCCACCTGGTTCCACGCTCGCGGCGGACAGCCTCTGCCGGACACTCCCCATTCCGCACGATAGATCAACGGGCCCGCCCTGCCCATAGGGTCTGGAGTCCGTACGGCGTCCGGGCATGCGAAAGGGGCGGTCCCATCCGGCACCTGGATGGACCCGCCCCTTCGGTGAAGCGTGTTACGAGGCCGTCTTACTTGACGGAGACCGTGGCGCCGGCGCCCTCGAGGGCAGCCTTCGCCTTCTCGGCCTGCTCCTTGTTGACCTTGCCGTCGAAGACCGGCTTCGGAGCGCCGTCCACGAGGTCCTTGGCCTCCTTGAGGCCCAGGCTCGTCAGGGCGCGGATCTCCTTGATGACCTGGATCTTCTTGTCGCCGGCGGCCTCGAGGATGACGTCGAACTCGTCCTGCTCCTCGGCCTCCTCGGCGGCGCCACCAGCGCCACCGGCGGCCGGGGCGGCGGCGACGGCGACCGGGGCGGCGGCCTTGACGTCGAAGGTCTCCTCGAAGACCTTCACGAAGTCGGACAGCTCAAGGAGGGTCATCTCCTTGAAGGTCTCGAGCAGCTCGTCGGTGCTGAGCTTCGCCATGATGTGTTCCTCCAGTGGATCGAGCAAAAAACGTTAAAGGGACCGCGGTGCGCGCTTCCCCCGTCCGCTGCGCGGACCTACTCGCCGGCCTCTTCGCGCTTGGCGCGCAGAGCCTCGGCCAGTCGAGCCATCGTGGTGGGCAGCGCGGCGAAGGTGGCGGCAGCCTGGGACTGCTTGGCCTTCAGTGCGCCGGCCAGCTTCGCGAGGAGCACCTCGCGGGACTCAAGGTCGGCAAGCTTCGTGATCTCGTCGGGCGTCATCGACTTGCCGTCGACGACACCACCCTTGATCACCAGGAGGGGGTTGGCCTTGGCGAAGTCACGCAGACCCTTGGCCGCCTCCACGACGTCGCCCTTGACGAACGCGATGGCGGTCGGGCCCTGGAACAGGTCGTCCAGGGCAGAGATCCCGGCGTTGTTGGCCGCGATCTTGGTAAGCGTGTTCTTCGCCACGGCGAACTTCGCATTCCCACCGAGAGAGACGCGCAGCTGCTTGAGCTGCGCGACGGTGAGACCGCGGTATTCGGTCAGAACGGCGGCGCTGGATCCCTCGAACTCACTCTTGAGCTCGGCGATCGCGACGCTCTTCTCCGCCTTCGCCATGGGCCTCCTTCCAGATGTGCCGCCGGCGAAGGGCCTCGGAAAAACAGACAAGCCCCGGCGCAGGCGCACGGGGCTTGGACGGACGTCGAACGTCCTCAAGCATCTCCACACCTACGCGGGCCGTCCACTCACGTGGATCCTTCGGTCACCAGGCTGTACAGCCCGATGACGACCGGCGGTCTTTGGCAGGAGACAGACTACGTTGTCAACCGGCAGGACGCCAAATCAGCTTCCCGCGCCGGACGGCTGCTGCGTCAGGTGCGGCAGCGTCTGCGGCAGGTCACCGACCTGGTCGGCGGCCGGCGCCTTGATCGAAACCGGCTCGTTGAACGACTTGAACATCGCCGTGGCCTTGAACGTACCGGCGTCCGGCTTGCCGCCGTTCAGCTCGACCTTGCGCGGGAGGCCCTGAGCGTCGATCCAGGCGTCGAACTTGACGTCCTTGGCGTTCGCGAGCTCGCCCTGCATGCGGCCGCGCCGGTCCTCGGGAAGCTGCTTGACGGCCTCGTCCACCGGGAACGAGCCCGAGTAGTGGGTCGTGTCCACCCCGCCGACCTGCTCACTGCCCACCGACTTGACGTCCTTGGACGCGGTGAGCATGGCGACGCTCGTCTTCAGGTCGAACTGCTGGGCCTGGGCGAGGTACTGGTCGACGTTCACGCCGGCCTGCGAGCCGAGCTGCTTCAGGTCGAGCCTGATCCACGGCTTGGTGGCGCCCACCAGGGTCTTGAGCATGTCGACCTTCACGAACGCCACGTCGCCCTCAAGGATCACCCGTACGCCGCCGGGCACGCTCTGCCCGTTGAACGCCACCTGGCTGAGGTTGATGTCGGAGGCAATCTGCGGGGTCTTCTGGTAGAGCATGGTGCCCTGAACGACCCCTCCCTGACCCCCCTTGGCGTCGGTCACGTTCACCACGAGGTCCGCGGCATAGGTGTTGACGTCGTCGGCCTTCTGCGCGGTCTGCTGGATGACCTCGGCCGCCGAGAGCTGCGCGTTCTGGAGAGACGGAGCCGCGGTCGTCCCGCATCCCGCGACCGTGAGCGCGGCCATCGCCCCGGTGGCCACCAGTAGTCGTCGCATTGTTTCCATCCCTTCGGTGTCCCCCTTTACCTGCCCTTGACCCTATGCGCCTAACGCCACCAGTGCGCTGCTACAGGGCGAACCCTCATGAGCTGTGCACAAAACCTCTACATCGCCCTTGTCGGTCTCCTGAGAGTCGGCCTCCGCGCGGCTGTCCCGCGTCACGCGATCGGGGGCGGATCGCGCCGGCTGGTCATGCCGGCACGCGACATCATCACCATGTCCGACGGCTCGGACGGGATCAGCGCGCAGGGCGGGCCGGAACGACGCAGTGCGGCCGGCACATCGAAGTCCCCCGAGCGCAGGCCGACCTGGACCCCGTCGGCCATGGGGCTGGTTTGCCGCCAAACGCGCGGAAGCCCCCGCCCGGAAAGGGCGGGGGCTTCCGTCGTCGTTATCGGCCTGGGTGACGACTCAGGCGTCGATCTCAGCGGTCAACGCCCGCGTCACGTTCGGGTCGACCGGGATGCCGGGGCCCATGGACGTGGTGAAGGTGACCTTCTTGAGGTAACGGCCCTTGGCCGCCGACGGCTTGAGACGCAGCACCTCGTCCAGCGCCGCGGCGTAGTTCTCCACGAGCTGACGCTCGTCGAAGGACGCCTTGCCGATGATGAAGTGCAGGTTCGCGTGCCGGTCGACCCGGAACTCGATCTTTCCGCCCTTGATGTCGCTGACGGCCTTGGCCACGGCGGGCGTGACGGTGCCGGTCTTCGGGTTCGGCATGAGGCCGCGGGGGCCGAGCACGCGGCCCAGACGACCGACCTTGCCCATCATGTCCGGGGTGGCGACGACCGCGTCGAAGTCGAGACGGCCCTTGGACACCTCGTCGATCAGCTCGTCGGAGCCGACGATGTCGGCGCCCGCCGCGCGGGCCTCCTCGGCACGGTCACCGGTCGCGAAGACCAGGACCCGGGCGGTCTTGCCGGTGCCGTGCGGGAGGTTGACGGTGCCGCGGACCATCTGGTCGGCCTTGCGCGGGTCGACGCCCAGCCGCAGGGCGACCTCGACGGTCGCGTCGAACTTCGTGGTCGCGGTCTTCTTGGCCAGCCGTACGCCGTCGAGCGGGTTGTACAGGGCCGCGCGGTCGACCTCGGCCGCCGCGTTCTTCCAGTTCTTGCTGCGCTTCACTTCATGCTCCTCGTGGAGATCGTGGTCCGGGCCCGCGCGTCGGCCCTCCCACTGCGTTTGATTGCGGCTGAGAGTCAGTCGGCGATGGTGATGCCCATGGAACGGGCGGTGCCGGCGATGATCTTCTCGGCGGCCTCGACGTCGTTCGCGTTGAGGTCCTGCATCTTGGTCTCGGCGATCTGGCGAAGCTGCTCGCGGGTCAGCTTGCCCACCTTGTCCTTGTGCGGGTTCGCGCTGCCCTTCTGCAGACCGGCGGCCTTCTTGATCAGCTCGGGCGCCGGCGGCGTCTTCGTGATGAAGGTGAAGGAGCGGTCTTCGAAGATGGTGATCTCGACGGGGATGATGTTGCCCCGCTGGGCCTCCGTCGCCGCGTTGTACTGCTTGACGAAGTCCATGATGTTGACGCCGTGCGGACCGAGCGCGGTACCGACCGGCGGCGCGGGGGTGGCCTGTCCAGCGGGAAGCTGGACCTTCACCAGTGCCGCGACTTTCTTCTTTGGAGGCATTCGTCCTTCTCCGGGTCCTTTTGTCCTACAAAAGCCTCACAGGCACGCCGAAGCAGGGCGTGCGTGAGGACGGCTATCGAGTCTACGCGAGGCGGTCAGATCTTCGAGACCTGGTTGAACGACAGCTCAACCGGGGTCTCACGACCGAAGATCGAAACAAGGACCTTGAGCTTCTGCGACTCGGCGCTGATCTCGCTGACCGTGGCCGGCAGCGTGGCGAACGGCCCGTCCATGACCGTGACGGACTCGCCGACCTCGAAGTCGACGGTCGCGGTGGTCGCCTTGGCCGTGGCCTTCTTGACTTCCTCGGAAGGCTCCGGAGCGAGCAGCTTGGCGACCTCGTCGAGGTTCAGGGGGCTCGGCTTGTTGGACAGGCCGACGAAGCCGGTCACACCGGGGGTGTTACGCACCGCGGCCCAGGACTCGTCGGTCAGGTCCATCCGGACCAGAACGTAACCGGGAAGCACTCGCTCCTTGATCGGAGTCTTCTTGCCGCCCTTGAACTCCGTGATCGTGTGGGTCGGCACCTCGACCTGGAAGATGAAGTCCTCCATGTTGAGGGACCCGATACGGCTCTCGATGTTCTGCTTCACGCGGTTCTCGTAACCGGCGTACGAGTGGATGACGTACCACTCGCCGAACTGGCCGCGAAGCTGACGCTTGAACTCCTCGACCGGGTCGACGTCCGGAAGGACGTCACCGTCCTCGTCGACCTGCGCGGCGGCCTCGGCCGATTCTTCGTCGCCGTCACCGGTGTCAGCGGCGTCGCCGGCGTCATCGGTGTCAGCGGCGTCATCGCCGTCTGAGTCGGCGACCGTGGTCTCCTCGGCCTCTGCTACGGCCTCGTCCTGCTCGGTGCCCCACTCGTCATGCTCGTCATGGGAGCGGTCGGTCGGCATCGGGGACTCGGACACGGGACTCTTCCTTACTTCGCTTGGTGTCTTGACGTGCTATGACGTCTCGCGCGGGATCAGGATCCGCCGAAGAGCCAGAGCACTGCCTTACCCAGCAGCGTATCGATCCCGAACACGAGCCCAACCATGATCACAACGAAGACCAGGACAACTACCGTGTACGAAATAAGGTCATTGCGCCGGGGCCAGATGACCTTGCGCAGCTCGGCGACAACCTGCCGGTAGAACAGAGCGGGCGAGGTGCGCTTTGCCTTCTTCTCACTGGTCGGCTTGCCTGGCTTGCCAGCGGTTTCACCGCGGGTGTCGATCGCCACAGTCCTCACCTGATCCGTCGTGTCCGTCGCAGTTGCGGCGCGCTTTCACGCCATTGTTGCGCGGACCGCACTCCGCAGGGCACGAGGGACTCGAACCCCCAACCGCCGGTTTTGGAGACCGGTGCGCTACCAATTGCGCTAGTGCCCTAAGCCGTGCACCACGATACCCGAGAAACGCGTAGAAGCGTCCGTCGTGGCGTTCATGTGGCCCACTAGTCGGTGAAGTGTACGCGGGATTCACCACTCCGTCGAACCACATGGTCGCCGCACCGCCCGGAGGCGGCCCGGGTGCCGTTCCTGTGCGGTCTAAAGCTACCGTGCGAACCCGTCCGCATCCTGGATATGGATACGAAACCGCGCGGCGCGTCTGGAACGATGGAGGCATGACCCGACCTCGCATCTCCGCGCGCATATCCGCGATCTCCGAGTCCGCGACTCTGGCCGTGGACGCCAAGGCCAAGGCGATGAAGGCGGCCGGTCGCCCGGTCATCGGCTTCGGCGCCGGCGAGCCCGACTTTCCCACGCCCGACTACATCGTCGAGGCGGCCGTCGAGGCGTGCCGGAACCCCAGGTTCCACAAGTACACCCCGGCCGGGGGCCTGCCCGAGCTCAAGCAGGCGATCGCCGACAAGACGCTGCGCGACAGCGGGTTCCGGGTCGAGGCCGCCCAGATCCTGGTGACGAACGGCGGCAAGCAGGCGGTCTACGAGGCGTTCGCCACGCTGCTCGACCCCGGCGACGAGGTCCTGGTCGTGGCGCCCTACTGGACGACGTACCCGGAGGCGATCAAGCTCGCGGGCGGCGTCCAGGTCGACGTGGTCACCGACGAGACGACCGGCTACCTGGCCTCGGTCGAGCAGCTCGAGGAGAAGCTGACCGACCGCACCAAGGTCCTGCTGTTCGTCTCGCCGTCCAACCCGACGGGGGCCGTCTACTCCCCCGCCCAGGTCGAGGAGATCGGCCGCTGGGCGCTGGACAAGGGCCTGTGGGTCGTGACCGACGAGATCTACGAGCACCTGGTCTACGGCGAGGCGGAGTTCTCCAGCATCGCGACCGCCGTGCCCGAGCTGCGCGACCGGGTCGTCGTGCTGAACGGCGTGGCCAAGACGTACGCGATGACCGGCTGGCGGGTGGGCTGGCTGATCGGCCCGTCCGATGTGGTCAAGGCGGCGACGAACCTGCAGTCCCACGCCACCTCGAACGTGTCCAACGTCGCCCAGGCCGCCGCGCTCGCGGCCGTCTCCGGCGACCTGTCGGCCGTCGCCGAGATGCGCGCGGCGTTCGACCGGCGCCGCCAGACCATGGTCCGGATGCTCAACGAGATCCCCGGTGTGCTCTGCCCCGAGCCGTTCGGCGCGTTCTACGCGTACCCGTCGGTCAAGGCGCTGCTGGGCAAGGAGATCCGCGGCCGGCGCCCGCAGACCTCGGCCGAGCTGGCCGAGCTCATCCTGGAAGAGGCCGAGGTCGCGCTGGTGCCCGGTGAGGCGTTCGGCACCCCGGGCTACTTCCGCCTGTCGTACGCGCTGGGCGACGACGACCTCGTCGAGGGCGTCAGCCGGGTGGCCAAGCTCCTGGCCGAGTCGCACTGAGAACCGAGGCCGACCGAGCATCAGGGGCCGTCGGGCAAGGACCTGTCGGACAGAAGCCAGTCGGGCAGGGGCCTGCCGAGCATCGAGGCCACCAGGACGTCGCGAATCTGCCACGAAGGCCCGGTCCCCACCAGGTGGGACCGGGCCTTCGTCATGCGCTGAGTCGGATGCGCCCCGTCTCCCAGAGGCAGGTGACGGGCACCGGCGTCAAAGCGGAACGGGGCAGGGTCACTTGTCGAGGGTGGCCCCGGCGGCGATCTTCTTGAGCTCCTTGTCGCCCACCGCCTTGCCGAGCTTGGCCGCGTAGTCAGGGCTCATCATGACCTCGACCCCGACTCCGGGAGCGATGGTCCACGCGATCGTCGGGGTGCCCCCGTCGTTGAGCCGCTCGCCCCCATCGGACAGGCTGACCAGGTAGGCCTTCCTGCCGCCGATCTCGACCGGCTTCGCGCCCTGGGCGGCGAAGCTCTGAAGCCGCTTCGCGAACTGTTCTGCGGCCTCCTTCCGATAGACGATCATCTGGACGCTGTACATGCCGGGTTCGAGCCCGGGCTCCACCCAGCTCGTGGTGTAGCTCCGCTTGCCGAACCCGTCCTTGCCTGACCACTTGCCCCATTCGAGCCCCTTGGGCAGGTAGCCGACGTGCACGCCGCCGAGCGTCCGGCCGTCCCCCAGATCGCCGAGGTCCTGGGGCATCGACGGGTCCTGCGCGCCCTCCGTGCCCGTCGTGGCGGACGGGGCCGGGCCGGCCGCCGTGGCGATGATGATCGTTACCGCCGCCCCGGCGGGAGCGGTCGTCCCGGGGGCCGGCGTCTGGCCGACGACCGTCCCCGCCGGGGCCCCGTCGCTGACGACCTTCGTGACCCGCACCGTGTAGCCGGCCTCCTTCAGGACGGCGTCGCTCTCCGCGGCGCTCTTGCCGACCATGTCGGGAACAACGTTCCCGGGCACGGCGACCGTGTCGCCGGAGCCGCTCGCGGTCGCGGACGCGGCCGGAGTTCCCGAGCCGGTGGCGCCGGCCCCGGCGAGAACGCCGGCGTCCGGGACGGCGCCGGGCCCGGCGGTCAACGCCACGGGCACGGCCACCGCGGCCGCCGCGGTGAGCACGGCGGCTCCCGCCACGCGAAATCGCACCACGTGCCGCCGGTTGCGCCGCCGGACGGCCTGGCCCAGTGACGGCGGCGCCTGCACGCCGACGACCTCGGCGGCCATGGCGTCTCTCAGCGCCTCTTCGACGTTCATGCGGACGCTCCTTCCAAGTTCTCCATATGTGCGCGCACGCGTGCCAGACCGCGGGCGGCCTGGCTCTTGACGGTGCCGACGGAGCAGCCGAGCAGCGCCGCGGTCTCGGCCTCCGACAGGTCCTCCCAGTAGCGCAGGACCAGTACGGCCCGCATCCGGGCCGGCAGCTTCCTGAGTTCGGTGATGAGCACGTCCCGCAGGCCGAGGTCGGGCGACTCCACGGGTGTCTCCGGCGGCTGGGCGAAGGTGATCTCCCGGAGCACCTTGCGCCGCCTGGCCTTGCTGATCGCGCCGTTCACCACGACCCGGCGCGCGTACGCCTCGGGGTTGTCGTGCCGGATGCGCGGCCAGTGCCGGTAGACCTTCTCCAACGCGTTCTGGACCATGTCCTCGGCGTCGGACTCGGAGGCGCCGCAGACAAGGATCGCGGTGCGCAGGAGGGCGGTGCTGCGCGCGGCCAGGAACTCGTCGAAAGCCGCCTCGTCTTCTTCGGTCATGGGCTCCCCTTTCGTCCCTCCCCAACGCGCCAACCCGGCGACAGGTTGAGAGCGACATGCGGCAACATATGGAGATGGCACGTCCACTAAACACGCTCCCCAAGGCGCACCTGCACTTGCACTTCACCGGCTCGATGCGGCATTCGACGCTGATCGAGCTCGCCCGGGAGCAGGGCGTCCACCTCCCCGACGCGCTGGTGGAGGACTGGCCGCCGAAACTGCGGGCGACCGACGAGCGCGGCTGGTTCCGGTTCCAGCGGTTGTACGACATCGCGCGGTCGGTGCTGCGCCGCCCCGAGGACGTCTACCGGCTGCTGCGCGAGGCCGCCGAGGACGAGGCCCGGGAAGGGTCGCGCTGGCTGGAGATCCAGGTCGACCCCTCCGGGTACGCCCAGCGTTTCGGCGGGCTGACCGAGACACTCGAACTCGTCCTCGACGCGACGGACAAGGCGGCCAGGCAGGCCGGGATCGGCATGGCGGTGATCGTGGCCGCCAACCGCATCCGGCACACGCTCGACGCCAGGACGCTGGCCCGCCTGGCGGCCCGCTACCAGGGCAGGGGCGTGGTGGGCTTCGGCCTGTCCAACGACGAGCGGCGCGGCCGGGCGAGGGACTTCGAGCACGCCTTCCGGATCGCCAGGGGTGCGGGGCTGCTCGCCGTGCCGCACGGCGGCGAGTTGCTGGGCGCGGCGAGCGTCGCCGAATGCCTCGACGACCTGGGCGCCGATCGGATCGGCCACGGCGTGCGCGCGGCCGAGTCGCCCCGCCTGATGGAGCGGCTGGCCGACCGGCAGGTCACCTGCGAGGTGTGCCCGCTGTCCAACGTGGGCCTCGGGGTGGCGGAACGCCCCGAGGACGTGCCGCTGCGGCGGCTGTTCGAGGCCGGGGTGCCGATCGCTCTCGGCGCCGACGACCCGCTGCTGTTCGGCGCCCGGCTGCTGCCGCAGTACGAGCTCGCGCGGGACGTCTACGGCTTCGGCGACGCGGAGATCGCCGAGCTCGCCCGGCAGTCGATCCGGTCGTCGACGGCGCCCGAAGCGGTCAAGAAGGAGTTGCTGAGCGAGGCCGACGCCTGGCTCGCCTCCCCCAAGTGAGTCTCCGGCTCACCGGACCGAGGAGGCGATCCGCATGGCCTCGACGCGGTCCGGCCCCTCCAGCCGCAGCCCGACCAGCTTGTGCTGCCAGATGAGCGTCGGCCCGGCCACCCGCTCCTCGCGCGGCGCGCCGCCGTCCCCTGGCACGTACGACACGCCGTGGGAGCGCGGGATCCACCATCCGCCGACGACGCCCACCTGCTCCGGGAACGGTTCTCCGAGTTCCTTGTGCCAGACGACGCCCAGCGTGCCGTCGAACTCGTCGAGCCGGACGCCCGGCCACAGCAGTGTCACCACCCGGCCGCCGTCGGCGAGGCGGACGTCGGACGGCTCGCCGAGCGCGGACGGCACGGCGACGGGGAAGCGGGCGCTGCGCCGCGCCTCCTCCAGCGTCACCCGGCGCTCGCCGGGCAACGGACTCGGCACTCCCGTGGGCAGCGGCCCGGCGCCGCCCACGTGGATCTCGACGCCCGCGATGCGCAGCACCGACACGACCGCGGCCCGGCCCTGCGGTGTGGCCCCGAGCAGCACGGCCGTCAGCACCGCCACCGCCGCTGCCGCGACGCGCGGCGACGGCCGCCACGCGGCCCGCGGCCGTGCCCTGTCGCCGGCCCCGCCGTCCTCGATGCGGGCGCGTACGGCACGCGCCACGTCGGCGGGAGGCGGCACGGGGGCCATGGCCAGTTCCTCGCCGAGGTCCCGCAGCCGCGTCTCGAGGTCCTCCGGCGCGATCGGATCTCTGTCATCCGAAGTGCTCACGGCCCACCTCCTCCCGCAGACGCCGCAGGGCCCGGAACGTCCGTGACTTGACCGTGCCGAGCCGCACGCCGAGGACTTCGGCCGTCTCCGCCTCGGACAACTGCAGGAAATACCGGCAGACCACGGCTTCGCGTTCCCCGTCGGACAGCGCGCGTACGGCCTCCAGCAGGCGGGCCCTGCCGTCGGCGTCCACCGCCGCGCTCTCCGGGTCCCCGGGGTCCCCGGGTCCGTACGGCTCCCGCTCGCGGCCCAGCCGTACGGCGAGGTCGGAGCGGCGGCCACGCGACCGGGTGAGGTCGTGGGTCTCGTTGGCCACGATACGCAGCAGCCAGGGACGGAAGGACGAGCCCCGGCGGAAGCCCTTGAGGTGGCGGAACGCCTTGACGAACGCCTCCTGAACGACGTCCTGCGCCTCGTCGGCCGCGCCGAGCAGGCTCGCCGTACGGTGGGCGACCGCGCTGTAACGGGTGACCAGCACCTCGTAGGCGTCGAGGTCACCGGCCAGAGCGCGGATCACTGCTTCGTCGTCGTCCATAAAGGGCAATCGGGGGATCGGGGCGGAGGTGAAGCCTACGATCAGGCGGGCATTCCGTCCACAGGGGTGTCGACGGATTCCCCATGCTGTCCGAAGAACCGTGCTGTCCGAAGAACGGAGCTGCCTGAAGAATGGAGCCGCCCGAAGAACAGAGCCGCGCGAAGCTCCCATCCGCGGCCCCTCCGGCGAAGCGGACGCCCGCCGATGGGTCGGGCACTACACTTTCCACGACCGTCAGCGTGCAGATCGAGGATCCTATGTCTGGGTATGACCGAGTAGTCCAGCCGGCGGCCGGGGACGAGGCTCTGGAGAACCACCTCGGCGGCGACGAGGCCAAGAACTACCGGCAGTACGAGTTCGACATGGTCGCGCCGCACGTCGGGCGGTCGCTCCTGGAGATCGGGTCGGGTCTCGGGCATTTCGCCGAGCAGTTTCTGCCGCGCCTGGACAGGCTCGTGGTGAGCGACTTCGATCCCTACTGCGTGGAGCAACTGCGCCAGAGGTTCGCCGACCGCGACGACGTGTCGGTGCTCCAGTTCGGCCTGCCGACCGAGATCCCCCTTTCCGACCCGGTCGACACCGTCGTGATGATGAACGTCCTCGAGCACATCGAGGAGGACGCCGAGGCGCTGCGGTCGCTGGCCAAGGTGACCGCTCCCGGCGGGCGCATCGTCATCTGGGTGCCCGGCTACATGCAGCTCTACGGGGACTTCGACCGCAAGGTGGGGCACGTCACCCGCTACACCCCCGCTACCTTGCGCAAGACGGTCACCGACGCCGGCCTCGACGTGCAGGTGCTCAAGCCGATCAACTTCCTCGGCGGCATCGCCTGGTGGGCGGCCGTGCGGCGGGGTGGCGTGGGCTACCCCGACCCCCGGCTCGTCAAGATCTACGACCGCACCGTCGTGCCGCTGACCCGGCTCATCGAGCGGTTCGTCCGTCCCCCGTTCGGCCAGACCGTGTTCTGCGTGGCCCGCGTCCCGCGCTGACGCACGAATGCCGCGCGGAGCGGCCCCCGGAGACCCGCATTGTGCAACAAATGCCTTCTACCTGCACAATGGGTCCCCCATGAGTGAAACCAGGATCCTCGTCGTCGAGGACGAGCCGAACATCCGGGACATCGTGGAAGTCGCCCTCAGGTTCCACGGCTTCCGGGTGACGGCCGTGGGCACGGGAGCCGCGGCGCTCGGCGAGGTGCTGACGAACCAGCCCGACCTGGTCGTCCTCGACGTCATGCTGCCCGACATCGACGGCTTCGAGGTCTGCCGGCGAATCCGGGCCGACGGCGTGCACCCTCCCGTGATCTTTCTGACCGCCCGCGACGCGGTCGCCGACACCGTGCGCGGGCTGACCCTCGGCGGCGACGACTACGTCACCAAACCGTTCTCGGTCGAGGCACTGGTCGCGCGGATCCGCGCCGTGCTGCGCCGTACGACCGTGCCGGAGGCGGCCGAGCGGGCGCACGGGCCGATCCTCCAGGTCGGCGACCTGGAGCTCGACGAGGCACGCTGGGAGGTGCGGCGCGGCGGCGTCCCGGTGGAGTTGTCGCCGACCGAGTTCCGCCTGCTGGCCTTCCTGATGGCCAACGCCGGCCTGGTGCTCACCAAGCGGCGCCTGCTGGAGGAGGTCTGGGGCTACGGCGGGAGTTCGCAGGTGCTGGAGACCTACATCTCCTACCTGCGCCGCAAACTCGACCCGCTCGGCCCGCCGCTGATCCACACCCAGCGCGGCATCGGATACTCCCTGCGCCCGCCCCAGGACATGTGACGGACCGGTGATGTCGCTCAGGACACGCCTGCTCGCCGGGCTCCTCGGCGTGAGCGCGGTCCTGCTCGTCGTCTTCTCCCTCGTCAGCGTCGTCGTCCTGCGTGGCCACCTGCGCACGCGGCTGGAGGGGCAGGTGGTGGCCGCGACCGTCACGGCGGCGCGCCGGGTGGTCGAGGGAGACCCGCTCGACCAGGCGCTGACCGGCTCCACCTACGCCGTCGCGGTCTACAACCTCACCGAGCAGCACGCGCACCTGGTCGGCGGTGACGCCGACGAGGCCGAGGCCGTACCCGGCCTGACCGAGGCGCTGGGCAAGGACAGGCTGCTGGCGTACGCGGCGCAGGGCCGCACCTTCGACCTCGACCCGAGCGGCGGTCACCAACTGATCGCGGCCGCGGCGATGTCGCCGAGCGGCCTTCGGCTGATGGTCATCGCGGTGCCCCTGGACGCGGTGGACGACCCGGTTCGCCACCTCCTGATCAGCGAACTGGCCACCGGCGGGGTGCTGATCCTGCTGCTCGCCGCGGGTGGCCGGCTGCTGATCGCCGGCGGCCTGGCGCCGCTCGGCAAGATGGCGCGCACCGCCCATCTCGTGGCCGAGCGAGTCGACCTGTCGGCCCGGATGCCCGAGGGCCCGTCGGAGGTCGGCAGGCTCGGCGCCGCGGTCAACCTCATGCTCGACCGGATCGCCGACGCCTTCCGCGACCGGCAGGCGTCGGAGGACCGCGTGCGCCGCTTCGCCACCGACGCCTCCCACGAACTGCGCACCCCGCTGTCGACCATCTCCGGGTATGCGGAGCTGTACCGGGCCGGGGCGATCCCGCCCGAGGATCTGCCCAAGATCATGGGACGGATCGAGGCCGAGGCCGACCGCATGGGCCGCCTGGTGGGCGAGATGCTGGAACTCGCGCGGCTCGACCGGGGCACCGCCCTCGCGCTCGACGCGACCGACCTGGCCGAGATGGCCCGCGAGGTGGCCGCCGACTCGGCCGCCCTCGATCCTGCCTACCCCGTCACGGTGGAGGCGCCGCCGTCCCTGGTGGCGACGGTGGACGAGGCCAGGGTCCGCCAGGTGCTCGTCAACCTGCTCGGCAACGTGCGGGCGCACACGCCCGAGGGCACCCGGGCCACCGTACGGCTGCAGCGCGTCCCGGAGTCGGTGGCGATCGAGGTGCGCGACACCGGCCCGGGGATGAGCCCGGAGCAGGCCGCACGCGCCTTCGACCGCTTCCAGCGCGGAGAGGACCACCTGTCCGGCGGATCGGGGCTCGGCCTGTCGATCGTGAAGGCCATCGTGGAGGCGCACGGCGGCCGGTGCCGCATCGTCTCCTCCCTGGGCGGAGGAACGGCCATACACATCGCGCTTCCCGCGATGCGAGAGGCTACTGGCGGGTAGTTAACGAGGAGAGCTCGTTTCACCGCCGAGGAGGTCGATGATGACGACCGAGTACGCCAAGGCCAGGGAGGTGGCCGAGCAGGCGCGCGAGACGGAGTGGACCCGCCCGAGCTTCGGCAAGCAGCTCTTCCTCGGGGACTTCCAGCTGGATCTCGTGTATCCCGCCCGCCGCCTCTCCGAGGAGGAGATCAAGAAGGGAGACGACTTCCTGCGCGCGCTGCGCGCGTTCCTGCAGGAGAAGGTCGATCCCTCCCTCATCGAGCGCACCGCTGTGATCCCGGACGAGGTGGTCAAGGGCCTGGCGGCGATCGGCGCGTTCGGCATGACCACCGAGGAGGAGTACGGCGGGCTGGGGCTGAGCCATCTGTACTACTGCCGCGCGCTGGCACTCGTGACGTCGTGCTCCCCCGCGCTCAGCGCGCTGCTGTCGGCCCACCAGTCCATCGGGGTTCCGCAGCCGCTGCGGCTGTTCGGCACCCCCGAGCAGAAGCGCCGCTTCCTGCCCCGCTGCGCCCGGGGCGAGATCTCCGCCTTCCTGCTGACCGAGCCGGACGTGGGGTCCGACCCCGCCCGGCTGTCGACGACCGCCGTCCGGGACGGCGACGCGTACGTGATCAATGGCGTGAAGCTGTGGACGACCAACGGCGTCGTGGCCGACCTGCTGGTCGTGATGGCACGGACCGGGGCCAAGATCTCGGCCTTCGTGGTCGAGGCGGACTCCCCCGGCATCACCGTGGAGCACCGCAACCAGTTCATGGGCCTGCGGGGCATCGAGAACGGCGTCACCCGATTCCACCAGGTGCGCGTGCCGGTGGAGAACCTGATCGGCCGCGAGGGCCAGGGCCTGAAGATCGCGTTGACCACGCTCAACACCGGGCGCCTCTCCCTGCCGGCGACCTGCGTCGGCGCGGCGAAGTGGGCAACGAAGATCGCCCGCGAGTGGGGGTGCGAGCGGGTCCAGTGGGGCCGGCCGGTCGGCCGGCACGAGGCCATCGCCCGCAAGGTCGCCTTCATCGCCGCCACCGCGTACGCACTGGAGTCGGTGGTGGACCTGGCCAGCCGGATGGCCGACGACGAGCGCAACGACATCCGCATCGAGGCCGCGCTCGCCAAGCTGTACAGCACGGAGATGGCCTGGCGGCTCATGGACGAGCTGGTGCAGATGAGGGGCGGGCGCGGCTACGAGACCGCCGAGTCGCTGCACGCCCGCGGCGAGCGCGGCGTACCCGCCGAGCAGATGCTGCGCGACCTGCGGATCAACCGCATCTTCGAGGGCTCGACCGAGATCATGCACCTGCTCATCGCCCGCGAGGCGGTGGACGCCCACCTGTCGGTGGCGGGCGAGCTCGTCGATCCGAAGGCCGGCCTGCGGGCCAAGGGGCGGGCGGCCACCCGGGCCGGCGCCTTCTACGCCCGGTGGCTGCCGAGCCTGGTGACCGGGCCCGGTCAGGTGCCCACGTCGTACGCCGAGTTCGGCCCGCTGGCCCAGCACCTGCGGTTCGTCGAGCGGACCAGCCGCAAGCTCGCCCGATCGACCTTCTACGGCATGTCGCGCTGGCAGGCGCGGCTGGAGCACAAGCAGGGATTCCTGTCGCGGATCGTGGACATCGGCGCCGAGTTGTTCGCCATCACCGCGGTCTGCGTGCGCGCCCAGGAGGACTCGGCCGAGCACGGGCGCAAGCCGTACGAGCTGGCCGACACCTTCTGCCACCAGGCCAGGCAGCGGGCCGAGGCGCTGTTCGACCGACTGTGGGACAACACCGACGACGAGGACGTGCGGCTGGCCCGGCGGGTGCTCGACGGGCGGTACACGTTCATGGAGAACGGGATCGTCGACCCGTCGCTGGAGGGCCCGTGGATCGCCTCTCAGCGCACCGGCCCGTCCATGTTCGAGGACGTCCACCGGCGCATCGGCTGACGGGAACGGCACGGCCCCGCCCCCGATTGCGGGGGGCGGGGCCGTGCGGCGAGGTCGGTCAGGCTCACACGTCGAGGCACCACATCGTGCCGTAGCCCGGAACGTAGCAGCGGTACCAGCCCTCGGGCTTCTGGGCGTGCGCCGGGGCGGACAGGACGCCGAAGGTGGTGACCGCGACGGCGGTGGTGGCGAGAACGGCGGCGACTCGCTTGATTGACTTCACTGGTATCTCCTGTGCAGGGAACGTCTGTTTGACGTGTTCGAGTACACAACGCCCCACTTGTCGACGTCTGGTGATCCACTTGGAGACGGCTTGGTCGCCTTGGACGGAGCGAAAACCCTTTGTCCGGCGATACGGCGAGTTGTTACTGTCACCCGCATGTGGATTCTGTACGGCGACCGCTGATCAGCCCTCTGAGTGGCTGATCCGCTCAGCTTTCCGGCCCTGTCCATTCGACGCGGCAGCTGAGTGACGGCACCTCGGTGCCGCGTTCCCGACGTACAAGGAGATCCCGTATGCGTACTCGCGCGTCCAGCAAGGGCGGCAAGCGGCAGAACCCGCGCACGCCGCAGCCCCAGCGTTCCTTCCCTCCGCCGCCGCGCCAGATCCCGGCGCCGCCCATGCGGCCGGTGCGGCAGCCGCGGCGGCTGCCGAGAGCCAAGTAAGCCGCTTCGTGGCCGGAAAGGGCACCCCAGGTAAGCCCGGGGTGCCCTTTCCGCGTGAACGGTCGGATCCTCGCGCGAACGGTCAGAGACGCTCGATGATCGTGACGTTGGCCTGGCCGCCGCCCTCGCACATCGTCTGCAGGCCGTACCGCCCGCCGGTGCGCTCAAGCTCGTGGAGGAGCTTGGTCATGAGGATCGCGCCGGTGCCGCCCAGCGGGTGCCCCAGCGCGATCGCGCCGCCGTTGGGGTTGGTCCGCGCCGGGTCGGCCCCGATCTCCTTGAGCCAGGCCAGCGGCACCGGGGCGAACGCCTCGTTGATCTCGATGACGTCGATGTCCCCGATCGTGAGCCCCGCCTTGGCCAGTGCCCTGCGGGTGGCCGGGATCGGCGCCGTGAGCATGTAGACCGGGTCGTCACCGGTCAGCGCGAGCGTGACGATCCGGGCGCGCGGGACCAGCCCGTGCTCGCGCACCGCCTGCTCCGAGGCGATGAGCAGCGCCCCGGAGCCGTCGGAGATCTGCGAGGAGGTGGCCGCGGTGATCCGGCCGCCCTCGCGCAGGGTCTTCAGCCCGGCCATCTTCTCCAGCGTGGTGTCCGGCCGCGGGCCCTCGTCGTCGGCCACGCCGTTCACCGGGGCGATCTCGTCCCTGAAGTGGCCGTTGGCGATCGCCTTGGCGGCCCGCTGGTGGCTCTCGTAGGCGTAACGCTCCAGCTCGTCACGCTCCAGGCCCCACTTCTCGCACATCAGCTCCGCGCCGCGGAACTGGGAGATCTCCTGCTTGCCGTACCGCTCGACCCACTTGTCGCCGAACGGGAACGGCATGCCCTTCTCCAGCGCCGCCGAGATGCTCGACCCCATCGGGACGATGGACATCGACTCGACGCCGGCCGCCACGACCAGGTCCTGCGTGCCCGACAGCACGCCCTGCGCGGCGAAGTGGATGGCCTGCTGCGACGAGCCGCACTGCCGGTCGATCGTGACTCCTGCCACGGTCTCCGGGAGGCCCGCGCTGAGCCACGCGTTGCGCGCGATGTCCATGGACTGCGGGCCGAACTGCATGACGCAGCCCATGATCACGTCATCGACGGCGGCGGGATCGACGCCGGTGCGCTCGACGAGCGCTTGAAGAGTGTGGGCGGCCAGGTCGACCGGGTGGACCGCGGAGAGCCCGCCCTTCTTCTTGCCGACCGGCGTGCGGACCGCCCCGACGATGTACGCCTCTGCCACAGTGCCTCCATAAGAAACCGAGCAATGTTCGGTTAGTGAGAGGTTACCTCAGAACTTTCGTCGGGGGAGGCGACGGTAGCCCTGGTCGATCGGCACGCCGGCGGACGCGTTGGCGGGTTCCGTCCATGACCGTGGTCGATCGGCGCGCTGGTGGTGCAATGGCGGGCGCGTTGGCGGTCATGGTTCAGGCGTGACCTCCCGGAAGCACGTCGGCGACCTCGGCGATCTGGAAACCCCGGCTGTCGGCCGCGATCCCCCGGAGCCCGTCCGCGAGCGCGAGCGCCACGGCCGCCCGCGCGAGCAGCGCCCCCCGCGCCCCATCCGTGTCCTCCGTGTCCTCCGTGTCCTCCGTGTCCTCCGTGTCCTCCGTGTCCTCCGTGTCCTCCGTGCCCTCCGCGTCGTTCCGGCTCGTCGCGGCCTCCGCGCCTTCCGCGGCCTGCGCGCCCTCCGCGTCGGAGCCGGCGCCCGTGCTCGCGCCCGTGCTCGTGCTGGCGTCTTCGCTGTCCGAGCCGTCATCCAGCGGACCCGGGGCCGCCTCCGCACTCGTCACGTCTTCCGTCCGGTCGTCGGCCGCAGCTCCGGAGGCCGCACCGGCAGGCTCGGCGTCCTCGCCCGCCTCCTCCTCCGTACGCGCGACCGGGGAGACCCGGGCGATCGCGACTTCCGTGAGGTACGGCCAGCGAACCTGGGCGGCGGGCGGCAGGCGATGCCCCTCCTCCACCGTGACCAGCACGTCGGCGCCCGCGTAGACGTCGGCCACCCTGCCACGGCGGACGGGGACGTGGACGACGCCCTCGATCAGCTCGCCCTCCGGCCACCGTGCGGTGTCCACGGCGTCGGCGTGCCGCAGCGACTCGGCCAGGATCGGCAGGATCTCCTCGGGCTCCGGCACGGCCGGCAGATAGACCAGCGGGTCTCCGCCGTCCTCCGCCGGATCGAGCGGCTCACCCTGGCAGAGCGACCAGCCGCCCAGACGGTAGGCGATGCCCTCGGCGAGGCTCTTGTCGAAGAAGTCCACCGGCAGCGGGCCCTCGGCGGCGATCCGGCACGCCCAGAGCCTGTCCTCGTCGGGCACGCCGAGCTTGGCGAGGACCTCTCCGGTCAGTTCGACGGGCGACTCGATGCGCGACCCGCCCGCGAGGATGTCGTCGCCGTCGGTCCTCGCCTCGGGATCGGCGAGTTGCGCGACCGCCAGCAGTGTCTTCGGATCCGGCCGGGCGGGCAGCAGCGCCGTAGGCCCCGTGCGCAGCCGGCCGGGCAACAGGAGTTTCGACAACCAGCCCATAGGCCCTCCTCATGATCGGTCGAAGAGACCATAGCCCTCGACGGCCGCTCACCACGAGCCCTCTCGGCGAGGTGCCTCGGCTCAGGACTTCGACTTCGCCAGACGCGTGCCGGTCATCGTGGCGTAGACGATGACGTTGTCGATGTAGTGGCCGGTCATGTGGTTGTATGTGCCGCCGCAGGTGATCAGCCTGAGCTCGGCGTTGTCGGCGTGCCCGTACACCCGGTTGGTGGGGAACGTCTGCTTGTCCGCCTGCTCGATCCCGCCCACGGTGAAGATGGCCACGGTCCCGTCGAGGCGGTACACCTCGATCTTGTCGCCGTACGACAGTTCGTGCAGGCGGCTGAAGACGGCGCTGCGCGAGGTGGTGTCCTTGTGGCCCAGCATGACGGCCGGGCCCGCCTCACCCGCCGTCGGGCCACCGCGATACCAGCCGACCAGATTGTGGTTGCTGATCGGGGGCGTCTGGATCGCGCCGCTGCGGTCGAGGCCGACCGAATTGATCGGGGCGTTCACGCCGATCTTGGGAATGACCAGGCGCTTGGGCGTCGAGGGCTGCATCGCCGGAGCCGCCGGGATCTTCGGCACCGGCGGAGGCGCGGTGGCGACCGCCTGTGTCAGCGGCTGACCGGCGCCGCCCGGGCCCACGGAGGGGGCGAGCCCGTTCTGCGGCGCCGCGAGCTTCACCGTCTCACGGGCCGACGCGGCGTACTCGTCGGGGTTGTTCACCATGATCACTACGCCCACGATCACGACGACCAGACCCAGGATGGCCGCCGTGATCAGCACACGCCGGATGGTCTCCGCGCCGCCGCCCGGCGGCTTGTCCTCCGGCGGCTGTGGCGGCGGCTGCATGTGCTGCATGTGAGGCAGCATGACCGGCTGGAAGACCGGTTGGCCGTAAACCGGCTGGGGGTAGCCCTGCCCGCCCGGCCCGAGAGGCACGCCGTACGGCTGGCCCGGCGGGTACTGTCCAGGTGGCGGGATGGTCATGGCTCGTCCTACCGCCTCACCGGGCGGCGACGGGTCCGGAGCACGAGTCCGCCGGCTCCCGCCGCCAGCATGAGCGCGGTGCCGGTGAGCACGAAGAGGCGAGCGTCGGGGCCCGCCTCGCCTCCGCCGCCGGTGGCCGCGCCACCTCCGGGCGTGCTCTCGACCTGGGCGGACTTCGTGGTCTTCGTCTTGAGCGGCGTGGGCGACGCGAAGACCGTCTCGAACACCGTCTTGGTGTTATGCGGCGTGGGCGAGGCGCTCGCGGAGGGACTGGCGCTGGCACTCGCGCTCGGGGACGCCGAGGGGCTCGCCACCGCGATCGTCGCGACCGCGGGAATCGTGTTGGCGCCTGTCGTCGCGACCGCGCAGTTGTAGAGCGCGGTGGGCGTGGTGGTGGTCGTGCCCGTGCCGGCCGGCGCGATCATGCTGATCTTGAAGTCCTTCGCCGTCAGCACGACGGAGGTGGCCCCGGCCGACGGCGTCACGGTCAGCGTCGCGGTGGGAAGCGCCGGCATAGGCCCCTGGGCCGCGACGACCGCGGTCAACGCCGTGCCGGTCGGCGAGGGCGTGGACACTCCCGCGGTCATACCGACCGGCAGCACCGACGCCGACACAGTGGGCTGCAACTCGATCGTCGCGCCGCTCGCGATCTGCACCGGCACGGGGAACGGCGAAGTCGTGAGCGGCTGGATGCTCAGGGTCGCGGTGTACTGAGTGCCGGTCACCGCCGAGGTGCTCGCGTTGAGCGTCACGGTGAAATCGTGTGTGACGGCGGTGCCACCGGAGGTCCCCGGGCTGCACGTGTATGTCACGGTCTTCGTGTCGGCTCGCGCGCCGAGCGCGCTCAGGCCCAGGAGAAGGCCCGCGCTGACCACTCCGGCCGCGGCGGCCCTTCCGGCGACTCGGCCCCGCGCCTTTGACTTCAGCACTGACTTCTCTCCACTTCGATGCTCGCAGTCAACAGGCGTACCAGCATTCCAGCATACGGTCACGGTCAGGTAGAGATCTTACGGACAAAAACCCCAAGACCGCCTCCAGTTGCTCAAACTTTCTCGCTTCTTCGGCATGTCCGCGTCCAGCCGGACGCTAGTGCCCGCCGTACGAGCCGGGGTTCGGGCCGAAGCGCCGCAGCAGCAGCCCTCCTACCGCCGCCGCGGCCATCAGCGCCAGGCCGGTGAGCACGACGAGCCGGGCGTCCGGGCCCGCGTCGCCCCCGGCCCCGGTCTGCGCACCGCCGAGCGGCGTCGTCTTGATCTGCTTGGTGGCCGTATGGGAGGCCGTCGCGGTCGCCGTGACCGTGGTGGTCGTCGTGGTCCTCGGGCTCGGGCTCGGGGTCGGCGTCGTCGAGGCTCCGGCGCTGGGACTGGGCGAGGTGTTCGTGTTACCGGCCGGGCTCGGCGAAGGGGACGGCGTGGCGGACGGCGAAGGAGACGAGGAGGCGACGACGGTGAGCGCGAGCGACGCCCGCGTCGCGGACTCCGGCAGCGTGCACGTGTAGAGCGCCTCGCCCGTGCCGGCGGTGTCCCCCGCCGGTCGCAGTTTGAGCGTGAAGTCCCCGGCCGAGACTCCGATCGTGCCCACCGCCGTCGGAGTCAGCGTGACGAGCAGTTCGGGGATCGGCGTCAGCGTGGCCGACGGTGAGACGGTCGACGCAAGCACCGTTGAGGCGGACGGGCTCAGCGTGATGGCCGAGGGACTTTCCTCCTGCGTGCCGGTCTCGGTGTCGTCCGTGGCCGAGCCGGTGTCCTCATCGGAGGGAGTCGCACTGGCTGAGGGCGACGCACTCGGGGAGGGTGACGCGCTCGGGGAGGGGCTCGCACTCGGGGAGGGAGCGGCCGATGCGGACGGCGACGCCGACGGAGAGGGCGTGGGAGTCGGCGATGGGCTGGGAGTGGCGGACCCGCTCACGACGGGAGCGCCGGTCACCTCCATCAGGCCCTCGGCGATCATGACGTCGTTCGGTGCGATGCCCGTCGCCGGCGCCACCATCGCGCTCTGGCCGCTCGACGGCGACGCGGGAGCGATCCGCCAGGTCACGGTCGCCGCACTGCTCACCACCGGGTCGTCGGGCGCGACCAGGGTCACGTCCACCGGGTAGGTCGCGGCGACGCCGCCCGCCGGAGTGCAGGAATACGGCACGATCGTGGTTTTGGTCGCCGCGAGCACGGGCCACGTCATCAGGGCCAGTGCGGCCGTCGCTCCCGCCGCCGACCGGGCCGCGATGCGACGCCTGGCACTCCTGCGCCGGGCACTGGGGTCGGGCACGACGTCTCTCCTGCCACCACAGTCACGTACGAAATAACGAACAGTCTCCCAGCAGTTGACCACCGCCATAACCGGCGGGCCCCCTATGTCAGGAAATTCTCAGGGAACCTTCATCGCCCTCCCACGGTAGTGAGGGTGGAGGTATCGAGATGAGACGACTACTCGTGGCCCTCGCGGCGATGGCCGCGATCCTCGCGCCGGCCCTGCCCGCTCACGCGCGGGCCGGCTTCTGGGCCGTGACCGAACTCGACCCGTTTCCCGCCCAGGTGCGGCCCGACGTCCCCTACACGGTGGGCTTCTGGGTGCTCCAGCACGGCACCCATCCGTACGAGGGGCCCGGCGGCCTCGATCCGATCGGCCTGCGCCTGACCGGGGAGGACGGCACGACGCTGACGTTCGGCGGAACGCCGCTGCCGGAACCCGCCCACTACGCCACGTCCATCAAGGTGCCGGCCGGACGGTGGCGGGTGCAGGGCCTGCAGGGCATGTTCGGGCCGTACGAGATCGGCACGCTCACGGTGCCGGGCGGGCTGAAGGCGGCTCCGCCGCAGTTCCCGGTGCCCGCCGGCTCCGAGGTCATGGATTATTGGGGGCCCGTGAAGCCGCCCGGATTCCCCTGGAAGGCGGCGTCCGTCATCCCCAACCGTCTTCCCGCCGCGACGCCCGCGACGTCCGTGGCGTCCGCTACGTCCGGGGCGTCCGCTACGTCCGGGGCGTCCGCGCAGCCGGCCGGGGCCGCCCAGCAGGTAAGGGCCACGCAACCGGCCCAGGTCTCCGCGGCCGTCGGTAATTCCTCGCCGTGGCGTCAGCCGTACGCGCTGGTGATCGTCGCGGTGGCGGCGGTGGCGGGCACGCTGCTGGTCCAGCGCGCGGCCCGGGCGGCCGTACGGCGCAGGCCGCACGATCCGCCCGAGCGCGAGACGCGAGACGGCGAAGAGGTGATCAGTAGGGGCTGACGCCCGCGATCACTTGCCCTTGGTCTCGGTCAGCGTCGCGTAGACGATGATGTTGTCGGTGTAGTGGTGCTGCTTGGCGTTGTAGACCCCGCCGCAGGTGATCAGCCGCAGCGACGACGTGATCGTGTTGCTGTAGACCCGCTTGGTCGGGAACGTCGACTTGCTGACCTGCTCGATCCCGTCCACCGTGAAGATCGCCATCTTGCCGTCCGCGCGGAGAACGGCGATCTTGTTGCCGCGCTTGAGCTCGCGCAGGCGGCTGAAGACGGCGGCGCCCTTGCGAGTGTTCACGTGCCCGAGAATGATCGACGGCCCCTGGTCGCCGGGGGCCGGTCCGTAGCGGTACCAGCCGGTGAGGCTGGGCTTGCTCAGCGGCGGCGTCTGGATGACGCCGGACTTGTCCACGCCCACCGAGCCCACCGCGGCCTTCACGCCGATCGCCGGAATGCTGATCTTCAGCGGCCTGCCGGTGACCTGCTTGGTCGTCGTCTTCTTCGCGCCGGACGACAGCGGCTTCGTCGACGACGAGGCCACGCTCGTGAGGGTCAGCGGGGCGATCGGCTGCATCACGGGAGACGGCGGCGGGGCGGCCGGGTCCGCCGCCGTGAGCGGGACACCGGGCCCGCCCGGGCCGACTGTCGGCGGCAGGAGGGCCACGTTGCCCGCGTCCTGGACGTTCACCGCACCCGCGACCGGTCCGCTGTCCGGAGAGTCCGAGGGGCTCAGCACGACGAGCATCCCGGCCATCACCGCCGCGATGCCGCCGAACGACCCGGCCACGAGCAGGGTCGCGAGGACCGGCTGAGGCAGCGGCTTGCGCGTCTTCTTGGCCTCGGTGCCCGCGTCACCCTGCTCGGGGACGCCACCTTCAGGAGCGTCGTTCATCGTCATCCTCCTCAGCCCCGCTCGCCCGAGTGCGCCGCCCTGCGCCGGAGCATGGCCACACCACTGAGCATGCCGATCATCAACAGTGCGCCGCCCGAGCCGATCAGCAGCATGGCCGAGGACGACACGCGCTCGGGAGCCTCACCGGTCTGCGCGCCGCCCTGCGGCGTGATCGCCACCTGCGCCACGCTCGGTGTCGCGGTCAGCGTCACCGTCCGCGTCGCCGTCGGCGACGGACTGCCCTGCGTCACCACCGCCGTCACGATGTAGTTCTGCGTCTGCGCCGCGGCCGGCGACGGGCTGGCCGACGGAGAAGGCGAAGGCGTGGCCGACGGCGAAGGCGACGGCGAGGGGGAATGGGACTCATCGCCCGGGTCCTCGTCGGTGGGACTGACCGAGGGACTAGGGGAAGCACTCGGCGACGTGTCAGGCGAACTGTCCGGCGATGGGCTGGCCGGATTGTCGCCACCGCCCCCGATCTCCACCCGGACGGCGATCGGCCCGTTGGTGACTTCACAGGTGGCGCGGTAGTCCTGCGGTGGGTTGGCCATTTCCTTGGTGATCACGCGGAAGGCGTCGAGCTGACCCCACTTGCCGTCCTCGACGTTCTTGATCGTGATCGTGTGTTCGCCGAACTTCAGGCCGCGGAACTTCCACAGGGTCTCCCCGCCCTTGTTCGCGTCGTTAACCACCGTGCCATCGTCGTTCTTCGACGGGTCGATCCGCGGCGGGGTGCCGGGATCATCGCCGATGAAAACATCGATCGCTCCGGCACGCTGGTCCTTCTGGGCGACGTAGTCGATCCCGGTGCCCGTGAAGGTCAGCGACGCCCAGGCGTCTTTGGCCGTGGTCCGATGCAGGTCGAAGTGGTAGTCCCTGTTCTGGCTCGGCTGGTCGTTGAGGTCTTCCCAGCCAAGACCATAGGTGATCGCCGGGTCGTCGTCGTTCACCATGAGCTGGGAAGCAGGCGGCCGGAAATCGATGAACAGCTTCCCTGGCCGGATGGTGACGGTGCCCTCCCGCTCCGTGTGACCGGAGTCCGAGATACCGTCCGGCAGCCGGAGCGGGCTGCCCTTGACCATCGCCTTCGACTGTTCCACGAACCCCTTCGGCTCAAGCTGGCCAATCCAGGCGCCGTCGATGTTGACTCGCCCGGTCACCTCGGTCCGACCACCGTTGGGCAGGCGTACGGGCGCTCCCAGCCGCGTCGTGTCCTGGTAGTTCAGCTTCCACTCGACGTTGAGGGGGTCACCGACGTTGAGCGTCGTCGGCACGGTGAGCCACGTCCGGAGATTCACGGGCCCGGGGCCAGTACCGGCGATGCCGTTTATGCAGGCGTAGTCGACAGCGACAGTGGCGGCGGCGGTAGCGGCGCCAGCCGTCGATGACGGTGTGACGACCATCGCCGTACCGGCAAGGCCGAGGGCCAAGGCAGCCACGGCCTTAGGAAGACCAGCTTTCCACCGAATCACCGCATACTCCGATCACAGGACCGCCCTGGCGGGCCTATAGCAAACCGAAGGTAGATCTTAGGGGCAACCGAAGCGGTCAAAGTGGTCATTATCACGAAGGTTTCGTAGTTGTGACCGTCCGTACGATGCGAAGTCGATCGACCGGCGGACGACCAGAATCGTATTCTGGTGCGGCCAACAGATTCTGAGCCCGGAAGGCGTACCCGATGCGGCGAGACCTCTTCGACGAGGAGCACGACCTCTTCCGTGAGACCGTCCGTGAGTTCATGGCCCGTGAGGTCGTTCCCCACCACGCGCAGTGGGAGAAGGACGGCATCGTCCCCCGCGAGGTGTGGAAGAAGGCGGGCGAGCTGGGGATGTTCGGCTTCTCCGTGCCGGAGGAGTACGGCGGCTCGGGGATCACCGACTTCCGCTACAACATGGTGATCGTCGAGGAGGTCATCCGCGTCGGCGCCAGCGGCCTGGGATTCGGCCTGCACAACGACATCATGGCGCCGTACATGGTCGATCTGACCGACGACGAGCAGAAGCAGCGCTGGCTGCCCGGCTTCGCGTCCGGCGAGCTGATCACGGCGATCGGGATGACCGAGCCGGGGGCCGGCAGCGACCTGCAGGGCATCCGGACCACCGCCGTCCGCGAGGGCGACCACTACGTGGTGAACGGGCAGAAGACCTTCATCACCAACGGCATCAACTCCGACCTCGTCGTGGTCGTGACCAAGACCGACCCCTCGGCGGGCGCGCGCGGCACCTCGCTGCTGGTGGTGGAGCGCGGCATGGAGGGCTTCACCCGCGGCCGCAACCTGGAGAAGGTCGGCATGCACGCGCAGGACACCGCCGAACTGTTCTTCGACAACGTCCGGGTGCCGGTGGCCAATCTCCTGGGCGGCGAGGAGGGCCAGGGCTTCTTCCAGCTCATGCACAACCTGCCGCAGGAGCGGCTGTCGATCGCGGTGGCGGCCGTGGCCGCGGCGGAGACGGTGCTGGAGGAGACGATCGAGTACTGCCGCAACCGCACGGCCTTCGGCCGCAGCATCGGCAAGTTCCAGAACACCCGGTTCCTCCTGGCCGAGCTGGCGACGGAGGTGGAGATCGCCCGCCACTACGTGGACAAGTGCGTGCGGGCGCTCAACGCCAAGGAGCTCACGGCGGTGGACGCCGCGAAGGCCAAGTGGTGGACGACCGAACTGCAGAACAAGGTCATCGACAGGTGCGTCCAGCTTCACGGCGGCTACGGCTACATGCTGGAGTATCCGGTGGCCAAGGCCTGGCTGGACAGCCGCGTGCAGACGATCTACGGCGGCACCACGGAGATCATGAAAGAGATCATCGGCCGGTCCTTCGGCTTCTGAGCCGCGCTCCCGACGCCCCGCTCCCGACGCCCCGCGCCTGGCGGCCCGCTTCGGGCGGCTGCTTCTCGCGGCCCGCTTCTGACTCCCGAGAATCAGCAGCCGATCAGCTGTGCTGCTGTCCCCAGATCAGCAGCATGGCCACCACGAACACGACCATCACGCCTCCATAGGCCACCGGGCTCAGCCGGAAGAACCGGCGCACCTTGTTCAGCAGCCACGCGAACAGGAGCGCCAGGAAGACCAGAAGGATGAGTCCGGTGTCCACACTGATCAGTATGCGCGGGTTTCCCCGTCCCCGCGTGCCCCTCGGCACAAGCCGGCGCGCAGAGACTCAGCGGGGATCTTCGCCGCCTTCGAGGATGCTGCCTCCGAGAATCACCCGCGCGACCAGCTCCGGGTCGTCGCTCATCGGCACGTGGCCGCAGCCCCGCAGCAGCAGCGTCCGCTGCCCCGCCCACCGCGCCGCCCGTACGGCCTGGCGGCGCGGCAGCAGCCGGTCGCGGTCGCCCCAGGCGATGATGACCGGCACCTGAGGCGGCGCGGGCGGCGCTGCCCAGGCCAGCGAGTCCAGCGTCTCCTCGAACCCCACGCACTCGCGCAGCGCCGTGGCCGCCGCCAGCACGGCCTCACGCGGCAGCCGCTCCGGACGGGCCACGAACAGGCCCAAGGCCAGCGCCTTCCCCCCGTCCGTGCCGGCCGCGAACGCGGGCAGTCCGTCCGCCCGCGCCGCCAGCCGCAGCAGGCGCAGCACGGCCCGCGAGTACGCGTGCTCGGCCCGGGACCAGAACCCTGCGGGAGACAACGCGACAGCCGTGCGGACGTCGCCGCTGGACGCCAGGTCGAGCGCGATGTAGCCACCCAGCGAGTTGCCGGCGACGTGCGGCCGGCTCAGGCCGAGCCCGATCCAGAAGTCCCGCACCGCCCGCCCCAGCGTCTCCACGTTGTACGGCGTGCCGTACGGCAGCGGCGGGGAGTCGCCGAAGCCGGGCAGGTCCACCGCGATGACGTCGTGCCGCTCCGCGAGCAGATCGAGGACCGGCAGCCAGCCGCGCCGGTGGTGACCGATGCCGTGGAGAAGGATCAGCGGCGGGCCGCTGCCGCGACGGTCGTGGGCGAGCTCCATGTGTCCGAGTCAAGCACCCGGGACGGCCGGAAAGAAGCGTCAGCGCGTCGCGTCCGTCGACGGCAGTTAACAGGCCCGCCGTTCGCTCGTCTTCTGCGGCTGCAATCATGTCCCGTCGCATTGGTTGAAAACGGAATGAACTACAAATGACCATCACAAAGCCGGACGAACACACCGGCATCGCCGACCTGCCGGAGCCGGACGCGAAGGCCGGCGTCGTCGATCCGTCCGAGCCGGACATGAAAGCCGGCGTCATCGACTTGCTGGAACGCGGCGGATCGGTCGTGGTGCCGGTCGGCATCGCCCTCTACGCGCTGCTCTATCTCGGCATCCAGCAGGTGTACGGCATCTTCAACATCAGCCCGGAGCAGGCGGGCATCGACCAGGCCACCATGTTCGGCCGCCTGGTGGGGACACTGATCCTGCTCGTCATCGCCGGCGCGCTGCTCGCGGGCGTCTTCGTGGCGGCCGTCTGGCTGCTCGACAAGGCCACCCTCGGCCATATGTCCCGCCTGATCCGGGCCGTTCGCGTGCGCCCGTGGGCCGCCGCGACCGCCGGCGCGCTGTGGTGCGGAGTGAGCTACTGGGGCTTCCTCGGATACCTCGGGCTGGGCGAGGGTGTGTCGATGGCCGGCGTCGTGATCACCGCGGCGGTGATCGGCGCCCTGGCCTTCCTCGTGCCGTTCCGGTTGCTGCGGCGGCGCCCGGCCGGCCGCGCGGGCATGAAGATCGTGGTGGCCGCGTTCACCGGCATCGGGCTGGGCTTCGCGCTGATGGGGCAGATGGAGAGCGACGCGATCGCCGTCGCCGAGAAGGGCCGGCCTGCCAGCCTGCTCCTGTCGATGGTGGGCTTCCAGGACCAGTGGGTGGTGCTCAACGACCGCGAAAGCGGCAAGGTGCTGCGCGGCGGGGCGGAGGTGCTGCTGCTCGGCGAGCGCGAAGGCACGTACGCGTTGTACGACTGCGCGCACCAGGAGACCTTCCGCATCTCCATGGAGGCCACCGTGCTGCGGCAGGTGACGCTCGAACCCGAGCGGCCGAGCGGCTACAGCTGCTTGAAGCAGGAGAACTGACCGTGACGCGCCCCCGCTGCGGGGGCGCGGCCACGGCCTAACGACCGCCTATGGGGATCTCGAACCAGACCGCCTTGCCCTCGTGGGTGGGGCGGGAGCCCCAGCGTCGCGCCAACTGGTCGACGAGGTAGAGGCCACGGCCGCCCTCGTCGTTCTCCCCCGCGCTGCGGATGCGGGGCAGCCGCAGATCCTGGTCGAAGACCTCGACCCAGACGGACTCCCCGCCCCTGCGCAGCCGCAGGGTGAACTCCTTGTCGCCCGCGATCTCCTCCTCGAAGCCCGGCACGTCCCACGACTCGTCGAACGGCAGCGGGGGCCCGTCGAAGACCAGCTCGCGGCGCGGCACGCTGGCGCTGGCGGCGTGCAGGACCACGTTGGTCACGACCTCGGAGACGAGCAGGCAGGCCAGCTCCGCGCGTTCCTCGGGCACCTGCCATCCCGCGAAGGCCTCCGACGCCATCCGCCGTGCCTCGCTCACCATGATCGGCTGGGCCGGGAACGTGCGCTCCTGGGACTGCAGCTCCGCGCCAGCGGAACGGACGACGAGGATGGCCATGTCGTCGTCGATCTCGCCGGGGACGGCCACCGTGGCCAGGTCGGCGATGCGCTCGATGGTCTCCCCCGACGCCTTGGCGAGCTTCTCCCGCAGGATGTCGAGCGCCTCGTCGTCGCCGGGGACGCCCGTGGCGGAGTCGCGCGGCGGCCTGCGATCGACCAGGCCGTCGGTGTAGAGAAGCAGGGTCGCGCCGGGCGGCAGAACCCTCGTCTCCTCCTTGTAGACCAGGTCGGCGTGCATGCCCTTGGCCCGCACCCCGAGCGGCTGGCCGACCTCGGTGATGTCCAGGTCTCTGACCTCGCCCTCCACGATCAGCAGTGGGGGCGCGTGCCCGGCGTTGGCGAACGACAGCTGCCTCGACCACGCGTCGTACACCATGTACTGGCAGGTGACGATCGGCGGGTTGGTGATGTCGGCGCCGAAGTCGTCGTGCTCCGGCGCGGCGACGATCCTGGTCCACTCGTCCAGGCGGGCGAGGATGTCGGCGGGCGGTTTGTCGTCCTGGGCGAAGGCCCGCAACGCGGCCCTGAGCTGGCCCATGACCGCCGCCGCCTTGGCTCCCCGGCCCTCGACGTCTCCGATCACTATGCCGACGCGGCCGGCCGACAGCGGGATCACGTCGTACCAGTCGCCGCCCACCTGGGTCTGGATGCCCTGACCGTGCGAGGCGAGCGGGGCGGCCGGGTAGTAGCGGACCGCGATCTCCAGGCCGTCGAGCGACGGCAGCGGCTGGCGCGGGAGCAGGTGCTTCTGGAACGACTCGGCGGTGTGCCGCTCCTCCTCGAACAGCAGCGCGTTGTCGACGGCGAGCGCGACGCGGGTGGCGATGGCGCCGACGAAGTCGCGGTCGAAGGTGTCGTAGTGGGGCGAGCGCCGGTTCGTGAGGTTCGACAGGCCGAGATACATCAGGCCGAGCGTCTCGCCGCGCACGCACAGCGGGGCGACGATGGCCGAGGTCATCCCGATCTCGCCGCACAGCCGGGCCGCGCCCTCGCTCGGCGCCGGGTAGCTGACCTGGGAGAGATCCTCGACGAGGATCGTCTCCTGGCGGCGCACGGCGCTCTCGGCGTAGTGCCCGAGGGGGTATCTGATCTCCGCGCCCACCGGCCGCCAGGTGTCCGGCGGCGGCGTCCAGCCGTTCACGTGGGTGGAGACCTTGCGCACCAGGCGGTCGCCCTCGACCAGTTCGATGAAGCAGTGGTCGGCGAACTGCGGGACGAGCATCTCCGCGACCCGGTTGAGCGTCTCCTCGACGTACAGGGAGCCGGCGAGCCGCTCGCCGATCCGCTCGAGCAGGCCGAAGCGGTCCTTCTCACGCTCGTTGCTGCGCATCGCCTCGCGGGCGGTGATCACGATGCCGCTCACGGACCCGGAGGGGTGCCGCAGCGGCACGGCCTGCGCGCGCACGTAGATCGTGGAGCCGTCGCCGCGGGCCACGTCGAACGTGCCCTCCCACACGCCGCCGCGCAGCACGTGCTTGGCCAGCTCGGCCGCGAGCGGGTGGTCCTTCTCCGAAATCCCCAGGGTGTGCAGCGACTCCTTGCCCGCAGGCGCGCCCACACGGCCGAACAACTGCTCGGCGAAGGGGTTCCAGTACAGGACATTGCTGAACCGGTCGGTCACGACCACGGCCATCTCCGCGTGGTCGAGAACGGAACCCGCCGAAAGGTGGTCGTCGGCGTCCTGTGACAGATCTCCCCATCGCCTCATGCCACGACCGTCCCTTGACGAGGTGGGTTCGCTATGCCGGGCACGGGCGCTCCTGCGAAGGCTGGGTCGCGAGAAATGAAAGGACTCCCTAGGGGATTCAACCAGGCACAACTCATTCCGTCATCGTCTGGTGACAAAAACGTGTGAGGCGACGTCCCTCGGAAGATCGGCGGTCGTCGTCCCCACCTCACCATCACCAGTCACCGTTACACCGTTGTCACTCGCCGCGAGCGTGACCTCGCGTCCGGGTTGTATCCCAACTTGCTTGAGTTTAAGCATCACGGCCGGGTCGCTTTGCACTTGTTCGCTGATTCGGCGCACTACAACGGGCACAGGAGCCTGACCTGCGAGGGTCACCATAGGAGACACCATCTCATCTGCGGCCGAACCGGACTGCGGCACTCCCAGCTCGTCCAGGCCCGGAATCGGGTTGCCGTGCGGGCACACCCGGGGGTTCTTGAGAAGGTTCACGAGCCGCGTCTCCACCGACTCCGACATCACGTGCTCCCAGCGGCACGCCTCGATGTGGACCTCTTCCCAGGGCATGCCGATCACCTGGGTCAGCAGGCACTCGGCCAGGCGGTGCTTGCGCATCACGCGGATGGCCAGCGTGCGGCCCAGCGCGGTCATGCTGAGGTGCCTGTCCCCCTCGACCTTGACCAGGCCGTCGCGCTCCATGCGCGCCACCGTCTGGCTGACGGTCGGACCGCTCTGCTGCAGGCGCTCGGCGATCCGAGCGCGGAGCGGGACGATGCCCTCCTCTTCGAGCTCGAATATCGTCCGGAGATACATCTCCGTCGTGTCGATCAGGCCGTGTGCGGTCAAGGCTCCTCCAGTCCTTGTCAATCGATGCTACGACCTCCCCGCGTGTTCGCAGCCGACCTTATTGGGGAAGCGACCCAGGGTGGGAAACATCGGAGCCCAGCGATTCCTTCCAGAGGAGATCAGCCTGCCCGCGCTCAGGGAGGCCGCACGACACTGCGAAGGCTGCGATCTCCACCGCGCCGCCACGCAGACGGTCTTCGGCGAGGGTGTTCCCGACGCGCGGTTCATGCTGGTCGGCGAGCAGCCGGGCGACCAGGAGGACCGCGAGGGCGCGCCGTTCGTCGGACCCGCGGGGCGCATGCTCGACAAGGCGCTCGAAGAGGCGGGCATCGAGCGCGAGGCGGTGTACGTGACCAACGCGGTCAAGCACTTCAAGTACGAGCCCCGCGGCAAACGCAGAATCCACCAGAAACCCACCGTTGGAGAGATCGACGCCTGCCGGCCCTGGCTCGATGCCGAGATGCGCCTGGTGGACCCGGAGGTGACGGTGGTGCTGGGGGCCACGGCCGCCCGGGCCCTGCTGGGGCCGGACTTCCGCGTCACCCGGCATCGGGGACAGCCGGTCCCCCGGCGTGAGGGGGCCTACTACGTGGCGACGATTCACCCCTCGGCGATCCTGCGCGCGCCCGACAGGGACGAGGCGTACTCCGGCTTCCTCGCCGATCTCACGGTCGCGGCCGGGCTGCCCTGATCAGATCACGGCCCGGGACCTCAGGACGCGGGGCCTCAGGGGGCGAGGCGCTCCAGCGTCCAGGTTCCGCCGGTCCGCCGGTAGCGGAGCCGGTCGTGCATGCGGTCGGTCTGGCCCTGCCAGAACTCGACCTCCGCCGGCACCACGCGGAACCCGCCCCAGAAGTCCGGCAGCGGCGGATCCTGCGGCCAGCGCTCGGCCAGCTCCCGGAATCTCACGTCGAGCTGCTCCCTCGACTCCACGACCGCCGACTGACGGGAGGCCCACGCGCCGATGCGGGAGCCGTACGGGCGAGAGTGGAAGTAGGCGGAGCTGTCCTCGCGCGGGAGCCGTACGACGGAGCCCTCCACGCGGACCTGCCGCCTGATGGGATGCCACGGGAACAGCAGACACGCCCGTGGGTTCTCACCGAGGTCGCGGCCCTTGCGGGACTCGTAGTTGGTGAAGAAGACGAACCCGCGCTCGTCGAAGCCCTTGAGGAGGACGGTGCGGGCGGAGGGACGGCCACCGGCGGAGCTGGTGGCGACGACCATGGCGTTCGGCTCGGGCAGGCCCGCGCCGACCGCGTCGGCGAACCACAGCGCGAACTGCGTCACCGGGTCGGCGGCCATGCCGGATTCGAGCAGGGGCTCACCTTCGTAGCTGTGCCGGAGCCCGGGAAGGTGCGAAGCGCTGTCCACGGAAAGATATTCTCCCGTGCTCTATGTATGTCTCGCTCGCTGGCCCCTACCTGGGGGAACCCCGTTGGGTAGGGCCGGGGGCGCGGCAGTCGGGCGCTGCGGGTTAAATTGACCCGCCGGTATCTCGACATCAAGGCTCTGGACTTCACAAGAGAGGGAGGCGGCCGAGAATGTCCGACTTCAAACCCGGGCTCGAAGGCGTGGTGGCGTTCGAGACCGAGATCGCGGAACCGGACAAAGAAGGGGGCGCCCTGCGATACCGGGGCGTCGACATCGAAGAGCTCGTGGGCAACGTCTCCTATGGACACGTCTGGGGCCTGCTCGTCGACAACACGTTCCAGCCGGGGCTGCCCCCGGCGGAGCCGTACCCACTTCCCGTCCATTCCGGCGACATCCGAGTAGACGTACAGAGCGCGCTGGCCATGCTCGCGCCCTCGTACGGCTTCCGCCCGCTGCTCGACATCGACGACGACCAGGCCCGCGACGATCTCGCACGCGCCTCGGTGACCGCTCTGTCGTTCGTCGCGCAGTCGGCTCGTGGCCTGGGCCTGCCCATGGTCCCGCAGAAGCGCGTCGACGAGGCCGAGAGCATCGTCGAGCGCTTCATGGTCCGCTGGCGCGGTGAGCCCGATCCCAAGCACGTGAAGGCCATCGACGCCTACTGGACCTCGGCCGCGGAGCACGGCATGAACGCCTCGACGTTCACCGCCCGTGTGATCGCGTCCACGGGCGCCGACGTGGCGGCCGCCCTGTCGGGTGCGGTCGGCGCGATGTCCGGCCCGCTGCACGGCGGCGCGCCCGCGCGGGTGCTGCACATGATCGAGGGCGTCGAGAAGATGGGTGACGCCCGCAAGTACGTCCAGAGCGAGCTGGACAAGGGCCAGCGGCTCATGGGCTTCGGCCACCGGGTCTACCGGGCCGAGGACCCGCGTGCCCGCGTGCTGCGTCGTACGGCCAAGGAGCTGGGCGCGCCCCGCTACGAGGTCGCGGCCGCGTTGGAGACCGCCGCGCTCGAGGAGCTGCACGCCCGCAAGCCGGACCGGGTCCTCGCGACCAACGTGGAGTACTGGGCCGCGGTGATCCTCGACTTCGCCGAGGTGCCGTCGAACATGTTCACCTCGATGTTCACCTGCGCCCGGACCGCCGGCTGGGCCGCTCACGTCCTGGAGCAGAAGCGCACGGGCAGGCTTGTCCGCCCCAGCGCCGACTACGTGGGCCCGAAGCAGCGCTCCATCAGCGACGTGCCCGGCGCCTCCGAGGTCATCGGCAAGGTCTGAGCCTCAGCGCGGGTCGTGGCCCTGCGGCGTGCCACAAACTCCGAGAGGCCGCCGGGCCCGCCCGCGCACCGTCAGCACCCGTGGCGGCCCGCCCTTTCCCCGAGGGGCGGGCCGTTTCCGTGTCCGGAGGACGCGTCACCGGCCGGAGTCCGCGGCGGCGTCGCGCGGGCTCGCGGATGGGCGAAGGGGCGGGTGGACGGACGGGCGAGCCGACGGGTGGACGGACGAGACCGCCGCCGGGGCGTTCGCGGCCTCCCGATCCTCGGCGTCCCCGTCGAGGTTGCGGCAGATCTCCTTGGTGTCCTCGGGCTCGGTGGCCGCCAGGCGCCCGCAGCGCTCCGCGACCTCGGACCTGCCGGAGCTGTTCACCTTCAGGATCGCGATGGCCTTGTTCTCGGGCTCGTGGGTGGTGGCGCCGAAGGAGATCACCCCGCCCGAGCCGTTCCATCTGCCTCGCGGGGAGACGAGGGAGATCTGGTAGAGCACGTCTCCCCTGCTGGGCAGGCCGCCCCGATAGGCCGCGTTGACGCGTTCGTAGAAGAGCCTCACGGCGTCGTAGCTGAGGATGAGGTTGTCGTCGGACTCCTTCGGGTGCCGGCCGTTCAGCAGGCTCTGCACGAAGCCCGTCGCCTTCAAGGAGCGGTCGCGCCACAGCTCGCGGCTCGCCAGCGCCGCGTAGTAGACCTGGACGCGCCGGTAGCCGCCGATCGCGGCGCCGCTGTTGGCCACCGCCTTGATGACGTCGTCGCCCGCGAGGACCTTGATCGGCTCCTTGCCGCAGTCCTTGGCCTCGACGTACTGCAGGAAGCCGAGGAAGTCGGCCGCGCGGCCCGCGTAGAAGATCAGGTCGGGCTCGCGCCCGCAGGCCTGGCTCACCGCCAGATCCATGCCCGTCCCCCGGTCCTTGTACCCGACGGCACCGCTGACCGCGATCCCCACCGCGCCCGCCTCGTCCGCGTAGTCGTCGGCGAGATTGTTCGTGTAGTTATCGTCGTCCGTCTGGTCCTTGACGACCACCGCGGACGGCTTGTCCACCCCGCCGAGAAGCCGCGTGCGGGCGAACCGGGCGGCCAGCCGCGCCTGCCGCTGGTTCGACGACCCGAGGCGGAACACGTACGGCGAGGGGTAGCTCGACCCGGAGTCGGCGGGGCCGTCCGACACGTAGGCGAGCCGGTCGGCGGTCGCCGTGGTCACCAGCATCGGGAGCTTCGCCGCGTCGAGCGTCCGGATGGCGTCCTCGACGCCGCCGACGCTGCGCTGGAAGCCGATTACCCCGAGCACCCGGGGGTCCTCGGCCGCCATCTCGCTGACGAGCTGCGCCGTACGCTCCCCCTGCTGGAAGTTCGTGCCCGCGTTGGCCACCAGCACCTCAAGACGGGGCGTGCCATTGGCGTCATCCTGGTACTCCTCCACCGCCGTGAGCTCCGCCCGTGCCCCGACGAACGCGCTGTCGTTCTGGTCCTGCGCGATCGAGTACTCGCCGAACAGCACCACACTCACGTACGTCCCGGCGTTCCTGGCATCGGCGTTGTGCTTATCGATCTTGCTGACGAGATTCCTTATCTCGTCCGAGGGGAAGAGATCGCCCGGGGCCGGCCCATCGGCGTTCACGACGCCGATGCACTCCTTGCCGACGCGCTCGCCCCAGGGCAGGCCGCCGCAGTGCGCGTCACGGTCCTGCTGGATGCGCCCGAGCAGGACGACAGGACCGATGAGCAGGAGCGCCATCACGCACCAGTAGCCGATCGCCCGCATCCGGCTGCCCAGCAGGCGCGGCCGGTAGTCGTCGTCCAGCGGGATCTCGGGCGTGCTGACCATCAGCCGCAACGGCGGCACCCGCCGCCGGGCCGCCGTCCGCCACGACTCCACCAGCGTGGACAGGTCCGACATCCGGCCCGCGGTGACCGGCCGGATGCCCGGCGTGAACGAATCGGGCACCGCGGCCAGCACCAGGAGCGGCGGCAGCAGCCCCGTCTCCTCGACCGACTCCTCCAGCGTCCGCAGGAACCGCTCGTTGACGTCGCCGGACCATCGCGCGTCGAGGACCATCATCGCGTAGAGGCCGCGCCCCCAGCTCGGCCACGGGATCAGCCACTTCTGGTAGGCCTGGCGCAGGTCCTGGCACAGGGCGTGGACGAGCAGCCCCTCGACCTCCGCCTCGCTCGCGTTGGCGATGCGCAGCGCGTACTTCGGCAGGCGCTCGAAGGGCTTCCTGGCGAGGTAGGGCTGCTTCCTGAACCAGCCGTTGAAGAAGGACCCCCTGATCGACAGCATGGCCTGGATCAACGTGCCGACGACGGCGACGAGCACGCCGAGCGCCCACGGGATCAGGCCGACCAGGTCGGAGGCACCGCCGAGCGACCAGGCGGCGAGCGTGCCGACCGGCACCCAGGTGGTGGCCGCGCGGCCGAGGAAGTCCGCCGCGGTCCTTCGCCCCCGGTCCCCGCCGTACCTGCCCCTGCGCCAGTCCTTGAGCCGGTCCTTGAACTCCTCCTGGCCCGTACGCGACTGCGGGTCGGGCGGCCAGGTGCGGCCGGGCACGTCGACCGGCTCCCCGGGAGGCGGCTCCTCGCGCTGGCGGCGCGCCCACAGCACGAACTGGACGAGCGGGAACCGCGGCGGGGGCAGGAACGAGCCGCCGACGGGCTTGCCGAGCTGCCCGTGCTCCCCCGCCAGCGCCGTGACGAGTTCACGCAGCGTGTCGTACTCCCCCGCTCTGACGGTGGCCTGCGGAAGGGAGTCCTCGAAGGGCTCGGCGAGCCGCCGGGCCGCGTCGAAGGCGCCGCCGTCGCGGCCGACCACGAGGACGAGGGGCAGGGGGCGGTCGGCGCGCCAGAAGAACGGCCTGCGAACCAGTGCCTCGATGACAGCGTGCGGATCGGCCACGCGGATGTCTCCCGGGGGGTGGAGTCCATGCTGGGATGGTGCGTGATCTTAAAACGAGACCATGATGTCTCACCATCCGGACCATGGTCTAGAGCATCCGCAGGTCTCACTAGGCTTGAACCGTGGCTGACATCGTGATTCCCGCTGACATCAAGCCCGCCGACGGCCGCTTCGGCTGCGGGCCCTCGAAGGTACGCCCCGAGCAGCTCGCCGCTCTCGCCGATGCCGGAGCGAAGGTGATGGGCACCTCCCACCGGCAGAAGCCGGTGAAGAACCTCGTCGCCCGCGTCCGCGCCGGGCTCACCGACCTGTTCTCCCTCCCCGAGGGGTATGAGGTCGTGCTGGGCAACGGCGGCACCACGGCGTTCTGGGACATCGCGTCCTTCGGGCTCATCCGGGAGAAGTCGCAGCACCTGAACTTCGGGGAGTTCTCCTCGAAGTTCGCGACGGTCGCGAAGAAGGCCCCCTGGCTCGCCGACCCGTCGGTGATCAAGTCGGAGCCGGGCAGCCACCCGCTGCCGGTCGCCGAGGAGGGCGTGGACGTCTACGCGCTCACCCACAACGAGACCTCCACCGGCGTCGCCATGCCCATCAAGCGGCCGACCAGCGGCGACGAGTCGCTCGTCCTCGTGGACGCCACCAGCGGCGCCGGCGGCCTGCCGGTCTCCGCCGAGGAGTTCGACGTCTACTACTTCGCCCCGCAGAAGAGCTTCGCCTCCGACGGCGGCCTGTGGATCGCGCTGTTCTCGCCGAAGGCGCTGGCCCGGGTGACGGAGATCGCCGAGAGCGGCCGGTTCGTGCCCGAGTTCTTCAGCCTGCCGACCGCGATCGACAACTCGGTCAAGGACCAGACGTACAACACCCCGGCGGTCGCCACGCTGTTCCTGCTGGCCGACCAGATCGACTGGATGAACGCCCAGGGCGGCCTCGCCTGGACCACCGCCCGGTCGGCCGACTCCGCCTCGCGGCTGTACACCTGGGCCGACAAGACGTCGTACACCACGCCGTTCGTGGCCGACCCGGCGCAGCGCTCCAACGTCGTCGGGACCATCGACTTCGACGACGCCGTGGACGCCGCGGCGGTCGCGAAGGTGCTGCGGGCCAACGGCATCGTGGACACCGAGCCCTACCGCAAGCTCGGCCGCAACCAGCTGCGGGTCGCGATGTTCCCGGCGGTCGACCCCGCCGACATCGAGGCGCTGACCTCCTGCGTCGACTACGTGGTCGAGCGTCTCTGACGATTCTCACGGCGGCCGCCCCTCCGGCGGCCGCCGATGTCGCCGACGGTCTCCGGGCCGTCGGCTTTTTCTTTTTCCTCCGGCCCGGTATCGGTATGCGGCAGCCGTCCGCGCGTCAGGTCCTGCGGCGGCGTAGCAGCCAGGCGGCGATCACTCCGCCGATGAGGCCGAACAGGTGGCCCTGCCAGGAGACCCCCGGCTGGGTGGGCAGGGCCCCCCACAGGATCGAGTAGTAGAGCACGGCCACCACGACGCCGAGCACGATGTCGAGGGCACGGCGGTCGAACAACCCCCGTGCCACCACATAACCGAAATATCCGAAGACGAGGCCGCTCGCGCCGATCGTCAGCGTGTCCGGCGCGCTGGTGAACCACACGCCCAGCCCGCTGACCAGGATGATGACCAGGCTCGCCGCGAGGAACCTGCCGATCCCCCTGATCGCGGCCACGAACCCCAGGATCAGCAGCGGCACCGAGTTCGCCATCAGATGGGCGAACCCCGCGTGCAGGAACGGCGCGAACAGGATCCCGGGCAGACCGTCAGGCTCGTGGGCGACGATGCCATACCTGTCGAGCCGCCCGTCCTCCATGTAGTCGACGATCTCGATCGCCCACATCACCGCCACGAGCACGATCATCAGGATCGCGCTGCCGAGGGCGCCGGTGAGCAGCGTGGACGTCCGCTCCCGCATCGACCGGCCCGGCCGGGGAAGCCCGGGCCCGGAATCACTCATGGTTTCACCGTACGCAGTCCTGCTCACAAACGAGCGGACTGCCCGGATCCACCCGGATCATGCCGGTCGACTTGCGACAACAGGCGGAGCGGCTGTATTAATAAATGAAAAGTCATTTATAAACAGGAGGAACCGGTGGCGGGACGACCCCGCGGAGTGGACGATTCGGTGATCCTGCGTGCGGCGGCCGAGGTGATCGGCCGGGTGGGGCCCACCGGGCTGACCCTCGCCGCGGTCGCCGACGAGGTGGGGCTCGTGCCCGGCACTCTCGTGCAGCGTTTCGGGTCCAAGCGCGGCCTGCTGGTGGCGCTGGCGCGGCAGTCCGCGCACGAGGCGCAGGCCCACCACGAGCGGCTGCGACAGGGACGTCCCTCCCCGTTGGCGGCGCTGGTGGCGCTGGCCGAGGAGTCGATGGCGCTCATGGACACCCCGGAGCGCTTCGCCAATCACCTGGCGTTCCTGTGCATGGATCTCACCGATCCCCAGCTGCACGAGTACGCCCTGGTCATCCACGAGACGCAGCGAAGGGCGATCCTGGCCCTGCTCGACGAGGCGGTGACCGAGGGAGAGCTGCGGATCGGCACCGACACCGCCGCGCTGGCCGGATCCGTCCAGGCGCTGATCGCCGGCACCGGCCTGACGTGGGCGCTCGACCGGCAGGACACGCTGCCGGAGCGGCTCCGGCGGGCGGTCACCGCCCTCCTCTCGCCTCATGCCCGTTCGAAGGAGATGTCGTGAACGAGACACAGCCGCTCGCCGGGAAGGTCGCCCTGGTCGCGGGAGGCACGCGGGGCGGCGGGCGCGGCATCGCCGTCCAACTCGGGGCCGCGGGCGCCACGGTCTACGTCACCGGCCGCAGCAGCACGGCCGGCCGCTCCGACCTGGACCGCCCGGAGACCGTCGAGGAGACCGCCGCACGGGTCACCGCGGCCGGCGGCACCGGCATCGCCGTGCGCACCGACCACAGCGACCCGGAGGAGGTGCGCGCCCTGGTCGACCGGATCGCCGCCGAGCAGGACGGGCGGCTCGACGTCCTGGTCAACTCGGTGTGGGGCGGCGACGGGCTGACCGACTGGGAGCACCCGCTGTGGGAGCAGGACCTCGACACCGGCCTGCGGCTGCTGCACCGGGCGGTGGAGACCCACATCGTCACGAGCCGGTTCGCGCTGCCTCTGATGGTGGCCCGCCGGAGCGGCCTGGTCGTGGAGGTCACCGACGGCAACACCGCCCGCTATCGCGGCTCGTTCTTCTACGACATCGCCAAGTCCACGGTGATCCGCCTCGCCGTCGCCCAGGCGGCGGAGCTCAAGCCGTACGGCGTCGCGGCCGTGGCCGTCACCCCGGGGTTCCTTCGCTCGGAGGCCGTGCTCGACCATTTCGGCGTGACCGAGGCCGACTGGCGGAACGCGGTGGCGGAGGATCCGCACTTCGCCCACTCGGAGACCCCCGCCTACCTGGGACGGGCCGTCGCCGCCCTGGCCGCCGACCCCGGCGTCATGGCCAAGACCGGACGCGCCCTGGCCACCTGGGGGCTGTACCGGGAGTACGGCTTCACCGACGCGGACGGCACCCAGCCGGACTGGGCCGCCCACTGGGCCGACGTCCTGGAGGAGGAGCACGGCCCCCTCGGCGACCCGCTCTGACCCCCGGCTGGAAGGCGACCGCCATCGCCCTACGCGGGGCGCCGCCGGTCGCCTATGAGGCGAGGGTTACTCGCCCTTCCAGACGGGGGCGCGCTTCTCGGCGAAGGCGGCGGCGCCCTCCATCGCGTCCTTCGAGGTGAAGACCGGGCCCACGATCTCACCCTGCCTGCGGAACATCTCGTCGAGCGGCCAGTCGGCCGACTCGACGATGACACGCTTGGTCGCGGCGAGCGCCAGCGGCGCGTTCGCGGCGATCGTGCGGGCTAGTTCGAGCGCGCCGTTGAGCGCCTCGCCCGGGTACGTGATCCGGTTGACCAACCCCAGCTCGTACAGCCGGGCGGCCGGGTAGTGATCGCCGGTCAGGGCGATCTCCATGGCGACGTGGTACGGGATCCGGCGCGGCAGCCGCATGACCCCGCCCGCGCCGGCGACCAGGCCGCGTTTGGGCTCCGGCAGGCCGAACTTGGCCTCCTCGGAGGCGACGATGATGTCGCACGACAGCGCCAGCTCGAACCCGCCGGCCAGCGCGTACCCCTCGACCGCGGCGAGGATCGGCTTCTTCGGCGGCGCCTCGGTGACACCGCCGAAGCCCCGGCCCTCGACCACCGGCATGTCCCCGGTGAGAAAGCCCTTCAGGTCCATGCCTGCCGAGAACGTGCCGCCGGCCCCGGTGAGGACGATCGCGGACACGTCGGGGCTTTCGTCCAGCTCGTCCAGGGCGGCCGCGATCCCGCGCGCGACCGCGCCGTTCACGGCGTTCCTGGCTCTGGGCCGGTTGATGGTGACGACGGCCACGCCGCCGTCGACGATCTCTACGAGCACCTCGTCCGGCTCAGCGGCCGTCCCGGAGTTCACCTCGGACACCTGACCTCACTCGGCTTACTTGGGCTGGAAGCGGATGCCGCCGTCGAAACGGATGACCTCGCCGTTCATGTAGTCGTTCTCGATCAGCGTGCGCACCAGGTGGCCGAACTCGGAGGCCTTGCCGAGCCGCTTGGGGAACGCCACCGGCCCGATGAGCTTGGCCTTGAACTCCTCGGCGTTCTTGTCGCCGATCTTCCCGTAGATCGGGGTGTCGATGATGCCCGGGGCGATGGTCAGCACGCGGACGCCGATGGCCGCGAGGTCGCGGGCGGCGGGAAGGGTCATGCCGATGATGCCGCCCTTGGACGCGGAGTACGCCACCTGGCCCGTCTGGCCCTCGATCCCGGCGACCGACGCGGTGTTGATGACGACGCCGCGGGCGCCGTCCTCGTCCACCGGCTCGGTCTTGGCCATGGCCGCCGCGCCGATGCGCATGAGGTTGAAGGTGCCGATCAGGTTGACGTCGATCACCTTGCGGTAGGACGCCAGGTCGTGCGGCGAGCCGTCCCGTCCGACGGTGCGCTGGGCCCAGCCGATGCCGGCGCTGCTGATCACGGCGCGCAGCGGCTTGCCGGTGGCCACCGCGGCCTCCACCGCGGCCTGCACCGACGCCTCGTCGGACACGTCGGTGTGGGCGAACACGCCGCCGATCTCGTCGGCCAGCGCCTTGCCGCGCTCCACGTTCAGGTCGGCCACGACCACGGTCGCACCGACACGGGCCAGCTCGCGGGCCGATGCCTCACCGAGGCCGCTGGCACCGCCCGAGATGATTGCTGCTGCTCCGTTCAGATCCATAGCCGGACCTTAACGCGCGAACCGAATGAAGTTCTACTCGGGATGCTGCAAAATCGCGGTATCGACGTCGGGGTAGACCTTGATCCGCCGGTCCAGGCCGGTCGTGCGCAGGATGCGGGCCACCGGAGGCTGCGGTGAGGCGAGGCACACCCCGCCCCCCTCGCTCGTGGCGAGCCGCCAGGCCTCGATGAGCACGCTGAGCCCACTGGAGTCCATGAACGACAGCTCGGCGAGGTCCAGCACAAGCTTCGGGCCGTCCTCGCGTATGGCGTCCCGTATCTCGTCTCGCAGGAACGGGGCGGTGAACAGGTCGAGCTCCCCCTCCACGGCCACCACCACCACGGCGTTGGAAAGCGATTGGCGCGCGAGCCGCAGCTTCATCGTCGGGACCTCCTCAGCTCCGGCCCACTTTACTTATTCATCACCCCGGCTGAGCAGGGACGGCAAAGCCGTAGGGGAGCTCCAGCCGGTGTGCGGCGAGCAACCGCTCGTCTGCGAGCAGCGCGTGCGTCGTCCCGTCGGCGGCGATCACCCCCTCGGACATGATGAGCGAACGCTCGCACAACTCCAGCGCGTACGGCAGGTCGTGGGTGACCATCAGCACCGTCACGTCCAGGCTTTTGAGGATTTCGGCCAGCTCGCGGCGGGACGCCGGGTCGAGATTGGACGACGGCTCGTCGAGGACGAGGATCTCCGGCTCCATCGCCAGCACTGTGGCCACGGCCACCCGCCGGCGCTGGCCGAAGGACAGGTGGTGCGGCGGCCGGTCGATCGCGTCCAGCATGCCGACCCGTTCCAGCGCGTCGCGCACGCGGCGGTCGAGTTCCGCGCCGCGCAGCCCGAGGTTGGCCGGGCCGAAGGCGACGTCCTCGCGTACGGTCGGCATGAAGAGCTGGTCGTCCGGATCCTGGAACACCAGCCCGACGCGGCGGCGGATCTCCCGCAGGGTGTCCGCGCCGACGGGGAGCCCGGCCACCTCCACCGTCCCGTGCCCGGCCGTGAGGATGCCGTTGAGGTGCATGACGAGCGTGGTCTTGCCCGCGCCGTTCGGGCCGAGCAGGGCGACCCGCTCCCCCCGCTCGATCGTCAGGTCCACGCCGTACAACGCCTGCGTCCCGTCGGGGTAGGCGTACGCGAGCCTGCTCACCGTGAGCGAGGGACTGCCGGAGGTCATGTCGTGCTCCACGCCAGTAGGGCCGTCACCGCGGCGAGGCAAGGCAGCACGCCCGCCATCGCCCAGTCTCGCCCAGTCGCTGATATATCCCTAATCGTCGGCATCTCACCGATGTAGCCGCGGCTCAGCATGGCCAGGTGGACCCGCTCCCCCCGCTCGTACGAGCGGATGAACAGGGCTCCCGCCGACTTCGCCAGCACAGGGGCCTGCCTGAGATCACGGGCGACGAAGCCCCGTGACTCCCTGGCGATCCGCATGCGCCGCATCTGATCGAGGATCACGTCCAGATAGCGCAGCATGAACGTCGCGATCTGCACGAGCAGCCGGGGCAACCGCAACCGTTCGGCGCCGAGCAGCATCATGCGGGGCTCGGTCGTGGCCGCCAGCAGGATCGAGGCGACCACACCCAGCGAGGCCTTGGCCAGGATGTTCCAGGCCGCCCACAGACCCGGGGCGCTCAACGACAGGCCGAGCACCTGGACCCGCTCACCCGTGCCGATCAGCGGAATCGCCAGCGCGAACAGCACGAACGGCACCTCGATCGCCATACGCCGCACGATCATGCCCGCCGGCACCCGGGCGGCGGCCGCGACGGCGGCCAGCAGCAGCGCGTCGACGGCGAACGCCCACAGGCGCTCGCGCGGTGTGGCGACCACGATCACCGCGAACGTGACGACCGCCGCCAGCTTGCACTGGGGCGGCAGCCGGTGGACGGGCGTGTCGGCGGGCCGGTAGATCGGATGATGGTGCCCGCCGCTCACTTCACACTCACCGTCTCATCATGGCCGACCCGCCCCGCCCCGCACGTGGACAGGGCGCTCACGGCCTCATCGGCGCGGGGCTCATCGCCGCGGTGCCGGTCATCGCGGGGTTCATCGGCGCACTCACCGGGCGCTCGCAGGCGCCATCGCGTCGGTCGCCCGCCGGCGCCGGCGGATGACGTAGAACACACCGCCTCCGGCCACGACCGTCAGCGCGACGCCCGCCACACCGGCCAGGCCGCCGGACAGCCGCTGGTTCTCCACGCCCTTGATGCTGTATCCGGACAGCAGGCCGTTCTCCGCCGTGTGCGGCTTCTCCTGCGCGCTCAGGCCCTTGTCGGCCGCCACCTTCTCCAGACCGTCGGGGGCGCTGGAGGCGTAGAACGAGACGACGCCGGCCAGCAGCACGGCCACGAGCGCGCCGCCCACCAGGACCGGACGCAGACCCCGCAGGCCGGTACCGGCCGAGGGAGCCTCCGGAGCCGCCGGGCCGACCTGGACATCTCCATCGGCGGTGCGCAGCGTCAGCGTCCTGGTCATCCCGCGCGCGCCGTACACGAGATCGGGACGCACGGCCAGCACGCTGCTCACGGTGAGCGCGGTGATGAAGCCCTCGCCGAGCCCGATGAGCAGGTGCACACCGCCCATCGCGGCGGCCACGGAGCCCACCTCGATCGGCGCGGTGCCGCCGAGCCAGAACAGGCCCGTGAACACGAGCGCCGCCGTCGGAACGGAGACCAGCGCCGCCACGAACGACGCGGACACCAGCGCCGTCCGCCCGCGTGGCGCGCCCCGGGTGATCAGCCGGAACACCGCCCAGCCGACGACCGATGTCACGATCGCCATCAGCGTGATGTTGACGCCCAGCGCGGTCAGCCCTCCGTCGGCGAAGAAGAACCCCTGGACGAGCAGCACGACCGCGACGCACAACACGGCGGTGTACGGCCCGACGAGTATCGCCGCAAGGGCCCCGCCGAGCAGGTGACCGCTGGTGCCGGCCGCCACGGGGAAGTTGAGCATCTGCGCCGCGAAGATGAACGCGGCCACCAGGCCCGCCATGGGGGCGGTCCGGTCGTCGAGCTCCCGTTTGGCGCCCCGAAGGCAGACGGCCACTCCGGCGGCCGCGAAGATCCCGGCACCGACGGACACGGGGACGTCGAAGAACCCATCGGGCACGTGCACGGCTATAACCCCTTCGAAACGGGCGAATCTCCCCTCACTTTAGAGCACCGGGTTGTAGTTGCAAATGATTCGCAATTAGTGCCGGCGCAGGAGCCTGACCATCCGCCTGACCACGGTCAACGGGGTCGCCACCCGCACCGACACGCTGAGCCGCCGGTTGACCGCCGTGGCGTACGGCCGGACGGTCCACTGCGCGCCTCCCCATCTCAGCGCGCCGCACCACCACCGCAGCGGCCGGCCCAGCGCGTCCGCATCGGCGACCTTGACCGGGAAGCGCACCGGAGGACCACCGAGGGCGAGTTCGAGGTAGGCGTCCCAGGTGCCGGGCCGCAGGCCGGCCGTCTCGGCCGCGAACTCCCGTGGCCCGACGGCCACCGCCCGTTCGCGGTGTTCCCGCCCCGAGGCCCGCTCGCGCCAGATCAGGTGCCGTACGGCCGCGGCGGCGTCCTCCTCGCCCATCAGCGCCTGTCCCTCGACCCGCAGCCGTCTGCCCCGCCACCACGCCCGCGACAGCCGTACGACGGCGGGGACCCGGACGACATGCCCCCCGACGTCGAGGCCCAGGTGGCCGTGCGACCGGGTGAGGAAGGGCACCGCGACGACCCCGCCCACCAAATGAGCGGACGGAACGCCGGCTCCGGGGTCGCGGCGGGAGCCCAGCCGGGCGAGCCTCCGCGCGCCCTCGCACTCGACGACCACGTGGACGTCCCACACTCCGGGCGACAGCGCGGCCACGTCGAGCACGGCGGTGAAGGATCCGGCCGCGCCGCGGGTCACGAAGGGCACCTGCTCCTCACGCGACATGCGCTCGCGCACTACCAGGCCGACAGTGCCGGTCAGCGCCGCGCCGCTCGGCCCTGCGCCGTTCAGCCCTGCACTGTTAAGCCCTGCACTGTTCGGCCCTGCACTGTTCGGCCCTGCGCAGGTCAACGCCGCGCCGTTCGCACCTGCGTAGGTCAACGCCGCGCCGCTCGCACCTGCGTCGTCCGATTCGCCGTCCGATCCGCCGTCCGCGCCGACGAGGGCGGCCCACCCCTCGATCACCAGGCGGTCGTCCCGCCACTCGACGCGATTCAGCCGGTGCCGCAGCGGGGCTGCCTCGACGAGCGCGAGCCGTACGAGCCGGTCGGGGTCGTCGAGCGCGGCGACGCGAGCGGCGTCCACGCCGTCGAGACCCGCGCGCACGCCCGGCGTCACCCACTGGCCGCAGATGTCGGCCACCTCGACGGCAATTTTCTCGCGCTCGGCCTCGCAGGCCGCCAGGAACGGCGTCCCGAGCTGGGCCAGCACGTCGCGGCGTATGTGCCGTAGGAGCAGGCGGTCGCGCAGCGCGCCGGGCGGCACGTGCCGCGTCATGACCTCGATGGGCGTGCGGACCACACGCAGCCAGCCGAGCGGATCCCGCGCGGACGCCTCGCCCCCGCCCTCCGCGTGGTAGCAGTCCCCGTCCGCCACCACCGAGATCACCCGCGCGTGGCAGTACGCGTGGACGGTGAAGGTCATGTCCGCGCCGCGCCGCTGCGTCTCGTCGAAGTGGATGGCGTGCCGTGCCAGGAAATCCCGGCGGAAGAGCTTGAAGCAGGACAGATCGTCGTAGGCGGCCGCTAAGGAGGCCCTGTCGGCGCTGTCCCGCAATCCCCGGCGCGCCCCGGAGACCTTCCCCACAACGACGTCGGCGCCGTTCACGTCGGCCGCGGCGACCAGGCGGGCCAGCGCGTCGGGGGCGAGGTGGTCCCCCGCGTCGCAGAAGAAGACGTATCTGCCGGCGGCTCGTTCCAGTCCGCGGTTGCGGGCGCCGCCGGGCGTGCCGGGCTGGGCGTCCCGGATCACGGTGATCAGCCGGGGGTGGTGCGCGGCGTAGAGGCGGAGCAGCGCGCGGGTTCCGTCCCGCGAGCCGCCGTCGACCACGATGATCTCCTTGGCGACGCGCTGCACGAGCAGCGAGGTGAGGCAACGGTCGAGTGACGCCCGGCGGTTGTACGCCGGGACGACGACGCTGACGTCGATCCCCCGATCGGCGCGCTGGTCACTGTCCGTATCCATCGCCCTTCATTATGTGCCGACGACCCGCCCCGACCCCGCCTTCGCCGCGCCTCGGGCGCGTCTCACCACGTTCACCGCCGTTCACCGCCGTTCACCGCCGTTCACCCCTGCTCACCACGTTCGCCCCCGTACGGCTCTCGCACCCGGGCGACCGCCTCGTCCGCCGTACCGCACACCTCGAACCGCCCCAGCAGGCCGGCGACATGCAGGTGGCGGGCCAGCCGCGGCGCGACCCCGGCCAGAACGAGCCGCCCGCCGGCCCGCCGCACGCCGCCGCCCGGCTACTGGAGGCCGAAGGCCGCCAGGCGCTCACCACCCGCAGGCTGGCCGCCGAGGTCGGGGTGTCGACCATGGCGGTCTACACGCATTCGAGGGCCTTCTCCGGGACTTCGCCGTGGGCGCGGGCGACACGGTGGAGGCTGCGGCCCGCTCACTGGAGGCTTCGCGCTCCTCCCGGCCGGGACCGGCGGCGGCCGACTGAGTGGCGGCCGTCTGAGTGGCGGGTCCGGCACGCGACGCGGCAGACTGAGCGCTCACCGAGTCACCGGGGGTTTCGCGTAGATGCGCACCGCGTTGTTCCCAGAGGGTTTCGTCTGGGGAGTGTCCACGTCCGCGTTCCAGATCGAGGGCGCCACCGACCGCGACGGCCGGGGCCCCTCCATCTGGGACGCCTTCGCGGGTGGGGAGTACGGCGACCCGGCCTGCGACCACTACGCGCGCCATCCGGAGGACGTCCGGCTGATGCAGGACCTGGGCATCGCCGCCTACCGGTTCTCGGTCAGCTGGCCGCGGGTGCTGCCGGAGGGGCACGGCCGCGTCAACGGCCCGGGGCTCGACTTCTACGACAGGCTCGTGGACGAGTTGCTGGAGGCGGGCATCGCGCCGTACGCGACGCTGTACCACTGGGACCTGCCACAGGCGCTGCAGGACGGCGGCGGGTGGACCTCGCGAGATACGGCCCGCCACTTCGCCGACTACGCCCGCGTCGTGTACGACAGGATCGGCGACCGCGTGGACACCTGGTTCACGTTCAACGAGCCGTGGGTCGCCGCCTTCCTCGGCCACGGCTCGGGGGTGCACGCCCCCGGCCTGCGGTCGGCGGCCGACGCGTTCGTCAGCGCTCACCACATGCTGCTCGCGCACGGGCTCGGCCTGGAGGCGCTGCGTGCGCAGGGCGCCGCGAGGGCCGGCGTCGTGCTGAACCTCTCCCCTGTCCTCACCCCCGCGCAGCTCGGGGACATGTCCGCCGGCATCCCCGACGAGGACGCTGCGGCGGTGGCGAGGATCGACGCCCTGCACAACCGGCAGTTCCTGGAGCCGCTGCTGCGTGGCCGCTACCCCGCCGAGCTGCTGCCCCTGATCGAGAGGACCGCCGGGCTCGGTCACATCCGCGACGGGGACCTCGACGTCATCGGGCGGCCCGTCGACCTGCTCGGGGTCAACTACTACACGCCCATCGCGGTGCAGGCCCAGCCCAGCGCCCCGGCCGACCCGGCCTTCCCGGGCAGCGAGGGCGTCCTGTTCTGCAGTGTGCCGACGGCAGTCACCGCGATGGGCTGGCCCATCATGCCGAGCGGCCTGTCCCTGCTCCTACGGCGCCTGTCCGAGGAGTATCCCGAGACCGAGCTGATGATCACCGAGAACGGCGCCGACTTCGAGGACGTCGTGACCGGCGACGGCATTCACGACGTCGACCGGATCAGCTTCGTCGAGGAGCACCTGCGGGCCCTGCGCACCTCGATCGACGAGGGCGCCCGGGTCCGCGGCTACCTGCTGTGGTCGCTGCTCGACTGCGTCGAATGGGCGGACGGCTACCGGCGCAAGTTCGGCATCGTCCACGTCGACTTCACCACCCAGCGGCGGCTGCTCAAGGACAGCGCGCTGTGGTATCGCGACGTCGTCAAGCGCAACGGACTCGGCGCGGAGCGGCCGAAGCGGCCCACTCTCGAGACCGTCGCCGCCCGCGCGCGCGTCTCCCGGGCCACGGTCTCGCGGGTGGTGAACGGCGAGGCGCGGGTCAGCCCCGATGTGCGCGCCACCGTGCTGCGCGCCGTGCAGGAGCTGGGCTACGTGCCCAACGCCGCCGCCAGGAGCCTCGTCACCCGGCGGACCGACTCGGTCGCGCTCGTCCTGTCGGTCCCCCGGCACGGCGGTGAGGCGCTGACCTCCGCGGTCGTGCAGTACGTCACCAGCGTCCTGGAAGGAGCCGGCAAGCAGATCACCCTCATGCTCGCCGACACGCCCGAAAGCCATCGGCGCATCATCCGGCATGTGGAGGCGCGGCAGGTCGACGGGGTCGTACTCGTTCCCCCGGACAGCCCGGACACGCTCACCGAGCGGCTCGCCCGCACCGGGGTGCCGGTGGTGCTGCTCGGCAAGCCCGCGATCGCCTCCCTCGTGCCGCATGTGGACGTGGACAACGGGGGCGGTGCGAGGGAGGCCGCCCGGCACCTTCTCGACCGGGGCCGCCGCCGCATCGGGGTGATCTGCGGCCCCCTGGACCTCGTCGCCGTACAGGACCGCCTCGCCGGGCACCTGGCCACGCTCCACGAGGACGGGCTGCGACCGGTGATCGCGCCCGCCGGTCTGGACAGCGGATCGGGCGCCGCCGCGGCCCGCGAGCTGCTGTCCGGCGGCCAGGGCCTGGATGCCCTGTTCGCCACCTCGGACGAGCTGGCGATCGGCGCGATGCGAGCGGCGCGTGAAGAAGGACTGCGGGTGCCGGAAGACCTGGCGGTCGTCGGCTTCGGCGACATCCACGCCGCCTCCTGCACGACCCCGGCGCTCACCACCGTCCGGGTGCCCGTCGCGGACCAGGCCCTGGCCCTGGCGCGACTGCTCCTGTCCCGCCTCGACGGCCGCCACACCAGCTCCGTCGTCCTCCCCACGCGCCTGGTGGTCCGCGCCACGACCTGACCCTCGCGGGCCCGTCCGCCAGGGGACCACAGGGTGCCCGGCCCGGCCGGCTCCGTCCGTGTCAGGGCTGGGTGGCGAGCCACTCCTGGAAGGTCGGGCCGGCGAGCCTGGCGTGCGGGCCGGGCAGGAGGCCACCACCGGCGGCGTATTCGGCATCGGGCAGGCCGGGGTCGTCGACGCCGACGACCTTGATGCCCCGGCGGGCGCCGAGAAGCCCGGCCGCCTCGGACATGATTTCCTTGCGCGGCCCGGCGATCTCGGGGATCGGCGTTCCGGAAGCGGGCTGGGCGGGCGCGCCGGGGTCGGTGGCCAGGTCGACCAGCGCCTCGGCCACCGTACGGCAGGCCACGAGCTGGCTGGGCCACTTCGGGACGTAGGCGACCTCGCCCTGCTGCCAGTCCAGGAGCTGACCGACGAACTCGTGGAACTGCGCGGCCCGCAGGATGCGAGCGGGCAGCGGGCCGGACAGGTTGAGTTCCTCGTGCACCTGCTTGGCGACGCCGAAACCGGCGGTGGCCTTGTCCACGCCGATGATGGAGGCGATGACGATCCGGCCGGCTCCCGCCTTCCGGCCGGTCTCGTGCAGGTTGCGGGTCGAGGTGCGGAAGAACTCCGTCGCCGCCTCCTGCTCGGAGGCATGCCACGACGCGACGTCGACGATGGTGTCGACCCCCGTGAGCGCCTCGGCGAGGCCTTGACCAGTGACGACGTCCACGCCGGTGGCTCGGGACATCGGAACGACCTGGTAACCCCGTTCAGTGAGGACGTCGACGACGTGGCGTCCCAGCCGCCCGGTCGCTCCCGCCACTGCGAATTTGCCGATGCTCGTCGTGGGTGCGGGCATGGCGATGCCTTCCCTTCTCTCGATCACCATTCGTGGTGTCGCGTGCCGCCCGATCGTTCGCGCGGCGTCCTGACGAACACGAGACGCCGGCGCTCCGGCCCCTGTGACAACGCGCTCGTGTGACGTGAACCACCGATCATGGGTGTCACAAACCGGCGGACACCGGCGTCCTGTGCGTGTGGCAGGGATGGAAGCGGACAGGAGGAGCCACGGCATGAGCGAGCGAGGCGATCGATCCGCATACACAGCCGCGCCACGCGATCGCGCCGACCCCGCCGACCCCGCGGACACCTTCGACACCCAGAACGCCGTGGACGCTGTGGAGTGCGTGGACGCCGTGGAGTGCGTGGACGCCGTGGAGTGCGTGGACGCCGTGGAGTGCGTGGACGCCGTGGAGGCGTTCGTCGCCCACCGCAACCTGCTGTTCACCGTCGCCTACGAGATGCTCGGTTCGGCCGCCGACGCCGAGGACGTGCTGCAGGAGACCTGGCTCCGATGGGCGAGCGTCGACCTGGACACCGTGCGGGACAAGCGCGCCTTTCTGGTGCGGATCGTCACTCGGCAGGCGCTTGACCGGCTGCGTGCGCTCGGCCGGCGCAGGGAGTCCTACGTCGGCCCGTGGCTGCCCGAGCCGCTGCTGACCGCGCCCGACGTGGCCGAGGACGTCGAGCTGGCCGACAGCGTCTCGATGGCGATGCTGCTGGTGCTGGAGACGCTGTCACCGACCGAGCGGGCGGTGTTCGTGCTGCGCGAGGTGTTCGACCTCGACTACGACGAGATCGCCGAGGCCGTCGGCAAGAGCCAGGCCGCGGTCCGCCAGATCGCCCATCGGGCACGCGCACACGTCGCCGCGCGCCGGCCACGCGGCATGGCCTCACCGGCCGAGACCCAAGCCGCACTCCACGCCTTCCAACGAGCGGTGGAGACCGGCGACCTGCAGAGCCTGCTCGACATCCTCGCCCCAGACGTCGTCGCCCTGAGCGACGGCGGCGGCATCAGACACGCCCTGCTTCAGCCCATCGTGGGGGTCCGCCGGGTGGCTCGCCTGCTGGCCGTCCGCTGGTGGCGGCGCGACGCCGAAAGGTCGGTCGAAGTGGTGCAGATCAACGGCGGCCCTGGGCTGCTCGTCCGAGTCGACGGGGAGATCGACGGCGTGCTGGCGATGCGTATCGAGAACGGCTACGTCACCGGCGTCTACCACGTGCGCAATCCCGACAAGCTGTCGCACGTGGAGCGGGAGATCGCCGTGAGCCGCTGAGGCCGCTGGTGGCGAAGCTCGGCCCGCCTTCGAACTTTCGCGCCGTACGGCATAGGTTGTCTGGTGTCGTCCCCCGGTGCGAAGGCAGGTCGTTGTGACTCACGAACTCAGCCACGAGCGGTTCGAGACCCTCAAGCGTGAATTCGACGCGATCGACGGCGACGGCGACGGCTTCATCACCGAGGCGGAGTTGCGGTCACACTTTCCCGCCCTGCCGCCGGAGGCGATCGGCGCGCTCGACCGGGACGCCGACGTGGACGCCGACGGCCGGTTCTCCCTGGAGGAGTTCATCCGCCTGGCCGGCGCCCGCGACTGAAACATCCCTCGGCACAAAGTGCGGCTTACGCAAATTTACGTCTCACGCATCTTTGCGTTGTACGCAAGTAGTTGTATGGTGGTCCTGTGAGCAGGGAAGGCGAGCGTCCGGGGCTGCGCGAGCGCAAGAAACAGGAGACGCGCATCGCGTTGAGCTGGGCGGCGATCCGACTCGCCGTGGAGCGCGGACTGGAGAACGTACGCGTGGAGGACATCGCCGCGGAGGCCCGCGTGGCTCCGCGGACCTTCAACAACTACTTCTCCAGCAAGGGCGAGGCGATCGCCGCCAGGCACCTCGACCGCGCCCGCCTGATCGCACAGGAGCTGCGCCGCCGTCCGGCGTCGGAGTCCCTGTGGGAGGCCATCAAGATCGCCGTAATCACCCAGCTCGCGATGGGTGCGGAGTACGACGCCAGGCAGCCGGACCAGCAGTGGCAGACCGGGATCCGGCTCATGATCAGCGAGCCCTCGCTGCAGGGCGAGATGCTCAAGGCCGACGCCATCGCCGAGGACGAGCTGGCGGCGGCCATCGCCGAGCGGACCGGCACCGACGTCGCCCGCGACCTCTACCCGCGCCTGGTGGCGGGCGCGGCCGGGGCCGCGATCAGGGTGGCGATGGACTATTGGTTGCGGAGCGACCCGCCCGTGCCCGTCAAACCACTCATCGAGGACGCGCTCGACCGGCTGTCCGCCGGGCTGCCCGAGCCCTGACAGAAGCCCGGCCCTGACAGAAGGACGCCCCCGCGGGGGCTTTCCCCAACTCGCGATGTGACGTGCCACGCCGGCCCGCCGCGCGGCCTTTCACGCCCTGACTGACGCGGGGCGCCGTAGGCGACCACGCCGTCCCGTCGTTCGCCATGCCGCGAATTCGCCCTGCCTTCCACCCGCCCTGCCTTCCACCCGCCACGCCTTCCCTTCGCCACGCCTTCATTCGCCATGCCCGCCGAATCCCCAAGGAGGACCGCCATGACCGCCGACGTCGTGATCGCCGGAGCCGGACCGAACGGGCTGATGCTCGCCTGCGAGCTGAACCTGGCCGGAGTGCGGCCGATCGTGCTGGAACGCCTGAACGGGCAGACCAAGGAGAACCGGGCCAACGGACTGGTCGGCCAGGTCGTACGCGCACTCGACCGGCGCGGCCTGTACGAACGCCTCAGCGGCGGCGCCGAGCCGCCCCGGCCGAGCCCGGCCTTCGTGTTCGGTGCGATGCCCCTCGACCTGAGCAGGCTCGACGACAACCCGATGTACGGCCTGCCGGTGCCGCAGCACCGGATCGAGCAGGTGCTTGCGGAGCGCGCCCTCGAACTCGGCGTGGAGATCCGCCGGGGACACGAGCTGACCGGCCTCTCCCAGGACGAGGACGGCGTCGACGCGGAGATCGCCGGTCCCGAGGGCTCCTATCGGCTGCGCACCCGCCACTTCGTCGGCGCGGACGGCGGGCGCAGCATCACCCGCAAGCTGTGCGGCATCGGCTTCCCCGGAGTGACCAGGGACGGCTCGGTCTCCCGCGGCGCGCACGTCACCGTGCCCGCCGAGCTGATCGACCCGGTCACCGGCGGGCTGAACGTGCCCGGCTACGGGCCGATCCCCCCGTTCATGCACCACCGCACCGACCACGGGCTGTTCGTGTACGCGCCGTTCCCCACCGGAACGCTCGTGCACGCCACCGAGTGGAACCAGGACGGCGGTGACCAGCCGATGAGCCTGGACGAGCTGAGAGACAGCGTGCGCCGCGTGCTCGGCGTCGACCTGCCGTTCGGCCCGCCCGAGGGCCCCGGCCCGCACCAGTTGCGCCGCGTGAGCGGCGGCAACACCCGCCTGGCCGAGCGCTTCCGCGACGGCCGGGTGCTGCTGCTGGGCGACGCCGCGCACGTGCACAGCGCGATCGGCGGCCCCGGCCTCAACCTGGGCCTCCAGGATGCGATCAACCTGGGCTGGAAGCTGGCCGCGGAGATCCACGGCTGGGCCCCGCCCGGACTGCTCGACACGTACGAGACCGAGCGGCGCCCCGCCGCGGAGCGCGTGGTCATGCACACGCAGGCGCAGTCGGCGCTCATCGCCCCCGGGCCTGAGGTCACGGCGCTGCGCGCGCTGTTCACCGAGCTGCTGCGCGACGAGCGGACCACCAAGCACATCGCGGACATGATGTCCGGGGCGGACATCAGATATGACCTCGAAGGGACCCACCCCCTCGCCGGGCGCCCCGCCCCCGACCTCGTGCTGGAGACAGAGACCGGCTCCGTGCGGCTGGCCGAGCTGACCAGAACCGCCCGGCCGCTGCTCATCGACCTCACGCCGGACGCCGCGCTCGCCGGGGCTCTCGACGGCCGGCGCGACCGCGTGGACCTCGTCACCGCCAAGACGAGCCAGGACGGCGTCCCCACCGCTGTGCTCCTGCGCCCCGACTGCTACGTGGCCTGGGCGTCGGACTCCCTCCGGCCCGACGCGAAGGAGCACGACACCCTGCGTACGGCCCTGGCCTCCGCCTTCGGCGCCGCTCGCTGAAGGGTCAGGCCGCTGAGGCTCTTCAGGCGAAGGCGGCCAGGATCGACTCGGTCGTGTCGATCTGCGCGATCCTCGGCAGGATCACCCCGAGAGCGTTCTCGTGGGCCGAGGCGACCAGGTCGGTGACCGCGTCGGAGGCCACCGCGATCTCGTAGCCCCGCTCCCGGGCGCCGCGCGCGGTGGACTCCACGCCGATGCTGGTGGAGATCCCCGCCAGCACGATCCCCGTGATCTTCCGGCGGCGCAGTTGCAGGTCGAGTTCGGTGCCGTGGAAGGCGTCCCAGCCGCGCTTGGTGATCGCGATGTCGGTCGGCCCGTCCGGCACGCGCTCGTCGTACTCGGCGAAGTCCGGGGCGGGCGCGATCGCGGGCCCGGGCGCGTCCGTCCGGGCCCGCAGCACGTCACCGCCGTCGGGGGAGAACGCCACCCGCACCCGTACGACCGGAAGGCCGCGCTCGCGGGCGGCCCCCGCGAGCCGGGCGGCGTTGGCGACGACCTCGGCCGCCGGATGCGCGGTGGGCAGGGCGGTGATCCCCTTCTGCAGGTCGATCAGGACGACGGCCGTGCGGTCGTCGAGCAGCGTGACGGGCATGTGAGCTCCTTCAGGGATAGTCAGCCGGCCAGAGATAGACAGCTGAACTGTACAGCCATGCTGAATACATTGCCAGCAAGGCTGTACAGTTCGGTTACGCTGAGCCCCATGAGGGACGCGTCCGAGGTCGCCGCCGAGCTGCGGCTCGTGGTCGGGCAACTGGTGAGGCGGGTGCGCGAGGACGACCCGATGCCTCCGGGGATCATCGCGGTGATCGGTCTGCTCGGCCGGCAGGGCCCGATGACCACCAGTGACCTCGCCGCCGCCCGGGGGGTGCGCCCGCAGTCGATGGCGCGCACCGTCGGCCAGCTGATCGACCAGGGGCTCGCCGAACGCGGCACCCATCCCGTCGACGGCCGCAAGGCCCCCGTCTCGCTGACCGCCGCCGGGCTCGACGCCCTGGAACAGGTGCGCACCCGGCGGGCCGACTGGCTCGCCGAGGCGATCGAGGACACGCTGTCCCCCTCCGAGCGGGAGACGCTCGCGAGCGCGGTGGACCTGGTTCGCCGCCTGGTCGACCGGGAGCCGTCCGGGCCGGGCCGCTGAGGGGCGGGGTCAGGCCGGGCCGCGGGACGTGAGCCGTCAGCCGGTGGCGCCGGACAGCTCCGGGTTCTGCTGGCGGATGGGCGTGAAGAACGCGGCGAACGCGATCAGCAGGCAGGCCGCCCCCGCCAGCAGGCAGACCACCTCGACGCCGTGACTCTGCGCGCCCCAGGTCAGCACGGCCGCCCCCGCCGGGCCCAGCGAGAAGTGGATCGTCCAGAAGGCCGAGGTGACCCTGCCCAGCAGGTGGTCGGGGGTGACCTGCTGGCGCAGCGACATCGAGCAGATCCCGGCCACGCTGACGCAGGCGAGGTAGGCGGCGGCCGCCGCCCCGGCCACGGGGACACCGGTGGACACGCCGAGCCCCACGATGGCGAGCCCGGCGACCGCGATCGCCCCGATCCAGGACGCGCCGAACCCCAGCCGGCGGCGTACGGGACCGACGAGGAGCGAGCCGGCGACGGTGCCCAGCGCGGCGGCCGCGAGCACCACCCCCACGGCGCCGTCGGACTGGCCGAGGTCGTGCTTGAGGTGATAGATCAGCACGTCGGTCAGCCCGAGGGTCAGGAAGATGAAGAACGACAGCAGGACGGTCAGGGCACGCAGCACCGGCTGCCGCCACAGGAAACGGGCTCCGGCGAGCAGCTCGTGCCAGGGCCCCCGTGCCTCCTTCGCCGAGGGCGGGGGCGCCGGCTGCCGCCTGAGCCGGATCAGCAGGACGCCCAGCGCGGAGACCCCGAAGCTGGCCGCGTTGATCGCGACGGCGGCCGTGGGCCCGAACCAGCCCGCCACCACCCCGGCCAGCAGCGGCCCGCCGATTCCCGCCGCGGCGGCGGTGGCGTACAGCCGCCCGTTGGCCTCGGTGATCCGGTCCGCGTCGACCAGGCCCCGCACCGCCGTGACGTACGCGACCTGGAAGACCATGCCGATCGCCTCGCTGAGCGGCAGGACCACGTAGAGCAGCCAGATCTTCGGGCCGAAGGCCCAGGCGACCGGGACGACGCCGTACAACGCCATCCTCGCCACGTCACACCAGATCAGCAGGCGCCTGCGGTCGAGCCGGTCGACCAGGACCCCGGCGAAGACCCCCGCCGCGACCGACGCGGCGCTTGCCAGGCCGGTCAGCAGGCCCATCTGCGCGACCGACCCGGTCACGTGCAGCACAAGCAGCGGAACGGCGATGAGGGCGAAGGAGTCACCGGCGACCGACAGCGTCTGGGACGCCCAGAACACGGTGAAATCCCGGTCGCGCCACAGCGGTGATCCCTTCGCCATCCCACCATGCTGCCGCATGGTCGATCAGGTGCGGGGGCGGCGGACGACGGGCACGGGCTGGCCCCGGCGCCCGGCCTCGGCGCGCAGGCGCTTCCTGAGCACCCTGCCCTGGCCGAGGAACGACCGGAACCGCTCGCGGCCGCTCCCGGCGAGGCTCCAGTCGTTCAGGGCCCGCTCGACCCGTACGGCCAGCCGGTCGCCCTCCCCCGTCGCGGTCCCGACGAGCACCACGTTCTCCTGCCACTCCATCTCCGGGCCGTGCCGATGGAAGGTGAGGCACACCGGCCCCGCGACGGCCTCGACGCCCGCGGGCAGCAGCAGGTCGAAGCCCGCCTCGGTGCGTACGGCCGAGCGGGTGCGCACGGCCAGCGGCATGCCGCCGGCGTCGACCATGGTGACGACGGGATCGCCCAGACGGGCCGCGCGGCCGGCGAAGGGCCGCCAGTCCGCCGGCGCGACGGACCGGCTCGGCAGCCGGGGGCCGTTCGGAGCGGGGTCGGAGACGGGCGCGACCGCCTCACCGGGCCGGGTCCACACCTTCGGTGTCCCGGACAGGTCGCCCTCGGGCCACCAGACGATCCGCTCGGGGGTCACCTCCACATAGATGCGGGCGAAGTACCACCCCAGCCGCTTCGTCAGGAACCACGGCATCCCGGCGAACCCGGAGCCCGTCCTGGCCAGGGACTCCCGTACGTACCTGTCGGTGTTGGCCTGCAGATCCGCGTCGCGTACGGCGGCCCGGCCCTGCACGAGGACGACGGGCGGCCGGTCGAGGCCGCTGCCTTCGGCGGAGGAGTACAGCAGCGCGACACGCGGGTCGCGGCGGGCCCGCTCCGCCTTGTCGGGATAGGTGAGGCCGGTGCTCACGTCGAGCGTGCCGCCCGGGCCGGCGTACGGCGTGACCGGCCAGGTGATGGGCCGTCCGTCGCGGGTGAGCGAGGCGTACTCGCAGACGACGGCGCGGTCGAACAGCTCGGCCGCCTCGCGCGGCCAGGCGGCCGGGGTGGCCGGGGTGGCCTGGGCGGTCGCGTTGATCAGGGTGGTCATCATGACTCCAGGGGTGCGGGCAGCGAGACGGAGGCGCCGTACAGCCGGGCGAACCGCCGCTGGTAGGCGGGCCACCAGAACAGGCGGAACATCAGCCGGGCCACGACCGGCAGGTCCGCGAACGCGGCCGTGAGCAGGGCGGGGCCGGCGCTGGAGGCGAGCCAGCCGAAGATGACGGGGATCCTGCGGCGGCCGAAGTCGGCCGTCGCCTTGCGCCTGTCCGCCTCGATGTCGTCGGGTGTGAGGTGCCGGAGCATCAGCGGCACGGCCGTGCGCTCCTCATGGTCGAGGTGCTCGTTGACCAGCTCGTGCAGCCGCCGCAGCGCGGGAGCGCGCTCCGGCAGGGGCACCGCGCGGTCGGCGGCGGCCGCCACGAGCGGGTCGAGCACGGCGTGCTCGGACTCCAGCTCGGCCAGCACGTCCGCCGCCTCCGGGGCGTGGGCGACGAGCGTGGGCCACAGCGTGGCGTCCTCGTGGGTGTGGTGGGCGTGGAGCATCTCGAGCACGAGCGCGAGCTGCTCCTCCAGGAGTTCCTCGTGCTCGCCGTCCCTGGGGCCGCGGCACGCCTCGGCCAGGCGGCCGAACTCCGCCCGGAAGCCGGCGTGCATCAGCAGGAAGCCGGCGAGGTGTTCTTGTGTGATCATCTGCTCCCTCACGTGTGTGGGGAACAGCGTGTGTTTCCTGCCCTTATGAGCACTTGTCGAGGGCTTGTCGGGCCCTTGTCAGCCAGTAGCCGGCGCCCGCCTCCTCAAGGAGGCGCACCGCCTCCCGCAGATGGGCCCGCGCTCCCGCGTGGTCTCCCAGCGCCAGCAGGGCCTCGCCCAGGTGGCCGTCGTACGCCCCGTCGACGGTGGTGCAGGTGCCGTTGACGTGCAGCAGGCCGGCGAAGGGACGGAACGCGTCGTAGACCTCCCGCACGACGTCCAGCTCGCCCAGCCGGATCGCCGCGTGCAGCCGGCACATGGTGGCCATCGCCCAGTGGTAGTCGCGCGGCGGGAGAGGGGTCTCACGCAGCAGCCGCAGCGCGCGCTCACGCTCGCCCAGGTCCGCCAGCGCGTACGCCAGGACGTAGGCGAGCCCCGCCAGGCCCGTACGCCGGAACATCTCCTCGAGCTGTTCCACCTCCGCGCTGAGACGGTTCTCCTGGAGGAGCGTCTCGGCCCGTACGGCGAGCATGCCCACCTCGAAGTACGCGAGGTCGGAGAAGGACGACGTCGCCCCGGCCCGCTCGACGTGGCGGGTCGGCTCCGGCACGCCCTGGAACAGGTCGAGCCCCACGTGCGCGATCGCCGCCTGCAGCGCCAGCGTCGGGTTGTGCAGGTCGCGCAGCAGGGCGTCGGTCTCGGTCAGCAACTCGCGCGCCTCCGCCACCCGGCCGTACTCGACGAGATGAGCGACGAGGTGGAGCTGCGCGACCGCGGTGAGCTGGGACGACAGGTCCGGCTGCGCCAGCAGGCGCTGCGCGGTCTCGGCCAGTTGGTCGATGAAGTCCTGCCCCTGCATGGCGAGCAGCCGCAGATGGAGCACGCGCCGCAGCAGCGCGGGGTCGCCCAGCCGCTCGGCCGCCGCCACGGCCTGCGACGAGACCCGCTCGACCTGGTCCTCACCGCCGGTCTGGGCCAGCACGACGGCCCGCACGGCCTGCGCGGACGCCCAGGCGGGGGCGTCTCGCGCCAGCTCGCGCACGGCGCGGTCCATCGACTGCCGCAGGACGCGCACGTCGAGGCTGTGCCGGAAGGGGACCCAGATGCCATGCCCCATCGCGATGTCGGCGGCCCTGACGGCCCGCTCCAGATCGTCTCCGGCGAGGGCCAGCGCCTGTTCGATCGCCTCATAACCCTCGTCGTACCGCCCGGCGGCGTAGCGGCTGTCCGCCAGGCCGACCGCGAGCTCGAACCGCTCGGCCGCCTCCGCCCCGGCGAGCTCGGCCGCCGCCAGCGCCTCCTGCCATGAGGTGGCCGCGTCGTCGAGCGCGTGCCTGCGCATGGCCGCCCGCGCGGCCCGGGCGGCGTAGTCCATCGCCATGCGGGCCGGCTCAGGGCCCAGCTCGGCCGCCGCCAGCCAGTGCCGCGCGATGGCCGCCGCCTGGTCGTCCCGGTCTCCGTACTCATGGGTGAGCACGCCGGCCAGCCGCGCGTGCACGCCCGCCCGCCACAGCCGGGAGCGGCGCGACAGCAACGCGTCGGTCACCAGGGCGTGCGCGAACGCGTACCCGCCCAGCCTGGCGCCCGACTCGCGGATCAGACCGGCCGCCAGCGCCGCCTCCAGCGACGGCACCAGGTCACCCAGGTCGCGCCCGGAGACCTCGGCCACGACCCGCGCCTCGAACTCGTCGCCCGCGACCGCGGCCAGCTCCAGCAGGGCGGCCGTCTCCTCCCCCAGCCCGGCCACCCGGTGCAGCACGACGTCGAGCACGCCCTGCGGCAGCTCCTCACCCGCCCGGGCCAGCTCGGCGAGGAAGAACGGGTTTCCCCCGGTGCGGCCGCGCAGCTCCTCGGCCTTCCGGCTGCCGGGGTCGCGGCCGGACAGCTCCCGCACCAGCGCGCGCACCTCCTCGACCGCGAGCCCGTCGAGCCCCAGCCGGCGCGCGCCGAGCCGGGACAGCGCCGACAGGGTGGCGGTCAGCGCCGACGCCTCGTGCCGCCGGAAGCTGGCCACCACCAGCAGGCCCGGCCGCGCGGTGGACGCGACGTGGACCAGCAGGCGCAGCGTCGCGTCGTCGGCCGCGTGGACGTCCTCCAGCACGACGGCCACCGGGCCGAGATCGGCCAGGAACGTCCCCACCGCCTCGAAGAACCGCAGCCGCGCCCCCTGCGCGTCGTACGCCGGGATCGCCGCCGCGCCGCCCGACAGGAACGTGCGGACCTCCTCGGGCAGGGCGGCGCCGGGCGCCGCGTCCGCGAGGTCGCGCAGCACCTGCTCCCACGGCCACAGGGCGGGCGCCGTCTCGTGGTCGGGGCTCGACCCCCATCCCACCGGGACGCCGGCCGTCGCGCGGAACCTCCTGAGCAGGCGGGTCTTGCCGACCCCCGGCTCGCCGTCCACGAGCACGACCTGCCGGGCCGTGGACGCCGCCGTCACGGCGCCGGCCAGGAACTCCAGCGCGCTCTCGCGTCCCACGAACGGCCCGTCGTCCGCGCGTCGCCCCGGATCGCGTCGCCCCGGATCGTGTCGCCCCGGATCGCGTCGCCCCGGATCGTGTCGCCCCGGATCGTGTCGTCCGGAGTCGGACCGTCCTGGCGGCGGCGCGGCGGGTCTCGCCGCCGCGGTCAGCGAGGTCAGCGAGGTCAGCGCGGCGTCCTGGCGCAGCACGGCGGTCTCCAGCTCGCGCAGCCGGGGCCCCGGATCGATGCCCAGCTCGCCCGCCAGCACCTCGCGCACCCTGCGCAGGCACGCCAGCGCCGCCGCCTGGCGGCCCGACCGATAGTGCGCCAGCGCGAGCAGCTCCCAAGCCCGCTCCCGCAGCGGGTGGTCGTGCACGAACGGTTCGAGCCGCGCGACCACGTCCGTGTGGCGCCCCAGCCCCAGCAGCGCCTCCGCCAGCCCTTCGACCGCGTCGAGGCGGAGCTGCTCCAGGCGGGCGATCTCCGGCCGCGCCCACTCCTCGGACCGCGCGTCCGCGTACGCGTCGCCCCGCCACAGGGCGAGCGCCTCGGTGAGCACGGCCGCCGCCTGCTCGTGCCGTCCCTCGCCGAGGTGTCCCGACCCCGTGGACACGAGCACGTCGAAGTCCCGCGTGTCGAGGCGGATCCCGCCGGTCATCAGGCCGTATCCGTCCGCCGCGCTGACCAGGACCGTGGCCGGCGCCCCGGCCTTCCTGCCGGGCTCCAGGCGACGGCGCAGATTCGAGACGTACACCTGAAGGCTGCCCTGCGCGCTCGCGGGCGGGCTGCCGCCCCAGAGCCGGTCGGTCAGCACGTCCGCGGGGAGCACTCGATCGGCGTTCATCACGAGGAGGGCCAGGAGCGCCCGCTGCTTGGGCGGCCCGGCCGGCACGGCCTGCCCGGCCACGACGAGTTCCATGGGACCGAGGACGTTCAGCCGCACGGGCCAATGCTAGGGAGACGGCGTGAACCGGTCCAGCCGTCACTTTCCCGGCCTGCCGCACGGCGCCGGCGGGGTTACGATCGCCCGGCAGTCCGGACGGTACAGAAGCGGAGGAACGGCCACATGGCGGACGAAGAGACCACGATCCGGCTCATCCGGGTGGACGACGCCGGGGTGATCGCGGCGCACCGCGCCCGCGACAGACGGGCGTACGCCGCCCGGGAACCGGCCCAGCCGGACGAGTTCTACACGGAGGCCGGGCAGCGCCGGCGCATCGAGAAACTGCTCGGTGAGCACGACCGGGGCGAGCGCTGGCCGGCGGTCATCCTCGCGGACGGCGAGGTCGTCGGTCAGGTGACCGTGAGCACGATCCTGCGCGCCCCCTTCCGGAAGGGCTTCCTGGGCTACTGGGTCGCCTCGGCCTCCAGCGGCCGGGGGCACGCGACCCGGGCGGTGAGCCGGATACTCACCGTGATGACCGAGGAGCTCGGGCTGCACCGCGCGGAGGCGCACACCCGGATGGACAACCTGGCCTCGCAGCGGGTGCTGCGCGCCAACGGCTTCCAGCCCTGGGGGGTCGCCCACGCCCACATCTTCCTCGACGGCGCATGGCATGACGAGGTGTTCTGGGAGCGGACACTGGACGACGCCCCCTCGTCTTGACCATTGCCTGGGGCACCAGTTGCCCGCCCCCGGCGCGTCGCGTGCGGTCGCGTGACCATGACCCCGACACTCACTCTCCGTAGTCGACTCGCGGAGGAGGAGTTCGTGGTCTCAATCGACCGTCGGGGATTCGCCAGGCTGGCCGGGCTGGGCGCGGTGGGATCGGTCATGAGTCCGTCCCTGGGCACGCCCCCCGCCTCGGCGGCGCGCGCGCCGTACGCGGGACAGCGCTGGCAGACCTGTCTTCAGGTGGCGCGCGACCATCTGCTCGTCGACAAGGACGGCAACGACCTCAAGCACCGTTACCTGCGGGTGCTCATCGACAACGGCCTGCCGAAGACCCGCACGCCCAAGAAGGTCCTGATCGTCGGGGCCGGGATCTCCGGCCTGGTGGCCGCGACGCTGCTGAAGCGGGCCGGGCACCACGTCACCGTCATCGAGGCCAACGGCAACCGGATCGGCGGCCGGATCAAGACCTTCCAGACGGGCTTCCAGGACAGGCGGCAGTACGCCGAGGCGGGGGCCATGCGCATCCCGGACTTCCACCCGCTGACGCTGGCGCTCATCGACAAGCTGGGTATCACCCGCCGGCCCTTCTACAACGTCGACGTGCCGCCCGGCGCCGTCCCCCGCGGGCCGGTGCCGCCGGTCGTCTACACCTCCTACACCGGACAGGAGTGGCGGTCCGGCCCGTCCAAGAGCGCCTTCACGGCGCCCCCGCGCGCGAACCACACGTTCCTCCACGTCAACGGCATCACCCAGCGGCGCGACGAGTACGCGAAGGATCCACGCAGGATCAACGCGTCGTTCGGCCTCAAGGACGACCGGACCGCGGCCGAGATCCTCGACACCGCCCTGGACCCGGCGAGGGACTACTTCTCCGTACGCAGGGGCGGCAAGCGGATCGACAAACCGCTGCCCGAGCAGATCGAGGGCTGGGCCCGCCTGCTGTACGACTTCGACGGCTACTCGATGTACGCCTACCTCAACGAGCACGCGAAGCTCGGCGACGAGGCGATCGACGCCATCGGCACGCTGGAGAACCTCACCTCCCGGCTGCCGCTGTCGTTCATGCACACGTTCCTCACCCGCAGCCTCGTCAACCCGGCCGTGACCTACTGGGAGATGGCCGGCGGCAGCAGGGAGCTGCCGTACGCGCTGGAGCCGGGCCTGCGCGACGAGATCCGCATGGACCGCAGGGCCGTACGGATCGAGACGTCCGGACACCGCGTGCGCATCTCGACGGTCAGCGAGGTGGGCAGCACCGAGTCGGAGTTCACCCGGCAGACGCGGCGGGAGACCTTCGAGGGAGACGTGGCGATCATCACGGTCCCGTTCTCCGCGTTGCGCCACGTCGAGATCGCGCCGGCCCTGTCCTATCGCAAGCGCCGCTCGATCATGGAACTGCACTACGACTCCGCCACCAAGGTGCTGCTGGAGTTCCGCAGGCGCTGGTGGGAGTTCACCGAGCAGGACTGGAAGCGCGAGCTCGGCGGCCGCTACCGCCCCGGGCCGGTGACGCACACGATGGGCGGCGGGTCGGTCTGCGACAACGCCAACCGGTTCATCTACTTCCCCTCGCACCCGGTGCCGGGCAGCGAGGGCGGCGTCGTGCTGGCCAGCTACTCGTGGGCCGACGACGCGACCCGCTGGGACTCGATGGACGACGAGGAGCGGTACGGCTACGCGCTGCGCGGGCTCCAGGAGGTGCACGGGGACCGCATCGCGGAGTTCTACACCGGCCGCGGCCAGACCCAGAGCTGGATGCGCAACCGCTACGCCTTCGGCGAGGCGGCGGTCTTCACACCGGGCCAGATGACCGAGATCCACCCCTCCATCGCCGTCGCCGAGGGCCCGCTGCACTTCGCCGGCGAGCACACCTCGCTCAAGCACTCCTGGATCGAGGGCGCGCTGGAGTCGGCCGTACGCGTGGCCCTGGAGATCAACGGCTGACCCGTACTCCCGCGGGGCCCTTCGTGCCCGGGGCCCCGCGGGTTCACACGAACAGGCCGGGGGTCGGCCCGGTCACGATCGACATTCATACCCGGCCGACGCCCGGCCGGCCGGGGTGATCACGGCGAGGAATGCGGGCAGGCCGGCGGCCCCACCACTGTCAGCAGAGTGGGGCTTCGCCGCAGGCGGCCACCTCGGCGCATGCCTCCGCACTGCCGGTGGCGACCTGCCGGAGCAGGCCGTAGAGACTCTCGCGCTGGTCGTAGTCGAGCGCGCCGAGCACCTCGTCCTCGACCGCCGCCAGCGCGAACTCGGCCTTCGCGAGTAGCTTCGCGCCGGCCTCGGTGAGTTCGACGAGATGCCTGCGGCGATCCTCCGGCGACCGGCGCCGTTCGATCAGTTTCTCGGCTTCCAGGTCGTTGAGCAGCCCGACGACGTTCGTCCCGTCCATCTCCAGCGTGCTCGCGAGCGCCTGCTGGGTGCTGCCGCCGCGTTCCCGCAGCACCGTGAGGGCGACGAGGTGGCGGGGACGCAGACCGAGCGGCGCGAGCACCGACTCGGAACGAAGGCGCAGACGGCGCGCGAGGTGTTCGAGCAGCGCGCCGCACCGGTGCACCGGCTGGTTGACGACGGGCAGTGACGTCATGGCCCAACTCTAGCCGACTTGACCTGCGATGCGTGGAAGACTAATGATTGATGCAGCATCAACCATCTGTGAAAGGTCATCAGATGTCTCATTTGCTGCACATCGACGCGAGCATCCAGGGCGAGCGTTCCGTCAGCCGCAAGCTCACCGCGCGGGCCGTCGCCGCCTGGCGCGCCGCGCATCCCGCTGGCACCGTCACCTACCGCGACCTGGGCAGGACCCCGCTCCCGCACTTCGACCAGGAGGGCGGCCTGGCCCGGATAGTCCCGCGAGAGCAGCACACCCCCGCCCAGGAGGCCTCGTGGAGGTTGACGGAACAGTTGGTCGGCGAGGTGAGGCAGGCCGACACGATCGTTCTCGGGCTCCCGCTCTACAACTACGGCGCACCCAGCACCGTCAAGTCCTGGGTCGACCACCTCATCGCCCCCGGGCTGTCGTACGACCCCGCGACGGGCGAGGGCCTGCTGGGAGGGCGTGACTTCCTCGTCCTCGCGAGTCGCGGCGGCGGCTACGGCGCGGGGACCCCACGCGAGGGATGGGACCACGCGGAGCCGTGGCTGCCGCACGGCCTGTCCATGACGGGCCTGCAGCCCCGCTTCATCACGGCCGAGCTCACCCTCTCCTACGTCACACCGGCGATGGCCGAGCTGATTCCGCTGGCCGACAAGAGCCTCGCGACGGCGCAGCAGGAGATCGACGGTCTCTGGACTCCCGCCGCCGTCGCGTAAGGGGAGCCGACGGGGGCGGGCATCCGGCCGGCGAAGGCCCCTTCCCGGCGAGGGAAGGGGCCTTCGCCGTAGAGATCACCCTCGACGGCACCCGGCTCTTCGTCGACCGGCTACAAGAACATTTCGAAGCGCGACGAACTCCCTGCCGGGTCGATTGAGAACTATCGTGACCAGCATGGAAAATCCCCCTCAGCGCCGGGACTCCCCCACGTCGCATCTACGCGCCTCGGACAGCAACAGGGACCAGGCCGCCGCCCTGCTCGGGGAAGCCCTGAGCACGGGCCAGCTGAGCCACGACGAGTACTCCGAGCGGCTGGACAGCCTCTATCAGGCCAAGACCGTGGGAGAGCTCGACGTCCTCACCCAGGACCTCCAGGTCGAGCAGCACCGTCCGGCCGCGAGCCCGGCCTACTACACGCCGCAGAGCGAGAGCACCGAGACCGACACCATCGTCGCCATCTTCGGCGGGGCCGAGCGCAAGGGCCGCTGGCGCGTGCGGCGCAACACCAGGGCGCTGGCCGTCTTCGGCGGCATGCGGTTCGACCTGACCGAAGCCCTGTTCGAGGCGAAAGAGGTCGAGATCACGATCAACGCCATCTTCGGCGGGGCCGAGATCATCCTGCCGGAGGGAGTCGAGGTGCGCTGCCAGGGCGCCGGCATCTTCGGCGGCTACGACGTGCACAACAGCCCGAACGTCGACCCGTCGGCGCCGGTGGTCGTGATCAAAGGCATGGCGCTGTTCGGCGGAGTCAGCGGCAGGTTCCGGCGCCGCGGCAATCCTTGAGCACGGTTGTTGACTGATCGGTTCCTTATCGGTACGGTCGTGGCATGGGCAGGCCGAGGACGTTCGACATCGACGCGGCGGTCGACCGCGCGATGGAGTTGTTCTGGCGTCAGGGGTTCGAGGGGACCTCGACGGAGGATCTCGTCGAGGGCCTCGGGATCGCCCGGGGCAGCCTGTACAAGGCGTTCGGATCCAAGGAGCAGCTCTACGCGATGGCGCTTGGCCGTTACTGCGAGCGCCACGCGACCGGGCTGATCGAGATGCTGGACCGGGCGGAGCAGGTGCGTCCGGCCATCCGGGCGGCGCTGTTGGAGCTGGCGGAGGCCGACCTGGCCGATCCGGAGCTGGGGTGCCTGCTGGTCAATGCGGCCACGGAGCGCTCGGCACACCAGGACACGGTGCAGCAGGTCTCCCGCACCATGGGCCGGATCGAGTCGGCGCTGGCCGGGGCGTTGGAGCGGGCCCAGGCCCGCGGGGACATCGCGGCGGACAAGAAACCGCGGGAGCTGGCCCAGTTCCTGACCACGTTCCTGCAGGGCCTGCGGGTCATGGGCAAGGCCCGCGCGGATCGCGCGTTCCTCAACAACGCCGTGGAGGTCGCCCTGGGCGCGCTCGACTGACTTTTTGTTACCCGAATTAGGAACCGATCAGTCAACAAAGGGAAATCTCATGAACCTCGAACTGCAGGGCAAGGTCGCCGTCGTCACCGGCGGGAGCAAAGGCATCGGTCTGGCCGTCGCGGCGGCGTTGCTCGACGAGGGTGCGCACGTGGTGACGAGCAGCCGCACGAGCACCCCCGAGCTCGACGCCCTGGCCGCGCGTGGCGCCACCGTGGTGCTGGCCGACATCACCGAGGCGGGCACCCCGCAGCGGCTCGTCGATGCCGCGCTGTCGGCGTACGGGCGCCTGGATGTGCTGGTCAACAACGTCGGCGCCGGCAGCGCCCGGTCGAGCTTCCTCGATGTGGACGACGCCGAGTGGGCGCGGATATTCGACGTGACCTTCTTCAGCGTCGTGCGCACCAGCAGGGCGGCCCTGCCCGCTCTGCTGGAAAACGGCGGGACGATCGTCAACATCAGCAGCATCAACGCCCGGCTGCCGTTCCCGACAGTGGTCGACTACTCCGCGGCGAAGGCCGCGGTGACCAACCTGACCAAGGCGCTGTCGGAGGAGTTCGCACCACGCGGCGTGCGGGTCAACGCCGTCTCACCCGGGCCGGTGCGGACCCCGTTCTGGACCGGACAGGACGGCATGGCGCACAGCGTGGCCGCCGGCGCCGGAGTCACCGCCCAGCAGGCGCTCGACGAGGTCGTGCCACAGAGCATGGGGATCAGCACCGGCCGGGTCACCGAGGCCCGCGAGGTCGCCGACCTGGTGCTATTCCTCGCCTCCGCCCGCTCCGCCAACACCACCGGCGCCGAGTTCATCCTCGACGGCGGCCAGATCAAGACCATCTGACCGCCGCCGCCCCGCATCCATGACGCGGGCTTCCGCAAACAGGACGCATTAGGCGCCTACCTGCTGTGGTCCGCCGGGCGGCGGTAGACGCCGTACCACCAGGTCAGTGCCAGCTCGCGGGCGAACGCGGCGTCGCTGCCGGAATCCTCGGCGGTGACGTGGGCGACGAGGGCCCGTTCGCCGCCCATGACGATCACCCGGGTAGCGCTCACCGGGTCCAGGTCGGCGGGAGCGCGGCCCGCCTCCTGCTCAGCGCGGAGCAACGCGATCGTCCAGTCCGTGAACTGGTCGAGCTCCGCACTCCAGAAGTCACGCACGGTCGCGTCGTAGGTGGCGACCTCGGCGAGCGCCCGCCGCACGGCGGCGTGTTCCCGGTAGACCTTCACCACGTGCAGGAAGGCGTCCGCGAGACCTTCGACGCCGTCCGATGGGGCCCATGCCGAGGCGAAGTCGAAGGATGAGGCCGTGAACGCGGCGGCCAGGCGCACGAGCAGGTCGACCTTGTCGCGGAAGTGGCTGTAGAAGGTCGAGCGGGCGACTCCGGCCTCCGTGCAGATCTGTTGCACGCCGAGCTCGGTGAAGTTCGCGCCGTTGATCAGCAGACGCTGCGTCGCGGCCAGGATGTCCGCCTCGGCCGAGGTGGGGCGGCCGACATTCGCGGTGCGTCGCCGGGTGATCGAAGGCATGTCCAGGATCCTAGAGTCGTCGCCTTGCGGTCAACGTCACACTACACCTCGTCCGGACACGGTGTAGCGTAATTTTCGGACACGATGTCCGGACTCGGCGACCGGTGAGCGCGAAACGCCTGGTCGCCGGCCGGTAGACCGCACGTACGGCACGAAGGAGTAGCTGTGAAATATCGTCTGCTGGGACACACCGGGGTCTGGGTCTCCGAGATCTCCCTGGGCACGATGACGTTCGGGGGCAAGGAGCACCCGGTTTACCGCACCATCGGAGCACTCGGACAACAGGAAGTGGATCGGGTCGTCGGCACGGCACTCGACGCCGGGATCAACTTCTTCGACACCGCCGACGTCTACGCCGACGGCGAGAGCGAGGAGTTGCTCGGCCGGGCGATCGGGCGGCGCCGGCGGGACGTGGTGCTCGCCACCAAGCTGCTCGCTCCGGTCGGGCCCGGGCCCAACGACCAGGGGCTCTCCCGTCTTCACGTGATGCGGGCCCTGGACGACAGCCTGCGTCGGCTGAAGACCGATTACATCGATCTCTATCAGCTCCACAACTACGACCACGTGACGCCGATCGAGGAGACGCTGAGCGCGCTCGACGACGCCGTACGGCAGGGCAAGATCCGCTACATCGGCTGTTCCAACTTTGCCGCCTGGCAGATCAGCAAGGCGCTGGGCGTCTCCGCGCTGCACAACCAGGCGAAGTTCGCCGCCAATCAGACGCTCTACTCGCTGGTGTCGCGCGACGCCGAGCGTGACCTGGTGCCCTTGGCCGAGGACGCCGGGCTGAGCCTGACGGTGTGGCAGCCGCTTGCCGGCGGATTCCTCACGGGCAAGTTCGACCGCGGCGGGGCGACCACCGAACACGACTCCCGTCGAGCCCGGAACGGCTTCGACTTCGTGCCCTTCGACGAGGAGAAGGGCTTCAGGGTGCTCGACGTACTGCGGACCGTCGCCGCGCGACACGAGGTGAGCCCCGCTCAGGTCGCCATCGCCTGGCTGCTCGCCCAGCGCGCCGTCACCAGTGTCATCGTCGGCGCTCGCAAGGTGGAACAGCTCACGGACAACATCGCCGCCGGCGACCTGGCTCTCACCGAGCAGGATCTCGCCGAGCTCGACGAGGTCAGCCGGCCGCCGATCGCCTACCCGAACTGGATTCAGGAGCAGTTCGCTCCGGCACGGATCCCGGCCGGCAACCTGGCCTGATCAGGACGTCCGGCATCCGGCGTAGCCGATCAGTTCTCCCCCATCCGAAACCGGATGTGAGCGTGAAAGATCCGCAGGGGAAAGTTTCAGCGTCTGCCCGGTATAGCCGCAGGTCGCCCCCGTCGGGGAACGACGGCGGGTAACGTGATCTGTACTCATATTGTCCGCGCTGCAATGCTCCGCAGTGGAAGTTCGGCACGACCTACACTGCGAGGAGAGTCAGTGGGGAAAATCAGAGCTTTAGCCGTCGCCGGCGCCTTGGTCGGTGGGCTGGCAGTCATCGCGAACGCCGCCCCCGCGCAGGCCGACACGCTTCGTAACGTCTACTACTCCTCGTCCGACTGCTATCGGTACGGGGACTACGGCGTCCAGAACCACCTGTGGACCTGGTATCACTGTGATTACCAGTACAACATGTGGTTCCTTTACAGCGTCCCGTAATAATTCCCCCCACGGCCTTCACTGGTCGCCGGACGGAACGGATTCCACCCGGCGACCAGCTGGTGAAGCTCGCGTCGTTCATGGCGGTCATCACTCAGCTAGTCACTCAGGGCGCACTCCGGGTGGCTCTGGAACCTGCTCAAGATCGCGTCCGCTGTCTCAGTGCCCTCGGTAATACTCGGCAAGGGCGGTGAACGCGGCCTTAGGTTCCCATGGCATGTCGGGGTAGGTGTCTCCGCGACGGTTTTCGAGGACTTTGACGATGCCGTAGCTGGCCAGGTCCAGGTCCTCGCGGGGGTCGCCGTCGGGGCGGTGAGGGTGGTCGTAGAGCGCGAAAGTGAACACGAAGGTGCTGTCGATGCCTCCGAATTCGAAGGCCTCCAGCAGCTCGCGCAGATACGCGGCCTGGCCGGCCTCGTCGCGGGCGTACTCACCCTGCAACCGAACAGGTGCACGGGTGTCCTTGTCGTACTCGACGATCTCCAGACCGAGAGCACCCCTATCGCCGGCACCCCGGTAGCCGGCCGCGCCGAACTCGGTGATCGCGACCGGCTTTCCCTGGGCGACGAGGTTATGGACGCCTTCGGCGAAGCGGTCGGCGATCTCGGCCGACCGGTACAGATCCACGGACATGATGTCGAACGGCGTCCAGTCGACGCGCTCAAGCGGTACGGAGGCGTAGGTCACCTTGCCGCCGAAGTGCTCACGGATCAGTGCCACGGCCCTGCCGAGGAAGTCGTTGACGCGAGCGCTGATCTCGCCGATCTGCTCGCGCACGCGATGTGGCTGCCTCAGCAACTCGACTCGCTCGTCGGTGCTGTCGCCGGGCAGGAATCCCTTGTTCATCAGGCTGAGCTCGGCGCCGGCGACGAACACGACCTCGGCTCCCCGCTGCCTGATCCGCTCCGCGCGCGCGGCGCAGTCGGCGAACAGCGACAGCATCTCATCGGTGGTCAGTTCCAGAGGGTAGGGAGAGAACCAGACCTCAAGGCCGAGGTCGGCGGCGTGCGCCGCCGCGAGCTCCATCCGTTCCGGATCGCCACCCATGACGCGGACCGCAGTGCAGTGCAGGTCATCACGGATGATGCGCAGCTCGCGCTTGACTACCTCCGAGTCGAAGAGTTTGTGGCCGATCGCTCCGTTGTAGACGAAGCCGGTGTCGTAACTGATGCCTTTGGCTCGCATGCCGCGCCTTCTTCGCTTCCAGCAGGAATTTAAGGTACGCACCGTACCTTAAATGAGGAGACGCGCACGCGACAACCAGAATGGGAGGGTACGATCGGTACCGATTGCGGGAAGGGGCCATGGCAGGCAACCCTATGAGGCAGCCAGGTGCTGGGCAGACGCGGCGACGCGGAGCTGCCCTGGAGGAGGCGATCCTGCGCGCCGCAGTGGACGAGCTCACCGAATCCGGATACGGCGGATTGACCATAGACAAGGTCGCCACCCGCGCCGGCACCAACAAGAACGCCATCTACCGCCGCTGGCCAAACCGCCTCACGCTCGGCATCGCCGCCTATCGGCAACTGGCCACGACAGTCCCGCCCCCCGACACCGGCAATCTGCGCGGCGACGTCCTTGAGCTGCTACGCCAGGCGAACCGCCACTGGAGCTCCCCCCTCGGCGCGATCCTGCGCGAACTGCTCTCTGCAGCCGGCGGCACGTCGGAACTCCTGGCGCAGCTGCAAGAACAGTCCGGCGACGCCGCAGCCGCCCCCTGGCTGATCATTCTGGGGCGCGCGGTCGCACGCGGTGAAGCTTCCCCCGAAGCGCTCCATCCACGGGTCGCCACCGTGGCCATCGTCCTGCTGCGCAACGAATTCGTCATGCGCGGGATCCCGACCGCACCCGACGACGTCCTTGTCGAGATCGTCGACGAGGTGTACCTACCGCTAGTACGGCAACGTGGCATGACACCCAGCTGATCCTCCGCGGGCACTCACAGCGACTCATGACACGCGACGTGTGGGCTCTGCGCAGAGGCCGAGGGGGGCGGGCTATGGTCGAGCAACGCCCGGCCGCGAACCGGGCGCGCCGCGCCACCACCGCCCGGCATGGGCGGGGGCTTGCGAGCCAGAGCTTGGACGGTGGCGACTGAGGACGTTGCGGTATTTCGCTGCTGTACAGAGATCAAAAAGGCCCCTCGCGATGATCGCAAGGGGCCTTTGAACTGCGAGCCGCCTTGGGGAATCGAACCCCAGACCTTCTGTTTACAAGGTCCCCAAACGATCTCCAGGGTCGTTCAGGATCGTTCGCCGTGCTGGTCGGCGGTCGCATCATCGTTCAAGCTTGTTCGCCTCAGTTCATGATGGTCCGTTCGGGTGGCTCCCACGGTGGCTCCCGGACAGCCTCAGAATGCCTGCTTGCAAAGACGCCCGCCGATCTTGCCCGACCTGCACAGACGCAGCTCAGCGGCCTGATCGCGTTTCCCGTGATTCCCCGTTGCTCCCCCTTTGATCACCGCCCGATCGGGCACGCAACGGGGCACGGCAACGGAGGCCGACCTCTTACTTATCAGCTCGATCCCCCTACCCATGACAGGGCTCCCGGCAGGATCGGCGAGGGTTGTACGGCTGGAAGTGCGTCCCGCGCACATGCCGGATCTTGCTCAAGCCAAAAGCATTCGCTGTGGATGCCGCCCACTGTCACCATGTTGACCATGGGAGATCTTGGCCGATCGGACTGCGTGTTCTGCGCGATCCTTCGCGGCGAGGCTGAAGCGAGCGTTCCCTACGCAGACGACCGCGTAATGGTAATCATGGACATAGGAGCCGTCACCCCAGGTCACCTCCTTGTCATTCCACGCGTTCACGCCGTGGGGTTGGAAGACCTTGATGAGGAGACGAGTGCGCATGTATGGACGATCGGCCATCAGATGGGCCGGGCTCTACGGCGCTCTGGTTTGCGGTGTGAGGGCGTGAACATTTTCCTGGCGGACGGGAAAGCAGCGTTTCAGGAGGTCTTCCACTTCCACCTGCATGTGTTCCCTCGCTTCGAGGGAGACAGCTTCCGGATAGACGCCACCTGGGGCACAAGGGCGCGGAGTCTGCTCGATCAGGAATCGAAGGCGATCCGGTCCGGCTTGGCAGAGCTGGGATTGCCCACCGCTGCACGACTTCACCCAGAACCAGATCTGGACGGAGATCGTCGCGCTGGCCTGCGAACTCATAGCCTGGATGCAGATGCTCGCCCTGCACGAGACCCCCGCTCGCCGTTATGAGCCGAAACGGCTGCGGCTGCGCCTGTTCGCCGTCGCCGCCCGCCTGGTCCGCGGCGGACGGCGCCTCCGCCTACGTGTGGCCGCGTCCTGGCCCTGGGCCGGCCAGCTGGTCACCGCCATCACCCGACTCCAAGCCCTGCCAGCACCGACCTGACCAGGGCAGAATCATCCCTACGACCAGGAGACACCCCGCGGGCCCGTGGAACGCCGCCCACCGGCGCGACAGCCGGGCCATCACCCTGACCACGACCGCGAGATCACACTCCAGCCGGATAGCTCAGCCAGCTATCGGATGGGCGCGAAAGATCGAGGCTAAAAGCTCAATTCGGCAAGGTGCTGTGTCCTCTGAAACTGACGGATCTTGGCACCTCGGGGCTCCCCTCGTTACGGACACATCCACGCCCACATCACCCGAGCAGCAGCTCTCGCTCGTCAAGTTGCAGATCACGTTTGACACGAGGCAGGGTTCGGGGTTCGTGCTGTTAGCTCTCACTTCGAAAGTTCCGACTCGCTTACCTCTCAGCCATCAAGATGTTGCTGGTGGACGGGGGAAGTGCTAGATAAGTTCCCAGCGTGGCGAGCAAGAGTAGCGGAAATGTGGCCAAGTACTGGGGCTTTCTGACTTTCGGAGTGCTTATAGCAGGCATCCTTGGATGGATACCGGGCCTGGCCGCGATAGTGCTCGTGGCGTTGTCGCTCGTGACAACCTATTACTTCATACTCTGTATGCCCGTATGGTGTGGTGCCGTAAATCGTGATGGCACCTATTGCCGAGAGAACGCTTATGGACAGCTCTTGGGTTGCCATCGCCGGCAGCACAAATGGCAGAAGCTGAAAATTCGCGTTGCGCGATCCAGCTGGGCACAGATCAATCGGGGGCTGTGGACTCAGCCCCGCGAGTGTATCGCCACGCTTGGGGGCATTGCGACTGTGGCCTCCGGAGTCGCAGCCATAATTCTTCTTATCGTCAGTAAGCCGCCTATAGCCACTTGCTCACTAAGTTTCTAGGGCCGACCTGACCATATTGTGCGGTTGGCATCCTTTTCGGCTCCAGCAACCAACTCGACGAGGTCGGCGAGGATCTTCGGGGCTGCGGCGATGGTGGCTCGGGCATTGAGTTCCACGTCAGCCGGCCCACCATTGTCCGCGCGCTGCAGGTGCTCCAGCTGCGCGGCGTGATCGAGCGCGAGCACGGCAAGGGCTCCTTCGTGAATTCCACGCCGCCGGCCGCGGCGGAGGAAGCCTCCCGGCCCGGCCGGGCCGTACTCGACCGCGCGGAAGCCGACGAGAACGGCTCACCGGTAAGCGTCGGTGAGCACCCGGCCCCCGCAAGCGTCGCCAAGCTCCTCGGCGTCCCCGAGAAGTCACCCGTCATGATGCGGCGCGTCCTGTTCCGCGATGCCGACCGGCCGGTTGACCTCGTCACCATCTGGTGCCCGGTAGAGCTGGCCGAAGGTACCGACCTGGGTCTGTCTGAACCGCTCACCGCCGGCATCCGGCAGCATCTCCAGCACGCCAAGGGCCTCAAGCTCGAACACGTCGCGGAACGGCTCAGCGCTCGACACCCTTCGACGGAAGAAGCCAGGCTCCTGGAATTCCGTAAGACCGCACCCGTCCTCGGCGTGCTGGCCAGCGTCTACAACGGCGGCGGCCGTCCCGCCCTCATCGTGGACCTGGTCCTCCCCGGCGACCTTCACGAACTGGAAGACGCATACTCTCTCTGACGCGCTGGCGCTCGGCTCATGTGAACTGAACGAGGATCAGATACGCCCTTGGATGCTCCACGTATGCGGCGCGTACCGTGTACCGACCGGGGGCGAGGTCGACGACGAGATGCTCTTCTGAGGAGATGTCGTCATGCCCATAAGCGGAATCGAAGAGAATCAGCGGCTCGTCGACGGTATACGTCAACTCCTCGCCTTCTGGCACTGACTCTGCGTCCATGACCTCCGTAGCCACCTCCACCAGTTCCTCCTCTGAGTACGCCCCGACCCAGGAGATGAGGGCCCTTCGTTCGGCGAGGAACGTCGTAGGGGACGGCTCAGCCTTAACCAAGGCTTCGACCGGACCAACCCGGATAAGCCCGATGTATCCGGGCACCGAGCAGGCACGGCCGTAGTCGCCTTCGTCCTCGGGGTAGTTCCTGGGCGTTCCGTGCCAGTACGGAAGTGCTGCCTGCGGCACGAGGATGTGCGGGCCGCCCAAGCTGCTCACCCACGTGAGGCCGCTGGATTCCGCGTGTTTCGAGTCATTTGCGGTCATGCCGCAGAGCGTACGCAGCCAACACGCCAAGATTCTCGGCAACTCGACTTGTTGAGTGCGGAGAAGGTGGGCACTCAGCAAGGGCAAGGATACGGCTTGTCTCTCTTGGGGCGATGAACGCTCACGAATCTCATCCGGACACCGTAACCTTCGCGTTCGTAAGCCCGAAGGCACTGCCCGACCACCTCATTACGAGTGAAGCGCGGGCCCCTGGTCGATGGCTCGCCGCCCTGCTCGAGATCTGTCCAATTTGTTTCTGAGAAGACGATGGGCAGGACGACCATGACGCCGACGAAGTCCGTGGAGGGCCGAACTGTGCTGTCGCGGCTCATCCGGTCTCTTCGTGTCGTTGGAAGCCACCCTGGGAGCCACCGCTTTCGTTGCCCCAGCAGAGCACCGGAAATGGCACGCCGGGATAACCGGCGGCATGCCGCAGACGCCCACCACGGTGGACCCCGCCACGATGCGGGCGGCCGTGGAGACCAACGTGATCGGCGTCATCCGCGTCACCAACGCGATGCTGCCGTTGCTGCGCCGCTCGCCGTCGCCGCGGATCGTGAACATGTCCAGCACCGTGGGCTCTCTCACCCGCCAGACCACTCCCGGCGCCGAAACGGGCCCGATCTCCGCCGCGTACGCGCCGTCGAAGACGTTCCTCAACGCCGTCACCGTGCAGTACGCCAAGGAGCTGAGCGACACGAACATCCTGATCAACGCCGGCTGCCCCGGCTTCTGCGCGACCGACCTCAACGGCTTCCGCGGGGTCCGTACGCCCGAACAGGGCGCGGCGATCGCGATCCGGCTCGCGACCCTGCCCGACGACGGCCCGACCGGTGGATTCTTCGACGACGCCGGGCCGGTGCCCTGGTGACGCACGGCGTCACACGCGTCCGGCCTGGATGGCGACGGCCTCGATGTCGGCCGGGGAACCGGTCATGATCGTGCGTACGTGCTCGGTGACCAGTTCGACCGGCCAGTCCCACCACGCCGCGCGCACCAGTCTTTCGACGTCGGCGTCCTCGTAGCGGCGGCGGATGGTGCGTGCGGGTCGCAGGCATGTGAGCTGAGACCGATTGGGGTCGCGCCATATCGGCCCCTCGATATGGCGCGACCACACGCCGCGGACGGAGTCACCGTCCCACAGCGGGTTCCACAGCCGGGTTCACAGCAGACTCGGGCCGCAGGAAGCGGGTGCCGACCGAGCCATAGGCCAGCACAAGCAGGACACCCCCCACCGCTTCGGTGATCGGTACGAGGAACGAAACCAGTGTCGCCAGGAGCAGCGCCGGCACGGCCCATGGGACCGTGCGGGCCCGGAATAGGGCGACCGCCAGCAGGACGAAGCCGAGCAGGCCAATCAGCACCATGAACTGGATGACCATGAAGACGGGTTCGCCGGCGACCGCGTCCGCGATCGCCACCTTCTGGTCGGTGACGCCGCCAGCGGCCATCGCGGACAGGACCGAGCCGCTCGCCGCGTCGCCCAGATTCCCGAGCATGTTGAGCCAGAGCAGCGCGATCCCGAGGTGGCCGAGCACCGCGCCGCGTCCGGGGAAGAGCCGCGGCAGCCCGGCCAGCCCCGCCACCATGAGCAGTGCCGCAACTAGTTGGAGCAGGATCGACAGCCGGAATCGGCTCGGGTCGGCGGCGACCTCGGTGAGGATGGCGCTGGAATCGCCGCCTGACACCGTCTTGAGCGCCATCGCCGCGGCCATCGCGACCGGCCCGGCGATCAGGCAGACGCCGGCGAAGCGGCGACGGAAGTCCTCAAGGGATGTGGGCATGTGAGCCTCCTTGACGTGTGAGGCCGCCAACGTAGGTCGCGGGCACATCTCTGGTCGTCCGGCATAACGATGATTCCGGCGTCGTCCACGCGGACGATTCGGCGGCCCCGCCTGCGGCGTTATCGTGAGCGCCATGCGCTGGATCCCGCCTCGGCCTGCCTGGACCGATATCGCGGTCGCCGGGGTGCTCGGCACCGCCGCCGTGCTGGAGGCGCTGACGAGTACCGATCTCCCTTTTACCGCCATGGAGATGCTCGTGGCCGGCGCCACGGTCGCGCCCATCGCGTGGCGCCGGGTCTGGCCACTCGGCGTGGTCGCCGTCGTCATGGTCGTCGTGGCCGCCTCCTCGCCGGTGACGCACAGCTTCGAGAGCGGCTACGCCTTCTTCGCCATGATCGTGTGCTGCTACTCCGTCGCCGCCCACGCCAAGTTCAGGGACTCCGCCGTCGGCGCCGCCATGGTGACCACGTTCGTGCTGGTCGGCTTCGCCATCGACCCCCACCGCGGCGGCGTGGGGGACTACCTGTTCACCGGCGTGCTGTTCGGCGGGGCGTGGACGCTGGGGTACCTGATCCGCAGGCGCGGCCAGGAGGCGACGCTCCTCAAGGAGCAGACCGCCGAGCTCCAACGGCGGCGTGCCGAGGACGCGGAGCGCGCCGTACAGGCCGAGCGGACCAGGATCGCCCGCGAGCTGCACGACGTGATCGCCCACAGTCTCAGCGTTATGGTCGTGCAGACCGGGGTCGTACGGCGGCGCCTGCGGCACGACCGGCCCGGAGACAGCGAACTCCTCGACGAGGTCGAGCAGGCAGGGCGGGGCGCGATCGGGGAGTTGCGGCGGCTGCTCGGAATCCTCCGCGCGGACGGCGAGGCGCTCTCGCTCTCCCCACAGCCCGGGCTCGACGGGCTGCCGCCGCTGCTGGACCAGATGCGCGAGACCGGGCTCATGGTCGAGATGACGGTCGAGGGCGTGCCATCCCCATTGCCACCCGGCATAGACCTTGCCGCCTACCGGATCGTGCAGGAGGCGCTCACCAACACCCTCCGGCACGCCGGGCAGGGCGCGCGGGCCGAGGTCGCGATCCGGTGGAACGGCACGGCCGTCGAACTGGAGGTTCACGACGATGGCAATGGCGCGGCGCCGCTCGGCCTGGGTACCGGGCACGGGCTGATCGGAATGCGCGAGCGGGCGGCGCTTTACGACGGGGTCCTGGAGGCCGGGCCGTACGAAAGCGGCGGTTTCCGGGTGTGCGCCGTGCTGCCGTTGAACGGGAGCCAGCGGTGAGCATCCGCGTAGTGGTCGCCGACGACCAGGCCATGGTACGGCGGGGTTTCAGGCTGATGCTCGACGACGAGCCCGATATGGAGGTGGTGGCGGAGGCGGGTGACGGCGAGCAGGCCGTACGGGTGGTCCGCGCGCTCACCCCCGACGTCGCGCTCATGGACATCCGGATGCCCGGCGTCAACGGCCTGGAGGCGACTCGGCGGCTGGCCGGGCTGCCCACCCGGATCATCGTGTTGACCACATTCGACCTCGACGAGTACGTCTACGAGGCGCTTCGAGCCGGAGCCGCCGGGTTCCTCACCAAGGAGGCCCCCGCCGAGCGGCTCATCGAGGCGGTCCGGGTGGTCGCTGCGGGGGACGGCATGCTCACGCCAGGAGTAACCCGCCGCGTCATCGAGGCCTTCGCCAGAGCCCCCGTCCCGCGCCGATCACCCGCCCTCGACAGGCTCACCGCCCGGGAGTTGGAAGTGCTGCGGCTCATGGCACGGGGCCTGTCCAACCCCGAGATCGCCGCAGAGCTCTTCATCTCCGACACCACTGCCAAAACCCACGTCAGCCGGATCCTTACCAAGCTCGACCTGCGCGATCGCATCCAAGCGGCGATCTTCGCCTACGAGTCCGGCCTCATCGTGCCCGGCTGAAGCACGTCGGACAGGTCGAGTTAGAACGGACCATGACCCGACATGCCCTTCGAGGGGTTCGATACCGTACGGGTGGCGATCATCGGGCTGGGCAACCGCGGATCAGGGCAGCTCCCGCTGTTCTTCCCGATCCCCGGGGCACGGATCACCGCGCTCTGCGACATCCGTCCTGAGAAGGTAGATCACACTGACGGGATGCAACATCGTGATCCCCAGTAGTCCCATGTAGGCCCGTGCAGGACTGAGGCGAACTCATCGGTCCGGCCTGCCGCTTGCGGTATTGACTGATCGCCGTAGCGCCGCTACGGACCGCAGGCCTCTGACCGGGCCGGTCAGCGGCGCTAACGGCTGGTGCAGACGCCGTTCTCCCAGGCCCAGGCGGCGATCTCGACGCGATTGCGGGCGGCGAGTTTGCGCTGCACGTTGGCGAGGTGGGTCTTCACGGTGGACAGCGTGACGTGCAACTCCGTGGCGAGCTCCTCGTTGGTCCGTCCGCGGGCGGCGAGGCGGACGACGTCGAGCTCCCGCTCGGTGAGCGGTTCGATCAACCCGCCCTGGCCGGCGCTCGCGGATGCCGCCGGTGTGTGCCCGGCCCGGCCGGTCGTGACGCGTGCGGGCGGGTTCATGTGCTGCAGGAGGCGGACCGTGATCGACGGAGAGATCAGGGAGTTTCCCGCCGCCGCCGCGCGTACGGCCTCGGCGAGCAGGACCGGAGAGCCGTCCTTGAGGAGGAAGCCGCAGGCGCCGTTGCGCAGGGCGCGGTAAACGTACTCGTCGAGGTCGAAGGTGGTGGCGATGAGGACGTGCAGGGGGTCGGGGACGTCGGGGCCGGCCAGCAGCCGGGTTGCCTCAAGCCCGTCGAGTACGGGCATGCGGATATCGAGCAGACAGACGTCGGGGCGCAGGGCGCGTGCCGTGCCGACGGCGGCGCCGCCGTCGGCCGCCTCGGCGATGACCTGGATGTCGGGTTGCGAGTCGAGGATCATACGGAACGCCGAGCGGATCATCTCCTGGTCATCGGCGATGAGCACCCGGATGGTCATATGTCCATGATGCCAGGCGGTGATTTGGGCGGATCCGCCCGACGGGGAAGGGGAAGGTCGGCGACGACCTGCCAACCGGTCAGCTCATGTGGCCCGGCGGTAAGTCGGCCGCCGGCCGCTTCGATGCGCTCGGTGAGACCGGCCAGGCCGTAGCCGCTGGTCGTGGTCCTGCGGCGGCCGCGTCCGTCGTCGGTCACCGTGACTCGGAGTGTGTTCTGATCGCCGGTCTGGACGTCGACGGTGACGTACCGGACGGCGGTGGCGTGTTTGCGGATGTTGGTGAGGGACTCCTGGACCACCCGGTGCACCGTGGTGGTGATCTCGGGCGGCAGGCGGCGACCGGTGAGCCGGGGGTCGAGTGTCAGCTCGGCAGGCGGACCGGTGCGGGAGAACGTCGCGACCAGGTCGTGCAGCCGGGTGAGGTCCGCGCAGGGACTGGTGGCCGCCGGTGCGGCGGGATTGCGCAGGACGGAGACCATGGCCCGCATGGAGTCCATCGCCTGGGCTCCGACTTCCTCGATCCGGGCGAGCATCTGGTCCAGCTCCGCGGGGCTGGGCGGGTGCCCCGCGGAGGTGGCGAAGCGGATGGCCTTGGTCTGCGCGATCATCGCGGTGACGTGGTGCGCCACGAAGTCGTGGAGCTCCCGGGCGTACTCCATGCGCTGAGCCTGCCGATCGCCTTGAAGCCGGCGATCGCGGGCGTCGTCGAGCAGACGCAGGTACAGGCCGAGAACGACCGCGGGCACCACTGCCAGCAGGACGGCCGGCTCGGCGTACGTGATCACGTTCGGCCATTGGGACGGCTCGATCCGCAGGGGCAGCACGACGGCTGAGACGGCGGCCGCGGTCCCCAACGCCGCCGCCGTTATGAGCGGCTGGGTGCGGACGGCGCGTGCGATGAGCAGCAGGAGGGCGATCAGTTCTGTGACCCCGAACGTGTTCTCCGGCCGATGCGTCAGGTTCACGCTGACCGTGGTGAAGACACAGGAGGCGGCGATGGCGACGGCCGCCGCCAGGACGTATCGCCTCCTCGGCACGACGAGGGCGGTAACGCACAGCCCTCCGGTCAGGAAGGTGGCCACCGCGGTCGGCGGGTAGCCAGTGGCCTCGCCTTCGAGGACGAGCGCGGCGATCACCACGACGGCGGCCAGGACGAACAGCGTCTGATGGGCGAGGGGCCGGGCCCGGAACGCGGATAACACGTCGTCCCACGTTACGGCGTCGCCGCGGCCCACCACCTCAGCCTTTCGGCCGATGCGGGCAGTGGCGGGCCGGCGCCGTTTCGGCCGTCCGGTGGATCCGCCGCACCCGCCCTCACGTGGAGGATCGACCCTGCCCTCTGGCATCCGCTTTCCTGGAGTGATCCGCGATGAACCCCAGCCGTACGACGGCCTCCCACGCCTCTTCCGTGACGATGACGACCCGGCCAGCGGCCGTGGCCGACAAATTGACCAAGGTCTACGGGCAGGGCGAGACCCGGGTGGTCGCCCTGGACGGCGTCAGCGGCGAGTTCCGGCGCGGCGAGTTCACCGCCATCATGGGGCCCTCCGGCTCCGGCAAGTCCACCCTCATGCACTGCATGGCCGGCCTGGACGCGATCTCCGGTGGCTCGGCGCGGATCGGTGACCTCGAGCTGACCGGGCTGAGCGACAAGCAGCTCACCCGGCTGCGCCGGGACAGGATCGGGTTTGTCTTTCAGGCGTTCAATTTGCTGCCCACGCTGACCGCGGCCGAGAACATCACCCTCCCCCTGACCATCGCCGGCCGCAGGCCCGACAAGGCCTGGCTGGACGAGGTGATCGCCGCCGTCGGCCTCGCGGACCGTCTCGAGCACCGGCCCGCGCAGCTGTCCGGCGGGCAGCAGCAGCGGGTCGCGGTCGCCCGCGCGCTGGCCGGACGGCCGGAGATTATCTTCGCCGACGAGCCCACCGGCAACCTCGACTCCCGATCCGGCGCAGAGGTGCTGGGCTTCCTGCGCGACTCGGTGCGCGAGCTCGGCCAGACGGTCGCCATGGTCACCCACGACCCGGTCGCCGCCTCCTACGCGGATCGGGTCGTCTTCCTGGCCGACGGCCACGTCGTCGACGAGCTGCGCGAGCCGACCGCCGAGACCGTGCTCGACCGGATGAAGCGCCTCGACACCGGCGACCGCGCCGGCTGAACCGCGTCCCGAACCCGCCCCCGATCACTTCTCTCCAGGACCGATCTCGCATGTTCCGCACGACGCTGCGCAATGTCACCGCCCACAAGGGCCGGCTGCTGATGACCATGCTCGCCGTACTGCTCGGCGTGGCCTTCCTCTCCGCGACCCTCGTCTTCACCGACACCTTCGCCGAGGCGTACCGCAAGAGCTCCGAGCAGAGCTTCGCGTACGTCGACGTGGCAATCAGGCCCGGCCAGGCGCCCGAGGGCGGCCCTCCGGGAGCCCGGCCCGCCCTCACTCAGGATCTTCTTCACGACGTGGCCCGCCTGCCCGAGGCCCGCACGGTGATCGGTTCGGTCACCGGCTTCACCGCCATCGCCGGCAAGGACGGCGCCCTGGCGGGGCAAGGCTGGTCGACGCGCGGCGCCAACTACTACCCGGGCCCGGGCGGCGCGGACCCCCGCTACGCCGTGGCGCGGGGACGGGCGCCCCAGAACGCGGGCGAGATCATGCTCGACGCCAGGTCGGCGGAGCGTACGGGTTACCAGGTGGGCGACACGGTGCGCCTCTCCGTCGACGGGCCGGTTCTGAAGGAGAAGCTGGTCGGCGTCTTCACCACCGACGACGGGGAGGTCGCCGCCGGCGGCACGCTCACCCTTTTCGACACCGCCACCGCGCAGCGGCTGTTCGCCGAGCCGGGCATATTCAGCGAGATCACCGCCAAGGCCTCACCCGGCGCGTCCCAGGTGGCGCTGCGGGCGGCCGTCGAGAAGGTCCTGCCCGAAGGCGCCGTCACCTTCACCGGTGACTCCCTCGCCCGCGACCAGGCCGTGCGGGTGGAGGGCACGATCAACGACCTGCGCTCCACTCTCCTGGTCTTCGCCGGCATCGCGCTGTTCGTCGGCGTCTTCCTGATCGCCAACACCTTCACGATGCTCACCGCCCAGCGCACCAGGGAGCTCGCGCTGCTGCGTGCCATCGGCGCGTCGCGCCGCCAGATCACCCGCTCCGTTCTCGTCGAGGCCCTCCTCATCGGGGCCGTCGCGGGCTGCGCCGGCATGGTGGCCGGGATCGGCGTCGCCGCCTGCCTACGCGGCCTGATCGGCTCGTTCGGCTCCGGCGGCCAGGTCCTCCCCGACGGACCGCTGGTGGTATCCCCGGCCGCCGTCGTGGTGTCCCTGGCCGTCGGCGTCCTGGTGACGATGGCCGCCGCCTGGCCGCCCGCGCGCCGTGCGGGGAGGATCCCGCCCGTCGCCGCGATGAGCGCCGTGCACGCGCCGGCCACCAGCAGGTCCCTGGTCGTGCGCAACACCGTCGGCGCCATCCTGGCCGCCGCCGGCGCCGCCACCGTGCTCGCCGGCACCGGCATGGACTTCGACGAGGGCCAGTACGTCATTGGGCTGGGCGCGAGCACGCTGCTCACCGGGGTGTTCGTCCTCACCCCGCTGCTGTCCCGCCCGTTCATCGCCGCCGTCACGCCGCTGCTGCGCCGCATGGGCGCCCCCGGGAAACTGGCCCGCGAGAACGCCCTGCGCAACCCCCGCCGTACAGCCGCCACGGCGTCCGCCCTGACCATCGGCCTGGCCGTCATCACCGGCCTCACCGTCATCGCCACCAGCAGCCGGGAGGCCACCGACGCCCGGGCGACCGCGACCCTGAGCGCCGACTACGTCGTCAGGATGGGCAACTACGACGACCTGTCCGTACAGGTCGAGGACGCGCTCAAAGCGACCGACAGGGTCACCGGCGGGGTCACCGCCGTGAGCCCGCTGCGTGAGGTCCCGGCGCGCGTCGCCGGCTCCAACATGTTCCTGACCGGCGTGGACGCCGGCGTCATCGGTGACCTGCTCCGGCCTGAGTTCACCCGCGGATCGCTCTCCGGCCTCGGCACGGGCGGCGCCCTCGTCGACGCGGGCACGGCCGCCGAGCACGGCTGGACCACCGGCACCGCCCTCCCGGTCACCTTCCCCGACGGCGGCCACGGCCGGGTGACGATCAGCGGCGTCTACCAGGACACCGACCTGCTCCACGGCCTCGTGATCGACACTCACCTCCTCGACCCGCACCTGCGCACCCGCACCGCCGGGTCCGTCCTGGTCAAGACCGCGCACGGCCCGAGCCGGGCGGCCAAGGACGCGATCATCGATGCCCTCGGTGACAGCCCCGCGATCCTCGTGCAGAGCAAGCAGGACGTCTCCACCTCCATCGCCCACAGCATCACCGTGATGCTGAATCTGCTGTACGGGCTGCTCGCCATGGCCGTGATCGTCGCCGTCCTCGGCGTCGTCAACACCCTCGTCATGTCCGTCGTCGAACGCTCGGCCGAGATCGGCATGCTCCGCGCCATCGGCCTGGACCGTGGCGGCGTCAGGCGGATGGTGCGCCTGGAGTCGCTGGTCATCTCGTTGTTCGGCGCGACGCTGGGCGTCGGTCTCGGCGTCTTCTTCGGCTGGGCGGGCGTCCGCCTCCTGGCCGCCGACACGCCCGCCTACCGGCTCATCCTGCCCTGGGGTCAGATCGCGCTCGTCCTCGCCCTGGCCACGGTCATCGGCGTCGTGGCCGCCGTGTGGCCCGCCCGCAACGCGGCACGGCTCGACATGCTCACCGCGATCCAGTCCGGTTGACCTTCGCCGGTCAGCGGGCGCGGGAGAAGAATCTAGCGGCCTTCAAGGGGGGCTCGACCAGGCCGCCGGCTTCGCCGAGCCGACCGCCGCCGTCTGGTCCTGAGGCGACACGGTCATGAGAGGCGGCCGGCGCGGGAACGCCTCCCGCACCGGCCGCCCGATCCGCTCACGCCATCAAGCATGGCGCTCTGTCGACCACGTCCCGAAACGACGTCGTGTCAACGTCGGGGCAGCACGGACGGCTCAGTCAGTTTCCGTGGACGCCGACCGTTGTGGCGAGGACAGGCCGCTGCGCGCTTCTGCCGAAGACAGTGCCTTCTCATCGGCGGCAGTTTTGGGCTGTAGGCGTGGTTTTCACCCTTGTGGCAGGCGACGTGCGCCCGGGCCTTCGCGGCCCAGCACATCGCGTGGATTGGTCAGATGGCAGGACCGCAGCGACAGGCAGCCGCATCCGATGCACTCAGTGAGGTCGTCGCGGAGTGCCTGCAGGTGCGCGATGCGTGCGTCGAGCTCGGTTCGCCAGCTCGCGGACAGGCGAGCCCAGTCATCCGGGGTCGGGGTGCGCTCACTCGGTAGTTGATCCAAGGCCTCCCGGATCGCCGCGAGCGAGATGCCGACGTGCTGGGATGCCCGGATGAAGGCGACCCGGCGCAGCGTGTCGCGGCTGTATCGCCGCTGGTTGCTCAACGTCCGGGTACTGCGGATGAGGCCCTGGCGTTCGTAGAAGTGCAGCGCGGAGATCGCGACGCCGCTGCGGTGGGCGACCTGTCCGACGGTGAGTTCATGGAACGTGGTGCGAGCCCGAGGCATGGGCCGACTTTAGCAGTTGACCTCAACAGAGGTTGAGGTCAAAGGATAGGCGCGTCCGCGAGTCGCGATAAAGGAGCCCTTTCATGGCCACTGTTCTCGTCATCGGCGCCACCGGGAAGCAGGGCGGTGCCGTCGCCGAACTGCTGCTCGACCACGGCCACGACGTCACCGCCTACGTCCGATCACCCGAGGCGCCGTCCGCGCGGGCATTGTCCGCTGCTGGAGCCCGGCTCCTCCCCGGCGACCTGGCCGATCTGGAGGCCCTCGCCAGCGCCGCCCGGGGCGTCGATGCGATTTTCGGCCTCTCGATACCGTTCGGATCGGGCGGGAAGGACGAGGAGGTGGCCCAGGGCCGCCTCCTTATCGATGTCGCGATGCGCGCCGGCGCGCACCTGGTGTACTCCTCGCTCCGGGGCGCCGACCGGCTCTCGGCAACCGACATCGACCATGCCGACAGCAAGCAGCTTGTCGAAGCGTATCTGCGAGAGCAGGAGATCCGGGCGACCGTCCTGGGGCCCGTGTACTTCATGGAGAACGTCCTCAACGTCGGCTTCAGCCGCCTTGGCGATGGCGTCCTGGCCAACCCGCTGTCCGCCGCCAAGCCGCTGGACCAAGTGACCGTCCGAGACATCGCTGGCCTCGCCGTACACGCCATCGAGCACCCGGACCGGTTCGTCGGCGAGCGGATCGACGTCGCTTCCGACCGGGTGACCGGCGAGGAGGCGGCCCGGATCCTCAGTGACATCCTCGGCCGCGAGATCCCGTACTACCAACTGCCATTGGACCAGGTCCGCCAGTGGGCCGGCGACGAGATCGCGGACATGTTCCAACGGTTCGAGGAGAACACCGACTTCCTCGACGTCGATGGGCTACACGCCACGTACCCGGACGTGGCCTGGCACAGCTATGCCGATTGGGCTCGGACAGTCGATTGGGACGCCGTCCTACCAAGCCGGACGATGGCGAGATAACCCGCGATGACCAGACGACGCTCGCTCGAGCGCGGCATGACCCGAGCGGCGTCGTCTGTAAGTCGCCCAGCGTGGGTGTGCTGTTCAACGCCACCGCGCCGGAGCTGTGGCGGCGGTTCACCCTGGCGCTTCGCCGGCACCTGGCCAAGCTCGCCGGGCTTACCCAAGGTGAACATCACCGCCGCCCAGGTGAACACCTGGCCGACACCGGGGCCTTTCTGATCGCAAGCTCTCAGCCAGACGCTCCCGTACGATCAGCTGATGTTCGAGAAGGCAGGGCGAGAGGGGGCCGGTCGCCGAGTGTGGGCGTAGATGGTCCTGGCGGTGCTTGCCTCGGCGGTGCCGTTCATGTTGGTGATCATGACCGTGAGTATCGGCACGGACCACCTGCAGATCGTCTCCTGGCGCTTCATCGGAGTCGACGCGCGATTCGGGCTCGATTTCCTCGTGGCGGGTGGTCTGCCGCTGCTCGCCCTTGCCGCAGCCGGCGCCTCCTCGCAATGGTGGCCTGCGGGGATGGCGGGCGCCACGCTCCTCGGCGCCCTGGCGACTAACCTGGTGGTCTTCCTCGGAGAGTCCTTGCGGCCATCGACGCCTGCCGACATCAGCGCGGGTAGCCAGCCGGATTTCGCTACGGGCTTCGACGGTTCAGGTGTGCCGCCGCTGCTCGCGGCTGTCGCGTGCGCAGTCGGCGCCGTAGCCCTGTCCAGGCTCCCGGCGCCTGCGGGCGAACCGTCACCGATGAGGAACGGATGACCCCAGCGCCTGTGGCCTCCTGGCGTCGGCGGCATCAAGATGTCTACGAAGTGCGGAAACGGCGCCACGACTGGTTTGCCTATCGTTCGCGATCAATGGCCTAGAAGTGCATATCGCTGCTCTCGGCTTCCTCTGGCCTGCCGCCTGCTCCCGTCGATGAGGTTCCGCAACGATCGAAGTCAATGGGTGATATCGGTAGATAACGGGCACATGCGCCTTGGGCGCCGTTTCCAGATCAACTGACCCCGGCCGGTGGCTTGGCCGGGTGAGCAGAGAGTGAACCGACATGACCAGGTACACGGTGGGTTACATCGTCGGTAGCCTTGCGACCGCCTCCATCAACCGCACCCTGGCCAAGGCATTGGTCCGCATTGCCCCGCCGGACCTGGACTTCGTGGAGATCCCGATCAAGGACCTCCCGCTGTACAGCTACGACTACGACGTCGACTACCCGGCCGAGGGCAGGGCGCTCAAGGACGCCATCGCCGCCGTGGACGCAGTGTTGTTCGTGACCCCGGAGTACAACCGCTCCATTCCCGGCGCACTGAAGAACGCCATCGACTGGGCCAGTCGCCCTTGGGGGGACAACTCATTCGCGCACAAGCCCTCTGCCGTCATCGGCGCATCCCCGGGCGCTATCGGAACCGCCGTCGCTCAGCAGAACCTGCGCAGCGTTCTCAGCTACTGCAACTCCCCGCAGATGAACGCCCCGGAGGCGTACATCCAGTTCAAACCGGGCCTGATCACCGACGCCGGCGAAGTGACCGACGCCGGCACGGCGCGTTTCCTGCATAACTTCATGGAGGAATTCCGGGCGTTCATCGTCCGCGTGCTCACGGTGCTGCCACGGTCGGCAACGGTCGAAACGGAGCCGTCCCCGTCTGGAGCAGTCAAGCCGGACGCACTGGTCGTCGGTGCCGGGCCGGTCGGATTGATGGCCGCCCACGAGCTGCTGCGCCGAGGGGTCTCGGTGAGGCTGATCGACGCCGCGACCGGTCCGGCGACGACGAGTCGGGCCGCCGTCATCCATCCTCGAACGATGGAGACCCTCGACCAGGCAGGGCTCTACGAGGAGGTCAACGCTCGCGCGGTGCAAGGCAGGGGAACCGCCTTCCACGCCGACGGGAAGCAACTGGCTTCGATGGACTCCTACTTCACCGCCTACCCGACTCGATTCAACAAGCTGCTGCTGCTCGACCAGGTGATCACGGAGCAGTTGCTGCGCACGGCGGTCGAACGGCTCGGTGGCCGGGTGGAGTGGGGTGTGCGGCTTACCGCCGTCGAGCAGGACGCCGGGACGGTGCGTGCGACCCTGGATCGAAATGGCACTACGGAGATTGTCTCGATGCCGTGGCTGGTCGGCTGCGACGGCGGCCACAGCACCGTGCGCCACCAGATCGGGTTGGAGATGAAGGGGGAATCCACGGAAACGTGGTTGATCGCCGACGCCGACATCACCTTCGCCCAGCTGGTCGAGCACGACCGGATCCGGTGGATTCGGGCCGACGGCACGTCCATGATGCTTTTTCCGCTGGTCGGCGACCGGCGGTGGCGGCTGCTGGACACCGTGGACGTCGACTACGCCGGCGATGACGCCGCCGTCGCCGAGCGTTTCGGGCGCAAGCTCAGCCGCGGCCTGGGGATCCGATCGCATGTCGAACGCCCCACCTGGGTGTCGGTGTTCAACATCCAGCAGCGTGCGGCGCCCGTCATGCAGTCCGGGCACTGCTTCCTGGCCGGTGACGCCGCCCACGTGCACAGCCCGGCCAGCGGGCAGGGCCTGAACACCGGTGTCCAGGACGCCTTCAATCTGGCCTGGAAACTTGCCGCGGTGATCAACGGCCAGGCCTCCGCCGAGCTGCTCGACACCTACAGCGTCGAGCGGGAACCGGTCGCGAAGGCCCTGCTGAAGTCGACCCGGATGGCCACACAGCTTGTCGAGCTGCGCAGCGCGGTCGTCGACGAGTACCTCCCTGCCGTGTTCGAGATAGTCAACGCCTGGCCCCCGATCTTCGAGGCCCTCAACCAGGCTCTGTTCGGCTCGATGTCCGGCCTCGGCATCGCCTATCCGACCAGCCCGCTCACGGTCCCAGACACCGACACCCTGCGACCCGGACCCGCTCCCGGGCAGCGCCTGGTACAGGTCCGCCACCCCGAAGCCGACACCGCCGGCTGGAAGAAGCTGTTCGACGCATTGCGCGATCCCACCTGGCTGGTGATCACCTCGACCACAGGCCCGGCAACCGGCGGCTCGACACCATCCCTGCCGAGCCTGGCCCGCGGCTGCCAGGTCGAAAAACCTGCCGCTGACACCCTCGGATTGGACAACGACGGGTGGGTACTCGTGCGACCCGACGGCTACCTGGCCGCCCGCGGGTACGGCCAGGACCAACTCGACCACGCCTACCATCGCCTGCCGCTGTGAACACGATCTGCCGGAGGCCGAGACTCTCGGGAATTAACTGACATCGCGCAGGGCATCGGCGGCATTGCCCATGGGCAGGACGGGGTGGAGGAAGCGGAAAAAGCCAGGGAGCAGGTCGACGGGGACGCTGCAGCCACTGGAAGACACGCCGAGCAGGATGAACAGCGTGACGGCGGCCCCTGGGAAGAACGGGCCGAGAAAGGGCACGAACCCGTACGAGGTCAGTGCCACGGCCTGCGTCAGTAGGAACAGGTACAGCAGAGCGAGCGGATGCGGCGGGATCGCGTCCATCCCGTAAGCACTCGTGAGGTAACAGGCGAGGGCGGCGACGGCGCCGCCTCCGACCATCGTGGCCATATGTGCCCGACGGCTGAAGCCCACCGCGCGCTGCATGGCGACCACCAGGAAATAGACGGGGAGGGTGCAGCCCATCAGGAGGTACAGCGGGCTGATGCCCAGGCTGTCTCCCGGCCTGGTCGAGACCAGCTCGTTGAAGGCGACGGTGGCGCCGGGTTTCTGGGCCGCGGAGGTGAAGGCCTGGCGGATGATCGTCTCCATGGCGGCGCCGTCGGCCTTGGCGCGGTACAGCTGCGGATGGTGCGGGGACGGCACGAAGGCCGCCACCGCGTCCTGGTTCAGGACGGCCGAGCGCGCCTTCGGCCGGTCGACCGATCAGTCAGGCATCCTAGATTCACTCACTGACCGGCCCCAACTCGCAAGTTGGGGCCGAGCCATTCGACGTACCTTCATCGGAAGGAGGTACGGACTCCGCCCTGCGCTGCTTGAACTCCTCGTACTGCCTCGTGAACACGTACGTATAGTTCAGGACCGCCTCCGCGAGGGTCAGAGCGTCTTCGGCATCCTGGCGTGTGATCGGTTTGCCTCCGAAGTGGGCGCCGTCATTACCGAGAGCCCGCAATCCGTGTGCCCACTCCAGTAGTCGCTTGTCGATCAAGCCTCGCTCATAAAGATCATCAAGTGCCTTGAAGGGCGTCCCCGTCGCGTTATGGCTTCGGCACACTCCCTCTATCACTCGCCTGACCATCACCGCAGTAGCGGTGTACTGACCAGCCTTGAAGCACTGCGTCGCTTCAGACAATTCCTTCCGGATCTTAAAGGGGATCGCCTGGTTAAGAGCTTTGGTGGCGCTCGGCCACATCAGTTCCGGCTGTCCCCAGTGCTGTCCAGCGTAGAGTTCTTGTAGGACCACGAAGGCCTGCGGGCATGCGCTACAGCACATGAGCGTGAAGCGACAAGGCAGCCCCTCCCCGTCGTAGTACGACACCGAGCGATCTTCCATCGCGGCTACCGGCCGCTGACAGGTCGGACAGATGGCCATGAGGAACGGGAGGCTCACCGTGTTTCCTCTCCTGGATACGGCAAAGCCTTCCAGGATAGATCCTCTCCAAGAGGGCCTACCACCGACTCCTCGACATCGTGGAGAGGTGACCGCTGTTAGCAGGACCGTTAGCAAGAGAGGCCCTCTCCGAAGCGGAGAGGGCCTCTGAGCTGGAGCCGCCTTGGGGAATCGAACCCCAGACCTTCTGTTTACAAGACAGATGCTCTGCCGATTGAGCTAAGGCGGCCTGCCACCCAGACGAGTTTAGTGGGCCGAGGGCCGTACCGTCACGGTGAAATCACCGGCGACGGTGCCGGGCGACCTCGTAGAGGGCGATCCCGGCGGCCACACCCGCGTTCAGCGACTCGGCGGCGGCGTTCATGGGGATGCGGGCGATCTGGTCGCACGCCTCCCTGACCAGGCGCGACAGGCCCTTGCCCTCCGAACCGACGACCACGACGAGCGGTTCGGACGCGAGTCCGACGTCGGCGATGTCCACCGTGGCGGCGCCGTCGAGGCCGACCACGAACAGGCCTTCCTCCCGGTACGCCTGGAGGGTCTGGGTGAGGTTCGACGCGCGGGCGACGGGGAGGGTCGCGAGAGTGCCGGCCGAGGTCTTCCAGGCGCCGGCGGTGACGCCCGCCGAGCGGCGGGACGGGACGAGCAGCCCGTGCGCGCCGAAGGCCGCCGCCGAACGCGCGATGGCACCGAGGTTGCGCGGGTCGGTCACACCGTCCAAGGCGACGATCAGCGGCACCTCGGCGGCGTCCCTGGCCAGCTCCACGAGCTGCTCGGGATGCGCGTAGTCGTACGGCGGGACCTGCAGGCCGATGCCCTGGTGGACGGTGCTCTCGGTCAGCCGGTCGAGCTTGTCCCTGCTGACCTCCAGCAGCGCGATGCCACGATCAGCCGCGATCTTGATGGCCTCGCGGACGCGGTCGTCGTTTTCGACCCGCTGCGCCACGTACAGCGCGGTGGCGGGCACGTGGGCACGCAGCGCCTCGATCACGGGGTTGCGGCCGCCGATGACCTCCGGGGCGTCCTCCCGGCGCGTACGGCTCGGCGTGCGCGAGGATGAACCCGCGCCGCCCCGGCCCTCGCGCTCGATCCGCTCGGCGCGGGCCTTGTCCTTGTACCAGTGCCGCATGTGCGCGGGTGGCGTCGCTCCCTTGCCCTCCAGGGAACGCCTGACCTTGCCACCCGAGCCCTTCGCCGGCCCCTGCCTCTTCGACGGCTTCCCTGAAGCCTTACCCGCCATGGTCTCTAGCGTAGGGCCACGCCTACTGTGCCAGCTCCCACCGCGGGCCCTGCGGGGTGTCCTCCACGACGATCCCGGCCGCCGCGAGCTGGTCGCGGATCGCATCGGCCGCCGCATAGTCCTTGCGGGCGCGCGCGGCCTGCCGCTGCTCCAGCGCCACGGCCACGAGCGCGTCCACGACCTCGCGGAGCCCCGAGTCGCCGGTCGTACGCCACTGCGGCGACCTGGGGTCGAGGCCGAGCACGTCGAGCATGTTCTGCGTCTCGGCGAGCAGCCGGGCGACCTGCTCCTTGTTGCCCTGCGCCAGCGCGACGTTACCCTCGCGGACCACCTCGTGGACCACGGCGAGCGCCTGTGAGACGTTCAGGTCGTCTTCCATCGCGTCGACGAACGCCTGGGGCAGCGGTGCGGCGGCGTCCACGTCGTGGATCACCTCGGCGGCCCGCGTGACGAACCCCTCGATCCGGCGGTATCCGGCCGCCGCCTCCTGGAGCGCCTCGTCGGAGTAGTCGATCGCCGAACGGTAGTGCGCCGCGACCAGGTAGTAGCGCAGCTCGACCGCGCGCACCTTGCGCAGCATGTCGGGGATCAGCAGCGAGTTGCCGAGCGACTTGCTCATCTTCTCGCCGCCGAGCTTGAGCATGCCGTTGTGCAGCCAGTAACGCGCGAAGCCGTCGCCCGCCGCCTGCGACTGGGCGATCTCGTTCTCGTGGTGCGGGAAGATCAGGTCGACGCCGCCGCCGTGGATGTCGAAGGTTCCGCCGAGATACTTGGTCGCCATGGCCGAGCACTCCAGGTGCCAGCCGGGGCGGCCTCGGCCCCACGGCGTCGGCCAGGTGGGCTCACCGGGCTTGGCGCCCTTCCACATCGCGAAGTCGCGCGGGTCGTGCTTGAGCGAGTCGGTGTCCGTGTCGGCGGCCGCCCGCATGTTCTCCAGCTTCTGGTTGGAGAGCTTGCCGTAACGATCCGCGTAGGACACCACGTCGAAGTAGACGTCGCCGCCCGACGCGTACGCGTGTCCCTTGTCGATCAGCCGCCGCATCAGCTCGACCATCTCGGGCACGTGCCCCATCGCACGCGGCTCGACGGTCGGCGGCAGGCAGCCGAGCTGGTCGTACGCCCAGGTGAAGGCGCGCTGGTTGCGCTCGGACACGACGAACCAGGGAACGTCCTCCTGGGCGGCGACCCTGATGATCTTGTCGTCGAGATCGGTGACGTTGCGGCAGAAGGTGACGTCGTAGCCCTGTCGCATCAGCCACCGGCGGAGAACGTCGAAGTTCACCCCGGACCTGATGTGCCCGATATGCGGCGGAGCCTGAACGGTCGCACCACACAGATACATCGAAACCCGGCCAGGCTCGACCGGTACGAATTCACGGACCGTACGCGTGCTGGTGTCGTAGAGGTGCAGGCTCACGAAGGCAAGGCTAACGCCTGACGGCATGGCACAGGGCTACTTGGGCGCCTGTGAACGGCATAGTGTGGCCGATCATGGAAACTTTTGACACATAAGTCCCGATACAACCTGAAACAAAACCCGTAACGGTCCGTACGGCAAACCGTGCGGGCTGCACCATGCCTGGCCAGGCGTGGGCGGACACGCAGCGTCGCCGGCCACCGTGGGCGCCGCGACTCACCGGGCCGGCCCGGGCCGGCCCGGACGGGGCCGGAGATTCCCGGCGGACTCCCCGGTTCCGACACGAAACAGGTGATCACGCGGGTAGTGATCGATGGTCACTCCGATTCTGTAGGCTCGAAACGCCATGGACGTGACTCCCCCCGGCGCGGCAGGCACGGCCTCCCGCCCGTCCCGAAACACCCCCTCCGGAATCCCGCTGGTGCTGCGCCGCCTGGCCATCGGCCTCGCGGGCGCCGCCCTCGCAGTGCTCGCGGGGGTCGCCTGCGCGCTGTCCTTCGACGACCTGCGGGCTCTGGCCGTCTCCGGGCGCGCCGAGCCGCGGCTCGACTACCTGTATCCCGCGGCGTTCGACATTCTGCTGGTCGTCGCCCTGGTCAGCGTGCCGTTGCTGCGGGCCGCGCGATTCCTGGTCCGGTTACAGGCGGGCTTCGTCCTGCTCCTGCTCCTGGCGTCTGCCGCCGCCGCGAACGCCGCGACCGCCGTCGGCGTCTCCTTCGACCCCGACGCCTCCGCTCTCGTCGTCGCGTTGTCGCCCTGGGTGATGCTCACCATGGGGCTATGGTTGCTGCTGCTCCTGTTGAAGCACGTGCGCACCAATCGGGCCGACCTGGACGACGACTCCGACGACGACTCCGATGATGGCTCCGGCGACGACCTGGTGCCCTTCGACGGCTCGCGCGAACCCCGGACCAGCGTCACCGCCCCCTATCCGGTGGCCGTGCGGGAGCGCCCCACGCCCGCGCACACCGTCATCGAGGAGCACGGCGCGCCGCCCCTGCAGCCGGTTCCCGAAGCCGTGGCACCCCCCGGCTACGTCCCCCCGCTGCCGGTCAGCCCGGTCTCCGAGACCGTCGCGCCACCCGAGTACGCTCCGCCGCTGCCCGTCACCCCTCCGCAGGCCGAGGGCGAGGCCGGACCGCGCGCCGTCACCCCCGACACCGACGAGGACGGCGTACGGCTATCGCCCGAGGCGATCCCGGAAACCGTCCCCGGGATCGAACCTGGGCCCGAGACCGAACCCGGGACCGGGACCGGGTCCGAATCTGGGGCGAATCCGGACCAGGCGCCGGACGAGCCCGAGGCCCTGCCCATCGTGACTCCCACGGCGGCGCCCGGCACCCCGCCCCTCGCGGAGCAGGCCGATCCGGTCGTGACGGAACCGGTCGTGACGGAACCGGCCGTGACGGAACCGGCCGTGACGGAACCGGCCGTGACGGAACCGGTCGTGATAGAGCCGGCCGTGACGGAGCCGACCGCTGAGACGGCCACGGACGAGCGCGCCCGTGACGCGGAGCCCGTCGCCGCCGAGGCGCCCGCCGAGCCCGCTCCGCAGGCGCCTTCTTCCGCCGCAACGGGTGACCGCCCGGCGCAGCCCCGCCGCAACCGTCCCGTGCGCTGGGGCGACCTGGTACGGCCGCACACCGGTGACGTCCTCGTGCACCCCCGCCCCCAACCGGACGAGCCCGCCGCGGCAGAGCCGGAGCGGCCCGATGACGAGGCGGGCATCGACACCCAGCCCCTCCGTCAGATCAGGGATGTGCCGGACCCCGCCCACACGCCGGACCCCGCCCACCCTTCGGACTGCGCCGACCCGGTCGAGCAGGACGGAAGGCACGGGCCGCACGCCGCGGAAGACGGCCGTCACGGCGCGCCGGAAGCCGGTGACACCGAAGAGGGCATCGGGGAGGCCGGCGGGGAGGGAACGGTGCCGATGGCGCCTCCGTCGGGCCGGATGCGCAGCACACCGCGCCCGCCCGCCTGAGCCGGGCCCTCCGTACACGCGCAGGCCCGCCCGGCTGGGAAGCCGGACGGGCCTGCGCGCTATTGGGGGGTGAGAGCGGGGGGCCGCCCCACCGAGCGAGTGCCTTACACTCGCGACCCTCGCCTGAGGCCGGCAACGATGCCGACACCCACGACGGCCAGTACGACCTGCATGACCAGTTCGATCCAGTCGATGCCATCCGTCGTGGACACGCCCATGACCTGGGCGATCGCGGTACCGATGAGCGCCGCCACGATACCGACGACGATCGTCAGGATCCAGCCGATCGGCTGCCGACCGGGCAGGAACAGACGGCCCAGAGCGCCGATGACCGCACCGATGACGATGGCGCCGAGAATGGACTCGATTGTCATATCGACCTCCCGATGAGGGTGACCCTTTCATCCTCGGACTGTGGGATACCCCACGGAAGGGAAATATGCGCCCCATGAAAGAAAAAAGAGGGCGGCGGCTCGATTCCGCGCCTTGGTTCGAGCCGCCGCCCACGTGCTAGTGAGACGCGCCGGGCCTCATCCAGGTTGGCATGTCCGATTGGAACGGAACATTCATGCCGGAAGGATCACGGCGGTCGCGATGGCCGCCACGCCCTCACCCCGGCCGGTGAGCCCGAGACCGTCGGTCGTGGTGGCGCTGACGCTCACCGGCGCCCCGGCGGCGGCCCCGAGGGCCTTCTCCGCCTCCGCGCGGCGAGGTGCGACCTTTGGACGGTTCCCGATGATCTGGACGGCCAGGTTGCCGATCTCGAATCCGGCCGCCCGCACCTGGCGGGCCGCCTCCTCCAGGAGAGTGACGCCCGCGGCGCCCGCCCAGCGGGGATCGGAGGTGCCGAAGAGGGCGCCCACGTCTCCGAGCCCGGCGGCCGACAGCAGCGCGTCACAGCACGCGTGCGCCGCCGCGTCGCCGTCGGAGTGACCGGCCAGCCCGGTCTCGTCCGGCCAGAACAGTCCGGCGAGGTGGAGCTCCCTACCGGACGCGAAAGGGTGGACATCGACCCCGATGCCCACCCTTGGCGATGTGATGTTCAGGAGTTCAGCACCTCGTCGAGCAAGGCCTCCGCCTTGTCCTCGTTGGTCTTCTCGGCCAGCGCGAGCTCGCTGACGAGGATCTGGCGCGCCTTGGCGAGCATGCGCTTCTCACCGGCGGACAGGCCGCGCTCCTTGTCGCGCCGCCACAGGTCGCGCACCACCTCGGCCACCTTGTTGACGTCCCCCGACGCCAGCTTCTCAAGGTTGGCCTTGTAGCGGCGGGACCAGTTGGTGGGCTCCTCCGTGTGCGGCATGCGCAGAACGTCGAACACCCGCTCGAGTCCCTCTTGGCCGACGACGTCGCGCACCCCGACGAGCTCGGCATTTTCCGCTGGTACCTGTACGGTCAGGTCGCCCTTGTCGACCTTCAGCACCAGGTAGGTCTTTTCCTCACCCTTGATGGTTCGGGTCGTGATGGCCTCGATCCGAGCAGCCCCATGGTGGGGGTAGACGACAGTGTCGCCGACCTGGAAAGTCATGTGACGAGTACCCCTTCCGCTGTACTCCAGGGTACCACGCGGTTACCGCCTCCCGGAACAGTGAAAGAAACATAACTGCAGGTCAAAGCCCCGTTTTGGGGCTTGACAAGCCACTCACTCTGTGAATCGGCAGAGGAGACATGCGGGATGACCTGCGCTGCTGCGGCGCGTGGACCGGGAGCCGACGCCGGACCGGTGACCGGCGCGGATAAGGTGATTGCTGCCCATACACGTGCGTACCAAGGAGACCTCGAACCGTGACCAGCAGCAGCCGTCGCAGGGCGATCGCCGTTGCCGCGCTCCTCGCCGCCGCCATCCCTGCGCTGGCCGCGTGTGGCGCCGGTTTCGACGCCAACACCAATGTGCCGTACGCCCCGAACGAAGCGGGCGTCCTCTACGACGGCGACGGCCCCGGCAAGGCCTACGGCAAGAACGGCATCATGATCCCGCAGGCGTTCGTCCTCGGGCCGGACTCCGGCCAGCAGCTCGCCACCGGCGGGTCGGCGCCGGTCTACCTGACTCTCCTGAACAGCACGGGGACCGCCGACCAGCTCATCAGCATCGTCCCCGAGGAGCAGCTGGCCACGTCGGTCAAGGTGCAGAGCCCCATCAACCTTCAGCCGGGCACGCTCGCCGGCACCCCCGGTGTCACGATCGACGGTCTGAAGACGGCGCTGCGCGGCGGCGAGAGCATCAAGCTCACGCTCCAGTTCCAGAACGCCGGCGACGTCGCGCTCACCGTGCCGGTCGTCGCCCGCAGCCGCGAGTTCGCGACGCTGCCGCCCGCGCCGACGGCCCTTCCCGTGGCCTCGCCGCTCGCCACCGGCAGCCCGGCTCCGTCGGATGCCGCCATCCCGGAGACCACCGAGGCCACTCCCTCCGAGTCGCCCGCCACGAACGCCGGTTGACGGCCGTGTAGACGCGTAGAAGCCCCTGTCCTGCCGGACAGGGGCTTCCTCGTTCGGGACGGGCCCCGCGGGCCGTACGGGCCCGTACGGGCTCACTCGTCGGCGGGGTCGAACTTGTAGCCGAGGCCGCGCACCGTGAGGATGCAGCGGGGGTTGGACGGATCGGCCTCGACCTTGGCCCGCAGCCGCTTCACGTGCACGTCGAGCGTCTTGGTGTCGCCCACATAGTCGGCGCCCCAGACCCGGTCGATGAGCTGGCCGCGGGTGAGCACCCGTCCGGCGTTGCGCAGCAGCACCTCGAGGAGCTCGAACTCCTTCAACGGGAGCTGCACCTGCTGGCCGCGTACGGCCACGATGTGCCGGTCGACGTCCATGCGGACCGGTCCCCCGGCCAGGACGGCCGACTCCATCTCCTCGACGTCGCCCTGCCTGCGCAGCACCGCGCGGATGCGCGCCACCAGCTCGCGGGACGAGAACGGCTTGGTCACATAGTCGTCGGCGCCCAGCTCCAGGCCGACGACCTTGTCGATCTCGCTGTCCTTCGCGGTCAGCATGATCACAGGCACCTTGGAACGCTGCCGCAGCGAGCGGCACACCTCGGTTCCGGGCAGGCCCGGGAGCATCAGGTCGAGCAGGACGAGGTCGGCGCCGTTGCGGTCGAACGCGTCCAGCGCGTCGGGGCCGGTGGTCGCCACCGCGACCTCATACCCCTCTTTCCTGAGCATGTACGACAAGGCATCCGAGAACGACTCCTCGTCCTCGACGACGAGTACCCGAGTCACTTAGCGGCCTCCTGGGGAATGGTCGTGCTTGGTACGGGGACCGCCTGACCGCCGAACGCGGGAAGGCGAAGAGTGAAGGTCGAACCGGAGCCCTCTTTGCTCCACACCGCGACCTCTCCGCCATGGGCGACGGCCACGTGTTTGACTATCGCGAGGCCGAGCCCGGTGCCGCCGGTGGCCCGGGACCTGGCCGGGTCGACGCGGAAGAACCGCTCGAAGATGCGCTCCTGGGCGCCTTCCGGGATGCCGATGCCCTGGTCGCTGACGCTCAGCTCGACGGCGTCCCCGGCCGGTCTGGCGCTGATCACGACGCGGGTGTGCTCGGGGCTGTAGGCCACGGCGTTGTCGATGAGGTTGCGCAACGCGGTGACGAGAAGCTCCTCGTCGCCCCAGACCTTCAGGCCCTCCGCGCCGCCCGCGACGAGCGTGATGTCCTTCGCCGACGCCTTCGTGTTGCACCGGTCGATCGCCTCGTGGACGGTCTCGTCCACGGGCACCTGCTCGGGCGCCGGAATGGGCTCACCACCCTGGATCCGCGACAGCGTGATCAGGTCCTGCACCAGGTAGGTCAGGCGCGCGGCCTCGTGCTGCATCCGGCCGGAGAACCGCTTCACGGCCTCGGGGTCGTCGGCCGCGTCCTGGACGGTCTCGGCGAGCAGGCTCAGCGCGCCGACCGGCGTCTTGAGCTCGTGGCTCACGTTGGCGACGAAGTCCCTGCGCACGGCCTCGACCCGCTGCCGCTCGGTCTGGTCCTCGGCGAGCACGAGCACCTGTCCGTGGGAGCCGAGCGGAGCGACCCGCACCGCGAACGACGTGGACTCCTGCCCGAACTTGCGGCCGGCGGTCTCGATCTCGCTCTCGCGGATCTCGCCGTCCCTGCGGACCTTCCTGGCCAGCGCGAGCAGTTCGGCGGCCATGAGGGACTCCCCGCGTACGAGACCGAAGGCGCGCGCGGCCGAACTGGCACGCAGCACCCGGTCCTCGCGGTCGAGGACGACCGCCGAGGAGGGCAGCACGGCGAGCACCGACGCCACCCCCGGTGGAAGGCCGTCGTCCACCGATTCCGGTGCACGGGGCTTGTCCGCCTGCCGTCGGATCGCGAGCATGACGAAGGAGCCGAGGACGAATCCGCCCATCGCCGCCAGGCTCGCCAGCAACTCGTTCACATTCAGCAGCCTAGGCGGCATTTCCGGTTCTTCCACCTGCCCGACCTGGCACGACGCCCTGTTTCCGGAAAAGTTCATCCGGCGGTCGGGATTCGTTCACGGACGCGCGCGTAGCGTGGCGGCCATGCGCGACGCCTATCACGAAGAGCTTGCGGCCCTGACCGACCGCCTGGTGGAGATGACCCGCCTGGTGCGGTCGGCCATGTCGAGGGGCACGACCGCCCTGCTCGACGCCGACCTGCAGCTGGCGGAGAGCGTCATCTCGCAGGACAACGAGGTCGACCGGCTGCACCAGGAGCTCGAGGCCTCGATCTTCGAGCTGATGGCCCTGCAGCAGCCGGTGGCGGTCGACCTGCGTGCCGTCATCACCGCCCTGCGGATGGCCGCCGACCTGGAGCGGATGGGCGACCTGGCCGAGCACATCGCCAAGCTCGCCCGGATGCGCCACCCCGAGTCCGCCATCCCGGCAGCGCTGCGTGACACGTTCGTCGAGATGGGCGCCATCGCCGAGAACCTGATCACCAAGGCGGGCAGCTGCATCGCCTCCCGCGACATCGAGCTCGCCAAGGAGCTTGAGGAGGACGACGACGCGATGGACCGCCGTCACCGCCGGCTGTTCCGCATCCTGCTCTCCAAGGACTGGGAACACGGCATCGAGGCCGCCATCGACATCACGCTGGCCGGCCGCTACTACGAGCGGTACGCCGACCACGCCGTACGCGTCGCCCGCGACGTCGTGTACCTCGTCACGGGTACGCGCGACGTGGACGCCATCCCCGGCTGACGCGGCGGCGTACAGGGGCGCGAAAGCCCCGGTCCTCGGGGGGCCGGGGCTTTCGTCTGCCCCTCGAATCGCCGGACTGTGAGTTGTTTGTCGCACGTGCCGAATAGTCTTCGCTCCTGTGCCGAGACGATCATGGGTCCTCTGGGCGGCGGCGACGCTGACCGCCGCGGTTCCTTCCCTCTTCTTCTGGGTCATATGGACCCTGACCGGCGACTACGGCAGCCGGAGCTACCTGTCGATGTCCTCGGGCTCCTGCCTCGGGTGGGACATCTACGTTCAGGTCTCCCCCTGGGCCTATCCCGTCAAGGCCTTTCCCCTCTTCTCGTACGGCGGTGCACCGCTGATCGTCCTGGGCTTCGCGGGCTGGTGTCTGAGCCTGCGAAGCGGGCGGACGGGACTGGGCAGGATGATCGGCCGTTGCGTGGCCGTCGTCCTGCTCGTCCTCAACCTCCCCGACCTCCTGCTTCCCACGCTGGACGCGGCGCTCGGCCCCGCGTGCACGCAGATCTGGGGGCCGCCCGAGCTGCTGTCCCAGCAGTTCGCGTGGGGGCTCTACGACTGCGTTCCGCCGATCCTCGTCCTGCTCGCCGTACGCGCTCCCCGGCGCGCGTTCGTGCGCCGGGGACCGGTCGTCCGTACGGCGGCGGGCGTCCTGGCGGTGACCGCGGTCGTCCTGCTCCCGGCGGCGTCGGCCCCGCCCGGGAAGGTGAGCGCGCAGTGGGAACTCGGTTGTCCCGGATTCGGCGACGACACGGCCACGAGGTTGAACTCGGCGGAGAAGGACTTCCTCTGCACGGTCCGCGGCTACGACCGCCCGTACGACTCGGGCGTGGAGGGGTGGGACGAGGTCTCCGACCAGGACGTCCTGGCCCAGGGACGCCACCTGTGCGCGCTGGCGACCCGGCGTGGAGGCGATATCGCCGCACGCGCCGTCAGCGAGGCGCCACAGGCGTCCCTGGCGGGTGCGCTGCCGAGCCTGTGCCCGGCCGTGGCCCGCGCGCAGCAGGCGGAGGCCGACCGGCGGCAGGCGGAGTCGGACGCGTACGTCGCGCAGAAGGAGCGGGCCTGCGCGGCGCATCCCCGGCACCGCCCGAAGATCGAGCCCGTACGGCAGCGCCGGGCCACGCTGTGGACGGAGTTCTGGACCATCGACGGGTGGGAGGACGGCTACGAGGGCAATCCTCCGGACCTGGTGGAAGAGCTGGTGGGAAGCGGCCGGGGCACACTGGCGATCTGGGCGGCCGACGAGATCGGACACGCGTGTGTGACCGTCGAGTCCTACACGCGGCGCCCGCCACTGGAGACGAGAGGCTGGGAGGAGGTGGTCGAGGTGGGCTACGAGAGCCCGACCGGGTCCCTGGAACTGGTGGACGGCGACGGCACGAGCCTGAAGGGGCTCACCACGCGCGGCCCGGGTTCCTACCGGGTCAGGGTCCACCTGCGCGGGCGCGAGCTCGTGACCCAGACGGTCGACGCTCCGGACGGCGCCGTCGAACTCCTGGTCCAGGTGTTCCCCGGCACCGCGAAGAAGCCGGTCGTCTACAAATGACCGAAGGCCGCGCCCCAGCAGTGGGACGCGGCCTTCGTGAGAAACGTGAGAAGTTACTTCTTGCCCTGGTTGGCGACGGCCTCGATGGCGGCCTTGGCAGCCTCCGGGTCGAGGTACTCGCCCTTGCCGACCGGGCGGAAGTCGGCGTCCAGCTCGTAGCGCAGCGGGATGCCGGTCGGGATGTTCAGGCCCGCGATGTCCGCGTCGCTGATGCCCTCCAGGTGCTTGACCAGCGCGCGCAGGGAGTTGCCGTGCGCCACCACCAGCACGTCGCGACCGGCCGCCAGGTCGGGGACGATCTCGTCGTACCAGTACGGCAGCATGCGCCCGACGACGTCCTTGAGGCACTCGGTGCGCGGCACCAGCTCCGAGGGCAGCAGGGAGTAGCGGCCGTCGCCGACCTGGGAGTACTCGTCGTCGTCGGCGATCGGCGGCGGCGGCACGTCGTAGGATCGGCGCCACAGCATGAACTGCTCGTCGCCGAACTCCGCGCGGGTCTGGGCCTTGTCCTTGCCCTGGAGCGCGCCGTAGTGGCGCTCGTTCAGCCGCCAGGAGCGCTTGACCGGGAGCCACAGCAGGTCGGCCGCCTCAAGCGCGATGTTGGCGGTCCTGATGGCCCGGGTGAGCACCGAGGTGTGCACCACGCCGGGCCGGATGCCGGCCTCCAGGAGCAGCTCACCGCCGCGCCGCGCCTCCTCCTCGCCGGTCGGCGAGAGGGTGACGTCCACCCAGCCGGTGAACAGGCCTTTGACATTCCATTCGCTCTCGCCGTGCCGCAGCAGCACCAAAGTCGCCATGCGGCCAATCCTATCGGCGTGTAGCAGACGTCCCGTTGGTCAGGACTCGACCACCCGCGCGAAGGCCTGGAGGTTGGCCAGCGACTCGCCGCGCTTGACCCGCCACTCCCACTCGCGCCTGATGGACGTCGCGAAGCCCAGCTCGAGGGCGCGGTCGAACGACTCGTCCGAGTAGGTGAGGACGCAGCCGAGGACACGGTCGATCTCCTCCTCGGTCACCGCGTCCAGCGGCAGCCGGCCGACCAGGTGCACGTCGCCCGTGTCGTCGACGGCGAAGTGAACGCCGTACATGGAGCCGTTCTTGTGGAGCAGCCAGCGGTAGAACTCGGCGTGGTTCTCGTCGGGCTGCCGGCAGAAGAACGCCTCGACGTTGAGCGCCTGGTCGCCGATGACGAGCCAGGTCAGCGTGGCGAGCTTGTGCTGGCCCGGCAGTTTGACCAGGAACGCGCCCGGCTTCGGCCGTTCGTAGGACAGCTCGGCGGACTCCAGCGCCGACGCGATGACGGCTTCCAGATCCGGTCTCATACCGCCCACCCTACGAGTTGACCGCGATGGGGGTCTGGTGGAGCTGGGCCATGGCGCCGGCGTACACGTCGGCCAGCCGGGCGGCGGTCGCCGACCAGCCGAACGCGGTGGCGTGCTGCACGGCGTTGGCGGCCAGCTCGGCGAGCCGGTCCGGGCGCCGGGCCAGCACGGCGAGCTCGCGCGCCCAGTCGTGCGGGTCGTGCCCCGCCACCAGCACGCCGGACATGCCGTCCTTGACGGCCGTGCGCAGGCCGCCGACCGCCGCCGCGACGACGGGTGTGCCGCACGCCTGCGACTCCAGCGCGACCAGCCCGAACGACTCGTTGTAGGAGGGCACAACGGTCACGTCGGCGGCGCGATACCAGTCGGCCAGCTCCGGCTGCGGCGCGGGCGGCGCGAGCCGTACGACGTCGGCGATGCCCAGCTCGGCCGCGAGGTCGCTGAGCAGGGAGGGACGGGCGAGACCGTTGCCGCTGGGCCCGCCCACGCAGGCCACGACGAGCCGCGACCGCAGCGAGGGGTCCTCCACGAGCATCCGGGCGGCCGCCCTGAGCAGGACGTCGGGGGCCTTGAGCGGCTGGATGCGGCCCACGAACAGCAGCACGTGGGCGTCCTGCGGCAGGCCGAGGCGGCGGCGCGCGGCGCCCTTGGACCCGGGCTGGAAGACGGCGAGGTTCACGCCGGGGTTGACGACCGCCACCCGCTCGCGCGGCGCGCCGTACAGGCTGATCAGCTCCTCGGCCTCGGCGGCGGTGTTGGCGACCAGGCGGTCGGCGACCTCCACGACCTGCTCCTCGCCGAGCACGCGCATCGCCGGCTCGGGCTTGTCGCCCTCGGCGAGCAGCGCGTTCTTCACCTTGGCCATGGTGTGCATGGTGTGCACGAGCGGCACGCCCCAGCGTTCCTTGGCCAGCCAGCCCACCTGGCCCGACAGCCAGTAGTGCGAGTGGATGACGTCGTACCGGCCGGGGTCGTACATCGCCTCCGTGCGCAGCACACCGGACAGGAAGCCGCACAGCTGCCCCGGGAGATCGGCCCGGTCGAGCTCCTCGTACGGCCCCGCGGTCACGTGGCGCACGAGCACGCCCGGACTCAGCTCGGCGACCGGAGGCAGGTCGCGGGCGGTGCGACGGGTGAAGATCTCCACCTCGATGCCCAGCGCCGCGAGACGTTTGGCCACTTCGAGGATGTAGACGTTCATGCCGCCCGCGTCCCCGGTGCCCGGTTGGTCCATCGGGGACGTGTGCACGCTGATGGTCGCGACGCGGTTGACCCGACGCCGTAACACCGACACCCGAACCACCTCCGAGAGGGTTATAACTACGGAAATCATCACTGGATTCCCCGACATAGGTGAGACCGGGGGCCCCTGAGAGGATGTCGCCTGCCGATCGAGGCGATGTGGAAGGACGATGGCGGTGACGATGACCAATCCCGCGGCGACCAATCCCGCGGCGACCAGCCCCGCGGTCAGGACCGCGGTGGTGACCGGCGCGAGCAGCGGCATCGGCGAGGCGACGGTCCGCCGGCTCGCCGCGGAGGGATACCGGGTCGTGGCGGCGGCGCGACGGCGGGACCGGCTCGACAAGCTCGCGGCCGAGGTGCCCGGCGTGCGCCCGGTGACGCTGGACGTGACCGATCAGGCGTCGGTGGACGCCCTGGCCGCCTCGCTGGAGCGCTGCGACGTCCTGGTGAACAATGCGGGCGGCGCGTTCGGGCTCGAGTCGGTGGCCGAGGGCCGGGTGGACGACTGGCAGCGGATGTTCGACGTGAACGTGCTCGGCTCCCTGCGCATGACCCGGGCCCTGCTGCCGAAGCTCATCGAGTCGGGAGACGGCGTGCTGGTGATGCTCACCTCGACGGCCGGGCTCGTGTCGTACGAGGGAGGCGGCGGCTACTGCGCGGCCAAGCACGCCCAGACTTCGATGACCGAGACCCTCCGTCTGGAGCTGTGCGGCGACCCGGTGAGGGTCGTCGAGATCGCGCCGGGCATGGTGCGGACCGAGGAGTTCGCCGTGACCCGCTTCCGTGGCGACGCCGAGCGTGCCGCCAAGGTCTACGAGGGCGTCCCCGACCCGCTGAGCGCCGACGACGTCGCCGACGTGATCGCCTTCGCCGTGACCCGCCCGTCGCACGTGAACATCGACAGGCTGGTCGTCCGGCCGCGCGCGCAGGCCGCCCAGCACAAGGTGCACCGGGTCGCTCCGGCCACATGAGCGCCGGGTATACGAGCGCCGTGTGCATGAACGCGGGGACATGAGACCGGTCCGGCCCGGCCGTCCCGTGGGGACGGTCACGCGCGGCACCACCGGGCACAACCGGTTGCGCCGCTGCGACCGCTGGATCGCCGCCGTGCACGGCCCGCTGCTGCGCTCGGCCCCGGCGGGCGCGGCGCCGCTGGTGGTGGACCTCGGCTACGGCGCGTCCCACACCACGACGACCGAGCTGTTCACGCGGCTGCGCCGGGTCTGCCCCACGGTCGAGGTGGTGGGCCTGGAGATCGCCCCCGAGCGGGTCGCGGCGGCCAAGCCGTACGAGCGGGAGGGCCTGTCGTTCGTCAGGGGCGGCTTCGAGCTGCCGACCCCCCGCCCCCCGATGATCGTGCGTGCCTTCAACGTGCTGCGGCAGTACGGCGAGGCCGAGGCGTGGGAGCACTGGGACCGGCTGCGGGCCGGTCTGCACCCCTCGGGCGTGCTCGTCGAGGGCACCTGCTCGGAGGTCGGCCACCGGGCGACCTGGGTGGCGCTCGGCGCCGAAGGGCCGCGCACGCTCACCTTCGCGGCCCGGTTCACCAACTTCGAACGCCCTTCCGATCTGGCCGAGCGCCTGCCCAAGACGCTGATCCACCGCAACGTCCCGGGCGAGCGCGTCCACGCGTTGCTGGCGGACTGGGACCGCGCCTGGGCGACCTGCGCCTCCTTCGGCGCGTACGGCACGCGGCAGCGCTGGATCAGGGCGGCGGAGCTGCTGGCGCGCGACTGGCCGGTGGTGGTGACGCCGCCGACCGGCGGCCCCGGCCGCTGGCGGCTCGGCGAGCTGACCCTGCCCTGGAGCAGCGTCTCCCCCCGCGATTGACGGCGGGGGCGGTTGATAGCGTCCCGGCATGCGCTTCGTCCTCGACCCGCAGATGACCCCCGAGCTCTTCGAGGAGCTCCTGAGCTGCTGGGCGGAGGTGACCAACGCGAACGGAGCGGTGGGTTTCGTGCCGCCCGTGACGCCGGACGACGTCAGGCCGACGGCCGACAGGGCGTTCGCCCGCACCCGCTCCGCCGCGGGGCCGCAGGCCCCCGACAGCCTCCTCGCCGGGTTCGGTGACGACGGCACCGTGGGCGCCTGGCTCATCCTGGGCGACAACGGCTCGGGCCTGCGGGCGCACTGGCGATGGCTGCTGCGGGTCATGGTCCACCCCAAGCACCAGGGCAAGGGGCTCGGCAGGGCGCTGCTGCTCGCCGCCGACGACGCCGCCAGGTCGCTCGGCCTGGAGGCGTTGCAGCTCACGTGCCGCGGCGGCACCGGGGTCGACCGCTTCTACGCGAGCGTGGGCTACCGGGAGGTCGGCCGGGTGCCCCGCTCGATCCGGGTGGCCCCCGGTGACGACCGCGACGAGATCTACATGCTCAAGTGGCTGTGAAAGTTTTGGCCTAATGCTTATCCGATGTCCTGTAGGGCCGATTCGAACACCGCATAGGCTGCGGTACTGAACAGCACGAAGCGCACCTCTTCCACCACGGTCGGGGCGGCCTGCCGTATCGCGCCGATCGCGATGCGGGCGGCGTCCTCGACCGGCCACCGGTAGATCCCCGTGGAGATCGCGGGGAACGCCACCGTGCCGGCGCCCAGCGTGTCGGCGACGACGAGCGACTCCCGATAGCAGGAGGCGAGCAGATGGGATCGGTCCTCGCTCCGCGAGTACACGGGCCCGACCGTATGGATCACCCATCGCGCGGGCAGGCGCCCCGCGGTGGTGGCGACGGCCTGACCGGTCGGCAGTCCCCTGCCGTACCGGGACGCGCGCAGCGCCCGGCACTCCTCAAGGATCTCCGGGCCGCCGCGCCGGTGGATGGCGCCGTCCACCCCTCCGCCGCCCATCAGGGACGAGTTGGCCGCGTTGACGATCGCGTCCACCCGCTGCTCGGTGATGTCGCCCTCGACCAGAACGATTTTCATGTCTCCTACCTCTCTACAGGACGTAGTACTACCCCGGGTAGGCTTAAAGACGTGAAGGGACTGGGAGAGCTCGAACGTAGCATCATGGACATCCTCTGGGCGGAGAACACCCCGCTGACGGCCCGCGAGGTGGGACGCCTCATCGAGGATCGCGACCTCGCGCCGACGACCGTGATGACCGTGCTCGACCGCCTGGCCCGCAAGGGCTTCCTCAACCGCACCCGCGACGGCCGCGCCTGGCGCTACCAGCCCGCCGCGAGCCGCGACGCGTACGTCGCCGAGCTCATGCTCGAAGCCCTGGACCTCACCGGCGACCGCGACGCGGCGCTGACCCGCTTCGCCCGCGCCGTCTCCGGGTCGGAGGCCGAGATCCTGCTGAAAGCCCTCACGGAGCTGGAGGAAGAGTGATCGCGGCGGCGGTCTTAGCGGCGCTCGCCATGATCTGCGCGGTGGCCGCGTGGCGGCTGACGTTCGCGCGCTGGACCTGGCGCGCCCCGCGCACGGCGATCCTGCTGTGGCAGTCGCTCGGGCTGACCTGGGGGCTCGCCTCCATCGGCGCCCTGCTCGCCTTCGCGCTCGACCCCTACCGCAAGGGCGTCGTGCACGGGCTCGCGGAGTTCCTGCTGAGCGTGGAGTTCGGCGCGCGCCAGCCGTACGACTACCTCCGGCTGGGCGCGCTGGTCGCGGGTCTGTCGCTGCTCGCGGTGCTGGTGGCCCTGCCCCTCGCGGCCGGGGCGCAGACGCTGCGTGCCCGCCGCCGGCACCGGCTCCTGCTCGCGCTGGTCGCCAGGGACGAGCCGGCCGTGCCGGGTGTGCGGGTGGTCGACTTCCCCGGGGCCGCCGCCTACTGCCTGCCGGGGCTCAAGTCGCAGGTCGTCATCAGTGACGGGACGCTGCACCTGCTGTCGTCCGCCGAGCTGGATGCCGTGCTGGCGCACGAGGCCGCCCACGTACGGGAGCGCCACGACCTGGTGCTGCTGCCGTTCGCCGCGCTGCGCCGCGCGCTGCCGTGGTCGAAGCTGGTCCGCGACGCGCAGGCGTCGGTCGAGCTGCTGGTCGAGATGGCCGCCGACGACCGTGCCCGGCAGCAGTGCTGCCCGCGCAGGCTGGCCACCGCTCTGCTGCGCTTCGGCACCTCGGCCGCGCTGCCCACGCCACAGGGCGCGCTCGGCGTGTCCGCGCCGTCCAGCGTGATGGCCCGGGTCGACCGGCTCGTACGGCCCGAGGTCGCGCTTCCCGCCACCCACCGCTTCCTCATCCTGGCCGGATCGGTGGCGCTCGCCATCAGCGCCCCGCTGCTTTGGCTGCTTCCTGGATAAGCCTTGGGTGCTAGCTGGAATTAACCACCGAGTTTGCAATTGCAAGCAGCGCGATGCAGACTGGGGACATGGAACTGCCCAAGGTCGCCTCGCTCGGTGAGTACATCCGCCAGCAGCGGCAGCAGGCGAAGATCTCGCTTCGTCAGCTCGCCGCGCAGGCCGGTGTGTCCAACCCTTACCTGAGCCAGGTGGAACGGGGCCTGCGCAAGCCGAGCGCGGAGATCCTGAACCAGATCGCGAAGGGTCTGCACATCTCCGCCCAGGCGCTCTACGTCCAGGCCGGTCTCATCGAGGACCGCGAGCCGCACAGTGACGTGCTGGCCGCCATCAGGGCCGACGTCACACTGACCGGTCGGCAACGTCAGGTGCTGATCGACATCTACGAGTCGTTCTGTAAGGAGAACCGGGCCGACACCGCCCAGCCGCCGCAATCGGCTGAGCATCTCGGGGACGGCCCGGTTCACCCACTGAACGGCATCACACCGGATTCGAGGGAAGGATAGCCCATGACCATCACGACCCAGGCCAAGAAGATCACGGAGTCCAAGCCGTTCTACGCGCTCACGGGCGCCGGCGACTTCGCCGTGGAGAAGGCCCGCACCTACGCCTCCACCGTGCAGGACAAGGCGGAGGTCGTCGCGCGCGAGCTGCCGGAGAAGGCGAAGGGCTACGCCGACGCCGCGGCCACCCGGTTCAACCGGCTCTACGACGACCTGGCCAGCCGCGGCCGCAAGGTCGTCAGCCGGGTGAGCGGCGAGGCCGCGCTGGAGCTGACCGAGGTCTCGGAGACCGCCGAGCCGGCGATCGCCGCCGAGACCACGTCCAAGCGGACCGGTCGCGCCCGCGCCACCACGAGCCAGAGCTGATCGCGGCCCACGCGAGCGACACGGCGGCCCGCCTTCCCTCGGGGGAGGCGGGCCGCCGCCGTTCACGAGCTCCCGGGGTGATCCGAGGCGCGGCGCCCCGGGAAGTTCGCGGAGACCGGCCTTCCCGCCCGCGCCATGTGTCGGCGCCGCCCACTAGTGTGGGGGCGTCAGTGACTGTGACCGTGTGGGAGAGTCCATGTTCGGGCTGTACGGCATCCTCGACATCATCTTCTGGCTGCTTTCCGTCGGGGCCTTCGTTTTGTCCGGCTGGGCGCTGGTGCACGCCCTGCGGATCCCCGCACACGCCTTCCCGGCGGCCGGCAAGCAGACCAAGCGGCTCTGGCTGATCATCCTCGGCCTGGCGACGCTGTTCACCTTCGCCGCCGCGATCAACTACCTGGGCATGGGCATGGGGCTGCCCAACATCTTCACGATCGCCGCCGTCATCGGGGCGGGCATCTACCTCGCCGACGTGAAGCCCGCGGTCAACGGCTACCGGGGCGGCGGCAACCAGGGGCCGTACGGGCCCTGGTGACCTGCCGTCAGAGCCAGTCGCGGGCCCGGAACACCCGGTAGAGCGCGGCCGAGGCGACGACGATCAGCACGGTGGACGCCCAGAAGCCCCACGAGTGCCCGAAGCCGGGAAACGGGATGTTCTGGCCGTAGAAGCCGGTGATCAGCGTGGGCACCGCGATGATCGCGGCCCAGCTCGTCACCCGCTTCATGATGAGGTTCATCCGGTTGCTCTGCATGGTCAGGTGCGTCTCGCGGATGTTGCTGACCAGCTCGCGCAGCGACTCCGTCCACTCCGTGGCCCGCAGCACCTGGTCGTACACGTCCTGGAAGTACGGCGTCATCTCACCGTCGTCGCTCAGGCCGTTGCGGCGGAGCAGCGTGTTCACGGCCTCCCGCATGGGCATCACGATCCGGCGCAGCGTCACCAGGCTCTTGCGCAACTCGAACGTGCGCCGCTGGTCAGCAGGGCCGACCGGCCGGTCGCCGAACACCGTCCCCTCCAGGTCCTCGACCTGCTCGTCCATCCCCTCGACGGTCTCGAAGTGGCTGTCCACCACGTAGTCGAGCAGGCCGTGCAGCAGGAACGCGACGCCGTGCCGCGCCAGGGCCGCCCCCTCGTCCCAGCGCCGGACCACCTCCTCGATGGAGAAGTCGTCCGACTGGCGCACGGTGACCAGCGCGTTCTTCGTGATGAAGGCGGTGGCGGGGGCGGTCCGCACCTGCCCGGACGCGCTGTCGAAGGCCGCCGCGTAGACGCTGAGGAACATGTGGCTGTCGTAGACGTCGAGCTTGGGCCGCTGCCGGTGCTGCAGCGCGTCCTCCACCGCCAGGACGTGCAGCCCCAGCTCGTCGCTGATGGCGCGGAGGTCCTCCTCGGTGGGGGCGCACATGTCGAACCACACCACCGCTGACGGGTCCTTGACGTGCTCGGAGACGTCGGCGACGGGAAAGCCCTCGGCCTCCAGGGTTCCGTTCCGGTACAACCGGGTGAGTCCCATGGACGGTTACCCTACCCACCCGGCAGACCCGGCCGGAGGGGGCGCTCTCCCGGGGTCACGCGGGAGGACGCCCCCGTCTCGCCCGGCGCCGCCGCGTCAGCCCTTGCCGAGCTGCTGGAAGCGGATCATGTTGCCCGCCGGGTCGCGGAAGGCGCAGTCCCGGACGCCGTACGGCTGGTCGATCGGCTCCTGCAGGACCTCGGCGCCGGACTCGCGGATCTTCTCGAAGGTCGCGTCGCAGTCCGGGGTGGCGAAGACGACGGCGCGCAGCCTGCCCTTCGCGAGCAGGTCGCCGAGCGCGGCGCGGTCCTCCGGGGAGGCGGTCGGGTCGGCGTTGACGGTCTCCAGGACGATGTTGACGTCCGGCTGCGACGACGGGCCCATGGTCAGCCAGCGGGCTCCCTCGTAGCCGACGTCGTTGCGCAGTTCGAGGCCGAGCACGTCCCGGTAGAAGGCGAGCGCCGCGTCGCCGTCGTCGACCGTGATGTAGCAGTAGTGAAGAGTGAGTTCCATACCGATGACGCTACGGCCGGTGGTGTTCCCCATGCTTCTCGATTCCTGACCGGTCCGGCTGACCGCATTCGATCCCCAGTTGGAGCACCGGGACCGATAGGGTTGCGGCTCATGGTGGATCTCGCGCGCCGGCTCGGACTGGCGGCACTGCTCGCCGTCCTCGCCGCCTCCCCCGCGCTCACCGGAACCGCGTACGCCGACACCGCGCTCGCCGTCACCTCGTACGCCGACACCGCGGCTTCCGCGCCTCCGGCGAAGGACGAGGTGACGATGGAGCTGCGCGCGAACGGCGTGCTCCATGTGAAGGAGACGGTCGCCCCGGCCGGCGAGACGGTCAGGCGCACGCCGCTCACCCGGACCCGCTTCGACGACGGCCACGACCGCGTCTACCGCATCTCAGGCGTCAAGGGCGGCTCGTACGACGGGGAGACCCTGACGTTCAAGGGCACGGTGGAATACGACGTGACCGGCGCCGTGACGCCCACGGCGTCGGGCGAGGAACTGCGGTGGTTCGCGGTCTCCGGCCCCGTGAAGGACGCGGTCGTCACCGTGACCGGCCCGGGCCGGGTGCAGAACCTGTCCTGCTTCGCCGGCGAGCTGAGCGCGGCCATCGCCTGCACCAGTGCCTCCGTCGAGGAGACCGGCACCACCTCCACCTTCGAACAGCAGGGCCTCGGGGAGGGCCAGACGCTCACGGTCGTGGTCGGCTACCCCAAGGGCGCGACGGGGGCCCGGCCGATCCTGGAGCGCAGGTTCGAGCTGTCCACCGCGTTCACGCTGAACACGGTGACCGGTGGCTCGCTGGCGGCGCTGCTGGTGCTGCTGCTGGGCGGCGTCGGGCTGCTCTACTGGACGCGGGGCCGCGACGCCCGCGTGGTCGGCAGTGAGTCCGGCCCGGTCAGCGGCCATCTCAACGGGCACTTCAGCCCGCCGGACGGCGTGCGCCCCGGGCAGATCGGCACGCTGTTCGACGAGCAGGCCGATGTGGTCGACGTGACCGCGACCATCGTGGACCTCGCCGTGCGCAACTACCTGCGGATCGACGAGCGGCCGCGCCAGACCTACGACACCCCCGACTGGTGCCTGGTCAAGCTGCCCGGCGCCTCGGTCGGCCAGCTGCTGCCGTACGAGCGCGCCCTCTACGACGCGATCTTCGACGGCCGCGACAGGGTGCTGCTGTCGGAGCTGCACGGGTCGTTCGCCGCACGCCTGTCCTCGGTGCGCGACGCGCTGTATCAGGACGTCGTGGCGCAGGGCTGGTTCGCCCGGCGGCCCGACTCCATCCGGTCGCGCTGGACCACCATCGGCCTCGTCGTGGTCGCGCTCGGGGTGGTCGCCACCGTCCTGCTCGCCTGGTTCACGTCGTACGGCCTGCTGGGACTGGCCCTGATCATCGCCGGAGCCGCGCTGGCCTTCGGCGCCCAGTACATGCCGGCCAAGACGGCCCAGGGCGCCGCGGCCCTGGCGCACACGCTCGGGTTCCGGGAGTACCTCGCGGGGGCGAGCGTCGACGACGTCCCCACCGGCCGGCGCGTGGAACTGTTCTCCCGCTACCTGCCGTACGCGGTGATCTTCGACAGTGTGGACCGGTGGGCGCGGGTGGTCAGCGCGTTCGACGGCGACGGGCGGCAGACCGACCACCTGTACTGGTACCAGGGCCCGGCCGAGTGGGACCTGTCCAGGTTCGCCGACTCGATGCGGACGTTCGTCATGACCACCTCCGGGGCGATCTCGACCTCACGCCAGTTCCGCTCCCTATAAGCCGGATAAGCCGGAGCCGGCGGCGCGGTGACGCCGGTGGCGCCGGGCGACGCGAGCCCGGTTGCCGCACCGCGCCGCCTGTGACCCGCGACCGGTCAGGCGGGACGGACGCGGACCTCGCCGACCGGGACCCCGCCGCCGAACAGGGGGGCGGTGGCCAGCCCGGCCAGCTCCGGGGCGTCGATCCCGGCGGCGCGCAGGGCGGCGACGGTGACCGGCACGCGGGCCCGGCCGCCGCCGTCCACGATCTTCACCGCGCCGGCCCGGCCCTCGGCGTCGGCGAAGGCGTCGAACGCCTCCGCGCCCGACTTCACCAGCAGCCCCGGAACGGCCCGCATCAGCAGGTTCTCCGCCCGGGTCGTGCCGCTCGTCCACTCGGGATGCGCGCGCATCGCGTCGGCGACGCGCCGCTCCGGCGTGCCGGCCGGGGCGAGCGTGAGGGCGCGGAAGGCACGCGTCACCCCCGCCATCGAGACGAAGAACAGCGGCGCGCCGCAGCCGTCCACGCCGGTCGCCGCGACCCGCTCGCCGGTGAGCTCCTCCACCGTCGCGCGGATGGCCCGCTGCAGCGGGTGGCCGGGATGGCGGTAGTCGTCGACCGGCCAGCCGTTGACCGCGCAGGTCGCGAGCATCGCGGCGTGCTTGCCCGAGCAGTTCATCAGGATCCGGCGGGCGTCGCCGTGCTCCCGCAGGACCCGGCGGCGCTCCTCCTCGTCGAGGGGCAGGTCCTCCGGGCAGCGCAGCGAGGTCTCGTCCAGCCCCGCGCCCGCGAGGATCTTCCGTACGCCGTCGATGTGGAAGGGCTCGCCGCTGTGGCTCGCGGCGGCGAGCGCGAGCAGTTCGTCTTCGAGCGGCAGGCCCGCCCGCACCATCGCGAGCGCCTGCAGCGGCTTCACGGCCGAACGCGGCGACGCCAGGCTCGATGTGTCCCCGCACACCAGAACCGGCGCGCCGTCCGCCCCGATCACGTGCACACGCGCACGGTGCACCGACTCGACGAACCCCGACCGGACCACCTCGACGACCATCTCCGACATGACGGGCAGTCTACGAAGGCCCAGGACGTGGCAGAATTCGGGGCCATGCGTGCGGTCGTACAGCGGGTCAGCTCCGCGTCCGTTGTGGTGGAGGGTCAGGTCGTCGGCGCCGTCGACGAACCCGGCCTGCTCGTGCTCGTGGGCGTCACCCACACCGACGGGCGCGCCGAGGCGGCCAGACTCGCCGCCAAGCTGTGGGGACTGCGCATCCTGCACGGCGAGAAGTCCTGCTCCGACATCGGCGCGCCGCTGCTGGTGATCAGCCAGTTCACCCTGTACGGCGACGCCCGCAGGGGCCGCAGACCCACCTGGCAGGCCGCCGCGCCCGGCCCGGTGGCCGAGCCTCTCGTGGAGGCCGTGGTGGCCGAGCTCCGGGCACTCGGCGCGCAGGTGGAGACGGGCGTCTTCGGCGCCGACATGAAGGTCACCCTCACCAACGACGGCCCGATCACCCTCGTCCTGGACGTCTGACCGTCACGGTCTCCCCCGGCCTGCCATCATGATCGGATGCGGGAGGCGTGGAGCACCTGGTTATATGTCATCGTCACGACCGTCTGCGCCGTTCCCGTGGCCGCTCTCGCCGTCGTGCTCCTCACCCCCCACCGCGCCCGCCGTGGACATCCCGCTCCCCTGCGCACCGCCGTCGCCGACGTGGTCATGGTGACCGGGACCGCACCCTGGATCTGGATGATCCTCACGCCGGGAACGGAGGAGGGCGTACACGTCGTTCCCCTGGTGGACCTGGCGGGCCAGGTCGCGCGGTTGTCAACGGGAGCGGCGGTCGTGCAGATCGGCGGCAACCTTCTGGTCTTCGCCGCGCTCGGCGCGATGCTCCCGGTCCGCTCCGCGCGCTTCGCCTCGCCCGCGGCGGTGGCCGCCGTCTCGGCCACCGCCTCGCTCGGCGTCGAAATTCTCCAGTACGGCCTGCGGCTCGGGCGGGTGAGCTCCGTGGACGACGTGATCCTCAACACGGCGGGCGCCGTGCTCGCGGCCCTGTGTACCCGTAGGTGGTGGGCGAGCCCACCACCTGTGCACCCGTAGGTGGTGGGCCCCCGCTGACAGATCCCTAGCGGATGCGGCGGCGGAGGGCGGGGTCGATCTTCACGTTGCGCCCGGCGTCCGGCGGCACCACGATCTCCTGGGTCGCCGCCACACCGCCGGCCAGCAGATCGATGTCCACCGGCACCGTACGCTTCACGATCGCGAGGGCGATCGGGCCCAGCTCGTAGTGACGGGCCGACGAGCCCACGAAGCCGATCTGCCCGGGCTGGGCGGAGCCCTCCACGGCGGCCTCCGGCTCGGCCTCGACCGGCGTGCCGACGCCGAGGGTCACCGGCGCGCCATGCGGGGGCAGCTCGTCCACGCTGCCGTCGAGGTGCAGGAAGACCAGGCGGCGGGGTGGGTGGCCGAGGTTGTGCACCCGGGCGACCGTCTCCTGGCCCCGGTAGCATCCCTTGGTCATGTGCACGGCCACGTCGATCCAGCCGATCTCGTGAGGGATCGCCTTGTGGTCGGTCTCGAACCCGAGCCTGGGCACGTGCGCGGCGATGCGCAGCGCCTCGTAGGCCCACAGACCGGCGGGGCGCAGGCCCAGCGCGTCCGGAAGGCCGCCCAGCCGCTCGCGCGGCACGAGCAGGTCGCCGCCGATCGCGACGGCTCCTTCCACGGTCGCGCCGAGCGCCTCGGCGCCCCCGTCCGGAGAAGGCGGGGCGAGGGAGACCACCGCGTAGTCCGAGGTGACGTCGGCGACCTCGACACGCAGCATGAACCGCATCTTCTCCAGGAAGGCGACCAGCTCGGCCGAGGTGCCCGGCTCCACGTGGGCCCACACGGCCTCGCCGTCGTCCACGAGCGCGAGGTGGTGCTCGACGCGGCCCTGCGGGTCGAGCAGCAGGGTCTGGGTGGGCGTGCCCGGCTGGAGCGTGTCGAGCTTCTGCGAGCTGAGGTCGTTGAGCCAGCTCAGCCGGTCGGGCCCGGTGATCCGCACGACCTCGCGGTTGCTCCGGTCGACCAGCGCCCGCCCGCCGGCCAGCGCACGCTGCTCGGCATAGGGATCGCCGTAGTGGGCCGCGACCGTCTCGTCCGGCGCCTGCGCGGCTACCGCGCCGGATGTGTCAAGCAAAGGGCTCCGCATGCCGTCAAGGCTATTCGGTCCCGCACGGTCGGCGTGGCGGCGGCAGGCGTACCTGTGGACAACGCCCCGGCCTGTGGACGACGCCCGGCCTGTGGACGACCTCAGAACGGCACGCGACGGACGGCGACCACCGCCACGTCGTCCTCGCGGGCGCCGAAGGTGGCGATCAGCCGGTCGCAGAAGCCCTCCAGATCGTCGGTCACGTCCTCGGCCTGCTGCCGGGCGATCTCCAGACTCTCGTCGAGCAGTTTGTCGCGGTCCTCGATCAACCCGTCGGTGAACATCAGCACGGTGGCGTCCTCGGGCAGCCGGAGCCGGTCCACCCGGTAGACCTCGTCGGCCACCCCGAGCAGCAGGTTGCCGAACCGGTGGTAGGCCGCCCCCTTCCCGGCCAGCAGCGGCGGGATGTGCCCGGCGTTGACGATCTCGCTCTCCCCCGTCGCGGGATTTATCAGTATCAGGCAGACGGTCGCCGTCATGCCGGGGTGGTAGCGCCGCAGGACGGCGTTGAGGAGGCTCATCGAGCCGGCGGGGTCGACGACGTCGATCACCGACGCCCGCAGCGCGTAGCGCAGCTCCGCCATCACGGTGGCGGCGTAGAGCGAGTGGCCCTGCACGTCGCCGAGCGCGACCAGGACCCGATCGCCGAGGGGCAGGACCTCGTAGAAGTCGCCGCCCACCTCCACGTTGTCCACCGCCGGCTGGTAGCGCACGCTGATCCGCAGGCCGGGAACTAGGGGGATCTCGGCGGGCAGCAGGCTGCGCTGCAACGTGAGCGAGATCGTGTGCTCCTCGGCGTAGGCGCGGGCCGCGTCGACCGCCAGCGCCAGCGCCTGGCCGAGCTGCCGCAGCAGGCTCAGCTCCGCGCCGTCGAGCGGCGAGCCCGTCTCCACCCCGAGGAACACCGGCGGCCGGCCCGCCTTCGTACGGCACAGCATGCCGGACACGTGCGCGACGACGTCGCTGTCGGGGACCACACGGGCCCAGGTCGCGTTGTCGATCTCGAACGTCCTCACCCCGGGGGACTCCCCGATGGAGATGGTGCTCAGCCGCTCCAGGGTGTCGGGATGGACCGGCCGTGCCACCGCGTGCTCCCCGGGCCGGGCGGAGAACCTGCGCAGCCGTCCGTCCGGCGGGATCGCCAGCACCCGCGAGTAGCGCTCCAGCAGGCGGGAGCAGCCCTCGGCGGCCGCCGACAGGAGCCGTTCGAAGTCCTCCGCCTGGTTCATCTCCAGCGTGATCTCGGCCAGCTCGCTCAGCCTGACCGCCATCCGCTCGGCACGCTGCCGCGCCCGGTAGTACCGCAGGGTCGCCCGCACCGTCGCGGCGAACTCGTCGGGCTGGATCGGCTCCGACAGGTACGCGTCGGCTCCGCGTTCCAGCCCCTCGGCGCGGTCGGCCGGGGTGACGGCGTTGCCGGACACCTGGATCACCGGAATCGAGGCGGTCTCCGGATTCGCCTTGATCTTCTCGCACACCTCGATGCCGCCCACGTCGGGCATCCGTACGTCGAGGATGACGAGGTCGGGCTTGAGCACGCCGACGACGGCCAGCGCCTCCTCGCCTCCGCCGGCCTCGACGACCCGATGCCCGCCACGGCGCAACCAGCTCGCCAGGATGTAGCGCTTGGTGGGGATGTCGTCCACGACCAGGACCGTCGCCGCGTCGTCAATCATGAGCTCCACCCCTGCCACCCTCCACGCTCCCGGCCCTGTCGCGTACGGCCCTGTCGCGTACGGCCTCCCGGAGCGCCTCCAGAAGCTGGTCCCTGCGCAGTCCGTGCTTCGGCAGCACCGGATGAGGCTCTCCCGGCTGCTCGGACACCACCGACACGACGACCGCCGGGATCCCGCACAGGACGTCGTCCTCGGCCATCCTGTGCAGCAGCGCCGTGCCGTCCAGGCGCGGCATGAGGAGGTCGACCAGGACCACGTCCGGCGGTCGCTCGCGCATCAGGTTGAGGGCCTCGACTCCGTCGGCCGCCTCGTCCACCGCGGCCGCGAAGCCGAAGAGCATCCGCCGGGCCACCGCACGGAAGCCCGCGTCGTCGTCGGCCACGAGCACCCGGCCCACCTCCGGGGTGACCATCCGGTGCGGCACCCGCAGCGTCGCCGTGGTGCCCTCGCCCGGCCTGCTCGCCAGTTCCAGCGTGCCGCCGATCGCCTCCGTCAGCCTCCGGGCGTACGGCAGGCCGAGGCCGGTGCCCTTCGTCCTGAGCTGGAGCGGCCCGGGCACCTGGAAGAACTCCTCGAAGACGCGCTCCAGGTGCTCGGGGGGAATGCCCACGCCGGTGTCGGCGACGGTGAAGACGACCTCGGCCATCGCGGGGTCCACGGTGGCCGTCAGCCGCACCTCCCCCTGCTCGGTGAACTTCAGCGCGTTCGACAGCAGGTTGCGCAGGATGGTGGTCAGCATGGTCTCGTCGACGAACATCTCGCCGATCTCGTCCGACACGTCGGCCGACACGTGGGCCGACAGCGTGACCCCGTCGGCCCGGCCGGCGGGCTGGAGCGTCATGCGCAGTCCCTCGGCCAGGGCGACCACGTCCACCATCGACGGCTGCGGGTCCAGCCGCCCGGACTCGGCCTTGGCCAGGTCGAGCAGCTCTCCCACGAGCGCCAGCAGGGTCTCCGCGGAGGCGCCGATGAGGGTGACCTGGTGGTGCTGCTCCCCGGTGAGCGGTTCCGCGCCCGAGCCGAGCAGCAGCCGGACCAGGCCGATGATCGAGTTCAGCGGCAGCCGCAGCTCGTGGCTCACGTTGGCCCAGAACCGCTGCCTGGCCTCGGCGGCCTGCCGGAGCTGGGACGACTTCTCGTCCAGCTCGGCGTAGAGCGCCACGACACCGCGGTTGGTCTCCTCCAGCTCGTCCGACAGCTGGTTGTACAGCGCCAGCACGCCCTGGTTGGTCTCGGTCAGCTCCGCGTTGAGCCGGAGCACCTCCTCCAGGGTGCCGGCCAGCTCCCTGTTCTGCTCACGCAGCACGTCCAGGGCCGCCGTGGGAGGCGAGAGACGGGCCAGCTCCGCGCGGATGCCGTCGAGCGACCGCCGCCTGCGGTGCTCGGGCACCCGCTTCACCAGCGTGACGCGTCTGTCCCCGGCCGACAGCGCGATCTCGTCGACCAGACGACCGGCCAGCTTCAGGCCCTCGCTCTCCCGCAGGTCGGCGCCGTCGAGATAGTCCACCGTGATGACCAGCCGATCCTCACGCAGGTCGAAGACGACGGTGCTCCCGGCGCCCCGCCCCAGCGCCTCACGGCCGATCTCGCTCAGCGCCGTCGCCACCCGGATCTGATCCTGGGATTCAAGCCCGACGAGTTCGGCGATCCGGCGGCCCAGTTGCCGTACGGCGAAGACGTCCTGGTCGCTGCAGATCTCCGCGCGGGTGAGCACCTCGCCCATCACTGCCCCTGTTTGACGGTTACGACGCAGGCATCGTCCCTGCGGCTGCCCACGTCGCGCAGCAGGGTCGCGCCCACCACGGCCGGGGAATGGGCGAACAGCCCGGGGAAGGAGGCGGGGTGCCAACGGTCGGTGAGACCGTCGGAGTGGAGCACCACCGTGGCATGCGGCGGCAGCGCGTACTCGTACTGCTGGGGGCGCCTGCCCTTGTGCCCGGCGATGCCGGGCAGCGAGATCATTCCCTGGCGGCCTTCGGCGTGCGCGATCCAGCCCGAGATGTTGCCCAGCCCGGCGAACGTGACGCTCTCACGGCCGACCCGCACCACCGCGACCGCCCCGCCCCGCGTGTGGCCCAGCCCCCGGTGCACGCGTTCGAGAGCGGAGGCCGGAAGGGCGTGCGGATCCTCCATGAAGATCCGCACGGCCTCGCGGGAGGCGTGCGCGGCGAGGTCGCCGTGGCCGAGCCCGTCGCAGACCAGGATGCTGACCGCGTCGCCGTCGTCGGAGAAGGCGAAGGCGTCGCCGCACACGCTCTCCTCGCCGATGGGGCGGCGCAGCCCGCTCACCCGCAGCGGCGGGCCGGGCAGGCCGTCCGCGGTGAAGTGCAGGACCAGCACGGTTCCCCTGCCGGGCACCGAGTAGACGTCCCAGCCCGTGGCCATGCGGGCGATCGCGCCGAGGCCGATGCCGAGCGTGCCCGAGGTGGAGTAGCCGTCCCGCAGGGCGCGGCCGAGGTCGGCGATTCCGGGGCCCCTGTCGACGGCCACGAGTTCGACCGTGCCCGGGCGCTCCAGGTGGTGGCGTACGAGCACGGCACCCCCCACCGCGTGCTTGACCAGGTTCGAGACCGCCTCGGTCACCGCCACCGCGACCTGACCGGTGCGGTTCTGGTCGAACCCGGAGGCCGTGGCCAGCGCGACCGCCGCCCTGCGCACCGCGCCGATCACGCTCGGGTCGGCGGTGGACACCCACACGTCCTCGTACCGGTGCGTCATCGTCATGTCACCGGGCCCACTTGGTCACCGTCACGCGGGTGCCCTCGCCGGGCGCGGAGACGAGGTCGAACTCGTCCACGAGCCGCCGCGATCCCGTCAGCCCGAGTCCCAGCCCTCCGGCGGTGCTCCAGCCCTCGGTCAGCGCCTGCTCGACGTCCGGGATGCCCGGCCCCTCGTCCGTGAAGACGAGCCGCAGGCCCGGCCGACGCCCGCCCTCCAACACCTCGATCAGCACCCGTCCTCCCCCGGCGTGCACGAGGGCGTTCCTGGCGAGTTCGCTGGCGGCGGTCACGATCTTCGTCTGGTCGACCAGAGAGAGCCCCATCTCGGCCGCGAGCCCTCTGACCTGCTGACGTACGACCACGACGTCGCCGTTGGTGGCGATGGGCAGCTCCCGGGGCGCGCTCACCCCTCGGCGCCCCTGACGTGCTGCAGCATCGCGACGCCCTTCTCCAGGTTGAGGGCCGTGCGCACGCCGCCGAGCGACAGTCCCAGCTCGACCAGCGTGATCGCCACCGCGGGGCGCATGCCGACCACCACGGTCTCGGCGTCGAGCATGCGGGTCATCGCGGCGATCGTGGAGAACATGCGACCGATGAACGAGTCGACGATCTCGACGGCCGTGATGTCGATGATGACGCCTCGCGCACCCGAGGAGACCACCGTGTCCGCCAGGTCCTCCTGCAGGGCCAGCACGCTCTGGTCGTCCAGGTCGACCTGGATCGAGACGATCAGGATGTCGCCGAGCTTGAGAATCGGCACACGTTCCATCAGGCGCGCTCCGCCCTGACCGCGACCCGCGTCGGCGCGCCGCGCGTGATCTCCACGCCGCTCCGTCCGAGGGCGTACGCGAGGGCGTCGGCCAGCGACGCCTTGGTGACGATGTCGCCGAATTCGATGCCCAGCGTGACGATCGTGTGCGCGATCTGCGGGCGGATGCCGGAGATGACGCACTCCGCGCCCATCAGGCGGGCCGCCACGACGGTCTTGAGCAGATGCTGGGCGACCTGCGTGTCCACGGCCGGCACGCCGGTGATGTCGATGACCGCCTGCTCCGAGCCGGTGTCGACCAGGGTCTGGAGCAGCTTCTCCATGACGACCTGGGCGCGGGCCGAGTCGAGCGTGCCGACGAGCGGCACGGCGACGATGCCCTCCCACAGCTTCACCACCGGCGTCGACAACTCGAGCAGCTGCTCGGCCTGGTCGAAGATGATCCGCTCGCGGGCGGAGGTGTAGGTCTCGAAGGTGTACAGGCCGAGGTCGTCGACGAGCCGGGAGAACCATACGAACCCGCGCAACGCGTCCGAGCCGCCGTCGGCCTCGGCCACCTCGTACAACGCCTCCTTGAGCGAGAACACGAGCCGCGCGGTGTCGGACGGCGTGTGCCCCTGCCGGACGCGGACGCGGGAAAGCTCGGCGAGCAGCCCGCGTGCGTCGGCGAAGTCTGCGTCCTCTCCGCTGAGCGCGGCGTGCAACGCCTGATAGAGATCACGGAGTTCGTCGGAAGACGCTCCGGACAATTGAGTCCACCGTTGGAGCAGCCGCTCCTCGCTGGACAGAAAAAGGTCAACTATGCGCCGCTTGGCGGCCTCCGCGGGAACGGTCACCCTCATCTCCTGACGAATCGGCGTGGTGCGCCTCTCGTCACGCTACCGGCCCCGAACGACAAAACGAGCAATAATACTCAAACTCTGCATTTGTGACAATGCCCGAAGACGGTTAGATGGCGGACATCGGTGGCGAAACCTAGTTCCGCGTCGAGGGCCGAGACGAGGCCGTCCACCATTTGGGGGGCCACCTCGGTGACCTCGCCGCACCCCCGGCAGACGAGGTGGACGTGGTCGGCCTCGGAGGCGAGGTGATAGGTGGGAGCGCCGTGGCCGAGATGCGTGTGCGTGACCAGCCCAAGCTCCTCCAGGAGCTCAAGGGTCCGGTAGACGGTCGAGATGTTGACGCCTCTGGCCGTCTGCTGCACGCGGCAGCAGATGTCCTCGGGCGTGGCGTGCCCCAGCTCGGTGACCGCTTCCAGCACGAGCTGCCGCTGGGGAGTGATCCGGTAGCCGCGGGCCCGCAGCTCCTCGTGCCAAGTCTCGGCCATGCCCAGAGTGTAAGTCGTGCCCGCCGGAACACGCCCTTCGTCGGCCCCTCACCGTCGCCGCCGGGAGGCTCCCCGGCTGTCGCGGGAGGGGCGCGAAGTTCATCGCATTAATCGTTTGCCCGCGCGCGGGGTGCTCGCATAGCGTGAAGGCACGCAGAAGGGAGGTGGTCCAGACAATGGTTGATCATTCTTGGGCTAGCGAGGTGGCTGTCCGCTAGGACTCGTCCATCTGGACCTTCCGTCTGGATGTCGTACGACGTCCCGGCGAATCCTCGACAGACACCGGAACCCCGGGCAGCCGGCGGCCGCGACTTGCGTCACGGCCATGGTCCAGCCGGCCCGCCTCACAGGAGGCGGAGCGAGCCCGGGGTTCTTTCTTTTCTCCTACTCGTCGAAGTCGCCGGCCCGCTTGAGCTCCGCCGAGGCGTGCGACTGCAGCGGGTGCCCCATCGCCGCCATGTCGTAGGCGTACATGAGGTTGCCGTTGACCAGGCCGTAGAGCCGGTGCCCCGCGTTGTAGTCCTTGGCCGTCGTGGTCCGCGCGACCACGTCCGTACGCAGCTCGATCTTGTGGAAGACGACCTCTCCCAGGTAGATCTCCACGATGCCGGTCGGATGCGCGAGGCACACCTCGATCTGGCGCTCGGGCTGAATCCGCCAGAACCCCGTCTCCGTGGACAGAGGCCGGACCTTGGCGCCCTCGGCGTCGAGCAGCCACGTGCGGCTCTGATAGGTCAGGAACGGCTTCCCGTTGTGCCCGAAGACGATCTCCTGGCCGAAGTTGGCGCTCTCCATGGTGGGATAGCCGATCACCCCGGCCCCCTCCCAGCGGCCCAGGAGGAAGGCGATCGGCTCGAGGTCGGGATGTACGTCCATGGAGACGAGCTTAGAGGCGCGCGAGCGGCCCCTCGCACCACACGCGGCATGCCCCGATTGCCCAACTTGTACGGCACGCGGCGGCACACCGGCGACCCCGGCGGACTAGGCTCGCAGCATGGCACGATCACTGGTCATCAAGGTCACGGCCGGGGCGGACGCCCCGGAGCGTTGCAACCAGGCCTTCACGGTCGCGGCGTCCGCACTGGCGAGCGGTGTCCCGGTCTCCCTGTGGCTGACCGGCGAATCCTCGTGGTTCGCGCTGCCGGGACGGGCCAAGGAGTTCGCCCTGGCCGAGGCCGCCCCGCTGGAGGACCTGCTCGACGCCGTGCTCGTCGCGGGCAGGGTCACGCTGTGCACCCAGTGCGCCGCCCGCCGGGGCATCACCGTGGACGACGTGATCGACGGCGTGCGCATCGCCGGGGCCCCCACGTTCGTCGAGGAGGCCCTGGGCGAGGGCGTGCAGGCGTTGATCTACTGACCGGCCGGGACCTACCGCCTGGTCAGTTCGGCAGCACCGCCCGCAGGCGCTCGTCGCGCAGCGCCTGATACCAGCCGTCGTCGATCGGGGGCAGCGGTCCGGTCACCCAGCTCAGCAGCAGGTCGGCCAGCGCGGGGTTGCGGGCGAGCGCCGGCCCGTGCAGGTAGGTGCCGATGACACGGCCCGCGTAGCAGCCCTCCGTGCCGTCGCCGTTGCCGATGCCGGTCAGGGTCCGCGACAGCGGGCGCACGCCGGGGCCGAGCCTGGTCACGCCCATGTGGTTCTCGAAGCCCGTCAGCGTGGGCAGCCCCAGCGCGGGGTCCACGTCGGCGGCCAGCTCGCCGACCGCGCGCCGCTCGCCCCGCCCCGAGCTGATGTCCAGCAGCCCGATGCCGGGCACCGGCTGCCCTTCCTCGCCGCCGAACACCGTGCCCATGATCTGGTAGCCGGCGCAGACCGCCAGAAGGGCCGCACCGCGCTGGATCGCGGCCTGCAGGCCGCCGTCCCGGCGCAGCCGCTCGGCCCCGAGGATCTGCGGCCGGTCCTCGCCGCCGCCGATCAGGTAGACGTCGCCCTGCTGCGGCACGGGGTCGGACGACCGTACGTGGACGGTCCTGGTCTGGATGCCCCGGGCCTGGGCCCGCTGCTCCAGCACCAGGACGTTGCCCTGGTCCCCGTACGTGCTGAGGAGGTCGGGATAGATCCAGACGATGGACAATTCAGACTGCACGGCCGAACTCCGCTCGGATCTGCTGGAACGCGGTGTAGTTGGCGATCACGTCGATCTTGCCGGGTGCGAGGAGGCCCACCGCCTGCTCGAACGAGTCGCAGAGCTGGAAGGGGACCCCGGCCACGGTCAGCCGCAGCGCGAGGTCGAGGCGGCGCTCGCCGGTGACGAGCACGGGCCTGCCCCGCAGGATGCGGTAGTCGACGTCCCACAGCCAGGAGGTGTCGCGGCCGTCCGGCCCCTGCGCGTTCACCGACAGGATGATCGGCAGCGCCGGGTCGGCGACGTCGAACGCCTCCAGCCAGCCGGCCGGGTTCTTGGCCAGCAGCAGCCGCAGCGACCGGCCGTCCCGCTCGACGGTCGTGTAGCGCCCGGCGACGGAGGTGACCGTACGCAGTCTGGGCAGCGCCCGGGCGGGGTCGAGGCCGAGGGTCTCGGCGACCGCCAGCGCCATGGCGGCGTTCGCCCGGTTGGCCTGGCCGGGAAGCTGGATGTCCAGGCGCCAGTGCTGGCCCCGGGGATCGGTCACGTACTCGCCGTCGAGCACCCAGTTGGGCTCGGGCCGGCGGAAGGTGCACTCGCGGCACGCCCAGTTGGTGTCGGCCATCTGGGCCGCGGTGAGGCCCTGACCGCCGTTGCCGAACCCGGAGCGGTCGAGCGGGCCGCCGCACTCGGGGCAGCACCAGGAGTCCTCGCGCCAGCGCTGGCCCGCCGCCACCCAGGTGACCCGGGCGGCGGTGGACGCGCCCCAGGTGACCAGCGGGTCGTCGCAGTTGGCGATCACGTGCACGGGCCTGCCGGCGAGGGCGCGGCGCCACTTCTGGGCCAGCAGCCAGATCTCGGCCGCCCGGTCCATCTGGTCGCGGCTCAGGTTCATGAGGCAGAGGATGCCGGCGTCGGTCGTGTCGAGGACCTCGGGGAGGTACTTCTCGTCGACCTCCAGCACGCCGTACGGCGCATCCTTGTTGGAGGCGAGCGCCGACACGTGCCCGGCGGGCATGTTGGCGCCGAAGGCGTTCGTCGCCACGTCGCCGAACTCCTGCAGCGCCGAGGTGATCAGACGCGTCGTCGTGGTCTTGCCGTTCGTGGCGCTGACCAGGACGAGCTTGCGGTCGGCCGCGAGCTTGCGCAGCAGGTCGGGCTCCAGCATGAGGCCGACCCTGCCGCCGATCACCGAGCCGTCGCCACGCCCGGTGGCCCTGGACAGCGTCGCGGCCGTGCGGCCCAGGGCGCTGGCGAGCTGCGCCCGCAACGGAAGCTGACTCATGCCGAGATCCTAACCGCGCCCGGAGCCTGCGCCGACGTAGCGGTGCCCGCCGTGGCCCCGCGCCGGTCGTCTCACCGGCGACTTCCGGCCGCCCTATGCCGTTGCGTGAGAACCGGGCCGCTGGGCGCGGTAGAGGTCGCGGAGCAGCGCGACCTCGGCCCCGTGGTGGATGATTTCCCGGTTCACATGCAAGATCACGTCGGCGAAGGGGAAGCGGCCGTCGAGCGTTCCCGGTGGACCGTCGCTGCGCCGCCCCAGCATGCTGTCGTCCGCCGCGGCGAGGCCGTCGGTCCAGTCGGCGTACGCGCTGTCCAACCAGGCCAGCCCCTCGGCCGCGGTCGGCCCCGGCCACCGGATCCGATCCATCGTCAGCGTGCCGTCTCCGAAGTGGAAGTCGGCCCGCTGCGCCAGCGTCTGGCCGATGTGCGCCAGCCGCCAGGCGATGGTGGTCAGCGGCGCCGGGTCGGGCGCCGGAAACGCCCAGTCCAGTGCGGAGGCGCCGTCGGGCCGCGCGCGAATCGACCAGCATCCCTCCGCCGGCTCCCACAGGTATTCGGCGTCGGTGAGGCCGGACAGGCGTGGCCGTAGCTGGTGCTCCCAGTGCCAGGTGAGTTGGGACGTGAGTCGCCGCAGACGGCTGTTCGACATCGGCTCTCGGGCTCCCTTCCGGAGGGGGGTGAGAGGGGTGGGATCACGATCCGAAGGACAGCTCCGCGGGAGTGTCGCCGTCGAACGGCAGGACGAACCGGCGCGGCCAGGACAACACGGTCTCCAGCCAGCCCGCGCTCATCGTCTGGGCCACGTATTTGACCCGTTCGCGCGGCTCGACCCCGATGGCGACCGTCGTCACGTCGCGCTGGATGCCCTCGTGCTCGTCGTCGCCCAGGATGACCCGCCAGGCCAGGGCCCGGTTGCGGTCCACCTCCATCGACAGCGGGTGGTGGCGCAGCGCCTTGGCGCGGTGGCCGAGCAGCTCGGTGCGCACGCCGACCGCGACCCCGCCCTCGGCCGGCTCGGCGCCGTTGACCCCCTGATGCGGGTACGGCCGACCGGCCGGGTCGGTGCCGAACAGCGGATACTCCATCGCCGGGGCCGGGCTGCGCAGGTTGGGCGCGGGATGGCCGAACGGGAACAGCCGGTCCACCTCGTGCAGCCAGCGGACCTGCGGGATCACCCAGGCCGCGCCCGGCCGCTCGCCCGCCCGCATCGGCGGCTCGCTCTCCCCGCCGTCCGCCTGGCCCGCCGCGAGCAGCCCGGCGGCGACCTCGGCGGCCTTCTCGGTGAGCAGCGCGGGGTCGAACCACGTCCGCAGCGACCAGGCGCGGCGCGCGACCGACCGCTCGGCCAGCGTGGCCAGCAGGCACTCGCGCCGCTTGGCCGGCAGCTCCGCCCAGATGTCGGCGAGCACGCGCGGCACGCCCGGCAGCGACCGGTTCGTCACGAACGCCAGGACGACCGTGTCGGTCCAGATCCGCAGCCACGCCCACTCCGGGGCCACCGCGAGCAGGTCGGCCTCGCGCAGCTCGACCAGCGTGCACGCCTTCCCCGTGCGGCACTCGCGCCCGCAGGCGGCCGAACGGCGCCCGCAGATCGGCGGCACCGGGCCGAGCGTCTCGCGTTCGCGGTCCTCGCCCAGCGGCACCTGGACGCGCAACGGGCGGTCCATGCCGTCGGCGAACACCGCGGCGAAGCCCGGCTGGAGCGACACCACCTGGCGCGACTGGTCCTCGCTCAGGTTCATCGCCGCGCCGACGAGCGCGCGGTCGTCCTCGGCCGGAAGCCGGTGCACGACCTTCAGCGCGGTGTTCTTCACCACGTCGGAGACGAGCTTGGTGGGGATCTGCTCGGCCACGATGATGCCCTCGCCGTACGCCCTGATCTCGGCGAGCATCCCGGCCAGCAGCTCGACGGCGTGCGTGGAGGCCCGCTGGGAGCCCCGGTCGCGCAGCAGCCGGTGGGCCTCCTCGATGACGATGACGTGCCGCAGGCCGCCCGCGCCGTCCTCGCCCCGCGGTTCCGAGCGGGCGCGCATCCGCAGGTGCTCCACGATGCGGATGATGAGCGTGCCCATGAGGAACGCCTTGTCCTCGTCGTTGGCCACGTCCTCGATCGCGAGCACGACGTTGCGCTGGAGCAGGCCGCCGATGTCGGCCGGGTGGCCGCCCTCGAAGAACCGGCCCGCGCTGCCGACGCGCAGGCTGCGCAGGCGCAGGCTGATGAAGCCCTCGACGTCGGCCTGGACCTCGTTGCCGTACCCGATCTCCTGGATGACCTCCAGCGCGTGCTGCTGGAGCTGCTCCAGGGTCGGCACGGCCGGCTGCACGGCGGCCCCCGGGATGCCGCCCCCGGTGACCACGTCCCAGCCGTTGGCCTCGTAGACGCGCTGCAACGCCAGCGACATGATCTGCGGGAACGGCTCCTCGGCGTCGAACGCCGCCATGAACAGCGCCCTGACCATGTCGATGTGGGCCTGCACGGGGTAGCCGGGCTCGGGCGCGAGCGGGTTGATGCTGATCGGCACGTTGTCGGGCGCCGAGGGGTTGATGACGGTCAGCGGCGCCAGGTGCTCGACCCGGCCGGCCATCGCGGCGTACTCCGACTTGGCCGGCTCGATCGCCAGCCACGGGATGCCCGCCTTGGTGAGCTGCTCAAGCAGGTGACGCACGGTCTGCGACTTGCCCGAGCCGGTGGCGCCGGTGACGAAGGCGTGGCGGTTCAGCGTGGCCAGCGGCACCCGGAACATCCCGACGGCGCGGTCCTGCCCGTCGACGATCGCGCCGAGGTCGACGGTCTCCGCCGAGCCCTCGACCTCCGTCTCGCTCGTCACGTCGAAGAAGCCCGCGTCGAGCACCCGGACACCCGGCACCTCACGGCGCGGCAGCCCGGCGAGCGCGGCGAGCGCCCCGGCCGTCGCCGCGAACGGCGCCGCCGCGCCGTCGGCTGAGTCCTGCAGGTTGACGGCCAGCGCCTCGTTGAAGCCGTATACCGACTCGCAAGTGCCGTCGCCGGTCAGGGCGGGCAGCGACATCGCGCTGCGCAGCCGGTAGGGGTGGTGGCTCATCTCCACCGAGCCGACCAGCACCGGAGCGATCTGGCGCAGCTCGTCGGGGCCGGCCGCGCCGGCGAGCACCCGGACGTTCCACAGGCCGGCCTCGCGGAAGGCATCCAGCTCCTGCATCCTGCGCTCGGCCCGCTCGGCGTCGAAGCGCGAGCGCTCCGAGGCGTCGCCATACTGGCGCAGCACGTTGAGCTGGGTGCGCAGGTGGGCCACCTCGGCGTCGAGCAGGTCGGTCGGCTCGGCGACCACCACCCACGCGAACGGCCGGGACATGAGCGTGACCAGCGTCGACTCGAACAGCGTGGGCCGTTTGGTCTCGTCGGGCTCCGGCTCGCGCCTGCCGTAGAGCGGCGGGGCCTGCCGGCCGGGGCACGGCGTCCAGACGAGGTCGGCGAGGTCGGCCAGCCACTCGTCGCCGATCTCCACGCCGCGCGCGCCGCCGGGGAACAGCAGCGGCTGCGGGCCGGTGACCGGCGGCTCCGGCGTGGTGGCCGCGCGCTTCGGCGGCTTGGGCGGCGTGAGCGGTCCCGCGTTGGTGATGAGCTCCAGCGGCGCACCCGAACCCCGCGACAGCCAGCCGATGACGAACGGCCGGTTGCGCTGGGCGGCGGACAGGACCGCGGGCAGCACCGTGACGAAGTCCCACTCCGCGGACGAACTACGCGATGGGGCGGTGATCGCCTGGATCCGGTACCACGGCCCGCTCAGGGGAAACGGCTGCATCAGACCCCTCAGGTGACGACGAACAGGGGAGAGACTCCTCGAACGATCACGCTCGCACACCCCGGTTGACGATGCTCTTACCGACAGCGGACCGTGTCATGGTCGCATGTGACGTTTCGTGAGTGGTCATGACCGCTTGCGCCAGTCGAGCCGAGGCGGCGGCGGGCCCAGATTGGGGGGCAGGTTCGGCGGCACATCGGGCAGCACGGGCTCCTCCGGCTCCGGCTCCGGCTCGGGCTCGGGCTCGGGGGGCGCGAGGGCGGCCCTCCGGATCTCCTCGAACTCCCCCAGCGTCGTCTTGGGGAAGGTGAGTATCGCCGGATTCGCATCCGCGAGGCGCACCTGGCGTCCCTCCGCGGTCGAGTAGGTGACGATCACGGAGGTCGTGGGGAGCTGCTGGAGCTGGTGCGGCTCGACCAGGAACTCCCGCGACCGCTGCAGGACCCCGTCGGCGACCGTGGGGGCGCGCCGTCCCCACTCGGTCGACTCGGTGATGTCCTCCCGCAGGTCGCCGTCGCCCTTCTCCTCCCCCTCCGTACGGCTCTCGCCGACGGTGGAGGTGTAGAAGCCGCTCGGGCCGTTGACCGCCGAGCTGAACGTCTCGGTGAGCTGGGCGAGCTCCAGACGGTGCTCAGTGCCGACGTGCTCGCTGGCCACCCGGGCGTCCTCGGCGTTGCCCAGGCGCATGAACGCGACCGCCGCGTGTCCGCGGCCGAGCCGCTCCCGCACGGTCGGGGTGAGGCTGCGGTAGGTCAGCACGAGCCCGGTGCGCGAGGTCTCGCAGGCGTCCATGAGCCGGTCGAGCACGTCGCCGCGCAGCTTGTCCGCGCCGGCCACGATGATCGTGTGATACCAGGGCCGCTCGCTGGCCGGCGACTGGCGCAGGATGTGCGTGAGCGCGGTCGCGACGTAGGTCCCGAGGACCCGGTTGCCGAAGACCCCCGCCTGCCGGTCCATACTGACGACCCGCAGCCGCGCGGGCGGCAGCCGTACGGCCTGGGAGCCCAGCGTCTCCAGCTTGCGCAGCTGCGATTCCAGCGCCCAGGCACGCTCGATGACCACCCGGTCGGCCACGCCCCGGCCGAACAGCATGCCGATGCGTTCGAGCTGCGACGCCGTGAGCAGGCCGCCCTTCATGTCGTCGCGCGGGTCGCCCACCTGTGCGAGCGCCCGCAGGGCGGCGGTGACCTGGCTGATCGTCGCGTTCTCGCCCAGGACCTCGAGCACGCGCTCCAGGATCGCGTTGTCGAAGCCGATGTCCCTGCTGGTCTCCTCGCTGACGCTCACCACGTGGGCGAGCACGTCGGCGAACGCCTCGGGCTTGAGGGTCGCGCCGAGGTCGAGCCGGGGCAGGTCCACCGGGAGCACCCAGACGAGCGGGTCGTCCCCGCCCCTGCGCGCCAGCTCGATCAGATCCTTGGCGATCGCGCCCTCCGACAGGTCGAGCACGGTCAGGTGGCCGCCGCTGTAGAGCCGGGTCGCGCCGATCAGCGTGAGCAGCGCCGACCAGCCGGTCAGCGTGCCCCCGGCCACGTCGACCCGGTCGATGTCGTCGGGCACCGCCACGGCGTACCAGTTGATCTGCTGGTCGAAGCGGTTCTTCTTCTCGGCCCAGTCGCGGTATTTCGCGGCGTGTTCCTCCTGGGCCGTGACGATCTCCTGCCGGCGGCGCTCCTGCTCCCGCAGGGCCTTGCGGCGGCGCGCGTCGAGCCGCTCGTTGACCGTGCGGTCGCCCTGTCTGATGGCGTAGGTGCAGATGGCGGCCACGCCGCCCGCGGCGACCAGGCCCAGCATCACGAACGACCAGTTCAGCAGGCCGGTCACGCCGAGGACGAGGATCCCCGCGGCCACCACGGCCATGAACGTACGGAAGATCTTGACCGGGCGGTTGAGCAGGTCCTTCTGGAGCCGCTCGCGGTGGATCCACTCGGTGTCGGCGTCCGCCGGAGGCTCGGTGACATCCTCCCTGGCCGGTCGCTTCGGCGGCGGCCCGGGATCCGGGTACAGCAGCGCATACTGCCAGCCCAGGTAGATCCGATCCGCCTGCAACTGGGCATGCTCGGGGTGCGGGTCGCCCACGGGCCCTCCATGTCCGCCTCGGTCACAGCGTAGGAGCTGGAAGCCCTGTCAGGGCGCGCTTCTCGCCATTCGGACGTATTTCCACGCGAGGGGTCGAACCATTGCGGCCAATGGGGCAACTGTGGTCGTACTACCATCGCTTGCCATGACGTCATCCCCCAATGGCGCCCGCCGACGACGCCCGGTCATCGTCCCGGTCGCCCTCGCGCTGGCCGTGGTGGGCGTCGGCGTCACCGCCGCCTTCGGCGGCTTCAAGGACGCCCCGGACAAGCCCCCGGCGACGGTCTCGCCCGGAGACATGATCGACCAGGGGCTGTTCCACACCCAGTTCATCAAGGCGATCGACATCACCGAAAAGGGCGACTTCGGTACCGACAAGCGCTACCTGGAGCTCGTCCTCAAGGTCACCAACGTGGGCGACAGGACCGCCTCGGTCGGGGTCATGCCCGAGGCCGGGAGGTACTCGCCGTTCGGCTCCTTCGCCGGTTCCCTCCTGCGGACCCGTCCGGAGATCAAGACCGAGTACGGCCCCGAGGTCTCCGTGCTCAGTCTCGGCGTCGAGAGCCACCAACTGCATCCCGGCATCACCACCACAGTCGTGGTGAAGTACGAACTCGAGCCCACCGCGACCGCGCCGCCGGAGATCAGCCTCGACGTGGGCTCGTTCGCCTACGAGCAACTCGGACTGCTGAACCAGGGTTATGACTGGATGCTCGCAGGCGCGTACACGGACGAGAAGGGCACCTTCGAACCCGAGGTGGCCACGCGGATCACCCTTCCCGTACGGAAGGAGACCAGCTGATGGCGGCCACGCAGACGGACAACCGTGTCTCCCGCCGCGCGGTCCGCGCCAAGCCGCCGAGGCGCGGTTCGGGGCGGCGGATCGCCGCGGGAGTGGCCGGGATCGTGCTCGCGGCGGCCGCGGTCTACGCACAGCAGCACTTCTCGATGTCCTTCGAGCAGCGCACCTCCTATCTGACCTACAACGGCCGGATCGGCGAGACGGTGGAGACCAAGCGCTTCACCGTCAAGGTCCTGTCGGTCACGGCCGCCCGCGCCGTGGACACCACGGACTACTCGAACAAGGTGACCAAGGTGGCCACGAGCAATCTGTTCCTCCTGGTCGACATCTCGGCGACGAGCGCGCGTGAGCCCTTCAAGCTGAGCAGACTCGGTCCCCCCGTCCTGCTGACCGCGGACGGCCGGCGCTACCAGCCGACGGACAAGGTCAACGACACGCTGACACTGTTCAACAAGTACATCCAGCCCGGATTCTGGACCAGCGGGCTGCTCGTCTTCGAGGTGCCGGAAGACGCGGTGCCGGGCGCCGACCTCGTCTTCATCCCTCCCGTCAGCCCGTTGGTGAGCGACAACTACGCGCCAGAGGCGCAGATCGATCTGAAGCTGTCCGGCGCCGCCGCCGCCCGGCTGATCTCCCAGGCGGAGGACAACCACTCTCTCGTGAGCGAGAGCCGATGACCGAGACGCCCATGGACGGAACCCCGCCGAGGAACGGCCCGGACGCCCGCGACTGGTTCGCGCCCCCGGCCGAGCAGACCTCCGACATCACCTACAGCGGCGCGCTTCCCGCCCCCCGGCCGAGGGCGCCGCTCTCCGTGCCCATCCCCGGCACGCTGAAGCCGCCGACGGACCTGCGGGTGTGGCCGCCTCTGGAGCCCGAAGCGGAGGACAGCTCCACACAGCCTTTTCCCGCGCTGCGGACGAACCGGCAGCCGCCGCCCATGGCGCTCGCTCCCGCTCTCCCGTCCGCGCAGGCGCCCGGGGAGACGCTCGGGGAGGCGCCCACGGCGCCGCCCGCCGAAGTGTCCGCACCGGAGCCCTCAGCCCCCGCACGGCGTACGGGCCTGCTCGTGGGGGGAGCCGTGCTGTCCGTCGTGCTCGCCGTCGCCGGCCCCACGGTGTTCGGCTACCAGACGTACAAGTACGCCCGCCCCGACTACACCGTCCATGTCGTGCCACCCGGCCAGGCGGGAGTCTGGCAGCACGTGTCGTGGCGGGTGACCGTGGAGAAGGTCAAGGACCCCACCGGCAAGCCGGAGCGGTCCGACCGCCAGTGGATGAAGGTCCTGGTGACCAGGACCGCGCTCGACGCCGAGGGCGCCATTCGCCACGGGGAGCCGGCGGAGATCACGTTCACCGACCGAGCCGGGCGCACGTGGCAGGTGGAGATGGTGAACAACGAGACGCCACCCGACACCAAGGACAACGTGATCGGCACGCCGTACCGGCTGGAGATGATGGCGGTGGTCCCGCCGCCCGTGGCCGACGAAGTCGAGGTCGCGCTGCGGCCGAGCACCTACCGTAGCGTGCCCGGTCAGTCTGCCGAGGATTTCGTGAAGGACGCCTTCAGTGCGACGGAGAAGGACGATCAGGTTCTGCGGTTCCGCCGGTGACGGACGCCGCGCCCTCCGCCCGCGCCCGCGTCGCGGCCAGGTCGAAGGTGGCGGCGATCAGGCACATCGACACCAGGGTGACGACCAGGTCCACGACATAGGCGAGCGGCTCGCCGGTCGCCATCCACTGGTACGGCTCCCCGCTCGCGGTGAGATAGCGGCCCGCTCTGAGGAGATAGTCGCCGCCGATGTGCAGGCCGACGTAGCAGAGGGCGAACAGCCCGAACAGCGGGGCGCCCCCGCGCACCGTCAGGCGCAGGGAGTTGAGCAGCGGGATCCACCGCGAGGTCCAGCCGGCGCTCAGCTTCGCCAGGGCCAGACGCGTCCAGTCGTGCGTGCGCTCCAGGTGCACCGCCGCCTGCTCCAGGCGGGTCCCCCTGATCGTGGTCCGGGTGTCCTCCGCGTAGGCGCCGTAGACGAGGATGCCGACCGTCAGCCACGTGAGCGGGATGGCGAGGGCGTCGACGGCGTACGGCCAGACGCCGCCCAGCCACTCCGAGACCGACTTCCATCCCGGGACGCTCTCCTCGGCCCTGGCCGCGAGATCGTGCCAGGCCGCGACGGCGGACCGCTGGCCGATCCAGTCGGAGCGCGCCCCCACGGCTGCGGCGACCGCGTTGAGCCCGTAGAAGGCGAACGCGAGCTCCCCGAAGGTGGCGAGCATGCCGGAGATACGGCCCTCGCCCGCCTCGTGGCGGCGGCCGAAATACCACTTGACCGCGTAGGCGACGACCATCGTGGCCAGGGAGATCCTCGGGTCGAGGCTGATGAGCCCGCCCATAACTCCGCTGTCGTCGCCGCTGCCGGCATCGAGCACATACCGGTCCGGCTGCCGCATCACGTCGATGCTTGAGAACTCGCGGGCGTCGTCGGCGACGAACCCCCAGGTCGTGTAGAGGCCGGCGAAGACGAGCGCGGTCCGGTTGAGCGCGTTGAGCAGGCTCTCCTTGGCCTCGCCGGCCACACGCCGGGCCTGGGTCTCGAGCAGCGCCTCGCGGACGACGTACAGCATGCCGACGGTCGTGGCGAGCGACGTCATCACGACGAGCGTGAACAGGAACATCACCAGCACCAGCCGGGCCTGATACCACGAGCCGTGCGAGACGGTCGCGGCCAGAAGGAGCAGCGCCCAGCGCACGAGCCGTCCGGCCGAGAACCAGAAGATCAGCGGGAGGGCGCATTTCGCGATGATCCGCAGGGCGTTCAGCGGCAGCGCGTAGGGCGACAGCATCCAGGAGGCCCGGCGCGGCGCGGCATCCTGGAGGGGGGCGGCAAGTGCGGACGTTCCGGACACCTGCCGCATGCTATCGGCTCTCGCTCCTCCCTACGGAGCGATGAGCTCGACTGTGGGGAAGTAGGTCCGATATCGGGTGGTGTCGCGGGTCAGTAACCGGTATTTCCGCACCGCAGCGTGCGCGCCGATGAAGAAGTCGGGCAGTGGTGACCTCTTCTCACCCCCACGCCTGCGATAGGCGAGGAATGCCTTGCCGGCGAGGAAAGCCGCCTCGAAGGGCACGTCCTCACGCTCGTAGTCCTCGGGCGGCAACGCCTCGTCGAGGCTCTCGATGCTCGAGAAGCCGACCGACACCTCGGAGTAGACGACCGGATTGAGGATCAGCCGTCCCTCGTCCAGCGTCCGGGCCAGGGCGTCGGCGGACCAGGCCCCCCATTTGGGGTCGTCGGTGGCGACGTCGAGCAGAACGCAGGAATCCACAAGGGTGACCTGCTCGCGGACGACGCGCAGAGTACTACTCGTCACGCAGCAGTCCCATGATCTCGTCAGTGGTCATGGACGTCGTCGCACTGCCACGGAGTCGCTGCGCGGCCCGCCGGCCCCGCGTGCTGCTGCTCTCCCGGCGCATGATCCGCAGGGTGTCGCCCACTTCGACGACGTCGACCTCGTCGCCGGGGTGCAGGCCGTACTTCTCGCGGATCTCGGCGGGAATGGTCACCTGTCCCTTGCTGTTCAGTCGCATCGCGCTCATCCCCATCACGTATTACAAGTAGCACGTAATACTAGCCGTCCACAGGAAAACGCAGAAGGCCGGTGCGTTCGCGGGAACGCACCGGCCTTCTCGTCGAGCAGTGGATCAGACGGTGACCGCGAGCTGGGCGACCTCGCCGAGCTTGGCCTCGACGGGGACGTCCTTGGTGACGCCGCCGCCGGCGATGATGCGGACGGTCCACTGGCCGGGCGCGGCGAAGAACCGGAAGATGCCCTCGTCGGAGACGACGACCTCGCCGGTGAACTCGCCGCTGTGGTCCAGCAGACGGGCGTACGCCGTGCCGGCGCCGGTGACGACGCCCTGGATCACGGCCTGGTTGGACAGGTCGATGCCGGCCGGCAGCGCGACGGTCTGCTCAGGAGCAGCGCAACCCTGGATGGTCATCAGCGGGCCTCCCCCAGCTCGATCGGCACGCCCACGAGCGAGCCGTACTCGGTCCACGAACCGTCGTAGTTCTTGACGTTGGGCTGGTCGAGCAGCTCGTGCAGCACGAACCAGGTGTGCGCGGAGCGCTCGCCGATACGGCAGTAGGCGATGGTGTCCTTGGAGAGGTCCACGCCGGCGCCCGAGTAGAGCTCGCGGAGCTCGTCGTCGGAGCGGAAGGTGCCGTCGTCGTTGGCCGCCTTCGACCACGGGATGTTGCGGGCGGTGGGCACGTGGCCACCGCGCTGCGCCTGCTCCTGCGGCAGGTGGGCCGGGGCGAGCAGCTTGCCGGTGAACTCGTCGGGCGAGCGGACGTCGACCAGGTTCTGCTTGCCGATCGCGGAGACGACGTCGTCGCGGAAGGCGCGGATGTCGTTGTCGGGCTCCGAGGCCGCGTACTGCGTGGCCGGCCGCTCGACGACGTCCTTGACCAGCTCGCGGGACTCCAGCTCCCACTTCTTGCGCCCGCCGTCGAGCAGCTTGACGTTCCCGTGGCCGTAGACCTTGAAGTACCAGTAGGCGTAGGAGGCGAACCAGTTGTTGTTGCCGCCGTACAGGACGACGGTGTCGTCGTTGGCGATGCCGCGCGACGACAGCAGCGCCTCGAAGCCGGCCTTGTCGACGAAGTCGCGGCGGACCGGGTCCTGCAGGTCCGTCCTCCAGTCGATCTTCACGGCACCGCGGATGTGACCCTTGTCGTAGGCGCTGGTGTCCTCGTCGACCTCGACGAGCACGACACCGGGCGTGTCGAGGTTGGCCTCGACCCAGTCGGCGTCCACCAGAACGGCGGAGCGGCTCATTGGATTCTCCCAGGTTGTAGACGGCGAATGAGCAGGTACGTTTCGCAGCCCAGGCAGAAGCCGAACGCTGCGTTGAGGATGGCGGCCAGCAGTGCCGCTGCTGTCGCACCCAAGGCCAGTGGGGTGATCCCCGCCGCGAATCCGATCAGTCCCACCAGCGCGAACCCCAGCCCGACGGCCTGCGCGAACCGCGGTGGCGCCGCGTCCTCCATCTCGGCCGGCGGCCCCAGCCTCGGCCGTACTAACCGGCGGAAAACCAGCCCGTACGGCGACGCGCCGGCGGCGCCGAGCGCGAAGACGACCGCCTGTGCGGCGAGCAGCCAGGGATTCTGCGCGACCAGTACGACCGCGAGTACCACGCTGGTTACGGCCGCTCCGAAACGCGGGCCACGAGGGTCGATCTGCATCGTGGGGATGCTCCTGAAGGATTCATGGAAAGCGACACGAAGTCGCAGGAATCACCCTCAGGCCATGCGACAGAGCGAGGTCGCGACGCGGCAGAAGTCCACCGCGCGGCGCTTCGTGAGCAGCTCTGTCGTGGGAGTCATGACCACGACAGTACCTTCCGTCTCGGCATCTGTCACACCTTGTCCGATGCTTGAGACGGTCCGTGAGACGTGCCGTCCACGGCCGCGCCGAGCGCGCCGATGACATCGGCCTTGCGCGGCAGGCCGGACGCCCTCTTCACCACGTTGCCCGCGCCGTCGAGGACGAGCACGGTCGGGGTGCGCAGGACGCCGAATCGCCTGACCAGATCGAGGCGCGACTCCGCGTCGATCTCCACGTGGCGGACCCCGGGCACCATGGCGGCCACCTCGTCCAGGATCCGGCGCGTCGCCCGGCAGGGCTGGCAGAACGCGGTCGAGAACTGCACCAGCGTGGCACGCTCGCCGAGGTCGGCGGCGAGATCCGCGCTCGTCACCGGGGCGTGTTCCACGACCCGCATCCTTCCGTCGCGCCGTTTCAGGACCAGCCCGACGACCACGCCCAGCACGAGCGTGGTCACGACGGTCGCGATCCCTGCCATCACCGTCTGCAACCGTACGCCGGGTGCGGCTGATTCCCGCGCCGGATCACGGCGAGGTAACAGTGAGAGGTCACGGCTAGGGTCACGGCCTGGCGGTCACCAGGACGCGGCCACCCGTGTCGACGAGCTCGATCCGGTCGATCTGGCCGGGCCGCAACGCCGTCGAGCCTTCGAGGACCATCTTCTGACCGCGATATTCGCCTCTGCCCACGGTCCAGCTGCCGAGGGTCGAGACCGTGCCGTCCTTGGCGACCGCGCGCCACGTACCGACCGTGCCCGCGGGAACTCCGGCGACCCTGGCGACGACCTGCGTCCCGCCGTCGTGCGGCGCAAACCGCACGACGATGCGCGCGTCGCCGCTGCTTCCGCGCGCCTCGGACGGTGTGGCCGGCGCGGTGGCGGTCGCCTCGGCGCGCGACGGATCGGCCTTCCTCGCCATGACTCCGTCGGATGCCGTGGCCGAGGGCGCCGAGGAGGACACGGGCCCGGACGATGACAAGGGCGCGGGCGACTCCTGGGCGGCGAAGGGCTCTCCGAATGCCTCCGCCGACTTGTCGGCCCGGCCCGCCAGGTCCTGCGCCGTCTGGTCCTGGGCTGCCCGGTCCTGCGCTGCCTGATCCGGTGCAGCCTGGCCTTTCGCCGCGCGGCTCGCCTGGTCCGGGGCCGCGGCGACCGACCTCGCTGCCGTGCCCTCCGAGCCCCTCTGCGCCGCCGACACCCACGCCGTGCCTCCCACGGCCGCGACGACGACGGACGCGGCGAGCGCCAGCAGCACGCGGGACCGGCGCCCGCGCCGGGCGGACGCCGCGACCGCCGGCGCCGTGCCGGGACCTGCGCCCGCATGCGGATTGGAACCCGCATCCGCGAGAGCATTTGCCAGAACATCAGCGAAGACACCGTCGAGCACGCTGCGCGGCGGCGCGGCGGCGCGCTCGATGTCCTCGGCCGACACGCGGGCGAGCAACGGCGGCAGCCCGGACAGCTCGGCCAGCTCCGCCCGGCAGGCCGCGCAGGTGTCCAGGTGGGCCTCGACCTCGGCGGTCTCCTCGGCGTCGAGCGCCCCCAGCACGTACGCGCCGAGCGAGATCCGCACCTCCTCGCAGGTCATGGTGCCAGCCCCCGTTCCTCCAGGGCGAGCTTCAGCGCCCGGAGGGCGTAGTAGGTCCGCGACTTCACCGTTCCCGGTGGGATGCCGAGGACCTCCGACGCCTCCTTCACCGATCTCCCCCGGTAGTACGTCTCCAGGAGCACCTCGCGGTGCTCCGCTCTGAGAGAGGCCAGCGCCTCCGCCACTCCCCACGACTCGACGGCCCGTTCCAGCTCGTCGGCGGCGGGCAGCACGGCGAGCGCCTCGTCCCCCGTCTCCTGCGGCCTGGACTTGCGGGCCCGGTGCTGGTCGACGACGAGATTGCGGGCGACGGTGAACAGCCACGCGCGAACCGGGCGTCCCTGGAGCCCGGAGGGATGCCGCCAGGCCCGAAGCAGCGTCTCCTGCACCACGTCCTCCGCCCTGCCCCGATCACCGGTCAACCGCAGCACGTAGCCGTACAGCGGCCCTCCGTGATCTTCCCAAAGTGCGCGTATGAGCTCCTCGTCGGCCGTTCCGGCTGGACTCACACCCTCATCACGTACGCCGGGGCGCGATGGTTCGGCGGTGTGACGACCGTCACGCGAGCCCTCATCGGAGGGGGACATCGGACGCGGTGCCCTGCACCGCGAGCCCTTCGCTCGTCGACTTCACGCGGGTGATCCTGAGGTTGAGCGGCAGATTCTTCACCGGCACGGTGAACGAGATGTATCGCTCGGGGTTCGGCACAGGGATGCCGCCGGCGATCTTCACGTTCGTGGGCGTGAGCCGTATCCCGCCCTGGACCACCTGGATCTTCATGTCGGCGGTGACCGGCACCTGGTTCCCGAACGCGGTCACGTTGCCGGAGACGCGGAGCTCGTCACCGTCGGTGCCCTCGACCTTCATGCCGCGCGGCGCGCGGGCCGACAGGGTCTGCCGGGAGATGACCACGGTCCCCGTCACGCGGTCGGCCCTGATCTCGGCGGCCGAGGCGTTCTGGATCAGGTCGGAGAGCGGGGCGGTGACGCCGTAGAGCGTGGCGTCGATACGTTCGAGCTGCACGCCCTCCCGCTCCGTCTTCCCGATGCCGATGCTGATCTCCTCGTACCGGCCCGAGATGGCCTGGGTGAGGAACGGAATGCCCTTGACCTGCACCGACGGGGTCTCCGCCAGGTCGTACTTCGCCTCGATCTGGCGGGCGATCTCACGCTGCACCCCGACCACGGCGACCCGGTCGAGCACGACGAGCACGATGGCCAGCAGGGCCACGGCAACGACCAACTTGCGCATCCGACCCCTCCGAAGGCGCCACTGTGATCAGAGTAGTGCCTTGACGGGAGAGGCACTTGCGGCTCATCCCCCGGCGAAGGGGGGTAAAACCTCGACCACGGCACCGTCGGGAAGGTCGATCGTCGCCGGATCGCGCGTGCCCGCGGGTGCGCCGTCGACGAGGAAGGAGCACCGGCGCAGCACGCGCTCGACGGCCGGATCGCGGGAGATCCCCGCGAGCAGGTCTCCCAGCGTCTCCGCGTCGAACGGCTCCTCCGGCACGCCTGCGGCCTCCTTGGCCGCCGCCCAGTAGCGGATCGTTCCCCTGGCCATAACGTGCCGCTCCCCTCACCCTCACGTCACCTCGTGGAAGCTCACCGTCACCGTCACGTTACGGCGCTAAACCACGTGACGTGTTGTTCACACGGGTGACGCACATTGGACCCAAACTTCGTGTGAGCTACCCTACGAATTAATGGACTCGGGCGATGTGGCCCCCGGGTCCTTACGTGTTTGTACGGCTGTCGCGGTTTCCAGTGCTGCAAACGGCGCCGAGCCGACATGGTGCGAGGAGGCTCATGTGAGCAATCTGCTCCTGCTGACCAACGCTCTGGAGCCATCGGCGGAGACACTCCCGGCACTCGGACTACTGCTGCACTCGGTGCGGGTCGCACCCGCCGAGGCCTCCGCACTGATCGACACGCCCCCGGCGGACGCCATCCTGGTGGACGCGCGCCGCGAGCTCGTTCAGGCCAAGAGCCTGTGCCGGCTGCTGCGCACGACCGGCGTCACCTGCCCGCTGATGGCGATCGTGACCGAGGGCGGCCTCGCGGCGATGACGGCGGAGTGGGGCTTGGACGACGTGATCCTCGACACCGCGGGCCCGGCGGAGGTCGAGGCCCGGCTGCGGATGGCGGTCGGGCGGCTGTCGCTGGCATCCGCCGACGAGGTCCCCGACGAGATCCGCAGCGGTGACCTGTCGATCGACGAGGCCACCTACACGGCCCGGCTGCGCGGGCGCGCGCTGGACCTCACCTTCAAGGAGTTCGAGCTGCTGAAGTACCTCGCGCAGCACCCGGGCCGGGTCTTCACCCGCGCTCAGCTGCTGCAGGAGGTCTGGGGCTACGACTACTTCGGCGGCACCCGCACCGTGGACGTGCACGTACGGCGCCTGCGCGCCAAGCTGGGCGCCGAATACGAGGCGCTCATCGGAACCGTCCGCAACGTGGGCTACCGCTTCGTCCCCGATCGCGGCGAACAGAACGAGGCCGAACCCGCCAGACGCTGATGGCCCACCCCTGACGGGGGCGGGCCATCGCTTTTCAACCGATCATCGCTTTTCGGCGATCATCGCCTTTCGGCCGATCACCGGATGAGGTTGATCCGGCCGGTGGCCGGCGGGGCGATCGGCGAGTGCGTGCCCATGTAGGCGACGAGCGCGTCGATGTCCAGCGGGCCGCTCCACAGGTTCGTGCCCTGGGTGAAGACGCCGAAGCCGTCGCCGCCGCCGACGAGGAAGTTGTTGGCGGCCACCCGGATCTGCTGGGCGTCGGTCACCGCAGTGCCGTTGATCTTGATGTCGGAGACCCGCGAGCCCACCGGCTTCGTCGTGTCGAAGGTGTAGGTCAGCGACGAGGACGGCTGGAGGATCCGCTGGGTGATCCCGCCCGTCGCGGGGTCGACCGTCCAGATCTGCTGCTCCAGCAGCGCCTTCAGCTGGGCCCCGGTGAGCGTGACGACCTGCATGAGGTTGTTGAACGGCTGCACCTGGAAGGCCTCGCCGTACGTCACGACGCCGTCGCCCTCGGAGCCGCTCTGGGCGTAGGTCAGGTCGGTGCGGACGCCGCCCGGGTTCATCAGCGCGATCTCCGCGTCGCCGCCGTCCTTGGTCGCCTCAAGCTGCGCGTCGGCGATGAGGTCGCCGAGCGGTGTCTCGCCCACGTTGCTGCCGCGCCCGATGTTGGCCGTGATCTTGCCGATCGGCTTGTCTGCGACGGTCGAGACCCGCTCCTGCCAGGTCTTGATGTACGCCTCGGTGTCGGCGTCCGGGGTGACGGTGCGGGTCACCACGTTGTTCTTGGCGACGACGCTGGAGCGGACGACGTCCTTGGTCTTGTGGTCGACGCGGAAGTCGATCTGCGTGATCGCGCGGCCGAACGACGAGCCCTGGGTGTAGACGCGGTCCTGACCGGCCGGGTCCTTCACCTTGCAGACGTACGCCTGGTGGCTGTGGCCGCTGATGACCAGGTCGATCTGCGGGTCGAGGCCCGTGGCGATCCGCGAGCCGTTGCCGGGGACGACGGGACACGAGCTGGGGTCCTGGTTCGGGTTGATGTTGTCACCCTCGTGGACCAGCACGACCTGCGCCTTGACCCCGTGCTGGGCGAGGTACTTCGACGCCTTGTTGGCCGCCGCGACCTCCTCGGTGAACTGCAGGCCCTTGATGCCGGCGGCGGTGACGATGTTCGGAGTGGTCTGGGTCACCAGGCCGATGAAGCCGATGTCCACCCCCTTGATCTTCTTGACGTAGAAGGGCGGCAGGGCGTAGTCGCCATTGCCCTCCTTGAGCACGTTCGCCCCGAGATAGTCGAACTTCGTGCCCTTCCACTCACCCGCCGGGGAGCAGCCGTCGACCGGGTGGCAGCCGCCGTTCGTGATGCGGTTGAGCTCGTCGATGCCCTCGTCGAACTCGTGGTTGCCGGCCGAGGAGGTGACCAGGCCGAGCTTGTCGAGCAGGGCGACGGTCGGCTCGTCGTGGTAGGCGGCCGACAGCAGCGGCGACGCGCCGATGAGGTCGCCCGCGGCCACCAGGAGGGTGTTGGGGTCGCGCAGCTGCTTGAGGTGGGCGGCCAGGTAGGACGCGCCGCCCGCGATCGAGTATTTCGCACCGGCGATGCCGGTCAGCGAGCCGTCGGTGTCGGTGTTCGCGCCGTTCGGGTCGAGGATCCGGGAGCTGGACCCGGTCGGGGGCTCCAGGTTGCCGTGGAGGTCGTTGATGGTCAGCAACCGGATGGGAACGGAGGGGCCGGGCTTGTCAGGCTTGGGGGGCTTGGGACCGGGAGATGCGGCTGCCGTGCCCATCGTGAGGGCCGCGACGCCGACCATAGCGGCGCCGGCGATGGCCAGTCGCGTCAGGGATGCTCGGGTCATGACCTTCGACAGTAGGGCCGGGATCTAAGCAGGAAATGGCGCAAAGATAACGATTCAGGGGGCGAACCCATGGCGTCTATTGCCGAAGCCCGGTAGGGAGATCGCCGGGCTTTCACTTATCGTGCCAGACATGGACGTACGCGTGGAGATCACGGAACGGCTCGATGACGAGCAGGTGGCGGCGGTGCTCGCCCTGGTGGAGGCGGCCGCCGAGGCCGATGGTGTCGGTCCGCTCAACGAGCACGTGATGCTCCAGGTGCGCCACGGCGCCGAGCCGGGCGCGAGAGCCGTGCTGCTGTACGAGGACGGAAAGGTCGCGGGCTTCGCCCACCTGGATCCGGCGGACCCGGCGGAGGGGCCGAGCGGCGAACTCGTGGTGCATCCCGCCTTCCGCGGGCGCGGTCTGGGCCGGCGACTGCTGGGCGACGCGCTGGAGGCGAGCGGGGGCAGGCTGCGCCTGTGGGCGCACGGGGACCTGCCCGCCGCCGCCCGTCTCGCTGCGAGCGCGGGCCTGGCCCGGGCGCGCTCCCTGTGGCAGATGCGCCGCCCGCTGGCCGAACCCCTGCCCGCCGCCGCCCTCCCCGAGGGCGTACGGCTGCGCACGTTCGAGCCTGGACGCGATGAGAAGGCATGGCTGACGCTCAACGCGCTGGCCTTCGCCACCCACCCCGAACAGGGCTCCTGGACGCCTGCCGACCTCGAACTCCGGGAGCGGGAGTCGTGGTTCGACCCCGCCGGCTTCTTCCTCGCCGTACGGGGGGAGGCGCTCGCGGGCTTCCACTGGACCAAGGTGCACGGCGGCGACGAGCCGATCGGGGAGGTCTACGTGGTGGGGGTCGCACCCGGCGAGCGCGGCACGGGTCTCGGCCGGGCGCTGACGCTCGCCGGGCTCGCGCACCTGCGCGCGCTCGGCCTCGCCCAGGTCATGCTCTACGTGGACGAGGAGAACAGCGCGGCGGTCCGGTTATACGAGTCGCTCGGGTTCACGCGGTGGAACACCGATGTGATGTACCGGCGCTGAACGCGGACGGGCCGGTCCCCTTCGGGGGCCGGCCCGTTTCCTGTGCGATCTATCCGAGGATGAGGTTGAGGAGGAAGTAGCCGAGCGCCGCGACGACGGCCGCGGCGGGGATCGTCAGGATCCACCCGGTCACGATGTTGCCGGCGATGCCCCACCGCACGGCCGACAGCCGCCGTGTGGCGCCCACACCCATGATCGCGGAGGTCATGGTGTGCGTGGTCGAGATCGGGGCGCCGAACCCGATGGCGGCGGTGTAGAGGACCGACGACGCCGCCGTCTCGGCCGCGAAACCGCTCGGCGGGTCCAGGTGGATGATCCGCCTGCCCATCGTCCGCATGATGCGCCAGCCGCCGGAGTACGTGCCGAGAGAGATCGCCGTGGCCGAGGCCGTGATGACCCACTCGGGAATGCCGCTCTGCGGGGAGGCGTATCCGCCGACGACGAGCGCCAGGAAGATCACGCCCATCGTCTTCTGCGCGTCCTGCAGTCCGTGGCCGAGCGCGATGGCGGCCGCCGACACGGGCTGCACGTACCGGAATCCCCGGCTGGTGCGGTGGGGGTTGGACTTGCGGAAGATCCAGAGAAGAATGGTCATGATGACGCCGCCCAGGACGAACCCGATGACAGGCGACAAGATCATGGGGATGACGACCTTCTCCAGCACCCCGGACCAGTGCACGGTCGCGCTGGCCGCGATGGCGGAGCCGCACAGCCCGCCGATCAGGGCGTGACTGCTCGACGAGGGCAGGCCGAAGTACCAGGTGATGAGGTTCCAGACGATCGCCCCGATGAGTGCGCCGCCCACGATGAGCAGCCCATGGGTGCCGTCCGGAGCATCGATGATCCCCTTGCCCACGGTCTGGGCCACCTCGGTGCCGAGATGGGCGCCGATGAAGTTCATGACCGCGGCGAGGAGGAGTGCGATGCGCGGCGTCAGCGCGCGGGTGGAGACAGAGGTGGCGATGGCGTTCGCCGCGTCATGGAAACCGTTCGTGTAGTCGAACGCCAGCGCGATGACGATCACGCCGATGACAAGCGCAAGCTCCACTTAGCTTTCCTTGACTGCGATCGTCTCGATCGTGTTCGCGACGTGCTCGAAGGCGTCCGCGGCGAGCTCAAGCTGCTCGATGACCTCACGCATCTTCATGACGGTGAGGGCGTCGTACTCGCCGCTGAACAACTTCGCCAGCAGCCTGCGGTAGACCTGGTCGGCCTGGTTCTCGAGCCGGTTGATCTCGATCCAGTATTCGTTGAGGTGCTGCATCGACCGCAGACGCGGCATCGCGTCCGCCGTCAGCTCGGCGGCCCGTTCGAGGACCTCCACCTGGCGTACGACCTCCTTGGGCAGGTGGTCGATCTGGTAGAGGACGATCAGGTCGGCCGCAGCCTCCATGTAGTCCATCACGTCATCGAGATTCGACGCGAGGCGGTAGATGTCCTCGCGGTCGAAGGGCGTGATGAAGCTCTCGTTGAGCCGGTTCATGATCGCGTGAGTGCGCTCGTCGCCTGCGTGTTCACAGGCGCGCATCTTCTCGGCCAGACCCTCCCGGTCCGAACCGTCGCTGATGATCTCGACCAGCAGACGCGATGCGGTGACGAGGTTGTTCGCCGAGTCGGCGAACAAGTCGTAGTAGCTGTCCTCACGGGGCGTGAGACGCAGGCGCACGTCGTTTCTCCAGATGTGCGGGGACGGTCCGCAGAGAAGAGTACGGGTTACCAGTGGAAATGCGAAGTTCAGGCCATACAAGCCCGCTTGTAACCTACTCTTCCCCTTCCCGCTGCCCAGAACGTCCCCCGTAACACACTTGTTGCCTGAGCCACTTCAGATCTTGGTGCGGTGGAAGTTCAGGAACGACCTGCTCGGGGTCGGGCCCCGCTGCCCCTGGTAGCGCGAGCCGTACCGGTCCGAGCCGTAGGGGAACTCCGCGGGCGAGCTGAGCCGGAACATGCAGAGCTGACCGATCTTCATACCCGGCCACAGCTTGATCGGCAGCGTGGCGACGTTGGACAGTTCGAGTGTGACATGCCCGTCGAAGCCGGGGTCGATGAAGCCGGCCGTCGAGTGCGTCAGCAGGCCCAGCCGGCCCAGGCTCGACTTGCCCTCCAGCCGTGAGGCGACGTCGTCAGGCAGACTGATCACCTCGTACGTACTGGCCAGCACGAATTCCCCCGGGTGCAGGATGAACGGCTCGTCGCCGTCCGGCTCCACCCGCCGGGTGAGGTCCGGCTGCTCCATCGCGGGGTCGATATGCGGATAGCGGTGGTTCTCGAACACCCGGAAGTAGCGGTCCAACCGCACATCGATACTGGACGGCTGGATCATCGCCGGGTCGTACGGGTCGAGCTTCACCCTGCCCGACTCGATCTCGGCGCGGAGGTCACGATCGGAAAGCAGCACGGGTGCAAGGCTAGTGGGCCCCTTGACCGGCGGGTATCGGGGATCTTCGCGTCGGGACTGCAGGAACACGCCCCGAATCCGCTACAGTAGGGGCAGCGGCGGGCTTAGCAGCCGGTCACGCGGGTGTAGTTCAATGGCAGAACATCAGCTTCCCAAGCTGACAGCGCGGGTTCGATTCCCGTCACCCGCTCCACGCCCGAAGGCCCAGGTCAGGAACAGTTTCCCGACCGGGGCCTTGATTGTTTTCGGGGTCATATCGATCTTCCGTGCCCGTTACGTGCCCGATCCGTCTGGATCTTGCTTGCTCAGCGCCTCCTCGGCGAGCTTCCCGAGCGCGTCGGCGATGGCCCGGTCCCGCTCCATCGCGGTGTGCTGATAGATCAGTGCGGCCCGCGTGGTCGAGTGCCCCATGCGGTTCATCAGCTCCCGCAGAGTCGCGCCGGACTGCGAGGCGAACGTGTTCCCGGTGTGACGGAGATCATGGAAGTGGAAGCCGCTGAGCTTCGCGTCCTTGAGCGCCTTGCTCCATGTCCGGGTGAAGTTCGCCCTCCGGAGCTGGGCGCCCTTCGGCCCGACGAAGACGAAGCCCTCGTCCCCCGCTTCGGCGTACGTCTCCAGATGCGCCCGGAGATCCGGGAGCAGCACGGCCGGGACGCTCACGATGCGCTTGCCGGCCTCGGACTTGGGCGGCCCGATCGTGACCGACCCGTCCTTGAGTTCGGTCGTGGTCCCGGTGACGCGGATCGTCCCGGCCTCCGCATCGACGTTCTTCCGCTTCAGGGCCGCGAGTTCGCCCCATCGCAGGCTCGCGAAGGTCGCCAGGAGGATCAGCAACCGGTATCGGGGATCGATCGCGTCGGCCAGGACGAAGACCTGCTTCATGGTCAGCACCGGCCGTTCCGGCGATTCCTCCTTGCCCGCTCCCTTGATTTTGCACGGGTTCGACTTGATCAGCCCGTCCTCTATCGCCGTGTTGAAGATTGCCTTGAGCAGCCGATACGCCTTCGCCACGGTGACCGCGCCGACGCCGCCGTCCAAGAGGCTCTTGCGCCACTTGCGGACGTGCGCCTCTTGGATCTCGTTCACGGCCTGATTGCCGAAAGTCGGGACCAGGTGAAGGCGAAGCAGCCCCTCATAGAGCTGCGCCGTCTTGGGACGCAGGCCCGGCCGCTCGTCCACCCAGGCCGCGCCGTACTCCTTGAAGCTGACCTTGCCCCGGTCCGGGTTCAGCCAGTCCCCCGAGTGGATCTCGGCCTCTTTCTTGGTCAACCAGATGTCGGCCTCACGCTTGGTGGCGAAGGTCATGGGCGCGGGACGGTCGAGGCCATCAGGCCCCGGATAGCGCGCCTGGAACCGGCCCGAGGGAAGTTGCCGAACACGGCCGAACCGCCGCTTACTCATGCCGCCCTCCCGGCCCTCGTGGTGATGGGCTGCACCATGCCAGCGGTGATGAACTCGTCCAGCACGGATTCGGGGATGCGCACCTTCCTTCCGATGCGGACGAAGGCGATCCGGCGTTCCTCAATGAGCCGCCGGGGGAAGCGCTCGGTCGTACCGAGCCGTTCGGCGACCTCGGCGACCGTGAGCAGGCGGTCAGCTGGTGGCCTCGCCGGGGTCTTGCTCATGCTGCCCTCCCTTCAGTTGCCGAAAGATCTTGGCCGTCTCCGAGTGCCTGGAGTTGGTTCATGTGGTTGCGCCAGCGCTGGCGTTCGTGGACTGAGCGGAGCAGCCGTACGCCGATCGGGGCGAGTTCGGGATCACCGGGCTTGACCGGTCGCCAGATGTAGCGGTGGGGGTCGATCGGCTCGTCTTCGACGCCGAGGGCTTCCAGGACCCACGTGCGGCGGTCCTGCTTGTGCTCCGTCAGGGTCTTGTTGGACCACTTCCGCGAGACGAGGACGCGGCGGCCCGCGTAGCCGAGGTGATCGGGCTTGTGCGCCTTGCCCTTGCACCGGCCCGGGGTCATCCCCGGTTTGGCGCCCTTGGGCTGCACCCCGTACCGCAGCCAGTTCGGGCACGTCGGCGAGCACGGCTCAAAGCGGAGCGCATCGAGGAGCCGTTCGGCATGAGCCTTCCGGCGAGGGTCGTCGGTGTCGAGGGCGTCGCCCAGGCTCTTGGTGAGGTACTTGGACAGGTACTGGATGAGCTGGTCGGCGTCCGGGGTTCCGGCGAGGACGCTTTGTATGTCGAGCTGGTCGCCGAAGCGCAGCGCGTGCAGGGGTTCGGCCTCGTCGTCCTGGTCGAGCCGGTCGAGGGCCTGTTCCCAGGTCGGCAGGACTTCCCCGGTGTCGGGGTCGAGGTAGCCGGCCCCGTCCTCCCAGACCGGCAGGTGGTCGCCCTTGAAACGAACTTCATCGGCCGAGGGCCACCACACCTGGTGATACGTGGCCGCGATGATCTGCCGCAGCTCCGCACGCGGAAGGGTGCCACGGATCGCCATGTGCAGGTGCGGCGCGAGCCGCTTCTGAGGCTCGACGGTGGCGAAGTACTGCACGTCATACCCGGCGACCCGGCGGAGGTTCTGCACGAACCGGTCCACGAGCTTGGAGAAGTGCAGCGCGTCCCGGGCTGCCCGCGCGTAGTCGTACCGGTCCGGGTCGAGCGGCGCGCCCTCCAGCACCCGCCCGTAGGAGGGCAGGGTGAGCGTGACGAACATCGAGGGCCGGTAGGTCTTGCCGTCCGAGCCGGTGAAGGTTCGCCCGAGTGTGGTCTTGTTCATCTGCCGCTTGGGCAGGTCCGGGGCGTCCTGCCGCCGCTTCGTGGACCGCGACCGCTTCCCGGAGGTCCGGCCGAGGACGTTGCCCCGCATCCCGGCCCGGTTGATCTCCTCGTCCAGGTCCTCGATCGCGGCGTCCAGGTCGGTGGTGTCCCCGCCGGCCTTTTCCACCTCGTCCCGCCACGCCTGAGCGTCGGCCCGCAGCTCGACGAGGTGCCGCTGATACTCGTCGGCGTTGTCGGGGAGGTTCACGGGCTCGTGGTCGAGGTGCCAGCCCTCCCGGCACTGCGCCCGCCGGAGTTGCCGGTTGCGCTTGGCGCACGGCGGGCACTTGCTCTCCAAGGTGGCACCGCATGGCACGTCGATGACCTCAACCTGCCCGGTGAGGATGTCCTGCCGCCGCAGCGGAACCGGCCGGATACAGACGCCGTACTGCTTGGCGATCTCTTCCACGACCTCACGGGCCAGCGGTTGAGCCATCCGCACGGCGCGAGGGGTGGAACGGTCGTTCGGGTTGGTCACCGGTCACCGTCCCACGCGCTGAGAGGGTCGAGGAGGTCGGCCGGGCCGAGGCCGTCGACCATCACGGACGCTTTCTCGCCGCACTCGTGGCACTCCACGATGCCCCGCACCGGGTCGAGCCACAGCACATCGAGCGCGCCGCAGCCCGAGCAGCGCAGGCCATCGAGGATGTGAGCCAGGCGCATCATCGGCCCACCCCCGCGAACTCGGCGACCATCGCGGAGATGTCGGCATCCGAGACGTACGCCGCCCGCACCCGCACCGGATCAGGGGAGGTTTCCAACCGGACATAGCCGACGCCCGCACCCAACTCAGGAACCGGTGAGATGTGATCAGCCAGGGCACCCCGGTCCCGTGCGCCGTCGCCGAGAACCATGTCCACCTGTTCCGACTCGTCGAGACGGAGGGCGATCTTGTCGGGGAACAGGTTGCGGATGTTCATGACCTCCTTGCGCGGGTCCTGGAGCGCGGCCATGACCCCGACGCCCACCGCGCGCCCTTGCGTGGTGAGCGTGGCCAGGGCCGCCGTGATCCGCTGGCGGAGATGCTTGTCGGGCTGGTAGGCGGTCAGGAACGCCACCTCGTCCACGAGCACCAGAACGAACGGGTCAGCAGGTGTAGGCGTGTGGGAGCGCTGGAGGCCGGCGAACCGGTCGGCCCGCTCCTGCATCACGCACACGGCCTCATCGAGCAGGTCGGCGCACTCCTTCGGATCTGCCGCGTACCGACTGCCGAAGAGGGCTCGGCCGAAGGACAGTTCCATCCGCTTGGGGTCGAGCGCCCAGACCTGCACCAGCCCGGCCCGCATCGCCGGGAGAAGCCCGCGGATGGTCGACCACAGGTAGGAGCCTTTGCCCGCGCCCGTGGCACCGGCGATCAGGACGTGGGTGCCGTGGACCTTGAGCCGCAGCGGTGTGCCGTCCTCGCACCGGCCGATTTCGACCGGACCCACCGAGGCGATCTCAGGGACAGGGACGGCGGGCAGGGGTTCGGCGAGGGGGTCACGCCGGGGGAAGGTGAGCACGAGCCGTCCGGCCCGGGCGACGGCGACCCGGCAGGAGGGTGCGCCAAAGCCGTGGGCCAGGTGCTCGATGCGGTCGGCCCAATCTTTGACGGCCTGGCCGTTGAGCATCTTCACGCTCACGCGGTCGGCCCAGCCGTCGCACTCCACCCGGACCAGGCGGGGCAGGTAGTCGCGGCCCCGGATGTGCCGCCCGAGCCCGGACACGACCATGACCGGTTGCCAGTGCCGCCTGTAGACGGCGACGAGCCGCCAACAGGCCAGCAGCGGCCAGCCGACCAGACGCAGGAACGAGGCCCGATCCAGCAGCGCCCACGACAGCCCGGCCAAGGGCAGGAATCCGGCCATGACCAGGGCCAGGCGCCAGCCGTACAGGGTCCAGATGACCCCGAAGGCGACCGGCACGGCCACGGCGACCGGATGCCGCACGACGAGGCGGACCAGGCCCGCGAGCAGGCGGGACAGCCAGATGACGAGGGTGACGAGGGCGGGGGTTCGGACGACGGCCGGGCGGAAGACCACGGCGGTGTCTGGTGTGGTGGAGACGAGGTTGCGTGCCTCGTCGCCGGGAAGTTTCTTGAACATTAGGCTTGGTGTCCTCTCAGGCATTGGCGTGTGTGAGAGATCCCGGGGGCCGCTGGAATGGCAGTTCCAGCGGCCCCGCTTGCGTGTCAGGCTGCCGAGTTGGTGGCCTGGGTGTGTTCGGCGTGGATGCGTTCGCAGTCGGCCAGGTAGCGCGCGGCGGCGTTGAAGATCTCCCGGGCGATGTCCAGGTCTGCGGCGGTGACCGGTCCGGCAGCCCCGGTGGTCGAGATCGTCACGTCTGCCTCGTCGGACTCCAGGACCAGGTACGGCCGCCCGGACTCCAGCACCCGAGCCCGCGCCCGAGTAATCGAGGCGTAGAACGAGATGCCGATACGGGGACGCTCGCCGGGGTCGATCGACATCGACAGGTGCGTGTACGGCCGCCAGTTCACGCCGCCGCCTCCTTGCCGCCCGCGTGTCCGGACTTGGCCCCACCCGTCCGAGGCGGACGCATCTCCCGAACGCGGATGGAGTAGGCCAGGCGGCCGTTTCCGTTGACGTACGGGGTAACAGTGACGCCGTCGAACTCGACCGGCGTGAAGGGCAGGCCCGCGACCGGGGCCGGAGGCACCGGCTGGACGGGCGCGATGATCTTTACAGCGACGGTCTTCTGAGCGGGCTTGACCTGGGGGTCGGCGTCCATAACGGCGATCTGCCAGACCAGTTCGCCGCTCTGCTTGTCCCGTGCCTGCACGAATCGGCCGTTGGTAGAGGCGTCGAAGTCCTTGACCGCCTCCACCTCACCGACGAGGTAGCAGCCGTGCGGGAAGACCATGTCGAAGCTGACGGGGATCGGACCTTGTAGAGCCATCGGGCATCATCCTCTCTCGACTGATAGTCACTTAACCTATCGAGTGCCTCGAGCATAAGAGAGCCCACTTGCTAGATCAAGTGCCTAAGCTAAGTGGGCTCCGAAGGCGAGGCGTTCCTACCCGATGGGATAGGCATCCTCCAGCTCGTGACGGTCGGCAGGCAGCACGACAGCCAGCACGGCAAGGGGCCGGCCACCGGGGTCACGTACAGCCGCATAGACGTCGAGAACCGGCGTGTTCTTGGGCATGCCGAGCTGCTTGGCCTCATCAGAGGTAGGCATCCGTGCCGTGATCTGCTCAATGACGTGATCAAACCGGACGCCCTTGCGCGCCTGGATGTGCTCGCGAATGCCCTGGGTCAGTGGCTCTGCGCTCGTGAGGTTCGTCCCCTCGGACAGATCGAGCGGCAGCCACAGCGAGACGATCTCGGAAGCCTCATCGCCGCGTGAGACCAGTCGGCGACGGAGGAACGCCTTACTCTTGGGCGGCAGGTCGAGCAGAGCGGCGATCCTGTTCGGCACGGCTACCGCGCCGACTTCCAGCAGTTCGGCCGAGGCTGTCTCGGCGCTGGTGAGGTAGGCGTGGCCGGGCCGGGGTTGTTCGAGCGAGGCGAGGGCAGGGCGGTCCCGCACGAAACGGCCCTTGCCCTGCTGGGACTCGATCCAGCCCTGTTCCCGGAGCACGCGCAGGGCCGCCACGACGGTCGGACGGGAGACGCCGAACTCATTGATGAGCTGATTCTCGCTCGGCAGGAGGGTTCCGGGAGGGTAGTCCCCCGCTTCAATACGCCGCTGAAGCGTCTGCACAAGCTGTGCATACTTCGGAGGCACGGACTCTAGAGACATCACGACCGTCCAGCAGCCGACAGGTTGTTTTACCAAGTTTGAGCCTAGACCGGCTCGATGCTTCTGTCACCTCGTTCGGCTGCACTCGCAGTCCGGGAGGAGGGGACCGGCAGGACCACACGGGGGGACACGGGGGCGAGTCACTGTGGCCCTGCCGGAGATCAAGGGCGCGACGAGGCAGGGATTGATGGCTGCCGACCCGTCGTCGGCTCAACTGCCTCGCCGCGCCCGCTTCAACGGCAGATGTAGGCGGCTATCGCCTTCGCAGCGCCCTCCAGATCGGACACCGGGTGCCGCCTGCCTGCCGAGTTCCATGAGTAGTACTGGCCGCCGTAGCCGACGAAGACCCACACCGGCATGCCCCGCCCACTTGGCGGGTTGACCATCAGCGCCGTGTTGTTGTCGCGCAGCTCCGCGTTGATGCTGAGCCGGGTCAGCGCGTCCCGCAGTCGGATGAGCTTGTCCGCCTCGTCGCTTCGGTTCATGTAGGCCACCGCCGCAACCTCGATCGGGTTCATGTTCCGCTCCCTTCGGCCCGGCCGTTTCCGAGGCAGTCGAGGCACTCCCGCTCCCCACCCGAGTCGCGATCGTCACTGGTTTCGCCGCCGACGATGAGCTGACGGCTTGAATGGCACTGCTTGGCGCCACGCCCCCGACACGAAGGACAGGGTCTTGCCTCGCTGTTCTCGTCTGGCCGGGTCACCGTCGCCATCTCCTCGTTCATCCGGCGTTCCCTGTGGCGGGAAGCCGCTTGACGTACCGTGGTTGGTTGATGGCAAGTCCACCGGCAAAGCGAGCGCGATAGGACCCCCGAAAAGCCCCCCTCTTAACCCCCTGATGACCCCCCGACGGGAGGAAGACCCCGAGATGCCAGACAGCATCCCGAATGTCCAACTCCGCGCATGGCGCAACGCGCAACAGCTCACCCGCGCCGAATTCGCCGAGCGGATCAACCGGACCCCTGTGGGCATCAAGGAACGCCTCGCCGTCGATGAAGAACGCATCCGGCGATGGGAGGCCGGCGAAGTCTCCTGGCCCCGCGCACCATTTCGACTCGCACTGACTCAAGCCACCGGACTACAGCCCGAAGATCTCGGCTTCTCCCCCACAAAGAGAGGCAGCGGAAATAGCCGCCTCATCGAGGCACACGTCATGCCGGTCGACGCGCTGCGGGCCGAGGCCGACCTGTACGGCACGATGGAACTCGCGCAGCAGCTCCAGGCGTCCGATGTCGGGACCGGCACTCTCGAAGCCCTCGCCGAGGCCGTCGATCTGCTGTGCCGCGCCTACCCGGTTGTTCCCGCCGCGACGTTGCGCGACCGCACACAAAAGCGCCTCGCTCAGGTGACCCGGCTCCTGTCCGGCAGAATCACACTCGACCAGCACCGCGAATTGCTGGTCATCACCGGATGGCTTACCGCCCTGCTCGGCTGCGTCCACTACGACCTGGGCGAGCGCGAGGAAGCCGAGACCGCCCGTCAGGCCGCCTACGAGATGGGCCGCCAAGTCGGGCACGGCGAACTCATGGGCTGGGCGCACGAGATGTCGGCGTGGTTCGCACTGGTCGAAGGCCGCTACGAGGACGTTGTCACGGCCGCCCGCCAGGGCCAGGCTCTCGCCGGCCAATCCAGCGCACAGGTACAGCTCACTTTGCAGGAAGCCCGCGGCTTGGCCCGCATCGGTGACCGCCGCGAAGCCGACAAGGCGCTGTCGCACGGAGCCGACATCCTCGCCAAGCTCCCGATTCCCGAGAACCCTGATCACCACTTCGTGTTCGACCACGCCAAGTGGGTGTTCTACGCGGCCACGGCGTACACCTGGCTGGAGGACAACGACCGGGCCGAGGAACACGCACTGGAGACGATCCAGATGCACACCCGCCCGGACGGCACCTCCAACGCACCCATGCGAGTCGCCGACGCTCACATAGACCTCGGCATCGTCCACGCCCGACGCGGAAACCTCGACGCCGCCGTCGAACAAGGCATGGCCGCATTCGACATCGAACGCAAGTCCCTCACTGACCTCGTGAACAGAGCCGGAGACCTTGACCGCGTCCTACGCCAGCGCTACCGCCGTGAAGCCCTCGCGGATGAGTTCCACGAGCGCTATGTGACGGCCCGGCGAGCACTCAATACCCGGCATCCCGAACTGCTCGACTAAGAACACTACAAAAGAAGGCGCCACGCTTAAAAATGCTACCCGAAAGATTAGCCCTGCTCGAAAAACAGCTGATGTCGACGCTAGAGCATGCGCGCGCATCCTTTCAGCATGCTGGCTTACGAGGAGATCAGGTAGAGGCAGCGGTTCGCGAGTTCCTCGGAAACATCTACCACTACTCTCATTTGTCGGCACCGGAGAGATTATAGACAGCTCTAGTAAGGTTTCCCATCAGACAGACATCATCATCACCAACACCTGGCACCCTTTCCAATATGGACTACATGAGCCAGGGGTCTACCTGATAGAAGGAGTAGCCGCCGCAGGAGAGGTCAAATCTTGCCTCACACACAAAGATCTCGATGACGCCCTGCAGAAGGGCAGAGCGTTTAAGGATCTGCACAATAGAGTAGCTAAAGATGCAAATGATCAACTAACAGAAGTTTTAGAGGCGACCAGCGCACCATTCTTCGTGGTCGCATTTGAAACCAGGGTCGCCGCCGAGACTCTGATAGCCAGATTGGCAGAGGCGACGACCTACACGGATGACGGTAATAAGATTTCGTCACCGGTCGATGCCGTCTTCATCCTGAAGAAGGGAGCCTGCATCGACTACGGCGACGGCAACCAGCAGTACCGTTCCCGATACCCCACCAAAACACCTCTTGGCGAGTTAGACGTCAGCGGTTGGTGTTGGTATTCATTAGATAACGTATTAACTCGACTTCTTGCCTGGCTTCACGGAAGTATCAGTTTTGACTCATGCGCCCATCCGTCGGCGATACTGCGGTATCTGCAACCACCGGGGCAGCCAGGAATGTGGTCGATTCGTCACACGCGCGTCAGAAGAGACTACCCTGTAGATATATGGGATCCTCGGTCGTGGCCCGGGATTACATGGAAGCAATCCGAGTAGTGAGCGCGCAGTGCACGAAGTTGCCGAATTACGCTCGTAGAAATCAAGGGCGGCGCTCCGCGCCGCCTCGCGGCGCGTCGCCCGCCTGGCGGCCGGGCATGCGGCCTGGGGGCCGGTCCCGACCGCCAGCGGCTCCGGCCGCGACCGTCGCAGGTGCATACCAACCCAACGGCACGGCAGGTCCGGAGCAGGGGCGCCGGCTAATCCATCCAGTGGAACCAGGCATCGAACACGCAGTACGGCGGATCGCCGAGAGCTGTTTCCACCCGCAACCGAGCATCCAACGGCAAGCCGAGCACCTGCAAGCCGAGCAAGGCGATGCCGTGCCCATCAAGCACCTGGCCAATCTGCCGGCACTCCTCCTCCCATTCCGGCAGATCGATATCCACGACTCGCAACAGTTCGGGCATGCTATGACCACCTGTAGCACCAGGCCCGGAGGACCGCCAACTGCGCTTAAGGAGCACCGCCAAAGGAGCGAGCCGGCACAACCCTAGGGTCAATCCCTCAACGTCTGTCCGACCGTTCGCGGAGCGACGCATCGAGCCGTCGCGCTTGGTCATGAAGACATCGACGTAGGACGCGTACCCCGAGCCGTAATGCCGGAACTCGGCATGCTCGACGATCAGCGCTGGCAGCCTATTTAGGTCGGCGACAACCCATCGGAGAAATCCCTCTACGGCGGTAGGACCACCGGCCCATGCCCCTGCTGTACTTGCCAGCTCATCACTCACGGCGCTTTCGAGAGCGACTGGATTTGTTGCCAGTTCCCTGCTCACCGAGTTCGCTCCTCGACGTTCGGCTGACGTCCGCTTCGTGCACAATAGCCGAGACATCCGTCCTCCTCGCTGCTCAAGTGTCCCGGCCGTGCCCGCCGAGTCAAGGGCGCCTACGGCGTCGCTTCGCGATCAGCTTCGCTGACCCTTGACACGGCGGTCCCGTCCCGGGGGTCGGCAGCTACGAGGGGGACGGGGGCGAATCAGGGGCCGGGCCGCGCGCAGGGCGTGTGCGTGATCGTCGTGCCATTAACCGGGGTGACGAGGGGGCAACCACGGTCACTCATGACTGGCTCCACGCCCAGGTCAGCGCCGGTACGGGCCGTGATCCATGCAATTGCCAAGCTGACAGCGCGGGTTTGATTCCCGTCTCCCGCTCCACGAGCGAAGGCCCAGGTCAGGGACAGATTCCCGACCGGGGCCTTGATTGTTTCCGGGGTCATATCGATCTTCCGTGCCCGTTACGTGCCCGATCCGTCTGGATCTTGCTTGCTCAGCGCCTCCTCGGCGAGCTTCCCGAGCGCGTCGGCGATGGCCCGGCCCCGCTCCATCGCGGTGTGCTGATAGATCAGCGCGGCCCGCGTGGTCGAGTGCCCCATGCGGTTCATCAGCTCCCGCAGAGTCGCGCCGGACTGCGAGGCGAACGTGTTCCCGGTGTGACGGAGATCATGGAAGTGGAAGCCGCTGAGCTTCGCGTCCTTGAGCGCCTTGCTCCATGTCCGTGCGGGTTGTGGGGTGGCTAGGGGTCCATCCCGCCCGCCATCGACCCAGGCAAGCCCAGCAGACCGGCTCCGCCGCCGCTTTGCGGTGGGTCGATGGCACACGGGATGGTCGGGCGTGTGAGCTGACGCCCCGCATCGGACGGCCTGAAACTAGAGCCGCTCTCGAAGAACCTCAAAACCAGAAGCTGCCTGAAGAAGGTAACGATTACCGCGACGAACTAGATTTCCGCGAACCGAAACCGTAGATCCTTCATCATGAGCTCGGGTAGCGTTGGAGTAGTCTTCTTCTACCAACTGCAACCAAACTCTCCTCAGGCGTTCAGTAGTATCGCCCTCGATTACACCAGCAATAGATACTTCGCCAGGACCAAGCGAACCTTCTCTATGCAACCGAGTTACCCCGCCAATGATGCGGACGTCTTCCTCGGGCTCATCTGAGCGTAGCTCACGTGCAGCTTCTTGGATTATTTCGATTTCTCGAACCGACACCTTGATAGGTGGACGCGGTTCAACCGGCCGGGACATAGCCCAAGAGAAACTTAATTCGTAAGGTACTTCGCTCTCTCCCCCAAGACTAACCAATGCTTCGCAAAGGTTCGCGCTTACCCCTTGAGAGGCTCGCTCCTTGAACGCTTCGATAGATTTTCCACCCACAAGGACTTCATGGGTAGCACTTAGAACGGAAGCAGTTGCCTCCTGGAGCCTTAGAGAAACTCGACGCTCAAATGGCTGATCACTTAACGCCAATCGAGGATCATCGAAAATAGCCTGCTGTTGGCTTATCTGTCGAACAATCGGAATCTGAGCAGCAATTATGAAACTGCCCGGGAATGGCGCAACGAGGCGCACCTTCCGAAGAAAATCGAGGGCCTGATGGGGCTTACGTGTCGGCTGAACGACATAAGACTTATCGCTGGCTTCGTGTACAGCCGCAGACAACAGCCAGTGTTTAAGCCCTTCATAGCTCCGTACGCCATCGCTAAGGCTCGTAGTCCCAGCCTCTCCCTCGGGCTTAGTTCGGACATACTGAACGTCTGCGGACGCAGATGATATATCCCGAAAAATGTGAAGCTGCGAGCGATTCTCGACTTCAGAGATGATACTTAGCGCATCGGCCAAGAAAGCCGAATATCCTTTCATCGCCGAGCTACCTGGGATAAATACCTCAATATCCTCGTCACTCGACAGTCGCCATACCGTTCCACCCTGCATTAACTCAGGGAGCCAACCGTTGGCGCGCAGGTATAGGGAGACCTGATCAGGCGAGCACGACTGCAGAGTAGCGAAGTCCGTGATCTTGACGTCCATCACGCAGTCCTCCTTGCCCAGCCTTGCTCTATTAGCTCACGGAGCATGTCCGAAGTCAATAGATTAGCCTGGGGCACATAAACAGTCTTCGATTCCTGAACCTCAGGGTCGATTTCCTCTTCATCCATCAAATCGAGCCAGTATGCTGCATGACTTAGCGTAAGTCCCGCCTCCGTAGCATGCGCATACGAATCGGCATCTGCAGGAACAACCACCAGAAATAGGTATCGCGGACAAGCGAGGTCGATTCCAACTTTTCCCACAAGCGCGTTGAAATTACTTACGGGAAGGGGATACGCAAAGTGGCCATCCCGCGCCTTCGGCTGCGACCATGACTTAATCTGCGCTTCAAGAGATGGGGATTTAAGAGTTCCAACCTTGCCGGGAAACCCGACGATTATATCAACGCCATCTACATCTAATATGCGCTTGCCAGGATTCAGACCTGCCGCACACGCCAGAGCCCAGACAAAGCCTTCTCCGAAGTGCCCCTGATGCACTTGCTCATTAAGGCTCATACTTTTTGAGTGCTCCGTCGTTGGACGCTGCAATGTCGCACTGATGGTAGATCATGATTAGGAAGCCGTGAAGACACCGCAACCCCTTTGTGACCCAAAGTAGCTGCACAACGCTGGATCCACCGCCATACCAAAGCATCACAGAGCATCAGTCCCGCAGGGACCCACGGGTACTCGAGCCGCATACACCCAGGTCAGCGTTTCCTCAGCTCAGACCGCATGATGTTGAAAGACTCCCAAGCTGACAGCGCGGGTTCGATTCCCGTCACCCGCTCCAGCGACAGCGCTCGACCTCCTGAACGACCTTCTCCATGTACCAGCGCATCACTTCGTAAGGGACGGCGCGCTCGCGGTTACCATGAACTGGATCGTCGGTTCCCGAGTTGGATCCTCGTCAGGCACCATCGCCGTGATGAAGGCCGACCCAGGCAAGTGAGTCTCGGCATTTGGGATGTCAGCCCAGGCCGCTGGCGCCGGCACCGCCTCGCTTAGCTCCACATACCAAGCGTCGTCAGGTAAGGCATACGTAAACTGCACTGCGTATCGAGCGCCGGCACGTTCGAACTCCTCAAATGGCATGCTTCCAGGCTGTCACGCTGGCTCAGCGCACTCATCCGCTATTCCACCCATCGCGGCGGCCCCGAGTCGATACCGCGCCCGCCGGTCGTGCCCGTTGCGTGCCCGTACGGTCGGCGACCAGCGGGGAATCATGGGGACTCACGGTCACTCGACCCGCATATGCCCAGGTCAGCGTTTTTGCAGTTCAGAAAGCATGATGTTGAAAGACTTCCCAAGCTGACAGCGCGGGTTCGATTCCCGTCACCCGCTCTCAGAGCGAAGGCCCAGGTCAGGACAGCAATCCAGACCCGGGCCTTGATCATTTCTGGCACCTGTTCGATCTTCCGTGCAATTAACGTGCAATTAGCCCACGGGGGCCAGGACGGTCGCTGACCCGTCCTCGTCACCGGCCCTGCTGATGTGCCGGTCGATGGCATCCGTAATCGTCTTGTCGGCACCCCGTACGGCGTGCTGGTAGATCATCGCGGCTCGGACGTTGTCGTGACCCATCCGGGCCATGAGGTCCTTGAGCCCCGCACCCGACTCGGCGGCGAGCATGTTGCCGGTGTGACGCAGATCATGGAAGTGAAGGCCGGAGAGGCCCATCTCTTTGACCACATTCACCCAGCGCGTACGGGTGTTGAAGCCGCTACGCCGCAGCGGGCCGCCCTTGGCACCGGGGAAGAGGAGCGCGCCCGGCTCGTCCTGGACGTAGGTAGCAAGGTGCTCGCGCAGAGCGGGGACGATCGCTTGCGGGATGCCCACGGTCCGCCGTCCGGCCTTGGACTTGGGCTGACCGAGAACCAGTTCACCCGTGGAGCGCTCGACGAAGGCGGCCCGAACGCGCACGGTCCCGGCGTCCACCAGCTCACCCGCCTACTGGAGGGCGGCACCCGCATCCGCTGCCTGTTCCTGGACCCCAAGGGCGAGGCCATCAAGGCCCGCGAGCGCGAAGAGCACTACACCGACGGCACCCTCCAGACGTTGACGGCGCTCAACATCAGCATGCTCACCCGGCTCCGCGACCGGCTCGACCCCGAGGCCGCCCAACGACTGGAAATCCACGTCTACGACGAGACCATCCGCTTCAACATCCTTATCGTGGACGGCTCGACCTGCGTCGTACAGCCCTACCTACCAGCAGCCCGCGGAGTCGACTCACCTACGCTCGTCATCACCGACAACACCGCCGCCGACGGGCTGTTTCCCGTCTTCGACCAGGTCTTCACCTCTATGTGGGAGCGGAGCAAACCCGTATGACCCTTGACGCCCGCGCGCTACTGCCCATAGCTGAGCAGGCCGTCACCATCGCCAGCCACATCATCACAACCAAACTCCCCGGCCTCGTCACCGCCAAAGGCGACCGCGACATGGTCACCGAAGTGGACTACGCCGTCGAGCACGCCGTACGCGACTTCCTATCCCGGGAAACACCAGAGATCGGTTTCCTCGGGGAGGAGGAAGGAATCACCAGTGCCGGCGACGGCCTCATGTGGGCACTCGACCCACTCGACGGCACCGCCAACTTCACCCACGGCATCCCGCTATGCGGCACCTCCCTGGGCCTGATCGACCACGACCGCTCCATCCTCGGCGTAATCGACCTCCCCTTCCTCAGCACCCGCTACGCCGCAGCCGAAACGGCCGGAGCCACCGCCAACGGCCACCCCATCAGCGCGAGCACCACCGACGCCATCGAGGCCGCCATCGTCTCCGTCGGCGACTACGCCGTAGGCAAGGGCGCCGAGGCCAAGAACCGCGTCCGCCTACCGCTCAACTACCAGCTCGCCACCCGGGTACAGCGCGTCCGCATGTTCGGCTCCGCCGCCGTCGATCTGGCGTGGGTCGCCGAGGGCAAGACCGACGCCTGCATCATGCTGTCCAACAACCCCTGGGACACCGCCGCAGGCGTACTCATCGCCCGCGAAGCCGGAGTCATCGTCACCGACATCGACGGCACCCCCCACACCACCAACGCCCGAGCCACCATCGCCGCAGCCCCCAAAATCATCGCAGACCTGGTGGAATTGACTGCTGGAGCCGAGAAGAGTGCAAGCTGACCTGGAGCGTCTTACGCCCACACGCCACAATTCTCTTGGCAGAGAGTTTCACAAGTATATCGTGGCTCGTCGTACGCTTGCCGCTGGAAGGTCATTTTGCTCCACCAGGGATGCATTACGGCTTTTTAGCTGATGCAGAACTGCCATCATCAACCGAGGGCACAGGGAGCGCACGGATCAAAGCCGCCGCACCCCTTGTATCAGCCTTGCCTAGAATCACTGCAACCGCACGCCAACGATGGTCATCGCTAGCGCGCTTTCTCTCTAGCTCATTCAATAACCTAAACTCGTCTGCCATTTTATTGAAAATGCGGAGGAATGTTGTCCGGATATATAAGGTAGCGGCCGCACCGATCCCACTCGCCGCTCCCACTTGAGCCTTCCCCATGAAATCAGATTGCATGGGAACTGCAATAGCGCCGAAGACAATCAACGCAAGCCCAATAAACATGGCAATTTGAGCACACGTGAAGCTTCTACTCGTCAATCGTTCCAGGGTTGCATCGCCTAGGACCCGAGCTTTTCGAGCATTAACGCCTACTTCTTGATCCTCGGCCAGAGTCTCGAAACGAGAATCTATTCCCCTCTGAAGGATAATCGTCTGTTCTATCAATGCAATTCGATCACCCAAATTCTTTAATAGATGCCTCTCCATCGACGGAACGTCGCCACCCGCCATCGTTGGGTCACCTACTTTGCGGCGATTGCGCGGTCGATAAAGTTATCAATGACCGATATCATACTTATCTCTATATCTCCATTCGGCAGCTGCGCAAATGTGCCTAAATTTTTTCCCTCACGAATGGCCTGGGCTATCTTCTTAATAACCTCCTCGGCCAACACGTCGCACTGCTCCCTCGTGAGTTCAGGATAGCGGCGCCTGATGGCATCGAATATTGGCTGGCGACTCAAATCTCCCCTTTCCCGCCTTAACAGAGACACGGTACTCCTTTCAAGTAGACGGACACCTCGACGCCGAGTATGAACGCGGGGAAACAGCTTGTCGAGAGTGAAAACGTGTTCGAAGCGTATGTGACACGAGTGGCTACTAATCGCTCGATGCCTACCCCCGTTTCGGTCGGGAGTTTCGGGTCTGCCGAATTGTTCTTATAAGGATCAAGGCGGCGGCGCGGCACGCCGCCGCACTGCGGCCCATCGCCCGCTCGCCGTCCGGGCATGCGGCCTGGGGGCCGGTCCCGGCCGGCAGCGGCTCGGGCCGACGCCGTAGCGCGTGCCCGCCGCACGCTACAAACGGCCGATCGACAGCCTCGCCGCCAGTTTCTCGCCGTACTCCTGCACCCGCCGGCCCATTGTCCGGGGCAGGCGGAACCCGTCAAGGACGGCTGTGCACGTTGGACAACCGCCTCGCCTGGAAGGTCACCGGCAGATGGAACACGCAAAGCCGTCCTTGACAGAACCCGCCTGGCAGTCCCGGAGTTGGCCGCTACGGAACTTAAATGGGTCTTGTCGGTGAGCTGACGAGGGCTGATCTGGTCTGTATGACCAGGGTGTGCGGTATGCGCAAGGCGGCGGCTTCACCCCCCAGGAGCAGCGGCGCCGCGAGGAGGTACGGCTGCAAGCAGCTGAGATGTTCGCGCAGGGGGTCACGAACGCGGCAGTAGCCCAGACGCTGCGGGTCACCCAGCGGTCGGTGGAGCGGTGGAGGCGCGCCTGGCGCGAGGACGGCACGGCCGGGCTGGCCTCAGCAGGCCCGCACGCGCTACCCCGGCTCAGCCCTGCGCAGTTCGCCCGGCTGGAGGCCGAGCTGGAACGCGGTCCGCTGGCGCACGGGTTCGCCGACCAGCGCTGGACGCTGATGCGGATCAAGACGCTGATCGGCAGGATGTTCCACCTCGGCTACACCGTGCAGGGGGTGTGGTACCTGCTGCGGCGTAACGGCTGGTCGTGCCAGCGGCCCGCCCGGCGGGCGATCGAGCGGGACGAGGCCGCGATCGAGGTGTGGAAGAAGGAGGTCTGGCCGCAGGTGGAAGATCCGCGGCGGCCAACGGCGCCTGGATCTGCTTCGAAGACGAAGCCGGTCAAGGGCTGAGGCCGCCTCGCGCACGAACGTGGGGCCGGCGCGGGCACACCCCCGTCGTACATATCCGCGGGCGCGGCAGTGGGCGGGTGAACATCGCCGCACTGGTCTGCTACAAACCCGGCGAACGCTCCCGGCTCATCTACCGCCTGCACGTCTACCGCGGCCGCAAGGGCGAGCCCAAGACCTTCGGCTGGATGGACTACCGCGACCTGATCCTGTCCGCCCACGCCCAGCTCGCAGCACCGATCGTGCTGGTCTGGGACAACCTCAACCTGCACCTGGTGCCCGGGATGAAGACCTTCGCCGCCGAGCACGCCGACTGGCTCACGATCGTCCAGTTCCCCGCCTACGCCCCCGACCTCAACCCCACCGAAGGCATCTGGTCCCTGCTCAAACGCGGCCCCTTGGCCAACCTCGCCGCCGCCGACCTGCCCCAGCTCGTCCGCGTCATCAAACGCGCCCTGAAGAAGATCCAGTACCGGGCCCACCTCATCGACGGATGCCTCCCACCGACCGGCCTGGCGATAACGACAGGAGTCGACATCACGAATTAAAGATCAGTAGCGGGAGCAGGAAGAGATGCGGCCCAGGATCGTATCCCGCCAACTCACGACGAGAACAGTTGCACGGCCTACGCTCAGATGAGGAGGGGACTCATTCATCCTCTGTAACTGAGCTAACCGTGCCATTCGTAGGCTCCCCGACTTGTAGCCGAACCTGGAAGGGCTCGGGCTCTCGGCATGGCGGCCGGTCGGGATCCACCCTCGATGACCACGAAACAAAAACGCGCCCCGCCAAGAGCACGCCCTCAATCGATTCCTCCTCGGAGTGCGCTAACGCTCTAACGAGCGGGGCAGAAGTCAGCCGCCTCGTCTCATGATGGCGATAGACAGTGAGTCCCCACGCCAAGGGGCTTATCGGTACATCTCGGCGACTGACTGCGTCTCGCGCAGCAAGGAGCTCACGCCGGACCAGATCCCCTGCTTCGCTCTCTAGAAAGCCGAACTGTAGACACGCCGCTAGGTAAGACTGTTTAAGTAGGCCCAGGCGATAGCGGTTCTCATTTGGGGGCGTGACGTGCAATTCCACCTCACCGCCGCGCAGCATGTCGTCCACAGCGGGATCGATCTTTCTTCCGCTGAGAAGGAGAACAAACTCGCCTTCAGGAGTCCACCTAAGCGGCATGGGCCCTGTGTTCCGATACCCCTGGATGCCTGGCGCGCTAAAACGAGTGACCGAGAATACGTTTTCGTACCAGTCCGCCAGGTCTGCCTCCACATAGCTACCTAGGCTGTTGTTGCACCGGGCACAGGTAAGCGTCATCTTCGCCCCACCCATGGCGAGAGGCGGAACGTGTTCTTCCTCTGTAGCAGGATCACCGCATATGGGGCAGGCACCAAGGACACGGCGAGGTATTTCTTCGATCAGCTCGATACGTGCCGAGTCGGACAGCTGAGGCCGCGCGGTTGCCATTCGGAGGACGCTTCCACCAGGAAGGTCCACAGAAATAGCTCTAACTGATCGGCGACTCATATTAAGAGATCGTACTCCCACAGCTGAGAGAATCGGAGCCAATCGTGCCCCTATGTTCCAGAGGCTCGGTCCTGGTCGAAGTCCGCGGGCACTCCACCTGGCGGTGGAAGGCATGCGGGTTGTTGCACGCAACACTGCGGTAGAGCGGTGAGCGGACCTCTACTTGCCGACCTTGATCCTTCTTTTGCTCGCCCGTCGTAGCTTCAGAATCAATTGTCGATTGTGCTGGCCCCTTGGGGTATCGAGTCCAATGCCACTGCGTTGCAGTAGTGCGACAATGTGGCGGACTGAGTCTTGAAGCTGCTGAGTCTCCGCGCCTGACAGGATCGCCGCAGGTGTAGCGGCAGGCGCTGTCGCTGCAGCTTCCAACCCAACCTTGCGCAACCATGCGCTCAGCTTCATGCCCGCTGCCGATGCGGCCTCGCTCAGCACGCTCAGATCGCTTGGGCTGACCCGTACCGATATGACACGATCAAGAACAGCGGGGGTGGACTCTTCGGCTACTTGTTCACGATTGTTGTAAAACCACTCGGCGCGCTCTGCCTCATCCATTGCAGCAATGTCCGCAGCGGTAGGTTCGTTCTGCCTCATCAGAAACCCCTTTTGGGTGTGTCGTATGCGGTGATCGGTCTCGCCATCTCCATCTCGTATGGACCCCAATCACGCTGCAAGGTGACGGGGTAGAGAATAACTACCGTGACTCGCCGGCCAGCGTCGGTGACGCCCACCAGGAGGTAGTGATCAAGGACGGCCTCTCCGTTCCTCCTCGCCTGGCGCACCTCGGGCCCGTTTCGGACAACCTGTTCGATCTCATCATGCGAGACGCCATGCCCCTGCGCGTGGGTGAGGTTCGCCTCGTCCCAATACAGCGGCAATTCGATGATCGGGAGCGACTTCCTCATCCACCACCATCCATGTCATACATCATACCCGTCCAGTGTCATACGAGAACCCCTCAATGCGAACCGGACAGGGAGATGCGCCTTGAGGAGAGCCGGCCCAACTGCACGGCGCCTGTCGCTGGGGATGCAACACTCTCGTCGTGCTCAATTGGTTCGATCTTCAGGTATGCAGGGCTTCGGAGCGCAACCCCTCAGTCCTGCCACCTCGACTCCCGAGAGGCACGACTGCCCGTGATCGATTGCGTGCCAGATGCGTGCCAGAACTGACGGCGATCAGCGGTGAATTGCGGGCACTCACGGTCACTCGACCAGCCCTGACCTGCACCCCTGTTTTCCCAGCTCAGCTTGGCAAGATCAGTAGCCTATTCCCAAGCTGACAGCGCGGGTTCGATTCCCGTCACCCGCTCCACTCTCGCCCCGGGCTCTCCCGAGACGTTGATTTCTCTTCGTCATCACCAATCGGGTCGAGCAGGCCACATGCTCCTTCGATGCCTCCCGAGGAGACCAGGTCTCGGATCGCGGCCGCCATGCCTTCGAACCCGACGCCCCTGATGACGATCAAGTCTGAGCACCAGAAGTACCGGCCATCGAGGCACTCACCAGTACGCGCATCCTTGTCCATGATGTGCTGGATCGCGTCCAGGGTCATGAAGGTCGCATACCGGCGCGAGCCGTCGCGGAAGGTGATTGTCGCGTCTGCCTGGTCAGCAGCGTCCGGCTCGTACCCCTCCCAGGCTGGAATGACCATCTCGAACTCAGGATCCGTAACGCGGTAGAAGGTCCCGTCGAAAGTGATCACCTTGTTGCTCCTCCCGTTGTCGGCCGCGCGGTCTCTGCGACGATGGCGGCCGTGACGTAGAAATCGTCCGGAGCGATCTGCGTCACCGCATCAAGGCGGACTGCCCGCTCGTCCGCAGTGATCATGTGAGCCTCGAAGTGCCGGTAGCTGAGATCCTGCAACCAGATCCGTTCGAGCTCTGCCGCGATCTCCACGGTCGAAGACCCCGGCACAGTCCAGCACGTAGCCGCGATCAGGTTGTTCGTATCGCCGGTACGGCGAACTGATACCTCCGTGATCAATGGCGAGTGCCAGAGGTAAGCATCGAAGTCCTTTGCCATGCCGTCGAGGTCAGCCCCAGAGCTGGGGAACGACTCGTCCATCACCTGCTGCTTCACAGCGGCAAACTCCGAGGGATCCATCCAAGAAGCGTCCCACCTCCACATCCCGACGCGATCACCGTGCAATTAGCGTGCAATTAGACAGGGTGACGAAGGGTCAACCACGGTCACTCATGACCGGTCTCACGCGCAGGTCAGCAGCTCTAGGAGGCGTGATCCATGCAATTCCCAAGCTGACAGTGCGGGTTCGATTCCCGTCACCCGCCTCCACGCACGCATCATGCCCCTCCCTCGCGAGGTGGGCGCTTACGGTTATGGTCAGCACGTGATGCTCTCTGACGCCGAGATCGCGACTCTGCTCGCTCCCGCCGGGCTTCGCTTCATCAGGTGGATGGATCACGAGGAAGTTCGGTTACCTTCACTGCCGCCGGGATACTCCCCTGCAAGCGCGCGCCCCGAGCACGGCCGGTTCGACTCCCATCCCCACGAAGTGGTCGATATCGATGCCCCGGACATGCCTGACAAGGTCAATGCGAGCTGGTTCCGGATGGCGACGGAGTACGAGCTTTTCAACGAAGATCGTGAATTCCTGGTCTGGGTCAACGACGTGGAAAACCATGGAGCAGCCGAGATCGAAAATCGTGGAGCCTGGGCTCTGGTGCAACTCCTCGATGAATGGAATTGGGTCGCAGGCGAGGTAGAGCAGTTCCGCAGCTGGATAGCCAGCACGTTCACGACACGCTTCGTTCCGGAGTTCACGGTGGCGTCCCTGAGCGGACGGACGACGATGAACACCACCGTCTGGGGCGATGGCACTGTCAGCACCATCGCCATATGCCCTTCCGCCAGGTCCGCACAGACCAAGCCCTGATCGTCCGGCCCGCTATCACCCAAGTAGCCGAGGTTTCATGCAACAGATCTGACACAGGTCAGCGACCACCTATCCGATCTACGACGCATGATCTACGCCGCCGGGGCCGGCGGCGAGAGCTACGGCTCCTTGACCACGTCCATCCAGCGCGTACGGGTGTTGAAGCCGCTGCGCCGCAACGGGCCGCCCTTGGCAGCGGGGAAGAGGAGCGCGCCCGGCTCGTCCTGGACGTAGGTAGCAAGGTGCTCGCGCAGCGCGGGGACGATCGCTTGAGGGATGCCCCCGGTCCGCCGTCCGGCCTTGGACTTGGGCTGGCCGAGGACCAGTTCACCCGTGAAGCGCTCGACGAAGGCGGCCCGAACGCGGACTGTCCCGGCGTCCAGGTCGAGGTCACTGCGACGAAGCGCGCTCACCTCACCTCACCCCATCGCAGGCTCGCGAAGGTGGCGAGCAGCACCAGGGCGCGGCAGCGCCTGTCCTGGGTGCAGTCGGCCCGGCCGCGGGCGCTCTTGTGCGTGCTCGTCGCCGGCCCCGCGGATCCGACAGGGGTTGCGCGGGATGATGTGGTCCTCTTCGGCCGCCGTCATCAGCACGGCCCGCAGCAGCCGGTACGCCTCGGCCGCGACGGACACCGAGACGCCGTTGCCGAGCAGGTCGGCCCGCCACTGCCGAATCAACGCGGTTGAGAGCTTGCCGAGCTGGACCCCGCCGAGGTACGGCGTGATGTGCTTCTTGAGCAGCCACGTATAGAGATCGACAGTGCGAGGACGCAGGCAGGGACGCTGGGAGACCCACGTCTCGGCGTAGTCCTTGAGCTTGACCTTGCCGCGATCGGGGTCGGTCCACTCCCCCTTGATGATCTGCGCTTCGACGAGGGACAGCGCCCGCTCGGCGTCACCCTTGCGTTCGTAGGTCTCGGCCCCGGAGGTGCACCTGTCCGTCAGGGCCGGGATAGCGAATCTGGTAGCGCCCGGACGGAAGCTTCCGGATGTTGTCGAAACGGCGGTGACCGTCCTTGTTGGCCATCAGGCCGCCCTCCCGGTGACATCATGGGCCGTCAGGGGCGCGACCGTGCCCGCGACGACGAAGGCGGTCAGTGCGGACTCGGAGATGCGGACGTGACGACCGACCTTCACGAACTCGATGCGCCGTTCGGCCACCAGGCGACGGACGAAGCGAACCGAGGCGTTCAGGCGGGCCGCCGCTTGCTGGACAGTGAGCAGCTGATACAAGGTGTTCCTCCCTTCACGCGGCGGACTGAATTGCCGAAAGATCTCGGCCCTCGGCTTGGGCCTGGAGCTGGTTCATGTGGTTGCGCCAGCGCTGGCGTTCGTGGACCGAGCGCAGGAGGCGCACGCCGATCGGGGCGAGTTCGGGGTCACCGGGTTTGACCGGCCGCCAGATGTAGCGGTGGGGGTCGACCGGCTCGTCAGGCAGGCCGAGGGCTTCCAGGACCCACGTGCGCCGGTCCTGCTTGTGCTCGGTCAGCGTCTTGTTGGACCACTTGCGCGAGACGAGCACGCGGCGGCCCGCGTAACCGAGGTGATCGGGCTTGTGCGCCTTGCCCTTGCACCGGCCGGGAGCAATCCCCGGTTTGGCGCCCTTGGGCTGCACCCCGTAGCGCAGCCAGTTCGGGCAGGTCGGCGAGCACGGCTCAAAGCGGAGCGCGTCGAGCAGCCGTTCGGCGTGCGCCTTGCGGCGGGGATCGTCGGTACCGAGGGCATCGCCGAGAGACTTGGTCAGGTAGTTCGACAGGTACCCGATGAGCTGGTCGGCGTCCGGGGTTCCGGCGAGCACGCCTTTGACGTCCATCTGGTCGCCGAAGCGCAGCATGTGCAGGGGTTCGGCCTCGTCGTCCTAGTCAAGGGCGGCGCTCCGCGCCACCTCGCGGCCCTACGCCCGCTCGGCGGCCGGGCATGCGGCCTGGGGGCCGGTCCCGGCCGCCGGTCAGCTCGGGCCGCCCATAGCGGCACGGCTCCCTAGACTCCAGAAATGACACGCACCACACCCGCTCCACCCATCGACGTCACGGCGAGGTTCCCCGAGCTAGTCAAGTACGCGCGGACTACCGTACGGCTACACCCCCGACCCGGAACACCAGCCGTCAGGGACAGCCACATCGGTGGTCCGCTTCTATGGTCGGCAAGCGAAGCCTGGCCTACCTGCGACGTGCCGATCGTTGGCATCGCGGGTGAACTCAACCAATGGTGCCCGGATTCCCCCATACCGATGGTCGGGGTCGCCCAGTTCTTCAAGCGAGAAATCCCCGAGATCCCCTTCCCCGAGGGCAAAGACCTCCTCCAACTTCTCTGGTGCCCGAACGAGCACCAGCAACAGGACATCTGCGGCCCGGCCATCCAGCTCATCTGGCGACGTACGGCAGACCTCACCGATGCCGCGACCGGACCCGTCGGCCCGGACGTGGCCGCCCTCCGTTTCAACTTGGCAGCCATTGCCGAGGAGGAATATCTCCCTCGCCCCTGTGTTCTGCATCCCGAACGGGTCACCGAATATCCCTACTCGGAGGAACTTCCCGAGGATCTCGAAGCGGCTCTCGATGAATGGGATGAGGAGACTGAGGGCGACTATCAGTACCTGCTTTCCATAGCGCCCGGATGCAAGATCGGCGGATGGGAGTCCTGGCACCTCACCGACATGTACGAGCTGCCCTGCAACGTCTGCGGAACCGAAACCGAACCGCTACTCAAACTTGACAGCTCCGAATGGGACGGCGGCAGCGGCCCGCGGTGGCAGCCCGTGGAAGAACGCCACCTCACCTCGGACGAACCCGAATACCGGGACGCCTACGAGCCCACCGAACTGAATCTCGGCCGATGGGGCGCCCTGACCATCTTCCTCTGCCCGATGTCCTCCGAGCACGGCTTCCGCATGACCATCCAGTGACGAAAGACCACTGCCATTCGCCTCCGCGCGGGGGCGCTCCGGCTCCGGGGTGATCGCCAAGGCTCCGCTCATCGTGGCCGGCCGTAGGTGGCTGAGGTAGGGGCCTGATCACCCCGCCCGCCATCGACCCGGGACAAGCCGAGCAGACCAAGGCCCGCTTCCCCTTCGGGCGGGTCGACGGCAGACGGGGTGATCAGGCAGCGCAGGCGTACGAGGTGAACTGGCTTGCGCGCCGCAGAGGAACGACGACGGTCAGAACATGAGGAGGTCGCGGCGTAGCCCTTCAAGCGTCTGCGGCACGGGAACGTCTAATGGAGTGGCGTCGTAGCCGGGGAAGCCTCCCCAGGCGAGCGAGATCCGCAGGTACTCGACAAGCGTGAGGCCCTCTCGACCGCGAGCACCGATAAGTTTGGGGTCAGCAGATCGGCTAGGAAGAAGGATGTCCTGCTCGCTGCCGCTGACGTTCGCCTTATGAATCTCGTCAGGCGCGAACGTGAAGGAGAAGCCTTGGTGGTGGACGCTGCGCGATTCGCTCCTCTCGAAGTCCTCGGCCCAGTACTCCCAGTCGTTCCAGAGATGACGTCCCGAGGGGAGCACCAGCGGGTCGGGATAAAGGTCCCATTCCTCAAGCGGATCAGCGTGGTAGCTGACCTGTAGTAACACCTCACCTCCGTCGCCGCAAAGATCGACTGCCCCCACAATCTCCAGGCAGGCACGTAGAGCGAGCGGAAGAGAGCCGATCACCTGCTCTGCCCTTTTGACCGCCTCTAGATCATCCGCCGCGGGCAACTGCCGGATTCGACCGGGGAAGGCGAAGGCATAGCCGGCCGCAGTCAACCGCTCCACGATCACATCAACGTTGACCGCCACACGTCGCATGGTCTCTCTTGCGACCTCTTCGGCATCCTCCTGGAGAGCTTCGGGAACACCATCCGGACCGTACGCCCGAAGCTCGTCCCAGACGGCGAAGCACTCGCCCGCGCGATATCTCGCGCTCCATGACGCCATGACCAGCGATGCTAGCCGGGCAATTAGCGGGCCATTAAGCAGGGTGACGAGGGGGCAACCACGGTCACTCATGACCAGTTCCACGCCCAGGTCAGCGCCCGTACGGGCCGTGATCCATGCAATTCCCAAGCTGACAGCGCGGGTTCGATTCCCGTCACCCGCTCCACAAGCGAAAGCCCAGGTCAGGGGGCACATCCCAACCCGGGCCTTGATTGTTTTCGGGGTCATGTCGATCTTCCGTGCCCGTTACGTGCCCGATCCGTCTGGATCTTGCTTATTCAGGGCCTCCTCGGCGAGCTTCCCGAGCGCGTCGGCGATGGCCCGGTCCCGCTCCATCACGGTGTGCTGAAAGATCAGCGCGGCCCAGGTGGTCGAGTGACCCATGCGGTTCATTAGTTCCCGCAGCGTCGGACGCGGCTGGGAGGCGAAGGTGTTGCCGGTATGGCGTAGATCGTGGAAGTGGAAGCCGCTCAGGTTGGCTGCTGTGACCGCCTTGCTCCATGTCCGGGTGAAGTTCGCTCGCCGGAGCTGGGCGCTCTTGGGGCCGACGAAGACCAGGCCCTCGTCTCCCTCCCCCGCATAGGTGTTCAGGTGCATGCGGAGATCAGGCAAGAGGAGTTCGGGCACCGAGACGATGCGCTTGCCTGGCCGCCGGGCCGCCCAGGGCCATTGGCAGGTACCTACAGCCGAGAAGCCGCCGACGGTGCGTGCCGGTGGCGTCCCGAGACCGGTGTAAATGAGGGACCCCGCAGATTTGCCTGGCCCGTTTGCCCGGCCCGCCTTGGGGATCGGGCCGGGTTATGGTGAGCCGGTGACCGAAACTCCCCGCGAAGTCTTTCTGAAACTCGTGCACGGCGTCTGTGAAGAGCGCTGGGCGGACGTGGTGGACCTGTACGCGGAGCAGACCGATGTCTCCCACCCGTTCCACCCGGTGGGGGCGCCGCCGATGCTCTCCCGCGAAGCGTTACGAACCCACTTCGGCGGTGGGCCACAGGCGTACCAAGGCCCGACCCTGCGGCGTCGGCCGACGCGGATCAACGTCCACGAGACCACCGATCCCGAGGTCATTGTGGCCGAGTTCCAGTACGAAGGGATCGTGGTGGAGACCGGCGAACCCTTCACCATCCCGGCCGTTTTCGTCATGCGCGTCAGGGACGGAAAGATCGTCGAATCCCGCGATTACCTGGATCACCTGCGCTCAGCTGCGGCCCGCGGCATGCTCGCCGAGGTCTTGGACGCCATCGGCGACCACCACGCCAAGGGCCCTGTCTCTGACCCATCAGGTCATAACGGCGCCGAGCCTCGTTGACCTCGGTGATGTGCCGTTCGCCCGTTCGCGGACGGCCGCCAGCGGCTGCTCCGTGGTCCGGTCGAGCGGGGGCAGCGCGTATTCGAGGACGTCGATCGCGCAGTGTTGTCGGTCTACCGGAGCACCCAAACATCGGTTGGACTACGTCGCGAGTGCTGGATCTGCTGCCTGACGGCTCCACTGTCGAGGTCACCGATTCAGGTCGCCAACTATGTGGTGGCCCTCCCCTCGTACCGTGGAGACCTGACCTAAGAAGGGTTGGGCGTGGGAGAGACCAGACGTAGGTTCGATCCGGAGTTCCGGGCGGGTGCGGTGCGCATCGTCGGGGAGACGGGTAAATCCGTCGCTCAGGTCGCTAGGGACCTGGGGATCAACGCGGGAACGTTGGCCAACTGGGTGCAGATGGACCGGCTGGCCCGTGAGCAGGACACCGGTTCCGGTGGTGAGCTGGCCGAGTCTGAGCGTGAGGAACTGGCGCGTCTGCGCAGGCAGAGGGCCGAGTGGGCCAAGGAACGCGCCGAGCTGGAGATGGAGCGTGATGACGCCCCTATGTTTGTCAAGCCGCCGATGCCGAGGTCTGCGCTGGTGAGAGAGCTTCCCTGATGATCGGGAAGACCTCCCGGGCGACGTACCGTTTGAGGCAGCGGATGATCTCCTTCTTGGACTTGCCCTCGGCGGTACGCCGCTGCGCGTAGTCACGGGTGCGCTGATCGCGCCCCAGTCTGGTCAGCACAACGGTGTAGAGGGCGCTGTTGCTGCGCCGGTCACCGCCACGGTTGAGACGGTGTCGGGCCGTCTTTCCAGAGGACGCTTCGATCGGATTGACACCGCACAGCGCGGCGAAGGCGGCCTCGCTGTTCAGCCGCTCAGGGTTGTCACCTGCGGTGATAAGGAGACAAGCAGCGGTGTCCGGGCCGACTCCATGTCGTTCGAGCAGCCGTGGGGCGCAGCCGGTGATGATCTGTGTCAGGGCGCTCTCGTGGGTGCGGATCTCCTCGGTGAGCGCGAGAATCCGCAAGGCCAGGATGCGCAGGACGGCGATGGCCGCGTCCTCGATTCCGCCGAGGGAGCCGGGCTGGAATGCGGCGCACGTGCGCAGCAGCGCGGCCTGTCCGAGCTCCTTGAGCGAGTCGCGCAGACTCGGATCGGTTCGGGTGAGCACGGCCTTGAGCTGGTTCATGGTCTGGGTTCGTGCCTTGATCGCGGAGTCCTTGGCCATCTTGAACAGCCGGATCATCTCGACCACGCCGTCGCCGGTCTTGGCGATCGCCGTGGCCTCCCCGGCCAGGACCGCCCGCGCAGCGTTCTCGGCGTCAACGGCGTCGCTTTTGCCACGCCGGCGCCGTGCCGCCCGGTTGGGCCGGTTGACCTCGAGGACCTGGATCTCCTGGCCGCGCAGGTAGCGGTTGAGTGCCGCTCCGTGGGAACTGGTGCCCTCAACGCCGGCCCGGCGCAACCGGCCGTGTCCGCGGGCCCAGGTGAGCAGGGCGGTATACCCTGCCGCGGTCGTCGGGAACGACTCGGTGGCCACGAGCCTTCCAAGCGCGGTGACGACCGCCGCGACGTGGGTGTCGGCGTGGGTGTCCACCCCCAAGACGATCTCTTCATCATCGACGCGGGTGGTCTGGGCAACGGTGCGGGTCATGGTTCTCCTCACGAGCTCGGGGGTCACCGGCCGGGCGGAGGAGGTCAGGACTGTGACGATGCGCTCGCAAGGCCCCTATGGGGACACATCCCCGCCTGGTCGGCGGCATCGCCCAGGCCCAGGCGACAGGTCATCACGAAGGCACGGGGCCAGTCTCAAGCGGGGTCAGACCCGAGCGCTCCGGGCGGTGCTCCTTCAGTCTCACAGTCCTCAAGCGCTCGGTGGTCCTCTGGGTCAAGGAAGCGACGGGCCGGTGAGCGTGGCGGCCTTCATCGCTTCCCAGAAGACCGAGCATGACATCCCCCACGCGCTTGCCTGCCGGGCCTTGGGCGTCTCGCAGGCGTGGTTCTACAAGTGGCGCGGCCGGGCGCCGACCGCCCGCCAGCGACGGCAAGCCGATCTCGATGCGGCGATCGAGATCCGATTCGCCGCCTCGGCCGGCACCACGGATCTCCGCGCATCACGCGGGACCTGCACCAGGAAGGGTGGCGGGTATCGGTCAACACGGTGGCGGCGCGGATGGCCGAACTGGGCCTGGTCGCCCATGAGCGTCGCAAACCCCGAGGCCTGACCAGGGCCGGGAAACGGCAGGCCGCGCCGGATCTGGTGCGGCGGCAGTTCACCGCGGTCGCGCCGGACGTGCTGTGGTGCGGGGATGTCACTGAGATCCCCACTGGTGAGGGCAAGCTGTATCTGGCGACGGTGGAGGACCTGTTCTCCCGGCGGATGCTCGGCTACGCCATGTCCGCCCACCACGACGCCGCTTTGACCATCGCCGCGTTGCAGATGGCCGCCGCGACCAGGGGCGGCACCGTGGACGGGGTGATCTTTCACAGCGACCGCGGCAGCGAATACACCGCCGCCCGATTCCAGGCCGCCTGCCGGCACTGGGGTGTGGTGCAGTCCATGGGGAGGGTCGGCTGCGCCCTGGACAACGCCGCGGCCGAGTCGTTCAACTCCACCCTCAAAGTCGAGTTCGTCCACCGGCACCACTTCACCACCCGCGCCGAAGCCCGTGTGAAGGTCGCGACCTGGATCGCCGACTTCTACAACACCCGCCGCCGGCACAGCGCCGCGGAAGGGCTACCACCTATCGAGTACGAGCAACAAATCATGGCTACCCGAACGGCCGCCAGGGCGAGGGCCCAGGAGGCCATCGCCGCATAGAAACGTCTCCACGGTTTCAGGGGATTGCCAGTGGCGGTGATCGTACCCGTACGGTCGGCAAGCAGCGGGGAACCACGGGGACTCACGGTCACTCGACCCCCATCTGCCCAGGTCAGCGTTTTCCGAGCTCAGGCCGCATGGTGGTGAAAGACTTCCCAAGCTGACAGCGCGGGTTCGATTCCCGTCACCCGCTCCACTCTCCAGGGGCCGATAAGCCACACCAGTGACTCATGAGCACTAGGCACTGAGCCTCAGGCGCGCATACCGCTGATCAGGGTCTCCGAACTCCATGCCGTTCTCATCGAGAGCGTTGTAAATCGTCACTCGGCCGTGCGGGAAGAGGAATCCGACAGCCACCATCCCTTGGGCCATGTCCTCATCCATCCACGTCAGAAGCTCCACGGCCTGCAGCCTCTGCCCCTGCAATCTCGCCAGTGCGCCTGGCACACCCTCTCGCCATGCCAGCCGGAATCCCTCCCCGGCCCAATCGAGCGGCCGAGCCGGATCCACCGTGTTCCACGTGATCGAGATTTCATCGAACTTCTGGTGGACGATCTCGACCTGCTCGCCCTCGAAGTGCAACAAGACCAGACCATCGGAGAACCAGACATCCTTGTCGAGGTCCCACAGCAGCAGAGACCGCGTCAGCCTCCGTCCTTCCAGCATGGCCAGTCTCCGACCATGTGCGGCGGCGACTGCTGAACTCCCGCTCAGCCATGCGGGCCTGCATCCGCCGATCCCGAAGTCGAACATCTGACGATCATGCCGGGGGCCGGCGTGAGGACGTCAAGCCCATTACGAGCCTGCTGTGACACCGACAAGGGAGAGCCGGCGTCCGTGCCAGATGCGTACCAGAACGGACGGCGATCAGCGGTGAATCGCGGGGACTCACGGCCACTCGGCCAGCCCTGACCTGCACCCCTGTTTTCCCAGCTCAGCACGGCAAGATCAGTAGCCTATTCCCAAGCTGACAGCGCGGGTTCGATTCCCGTCACCCGCTCCAAGATCTAAGCGAGTACCTCCGGCAGGAGTCTGAACGCCGCCACGTGCCGCGGCCGGATCAGGCCGAAATCACGCCGGTCGATCGTCGCGATCTGGGTGATTCCTAGACGCTCGGCGATTGCGGCAACGGACACATCGGCAGGGTCGAGACGAGCATCTTTGTAAAGCCGGACGAGTTCGGCCATGCGCCGTACGTCAGCGGTAAGCAGATCGACCAGCTCGAACTCCTCGGTCACAAGATCGAGGAACCGCGCATGTACAGCAGGTCCCATATGCCTGTTGATCGTCCAACCAGCCTCGATCAAGATGGTCGAAGGAAGAAGCAACGGCCCTTCCAACTGCTCAAGGAGGCGTACGCACGAGGCATGATGCTTGTCATCTCGATCGACAACAGCGATCAGAGGCCCCGTGTCCAGGAGCGTAGCGGTCACACCGACCGATTGAACCGCTCCGCCAGCAGATCTTCGACCCGTTCCGACAGATCGCCCTCTCCGGATGCGCCGATCCCAGCGATAGACAGCCGACGACGCCGTACCGGCTCGGGCAGGTCCTCGTTCGCGGCCTCAGCGAGTTCCGGGTCTGTCCTGACCAATCGCAACAGCCGACCCGCCTGGTCCGGCGACAGCCGATCCACCAGGTGATGAAGCTCCTCATGCGCATGCCCAGCGCTCATGCTCCGAGTCTACGCTTGCGATCTCGCTAGTGTCAGGGGCACGGTGGCCGTGCCCGTTGCGTGCCCGTTCGGTTGGCGATCAGCGGGAAGCAAAAGGGACTCGCGGTGACTCGACCGCCATAGGCCCAGGTCAGCGTTTGCCCAGCTCAGACGCGGTGACCTTGAAAGACTTCCCCAGCTGACAGCGCGGGTTCGATTCCCGCCACCCGGCCGGAGCTGAGATGCGGTGGTGGACACCTCCGGGGAGCAGCCGAGCGACGTACTGCTCTCCGCCGGGCTCCTACGCGAGCGCGCCGGCCACTACACGTTCGTCTCCTCCATCCACGCGTTCTCGGACTGGGGTGAGCGCCCCATGAACGAGGACTCCCTCACGTGCCCCTGTCCTGCCGACACCCCGCCCGGCCAGCCCGCAGACAACCACTTGAAGGCCGGGTGCGAACGCGCGGTGCTGGAGCGGTTCGGCGCGGACCGCTCGCTGATCCTCAACTGCGGCCTGCTCGTCGGCCCGTACGAGAACGTGGGCCGCCTGCTGCGGTGGCTGGACCGGATGGCGCGGGGCGGCAAAGTGCTGGCCCCCGGCGACCCGGACCGCGCCTTCCAGATGGTCAACGCGCGCGACTTCGCCGCCGGCCGCACCCCCCGCGCGCATGCAGGTGATCAGGAAGGCCCTGCGGAAGATCGTGCGCGCTCTCGGAGCCGTCCCTTGTTTCGCATACGACAGGAGACGTAGTCGCGGGACCGCCGACGAGACGACGCGGAACAACCCGGAAGCCGAAAGTCTGGCCGCATGCGTAGAAAGCCGCTGTTGCTTGTCCTCGCCGCCGTCCTGATGGTCCCGCTGGGCGGAGGCGTGGCCCACGCACGGGCGGCAGGCGATCAGGATCCGGCTCTCGTGCGAACCGCCCAGGGCGCCGTGCACGGTCTTCCCGGCTCCGACCACCGGACGTTCTCTGGGATCCCATACGCGGCGCCGCCGACCGGCGATCGGCGGTGGCGGGCGCCGGGCCCCGCGCCGACGTGGGCAGGCGTGCGCGACGCCACCAAACCCGGCAGTCCCTGCCCCCAGCTTGACGGAGGCGGCCCCGATCGGCCACCGCAGCCGCTCGGCGATGAGGACTGCCTGTTCCTCAACGTCACCACGCCTGCCTCCCGGCCGGCCGAGCGGCTTCCCGTCATGGTCTGGATCCACGGCGGCGGGTTCGTGGCGGGCGCGGGCAGCGAGTACGACCTGAGCCGGATGGCCACCCAGGGAAAGGTCGTCACGGTGACACTCAACTACCGGCTGGGAGCCCTGGGCTACCTGGACCATCCGGCCATGAGCGACCCGTACGAGGGCAACTACGCGCTCGCCGACCAGCAGGCGGCACTGCGCTGGGTGCGGCGCAACATCGCGGCCTTCGGCGGCGATCCCGCCAACGTGACGATCTTCGGCCAATCGGCGGGCGGTTTCAGCGTGTGCGCCCATCTGGCAGCGCCTGGATCGCGCGGCCTGTTCCAGAAGGCGATCGTGGAGAGCGGCCCCTGCGGCAACGCCTTCGTCACCCGGGCGGCGGCGCGGGCGCGGGCCACGAAGATCGCCGCCGACCTCGGGTGCGTCACCCGGACTGCGACGTGCCTGCGGGCCAAGCCCGTGGCCGAACTGCTCCCCATCGGCTCCGATCAGGTCTTCACCGCGACCGCCCGCATCGGTGACATGCCCTGGATCTTCACGGCGGGCACGCCTGCGCTGCCGACGCAGCCGCTGGAGGCGTTGCGCCGCGGCCTGGCCGCGCCGGTCCCCCTCCTCCAGGGGGCTACCCATGACGAGATGCGGCCTTTCGTGGCGGTGCAGTTCGACGCGCAGGGCCGACCCGTGACGGCACAGCAGTATCCGGAGATTCTCACCGACCTCTTCGGGGACGACGCCGACGCCGTGCTCGATCGTTATCCGGTCGCCGGATTCCCCACACCGAGCCTCGCACTGGCCACCGTGCTGACCGACTGGGGCGCGAAACTGGGCGCCTGCTCGCAGCTTCCGGCGGACGACGCGGCGGCCTGGCGTGCCCCCGTCTATGCCTTCGAGTTCGCCGAGAGCTCGGGGCAGGAGATCGTCGGCCTCCCGCTCGGAGCCGGGCACGCGGCCGAGCTGCCGTACCTCATGGAGGGCCCTAACCCGCCTCTGGCGCTCTCTCCCGCACAGGAGAGGCTGTCGCGCGACATGATCGCTTACTGGACGCGTTTCGCCGCGACCGGCGATCCCAACCTGCCGGGGCTACCCCACTGGGCGGCCTACCACTCCGGCGGTACGGTCCTCTCGCTCGCGTCCGGTCCGCAAGGTGTGCATCCGGTGAACTTCGTGAGCAGTCACCAGTGCGCCTTCTGGCGCCACCCGCAGCACGCGTCGTAACCGACCAGGAAGGGACCTCCAGTGAACAGCACCGCCGACCCCCGGTTCCCAGAGCGGGCGGGAGGACGGCCGGCAGGCAGCCTGAGCCCCACGGCCGGCCCAGGATGCGGTTGTCACCGCCTTGGCGCAAGGCCCTGCGGATCGTGCATGTGGTCGCCTCGCTGGGACTGCTGGGTGCCGACGCCGCCGTACTCGCTCTGGCCGTCGCGGGGTGGCAGGGGTCGAACCCGCTGACCGTCTATCCGGCCGGATACATGCTCGGCGAGTTCCTCGTCCTGCCCCTGGCGCTGCTCGCCCTCTCCACCGGCGTCGTCTTGGGAATGCTCACCCCGTGGGGGCTGCTGCGCTACTGGTGGGTACTCATCTCGCTGGTCCTCACCGCGGGCGGCACGCTGCTGGCCGTGTTCGTTCTCGTGCCCACGCTCTCCGCGGCCGCCGGTGTGGCACTGGCCGGAGGAGTTCCCTCAGACGCGTACGGGCTGGTCAAGGACTCCGGGGGAGCTTCCGGGGTGCTGCTCGTGACCATCCTGCTCAGCTACTACAAGCCCCTCGGCCGGACGATGCCATCGTCCTGGCGCCGCGGCGGGCCGGAGCGGTGAGAACCTACCGTGGTTGCTTGTCCACAAGTCGACCGACAGACCTCAGGCACCGGGACCGCTGACGGTCGACATTTCAGCGAGCAGGCCCGAACTGGACCTCAGTTCCGTCTCTGTTGCGGCGGTGAATCGCGGGGACTCACCGTCGCTCGGCCGGCCCTGACCTGCACCGCCGTAGCCCGGCGACTCAATCGACCAGGCGGTGTTCCCACGCCCAGGCCGCGATCTCCACCCGGTTGCGGGCGCCCAGCTTCATATGCACGCTGCCCAGATGCGTCTTGACGGTGCCGACGGCGATGAACAGGTGCTCGGCGATTTCCGCGTTGGTCAGGCCTCGGGCGATCAACTTCACCACGTCGAGTTCCCGCGGCGACAGGCCCGCGTCGTCGTGCGCCCGGGCCGGGGGACTGAGGTGCTTCAGTAGCCGCACCGTGATCGAAGGGCTGATCATCGCATCGCCCGACACCGCCGCCCGGACCGCCTCCACCAGCAGTGCCGGCCCCGAGTCCTTGAGCAGGAACCCGCACGCGCCGGTGCTCAGTGCCGTGTGCACGTATTCGTCGAGATCGAAGGTGGTCACCACGACCACTTTGATCGGGTCGGCGACACCCTTGCCCGCCAGCAGCCGGAGCGCCTCCAGGCCGTCCATCCGGGGCATCCGGATGTCCAGCAGCACCACATCGGGCCGGAGCCGCCGGGCCAGGTCGACCGCGGCCACGCCGTCCGCCGCCTCGCCCACCACTTCCATGTCCGGCTGACTGTCGATGATCATGCTGAAGCCGGTCCGGACCATTGCCTGATCGTCGGCGATCACCACTCGAATCACCGCGCCGCCTCAGGATCGAGCGGCAGCGCCGCGTCGACCACCCAGCCACCGACGGCACCCGGCCCGGCGGAGAACCGTCCGCCGAGGGCATGGACCCGCTCGGTAAGGCCCATGAGACCGTACCGGTGCTGTCGCCGGGGCCCGGCGGCGCGCGGGGTGGCGCCATCGTCTGTCACCCGGACGAAGAGCGACTCCGGGTCGCGGAAGATCTGCACATCGACTGATCGGGCGCCTGCCGCGTGCCTGCGGGTATTCGTCAACGCCTCCATCACCACCCGGTAGGCCGTGGTGGAGACCTCGACGGGGATCCCGTCCAGATCCCCGTCAACGTGCAGGTGGGCCACCGGCGCACCTGAACCGTTGAAGCCCGCCAGCAACGGGTTGAGCTCCGTCAGCCCGGCCAGCGGCGTCAACGGCGCGTCCGGTGCGGCGTGCGGGTCGCGCAGCACGCCCACCATCCGCCGCATCGAGTTCATCGTCTCCGCGCCGGCCTGCTCGATCTGTTCCAGGGCGAGGATCACCCGCTGCGGATCCTGTTCGGCGATGAACCGCGCGCCCTGCGCCTGAACCACGATTCCCGTGACGTGGTGGGCGATGAAGTCATGCAGTTCCCGGGCGAACTCGGCGCGCTGCTCGGCCCGCATCGTGACGAGAACCTGCTCCCGCCCACGGTCCAGGAACCGCAGGTAGGCCCCACCCGCGGTCGCGCCGGCCACGCCGAGGGCGACGAGGAGGGCGGCTATGACGTACGTGTCGTCGGCGGCACCGCGCAACGGCAGCAGGATGCCGGCCAGCCCGAGGGCCAGAACCGCGGCGACCGACGACCTGGGCGCCCCCCGGCGCGCCACCACGTAAATGCTCGCGAGCAGGCCGCAGGTCTCGGCGAGACCCCACACGCCCGTCAGGCCGAACCCGGCGGTCAGCGTGGCGACGGTGACGGCGATCGACGCGGCGGCGAGCAGCAGAGCCAGCGACGGCAGGCGCCGGGAGTTCTGCGGGTGTTCGGGGAGCCAGACCCTCACGGTGGCCACGGCCAGCCCCACCCGTACCAGGGACAGCACAAGGCCATGTAGGGAGAGCTGGAGCATGCCGTAGCGGACGTCGATGATCCCGAGGATCGCCATCACGGTCAGCCCGGCCACCTGGCCCAGGCGTAACCACAAGCGTCGGATCTGCGGCGTCGTCATCGTGACCAGCGTAGTCAGAGTGCGGGATGCCGATATCGGCCGAAAGGCAGAGCCGGTGCCGGGCAGATCCCTGCCCTGGGGCCGATGCGCCGTCCCGGGCCCGGCAGCGAAGCTTCTCCAGAGCCGACAGCCGCCTTCGGGAGGCCCCCCGGTCCGCTCAGCGGAACCTCTCCCGCGCGCCCTGGCCCTGACAGGCCGCTGCCCCCCCTGAAGCAGGAAACCCGGCCGGAAACCGAATCAGCCGCCCGGGGCTCCGGCGCGCCCTTCCTCACGCTGACCAAGGAGAATCGTGACGACCGTTCGGATTCACGCCGGGAACGCCCCGACCGCGCCCGGCGCCGATGCGTCCCGGCAACGGGCACAGTGGGCGGACGTCGCCAAGGGCGCATGCATCATCCTCGTGGTGTTGTGGCACGTCATCGTCAAGGACTATCTGCAGATCAGCTGGCACGCCGGCTCTCCCGTCCCCAGTGCCTGGGGAACGCTGGGCGAGCAGTTCCTGCCGCTCCGGATGCCGCTGTTCTTCACCATCTCAGGGGTTTTCGCAGCAAACGCCGTAAATCGCCCGTGGCGGGTGCTGGGCAGATCCCGGGTCGCCAAATTCCTGTACTTGTACGCCGTCTGGCTGCTCATCCACACCGCGATCCTGGCCGCGGTCCCGGATTTCCCCACCGCCCACGGTGATTCCGTGCTCGGGCTGGTGGAACAGCTCACCATCACCCCCTCCAACCTCTGGTACCTGTACGCCCTCGCGCTCTATTTCGCGTTCGCGAAAGCCGTACGGCGGGCGCCGCGGCCGGTGATCCTCGCGGCGGCCGCGGCCCTGTCCGTCATCACGGCCGCCGGCGTGCTCGCCACCCCCGGCGACCGCGGCGGCGTCTACCAGAACCTGGTGTTCTTCCTCGGCGGTCTGTACTTCAAGCCGTACGTCGAACGGTGGGCGGCGACCGCCACGAACCGCCGCCTGGCCCTGACCCTCGTGGTGTACGCCGCGGCGCTGACGGTCATGGCCGTGACCGGCGGTCAGCGCTGGGTGGGGGTGTGGCCGGCGGTGTCCGTCGCGGCGGTGGCCTTCGGCGTCACCGCCGCTGAGCGAGTGAGCAGGTGGCGGCCGGTGGGTGACGCGCTCGCCGCCCTTGGACGACGAACGCTGCCGATCTACGTCATCCACATGCCCCTGCTCGCCCTGCTGCACGGGTTCCTCGTCGGTCCGATGTCCGGGCTGGGTGGCGACGGACAGGCGCTTACGGTGGCGGAGTATCCGATTCTGCTGACCGCCGTGGTGATCGGCCTGAGCCTGGCGATCCACCGCGGGCTGCTCGCAGTGCGCGCGACGTGGCTGTTCGAAGTTCCCCGACGGTGGCGACCGGCCGCACCGCGGCGGACCTGAGCGCGCGTCCACGCCCCGCAGGCAGCGACAGTGCCGCGAGATTTTCTATTCCGTGGAGGTCACTCGGGTCACGTACTTGCCGTTGCCGCGGCCGTCGGCGAGCAGCTGGTGCACGGCGGGCACGTCGGCGAGTGAGTCGACCTTGGTGACGGCAACGTCGAGCCGACCGGTCGCGATCATGTCCAGGACGCGGCGCAGGGCTGCGGCGACACGCTCGGGAGCGGAAGCACTCAGACTGCTGATGCTGAACCCGCCGATCGCGACGTTGCCACCGATGAGCTTGCCCGCGGGCGGAAGCGGAGCGGGCTGCCCTCCGCCGGCATTGCCGAACAGCACGATCCGTCCGCCGGGCGCCGTGACCGCCAGATCGACATCGAGCATGCTGGTGCCCAGCGGGTCCAGGACGACATCGACGCCGCCCCCTCCGGTGGCCGCACGTACCGCCTCGATCAGACCATCGCCACGAGCAATCACGACGTCGTAGCCGCTCTTCTGCGCCGAGGCGACCTTGTCAGGGCGACCGACGGTGCCGATGAGCAGTCCCCCGCCTATCGCGGGCACCAACTGCGCGAGAGCACTGCCCACACCACCGCTGGCCGAATGCACCAGCACATTGTCACCGGGGCCGAGCCTGGCGGAGTCGGTCAGCAGTAGCAAGGCGGTTGAGAACATCATCGGGGTGCCTGCTGCCGTGAGCAACGAGATCCGGTCTGGTATCGGTACGGTGAGCACCGCACGCGTGAGTGCGACCTCGGACAGGCCACCTCCTGGAGTGAACGCGGCCACCCGCTGTCCAACGGTGAGATCGCTGACGCCCGCGCCAACCTCGCGTACAGTGCCGGCTACCTCAAGTCCCGGAACATACGGCCAGGCAGGCACGTATCCAACGTCGCCGCGGCGCGCCATCACGTCGAGGAAGTTCACCCCTGCGTAGGCGACATCGATGGTCACCTCTCCTGGGCCCGGACGGGGTATGTCGATCTCTTGGATCTGTGTGCGGTCCGATCCCTGTGACGGTCCTGTCATCACCAAAGCGCGCATCCCGAACTCCTATTTCGACGTTCGTAGTACTACGAAAGTCCTATCACCCTGTACGATGTTTGTCGAAAGAGAGGTGCGAGATGCCCCGATCACACAGCCGTCGCGCGACGCTGATCCACCCGGACGTCGACGAGTTCGACGTGCTGGACGTGCTGCACGCCCTCGCCGACCCCACCCGCATGACCATCGTGCGGACCCTGCGCGCCGATCCCGAACGAGCCTGCGGCACCTTCCCGGTCGACGTCGCGCCTTCCACACTCACTCACCACTTCCGGGTGCTCCGAGAGGCCGGCATCATCCGCCAGCGCGAGGACGGCAACCGTCGCTGGACCGCACTTCGCTTTGAAGATCTCGAGGACCGCTTCCCAGGTCTCCTGGACACCATCGTCAGCGCGTACGGCCAGCAGACCGACTCAGTCACCACCTGACGCAAGAATCTGAGCCAGCCCAGGAGCTCACGAACGAAAGTGAAGCGCCCCGGCTTCGATTCGGCTCCCCCCGAGCGCGCCTGCTGCCGGTGCCTGCCAAGGACTCCAGTCTCAACTCCGCCCTCCGCGTACTGGCAACGTCGAGCTCCATCCCGCTCTCCATCCTTCGGTGGTGCCGCTCCACCCCACCCTCTCCCTACCTTCCAGGCATGGACAAACGCTTCGGACGGTCGGGCATCTGGCTCGACCTGTTGCACCGGCTCCTGGACGCCAACGGGGGAAAGATGAACGGCAAGCTCCTGCTCGCGATCGTGGTCGTGGCCCTGCTGGTGATCGCCGGCTTCGTGGCCTTCCGGGTTATCTTGGTGGACATGATTCTGACCTTGAAGGACTCGCGCTAGGCGATGCGGGAGGTGCGGGAGCGGGTCGTGCGGCTACTGGCGGCCGACGACCCCGAAACCGGCCGCCTGGTCAGGCTGCTGATGAGCCTGGTCTTCGCCTGGTCGCTCGCGACCGCCTCGCCCGATCGCGCTCCCGCGCTGGTGTGGTCGGCGCTCGGCGCATCTATGGCGTGCTGGCTGACTTTCGTCCTGCTCGACGGCCGATTCCCGCGCGTAGCCATGGCCCTGCTCGCGGCCGGTTCGGCGATCGCCGCGTCGGTCTCAGGATCGGCCGAGGCGGCGCCCACGGTCTTGCTGTTCGCGACACTGCTGCTGTTCGTGGCGCACGTGACGCCGAGCATGGGAGCGATCGTCGCGGTTACCGCGGGCGACCTGGCTCTCATGGTCGGCAGCATGCTGTGGTGGGAGCAGCCGCGATCGGCGATCGTGGTCCGCGGGGCGGTCATGATGTGCGCCGTGCTCTTCGCGTTGCATCGGCGCCACTACCGCCGTGCCCAGCAGGACCGGGTCAGGGCCATGGCGCTCGACGAGCGGGCTCGCATCGCCAGGGAGCTCCACGACGTGCTCGCGCACTCCCTCGGCGCCTTGGGGGTGCAGCTGGAGGTCGCCGAGGCCCTGCTCTCCGAGCGAGGCGATGTGGAAGGAGCGCTGACGCGCATCCACAGGGCACGGTCTCTGGCTAGGGAGGGGCTGGTCGAGGCACGCTCGGCGGTGGCGGCCCTGCGCGAGGACGTGCCGCCGCTGCCCGACGCGCTCAATCTGCTGGTCGCCGAGCACCGCAGGGACCACGACGTGCCCGCCGAGCTGCGCACGACGGGCACGCGGCGGCCGATCCCCCCGGCGGCGGAGGTCTGCCTACTGCGTACGGCACGCGAGGCGCTGACCAACGCCGCCAAGCATGCCCCGGGCGAGCCGATCACGATCAAGCTCGGCTACGGCGAGGACGCCGTTCGGCTGGTGGTGCGCAACCCGTGCGCGGCCGGACGCGCGGCGGCCTCATCCGGGCACGGCCTGCAAGGCATGGGTGAGCGGCTGGCGCTCGCGGGCGGGACCTTGATCGCTGGACCGGCGGGTGGCCTGTGGGAAGTGCGAGCGGAGGTGCCAGAGTGAGGGTTGTGGTCGTAGACGACCAGCAGCTCATGCGCGAGGGCCTGGTGGCGTTGCTGGACCTGGTTGACGACGTGGAGGTGGTGGGCGACGCCAGGGACGGCGAAAAGGCCCTGAGGCTGGTGGCCGAGCTGCGTCCCGACATCGTGCTCATGGACCTGCGCATGCCCGTGATGGACGGCGTCGAGGCCACACGGCGGATCACCCGCGAGTACCCAGAGGTGGTCGTCGTGGTGTTGACCACCTACGACGATGACCAGTCCGTGGACTCCGCCCTGCTGGCCGGGGCCTGCGGCTATCTCACCAAGGATGCCGGACGCGTTGATATCGCCGCCGCCCTCCGCTCCGCCGCCACTGGGCAGTCGACGTTCTCGGCCGCGGTGTCCCGCCGGCTGGTCGACGCGCTGTCTCGCGCCGCACCACCGCCGGTCACGGCCTGTCCCGACGGGCTGACCGTGCGGGAGGTCGAGGTGCTGCGGCTCGTCGCCAGGGGCCTGAGCAACGCGGAGATCGGTTCGGCCCTCTTCATCGCGGAGACGACCGTCAAGACGCACATCAACAACGCCTTCGCCAAGATCGGCGTTCGCAACCGCACGGAAGCCGCCGCCTACGCGCGCGACAAACTACTTTAGGTGTCGGGGGGTTCACGGACGTGCCCCGGCTTGATCTCGCTCATGGGGCAGTCGCCGAAAGCCGGAACAGCCCGATGACCAGTTCACCCATGGAGCGCTCGCCGAAGGCCGCCCGAGTCCGGAAGACCTCGAAGTGCGTACGCGTCTCCCCGTACCGATGGAAACGGAGCCGGTACGCCCCGTTCTTGAGCGTGGGGACCTTGCCGACACGACGACGGCCCACGAGGTCGGCCGGCTCGAAGACCAGGGCCACGGTGAGGACCGGCCATTCCTTCGCGTGCTCGTCGCCGGCCCCGCGGATCCGGCATGGGTTGCGCGGAATATGTGGTCCTCTTCGACCGCCGTCATCAGCACCGCCCGCAGCAGCCCGTACGCCGCTGCCCGTCCGGCCCCAGCCATCGACCCGGGACAAGCCGAGCAGACCACGGCCGCCGGGTCCGCAACTCACACTCCCTATCCCGACCAAAGATCGGGTGGACCGCGGTACGAGCCTGGGCGATCTACCGGTGGTCGGCGAGGCTGCCACGTCTTGATATGTCAGGATGCCGACATGCAGCTTGATCAAAGCCTTGTCGACGCGGCCATCGCACAGATGGATCGGCGATGGCCCCCTGGTGAGCAGGGCGGTGCCGCGGCCCTCTACTTGAACGATGGGCAGATCCTCACCAGCGTCGGCCTGGACAACCTCAACGGCGGAGTGTCCCTATGCCACGAGACCGGCGCCATCTGCCAGGCCTACACACTCGATAAGAAGATCACCGCCTCCGTGTGCGTATATCGGGACCCCGAACGTGAACGCGTCCTCATCCTGCCTCCGTGTGGCATCTGCCAGGAGCGCCTGGCCCTGTGGGGACCTGACGTCCAGGTCGGCGTGCCCGACGACTCCAGCGCGACGGGATGGAGGGCTCGCACTCTTCGCGAGGTGAACCCGTTTTACTGGGGATCGCAGTTCACCGAAGACGGGACCTGGCCGGCCCCTGAAGTCCACTTCTCCTGACCGACGCAAGTACGCCCAACTCGGGCCTCGACCGTTTGCGCGGCCCTTTGCTCGTCACGGACAACCAGCCTTCGGCCATGGTTCTGTCCGGCGGCGCTTACTGGCCGACGCGGCCGTCGATGCGCTCGCGAAGGAGGTCGGCATGGCCGCAGTGCCGCGCGTACTCCGCGATCTGCGCGACCAGGATGTCGCGAAGCTGCAAGTTAGCCCCGTCGGGGCCGAGGTCGGAGACGCCTGCGTTCCAGGTGCCGAGGTCGGCGACTCCGGCCACGAACTGGTCGGTGAGCTCTACCTCGGCTCGCCACCGCCGCCAGGCGTCCTCCACGACCGCCGGGTCGGCGATCGCGCCGTTCCAGTCGCCGTCACGGTCATCGTCGGTGCAGTACAGCTTCGGCGCGTCTTCCCCGGCCATGACCCGGCGAAGGTGTCTTTCCCCCTCGGTCAGGTGCCGCACCAGCCCCAGCAGAGACATCGTGGACGGTGGTACGGATCGCCGGGCAAGCTGCTCGGCATCCAGCCCCGCGCATTTCATTTCCAGGGTCAGACGGTAGTGGCGCAGATAGTCGAGAAGTATGCCGCGTTCGTCGACGGCCCCGACCTCGGTCTCGCGGGGATCGTCGTTCGGGTCGACCCACATATCGAGGTACACCGTCGACTTCGTCCACCGCGCGGGAACGGATTCACTCGCATCCGAGGTAGTCATCACCGCATCGTCTAGCACGCGGCCTCCGGACGCCACCGAATATTCAGCGGCGGTCATCCGAAGAAATGCACGGTGGATGATCCTGAAACACGTGCCAGACGTGCCAGAACGAACGGTAATCAGCGGTGTTTCACGAGTGGACGTGAGGACGTCAAGTCCATTACGAGCACGCTGTGACACCGACAGTGCGGGTTCGATTCCCGTCACCCGCTTCACTGCTCAAGGCCCGGGTCGGGAAAGTGTCCCCGACTCGCGCCTTGATCTTTTCCTGAGCCGTGCGGTCAGTCCGGCCAGGTCTCCTCGGAGCAGAGCACCCGGGCGGCCTCATGAGGTTCGGCGTCGCGGACGAGGCAACGCCCGTCGTCCATACCGAGCATCGTCACGATGCCCGAGGCGAAGACCCGGCGGCCGAGGGAGTCACGGACGTGCACGATCCTGCCTGTCAGAAGGTTGCCGTCCTCCGGGTTACCGTCGGCGGTCTGCCTCTCCCAGCGCCACATCCGGTAGGTGCCGCCCGGCTCCTTGGTGCGGAGGTCAGGCACATGCTGCTCCTGACAGGGGATCAGGAAGGTGGGCGCATTATCGGGGTTCAACGCGTCGGCGACCGGATCCGCCCAGGGAAGTCCCGGCGGCATGGCCACCCACCGCACACCGCCTTCCGAACGTCGGAACTTGTCCGGCCGCATGGCCGCCCACTGTCCGGCTGTCGTAACGGGGACGGGAACCGGGCGGGGTTCCAGCGGTGAAGTGGATCCGATCGGCTCCCTCGGCTTCAAATGGACGAGCGGGTCGAAGACATCGCGGATCGGCCAGAATCGGAACAACCACCGGCCATCGTCCGGGACGTCTACGTGCACGGTCAGGCCGTACTCGAAGAGAGGAGGGCCGATCAGGAATTCACGACCGCTGTCGTCCACCACGCCAATCTGGATCACCCCGGTCTCGGCCGTGAAGTTTCGCTGCTCGATCAGCCTCCAGGAGGTCCCCGGGTCCGGCGGTTCGGCGTCCCATGCCTCCAGGTGGAGGGTGGCGGTGTAGTGGAGAGCCTCTGACTCCTCGTCACGAAATTCTGGGATGTCGGGAGTGCCGTAGATGCAGAGCGCGCCGTATTGCACGTAGAGCTCGTCGTCGAGGTGGCGGAGCAGGCGGGCCAACGGTGTCCTTCGCGTCGTCGGGATACGAGGGGCAGCATGCCCTACGGCACCGACAGCACTCCGTCCACGCAGGTGCCCGCAGCCGCTCCGTCGCAGAGGACCGCCGATGGCGCGGCGTCCTGCACTTCACAAGAAGCTTCGGCAGGTCGGTCCTCCCGAGCACGGGACGCGCTCATCCCCGAGAAGACCCACTTGTCATCACGGGTAGTTATCCCCGGCCGACGGGAACGATGTCCTTGCCCAGCGGCATCAGCGAGATCGGGATCATTTTGAGGTTCGCGATCCCCAGCGGGATGCCGATGATCGAGATGAACAGCGGGATCGCGGTGACGACGTGCCCGATCGCCAGCCAGATCCCGGCGACGAGCAGCCAGATGACGTTGCCGAGCACCGACCACGCGCCGGCGGACGGCTTGTCGGCGACGGTCCGGCCGAACGGCCACAGCGCGTAGCCCGCGATCCGGAACGACGCGATACCGAACGGGATGGTGACGATGAGGACGCAGCAGATGATCCCCGCCGCGACGTAACCTAATGCGAGCCACAGGCCGGCGAAGATCAGCCAGATGACATTAAGGACGGTGTTCATAGTGCTCACTGTCCCACCCGGCCGAATGGGCCGCGATCAACGTCGTCGCCGCCAGGCACACACGGAGGTGTCCCGGACGGTGACGACCGGTCCGATGTGACCGTCGCACCACCCGGGAACAGCTCCCCCAGTGGTCAGTGTGAGTGGCGGGGCGGGGCGCTGCCGCTGCCGCCGACGAGGAAGTCCAGATCCGCGCCCTCGTCGGCCTGCAGGACGTGCTCGCTGTACAGCCGTGCCCAGCCCCGGGTGGCGGTGGGCTGCGGGGGCTTCCAGGCGGCGCGGCGGCGCTCGAGCTCCGCGTCGTCGACCAGCAGGTCCAAAGACCGCGCCGCAACGTCGACCCGGACCAGATCGCCGGTGCGCACGAATGCGAGGGGGCCGCCCACGGAGGCCTCCGGGGCCACGTGCAGGACGCAGGTGCCGTACCCCGTGCCGCTCATGCGGGCGTCGGAGATCCGGACCATGTCGGTGACCCCCTCCTTGAGCAGCCGCCGCGGCATGGGCATGTTGCCCACCTCCGGGAAGCCGGGGTAGCCGCGTGGTCCGGCGTTCTGGACCACGATGACCGTGTCCGCGGTGACGTCCATGTCCGGGTCGTCGGCCGCGGCGACGTAGTCCTCGATCCGGTCGAACACGAGCGCCGGTCCGGTGTGCTGGAGCAGATGGGGCGAGGCGGCGGACACCTTCAGCACGGCCCCGGACGGCGCGAGCGACCCGCGCAGCACGACGGTTCCCGAGCCGGCGGCCTGGAACGGCTTCTCCATGGTGCCGATGACCTCGCGGTTCCAGCACTGGACGCCGCTGATGTTGTCGGCCACGCTCTTTCCACTGACGGTGACATGGTCCATGTGCAGCAGGGAGGCGATCTCCTGCATCACCGCCGGGAGTCCGCCCGCGTACGCGAAGTCCTCCATCAGGTACGTGCCGGAGGGCATCAGGTTGACCAGCATGGGCACGTCGGCGGTGAGCGTGTCGAAGTCCTCCAGCGACAGGGGAACGCCGAGGCGCCCGGCGATCGCGAGCAGGTGCACGACGGCGTTGGTGGAGCCGCCGATCGCGGCGTTGACCCGGATGGCGTTCTCGAAGGCGTCGCGGGTGAGCACGGTGGACAGCCGCTGGTCCTCCTTCACCATGGCCACGATCCGGCGCCCGGCGGCCTGCGCCAGCGCGTACCGCCGGGAGTCGACGGCCGGTATGGCCGCGGCCCCGGGCAGCTGCACGCCCAGCGCCTCCGCCACGCAGGCCATCGTGGAGGCGGTCCCCATGGTCATGCAGTGCCCCCGGCTGCGGGACATGCAGACTTCCGCCTCGGCGCAGTCGGCCGCCGTCATCCGGCCGGCCCGCATTTCCTCGGTGAAACGCCACACGTCGGTGCCCGACCCGATGTCCCGGCCGCGGAACTTGCCGTTGAGCATCGGGCCACCGGTGACCATGAGACTCGGCAGGTCGACGCTGGCCGCGCCCATCAGCAGCCCGGGTGTGGTCTTGTCGCAACCCGACAGCAGCACCACCCCGTCGAGCGGGTTGGCCCGGATCAGTTCCTCCGCCTCCATCGCCAGCAGATTCCGGTAGAGCATGGTCGTCGGCCGCATCAGCGGCTCCCCCAGGCTCATCGCCGGAAACTCCAGCGGCAGGCCGCCGCTCTCCCACACGCCACGTTTCACCGACTCGGCCAGGTCGCGCAGGTGGGCGTTGCACGGCGTCAGCTCCGACCATGTCGTGGCGATGCCGATCACGGGCCGGCCGTCGAAGACGTCGTCCGCGAACCCCTGGTTGCGCATCCACGACCGATGGATGAACCCGTTGCGGCCCTCCGCCCCGAACCACTCCTGGCTGCGCAGGGGGCGATCACTCATCGACATCGGCACACCTCTTCCTGTCATTTCTATCGACTGCTGAACGACCGGCCGCGACTATCTCAGACCCCCGACGGACAGTCCGCCGCGCCAGTGCCGCTGGAGGGTGAAGAAGGCGATGACGAGCGGGATCACCGATACGAGCGCGCCCAGGATGATGAGGCTCCAGAGGGAGGTACTACCCGAGTTGTTCGCCGAGGCGATGCCCTGCCAGAGGCCGAGCCCGACGGTGACGGGGAAAAGGCGGTTGTCGGAGAGCATGGCGAGCGGCAGGAAGTAGTTGTTCCAGGACGCCACGGCGGACAGGAGCAGCACCGTGACCACCGCCGGCCGCATCAGCGGGAAGGCGACCTGGAGGAACGTCCGCAGTTCACCCGCGCCGTCGACCCGCGCCGCGTCCAGGATCTCGTCGGGAACCGCGTCGCGCGCGTACACGTGCATCAGATAGACGCCGAACGGGTTGAGCAGCGACGGGAGGATCACCGCCCAGATCGTGTTCGTCAGGCCCAGCCCGGAGAACATCATGAAGGTGGGGATCACCAGGGCGGTCGCGGGCACCATCAGCGCGCCGAGCAGGATCGAGAAACTGAAGCGCCTGCCGGCGAACCGGTATTTGGCGAATCCGTAGCCGGCCATGACGGCCAGGATCGTGGCGCCGATCCCGCCCGCGAACGCGTACAGCGTGGAGTTGAGGATCCACCTGCCGTAGATGCCGCCGTCGTAGGTGAACAGTCGCTGGATGTTGCCGAAGTAGTCGACCTGGTCGGCGAACCACAGGGTGTTGCTGCCGCCGAACAGGCCGGGGGCGTCCTTGGAACTGTTGACGATGACCCACCAGAACGGCACCAGGAAATACACGACCAGGAAGCCGAGGAAGATCTGCAAAGGGAGGTGGCGCTGGGGACGGCGGCGTGCGCCGGCGCTGGAGCTGCCGGTCATCAGAAGAAGCTCCTCCGCTTACGGGTGAAGAACAGGAAGGCGTAGACGCAGACGAACACGACCCCGCCGAGGGCGAAGGAGATCGCCGACCCGTAGTTGAAGTTCGCGAGCCCGAACGCCTGCTGGTACGCGTACATGTTGGGAGTGAATCCCGGTGGGATCGTGCCGGCCGCCAGGTAACGCAGAATCTGTGGTTCGTTGAAGAACTGCAGGGTGCCGATGAGCGAGAAGACCAGGATCAGGAGCAGTGCGGGGGCGATCAGCGGGATTTTGATCCGGAGCGCGATCTGCCATTTCCCGGCGCCGTCCATGCGGGCGGCCTCGTAGAGCGACGGGTCGATGCCCTGGAGCGCCGCGTACAGAATGATCATGTAGTAACCAGCCCACTGCCAGGTGACCACGTTGATCAGGCCGTAGAAGATCAGGTTCTTGCTGAAGAAGTCGGGCGCGGGGGCGCCGAACAGTCCGAAGATGTCGGTGAGCGGCCCGAAGCTCTTGCTGTACAGGAATCCCCACATGACCGCCCCGATGACCGTGGGAATGGCATAGGGGAGGAAGATCATGAGGCGCGAGAACCGGGTGAACATCGAGGTCACGGCGTCCACGATGAGGGCCATCGCGAGCGCGATGAGGATCTGCAGCGGGATGGCGACCAGGGAGAAGCGGACGACGAACCACACCCCCGAGAGGAAGGTCGGGTCGGAGAACGCCTTCACGTAGTTGCCGAGGAAGACGAAACTGGTGCCGCCGATCAGCTTCTTCTGCCAGAGGCTGAGATACAGCGCGTACCCGAGCGGCGCGATGAGCAACGCCAGGAAGACGATCCCGAATGGCCCGACGAAGAGCCACCCCATCAGGTGCTCACGGAGGCGCACCTTTCCGCGGGCCTTGTGCGCTTTCTCTTGAGTGCTCGATGCACTCTCCTCGATCAGCAGGGTCATTGTGGGCTCCGAGGGGTCGATGCTGGGGAGGGGCGGGTGGGCCGGCCGGTCGAGGACGGCGTGGCCCACCCGTGATGCCTACTGGACGGTGAAGCCTTGCTCCTTGGCGTAGTTCGCCACGTCCTCCTGGACGCGGTCGGCCGCCTGCGCACCGGTGACGGAGCCGTCGATGACCGCACTGATCTGCTTCGTCATGGAGTCGAAGTAGTACTGGCCGAACGGGCTGTAGGTCATGCCCGTGTAGGCGTTCGCCGCGGGGACGTAGACCTCCTTGTTCGCCTGCTGACCGTCGAAGAAGTTCACCTTCAGGTCCACGAACTCGGGACTGTTGAGCGCCTTGAGGTTCAGCGGGAAGATGATCTGGTTGGTCCAGCCGTCCTTGAGCGACTCGTCGTCGGCGTAGAGGCCGTACGCCGCCTTCGCCGCCAGTTCGGGGTTCTTCGCCTGGCTCGTCACCGAGAAGGCCGACCCGCCCCAGTTCACCTGCACCGGATTGCCGGCATCCCACTGCGGGAGCGGCGCCACCGCCCACTTGCCGGTGTCCTTGCCCTTGCCGACGCCCGCGCCGGTGAGGTATCCGGGCGCCCACGCCGCCGAGATGTACGTCGCGTACTTACCGTTGACGACACCGGAGATGTACTCCGGCGTGAACTGGTCCTGCGTCCCGACCAGGCCCTTCTTGGCGAGGCTCCCCCAGTAGTCCAGCACGTCCTTGGACGCCTGGTCGTTCAGCGCGATGCCGATCGACTCGGGCTGCGCCGGGTCGTAGGTGTACGGAGTGGCGCCCTTCTGGATCTGCAGCGCCATCATGACGGCCGGCACGTTCGCGCCCAGGTCGCCGAACAGCGGGCCCCCGGCGTCCTTCACCTTCTGCGCCGCCTGCTCGTACTCGGCCCACGTCTTCGGCGGTGTGATCTTGTACTTGTCGAAGACGTCCTTGCGGTAGATCATCGCCATCGGGCCGCCGTCGACCGGCACGCCGTAGACCGCGCCGCCGATCGAGACGTCCTTCCACGCGCCGTCGCTGTAGTTCGCCTTCACCGCGTCGAAGCCGTAGTTCTTGATGTCGACGAGCGCCTTCTGGATCTGGAAGGTCGGGATCCGGTCCGCCTCGATCATGATGACGTCGGGCGCGCCGGTGCCCGCCGAGATCGCGGTCTGGAACTTGTCGTACTCGTCACCGCCCTGGCCGACATTGGTCCAGCAGACCTGTACCTCGTTGTTCTGCTTGTTGAAGTTGTCGACGACGAGCTGCATGTTGGGGTACCAGCCCCAGAACGTCACAACCGGCAGGTCCTTCTTGGTGATGGTGTTCGTGCAGTTGCTCGCCTTGTTTCCGGTCGTGTCGTTTCCGCCGTTGCTCGCACTCGCGTTGCTTTGGCTACCCGCATCGGGGGAGCAGGCGGCAAGCACGCCCGCGGCGGCGAGCATGGCTGCGGTGGCAAACAGTCTTTTCGTCTTCATTGACATAATTTCCCCTCCGGGATCACTGCGCACAAGGGTCATGCGCCGCCGCTGTGGCCGAATGTCTCGGCCGGGACGGGGCGCGGAGAGCTGATCCGCGCCCTGTCCTTCGTGCCGGCCCCGATATGGTGCGGCCACCGCCGGGGCAGGAACGCCCTTGCCCCGGCGGTGTCGCATCGACGGGCTTACCTAGCGCTTGAACAGGCGCGGCGCCAGGTCGATGAGGTTCTTCTGCCACACGTCCCAGCCGTGCGGCCCAGGGGTGACCCCGTCGAACTCGTAGTGGACTCCGAGGTCGTTCATCGTGGTCAGTCCCGCCATGAACGACGGGTACACGAAGTCGGTCACGTCGCCGACGTACACACGGAACAGCTTGGTCCCGCTGTTGATCGCCGCCACGTCGACGCCGGTGCCGCCGCCGAACCCTGCCGAGAACGCCGCGATGTAGGCGAACCGGCCCGGGTAGGCCTTGAGCACCCCGATCGTCTGTCCACCGCCCATCGAGAGACCCGCGAGGGCCTGCTGCGACGGGTCGCTGGAGACGTTGTAGTGGGCACGAGCCGCCGGAACGATGTTGTCCAGCAGCTCCTTGTTGAAGTTGGACACGTTGCCGTTGCCCATCACGACCACCATCGGCACCAGGTCGCCGTCGAGGAACTGGTGGTCGAGGATCTGCTTGGCGCGGCCCATCTCCACCCAGTCGGTGTAGCTCTGGCCGCTGCCGTGCTGGAGGTAGAAGACGGGATACGGCTCCGCGCGGTCGGGGTCGTAGCCGGGCGGGGTCCAGACCAGCGCGGTCCGGTCCTGGTTGGCCACATCGCTGTGGTAGGTCAGGCTCTCGACCTTTCCGCCCTTGCCTTCGGGAACGTCCGAGAGCAGACGCGACCTCTCACCGGGGACGAGGAAGGTGCTCCAGGTCGGCTCGGAGGTCACCTTCGTCGGGTTCGAGGCATCCTTGACCGCGACCCGATCGACGATCACCCGGTAGTAGTAGAACCACGGGTCCAGCGGACCCACGGTCACCCGCCACCGGTCGCCGTCACGGGACATCGGAATACGCAGCCAGCTTCCCCCGGGAGCCACGTTGGCCCACACGGTGACGTGCTTGGCGTCCTTGAAGTCGGTCGTGGTCTCGAAGGTGACGAAGCCGCCCTCGGACACGAACGGCGTCGGAGTGGTGCCCGCAGGCGGCGGGGTGAACTCGCCCTTCAGCGGCCCGTGACCAGCGCTCGGACCGTGATCCGACACGTTGCGGAACAGCCGCGGCACGAAATCGATCAGGTTCTCCTGCCAGGCGTTCCAGTTCGCCCCGCCGTCGGGGTTGACCCCGTCGAACTCGTACCTGATACCGGCCTGCTTGAGCGCCTTGGTCAGGCGGTTGGTCGCGTTGTACGCCGGGTCGGTCACGTTCCCGGTGTACAGACGCACCAGCTTGAGATCGCGGTTGATCGCCTTCGCGTCCACCCGGCCGGCGCCCTCCTCCAGAAGACCGGAGAACGAGCCGGCGTAGGCGAACTGCCCCGGGGTGGTCAGCGCGGCACGCAGCGCCTGCGACCCGCCCTCGGACACCCCGGCGATCGCCTGGTGCGCCGGATCGCGCAGGACGTTGTAGGTGTCCCCGACCGCCTTGCGCAGGTCCTTCAGATCCTTGTCACCGTCCGGCCCGTCACCATCGCTGATCACGACCACCATCGGCTCCACGGAGCCCTGGATCGACAGGTTGTCGAGGATCTGCTTGGCCCGGCCGAGGTCGAGCCAGTCGGTGGCGCTCCTGTCGTCGCCGGACTGCAGGAACAGGACCGGATAACCCTTCTGCCCCGGGCCCTCGGGACCCGGACCCTTGGGGCCGGGAGCCTTGGCCTGGTAGCCCGGCGGCGTCCACACCAGGGCCGACCGCTCCTGCTTCTTCACCTCATAGGTCAGGGTCTCGACCTTGCCGCCCTGTCCCTCTGGCGCGTCCGCCAGCAGACGCGCCGAATCGCCCGCGACGAGGAAGGTGCTCTGCAGGGGCGTGGACGCCACGCCGGCGGCATTCGTCGGATCCTTGAGACTCTTGGTGTCGTCGCCCGTGACCTGGTAGGAGTACAGCCCCGGTTTGAGCGGGCCGAGGACTCCGGACCAGACGTCGCCCCGGCGGGTCAACCCGAACTCCGCCCAACCGAAGGAGGGACCGAAGTTCCCCTCGATGACCACCTGCGACACCTGGCCCGCGTTGGCCTGAACGTAGGCCGCCGGGACGCTGAACGACGCGTAGCCGTCCTCGGAGACGTCCAGCCACGGGGTGTCCGCCGCCGCCGGACGCGGTGCGAGCGACACCGCCGCGATCGCCATGGCCCCGGCGACGACAACCGCCGAGAGCCGGCGCACGCCCATGGGGCGCACGCTGCCGTGATACGATAAACTCATACTGAGCACTCCTAAGATGACTGGCAGCGGATGGGGTCCGCTAGCCAGTCTGAATCGTCTTGTGGATGTGCAGTGGTTTAAGTAGTGGTGTGTGTTTCTCTACCTCCGTTCATGGGGGTGCCTTTTCATCTGCCACGTCAGCTGCAACTGGCGTCGCAGATGAGGGTCTGTGTCATGCTCTCGCCGTCATGATCTTGTCGTCACGATCCCGTCGTCATGATCTCGTCGTGACGCTCACCGGCGCGGTGGAGTCGCGGACCAGCAGGCGGGTCGGGAGCATTATCTGACGACGGCCCTCCCAATCACCGGTCACCAGCGACTTGAGCATGTGCGCCGCCTCGTATCCGAGCCGGTACATCGACTGGTCCACAGTGGTCAGCCTCGGCTCCGCCAACGCCGACTCCGGGATGTTGTCGAATCCGACCACCGACAGGTCGCCGGGAACGTCGAGCCCCATCTCCTTCGCGACCTCCAGAACCTTCAGCGCCATCCCGTCGCTGGCCGCGAAGATCGCCGTCGGCCGGTCCGGCCTTTCCAGCAAGGCGCGCGCCAGCGGGACCGCGGACTCGGGGTTGAAGTCGCCTCTTCCGATCAACGCCGGATCGACCGGAACGCCGGCCTCGGCAAGCGCCTTGCGGTAGCCCTCCTCACGCGACCACGCCGCCGCCAGGCTGGAACGGCCCGCGATGAACCCGATACGCCGATGGCCCAGGCCGAGCAGGTGCTCGACCACCGTGGTGGCGCCCGTGAGGTTGTCCGCCGTCACCGACGGCACCGCCGAGTCCCTCACCGGATCGATGACCACGACGGGAGTGCTGCTCCGCACCTCGCCCCAGGGCGTGACCACGATGCAGCCATCCGTGAGGGTGCCCGACAGGCGACTCAGATGCCGCCGCTCCCAGCCCTCCGAGTAGGTGCCGTAGAGATCGCTGTTGGCATAGACGATCAGGTCGAAGCCCGACTGGGTCAGCGCGTCCATCACGCCCTTGAGCACCTCAGCCGTGTAGGACTGGAAGCTGTGGGTCACCAGTCCCAGAACGTTGGTGCGGGTGCGCCGCAGGCTCGCCGCCACGAGGCTCGACTCGTAGCCCAGTCGCTCGATGGCCGAACGGACCTGCGCGGTGGTGCTGGCGCTGACGCCGTAACGTCCGTTGACCACCCGCGACACGGTCGCAGTGGAGACGCCCGCCAGGCGCGCGACATCACTCATCGTCACCGGCGCACCGCCCTCGACCATGCCGCTCTCTCCGCATTGCAATCGTTATCGGTTACGTTTCCGGCCTTTAACGTAAGCGACACCGATAGCAAACACAAGGCCTTTCGGCTTCTCGTTACGACGACCGTACTCCCTTTAGGGCGTGCCCCAAATAGGCATGACAGTGGGGCAGCCGCGGAGCCGCGGCCGCCCGTCTCGCCTCACGCCGTCGTCTCACGCTGTCGTCTCACGCCGTCGTCTCACTTGGCCGGTGACGTGACCGCACCCGTGTAGGCCTTGCGGACCTCCGGCCGGTCCGCGTCGCCCGTGATGGTGAACGTCCCCGCGTGGGTGTGGACGTCAGCGGAGAATCCGACATACACCTCGATATTGCCGGTTTCTACCGCATAGTTCATATTCCGGTCGTAGAAGCCGAGCTGGCCCGTGGGCAGGTGGAAGCGGATGACCGTTCGCTCCCCGGCGCCGGCGGACACGCGGGCGAAGCTCTTCAGTTCGAGCACCGGCCGGGTGACCGTCGCCTGCGGGTCCCGTATGTAGAGCTGGACGACCTCCTCGCCGGCCCGGTCGCCGGTGTTGGCCACCGCGACCTCCACCGCGACGCCGTCCCCGGCGATCACCTCGGTGCGGTCCAGCGTGGCCCGTTCGATGACGAACGGGGCGTATCCGAGTCCGTGACCGAAGCGGTAGCGCGGGCTGACGGGCGAGTCGACGTAGTCCCCGTGCCAGTGCGAGCGCCCCCCGGACACCTTGTGCCCGTAGAAGACGGGTATCTGGCCCACGGTGCGCGGATAGGAGATGGGCAGCTTCCCGCTGGGGTTCACCTCACCGAGCAGAACCTCGGCGATCGCCCTCGCCCCGGTCTGCCCCGGCAGCCAGGCCATCAGCACCGCGGCGCAACTGTCGTGCAGGAAGTCGCCGCCGACGGGCCGGCCGGCGACGAGCACCGCCACCACCGGGGTGCCGGTGGCGACGACGGCGCGAACCAGATCCTCCTGGACACCGGGCAGTTCCAAGCTGGACCGATCACGCGACTCCCCCGTGGTCGCCCTGGTGGTCAGCCCCGAACGATCTCCCAGGACCAGCACCGCGACGTCGGCCGCCGCGGCCGCCGCGACCGCCTCGTCGAAACCGTCCCTCGACGTGTCGATCACGTCGCACCCACGCGCGTAGCGCAGCCGGTCGCCCAGGCGGGCCGCGAGCTCGTCGCGCACCGTCGGCATCCCGTCCGTGCTCTCCTCGATCTCGAGGTCGTCCGGGATCGTCATCATCTGGCCGAGCAGGCCCTGCCGCTCGCGCGCCTGCATCAACGACTCGACATGCGCCGCGAAGGAGTAGTCGCCGAGCAGGTGGCGGGCGTCGTCGGCGTTCGGCCCGATGAGCGCCACCGTTCCCGCGTCCGGCCGCAACGGCAGCATGCCGTCGTTCTTGAGCAGGACGAGGCTGCGGCGAGCGATCTCGAGCGCCACCTCGCGGTGCCCCTCGGCGTTCACCGCCACCGCGACCGCGGCCTCGTCGACGTAGGGGTTCTCGAACAGGCCCAGCTCGAACTTGTGCCGCAGAACCCGCGCGACCGCCTCGTCCAGTTCCGCTTCGCCGACCTCGCCGGCGTCCAGGGCCTGTGCCAGCGCGCCCGCGTACGCGTCCGTCGCCGGAAGCTCGACGTCGGTGCCCGCGGTGAGCGCCAGAGCCGCCGCCTGCGGCTTGTCCCCGGCGAAGTGGTGATACGAGTGGAGATCGTCCACGGCGAAGTAGTCCGACACGACGGTCCCCTCGAAGCCCCACTCCTCGCGGAGGACGTCGCCGAGGAGCTCACGGTTGGCGTGGCAGGGAATGCCGTCCAGCTCGTGGTAACCGGCCATCACCGACTGGAGGCCCGCCTCGCGGACCGCCGCCTCGAACGGGTACAGATACACCTCCCGCAGCAGACGAGGCGGCAGGTGCGCCGGCGCCCAGTTCAACCCGCCCTCGGACGCCCCGTAACCGACGAAGTGCTTGGCCGTCGCGATGACGCCCTCCGTCAGCGAGGCGCCCTGAAGGCCCCGGATGAAGGCCACGCCCATGCGGGCCACCAGGTACGGATCCTCCCCGTAGGTCTCCTCTGTCCGGCCCCACCGCGGGTCCCGCACCACGTCCAGCACCGGTGAGAGCCCCTGGTGGCTTCCCGTCGCGCGCATCTGCGCGCGGACGGCGTCCGCCAGCCGCCGGTTGAGCTCCGGTTCCCAGGTGCTCGCGACACCGATCGCCTGGGGGAAGACGGTCGCCTCCCGCGCCATCAATCCGGAGCACACCTCCTCGTGCACGATCGCCGGGATCCCCAGCCGGGTCTCCGTCGCCAGAAATCGCTGGATCTCGTTGGCGACCCGCGCGACCTGCGCCGCCTTGAGATTGGTGGCTCCCGCGACCCGGGTCACGTGCCCCAGCCCGTGCCGGAGGACCGCACGCGCCCGCTCCGGCGAGTATCGGCCCGCCTCGATCAGGGAGAACGCCCAGACGCTTCCCAGCTGCGCGAGCTTCTCCTCCCGGGTCATCCGGCCCATCAGATCCGCCACGCGCTCGCCCACCGGCACGCCCGGATCGGTGTACGCCGCTCCAGATTCCCGCCTCACAGTGGTCACCCGGTCACCCCAATCACTGCTCGATCCCATTCCCTCGCAAACGTAATCGATAACGTTTACAATGCCACCGTTACCGATCTTGTGCGTTTTGTCCAGATCTCGAACCGCGGATTCCGCCATCCGCCGGCCCTGACGTCAGCCATTCACGGCAGAAGGGAAAGACCCGAATGCACATCGTTCGATACAGGAGTGACAGCGACCCCCGCCCACGCATCGCCGTAATCGATGAGGGCGTGCTGTCCACCCTCCCGGTCGCCGGCATGTTCGAGCTTCTGAACCACCGGATCGAGGACATCGAGCGGATGTGCGCCGACGCCGTCCCCGACCGCGTGCTCGGCGAGGTACGTCTGCTCGCCCCCGTGGACGGCGCCACGGAGGTGTGGGCCGCGGGCGTGACCTACCTGCGCTCCCGGGACGCGCGGGTGGAGGAAAGCGACCTCAAATCGGTCTACGAGCTGGTCTACGACGCCGAGCGTCCCGAACTGTTCTTCAAGTCGCCCGCCTGGCGCGTGGTCGTCGACGGCGAACCCGTCGGCATCCGCTCCGACTCCGAGCTCAACGTTCCCGAGCCCGAGCTGGCTCTCGTGGTGAACCGCTTCGAGGAGATCGTCGGCTACCTCGTCTGCAACGACATGAGCTCGCGATCGGTGGAGGGCGAAAACCCGCTCTACCTACCGCAGGCCAAGATGTACGCCGGAGCATGCGCCCTGTCCTCCGGCATCAGACCCGCGTGGGAGGTCGACCCCTCCGATCTCGCCATCCGCCTGACGGTCACTCGCGAGGGCGCTGTCATCTGGGACGGCACTACCTCCACAAGGCAGATCCGGCGCCCGCTCACCGAGCTGACCGCCTATCTCTTCCACTCCGAGAACCATCCCCACGGGGCCGTTCTCTCCACGGGGACCGGCATCGTGCCCGAGCTCGACTTCCTGTTGCATGTGGGCGACCTGATCACCGTGTCGATCGACGAGGTCGGCGAACTCCGTAATCCGGTTGTCGCGGGCAAGGATCATTTCCGCTTTCTGTCGACCCCGTGACGCCAGCCTAGACTTGCGCCATGCCGATCGATCTGACCCTGCTCGACCGTGTGCGGTGGCGGGGGCAGCCGGTGGTCGGCGAGAGGGCCCAGGCACTGCTCGCGGCCCTCGCGCTCGCCTGCCGGACCGTGAACGCGGATCAGCTCGTCGCGGAGGTGTGGGGGGACAGCGAACCGGCCAATCCGGCGAAGGCGCTGCAGGTCCTGGTGTCCCGGACCAGGTCGGTCGTGGGGGCGGAGACGCTGGTCACGGAGGGGGGCGGCTACCGGCTCGAGGTCCCGCCCGAGCGGGTCGACGCGGGCCGGCTACACCGTCTGTCGGACCGCGCGCGGGCGCTGCTCGCCGAGGATCCGGCCGCGGCGGTCACGGCGGCGCAGGAGGCGCTCGCGCTGGGCGTCGGAGCGCTGCCGCCAGAGGGCGGCGGCCCGCTGGCCGAGGCGCGCCAGCGCGCGGAACGCGATCTGGCGGCCGCGCGGGTCGTGCTCGCCCGGGCCCGCAGCCGCAGCGGCGACCACGACCTCGCCCTGCCCGAAATCGAGGAGGCGGTGCGGCTCCACCCCGAGGACGAGGGACTGCTCGCCGACCTCCTGCACAGCGAGGCGGCGGTGCGCGGAACGGGCGCCGCACTTGACCGCTTCGAGCGTTACCGGTCCGGCCTGCGCGACCGGATCGGCGCCGACGTCGGCCCTGAGCTGCGACGCATCCATCGTGAGCTGCTGGCACTCGACAGCCCCGTACGCGCCGGCGTTCGGTTCGAGACCACCCCGCTGCTCGGCCGCGACGACGATCTCCGGCAGGTGCGGGCGCTGCTCGCCACCTCACGGGTGGTCTCGATCCTCGGTCCTGGCGGGCTCGGCAAGACCCGGCTCGCCCATGCCGTCGCCCGCGAGGCCTCGCAGCCGGTGGTGCACTTCGTCGAACTGGTCGGCGTGACCGCGCCCGAGGACCTGGTCGGCGAGGTCGGGTCCGCGCTCGGCGTCCGCGACTCGGTGACAGGGCGCCGCACGCTCACCCCGCAGCAGCGCGCCGACATCAGGGCCCGGATCGCCCAGCAGCTCGATCTGGCCCCGACGCTGCTGGTCCTCGACAACTGCGAGCATCTGGTGGAGGCGGTCGCCGACCTGGTCGCCTATCTGACCGCGACCACCCGGGAGCTGCGCGTCCTCACCACGACCCGCTCGCCGCTGGCGATCGCCGCCGAACGCGCCTATCCGCTGCCCCAGTTGGGAACCGCTGACGCCGTCAAGCTGTTCGGCGACCGCGCGACCGCGGCCCGGCCCGGTGTGCACCTCGACGAGGACGACGTACGCGCCGTCGTGTCCCGCTTGGACGGCCTGCCGCTCGCGATCGAACTGGCCGCCGCCAAGGTGAGGGTGATGTCACCGGCCGAGATCGCCCGGCGGCTGGCGGACCGGTTCGCGCTGCTGCGCGGCGGCGATCGGAGCGCCCCCTTCCGGCACCAGACGCTGCTGGCGGTGATCGACTGGTCCTGGAACCTTCTCGGCGAGCGGGAGCGCCGGGCCCTGCGCCGCCTCTCGGCCTTCCCGGACGGCTTCACCCTGGACGCGGCGGAGGAGGTGCTCGGCGACGACGCTCTCGGCGACGTCGAGGAGCTCGTGGAGCAGTCCCTGCTCACCGTCGTGGAGACAGCCGACGGCGTCCGATATCGCATGCTGGAGACGGTGCGCGAATTCGGCCGTATGCGGCTGGACTCGGCCGGCGAGACCGCCGACGCACGGGCCGCCGTACGCGCCTGGGCCGTCGGTTACGCCGACCGGCACGGCGCACGGCTGTACTCGCCGGAGCAGGTCGACGCGATGGACCGGCTGCGTGCCGAGGAGACGAACCTCGCCGACGTCCTGCGCGAGGCCCTCGCCGATCCCGCTCCGGAGACGATCGTGGTGCTGTTCTCCGCTCTGGGCGCCTACTGGACGATCTGCGGGAACCATACGCGCACCGTCGTCCTCACTCCGGCCATCGCCGCCGCCCTGAGCGACTGGACGCCTCCGCCCCGGCTCCTCGACCGGACCCGGCTGGCCCTGAGCATCGCGCTGTTCACCACCAGCGTCATCTCCCTCGAAGAGACCGGGACACTGACGCGGCTGCTGTCCGAGCTGGGCGCCGACTCGGCGAACCCGGCCGTGCGGGCGCTGGTGACCGCACTGCTCACCATGCTGTCGGACCAGGAGCGCGGCCTGGAAAAGCTGGCCGCCGACCCCGACCCGCTGACTCGCCGGATCGCGCTGCACTGGCTGAGCCACGGCCGGGAGAACACCGGCGACCCGGTCGGCGCCGTCGAAGCGGCCCAGGCCGCCCTCGCACTCGTCGGCGACGACGACGGTCCCTGGCACCGGGCGGTGCTGCGCATCCACCTCGCCGCTCTGTACGCGCACCTCGGTGACTCCGCGTCGGCCTCCCTGCATGCCACCGAGGCAATCCCCGTGCTCGAACGCCTCGGGGCGGTGGAGGACGCCGTACAGATCCGCGCCACCCTCGCCATGTCGGCGCTCGCCGAGGGCCGCCGAGACGACGCCGCGAGGATGCTCGACGAACTGGAGACGGTCGCCTCCCAGGGCACCTACGGCGAGGTCCTGGCGGTCGCCTCCGGAATAGCCCAGTTGGCCCTCGTCGACGGCGACATCGCCGAGGGACTGCGGCAGCACCGCGAGACCGCCGAGGCGCTCCGGAACCTGCGCATGCCGGGCGTGCCGGAGGGTTCGACGATGTGGGCCATCGTCGGCGAGGTCGTCGCGGTCTCGGCGTTCGCGGAGTACGGCGGGGGCGACGACGGCGCGGACCTCTTCGCGTCGCTGCGAGCCAAGGTCCTGATCGCGTTCGACTCCGACCACGCCTTCAGGGACTACCCGCTGGTGGGGATGGTGCTCGCCGGGCTGGGCATCTGGGGCCTGCGAAGGGGGGCGCTACCGGTCGAGGAGGCGGTGCGGCTGCTCGTGCTCGCCGACCGGTTCGCCTACAACCGGTTCGTCCCGACGATGCAGTGGTCGGTGCTGTCCGCGCACGCCGAACGGATCGCCCCCGGCGCCATCTCCCGGATCGAGACCGAATACGGCGAACGGCGCGGCCCGGCCCTGCTGGCCGAGGCGCGCGCCGTTCTGGAGCGGGTGGTCTGACACCGGCTACATCTTGCGGGAGTACGACCGGACCGCCAGCGGAGCGAAGATCGCCACGACGACCGCGCAGCCGAAGACCGCCCAGCCGACCTCGCCCGTCACGGCCCCGTCGTTGAGCAGGTCACGCACCGCGGAGACGACGTGCGACACCGGGTTGACCTTCACGAACGCCTCCAGCCAGTCGGGCAGCGTGTCGGCGGGGACGAAGGCGTTGGACAGGAAGGTGAGCGGGAACATGATCATCATTGAGATGCCCTGGACGCTCTGCGCCGAGCGCGCGATCGTGCCCAGCCAGGTGAAGATCCACGCCAGCGACCAGCCCGCGACCACGGTGAGTGCGACGCCGCCGACGCAGCCGAGCACCCCACCGCCGGGACGGTAACCGATGGCCAGGCCGGTGGCGACCGTCAGCACCGACGCGATGCCGTAGCGGATCAGGTCGGCGATCATCGGGCCGGCCAGGGGGGCGATCCTCGCGATCGGCAGGGACTTGAAGCGGTCGAACACCCCCTTGTCCATGTCTTCGCGCAGTTGCACGCCCGTCGCCATGCAGACGGTCATGGCCGTCTGGGCGAGGATGCCGGGGATCAGCACCGGGAGGTAGTCCGACACACTGCCGGAGATCGCGCCGCCGAAGATGAACGCGAACATCGCCGTGAACAGCAAGGGCTGGATGAGAACGTCGAAGAACTGCTCGGGCTTGCGGCGCATCTTCTTCAGGCCCCGCCACGCCATCGCCAGGGTCTGGACCCAGGTTTCCTGGAACGAGGGGTGGGACGTGGTGCGGGCCACCGCGGCGGACGGGTCGACGCGCCGGGAGCCGAGCGGGGTCGCGGTGGTCGTGGTGGTCATCGAGTCGCCTCCATCTGGGATTCGTGGGTGCCGTGGCCGGTCAGCGCCAGGAAGACCTCGTCCAGCGTCGGCTTGGCGACGCTCACCGAGGAGATGCCGAGGCCTGCTTCGCGCAGGCCGATCAGGACGTCCGCGGCCCGATCGGGGTCGGGGAGGGGGATGTTCATGCGTCCCGACTCCGGGGTCAGGACCGGCTCCTCGCCCAGCAACCGGCGTACGACGTCGGCGGCCAGGGCGGTGTCGGAGGCGTCCGCGAGCCTGAGCTGCAGGGTCGAGTCGCCGACCTGGGTCTTCAGGGCGTCGGGGATGTCCTCGGCGACCTTCCGGCCTCGGTCGATCACGGCGATGCGATCGGCCAGCTGGTCGGCCTCGTCCAGGTATTGGGTGGTCAGGAGGATCGTGGAGCCATCGGTGACCAGCTCGCGGATGGTGTCCCACATCTGGCCTCGGGTTCTCGGGTCGAGGCCGGTCGTGGGTTCGTCCAGGAAGATCAGGGGTGGGCGGGTGATGAGGCTCGACGCCAGGTCCAGGCGACGGCGCATGCCGCCGCTGAACTGGGACAGGGGACGGTCGGCCGCCTCCTGGAGGTCGAAGCGTTCGAGCAGGTCACCGGCGATGCTCTTGGCTCGGGTGCTCGCCAGGCCCTGCAGGCGGGCGAACAGCCAGAGGTTCTCCCTGGCGGTCAGGTCCTCGTCCACCGAGGCGTACTGGCCGGTGACGCCCACCAGCTGCCGGATGCGGTGGGGTTCCCGCCGCACGTCGACGCCGAAGATCTCCGCGTGGCCGCCGTCGATGGGAAGCAGGGTCGCGAGCATCCGGAGCATCGTGGTCTTACCCGCTCCGTTCGGGCCCAGGACCCCGAAGATCTCGCCTTGCCGTACGTCGAGGTCGATGCCGTCCACGGCCCGGAAGTCCCCGAAGTTCTTGACCAGGCCTTCGGCCCGGACGGCACTGAGGTCCGCCATGACGCGTCTCCTCTCTCCGCCGGGTACCTCCCGGCGTCCGAGATGAGCTTCCGCGTTGCCGGCTTCATCGCGGCTTCATGCCGGTTTCACCTCTGACCTGGCGGTTTCGTCGGCTCCGGCGGCAGTATCTGCCGGTACGGTCGAACCGGCCCGACGAACGATGGAGCAGGCGAATTGCGCTATGTGATGGGTTTCGAGCACATCGACTCGACGAATGTCGCGGACGTCGGCGGAAAGGGGGCGCACCTCGGCGAGCTCTCGCGAATCGACGGCATCCGCGTGCCGGACGGCTTCTGCGTCACGACGGACGCCTTCCGGCGGGTCGTGGCCGATGTCCCGTCGATCGACGCTCAGCTTGACCTGCTGTCGCGGGTGGAACCGGACGACCGCGCGGCGATCCGCGCCCTGAGCGCGGACATCCGCCGGGCCGTCGAGGGCGTCGTGTTGCCCGACGACCTCGTGGCGGCGATCGGCGAATCGCTTGCCCGGCTCGGGGAGCAGGACTCCTACGCGGTGCGTTCCAGCGCGACGGCCGAGGACCTGCCGACCGCGTCCTTCGCCGGCCAGCAGGACTCCTACCTGAACATCGTGGGCCTGACGGAGATCCTTCGGCACGTCCGGCGGTGCTGGGCATCGCTGTTCACCGAGCGGGCGGTGACCTACCGGCGCCATAACGGCTTCGACGACCGGAAGGTGCGGATGGCCGTGGTCGTGCAGCGGATGGTGTTCTCCGACGCGGCCGGGATCCTGTTCACCGCCGACCCCGTGACCTCGAATCGGAAGATCGCCACCGTGGAGGCCGGTTGGGGGCTCGGCGACGCGCTTGTCTCCGGTCTGGTCTCCGGAGACGTCTACACGGTGCGCGACGACCAGGTCGTCTCCAGGACGGCCGCCGCAGCCGTCGCCACCAAGCCGCGGCCGGCTCTGACGGATGCGCAGGTCGTGCGCCTGGTACGGCTGGGCCGGCGGATCGAGGCGCACTTCGGCCGGCCCCAGGACATCGAATGGTGCCTGGCCGGCGACGACTTCCACATCGTCCAGAGCCGGGCGATCACCACCCTGTTTCCCCTCCCCGCGACCGACGACCAGGACAACCACGTCTACGTCTCCGTCGGTCACCAGCAGATGATGACCGACGCGATGAAGCCGCTGGGACTGTCCCTGTGGCAGCTCACCACCCCGCGGCCCATGCATGAGGCGGGCGGACGATTGTTCGTCGACGTGGCCCCCGTCCTGGCGACACCCGCGGGCCGCGCGCGCCTCCTCGGGACCTTCGGGAGTTCCGACCCGCTGGTCCGGGACGCGCTGCAGGCCGTACTCGACCGCGGTTTTGTCCGCTCACTCCCGGACGAGGCGTCCGGCCCCACATCCGCCGGCCCCGCGCCCGCCCCGATCGAGACCGATCCGGACGTCGTCACCCGGCTGATCCGACACAGCGAGGCGTCCGTCGCCACCCTGCGGCGCGAGATCCAGGGTCTGTCCGGGCCGGCGCTGCTCGACTTCATCCTGACCGACATCGCGGAGCTGAAGCGCGTCCTGTTCGATCCGCTGAGCTCTCGGGTGATCATGGCGGGGATGGAGGCGACCTGGTGGCTCAACGACCACCTCGACGAGTGGCTGGGCGAGAAGAACGCGGCGGACGCGCTCACGCAATCCGTGCCCCACAACGTCACGTCGGAGATGGGGCTGGCGCTCCTCGACGTCGCCGACACGATCCGGCCGTACGCGGACGTCGTGGCGTTCCTGCAGCGCGTCATGGACGAAGGCCGCGAGGGCGACGGCTTCCTCGACGAGCTGGCCGGGCTGCCCGGCGGACGGGAGGCGCGTGACGCCGTCCGGGGCTACCTCGACCAGTACGGCATGCGCTGCGCGGGCGAGATCGACATCACCAGAACGCGCTGGAGTGAGCGACCCGCCATGCTCGTGCCCGCCATCCTCGGCAACGTCAAGAACTTCGAGCCGGGCGCGGGCAAGCGACGCTTCGAACAAGGACGCCGGGAGTCGCGGCGCAAGGAGCAGGAGCTGCTCACGCGCTTGCGCGCCCTGCCCGGCGGGGAGCAGAAGGCCGAGGAGACCAAGCGGATGATCGACCGCGTCCGCACCTTCGCCGGATACCGGGAGTACCCCAAATACGGCATGGTCAGCCGCTACTTCGCCTACAAGCAGGCGTTGCTGGGAGAAGCCGATCGCCTTGTCCGGTCCGGCGTCCTGCGCGAGAAGGACGACATCTTCTTCCTCCGGTTCGAGGAGTTGCGGGAGGTCGTGCGCACCGGCGACGTGGACGCCCAGCTCATCGGGGAAAGGCGGGAGGCGTTCCGGTCGTACGAGGCGCTCACACCGCCCCGGGTCCTCACCTCGGACGGCGAGGCCGTCACCGGCGGGTATCGGCGTGACGACGCCCCACCCGGCGCGCTTGCCGGGCTCCCCGTCTCGGCCGGGACCGTCGAGGGCCGCGCCCGTGTGATCCTGGACATGGCTCAGGCCGACCTTGAGGCGGGCGACATCCTGGTCACCGCGTACACCGACCCCAGCTGGACTCCCCTGTTCGTCTCCGTCGCCGGACTGGTGACGGAGGTGGGCGGCCTCATGACGCACGGCGCGGTCATCGCGCGGGAGTACGGCCTGCCGGCCGTCGTGGGGGTGGAGCAGGCCACCCGGCTGATCCGGGACGGGCAGCGGATCCGCGTTCACGGAACCGGCGGGTACGTCGAGATCCTCGCCTGAGCCGTCGGCAGCGGTAGGGCTGCCGCCCACGATGAGGATCCTCATGGGCTGTGACCGTAATTCAACGAGGTCACGTCGCTCCGGAAACGCGTCATCCCGCGGAGGAACACGGTGGCCAGCGGCACGGCGAATCCGGCCACCGCGCCGATCGCCAGAAGCGCCGGGCGGCCGATCGCAGCGACGGCCGGACCGGTGAGCGTCAGGCCGAGGGGCGTCATGACCGAGGCGGCCAGCCAGTCGACGGAGGTGACCCGGGCGAGCCGCTCCGGAGGGATCTCCCGCTGGAGGTTCACCACCCACTGCACGGCGAAGATCTCCAGCCCCAGGCCCGCGGTGATGTAGCACGCGTACACGAATCCCGGTGACACCGGCCACACGAGCGCGAGCGGCACGACGCCGTAGACGGCGAGCCCGGCGATGGCGGCCAGCCCCGGCCGGCCGGGCTTCCACCTCATGCTGACAAGCCCTCCCACCAGGCCGCCGACCGACAGAAGAGCGAGGGCGGTTCCGTACACGGCGTCGCCGCCGAAGGTCTCGCGGGAGACGAGAGGCAGCAGGACCTGCGCCGGCGCGATCGTGAGCATCTGCTGGAACGCGACGGCGACGATGATCCCCAGGACCCACCGCCGCCGGACGACCTCGAAGATGCCGTCGGCGATCTCCCGCACGGCGGACGCCCGCCGCCCCGGTGTGACGACGGGTTCACGCAACGGCAGGAGAAGGACGAGGCCGAGCAGATAGGCCGTCAGCACGGCGAGGAATCCGATCCTGGGGGACCACACCGTCACGACGTACGCGCCGAGACCGGGCCCGATCATGGCGCCGAGCCGCCAGGAGACAGCGGTCAGCGCAGCGCCGGCCGGACGCTGTTCGGGGGTGAGGACCGAGGACAAGCAGGCCTGGTACGCGGGCCGGTGGAAGGCCTCCGCCCCTCCGACGAGGAAGACCAGGAGCGCGAGAAGCCACGGTGAGGCGGCGCCGCACAACCCCACGGCGGCAACGCAGCACTGGAAACCCATCGAGGCGACCATCACCGCACGGCGGGGCAGCCGGTCCGCCCACAGCCCGCCGAGCAACGCGAACACGATCAACGCGATCCACCGGCAGGTGAAGATCGCGCCGACGGTCGACGCGGTGCCGCCCGCGTTGAGGGCCGCGATGGTGACCGTGACCGGGAAGATCTGGTCGGCCGCCACCGACATCGTGAAGCTGAGCCACAGCAGGCGGAATTCGCGATTGCACGCCAGAGATCCACCCGCCGAACCAGTCAGACCTCTGAGCTTCCCCAAGCGACTGCGCATGCTACGAAATGCCTCGCCCGGTCCCTCACCTCATCGGTCGTGCCATGACCGCTTTCAACCGGGTGAGGTCGGCCTGGACGAGGCCCGCGTCGCGGGCGAAGTCCTCGTCGCTCACCCCCGGAAGGCGGCGCAGGGTGAAGACCACCTCGCAGACGTCGCCGTCGGGGATGACCCGCATCGGGTTGTAGACGACCTGCCCGGAGGGCAGCGTGACGTCGTGGTCGAGAACTCCGTAGTCGTTGCGCTCGGCGAAGGCCAGGCCGACCCGGCCCGACGGGGTCTCCACGTACCACCGTCCTCCGACGTTCTCCACTGAGCTGCCCAGCCCCGGGGCCCATTGCGGGAGGTTGGCCGGGTTCGACGCGTATTCGTAGACGTCGGCCGGGTGCCGGTCGATCCACACGCTGATGTGCCGGGATTCCGAAGCCATGCATGCCATCATGCCGGAGAGCGCCGGGGTGCACACCGGTGTGCCTGGCGGCAGGGGGAATACTCGCAGGATAAACCGGTTTCACGAAAACTTTCGTGGGCGGCATGCAGGATGAACTCGCCGACCGACTGAAACAATTCGGCCAATCGCCGAAACATTCAGGGTTTTCCCCGTGTCCCGACGTTAGACTGCGCCTTGTGACCGTTGTCGACGAGCCGCCCGCATCCGACTCCGAACCGCTGACCCTCGCGCAGCTCGCCGAACTCGCGGGAGTGTCGAAGGCGACGGTCTCCAAAGTGGTGAACGGCAGGTCCGCGGTGGCGCCGGAGACCCGCGCCCTCATCGAGGGCCTCATCCGCGAGCACGGCTTCCGCAGGCAGCGGCGGCGCTCCAGTCCCGCCGCCGTGCTGGAGCTGGTCTTCCACGAACTGGCGGGCGACTACCCGACGGAGATCGCCCGGGGGGTGGGGCAGGTCGCGCGCGACCATCACATGGCCGTGGCGATCTCCGAGTTACAGGGCAACCACGTCCCCGGTGCCGACTGGCTCGAAGACGTGCTCGGCCGCCGCCCCGCCGGCGTCATCGCGGTCTTCTCCAGCCTGACCGACGTCCAGCGTGAGCGGCTCGCCACTCACAAGATCCCCCTCGTCCTCCTCGACCCGACCGGCGATCCGGGACACCGCGTCCCCTCCGTGGGCGCGGGCAACTGGAACGGCGGGCTCACCGCCACACGCCACCTGCTGGAGCTGGGCCACCAGCGGATCGCCATCATCACCGGGCCGCCGCACGCGTTGTCCAGCCGGGCCCGTCTCGACGGCTACCGCGCCGCGCTCGACACGGCCGGAGCGCCCGTCGACCCGGATCTGATCTGCCAGGGCGACTACCAGATCGAGGACGGCCTGACGCACACCCACCGGCTGCTGCGCCTGTCCGACCCTCCCACGGCCGTCTTCGCCTCCAACGACGGCCAGGCCATCGGGGTCTACCACGCGGCCCACCAGCTGGGGCTGCGGATCCCCGAGGACCTCAGCGTCGTCGGCTTCGACGACATGCCCCCGACGCGGTGGGCCATTCCGCCGCTGACCACGGTCCATCAGCCGCTGACCGAGATGGCGGGGGCGGCGGCCTCCATGCTGGTGACGCTCTCCAGGGGAGAGCCCCTCCCCCATCACCGCAAGGAGTTCGCCACGACCCTCGTCGTACGCGAGAGCACCGCTCCTCCGAAGCACTGAAGGCGGACCTCCGGTGCGACGGGGGTCCGCCGCACCGGAGATCCGCTTCCCCCGGATGTCGTCAGGGGCTGGTGCAGGTGAGGGTGGGAGTGGCCGCACTGCCGTTGGCGGTGAAGCCGAAGGTGGTGGACGAGCCGGCCGCGATCGAGCCGTTGTAGGCGGCGTTGCCGACGGTCACCGAGGAGCCGGACACGCTCTGCGTGCCGTTCCACAGGCTGCTGATGGTCTGCCCGCCCGGCCAGGTCCACTTCACGGTCCAGCCGTCGACCGCCGAGCCGCCCGCCCGTACGGTGACCTCCGACTGGAACCCGCCCGGCCAGCTGTTGACCGTCGTCAGGGTCGCCGAACACGCACCCGTCACCGGAGACGGTGTCGAGGACGGGCTGGTACGCGGGGACGGACTGGTGTTCGGGCTGGTGTTCGGGCTGGGCGTAGGACTGGGTGTCGGACTGATCGTCGGCGACGGGCTGGTGTTCGGCGTCGCCGCGTTCAGGGCGTCGAGGACGGCTGTGTACGCCTGCTTCTTGTTGAAGTTGCCGTCGAACAGCAGCGGGTTGTCGCCGCTGCGCCAGGAGTACTTGTCGGTGATGCCCCACACGGTCATGCCGGTGCAGCGGGGCACTGCCGTGCACGCCTGGGTGACCCGGCGGTAGGCGTCGGCCTGCGCGGAGCCCGAGCCGCCGATGTCGAGCTCGGTGATCTGGACGTCGACGCCGAGCGCGGCGAACTGGGCGATGTTCTGCTGGTAGTTGGACGGCACCGATCCCTGGGACAGGTGCGACTGCAGTCCGACGCAGTCGATCGGCACGCCGCGGGCCTTGAAGTCCTTGACCATGTTGTAGACGCCGCGGGTCTTGTTCGCGTTGGCGTCGTCGATGTTGTAGTCGTTGTAGCAGAGCTTGGCGTTGGGGTCGGCCGCGCGCGCGGCGCGGAAGGCCTCTTCGATGAAGCCGTTGCCGAGTTTCTGGGTGAACACCGAGCTGCGCAGGGAGCCGACCGAGCCGCCGTCGGCGAAGGCCTCGTTGACCACGTCCCAGGCGTAGATCTTGCCCTTGTAGTGGCCCATCACGTTGTTGATGTGGTTGACCATGGCCGAGCGCAGGTCGTTGGTGGACAGGCCGCCGACCCAGCTGGGCAGCTGGCCGTGCCAGACGAGCGTGTGGCCGCGGATCTTCATGCCCTTGCTCTGGGCGTGGCTGACGATCTGGTCGGCGGAGGTGAAGCGGAACGAGCCGCGTGAGGGCTCGGTGGCGTCCCACTTCATCTCGTTTTCGGGGGTGACGGAGTTGTACTCCCGGTCCCAGGTGGCCACGTAGGTCGAGTCGTTCATGTGGCCGGCCGCGATCGCGGCGCCGTAGTAGCGGCCGCTCTGGGCGGCGGCCGCGCCCAGTGTGCCTGCGGCGGCGCCGGCGGGAACGGACGCCGCGAGTGCGGTGACCGTGCCGAGTACGCCGAGGGCGCCGGCGACCAGCAGCCGGCGGGTGCCGGCGCGTGGCCGCCGTCCTCCGCCGGCGGATAAGGGGTTTTCGCCCATGCCTGAGCCTCCACTGCGAAATCAATGAGGGAACGCGGACAGACGGCCGCGGAAACGGCACGCGCTCGTCGTCGCGTCGGAACTGCGGCTCCTGCCGCTCACCACCGACCCCGGCAGGAGGAGCCGCCTCGGGGGTCAGTCTGGGAATCAGACTCGAAACGTGTCAAGGGTGTCACCAGAACGTTTCGCTGCCCAAAGGGGCCCGAAGCGGTCCGAGAGGCCATCACGCTGCATCGATGCCACTGACATGCCGATGTAATTTTCCTGTCGCTCCCGACACCGGCCGTCGCGATGCCGGTCGTGATGAACGTTTCACCCCCCGCGACCGTCCCGGAGGAGCGTTCGCGTCCCATCCCGCCAGTTGAAACGCGCGGGCCGGACGGAGGGGCGGAACAGGGCGCGGGCGCGCACTTGACGGGCACTCCTCACGTCGTATTTGCTCCGGCGCACCACCGCCCCGGCCATCCGAGGAGAGGAGCGAACGACTCGCAGCACCGATGTTAACGCTAACAAGACTGCCGCCGAGCGCTACCGGAGCCCGGCCCCCGGCGGCGTGCGGGTCGGCCACGGCGGGGACCCGCCCACCCACCTCACCGTCACGGAAGGGTTGACCAACCAGCGATGTTGACGCTCACAAACCAGCGCGGACAGAGCCGGTGGAGACGCCGGCTGACCACCGCGCTTCTGACCGTGACCGTCCTGGCGATCGCGCCCGCCGTCGCCCGCGCCGAGTCCAACGGCGGGGTGCGGGTGATGCCGCTGGGCGACTCGATCACCGAGGGCACGCAGGTGCCCGGCGGCTACCGGATCGGGCTGTGGCAGCGCCTGGCCGCGGGCCGCTACACGATCGACTTCGTCGGATCGCAGTACAACGGACCGGGCAACCTGGGCGACCACGACCACGAGGGACACCCCGGGTGGCGGATCGACCAGATCGACGCGAACATCAACGGCTGGCTGCGCAACTCCACCCCGCGCACGGTTCTGTTGCACATCGGCACCAACGACGTGCTGCAGAACTACAACGTGTCCGGCGCGCCGCAGCGGCTGTCCACGCTGATCGACCACATCACCGCGGCGGCGCCGAACGCCGACGTGTTCGTCGCGACCATCATCCCGCTGTCGAACTCCGGCCAGGAGGCCGCCGCCCGCAACTTCAACTCGGCGATCCCCGGCATCGTGCAGTCCAAGGTCAACAGCGGCAAGCACGTCCACCTGGTCGACATGCACAGCAAGCTGAGCACCGGCGACCTGATCGACGGCATCCACCCCACCGCCAACGGCTACGACAAGATGGCCGCCGCCTGGTACGCGGCGCTCCAGTCGGTACCCGGCAGCATCGGGCAGGGCCCCGGCACCAGTCCCAGCCCGTCACCCAGCCCGTCACCCAGTCCCTCGGCCAGCCCGTCGGCCAGCCCCTCGACCAGCCCGTCGCCTGGCGGCGCGGGGTGCTCGGCAACGTACGCGATCGCCGGGCAGTGGGACGGCGGCTTCCAGGCGACGGTGACCGTGACCGCGGGCAGCTCGGCCATCTCCTCCTGGACGGTCGGCTGGCAGTTCGGCAACGGCCAGACGGTCACCCAGTCGTGGAGCACCGAGATCAGCGCCGGCGGCGCCCAGGTCACCGCCCGCAACGTCGGCTACAACGGTGCGCTCGGCGCGGGCGCGAGCACCCAGTTCGGATTCCTCGGCACCTGGAACGGCGCCAACGGCGTGCCCACACTGACCTGCACCGCGGGCTGAGTCCGCCAAGCCCACCGCGTTCGCGCTCCCTATCCCCCTGGAGATTCTCGTGCGCTTCACTCGACATCGGCGCTGGCTCGCGGCCGGGATGGCCGCGGCGCTGAGCGTCCTCGGAATCGTGACCGCCGGCTCCGCCCGCGCCGCCGCCGGCTGCCGGGTCACCTACACCGTGACCAACCAGTGGCAGGGCGGCTTCGGCACCAACGTGGACGTGGTCAACCTGGGTGACCCGGTCAACGGCTGGAGCCTGACCTGGTCGTTCCAGGCCGGGCAGACGATCAGCCAACTGTGGAACGGCAGCTACACGCAGTCGGGCTCCCAGGTCACCGTGACCAACGCCTCCTACAACGGCGCCATCCCGACCGGCGGCAGCACGTCGTTCGGCTTCAACGGCGCCTGGACCTCGTCCAATCCGGTGCCGGCGAGCTTCGCGCTGAACGGCACCACCTGCAGTGGAACCGTCACCAGCCCCAGCCCCAGCCCCAGTCCCAGTGCCAGTCCCAGCGCGAGCCCGAGTGCCAGCCCCTCGGCGTCCCCGTCCCCGAGTCCCTCCCCCAGCCCGTCGCCGTCGCCGTCGGCGAGTCCGACGAGCGGGCCGTGGCCGCCGTCGTCGAGCTATTCCAACCCCGTGTTGTGGGAGGACCTGGCCGACATCGATGTCTTCCGCGTGGACGACACCTACTACTACTCG
>NZ_JBICTF010000003.1:491126-917410 GCF_043197435.1 Microbispora bryophytorum | reverse complement strand
CCGCGCCACCGGCGCGCCCACCCGCTCGAACGGCCCCGCCTCCGGCAGCCGCCCCTCCGCCAGAGCCGACCGCACCCGCTCCACACCGCCCCCCGAAAGGAACGCACCATCGATGTCGGCCGTCAACGACGACACGTCCAACACCCGCCCGTCGGGCGCGAGCACGCACGGCCGCTCCGCACCCACCGGACCCACCCGCAACAGCTTCACGAACGCCTCCTTGGAGATACACCCGATGTCTCAACCGGCCGAGCCTGCCACAGTCACCGGGCTCGTGTAAAGAAGGGACGTTGTGCCGCAACCCCGACGAGCAGACCCCGCATTCATCCGATCACCGCACGGGCCTGGCTTAGTTAGTTCAGCTAACTACTAAGGTGGACCTCCGGCGCCGCCATCACTCGGGCAGTGCTGTGATCGCAGGGAAAGGGAATCGGAATGACGGACGCGATGTGGGCCGGCACGGTCGCCGTGACCGGGCACGAAGGCGCCGAGCTCGAAGCGTACGCGGCACGGCCGCTGGGCTCCTCCCCCCACGGCGGGGTCGTGGTGATCCACCACATGCCCGGCTACGACGAGGCCACCAAGGAGATCGTGCGCAGCTTCGCCGCGCACGGCTACGCGGCGATCTGCCCCAACCTGTACTCCCGGGAGGGCGCCGGCGTCAGCCCGGACGACCAGGCCGCCGCGGCCCGGGCCAAGGGCGGCGTCCCGGACGAGCAGCTCGTCGGCGACGTCGCAGGCGCCGCCGCCTACCTCAAGGGCCTGGAGCACGCCAACGGCAAGATCGGCGTGATCGGCTACTGCTCCGGTGGGCGGCAGACGTTCCTGGCCGCCTGCTCGCTCCGGATCGACGCGGCCGTCGACTGCTACGGGGCCTTCGTGGTCACCGCGCCGCCCGCCGACTTCCCGCTCACGGCCGAGCCGCTGATCTCCCGGGCCGCCGACCTGTCCTGCCCGCTGCTCGGGCTCTTCGGCGCGGACGACAAGTTCCCCTCGCCGGAGGAGGTGGACGTGCTCGCCGCCGAGCTGGACAAGCTCGGCAAGGAACACGAGTTCCACGTCTTCCCCGACGCCGGCCACGGCTTCTTCGCCACCGACCGGCCGAACTACCGTCCCGCCGCCGCCGTGGAGGGCTGGAAGAAGGTCTTCGGGTTCTTCGGCCGTCACCTCGCCGCCTGAGGAGAACAGAAATGTGCACCTATCTCACCGAGAAGATCCGGATGGACGGCGCCGCCAAGGGGGCGTCGGGCTGGTTCACGGTCACCGACGGCATGGTCTACGTCGACCATCCCTACCACGCGTGCCAGGAGCACACGGTGAACATCGACCTCACCAACCCGGCCGAGGGTCCATCGGCCCGGGTCGCGATCGAGCTCACCGAGGAGGCGGCGCTCGCCCTGGTGGACGCCATCAACAAGGCCCTGGCCGCGGCGCCGCCCGGGCTCGCGTCGGCCGCCGGCCGATCCGCCTCCCTCTGATCCTGTCCCCGTCCGCCGGCCGCGCGACGCCTGCCCTAGGTGAACGGGCAGGGGCCACGGGCGGCCGGCGGACGGCGCGCGTCAGACGTCGAGCGACATGTACAGGCGGGTCCCGCCCGGCCGGAAGCCCACGCGTTCGTAGACCCGGCGCGATCCCTCGCCGCCGTACTCCAGCCACACCGACCGTGCTCCCCTGGCGAGCAGCGCCTCGGCGAGCGCGGCGGTGACCGCGCCGGCGATGCCCCGCCCGCGGAAATCGGGGCGGGTGCCGACCCCGGCGAGCTCCGACGTCTCCACGGCCGGAGCCGAGCACATGGCCGCTCCGGCGCAGCCGCCGCCGGGCGCCCGGACGAACCGGACCGCGCCGCCGCCCTCCTCCGTACGGCGCAGCCGGGCCACGCCCTCCGGCGACGAGGCGCCCTGTCCGCCGAACGCCTCGGACAGGGCGGCGTCGATCGCCGCGTAGTCCTCGTCCGTGGACGGCGTCTCCACCGGGAGGACGACCGGCGGCGGCGTCAGCGTTGCCGGGGTGCAGACGAGGTAGTCGTGCACCGCCTCGACGGTGAACCCCGCCTCGCGGAGCGCGGGCTCCACGGCGGGCGCGGCGTCCGGGGCGAACTCGAGACGGGGCTTGAGCCCGCGCTCGCGGAACGCCCCGATCAGCGCCGCGACGTCCCGTCCGCCCGGCCGGGCGCCGGGCAGGGGTGTGGCGTAGTTGATGTAGGGGCTGGTGGTGCCGGGCTCCACGCCGACGACGAAGCCCCCGATCTCGACGACTTCGGGACGGCGGCGAAGGTTGGCCACGGCGAAACTCTGGACATCGATGCCCACGGTGATATCGACCTCACGAACGAAAGGCGGAACGGTTCGCCCGCCGCGCGGAGCGGAGGGGTGAACTCGCATATGACGCCATCCCGGACGGGATGGAGAAGGTGCGCAGGGCACCGTCATGTGGGGCCGCCGCCGTGAGACGGTGAAGGCAGTGAACCGATGACGCGGAAGCGTACCGGTCAGTGCCGACGGCGGCCGCTGTGGGACGCCGAGAACATAGGCTTCATTCCTTCGCTGCTGTCTGGGTGAAACGCGGCCACTTTCCCACGCGGGTCAGTGAGCGCGCAATCCGTTTTGTCCGGCGGGGTCAGCGCGTCGCGGGGGCGAGCATGCCGACGAGGTCGGAGGCGTCGAGAGGGCGGATCGCGGCCGGGCCGAGACGGGCCGGGTCGAGATGGGCAGGGTGCAGGGCGTAGACCTGTGCCCCCTCGCTCACCCGCACGTCGTCCTCCAACACCACGGCGAGACCCGCTTCCGCCGCGCCTGCCTTCGCCGCCGGGTCGGCCGCCCGCCGTACGCCGAGGCGGGACGCAAAGGCGGCGGCGTCCTCACCGGGGCGACGCGCGTACCGGCTCACGGCGCCGTCGCGGTGCCGTACGACGACCTCGCGGGCGCGGGCGGCGGCGTGCCAGCAGGCGACCTCCCACAGGGTGACGCGCTCGCCGAGACCGTAGGCGTCCTCGGCGGCCGCGCCCAGACGGGCGAGTTGCTCCTCGTGTTCGTACACGTTGTGGAACCCGCCGAACGCGGACACGTTGAGGTCCACCCAGCGCATCGTGCGCGACCAGAGGTCGGCGACGAGCGGGACGAGGATCTTGGCCGGGCCGGTCAGGTCGAAGCGCTGCCGTACGGCGAGCGGGTCGAACAGGCCGTCCGGGTCGTCCATGAATCCGGCGAAACCGCGGACCAGTTCGTCGAACGGCACGTCGTTGTAGCTGAACACGACGGGCACCACATACCTGCCGCCGATCGCGCGCAGCGCGGTCACGTCGAGGTCCACGAACTCCGACGCGCCCAGCGGCTCGGGCGCGGAGGTCAGATCCCCGGAGTGGACGGCGGCGCTCGCGCCGAGCCGCAGGTGCGTGTAGTCGCACAGCCCGGCGAACGTCCACCGCGCGTCGAACACCGCCACCGACAGGTCCAGGTCGACCACGCGATCCGCGGGCTCCGCCCAGTGCAGGAACAACCGGATGCGCTCGCCACCCGGCAGCGGCCGCACGCTCCCGCGCGGCAGCCGTACCAGCGAGGCCGAGGCGGACCGCTCGGCCTCCGGCGCGAGCAGGTCGGTGAGCTCCTCGTCCAGCAGCGCGGTCCCGACGGGCGGCAGCGCGGCTGCCCGGCGCAGCAGCTCGCCTGTCAGCACGGCGGACAGGGCGGCCACGGTCTCGGGAGCGAGCTCCTCGCGGGCGTCGGGCTCGGCCCAGATCCGCGCCGCTCCCCCGCGCGGCAGGAACATCCGGGTACCGCCCGGCGGCGTGCGCAACTGGCCCAGGGTGGCGATCAGCACGGCCGGGGAGACGTGCGGCGCGGCGGCGCGCAGAGCCTCGGCGAGGTCGGCGGCGGGCAGGCGGCGGGCGAGATCGGCGGTGCGCCGCAGCAGCTCTCCCGGCCGGCGCGCCAGCAGGGCGAGGGCCTCGCGGGGATCGGTCCGCAGCGCGTCCTCGAACCGCCCCGCGAACGTGCGGGCGCGCAGCCGTACGCCGTCGAACGACAGCAGGTCCCCGTGGGCCGCCGCGCGCTCCAGCAGGACGTCCGCCATCGGCGTGCCCTTCCGCAGCGGGGTGCCGCGCAACACCGCGAACGCCAGGGCCGCCTCCGGGTGACGCCGGTGGAACTCGTGCGGGTGCAGCACCTCCGCCATGTGCCGCCACTGCGCCGGGTAGCGGTGCAGGTCCTCGATCAGATACGGCAGCGCCTGCCGGTCCAGCGCGGCGAGGAGCGCCCGGCGCACCGGCCGGGACAGGCTCATACGGCGCGGGGGGTGGGCGCGCAACCCGGGGTCGCCGCCCATGAGGACGTGGAGCAGCCGCAGCACGTCGGTCGCCGTGTCGGCGTGCGCCGTGAGCAGGGCCAGGTCGCCGTGCCGTACGGCCGTGGCCAGGACGACGGCGCGGGTCTCGCGGGCCGGGATCTTGTCGGGCAGCCAGCCTGCCGACTCGGGCCAGAAGCGATCGACGATCTCGGCGACGACCGCCCTGTCCTCCGCGCGCGGCGCCGCCTGCCGGGACAGCAGCGGACCCAGCAGGTCGCGGGCCCGGGCGGCGGGGTCGTCGCACAGCCCGAGCAGGGTCAGCGTCTCCGGCACCCGGCCGTTCCACCTGACGGCCGGAGCGTAGACGTCGTCGGCCGGGCGCAGGAAGGGATCGCCGGGGTCGATCCGGCGATGGCAGATCGGGCAGGCGCTGTAGTCGGCGCCGTCCCAGCACGTGCGGCAGACGAGGTGCGCGCACGGGGACACCGGATGGACGGCGGCGACCTCCCCGCACAGCACGCACGGCTGCTCCGGCCGCTGGAGCAGCACGGAGAACACCCTGCGGACGAACAGCTCCGCCGTGTCGGCCGGGACCGACTCCGGAAAGCGGCGGAACAGCGGCGTGTGCACGACGTGCCCGCCCAGCTGGGCCGACAGGGCGGAGACGAGCGCGCGGCCCGCCTGCCCGAGATCCCCGGCGTCCAGCTCGGCCAGCCGGGCCCGCAGCGGCGCGCTCAGCACGTGCCCGAGCTGGAGCAGGTCGGCCTCCAGCGCGACCACCCCGTCGGCGACGGCGGCGAGGGGCCGTGCCCGGCGGGACGACCGCGACGGACGGCCGGAGCTCCCAGGGCCCGCGACGGCGGCCTTCCGCTCGGCGGCGGGGGCGAGGACGGCGGGCACCAGAAGGTCGGGGGCGACCAGCCGCTGCCGCAGCAGCAACTCCGCCAGCCGGTCCACGGGCATCCTCCCTGTGTGCGAGCGATCGGGCACGCGCCGAGAAAGTGAGACGGGGCGGAGAACGGACGCACTAAAGCGATTAAAGATCGAGAAGGAAGCACGTCCAGGAGCCGCCCCGTGCCCCGCACCCTAGCCCGCCGCCCGATCTTGTGTCGTCCCCTTTTCCCCGTACGCCGGGGCCGGCGACCGCGACGCACGTGACCGCCTATGGGCGGCAACTGGGCGGCCCCTCGCGCGCGCCGCGTTGCCTACGCCGCGTTTGCCTACGCCGCGGGCTTGGCCAGGGTGAACCGCCTCGACGAGACCGGGACCATCGCCCCGGGCATGGGGCGACGTCACCCGCCAGGGGCTGCGGCACCCGTCTCGCGCGTCACGGGGTGGACCGGCGGGGCGAAGGGAGCTCCCCCGCCGGTCACCGCCGTGCGCCGCCTACCCGCGGGCGGCGGCTACCATTCTTCGCCGCCCGGTGCGCCGGTCCCCCGGCGCGGGCCGCCGTGCTCGTGCTGCCGGTAGTTCGCGGCGAACGCCAGCGCTCCGAGGCCGAACAGGAAGATGATCGCCCCGGTGACCACGTTGTTCCAGATGGTCGCCGTGGTCGCCGGCTGGCCGCGGATCACCCACGGCGCGATGATCGTCCAGGCGCCGAGCACCGGCACCACCCAGCTCATGCCGTACGTGCGGCCGAAGGCGGACGCGCAGCCCATCGCGAGCGCCGCGACCGTCAGCCCGACGATCAAGTTGTTGATCGCCAGAGCGCCGAAACCGCTGAAGCCCACGATCCACGGCGAGAGAGCGAGATAGACCCCCGCGAGGAACGTCACTCCGTCCATGACCTGTGCGGGAGCGGTCGATCCCGCGCGGTCGTACGTCTGGCGCAGCTCCGTCACGTCCGGACGGCGGGCCAGACCTGGTCGCACCATGTCGCGTCACCTCTTCCCCCAGACGGGCCGGGCCGAAGACCCGGACCCCTCGCTTGCATCATCCAACGCCGCAGGCGGCGAAGGGGAGGTCGCGAGAGGCGCAGGAAACAGATGGAGGCCATCGCTCAGTCAGATGTTCCCGCCCGGGGCGCGAGCGCCCGGGCCGCGTTCACGACGGAGATGTGGCTGTACGCCTGGGGGAAGTTGCCGGTCTGACGCCCCGTGCGGACGTCGATCGCCGATGAGGGCGTAGTCCTCGATGCGCATCGTCCTCCCCCGCGATCCCGGGGACTTACCCGGTCATAAGGGGACGACCCCGGCGATCATCCGAGGCCGAGGACGTACCGCTCGACGAACTCGTTGGCGAAGACGCCGCGCGGGTCGTAGTGCCGCGCCAGCGCCGCGAAGTCGTCCAGGCGCTCGTAGCGGGAGCGCAGGACGTCCGCGGGAAGCGTGAAGACCTTCCCCCAGTGGGGCCGCGCGCCGAACGGCGCCAGGCACTCCTCGATCGCGGTGAGCACGGGCGTCACGGCGGCGGTGTCCTTGATCCAGGTGAAGTGGAAGGCCACGGTGTCGCGGCCCCCGCTCGGGCTCAGCCACAGGTCGTCGGCGGCGATCGTGCGGATCTCGGAGATCTGCAGGACCGGGGCGATGCGGTCCCGGATCCCGCCGAGGGCGTGGAACGCCGCGGCCGCGTGCCGCCGGGGCACCATGTACTCCGACTGGAGCTCCTCGCCGCTGCTGGGGGTGAAGTCGGGCCGGAAGTGCGGCAGACGCTCGAACCAGGGGCCGGGGACGCCCATCTGGGCCGTGCAGTGCACCGCGGACATGCCGGGCACGGGGTGCCTCGGGCCGTCGGCCGGCGTCGCGCCGAAGAAGCCGCCGCCGGTCTCGGCGCCGTAGTGCCCTCCGGCGGCCGTCGCCTCCTCCGCGCCGCCCGCCGCCCGTTCCTTCACCCAGACCTGGTTGATCCGGGAGGTCCGCCAGTCGGTGAACAGGCTGACGCTGTACGCGGCGGACATGACGGCGTCGAACCGGTCCTCCAGCACCTCGGCCGGCAGGCCCTCGTACACGCGCTGTCGGACGTCGAACGACGGCACGACGTCGAGCGTCATGGCGACGACGGCGCCGAGGGCGCCCAGCGCGACGACGGCCCCGGCGAACCGGTCGCCGTCCGCGTCGCGGCTCAGGGTGACGAGGTCGCCGTCCGCGGTCACCATCTCGATCGCGCGCACGGAGGTGGCGAGACCGCCGTTGCCGTCGCCCGAGCCGTGGGTGCCGGTCGCGCAGGAGCCCGCGACCGAGATGTGCGGCAGGGACGCGAGGTTGGGCAGGGCATAGCCCTTGTCGTGCAGACGGCGGCCCAGCTCGCCGTACCGGACGCTCGCGGCGACCCGCACCGTGGACGGCCCGGCGTCGATCTCGATCTCCGGTGGCAGCGCGTCGAGCGAGATCAGCGCGCCCGCGGAGTCGGCGATGCGGTTGAAGGAGTGGCCGCTGCCCAGCACGCGGGCCTTCTCGCTCCGCGCCACCAGGGCGCGCACCTCGTCCACCGAGGAGGGCCGCTCGACCGATGCGGCCTCGAAGGTGATGTTGCCTGCCCAGTTTGTCACCAATTGAGTCACAGAGGAGTTCTACCGGAACATCGCGCCCGCATGCGGGTCGGATGCCCGCCTGCGTGCGGTTCACCTTCCCGGTGACGCTGGGTCTCACCGCGCCCGCAGCCGCGCGGAGACCGGCGGCGACCACGACCGTTTCGCCGCGATTCGGTGATGCCGCAGGCCATGCGGGTCCGTGCCGGGCGGGAATGAACAAGGGACGGGAAGGGGGACGCCATGCCGACGACCGGGGTCAGCCATCCGCTGTTCGCCCGCTTCTACACGTGGTTCAGCCAGGTGCTCGACCGGCAGGGGATGTCCGGACAGCGCGAGGCGCTGGTGGCGGGGCTGTCGGGCCGGGTGATCGAGGTCGGCGCGGGCAACGGGCTGAACTTCGCCCACTATCCGCCGTCCGTCACCGCCGTGCTGGCCGTCGAGCCCGAACCGCGGCTGCGGGCGGTCGCCCTCGACGCGGCCCATCAGGCGCGGGCGCGGATCGAGGTCGCCGGCGGCCTGGCCGACCGGCTCCCCGCCTCCGACGGCGAGTTCGACGCGGCGGTGGTGTCGTTCGTGCTGTGCTCGCTGCCCGATCCCGTCGCCGGGCTGCGGGAGATCCGCCGCGTGCTGGTCCCCGGCGGGCGGCTGCGCTTCCTCGAACACGTCCGCGCCGGGCCCACGGGCTGGGCCAGGGCGCAGGACCTGCTGGACGCGAGCGTGTGGCCTGGCCTGACCGGCGGCTGCCACACGGGCCGCGACAGCTTGACGGCCGTCGAGGCGGCCGGCTTCACCGTCGAGTCGCTGGAGCGCTTCGTCTTCCCCGCCCGCGTCCGCAGTCCCATCTCCTTCTGCGTACGCGGCGAGGCCCGATCCTGAGACTCGGGTTCAGCGGGCGTCCGGGCGGCTCGCCAGAGCGTCGTACCGCCGGAAGGCGGACACCCCGAAGCCGGTCACCAGGACCAGCAGGGCGCATATCAGGCCGCCGCCCGCCCAGGAGGACACGAGCCCGAAGGCGTCCGCGGTGGCGCCCGCCCGCAGGTCGCCCAGGCGGGGCCCGCCGGCGACGACGACCATGAACACCCCCTGCAGGCGTCCGCGCATCTCGTCGGGCGCGTAGGTCTGCAGGATCGTCTGCCGCCAGACGGCGGAGGCGAGGTCGGTCGCGCCGCCGATCGCCAGCAGCGCCACCACCAGCCACAACGGCTGGGCCAGCGCCGCGGCGGTCACCGTCACGCCCCACAGGGCGATCACGAGCGTGAGCGCCACCCCCTGGCGGCGTACGCGGCCGACCCAGCCGGAGAAGACGCCGGCGACGACCGCCCCGATGGCGATGCTCGCCGACAGCCAGCCGAACGCCACGGTGGAGCCGCCGAAGCGCTCGGCCGCCATCTCGGGGAACAGCGCCCTCGGCATCGCGAACGCCATCGCGATGATGTCCACCACGAACGACATGAGCACGACGGGCTTGCTCACCACGTATCGGAGCCCGTCGACCACCGAGCGCAGGCCCGGCCGGGAGATCTCGCCGACGGGCGCCAGCGTCGGCAGCCGCACCGCCGCGTAGAAGCCGGCGCCGAACAGGACGGCGTCGATGAGGTAGGCGGTGGCGTACCCGCCCTTGGCGAGCACCACCCCCGCCAGCAGCGGCCCGACCACCGTGCCGATGCTGCTGACGAGGAAGTTGAGGGTGTTGGCCGCGGGAACCCGCTCGGTGGGCACGATGCGGGGAATGATCGCCCCGCGCGTGGCCGAGGTGACGGCGAAGCCGATCGACTGCAGAGCGATGACGGCGAGGATGAGATAGACGCTGCCGAGCCCCGACCAGGCGTGCAGCAGCAGGGCGACGGTGGACAGCCAGGCCACCACCGAGCCGGCCAGCAGGAGCCGGCGGCGGTCCATCGCGTCGGCGACCGCGCCGCCCCACAGACCGAAGACGACCAGCGGGACGAGGCTCACCGGCCCGAGCATGCCCACCCACAGGGACGACCCCGTGAGGTTGTACACCTGCCCGCTCACGGCCACCGAGGTGAGCTGGAAGCCGACGAAGGAGACGCCCTGCCCCACCAGCAGCCGCCGGTACGCGGGAATGCTCAAGGGCCTGGTGTCGAGGGCGACACGCTTCAGAACTGCCTGTACCCCCGCCACCCTTACCTCACTGACCAGGACATATCGAACATTTCGCGTACTTTACCCTGATCGCGGTCAAGGTCCGGCGACCGGTGCTCTCCAGGCGATCACGGGAAGGCCGAAGGCCCGCGCCGGGCGGCGCGGGCCTTCGGGACGGACCTCAAGGACCTTCGAATCGGAGCGGTCAGGGGCGCGGGCCGGGCTGCAGGAGGCGGTCACCCGGGTTGCACAGTTCTCCCGTGAAGAACGTGCTGCCGGGCACGCACCGCCACATGCTCGGGTTGGTGTCGCTGGGCGCGAGCCGGACGGCGGTCGCCTGCTCCAGGGCGTAGCCGTCGGCGAGCAGGGTCGCCTCGCTGAAGGCCGTGCCGACGAGCGCGACGCCGATCGGGTTGCGGCCCGCCGAGCTGTTGGTGGCGCCGTACCCCGCGGGCAGGGTCAGCACCGGGTAGCCCGCCCGGTCGGCGTGACCGACGAGCGCGTTGCCGGACGGCACCAGCACCGCGTCGAAGTCGTCCGACGGGTCGCCGGGGGTCCCGTTGGCGAGGATGCCGTCGATCAGCGCGCGGGCGGACGCCCGCCCCGCCTGCAGATCGGAGGTGTACGCCGCGCCGGTGGCCGGGTCCGACAGGTCCACGGCCTGCGCGTCGAGCAGCTGACCCTGCTGGTACTTCAGCCCCTCGACCGGGTTGGCGTCGTTGTAGTCGATGACGTCCTGCAGGGACCTCGCCCCGGGCCCGCGCCCGGCGCCGGACAGGTAGGCGTTCAGGTCGCGCTTGAACTCCCGGCTCACGATGCTCGCCGGGTCGGGGCTCGGGGTGCCGACGGTCACCGTGGTCGTCGTGGCCCCGAGCGACTGCAGGGCGCTCACCACCGCCGGATACGGCCCGGACGTGCTCGATAGGACGGCGATCCGCTTGCCCTGCAGGGCGGTCTTCGACAGGCCCGCCGTGTAGTCCTTCACGGGCGCGTCCTTCGTCGCCGGGTCGGCCGGATCGGCCCCGGCCATCGCCGTCAGCGCCGTCGCCGCGTCGTACACGGTACGGGTGATCGGCCCGGGGGCGTCCTGCGACTTGGCGACCGGCAGCGTGCCGGTGCGGCTGACCAGCCCGACGGTCGGCTTCAGCCCGACGACGCCGGCCGCGTCGGCGGGGGCCACGAGCTGGGCGGAGTCGGGCGAGGTCTCCATGCCGACGGTGAACGCCGCCAGCCCGGAGGCCGTCGCCGCCGCCGATCCCGCGGACGACCCGGCCGGAGTCTTGTCGGTGTCCGACGGAAGCAGCACCTGACCGGCGAGGGAGGAGTACCCCTCCGGCAGGTTCGCGTCGAACACACCGTTCAACTCGGTGATGTTCGTCTTGCCGAGGATGATCGCCCCGGCGGCCTTGAGCTTGGCGACCACCGTCGAGTCCTTCGCCGGCCGCAGGTCCTGCAGGGCGATCGAGCCGCCCGTCGTCGGCAGCGAGTCCACGTCGAACCCGTCGTTGACCAGCACGGGAAGGCCTGCCAGCGGCCCGAGCGGGTCACGCTTGCCCTTCTTGTCCTTGGCCGCCTTCTCCCGCTCCTTGTCGGCCCTGCGGGCCTCCTTGATCGCATCGGTGTTGATGGAACGTACCGCCTGGATGGCCGGGCCCTCGGCGTTGGTGAGCGCGATCCGGTAGAGGTACGCCTTGACCAGGGTCTCCGAGGTGAGCGTGCCCGCGGCGAGCCGCGCGGACAGGCTCTGCGCCGACTCGGTCTCCGGCGAGAACGGCAGCGGCGCCGGCGCGCCGCCGAGCATCTTCATGATCGTGTCGTAGGCGGGGTTGCAGTGCCCGCGCGAGGCGTACGGCTCCGCCGGGACGGTGGGCGCGCACCGGTACATGCTGGGGTTCACGTTGCCGGCCGTCTGGCGCAGCTTCGTGGCCTGCTCGATGACGTAGCCGACGCCGATCAGGTTGTACTCGTCGTACGCGTTGCCGTGGACCTGCACGTTGACCGCACGGCGGGTGGTGGCGTTGTACCCCATCGGGATCGTCATCGACGGGTACCCGGCCTGCGGCCCGTTCGGCACGCTGCCGAGGATCGCGATCACGGGGTCGGCGGGCTGGGAGGGGTCGGAGCCGGGGTAGGTCATCATGTCGTCGATGGCCTTGTGCCAGGCCGCCTTGCGTACGGGCAGGTTCGCCCGGTAGGCGGTCTCGTTGGCCCCGCCGGGGGTGACGTCGGCGTTCAGCGCGCTGAGGTGGCTGCTGTTGCCGTACTTCAGGGCCTGGTGGGCGTTGGCCTGGTTGTCGGCCACCTCTTCGGCCAGCGACTTGATCGGCGCCTGCGAGCCGAGGCGCTTGTAGTACTCGTCGATGGTCTTGTGCTGCTCGTACCCGCTGGGCAGGTTGGGGATCGCCGGGATCGACACGGTCGGCCGCGGCACCATGATCGCGCCTGCGGCGACCAGCGCGTCGTACGCGATCTTGAGCGGGCTGCCCTCGGTGAGCGTGCCGTTGTAGCCGATCTTCTTGCCCTTGACGAAGCCGAGGTCCAGGGCCTTCATGTAGTCCGGCACCTGGGCGGGCGGGGTGGGGATGACACCGGTCTTCAGGTAGTCGTCGCCGAAGACGGCGCGGTATTCGGCGTCGCTGTCCGGGTCGGGCCCGGCGATCGACTGGAGGGTCATCGCGGCGTCCGACACGCTGCGGACCATCGGCCCCGCGGTGTCCTGCGAGGCGCTGATCGGCGCGATGCCGTACCCGGGGACGAGCCCGACGGTCGGCCGCAGCCCGACGAGGCTCTGCGTGCTCGACGGGCTGATGATCGAGCCGGAGGTCTCGGTGCCGATGCCCAGCGTGGACATCGCGGCGGCCATCGCCGCGCCCGTGCCGGAGGAGGAGCCGCTGGGGTTCTGGTCGGCGTCGATGCCGTTGATGACCTGCCCGGTGAGGTTCGCGAACCCGGACGGCTGGTTGCCGAAGCTGTTGGCGAACTCCGACAGGCCGACCTTGCCGAGGACGACCACCCCGTGCTCGCGCAGCTTCTCGGTGATGCCCGCGTCGGTCGCCGGGAACGAGTTACGCAGCGAGTAGTTGCCGGCCGAGGTGTACATGCCCTTGACGTCGATGAGGTCCTTCAGCAGGATCGGCAGCCCGTGCGCGGGCCCGAGGACATGCCCCTTCGCCCGTTGCCTGTCGGCCTCGGCGGCCTCCTTGAGGGCGTCCGCGTTGAGTTGCGTGACGGCGTTAAGGCCCGGTCCGCGCTTGTTCAGCGCGTCGATCCGGTCGATGTACATCTGGGTGAGCTCGACAGAGGTGAGCCGACCCTGCTCCATCATGGCCTCGGCCTGCGCGCCGGTGAGCGTCTCCAGATCGAGTACGGGTGGCCGGTGGCCCTTTGGGGGCTCTCCGGGCGGCGCTTTGGCGGACGCCGGCGCCGCCGTGAGCGGGATGACGAGGGAAAGGGTGAGGAGAGAACAGAGGACGGGACGAGCCTTGCGCACGAGGTGCTCCTTGGGGAAACCCGGTGATGCGCGAGACGCTATAAATGATCAGTTACGACTGGATGTCCGAAACGTTCCCACCCGGAAACAGGGATCATCCCGACAAATTTCGCCGCGGCACTAATAGGGTGGCGCAGAGCGGCGCAAGGCCCTGATCGTGGGCCGGCCGGGCAACGAGAGCAGGCGCTTCTCGATGCGCGCTCAGCCATGGTAACGCGGGGACGGCACCGAAATTTTCGGATAAATGTCGAATATTTCTGCGCGGCGGAGGATGCGTCCGGCGAGGAGGTGCAGGTCAACCGGCGGCCACTTCGTCCGATCGCACCGGCCTCGCCACGGCCGGACCCGATATCCGCATTCCGGTCCGCCGTACGCTTCCCGCGACCCGGGTGCGGAGTGTCACCGGATCGGCCGGGGCTCCGAAATTTCATTCCCGAGATCCGAAAATTCAGGCGGCGAGGGCGGCGGTGCTGCCGCGTACGACGAGGCCGGTGGTGAGTTCGACGCGGTCCTGCGCGGGGGACTCCCCGCGGGCGATGGCGACCACCATGGCCGTGGCGGCGGCGGCCATCTCCGTCAGGGGCTGGCGCACCGTGGTCAGCGCGGGGATGAGCCACTGCGCCATCGGCAGGTCGTCGAAGCCGACCACGCTCAGCTCGTCGGGGATGCGCAGCCCCATCTCGTGGGCCGCCTGATAGACGCCCATGGCCTGCGCGTCGTTGAAGGCGAACACGGCGGTCGGGGGCCGGGGCAGCGCGAGCAGGGAGCGCGCGTGCGCAAGGCCGTCCTCCGCGCTGAAGTCGCCCTGCCGGACGAGCTCCGGATCCGTCGGCACGCCCGCGGCGTCCATGGCGGCGCGGAACCCGTCGAGCCGCGCGCGGCTGGACAGGGCGTGGGCGGGACCGGTGATGAGCGCGATGCGCCGGTGCCCCAGCTCCAGCAGGTGGCGCGCGGCCGACAGGCCGCCGCTCCAATTGCCCGCGCCCACCGAGGGCAGCTCGTGCCCGGGGTCGCCGGTGGGGTCGACCAGTACCACCGGAATGTCCCGGGTCCTCAGCTGCTCACGCTGGGCCCGCGTGAGGCCGGAGAAGACCACGATCACGCCGTGGGGACGGCGGCCGATCACCCCCTCGATCCAGCCCCTGGCCGGAGGGTGGTGGTCGGGCAGCTCGGAGACGACCACCGCGAGGCCGTGTTCGCGCGCCACCTGCTCGACGCCCTTGATGACCTCCATCGCGTACCCGCCCTCCAGCTCGTTGAAGACCAGCTCGATGAGCGGAGCCGCGGTGGGGCGCTTCTTCTGCCGGCGGTAGCCGTGCTCGCGGATCAGGTCCTCGACCAGGGCGCGGGTCTCGGGGGCGACCTCGGACCTGCCGTTGACGACTTTGGAGACGGTCGCGGGGGACACCCCCGCCAGCTCGGCGATCTGGGCGATTGTCAGCGGCCGGGAGGGCGTGTGCTCCGGCGGTGTCGACTCCCTGGTCGTGGTCATGACCGCAGTTTAGCGCTAACTTTCGGACATTCACCCGAATGTTTCGGATATCTCACCGCCGTTTCCTTGACGACCTCCAGCGCACCGGCCTAGAGTCCCCATAAACTATCGGTCCTGATTCGGAAACTTTCGGACCGCAGTTCAGACGACAGTCCGGATGAGCAGGGGGCGCTCGATGCGGTTGCTCGCGTACCGCCGCCTGCCGCCGCCGCCGCGCGGGGACGGCCGGGCGGATCGTCACCTGGGTCCCGTACGGCGTCTTCCGGGGCCGAGGCCCACGCGACGGATCGACAAGCAAGGGATGTCATGACATTCGTAGACGCGCCGGGGCTCGCGCCCTGGCGGGACGGCGACCGGCCTCTCGACGAGCGCGTGGACGCGCTGCTGGGCGAGATGACGCTGGAGGAGAAGGTCGCCCAGCTCGGATCGGTGTGGGTCGACATCTCGCCCGCCGGCTCGGAGGCGGCGGGCGGCAATGTCGCGCCGCTGCAGGACCTGTTCATGAAGGACGGCACGGACCTCGCCGACCGGATGCGCGACGGGGTCGGCCATCTGACCCGGGTGTACGGCACGGCGCCGGTGAGCCCGGTGGAGGGCGCGGCCGGACTGCGGAAGATGCAGGATCAGGTGATCGCGGCCAACCGGTTCGGAATCCCGGCCATCGCCCACGAGGAGTGCCTGACCGGGTTCGCCACCTACGGCGCGACCGCCTACCCCACCCCGCTGGCCTGGGCCGCGACCTTCGACCCCGCGCTGGTGGAGCGGATGGCGCTGGCCATCGGCGACGACCTGCGCGCCGTCGGCGTCCATCAGGGCCTGTCGCCGGTGCTCGACGTGGTGCGCGACTACCGGTGGGGCCGGGTCGAGGAGACCCTCGGCGAGGACCCCTACCTGGTGGGTCAGATCGGCGCGGCCTACGTGCGCGGCCTGGAGAACGCCGGGATCATCGCGACGCTCAAGCACTTCGCCGGATACTCCGCCTCCCGGGCGGGCCGCAACCACGCCCCGGTCAGCATCGGCCCGCGCGAGATGGCCGACGTCATCCTCCCGCCGTTCGAGACGGCCATCCGCGAGGGCGGCGCCCGCTCGGTGATGAACTCCTACACCGACATCGACGGCGTGCCCGTCGGCGCCCACGCCGGCCTGCTGCGCGGGGTGCTGCGCGACCAGTGGGGATTCGACGGCACGGTCGTGGCCGACTACTGGGCGGTGCCGTTCCTGGCCATGAACCACAACGTCGCCGCCGACGAGACACACGCCGGAGTGGTCGCGATGCGCGCGGGCATCGACGTCGAGCTGCCCGAGACGGTCGGCTACGGCACCCGCCTGGCCGAGCAGGTGCGGGCCGGCAACGTGGACGAGTCCCTGGTCGACGAGGCCGTGCGCCGGGTGCTGCGGCAGAAGATCGAGCTCGGCCTGCTCGGCGACGGCCCCCTCGTGCCCGAGGGCGCCGGCGAGGTCGACCTGGACAGCCCCCGCAACCGCGACCTGGCCCGCACCGTGGCCGAGCACTCCGTCGTGCTGCTGAGCAACCCCACCGGCACGCTGCCGCTGGCCTCCGGGACGACCGCCCGCATCGCCGTCGTCGGCCCGTGCGCCGACGACCCGCAGACCCTGCTCGGCTGCTACGCCTTCCCCAACCACGTGCTCGACCGCTTCCCCGACCACGGCATGGGCCTGCCCATCGCGCCCGTCCTGGACCTCCTGCGGGCCGAGTTCCCCGATGCCGACCTGCGCTACGCACAGGGCGCCGAGGTGTCGGGCGACGACACCTCTGGCATCGCCGAGGCGGCCGCCCTGGCCGCGCAGTCCGACCTCGTGCTGCTGTGCGTCGGCGACCGGGCCGGGCTATTCGGCAACGGCACCTCCGGCGAGGGCTGCGACGCCGACCACCTCGCCCTGCCCGGAGTCCAGCCCGAGCTGGTCGAGGCGGTCCTGGCCACCGGCACCCCGGTCGTCCTGGTCGTGGTGTCCGGCCGCCCGTACGCGATCGGCGCCTACGCCGGCCGTGCCGCCGCCACGCTCCAGGCGTTCCTGCCGGGCGTGGAGGGTGGCACGGCGATCGCGGGGGTGCTCAGCGGCCGGGTCGAGCCCTCGGGCCGCCTGCCCGTCCAGATCCCCGGCTCCCCCTTCGTCAACCCCTCCACCTATCTGCAGCCGCCTCTGGGACTGCGCACCGACGGCATCTCCGTGTCCGACCCGACCCCGGCCTTCCCCTTCGGCCACGGGCTGTCGTACACGACGGTGACCTACGACGCGATGACGACCTCGGCGGAGCGGTGCCCCACGGACGGCACGGTCGAGGCGCGGGTGACCGTCACCAACACCGGCGCCAGGCCGGCGGCGGAGGTCGTGCAGCTCTACGCCTCCGACCCGGTGGCGCAGGTGGCCCGCCCCGTCGCGCAGCTCGTCGGCTTCGCCCGGGTGCCGCTCGCGCCCGGACAGACCCGCGAAGTGATCTTCGAGATCCCCGCCGACGCCTTCTCCTACACCGATCCCGGCCTGCGCAGGATCGTCGAGCCGGGCGTCATCGCGCTCACCGCGGGACCGTCCGCCGCCGACCGCCCCCTGCGGTCCGACATCCTGCTGACCGGCGACACCGTCGTGCTCGGCCGGGCCCGGCGGCTCACCACCCACGCGCGGGTGCCGGCGCCGGCCTCCTGACCGTGACACGTGTGCGGCGGGCGGCCGAGCCGCCCGCCGCGACGCCGTCCCGCCGCCGCGCTCGGCGGCAACGCGGCCCCGCCCGGGCCGGACATCCCCCTCCGCCGCGCTCGGCGACCCCGCGGCCCCGGCCGGGGCCGAACACACCCCGCCGCCGCTCCTGTCCGCCGCTGCTCCCCTCCGGGGCAGGAAACACTGTGAACCACCCCCCGTGAAAGGAGCCTCCCCGATGGCCCGGACCGACCTCGACGCGCTCGCACTGAACGCGCTCACCCTGGAGCAGAAGGCTTCGCTGCTGTCGGGCCGGGATTTCTGGACGACCAAGCCGCTCGATGAGGCCGCGATTCCGTCCATCACACTGTGCGACGGACCGCACGGCGTACGCCGCGAGGCCGGCGGCTCCGACCACCTCGGCATCAACGAGAGCATCCCCGCCACCTGCTTCCCGCCCGCGGCCGCGGTCGGGTCGAGCTGGGATCCCGAGGTGGCCGCCCGGATCGGCGCCGCCGTCGGCCGGGAGGGCCGGGCCCTCGGCGTGGCGGTCGTGCTCGGCCCCGGCGTGAACATCAAGCGCTCGCCGCTGTGCGGGCGCAACTTCGAGTACTACTCGGAGGATCCCCTGCTCTCCGGCGTACTGGCCGCGGCGCACGTCGCCGCGCTGCAGGCCGAGGGACCCGGCGCGTCGGTCAAGCACTTCGCCGCCAACAACCAGGAGACCGAGCGCATGCGGGTCAGCGCCGAGGTGGACGAGCGCACGCTGCGCGAGATCTACTTCCCCGCGTTCGAGCGGGTGGTCACCCAGGCACGGCCCGCCACCGTGATGTGCTCCTACAACCGCGTCAACGGCGTCCACGCCTCGCAGAACCGGTGGCTGCTCACCGATGTCCTTCGCCGCGAGTGGGGCTTCAACGGCGTCGTCGTCTCCGACTGGGGCGCGGTCCAGGACCGCGTCGCCGCGCTGGCCGCAGGCCTGGACCTCGAAATGCCGGGGACTGGCGGCGCGAGCGACCGTCGCATCGTGGACGCCGTCCGCGCGGGCGACCTCGACGAGGCCGCCGTGAACGCGAGCGTGCGCCGCGTCGTCGCCCTCACCGAACGCCACAGCGGCGTCTCCGGCGCGTTCGACTCCGACGCCCACCACGCGCTCGCCCGCGAACTCGCCGCCGAATGCGCCGTGCTGCTCAAGAACGAGGACGGCACGCTCCCGCTCTCGGCGGAAGCCCGCATCGCCGTGATCGGCGAGTTCGCCGCCAGGCCCCGGTTCCAGGGCGGCGGCAGTTCCCACGTGCACGCCACCCGGGTCGACGCGGCGCTCGACGCGATCCGCGCCCTCGCCCTGGACGTCGCCTACGCCCCGGGGTTCTCGCTGGACGGATCGGGCGACGCGCGGGAGCTTCGCGAGGCGGCGGCCGAGGCCGCCGCGTCCGCCGACGTCGCGGTCGTCTTCGCCGGGCTGAGCGAGCGTGAGGAGTCGGAGGGCTTCGACCGGGAGACGATCGACCTGCCCGCCGTCCAGATCGAGCTGATCCGCGCCGTCGCCGCCGCGGCCCGCCGTACGGTGGTCGTCCTGTCCAACGGCGGCGTCGTCTCCCTGGAGGGCTGGCACGACGACGTGGACGCCGTGCTGGAGGGCTGGCTGCTCGGCCAGGCGGGCGGCTCCGCCGTCGCCGACCTCCTCTTCGGCGCCGTCAACCCTTCGGGCCGCCTCGCCGAGAGCATCCCGGTGCGGCTGAAGGACACGCCGAGCTACCTCAACTTCCCGGGCGAGGCCGGGCACGTGCGCTACGGCGAGGGCGTCATGGTCGGCTACCGCTACTACGAGACGGTCGAGCTGCCCGTGCGTTACCCCTTCGGTCACGGCCTGAGCTACACGACGTTCGCGATCGACGGCCTCAGGGTCGTCCGCACGGGCGACGACAGGGCGACCGTCACCATGAGGGTGACCAACACCGGCGATCGGGCGGGCAAGCACGTGGTGCAGGTCTACGTGTCCACCGCCGCGGGTCCCGTACGGCGACCCGTCCGGGAGCTGCGGGCCTTCAGAAAGGTCTCCCTCGCCCCCGGCGAGTCGCGCACGGTCACCCTTCCTCTCGACCGGCGGGCGTTCGCGTACTACGACGTCCCGCTCGGCCGGTGGACCGTCGCGCCCGGCGACTACACGATCCAGATCGGCGAGAACGCCTCGTCCGTCGTGGCCGAGACGACGATCGGTCTGGGCGGCGACTCCGTCGTCCCCGTGGTGTCGCTCGACTCGACGCTCGGCGAGTGGCTCTCGCACCCGCTCGCCGGGCCCGCCCTGCTGCGGGTCCTCAGCGGTGGGAAGAGCCGGCGGACCGAGGAGGACGACGAGAACGGGCTGCGGATGGCCTCGTCGATGCCGATGGGACGGTTCCTGACCTTCGCCGGCATCGACATCCCGCACGCGACCCTGCGGGAGCTGGTGGAGCTGGGCGGGTCGGACGGCGCGGCGGCCTGAGCCGGTCTCGTCGTTCGTCGTGTCCGGGGACCGAGGACACATCTCGACATTTCCGATTGTCGGAGCAGGCTGTCAAAATCGGCACCTGTGTCCCTAGGATGGTGATCGCCTCATCCGGTGGACCGGACCCGAGCGATGGAGGGCGGAGCGTGCACGAGGAGCTGGCTCCCGCGTGGGTGGTGGACCCCGGCACGCCGAGCGTGGCCCGGATGTACGACTACTACCTGGGCGGCAAGGACAATTTCGCGGCCGACCGCCAAGCCGCCGAGAAGATCATTTCGATCCTCCCCAACGCCCGCGAGGTCGCCCGGGCCAACCGCGCCTTCCTCGTGCGGGCCGTACGGCACCTGGCGCGCTCGGGCATCCGGCAGTTCCTCGACATCGGCACCGGGCTGCCGACCCAGGAGAACGTCCACCAGGTGGCGCAGGCCGAGGCGCCGGAGTCCCGGGTCGTCTACGTCGACAACGACCCGATCGTGCTCGTCCATGCCCGCGCCCTGCTCGCCGACAACCCCCGGTCGATCGTGATCGACGGCGACATGCGGAAACCGGAGTCGATCCTCGGCCACCCGGGCGTCCGCACCCACCTCGACCTCACCCGGCCGGTCGCCTTGATCATGCTGGCCGTCCTCCACTTCGTGACCGACGACGCGGAGGCGGCGCGGCTCGTCGGCGCGTTCCGCGAGCCGCTCGCCCCGGGCAGCCACCTCGTGGTCTCCCACATCACCCAGGGCGACCTGGACGAGGACGCGGTCAGGCGGGGCCGGGACGTCTACACCACGACCACCGCGGGCGGCATCGTGCCGCGCACCGCGGCCCAGGTGCGCGGCTTCCTCGACGGCCTCCACGTGCTGGAGCCCGGCGTGGTGCCGCTGCACCGGTGGCGGCCCGAGAACGCGGAACCCGAATGGAACGGCGTGCCGGGAGGCGACATCCTGGGCGGAGTCGGCCTCGTCACCTGACGCCGGCGCGCGGGAGAGCTCACCCGTCCCCGTTCATAACCGGATCAGGCCCCCGACGGACGCGCCGTCCTCGTGGAGCGGCGCCCGCGTGAGCGCGGGCCCGTCACCGGGCCAGGGCGCCCCTCCGGGCCGCGGCCCGGTGCGCCGAACGACGCCGCATCTCCGCGAGCACCTCCAGGGGGCTGGCCAGGAGCCTGGAGAAGGCCAGCTCCGCGGCGCCGACCAGCGTGACGTCGTCGCCGAGCGCCGACACCCGCAGCCGCACCTGCTCGCGGGAGATCACCATGGCGTTCGCCTCCACCCGGTGACCGACCTGCGCCGCCGAGCCCGGGTACACGTCCCGCAGCATCCCGCCGAAGATCACCATGCCGGGGTTGAAGAGGTTGATCAGGTTCGCCACGCCGATGCCCAGCCAGTCGCCGATCCGGTGCAGCGCCTCCCCGGCCGCCGCGTCCCCGCGTCCGGCGGCCTCCACCACCGCGCGCACGCCCTCACGGCCGCTCAGCTCGCCCGAACGGCCCGCGGCGTCGATCAGGGCGTGCTCGCCGACCTCGGCCTCCAGACAGCCGCGTGAGCCGCACATGCAGGGCCGCCCGTCGTACGGATTCACCATCATGTGCCCCAGCTCGCACCCGTAGCCGCCGTCGCCGCCGAGCAGCCGGCCGCCGACGATGATCCCGCCGCCCACGCCCACGTCGCCGTGCAGGTAGATCAGGTTGTCGAAGCCACGGCCCACGCCGCGGTCGCGCTCGGCCAGCGCGCCGAGGTGGGCCTCGTTGCCCACGAGCACCGGCAGCCCCAGGCGGGAGCCGAGCTCGACACCGAACGCCTGGTCCACCCACCCCACGTAGGGCCCGTACCGCACCGTGCCGTCGTCGGGCCGGATCATCCCGCAGTAGGCCGCGCCGACTCCGACGCACACCGAACCCGGCCGGACGCCGCGCCGCAGCTCACGGCCGAAGCCCGCGAGCACGCCGACGACGTCCTCCAGGTCCGCGCCCGCGCGGGGCCTGACCGCCTCCCGGCGGTCGAGGATCTCACCGCCCAGTCCCACCCGGGCCGCGACCAGGCGGTCGACCCGGACGTCGAAGGCCAGCACGTGCGCACGGTCGCGCTCCGGGCGGACCACCAGCGACGGGCGTCCCGCCCTGCCGGTGTCTCCGGGCAGCTCCTCACCGACCAGGCCCGCCGCGGACAGCTCGGCGGTCAGTGCCATGATGGTGCTGCGGTTCAGGCCCATCCGGTCGGCCAGTTCCGAACGGGAGAGCGCGCCGGACAGGTGCACGTGCCGCAGCAGATCGCCGAGGTTGCGCCGGCGCATCTCCTCCTGGGACCGACCGGCTTTCGACATGGTGCGCGGATCCTGACGACTCGGAGGAGTTCCTCGGTGGCGGGCCGTGGACAGGAGGGCAGGGCCGAGACCCCTTCCTCACTGTGAGGTTACCAATCGAGGCGCCCGCGGCGGAGCCCCGCGCTCACCGGCGATCCCGCTCACCCGATACCGCGCGCCCGCGGTTCCGCGCCGCCCGAGGGCCGGTCCCCCGCCGGCCGGCGGAGACCACCGCGTGCCGGTCCGCCGCCCCCGCACGGATCGCCGTCCCTCCACGACGCGCCGCTCTCGCACGGGCCGCCTCCACGCGGGCCGCCGCTCTCGCGCGGGCCGCCGCTCTCGCTTTGCGGGACGTGTGCGGGGCCGGGGCCGTAGAAGCGCCCGGGTCGGGCGTGCCGAGCATCTGCGCGATGTCACACGCCCGGTTGCCCCTGCACATCGCGTTCTGAATGCCGGTCCCGCCGTTCGCGACGTTGATGGTGATCTGCTGCGTCCCGCGGTTGATCGTGGAAGCCGAGGCGGTGAGCCCGGGCTGGGCGGCGTCCGGCTGCGGCTGCGAGGGCCGGAGCCCGGACTCCTGGAGGCGTGGCGCCTCCCGCCCGTGGGTGCGCGTGATCGCGGCGGCGGGGCCCGCGGCGGCCAGCGCCGCCACGACGGACGCGCAGGCGAGGAGACGGAGGCCGATCTTCCTCATGGCCGTCCCGCCGTACCGCTGACACTTCATCGCGCGCCCCCGCCAGTCTCCGCCGCAGTGCTCCGGGCGGCCCCTTTCCGCCCGGGCCTTTTCAGGCTAGTGACCCGCCGGTTTCCCGCGCCCGGCGCGCGCGGCGTCTTGCGGCATCATTGCCATATCAGTCAGCGCGACCCCCGCATTCGCGGACCTGCGGCCCGCGTGCATTCGAACGCGATCACCAGCCGCGGGAAGTGATGGGCATGTTCTGCCAGACCTTGCACTTCCTCGGGCCGGGACCGCAGAAGACGCCCTGGGTGCTGATGCGGCCGCCGTTCGTGATCCCGGTCTGCTGCTGGCCCATCATGAAGGTCGGGGCGAACACACCGTTGAGATTCTGGTTGAACCTGCCGTTGCCCGACTTGAGCTGCCGGGCCGTGGCCGTCCCGCCCGCCGCCACCTGGCCCCCGCGGTCGCCGTGACCGCCGTGGCCGCCGTGGCCGGTGGCCTTCATCGGGGCACGGCCCGGCAACCGCGCGCTCGCGCCCGCCTCCTGAGCCGCGGCGCTCCACGCGATCGCGGCCACGAGAGCGGCCAGCGTCAGGCGACGGGCCGTCCGAGCCCGAAACGGCCCGGAGCGGGACATGCGGCGGCGAGACATCGTGGAACGCACCTACCTACCAAGGTCATGCGGCAATGGGCTTTCGTCGCGGACACAAGCAACGACGACCTCATACCCCGCACCACGGTCTCGGCCCCGCACATGCCAAGCGGGGCATGGATGCTGACGTATTTTTTGTCGCTATGCCTTCTGAACGGATATCGAACGTTTATCCCCGAAAGTCTCACTCGGGCTGAATCCGGTGACATGACACTCGTACCGAGCCGTGTCTCGACCGGGGTCTTCGCCGGGCTTATCCGCCGGGCTTATCCGCCGGGCTCATTCGCCGACGGCGTCGCGATAGACCCAGGCGCCTTCGTGGCGGACGAAGCGGCTCTGCTCCCGCATCTCGCCGGGCTGTCCGCGATAGTCGTATCCGGCGCGGAAGGTGACGATGCCTTCGGTGTGGATCGGGCTCCCGCCGGTGGCCGCCTCGATCTCCAGCCCGGCCCACCGCATGTCCCGGTCGAAGTCGACCTGTGCCGGACGGGTGGAGGGATGCCAGGTCCGCAGCAGGTACGCCTCGTCCTCCACCGCGAACGCGGAGAAGCGCGAGCGCATCAGCGCCTCGGCCGTCGGCGCCGACTGCCCCGCGTGGAACCGGCCGCAGCAGTCGCCGTAGCCGGCCGGCAGGCCACAGGGACAGGGCTCGCCGGGGCGCGGCGTACGGCGGGAACGAGAGGTACGGCTCACCCCGCGAGGCTATCGCCCCCCGCCGGGCGCTCGCTCGCGTCCCGGCCTCTCGCGGACCGCACGGACGTCACCGCGACCGGCGCGGCCCGGCTCACCGGGCGGAGCGCCACGCCGAAGCCGGTCAGTTGTAGGGGTTGTCGTAGGTGCCGGTGCTCTTGGTGCGCATCTGGTAACCGGTCCTGCGAACCACCCGCCGGTCATGACGAAGCGGACGTTGCGGACGGTGCTGCCGAAGTTCACCTCGCCGCTGTACACGAAAGCCTGCTGGCACCCGGCATAGGACGTGGTGCCGGTCTGGGTCGGCCAGGACGAACTCGTGCCGTTGACGTTGATCTGGAAGTACGGCGCGGGGTAAGCGTGCTGCCAGCACAGCCGCAGCGAGTAGCGGTACTTCGTGTTGCCGTCGTCGAACGCCACCGTGCCGTCCAGGAGGGCCAGTCACCGGTCCCGCCGCCATCAGCAGATCTTGTAGTCCTGCCGCGACGAGTTGTACGCGCAGGAGCCGACGAGCGCGCCGGACGCGTTCCGCAGGTAGGCCTTGTCCTTGGTCTGGTTCCAGATGTAGGCGAGCGTTCCCCCGCTCCTGCCCCAGTAGAGGGTGGTGGAGGTGTCCTTCCCCCGGCCGGTCCGCAGGGTGACCGTCTTCCCGGCTCCGAGGGTGAACGGGCCGAACGTGTAGACGTGGTCCGATCGCTTCGTGTCGTCGCGGACGGTCCAGCCCTTGAGGCTGACGGCCTTCTTCGTCGTGTTCTTGATCTGCACGTACTCGCCGTTCAGGCTGCTGTTCGCGCCGAAGTCCGGCGAGCCGGGCGAGTCGTAGTAGATCTTGGTGATCCTTATCGCCAGGCCCGCGGCGTAGGCGGGCTGGGAGACGGCGACCACACCGGCGGCCACCGCTGCGGCCGCCAGCAGAGATCGGGTACGCACAGGGATGCTCCTGAGTTGGGGGGGGAATGATCGATATCGATCATATTGACCAATGTCGGGTGAGCCCGCCGCCGGGGATCCGCCAGACGTCCACCGCTTTCCGCTTCTGGAACGACACGACCGACACCGAGCCCTCGCCCCGGTTGGACACGTACAGGTGGCGCGAGTCGCGGCTCACGTAGAGGCCGTGCGCGCCCCGGCCGGTCGGCAGGAGACGCAGGACCTTGTACGTCGCCGCGTCCACCGGCCACACCCCGTTCCGTTCCATGTCGGCGACGTAGAAGACGGCGCCGTCGGGCGACAGCTTCACGTCCTGCGGCATGCTCATGTGGCCCAGGTGGATGTGGCGCATCACGATCGGCGTGCGCCAGTCGAGCACGACCAGGTCACCGCTGAACTCGCAGCTCGCGAGGAAGACCCACGGTCACGGCACCGGTTCCACGCGCTCGCCCCACGCCTGCTCCTTCGTCGCGGCGGGCTGCGCCCGGCCGGCCCCCGTTCGGTCACGACGACCGGCCGCGGACGCGCGCGGCAGCGGCGCGGCGCGACGGGTCGGCGAGACTGGTCGGCGAGACGCCAACGCCCGCCGGGCGCGATCCGAGGGCGGCTTTGCCTGCTCGCGCAGGCCCCCTTTACTTCAGGACGTGGTGCCGGGCACCGGTTCACCCAGGGGGTATGCGACACCCGTCAGCCGTTCGGACTCCTGCCACAGGCGGCGTTGTGCCGCCGCGTCGTGCGAGAGGGGGGTGGACGTGACTCGGGTGGGGTAGCCGGTGTACTGCGCTCGTCCTGGCGGACCGTAGTACTCGCCGCCGCGCACATCCGGGTCGACCGCGGCGCGCACTGTGGCCAAGGCCGCCTTCTGCGGGCTCTGCATCAGCCACCACGTGAGCAGCCGGAGTCGGGGACGCATCAGGACCCTGACGGGGAGGGGCATCTCACGGCCGAACTCGGTGCGCGCGTTGCCGGGGTGGGCGGCCACCGCGACGGTGGACACGCCGGTCGCGGACAGCCGCCGGTCGAGTTCGTAGGTGAACATGAGGTTGGCCAGCTTCGACTGGAAGTACGCGTGCGTGTACCGGTATCCATGCGCGAAGTGCAGATCGTCGAAGTTGATGGCGCCACGCCGGTGCCCGATGCTGCTGACCGTCACGACCCTCGACCCCGGTACGGCCAGAAGCAGGTCCAGGACCAGCCCGGTGAACGCGAACGGGCCGAGATGGTTGGTGGCGAAGGTCGACTCGAAGCCGTCACCGGTCACCGCGTATCGCGGCCTGATGCCGCCCGCGTTGTTGATCAGAAGGTCGAGCCGGGAGTGGTCGGCGCGGATCCGTTCGGCGGCTTCCCGCACCGAGGCGAGCGACGCCAGGTCGAGTCGCAGTGTGCTTACCGTCGCGTCGGGCACCGAAGCGGTGATCCGCGCTGCGGCGCCCGCCGCCTTGTCCGCATTGCGGCAGGCCATGATGACGGAGGCGCCGCGTTCGGCGAGCAGTTTGGCCGTCTCGAAGCCCAGTCCGGTGTTCGCGCCTGTGATCAGGGCTGTGCGCCCTCGTTGGTCGGGGATGTCGGCAGAAGTCCAGCGCTGCCGTGTGTTCGGGGCCATCCGATGTCTCCGATCACGCACGGATAGAGTCGGGACGACCATCCCGACTAGAAGCGGGATGGTCATCCCGGTTGCCAACATACGGGATGGGCGTCCCGGTTGCCACTGCGAAGAGGAGACGGTTTCCCGATGGTGAACAGGCGCGCCACCGACGACGCCGACAGCGAGACGCCCGACAGGGCCTTGCGTGCGGATGCCCAGCGCAACCGGGCCCGGGTGCTGGAGACGGCGGCCGAAATCTTCGCGACCGAGGGGCTGTCTGTGCCGGTGCACGAAATCGCGCGTCGCGCCGGCGTGGGCACCGGGACCGTCAGCAGGCACTTCCCCTCGAAAGAAGCGCTGTTCGCGGCGATCCTGATCGACCGCATGAAGCAACTCACCGAGCGAGCGGACGCACTCGCCGAGACCAATGACGCCGCAACGGCGTTCTTCGCCCTCTTCGCCATGCTGGTCCACGAGGGCGCGGCCCACCGCGGGCTGGCCGAAACCCTGCGCGGCACGGGATATGACGTGGAGACCGCCGCCGCCCGGGCCGGCTACGACATGACGGGCCGCCTGCGGACCATGCTCGTCGCTGCTCAGGACGCGGGAGCGGTAAGGCCCGACATCACGTACCAGGACGTGAAGGCGTTGATGACCGGTTGCCTGTCGCGGGACGTCGACGACACCCACGGCACCGCGCTGAACAGGCTCGTCACGGTCGTGTGTGAAGGCCTCCGTGCCCGGCCGAGCTGAGCCCCCGCCCGCGCACGACTTCGGACACCGCTCCGTCCGGGCCGATCTCGTCGGTCACGGCACCGAGTTCGCCTCAGGCGCCCCCGGTCGTCTGTGGACCTGGCGAGCCCGAGCAGGCGCACGTCACCGACGAGTACTGCCTGGTCCACCGGATCGAGGAGGCAGTCGAGAGCTGCACCGCCGCCCTCGGGCGGTTCGCCTGATCATGTGACCGGCCCGGGCGGCGGGGCCGCCACAGTCGTGTCGCGATTGTCCACTGCGGACACGGGACGGCTATCGTCGGATTACGGCAAAGCGATCATCAGAATGCCGGTGACCCGAGGAGGTCGCGTGCGCGACGTGTCCCCACCCCTGCACATGCGACGGGACGGATTCCATCCCGTCCCGGAGCTCTCCGCGCTGCGGGACGACGAGGGGGTGACCCGGATTCGCACCGTGTTCGGCACCGACGCCTGGCTGGTCACCGGATTCGAGGATGTCCGTACGGTGCTGAGCCGTCCCGATCTGTTCAGCAACGCGCTCGTGCCTCCGCTCCGGCCGCCCGGCGCACCGCCGCCGAGCAAGGAGGAGACCGCCGCGATGCGCGCCGGCAATCTGCTCGGCTCCGACCCTCCCGAGCACACCCGGCTGCGCCGGATGCTCACGGCCCAGTTCACCGTCCGACGTATGCGCCGGCTCGAGCCCAGGGTCCAGCAGATCGTCGACGACCATCTGGACGCCATGGAGCGCGGCGGACCGCCCGCCGATCTGGTGACGGACTTCGCCCTCCCGGTTCCCTCCCTGGTGATCTGCGAACTGCTGGGCGTGCCGTACGCCGACCGGGCCGGCTTTCAGGGAACGTCCAAGCGGATGCTGGACGTGTCCCTGCCTCCGGACGAACGCGCGGCCGCGGCGGCGGAGGCTCGGGCGTACATCGCGGGCCTGATCAAGGCGATTCGCAAAGATCCCGGTGAGGATCTGCTCGGGATGCTCGTACGCGAGCACGGCGACGAGTTGAGCGACGCCGAACTCACCGGGATCGGCACCCTGCTGCTGCTCGCCGGGCACGAGACCACGGCCAACATGCTGTCCTTGGGCACACTCGCCCTGCTGCGGCACCCCGACCAGCTCGCGCTGCTGCGCGACGAGCCCGACCGCGTGGACGCCGCCGTCGAGGAACTGCTGCGGTGGCTGAGCATCGTGCACTCAGGAACGGCCAAGATCACGACGGCCGAGGTCCGGCTGGGCGACCGGACCCTCGGCCCCGGCGAGACCGTCATCTGCTCGCTTCCCGCCGCCAACCGCGACCCGGGGTTCATCCCGAACCCAGACGACCTGGACATCCGCCGGGATGCCGTCGGCCACATCGCGTTCGGGCACGGCATCCATCACTGTCTCGGGGCTCCCCTGGCCCGCATGGAGATGCGCATTGCCTTCCCCGCCCTGCTGCGCAGGTTTCCCGGCCTGCGACCGGCGGGCGAACCCCTGTTCCGCTCCTTCACCGTCGTGCACGGCCTGACCACCATGCCGATCACCTGGTAGGCGTCCCGCACGGCGGCCACCGTCGAGGGCGCCGCCGTGCCCGCCCGCCCGCAGGCCGGCACCGCCTGCCACGCCCCGGCCTGCCGGTGGAGCCCTCGGCGATCAGGTCGTGGGACGCGGATCAGGCTGCGCCGGCGCGGGGCGGTGGGTGCGCAGCCGGACGGCGTGGTCGAGCACGCCGTGGTCGTAGGCGGTCTCGGCGTGCAGCGCCAGATCGACGCCGGACACCTCCTCCTCCTCGCTCACCCGGAAACCCATCAGCCGGTGGATCAGCTTGCCGATCCCGTAGGTGACGACGAAGGCGTACAGCGCCACCACCGGGACCGCCATCGCCTGCTTGCCCAGCTGGGCAAGCCCGCCGCCGTACAGCAGGCCCCGGGGGCCGTCGGCGCCGGTGAGCGTACGGGTGGCCAGCAACCCGATGAGCAGGGTGCCGACGATGCCCCCGACCAGATGCACGCCGACCACGTCGAGGGAGTCGTCGTAGCCGTGCCGGAACTTCAAGCCGACCGCCTGCGAGCAGATCATGCCCGCGGCCAGGCCGATCACCAGGGCGCCGAGCACGTCGACCGAGCCGCACGACGGTGTGATCGCGACCAGCCCGGCCACGACGCCCGAGGCGACCCCGAACGTGGTGGGGCGGCCGTCACGACGCTGCTCCACCAGCAGCCAGCCCAGCAGGCCGGTGCACCCCGCGGCCAGGGTGTTGAGGAAGACGGCGGCGGCGGTGCCGTCCGCGGCCAGCGCGGAACCGGCGTTGAACCCGAACCAGCCGAACCACAGCAGCCCGGCGCCGAGCAGCACCAGGGGCAGGTTGTGCGGTCGCATGGCCTCGGCCTTGAATCCGATCCGCGGCCCGAGCACCAGCGCCAGAGCCAGCCCGGAGGCCCCCGAGGTGATCTCCACGACCAGGCCGCCCGCGTAGTCGAGAGTGCCCATGGCGTGGATCCAGCCGCCGGGGCCCCACACCCAGTGGGCGATGGGCGCGTAGACCACGAGCGCCCACACCGGGACGAAGACCATCCAGGCCGAGAAGCGGGCCCGGTCGGCGATGGCGCCGCTGATCAGTGCCGCGGTGATGACGGCGAAGGTGAGCTGGAACGTCGCGAACAGCAGTGTGGGCACCTGCCCGGTGACCGATTCGGTGGTGATGTCGTGCAGCCCCACGTGGGCCAGGCCGCCGATCAGTCCCCCGATGTCGGGGCCGAACGCCAGGCTGTATCCGGCGGCCAGCCAGACGAGGGTGACCAGGGCGATCGAGACGAAGCTCATCATGATCATGTTGAGCACGCTCTTGGCCCTGACCATCCCGCCGTAGAAGAAGGCCAGGCCCGGCGTCATCAGCAGGACGAGCGCGGTACAGGCCAGGAGCCAGGCGGTCGCGCCACCATCTACCTTCACCGGCATGTCATCGCCTCACACTCCTCAGGATGGTCGTCCGGCGGTTCCGCCACGACCGCACCATGAGACTCACCGTTGGCGGTTTCATGGCGTATTCGGGAGTGTTACTGCGATGTTTCTTATTGCGAGGGCGTTACCGGCTCCTCACCGGCCCATCACCGAACCGTGCTCGACCAGGTCGAGATCGAAGCCGCGCTCGCGGCCCGCAGCGTCGTGCGAGGGTTCGATCCTGGATGCGTCGCAAAGACCGAGGTCCGGCGGCCTCCTCCCCCGGGTCTTGAATCGAGGGAGGAGGCCCTGCCGACGTCCGATGTGGAGCGTCAGGCCACCGAGGCGGGGAACCGCTCCCAGACGCGGTGGGCGGCCATCAGCCGCCGCACAGCGGTGAAGACCTCCGTGGCCGAGTCACCGGAGACCACGCCCGGTGTGCCGGAGACCCCTGACTGAGCGAGCAGCTTCGCGCCCGCGCCCCAGGCGCCGATCGCCTTGGCGTGCCGCCAGCACTCCTCGATCATGAGCGTCACCCGCGGGTCGGCTGCGACGGAGTCGCCAGCGCCCGCTTTGGCGTCCCGCGCGGGCAGGGCGTCGGGGGCCGGCGCCGGCGCGGCCGCCACGAGCAGGGCGTCGAACTCGATCGACCGGGCGGTGGCGAAGGTCCGCTGTACGGGCATGTCGGCCAGCATCCCGCCGTGCGGGGCGATCAACAGCGGCACCATGCCGGCGGCGAACACGGCCCTGCGCAGGTCGCGTACGCCGTCGAGGTCGGCGCCGTCGTCCACGACGATGCCGACGATGCGGCCGTCGGCCGGCCACTCCTTGCCCACCTGCGAGAGCGCGGGGCTCGGCGCCGGGTCGGCGAGCGGCAGGGCCGGCTCGGGCGCGGGCAGGCCCAGCCCGGTGGCGACCTCCCGGCAGAGGACCGGGTCGATGTTCGCCAGGCACTGGAGCTGACGCTCCTTGATCGCCTGCTCGTAGCACTTGCCCAGCTCGAAGGTGTAGGCGCGGATGATGTGCTCCTTCTCCACAGGCGACATGCTCCGCCAGAACAGGCGGGCCTGGCTGAAGTGGTCGTCGAAGGACACGGGGTTGGCGCGGACCTTCCTCGATCTGGCCACCTCGACCGGGGTGTCGACGAACGCGTTCTCGGCGTCACCGGCGACGAACGGGTTGCCGCCGTCCAGGGAGTTCGGCCGGTACGGCGCGACCCCGGCGTGCACGGCGTGCTGGTGGAAGCCGTCACGGAGCATGTCGTTGACCGGGCAGTGCGGCCGGTTGATCGGGATCTGCGCGAAGTTCGGGCCGCCCAGCCGGGTGATCTGGGTGTCGAGGTAGGAGAACAGCCGCGTCTGCAGCAGCGGGTCGTTGGTGACGTCGATGCCCGGCGGCAGGTGGCCGACATGGAAGGCGACCTGCTCGACCTCGGCGAAGAAGTTCGCAGGCGTCCGGTTGAGCGTCATCCGTCCGACGGGCTGCACCGGCGCGAGCTCCTCGGGCACGATCTTGGTCGGGTCCAGCAGGTCGATGCCCTCGAAGGTCTGGTCCGGGGTGTCGGGGAACACCTGGATGCCGAGCTCCCACTCGGGGTAGGCGCCGGCCTCGATCGCGTCGTACAGGTCGCGACGGTGGAAATCGGGGTCCATGCCGCCGAGCATCTGCGCCTCTTCCCAGGTCAGGGAGTGCACGCCGAGCTTGGGCTTCCAGTGGAACTTGACCAGCACCGTCTCCCCGGCCTCGTTCACCAGCCGGAAGGTGTGGACGCCGAAGCCCTCCATCATCCGGAAGGAGCGCGGGATCCCCCGGTCGGACATGTTCCACATGGTGTGGTGCTGCGCCTCGGTGTGCAGGGAGACGAAGTCCCAGAACGTGTCGTGCGCGCTCTGCGCCTGAGGGATCTCCCTGTCCGGGTGCGGCTTGCCCGCGTGGATGACGTCGGGAAACTTGATGCCGTCCTGGATGAAGAACACCGGGATGTTGTTGGCGACGAGGTCGAAGGTGCCCTCGTCGGTGTAGAACTTCGTCGCGAAGCCGCGGGTGTCGCGGACCGTGTCGGCCGAGCCGCGCGAACCGAGGACGGTGGAGAACCGCACGAAGACGTCGGTCTTCCGCCCCTTCTTGAGGAAGCCGGCCCTGGTCACCGCCGAGGCGGTGCCGTAGGCCTCGAACACGCCGTGGGCGCCGGCGCCCCGGGCGTGGACGACGCGCTCGGGGATGCGCTCGTGGTCGAAGTGCGTGATCTTCTCGCGCAGGTGGTGGTCCTGCAGCAGGGTCGGACCGCGCTCGCCCGCCTTCAGCGAGTGGTCGGTGTCACGCAGCCGTGCCCCCTGCGCGGTGGTGAGGTAGGCGCCCTGCTGGCCCTTCGACGTGGCAGGTGCTCCGGTCTCCGCTCCGGTCGGCGTGACGGTGGCGGGAGCGCCCTGTTCCTTCTTCGGCTGCAGTGGATCACGTGGAGTCGCCGGCTCCTCGACGGTCGCCGGAGCGCTGCCCGGCGAGCCGGGAACGTCCGGCGTCAGGAAGTCGGCCACCTTCTCGGTGGCGTTCTCCACGACGTCCTTGACGGCCTTGGCAGGCTTGCTGGCATCCATTCGGCGAGATCCTCCATGGAGCGATTCGGACACGTCCGCGGCGCAGTACCCGCAGGTAGGAGACCCAAACACGCGGTATGCGCCCGGAGACCGGCCGCCGCTGCGGCCCGGGCGGCCCTCGTCCGGGCGGCCCGTGTCCGTCCACGACGCGGCGCCGGGACCGCGCCCCCATCAAGGGCGCGAAATCACGCCTGGCCGGTCACTTCAGGGCGTTCGCGGCGAGCCGTAGATCGGTGAAGGCCCGGTCGAGGTGAGTGTGCAGGTCGTCGGTGCGGTCGGCTCCCCACCGGCGGATGGCGATCGAGTAGGTGTCCATGCCCACCTGGGCGCACAGGGCCGCGAGCGGCTCGGCGACGCCGCGGGCCCGGAGGGCGTCGGTGAGCGCGACGACGAGGGCCGCGCTCTTGGCCAGCGCCCGTTCCTGCAGGGCCGGCGTGGCGGCGATGACCGGAGCCCGCCGCTGGGTGATCGGGAGGTTGCGCTCGATCAGCGGCACGGTCTGGTGGAACGCGGCCCGCAGGGTGGGCAGTGGTCTGGTGCCGGTCGGCACCGCTGCGACCGCGCCGGTCAGCAGGTCCCGTAGCTGCGCCTCGCCGTCGAAGAAGACCTCACGCTTGTCGGCGAAATGGCGGAAGAAGGTCCGCTCGGTGACCCCGGCGCGGGCGGCGATGTCCCCGGTCGTGGTCTTGTCGTAGCCACGCTCCAGATACAGCTCGAGCGCGGCCTCCTGGAGTCGCAGCCGCACATCATCCCCGTTTCGTGGCACGGCTCTGACGCTACCACGAGCGTCAGTGACTGACATGAATTTGCGTCAGTCACTGACGCGGCGTACCGTCAGCCACTGACGCAAATGCGTCAGTTCCTGACGTAAAGAAGGTCACCGTGGAACAGCGTTTCACCGGCAAGACCGTCGTGGTCACCGGAGCCGGCTCCGGCATCGGCGAGGGCATCGCGCGGCGGTTCGCCGCCGAAGGGGCCAACGTCGTCCTCGCCGCACGGCGCAAGGACCGGCTGGAGGCCCTCGCGGCCGAGTTCGGCACCCACCGTGCGCTCCCGGTCGCCACCGACGTCACCAGCCAGGACGAGGTACAGGCGATGATCGACGCCGGCGCCGCCCGGTTCGGCGGCATCGACGTCCTGGTTTCCAACGCCGGCGTCGGCCTCGGCAAGGAGTTCGCCGAGACGACGCTGGCCGACTGGCGGCTGGTCATGTGCACCGACGTCGACAGTTGCTTCTTCGGCGCGCAGGCGGCACTGCCGTACCTGAAGGACAGTCGCGGCAGCATCGTCCAGATCGCCTCGGCCTCTGGCCTCGGCGGCGACCGCCGGCTCACCGCCTACAACGCGGCCAAGGGTGCGGTCGTGAACTTCACCCGCGGGCTCGCCTTCGACCTCGGCCAGTTCGGCATCCGGGTGAACACCGTCGCCCCGTCACTGACCGGACCGGAAGAACTGGCGACGAAGCACGCCGACCTGATCGAACGCTTCAACCAGCGCCGGGCACTGGCCGGCTTCAGCACCCCAGCCGACATCGCCGCCGCGGTCAGCTTCCTCGCCTCGGACGACGCCCGTTTCATCACCGGCGCCATCCTGCCCGTCGACGGCGGCATCACCGCCGGCAGCGGCCAGCCCTCCCTGTTCTGAAAGGACCTCCCATGCCTGGAACCATCGACGCGCTCGACCCCGAACTCGCCGCCGCGTTCGCCGCGATGCCCAAGGCCGCGAACGGCACCCTGCTCGAACTCTCCGACATCCCCGGCCTGCGTGCGCAATTCCGCGCGGCCCGCGCCCACGTGGCCCCGGCCCCGGCGGACCCGCGGGTCACGATCGAGACGCTGCGCATCCCCCGAGCCGATCGGACCGAACTCGAGGTGGTCCTCTATCGCCCAGCCGGTGCCGAGCACGCCCTACCGGCCCTGGTCTGGTTCCACGCCGGCGCCCAGGTCCTCGGCGACAACGCCCGCGACGACGACGCCTACCACACCGCTCTGGCCCTGGACCTCGGCTGCGTCCTGGCCGCCGTTGTCTACCGGCTCGCCCCGGAGACCCCGGCTCCCGGAGCCGCCGAGGACGGATACCTCGCCTACACCCACCTCGCCGAGCACGCCGTCGAGCTCCGGATCGACCCGCACCGGCTCGGACTCGCCGGTGCCAGTGGCGGCGGAGCGCCCGCCGCGGCCACCGCGCTCATGGTGCGCGACCGGCAGGCCGTACGGCCGTGCTCGCTGTCCCTGCTCTACCCGATGCTCGACGACCGCCTGGAGACGCCGTCGAGCTTCGAGGCCGTCTCCGAGGTGGTCTTCGCCCGTCCGGACATCCGGCTCGCCTGGGCCGCGGTCCTGGGCGACCGGTTGGACACCGGCGACGTGCACCCGTACTCCGCACCCGGCCGCGCCACAGACCTCGCCGACCTGCCGGACACCTTCGTCGCCGTCGCCCAGTTCGATGTGCTGCGGGACGAGGGCATCGACTTCGCCCGCCGGCTGACCGCCGCCGGAGTGCCGGTCGACCTGCACCTCTACGCCCGCGCGTTCCACGCCTGGGACCGCTTCGCGGCCACGTCGACCCTGGCCCGCTCGTTCGAGCAGACCTGGCACACCTTCCTCCGCCGCAACCTGCACGGCTGAACTGGCGGCCCGAGGGCGCGGGTCGTCGTGCGCCCCGGGCGTCACGCCTCCCGGATGCTGATGGCGGCGCGGTGGTGGCGGGGGGCGTCGACCTCGTCGAGCAGCGCGATCGCGAAGTCCGCGTACGTGATCCGGCTGGCCACGTCGCCGTGGTCGGCGGGCAGGTACCGGCCGGTGCGGGTGCCTTCGTGGTCGAAGTCGCCCGCGGGCGCCACGTACACCCAGTCCAGGTCGCGGGTCCGAAGCTCGTCAAGGCCCGCTGCGTGGCCGAGGAAGAAGTCGCGGTACTCGTTCGGATAGCCGGGCTCGTCCATCAGGGGAACACCGGACGCCCCGGGCATGACCGATGCGAGACCGACCACCACCAGGCGGGGTACGCCCGCCTTCGCCAGGCCGGTGGACAGGGCACGGGCCGACGCGGTGAAGAAGCCGTGCGGTGACACGGACAGGTCCACGGCGGCGCTGATGGCGGCGTCGTGCCCGGCGGCCGCGCGTTCGACGCTCACCGGGTCCGTGACGTCGCCCGCCACCACCCGCACGTCGCCCAGGTCGCTGTGGCCCGCGGGGTCGCGCACCACAGCGGTGACCTGGTGACCGCGCCGGCGCGCCTCCGCGACCGCCTGCCGCCCGGCCCGGCCCCCCGCGCCGAAGATCACGATGTTCATGGTGAACCACCTCTCACCAGGGCCGGGGCCCGTGCGCCCGGCCGGTGCCCGGACGCTATCCGGCGCCGCGGTTACCACCGGGATACCGGTTATCGTGAGGCCATGAGGGAACCCCTGCCCGCCGACCTGTTCGACGAGCTGTGTCCGTCCTCGCTCAATCCGATCCGAATCGGCGACAAGTGGGCGCCGCTGATCATCCGCTGCCTCGAACACGGGCCGCGCCGGTTCTCCGAGCTGCGCGTGCCGCTGAAGCGCGTCACTCCCAAGGTCCTCACCCAGTCGCTGCGGTCCCTCGAACGGGACGGTCTGGTCAGGCGCACCGTCTACGCGGAGGCCACCCCCCGGGTCGAGTACGAACTGACCCCGCTCGGGCGCAGCCTGCTCGAACCGTTGGCGGCCGCCTGCGCCTGGACGGCGGAGCACTGGGACGAACTACTCGACGCCCGCGAGTCGTACGACCACGCCGCCCGCCTCGACCCCGGGCCATCGCCCCGCACGGGGGCAACGGCTTCGAGGACACCGGAGAGCCCGGCGGCCTGACGCGTGAAGGCGCGGGCACCCAGGCGACCCCGGGACCCACCGCAGGCAAGAAGGTGCCGACGGACACACCGGTGGTGCTGAGCGAAGAAATACGGCGAATGAGACCGGCGCGCCGCGCCCGGCTCAAGGACGGTCGCGGCCCCGCCGATGCCCGGCGGAGCCGCAGCAGGCGCGGCAACGCAGGTCGCCCACATGCTGTCCGGAGTGGCAGCCGGGGCGCACCGGGGTCAGGCGCCGCGCTGCGCCGACAGCAGGTAGGTCAAGATCTCCGGGTAGACCATCGGGGACGGCCGGATCTCGCAGCGGAAGCCGCGCGCCTCCAGCACCTCCCTGATTTCGGCCATCCGGCCGTGCAGGTCCTGGACCTCCATCACCACGTTGTCGATGCGGTCCCACTGGTCGTCGGCGATGCCGCGCAGCACCTCCAGCTCCGCGCCCTCCACGTCGACCTTCATAAGGTCGATGTGCGCCAGGCCGGACAGGTGGCTCTCCAGACGGCGGACCGGCACGGTGAGGTACTCGGGCTCGTACTGCGCGGTCACATCCCAGTCGGGATGCCGCTGACGGACGACGCTGACCTGCAACTCCTTATCCTCGGGATAGCGCGTGGAGTTGCCTGGCATGTTCGGATAGTGCACGAAGGACGTGTCCTCGACACGCTCACCGATGGCCTCCCGGACGACGCGGACCCCGGTCAGCCCGTGCAGCTCGATGTTGCGGCACAGGTAGTCGGCGGTTCGCGGCACCGGCTCGAAGGCAAGAATCGAGGCGCTCGGCCACTGCCGCTTGGCGAAGACCGTGAACAGGCCGATGTTCGCGCCGACGTCGACGATCGTGGGTCTCTCCGAGAGGGAGAACTGGTCGTAGCATTCGTGCTCGAAGATTTCCTGGTACTGGAAGTTCGCCTCGTGCTCGACCGGGGCGTACAGCTTCAGCTCTTCGTCGCCCAGCATGAGCAGGTCGTTTGCCCTCACGATGTCCACTGGTCTCTCCCGGAGTGATGGGTGGCTGATTCCACCGGCCGGAGCTCTCAGAAGAGCCGGCTGGAGGGGACGTACGCCGCGGACGCGGCGAATGGCTCGCCGCTCAGGTGGTGCCTGGGACGCCGACCGTCGCCGGGTCGCGGTCGCCGAGGCGGCGGACGCACGACTCGTAGCCGGAAATGGGCGCGGCGGTGCCGGTGGCCCGGCAGCGGCTCGCAACACGTAGCAAGTCCATCGGCGGCATGAGCCGACGGTCGTGATGACCATTTACAGGTTCGCGGTCAAGGCGCCGTCGGCGATCGTCACACCCTTGGGGGTGTTCGCCGAGCCGGAGGCGTGCTGGAGGAACGCCATCCGTCCGGCTCGGCACCGAACGTCTGTGGCCAGAGCGACTGCTGACTCTCGTCATTGATCAGGACGAGAAACGTGCCGTCCTCGTCGTCATACGGGGTGATCATGGTCGCTCCCACTTCCTTGAGTCGATCGGGCGACGCCCCGCTACTTGTGTCCCCGGGGGCGTTGGCGGGCTCGACAACTCCACCGAGCCGACGGCCCGGATCCGCGTGAAGACTTAACACAAGGATGATCAACTGAGTTGAATTTTGTGTCAAGGGCACGTCCATCGACAACCCTCTGATCCCAACTCCGAACAGCCCTGGCACTGGTTGGCCGGAGATACACCCGAATGTCGCCGGTCGCGGGCACATAAACCTGATCACGTGGTTGGTGCCGGACCGGTGATGTCGGCCCGGCACCGACGACTGGCTCAGCCGTGCAGGGCTTCCTTGAGAACGGCGACGGCCTGCGCGACGGCAGCTTTGGCCGCGTGAGTGTCGTGCATGGCGTTGACCATTACGAAGTCGTGAATGATCCCCCCGTACCGCACCTGCGTGACTGGAACGCCCGCTTCACGCAGCTTGCCCGCGAACGCCTCCCCCTCGTCCCGCAGAACGTCGGCCTCAGCGGTGATGATCAGCGCGGGCGGCAGGCCGGTCAGCTGCTCGGCGGTGGCGCGCAGCGGCGAGGCCGTGACCTGTGCGCGGTCCTGCTCAATGATGGTGTACTGATCCCAGAGCCACTTCATCGCCTCGCGGGTGAGGAAGTAGCCTTCGGCGAACTCCGTGTACGAAGGGGTGTCGAAGTTGGCGTCGGTCACCGGGTAGAACAGCACCTGCTGGACGAACGAGACGTCACCGCGTTCTTTCGCCATAAGCGTCAAAGCGATGGCCATGTTGCCCCCTACCGAGTCGCCCGCGATAGCGATCTTCGAAGAGTCCAGCCCCTTCCCGGCGCCATCGGTGTCGACCCACTGAGCCACACGGTAGGACTGCTCGTTCGCGACCGGGTACTGCACGTCCGGGGAACGGTCGTACTCGGGAAAGACCACGGCCGCGTTCGCGCCGACGGCCAGGTCGCGTACGAGGCGGTCGTGGGTGTGCGCACCGCCGAACACCCAGCCGCCGCCATGGGTGTAGATGATCACTGGAAGGGTTCCGACGGCGCCTTTGGGCTTGACTATGCGGACCTTCACCGAACCGGTGGGGCCGCCGTCGACGCTGATCCACTCCTCGTCGATCTCGGGTTTGAAGATCGGACTGTCCTGCACTGCGTCGACGGCCTTGCGACCCGCCTCTGGAGCAAGCTGGTGGAGAAACGGGGGCTCCGCGGTCGCATCGATGAACCCCTGCGCCGCCTTCTCAAGCGAGATGCCCAAAGGGTTTCCTGCCATGGTCATACCTCTGCTCCTTGTGTGCCAGGTTGAATCTCAGCCGAGTTCGGCGATCGCGTCGGTGATGGAGGTCGCCGCTTCGGACGGGTGGGTCTGCATCACCAGGTGAGGAGCATCGATCTCAATCACCTTCCGCAGCCCGGCCCGCTTGTAACCGACACGCTCGACATCGGGATTGATGGTGCGGTCGGCGCTGGAGACGATTCCCAGCCCGGCTTGTCTTCCACGCGGCCACCGATGCGGGCTCCCCTAACGCGATCGTCGACAGAGGCCACTGTGATACCGCGAACGCCTCGATGTAAGCCGCGTCGCCGGACAGGCGGTGGTTGAAGACGGGTGGCACGAGGACCTTGTCGCCCTGGTCAAGTAGCCGCAGCGTCACTGGCGCCCAGCTGGCACCATCGGCGAAGGCACCGTGTACCAGCACGATGGCGGGAGTTTCAAACATCTTTTGAAATGTTGAGTCAAGCCCTTGAACCCGTCAAGCCGTGGGGTGCGTGCGGCTCGGACTGTGTGCTCTCGGGCAGCATGAGTTCGCTGTACGCGCTGCGACCGCCGGAAGGAACGGCCCTTGTACGCCCACCTCGCGCCGAACGCCCACGACGCGGTGCGTGCGGCGAACGCGATAACGCACGAGCAACGCACGATCAAAAAAAGAGCCCGGCGGCTGTGTCGCCGTCCGGGCTCTGACCTGCTGTGATGCTGGTGGGCGATACTGGGATCGAACCAGTGACCTCTTCGGTGTGAAGCAGATCATCCGATGACCGACGCGATCCGACTTGCTGCTACGTCTCGCCGTTACCCCGCCCATGTCACATTGAAGATGGTGATGAGCTCGTCGGCCTCGTCCACCTTGAAATACATGACGCCGAACTCTCCAAAGGTAGTCATCCGGAATTCGGGCTCGTCCTTGTAAAGGGAGCGCGCATCCCATGGCTCTTCCAGAAGATCCGTCGTGCGTGAGATCAGGGCATCAAGCGCCTCTCCTGGCAGGCCCTTCATCTGAGACAGCGCCGCCACGTGGAGCTCCACACGGTAGCTCATCGGCGGTCGGCCCAGCCAGGAAAAGCATCGTCCATCGACACGAACTCGTCACGCCGGCCCTCGCGAACCGCTTGCTCGGCACGGGCGAAGTCCGGATTGGACACCGCGGCCGCATGCAGTCGCCACACACGCAACAGCTCGCGGAGTTGCTGGAACCGCCATACCTCGTGGGCCGCGTCCAACGCGCTGTGGTACTCGCTGAGGAACTGCTCGTGCCACCGCTCCGGCAGCACACGCAAGATCTCCGCAGGGTCGTCCTCGGCGTGATGCACCGGCTCGGCTGTCATGCCATCAGGCTACCGCCGCGGCCTGGGGCACCCCGAATGTTCCGCCGAATCGATCAGCTCACATCGTCCGGCAGACTGTCGGCATGCGCAAGGACGATCACGTACCTGCCGACGTCGAGGCCTTCCTCTTCGATCGCGATTCGCAGATCCGCGCTTCCCGGGACGAATTGGTAGGCCGTGAAGGCGCCTGGGCAGGTGGGGTGCGGGCCGCGGAAGGGTACCTGCGCCGGGTGGTCGCCAATCTCAATCGAGTTCCCGAACTGGTCGTGGAGCACGCGGAGTTCGGACACTACGGCTCCGGCTACGCGTCGTTCGTGGACGTCTTCTTGACCCGGCGTAACGGATCCGCTCGTCGCGTCGATCTAGACGGCCACACGACGGTTCAAGGATTATCAGTGGCGTTGTGCCGCCTCGCCCCGATCGCGTGCGTGCTGTCGCCCGACGAGCGCTCCCATCACCCCGACGGTCACGGGTACCACTCCATGCCTTGCCTCAACGCCGTCACCGAAATGCCGATCTCCGGATGGGAGAAGGGCTGCGAACAGATCTTCCAGGTCCTGGATCGACACCGCATCGCCCTCGTCGGTCCTCGTCTCCTCAGCCGACCGGCCTTGCCCCACCTGAGGATCGACACGAACCTCGACGACGGACCGCCCCACTCGATCTTCGACGTCTGGTTCCACTGGATGGACTGATGACGCAACCGATCCATAGAGCACCGGAACAGTAGTCACCCAGACGAAGTGAAAGGCCGACCCGCTGGACAGCGGCCCGGCCTCCTGAACTGCACGAACATGGTGGGCGATACTGGGATCGAACCAGTGACCTCTTCGGTGTGAAGCAGATCGGCCAGACCGCCGACCTGGATCAAACAGTCCTCCCCGCCGCTGATCTCTACGGGGGGGCGGCCCGAGCGGCTAGAGGCCAAAGCTTTGAACAGCGAAAAGGCCCGTTGGAGATGTGGTCTCCGACGGGCCTTGATCGTGTGGGCGATACTGGGATCGAACCAGTGACCTCTTCGGTGTGAACGAAGCGCTCTCCCGCTGAGCTAATCGCCCGGGATCGTCTGCGCCTTGCGGCGCCGACGGGGAAAACCATACCGCACTCGAGGGGGTGGTGGCGAAAGCACGGACCGGTCGGCTCGATCGTCCCGCCTTCGTCAACACCTTCGAAAGGTTCGCCAGACCATCCCCGGCGTGGGGGTGTGGTGTCATAGCATCGTGATGCTCCATGCTCGACCTATACGCACGACCTGAGATCATTCGCCCGCAATGGCATCGCCGGCGCGGCCCCGCCGACACGCAAAGCAGAGGTAAGGACAAGCCTGTTGGTGATGTTTGAGCTGGTAGATGACCGAATGTCAAGCTGTGATCTGCGTTACAGAAGGGCCTGGAGGCGGAATCTTTCCTACGGGTCTCTTCGTTCGTCTCGTAGCACCAACGCCCGGCGAGGCCCGACCGCACAGTGAAGACGCAGTGAAAGCCCCTGACAGGGGACCCGACGACGAAAAGGTTTGGCTGACGATGAACAGCACCACCGTCTCTGCCGAGCTGGGCCTTCGGCTTGTGGTCCCCGACCGTACGACCGTCCCCCTGCTCGCCGGCCTCAGCTACACGGCCGAGGACCCGTACGCCATCCGGATGGCCTTCCACGTGGGGAACGACGAGCCGGTCGAGTGGATCTTCGCCCGTGAGCTGCTGACCGTGGGCATCGTGCGGCGCGTGGGAGACGGAGACGTCCAGGTGTGGCCGGCCCGTTCGGACGGTGAGCGAACGCTCAACATCAGCCTCACCTCGCCCTTCGGCCAGGCCCTGTTCGAGGTGCCTCTGGCCCCTCTCACCGAGTTCCTGCATCGGACCTACGAGCTCGTCTCAGCCGGTCGTGAGACCGACTTCATGGATTTGGACGAGGAGCTCACCAACATGCTCTGGAGCTCCTAGCGACGGAGCTCCTAACGACTCAGGCGGTGTCTGACGAATCGCGCCCAGCCGTGCCTGGCACAGGCGGCGACGGGCAGCATTTGTCAGACACTCCCTGGCCCAGCCTCCGCTCGATCCCCCGCATCCGCGCGATCTCGATCTGCTGGCCGGAGACGACGTCCTGGGCCATCGTCCGCATGGCCCGGTCCCGTCCTCGGCGCAGTTCCAGCGCCGCCATGCCGACCGCGCCCTCGTGGTGCCGGATCATCAGCGTGAGGAACAGCGTGTCGAAGGCGCGCCCCCGCGCCGTACGCAGGCGGGTGAGCTCCTCTTCGCTCGCCATGCCGTAGCCGCTCATCCCGTGATCGCCCGTACTGTGATCGCCCGTACTGTGATCGTGCGCGGGCGGCGGGGTGCGGCCCAGGCTTCGCAGCCACGACTCCATCACGGCGATCTCCGGGCGCTGCCCGTTCACCACCCGGTCCGCCACCGCCGTCACCAGCGGGTCCCCGGTGCGCGCCGCGGCCAGGCCGGCCATCTCCAGCGCCTGCCGGTGATGCGGGATCATCTCCTCGGCGAACCGCACGTCCGCCGCCACCGGCCCCTCCGCCGCCCGTGGGCGGGCCGGCGGGGACTCGGACTGCCCGGGGGCGCCGGGGGCGATCACCGGTGCGTCGGCGCGCGCCGGTGGAGCGGCCTCGGGCGCGCAGGCGGCCAGCACCGGCGCAACTGCCAGCACAACCGTTACCAATCCGGTCCGCACCGGCCCCGGGCTCGACATAACTTCCATAGTGGGTGATGATCCGCTGACTTGGGGGCGATGTGAGCAGAGCGAGGCTGAAGGCCGTGCTGGTGGCGGCCGTCGTCCTCCTGGCCCCGGCCTGCGCCTCCGAAGCGGAGCCCGCGTCGTCCCCGGCGGCCGCCCCGACCGGCATCCCGGGCCAGGACGAGATCCGGCACAGCCCCAACATGACGCTGGTCGCCAACGTCCCCCTGGCGGCGCCGTTCGACGGCCCGGACGACTGGGGCACCGACATGGCCTTCCAGGGCCGCTACGCGTTCGTGGGCAACTACGGGGGCTTCACGGTGCACGACATCGGCGACCCCGAGCACCCCAAGGCCGTCGCCCGGGTGCGGTGCCCCGGCGGGCAGAACGACATCTCGGTCTCCGGCGACCTGCTGTTCCTGTCGGTGGACGAACCCCGTACGGACGACACCTGCGCGAGCGACGCCGGAGACCCGGCGGCCGCGGGAGCGTGGGAGGGCATCCGCGTCTTCGACATCTCCGACAAGACCCACCCGCGCTACCTCAAGGCCGTACGCACCGAGTGCGGCTCCCACACGCACGCCGTCGTGCCGGGCAGCGACGCGGGCACGGTCTACCTGTACGTCTCCTCCCCCGGCCCGGAACCGGACACGACGAACTGCCGGCCGCCCCACCAGAACATCTCGATCGTCGAGGTTCCCGTCGCCGACCCCGGGCAGGCGCGGGTCGTGGCCAAGCCCGAGTTGTTCGCGGGCAGGCCGGCGGGCGAGGAGGAGACGGGCGGCTGCCACGACATCACCGTCTACCCCGACAAGGACCTGGCCGCGGGCGCCTGCTTCGGCGACGGCGTCCTGCTGGACATCTCCGACCCGGTGCACCCCACGCTGCTGCAGACCGTGCGCGACGAGAAGAACTTCTCCATCTGGCACTCGGCCACGTTCGACAACGAGGGCACCAAGGTCGTCTTCAGCGACGAGATGGGCGGCGGGATGGCCGCCACCTGCCTGCCCTCGGTGAGCGCGACCAAGGGAGCGGACGCGATCTACACGCTGACGCCGGAGCGCAGGCTCGTCCGGCAGGGCTACTTCAAGATCCCGCGGGTCCAGAGCGCCGAGGAGAACTGCGTGGCCCACAACGGCGCGCTGGTGCCCGTCCCGGGCCGCGACGTGATGGTCCAGGGGTGGTACATGGGCGGAGTCTCGGTCTGGGACTTCACCGACTCCGCCCATCCCCAGGAGATCGCCTACTTCGAGCGAGGGCCGCTGCCGCCGGATCTTCACCTCGGCGGCTCCTGGTCGGCCTATTACTACAACGGCTACATCTACTCCAGCGACATCACCAAGGGCCTCGACGTGCTGCGCTTAGACGACCCCCGGACCGATCCCGCCAAGGCCGTGCGCCTGGAGGAGCTCAACGCCCAGAGCCAGCGCCCGTACTGAGGATCACGGGTCGAGGTCGGCCGCCGAACGCTCCGCGAAGACCTTCATGGCCTCCAGCGTGACCGGCCCGGGTGCCTGCGGCAGCACCTTGCCGTCCACGGCCCTGATCGGCTGGATGTCACGGGTCGTGGAGGTGAGGAACGCCTCCTCGGCCTCGTACAGCGCCGAGATCGGCACGTCGGCCTCCTCGCCGCCGCACCATTCGAGGGTGAGCGCGCGGGTGACGCCGGCCAGGCAGCCGGAGGAGAGCGTCGGGGTGATCAGGCGGCCGCCGGTGACGAAGAAGATGTTGCTTCCGGTGCCCTCACACAGGTTTCCGGCGAGGTTCTCGAAGATCGCCTCGGCGCCGCCGCGCTCCTTGGCGTAGGCCAGGGCCTTGGCGTTGTCGCCGTAGGAGGTGCTCTTGACTCCGGCCAGCGCGCCGCGCTCGTTGCGGGGCCAGGGCACCACGGTGACGTCGGCCGTGGCGGGGAACGGCGCCTGCTCGCCCACGATGACGATCGCGCTCGTGCCGGCCGACCCCCGGTCGGAGCCGAGCGGCCCGGGGCCGCTGGTGTAGGTGATCCTGATGCGCGCCAGCGGCCACTTCGGCGCGGCCGCCAGGCAACGGCGCACGCCGTCGGCGATCGCGGCGAGGTCGGGCTCGGGCAGGTCCATCCGCTTGGCCGACAGCGCCAGCCGGTCGAGGTGGCGGGTCAGCGCGAAGGACTCCCCGTTCACCGCCTTGACCGTCTCGAACACGCCGTCGCCGACCATCAGCCCGTGGTCGTACACCGAGACCACGGCCTTGTCGGGCTCGTACAGCTCCCCGTTCACCCAGATGGGTACAGACATCTCCTGCTCCGTTCGTTACCGATGTCGCGGCCCGCCCGCGGACGCGAGGCCGATGAGCCGGGCGGCCTTGAGCTCGGTCTCGTGCCATTCCCTCCGGGGGTCGGACCCCCAGGTGATGCCCGCGCCCGTACCGAACCGGATCCTGTCGTGCTCGATCCAGAAGGTGCGGATGCCGACCGCCAGCGCCCCCTCGCGCCGGTCGGCGTCGACCCAGCCCACGGCCCCACAGTACGGCCCGCGGGGCTCCGGTTCGAGCTCGTTGATGATCCGCAGCGCCGAGGACTTCGGCGCTCCGGTCACCGAACCCGGGGGGAAGGTGGCGGTGATCAGCTCCGGCCAGCCGGCGCCGCCGGCCAGCCGCGCCTTCACCGTGGACACCAGGTGCACGAGCCCGGGGTGCTCCTCGACCACGAACAGCGAGGGCACGCTCACCGAGCCTACCTCCGCCACGCGGCCGAGGTCGTTGCGGACCAGGTCGACGATCATGAGGTTCTCGGCGTAGTCCTTGTCGAGGAGGTCGTCCGCCGTCACGCCGGTGCCCTTGATCGGCCGGGACTCGACCACCGCGCCGCTCCTGGACAGGTACAGCTCCGGCGAGGCCGACACGACCGTCAGCCCCGGCACGCCCACCACGGCCGCGTACGGCGCGGGGTTGCCCTCCGCCAGCCGTACGGCGAGGGCGAGGGGGTCCACGTCCGGCGCGGGCAGCGGCGCGGACAGGATGCGGCAGAGGTTGGCCTGGTAGACCTCTCCCCGCTCGATGTAGTCCCTGATCCGCCGGACGCCCCGCTCATACCCCTCCCGGTCGAGGGACGTGGCCCAGGCGCCGGGGTCGGGTCCCCGCCACCGGCCGCGCGGCGTGGGCAGCGGAGCGGGCCGCACCGTGTCGAACCGCGCGCAGACGACCTTCCCCTCGTACGACACGACCACCGCCCACCAGCCGGAGCCGTCGAGAGCGGCCAGGTCGGTGGTCACCTCCCGCAGGCCGGTGGCCAGGTATCCCCCGATGTGGGCGAATGCGTCGTACACGTGTCCATTGTCGCGTCCCCGGGCGGCCGGGTGGCTCCCGGAGCCGTGAATCAGACGGCCCGCCGGGTCAGCAGGCCGAGCAGCGCGCGGGCGGCCGGGAGCGGGGCCCTGCGCGGCAGGGCGGCGTACACGGTGCGGCGCGGCGCGAACTCGCCGAGCGATCGCAGCGCCACGTCCCCGCGTACGGCGGGCGCGGCCATGGCCGGCACCAGCGTCACCCCGAGCCCGGCGGCCACATAGCCGAGCTTGCCGGTCCACTCCCCGATCCGCAGCTCGACCCTGGGCGCGAAGCCGGCCCGGGCGCAGGCGGCGCCGAGCATGGTCACGGTGCCGGGAGGTGCGCCCTCGATCCAGCTCTCGTCACGCAGGTCGCGCAGGTCCACCTTCTCGCACCCGGCCAGCGGATGGTCGGCGGGGAGGGCGACGAGCAGTTCGTCGTCCATCAGGCGGGTGACCTCCACCTCGGGACCGGCCCCCAGCCCGGAGGGGTAGTCGCTCACCACCGCGATGTCGATCTCCGCGCGGCCGAGTCCGTCCATGAGCACGGTGCTCAGGCCCTCCACCATGCCGACCGTCACCTCGGGGCGGGCGGCCCGCAGGTCGCGCAGGGCGGCGGGGACCAGCACGGCGTTGGCCGTGGCGAACGCGCCGACCCGCAGCCGCCCGCCGCTGCCCTGGTGGATGGCGGCGAGCTCCTCCGCCGCCCGGCCGAGCCGCTCCAGCACCTCGCGGGCGTAGCGGTGCAGCGTCCGGCCCGCCGGCGTCAGCCGTACCCCCCGGGGCAGCCGTGCGAACAGCGGGCCGCCCGCCTGGGCCTCCAGGGACGCGATGCGCCGGGACACGGCCGACTGGGTGTAGTTGAGCTGGATCGCGGCGGCCGTGAACGACCCCGTCCGGGCCACGACGTCGAGCAGAACAAGCGCGTCGGTGTCGAACATGCTCCATCCGTGAGGCAGGGGATCCACAAGCGAAGGGAATGGACGCCATGCAATCTAGTCGCTGGTGGAGTGGTTTCTCCCTCCAATAATGTCCAGGACATGATTGCTTTTCTTGGTTTGGGGCGTATGGGTGTCCCGATGGCCGGCCGCCTCGTCGCCGCCGGTCACAAGGTGATTGTGTGGAACCGTACGCCACGGGAGATGCCGGGCGCGGAGGCGGCCCCCTCCCCCGCCGCGGCCGTCGCCGGAGCGGACATCGTGATCACCATGTTGAGTGATCCGGATGCCGTGTCCGAGGTGGTGCTGGCCGCGCTGCCGGGGCTGCGGCCGGGATCGGTGCTGGTGGAGATGTCCACGATCGGCCCCGACGCGGTGCGGCGGCTGCGCGGCCTGCTCCCCGAGAGTGTGGGCCTGGTCGACGCCCCCGTGCTGGGCAGCGTGGGCCCGGCCGCCGAGGGAACGCTGGCCGTGCTCGCCGGGGGCCGCGCGGAGGACCTCGACCGCGTGTCGGAGGTGCTGGGGGTCTTCGGGACGGTCCACGAGGCGGGCGGGCCGGGATCGGGCGCCGCGACCAAGCTCGCCGTGATGAGCGCGCTGGTGACCGCCCAGGCAGGGCTCGCGGAGACGCTGGCCTACGCGGACGGCCTCGGGGTCGGCCGCACCGCCCTCCTGGACGTCCTCGGGGCGACGCCGCTCGCCGGGCTGGCGGAGCGGCTGCGGCCGGTGGTCGAGTCGGGCCCCTTCGAGACGAGGTACGCCCTCGGCCTGGCCGCCAAGGACCTGCGGCTGGCCACGGAGGGGCCGGGAAGCCACCAGACGGTGACCGCCGCCGCCCGTGACCTGCTCGCGGACGCGGTCGCGGCCGGGCTGGCGGGGCACGACCTCACCGCCGTCGTTCCGTTCGCGGCGTCCCGGACCGCGCGAACCCCCACCGAGTCCTGAACATCAGGACGTTCCCGACCGGCATGGACCGGCCGCACGAGTGCGGCCCGGTCCTCAGCCGGTTCGTCACCCGCGAGCCGTCCGCCGGCGCGACCGTGCGGGCCGGACGGCTGTTCCGGCCGGAGCCGGCGAAGGGGGTCGAGGTGGTCACCGCCCCCTGAGGTCTCAGCCCAGGGGGCCGACGGCGGACTCGGCGGCGGCGACCACGGCGCCGGTCTCGACGAGCCGGACGACCGCCTCGATCTCCGGCGCGAGGAAGCGGTCGGGCCCCGGCCCCGCCACCGCCTCGCGCAGCGCCTCGACCACCGCACCGGTCCCCGGCGCGGGCGCGTACGGCCCGCGCAGGTCGAGCGCCCTGGCGGCGGTCAGCAGCTCGATCGCGAGCACGCGGGTGAGCCCGTCGACGGCGCGGCGCAGCTTGCGACCCGCCGACCAGCCCATCGAGACGTGGTCCTCCTGCATGGCGGAGCTCGGGATCGAGTCCACGCTCGCCGGCACCGCCAGCCGCTTCAGCTCGGACACGATCGCCGCCTGGGTGTACTGCGCGATCATGTGGCCGGAGTCGACGCCCGGGTCGTCGGCGAGGAACGCCGGGAGGCCGTGGCTGCGCGCCACGTCCAGCATGCGGTCGGTGCGCCGCTCGGCGATCGACGCGAGGTCGGCCGCCGCGATGGCCAGGAAGTCCAGGACGTACGCCACCGGGGCGCCGTGGAAGTTGCCGTTGGACTCCACCCGGCCGTCGGCGAGCACGACGGGGTTGTCGATGGCGCTGGCGATCTCGCGGGCGGCGACGGCGGAGGCGTGGGCGAGGGTGTCTCTGGCGGCGCCGGCGACCTGGGGGGCGCAGCGCAGGGAGTAGGCGTCCTGGACACGGGTGCAGGAGCCGTCGCGGTGGGAGGCCATCACGCCCGAGCCGGCGAGCAGCGTCCGCATGTTCGCCGCCGCCAGCGCCTGGCCGGGATGGGGCCGCAGCGCCTGCAGGTCGGCCGCGAACACGTAGTCGGTGCCGAGCAGCGCCTCCACGCTCATCGCGGCGCTGATGTCGGCGGTGGTGAGGAGCCGCGACAGGTCGTGCAGCGCGAGCACGAGCATGCCGAGCATGCCGTCGGTGCCGTTGATCAGCGCGAGCCCCTCCTTGGCGGCCAGCTCGACGGGCTCGACGCCGTGTTCCTTGAGCGCCTCCGCGGTGGGCAGCAGGCGTCCCTCGGCGTCCCTCACGACGCCCTCACCCATGATCGTCAAGGCGACGTGGGAGAGCGGGGCGAGGTCACCCGAGCAGCCGAGGCTGCCGTACTCGTGGACGACCGGGGTGAGCCGGGCGTTCAGCAGGGCCTCCAGCACCTGGGCCGTGGCCGGGCGCACGCCGGTGTGCCCGGTGGCGAGCGTGCGCAGGCGCAGCAGCATCATGGCGCGCACGACCTCCGGCTCCACCTCCGGCCCGGAGCCGGCCGCGTGCGAGCGGACGAGGCTGCGCTGGAGCCGGGCGCGCAGCGAAGGGTCGATGTGCCGGGTGGCGAGGGCGCCGAACCCGGTGGAGACGCCGTAGGCCGGGGTGTCGGCCTCCGCGAGCTCCTCGATCCGCCCCCGCGAGGCGGCCATCTCGGCGATCGCGTCGTCCGTCAGGCGGACCTGTGCGCCGTATCTCGCTACCCGTACCACGTCGTCGAAGGCGAGCGGTCCCGGGCCGACGGCCACGACCTCGCTGTCGTGCATCGTCCCACTCTTTCACGTCGTGCCGCTCGCACCCTGCGCGCGTGGCGAGTAACTAGCGTACCTCAGTTTAGGTCCTTACAGCCAAAGATCCTTTCCAATCCCTCCCGTCCCGTGCCGGTCAGCCGCAGGGCACGGGGCACGGTGCCGCGCACCAGCCACTCCCGCGCCAGGAGCCGGTCCAGGACCGCCGCGCCGAGCGCTCCGCCCAGGTGCGGGCGGCGCTCCAGCCAGTCGAGGCAGTCGGGGGCGAACCTGCGGCGGGCGCGGCGCACCCGGTCCACGTCCACGCCGAGCTCCGTCAGCGCCTGCGCGCCGCTCGCGGTCAGCAGGCAGCCGCCGTCGGCCTCGATCAGGCCCCCCTCGCGCACCAGCGCGTCGTACAGTTCGACCCCCACCCGGCCCGCCAGGTGGTCGTAGCAGCTGCGGGCCTCCCGCAGCAGCCGCGCCTGCCGCGACTGCCGCAGGGACCGCACGGCGACGCGCCCGCTGATCCGGGCCAGCACCTCCAGGGTGCGGGCGACGTCGGGGCCGGCGAGGCGGTAGTAGCGATGCCGTCCCTGTTTGACCACGGTCACCAGACCCCCGTCGAGGAGCCGGGCCAGATGGGAGCTCGCGGTGGGGGCGCTCACCCCCGCGATCCTGGCCAGCTCCCCCGCCGCCAGCGCCCTGCCGTCGAGCAGCGCGGTGAGCATCGCCGCGCGGGCGCCGTCCGCGATCAGGGCCGCGACGGGGGCGATGTCGGCGTCCCCCGCGATCTCGGCGTTCTCCCCGATCTCGGCCGTCCCGGGCTCCGCAGCGTCCCCTGCGGCGCCGGGGACAGCGGCGTGTGTGCGGTCATGTGTCACAGACATGCTTTGACGCTAACGCGGGGACGGTTCGACGGAGATGGAAGCATCGGCCGGAACCCGCGGCGTGAGCAGGGAGAACGTCGTTGATTTGGGGAGTGGGCGAGACATTGGATAAAGTCTTCCCGTGAGCCCGGCCGGACAGAGCCGGGAACGCGGAAGTGGCTCAGTGGTAGAGCATCACCTTGCCAAGGTGAGGGTCGCGGGTTCGAATCCCGTCTTCCGCTCGGAGCTTGACACTGTGGAGCTTCACACTGTGCGGCTCGACACGGTGGAGTGGCCGAGAGGCGAGGCAGCGGCCTGCAAAGCCGCGTACACGGGTTCAAATCCCGTCTCCACCTCTTGGTTCGTCCAAGGGCGATTAGCTCAGCGGGAGAGCGCTTCCCTGACACGGAAGAGGTCACTGGTTCAATCCCAGTATCGCCCACCAGGCAACACGACGAAGGCCGGATTCCCCTAGGAATCCGGCCTCTCGGTCGTTCAGCCGGCACCTGCCCCCCGCCCCCGCCTCCGCTCGCGCGGGAGTGGAGGTGGCGGCGCGGCGTCTCCGCGGCCCGCACCGGCCCAGGAACCAAGATCAGCCGCTACATCCCCGATCCGGCCCTTATAAATCGATTGCACCATTTGCGGGATGCTGTCGCAAAACATCCCTACTTGGCACAAGTGGGACATTAAGGTTGATTAAATAGCAACCCTGCGAGGCACGAACACGTCTTTGGGCATGACCACTATCGCTACACTTCCCTATCTGGGTGGCGAACCGTGAGGCAGGCAGCCCACCTACTATGAGCGAAGCGGTGGGATCCAGCGATGCACGGTGTGGCCCGGCGGCCTGGCCGCCGCAAGTTGGGGCGCAATTTCGGGCTACTGTGGTCAGGCTCCGTCATATCCCTGGTCGGAACCGTCAACACCACCGTCGCGGTTCCCCTTGTGGCGCTCATGCTCACCGGGTCCGCGTTCGACGCGGGTCTCGCGGGGTTCGCCGGAACGCTGCCACGCCTCGTCATGCATATTCCCGCCGGCTTCATCGCGGACCGGGTGGACCGGCGCAAGGTGCTGGCCTTTGCCCAACTCGGGCGATTTGTAGTGGCAATATCGCTCGGATTCGCGCTGTTGTCCGGGAATTGCACGATCGGGTGGCTGATCGCGGGGGTCGTCCTCGACGGTTCCTTCGCCGCGCTCTTCGAAATCGCGGAGATGTCGATAGTGTCGCAGGTCGTCCAGAGGGACGATCTCGACGAGGCCTCGGCACGCAACGAGGGCCGCAATTTCGTGGCGACCCTCTCCGGGCGTCCCCTCGGCGGCACGCTCAGCGCGCTGGGCGCGGGTTTCCCCTTCTTCGCCGCGGCGGGGGCGCTGCTGGTTTCGACGGGTCTCTTCTGCCGGCTCGGCCGGCGCGATCCCCTCGTTCCGCTTCCGCCGCGTGACCGCACCACGGGGTTCCGGCGCCGGGCACTGGTCGGCTTCAGGATCCTCCGCGACGACCCGTTGCTCCGGCGTACGGTGGTGATCTGCGCGCTCACCAACTTCCTGTTCCAGGTCGTCACCCTCGACATGATCGTGATGGCCAGGCAGGACGAGGTCTCCGCGGCCCTGGTGGGCGTCCTGCTCGCGGCCTCCGGGGTCGGCGGTCTGCTGGGCGCCTCGTTCGCGCCCAGACTTCTCGGCTGGCTGAAACAGCCCGGCAGGGCCGTGAGCGCATGTGTCATCGGCTGGTGGTTCGCGTTGTGCCTCTTCGCGGCCGTGCATCATCCCCTGGGGTGGCTCATCGCCTGGGCGGCGGTCGGATTCATCGGGTCGCAGATGAGCGTGTTGCGCGGGACTTACCAAGCGAGGGTCGTACGGCCGGAATGGCAGGGCCTGGTGAGCGGCTTCAACCAGTTCCTGACCCATGGCGCCGTCTTTCCGCTGGCGCACATCTTCGGCGGAGTCGCGATCGAGACCCTCGGCCCGACGACGATCGCCATGGCCACCGCCGGGACGGCGACCGCTCTCCTGGCGCTGAACTTCGCCAGGGGCTGGCGCAACTTGCAGTGGAGCGACCAGAGTCTGCACAAACCCGGGCAGGCACCGTTGTCTCGGGAGGGCTCGGATAGGAGCATTGGCCCGTGGTTGTCTGGATCGGCCTTATCACCTCGCTCATCACCGGCACGAGTGCCGTCTTAGCGGTGATCGCGACTCAGTCGGCCACCACGCGACGCGAGGCGGCGGCCAAGGAGCGAGAACGACAGGACGCCGCGGATCGCGAGCGCAGGGAGTGCCACGAACGGCTGATCGAGGCGGCCATGAAGCTGCGTGCCCATCTGGAGTTCATCGGAAGATCACGCTGGCCGGACATGGACGCGCGGCTCGCGCGGCTGGAGGAACTCGCCACCGAAGTCTCCGTCGCGTCGGGGATCACCGCCCGGCACGAGGACCCGGACACCATCAGAGCGGCACGCGCCCTGTCGAAGATCGCCGTCGAGCTGGCCGCCGAGGTGGCCGCCGCGGTCGGCCCCGAGGGGGAACTGCGGAGCCTTATCCCCTTCCGTCCGTTCGACGAACGGCTGGACGAGTTCCTCGCACTGGCAGCCCACGGCTCAGTGATCGTGCCCGTGGTCGAGAAGGCTCCTCGCCGACTCCTTCTGCCGCGGCGATAGGGGCGGCCCGGTGGCCGCGATAGCCTGCCGGGCCAGCTTCGCCGCTTTGCCGGAGTCGCCGCTGAGGGTCTCGACCCGGGCCGCGTAGAGGAGAGCGGGCCCGTTCGTCGGCCCCTCGGCCACGATGGCGTCGACCTCGCGCTCTGCCTCCGCGGGGCCGAGCTGTTCGAGGGTGGCCAGGGCGAGCGCACGGGCGGCCCGGGTCGCGGGCCAGGTGCGGCTGCTCACCCGCCGCAGGTCGCGCATGGCGGCCTCGGCCCGGCCCTGCTCGGCGTTGAACTCCCCGCGCGCCCGCAGGGCCGTCAACTGATCGCCCTCGTCTCGCAGGACGCTGTCGAGTTCCGTCATCGCCCGGCTCCGGTGGTCCGTCAGCCAGAGCGCTCGCGCCAGCTCGGTGCGCAGGGCGAGGTCCCGCGGCAGGAGGCTCTTGGCCTCCTCGAACTTGCGCACCGCCGACGAGAGCTCGCCCATCTGGGCCATCACCTGCCCGATCGCGCTCAGCATCCGGCCCGCCGCCGCGGAGTCGCCGAGGTCGGCATGGCACTGCAGCGCCAGCCGATACCAGGAGAGCGCCTTGTCGAGATGCTGCCGGGCCGTCTCCTCCTGGTGCGCACGATCCGAAGGAGCGTCCGCCTCGGAAAGGATCGCCTGAACGGCACGAGCACGTTCGATCTGGATGTCGCCGAGCAGGGTGTGGATCTCCGCCACCGAGGTCGCCTCGGCGACCTCCAGGGCGTTGAAGGCCTGTTCTTCCGCGCTGTCCAGATCGCCCGCGGTGAGAGCGGTCACGGCGGATTCCACCCCTGCCCAGGTGCCGGGAGGAGCGATCGGTTGGAGACGGGTGAGAGCGGACCGGAAGTCGTCGTGCAGGAGGCGTATCCCGTCGCCCAGAACCGACCGCAGGAGATGCCGGTCCTCAAGGGCGTGCACGATCGGATTGCTCATTCCGGCGGTCTCCGCCGTGCCCTGTTTGACGGAGTGCCCGTCCGCGAAGGCCGCCACAGCCCACGCGTGCAGCGAGGCGGGATCCTGCCCGAAGGCGCCCCCCACCTCGGCGAGCACGCCACCCAGGAAGTGCGCGAGGGCGTTGCCGGAGTCGGCGAGCCTGAACACGTGCTCGGGGCGGATGAGCTGGAGCGTCGGAGGGAGCCTCGCCCACAGCCACCGGCAGACGATCTGCAGGACGACCGGCTCGACCGCGTCACCGCCCAGTATGTCGAGGAGCTGGGCGGCGGCCCCCGCGGTGAACCTCCGTGTGGTCCCCTCGGCCGGGCGGCTGATCGCCTCCATCGCGGCTTCCGCGCCCAGGGGTCCGAGCGTCAGCCACGCGGCCCGGCCGACGAGCGCGCCGTAGTGGCCCAGGTCGTCGCGCCGGCTCTCCCGGACGATTAGGAGCAGCCGTAGCTCCGGATGGCTGTCGAGCGCGTCGACGAGCTCCTCGACGAAGGACTCCCGGAACTGCGCACGGTAGGGGCCCCCCAGGAAGAACTCCTCGAACTGCTCGACCGCGACGAACAGGGGGCCCGGCTGCCTGCGGAGCAGGCGGGTCACATAGTCCGTCAGGCTCATGCCCGCCAGAACGCCGGCGGGTTCCAGCGGCGCCAATGTGGTGAGCAACGAGAGCGTCCACGGGTTGTGGCCGGGCGGAAGGGCCGCGACCGGACCGCCGATGAATCGGCCGACCCGTCCGACACGCGCGTGCGGGAGTCCTGGGAGAACGCCCGCCCGCAGCAGCGACGTCTTACCGGATCCGGTGTCCCCGCTGAGGACCGTCAACGGAAACCGTGACCACGACCGGGTCAGTTCCCGCGACTCCTCAGCCCGGCCGAAGAAGACCGCGGCGTCGTCCGTCTGGAAAGGGGTGGCTCCGGGATAGGGATGCCGTTGGCTCCCGGGAGCGTCATGAGCGATCATCGGCCGGGTCGGCCCCATCACGCCGCGCCGGACCCGCGACGGACTGGAAACCGGCGACGGGCGCCGCCGACTCGGTGTCGGCGAGGATCCTTTGCAACGCGAGGAACAGGGCGGAGTCGTCGCAGCCGTCCAACATTTTCGGATCGAGCTTCGGCAGGCCGATCGTCCCGGAGCGTTGAATAACGGCCTGTTCGAACACCGCGCCCACTCCCGCCCGATTGATCCGAGAACAGGTCCTGAGATCTCATGGACCGTATCTAAACTATAGGCATCATTTCCGCGAGTGTCGAGACTGGCATCCATCGGGAACGTTCCGATTCGGCCGACCCTATTACATTGCCCACGGAGGCCGAAAAAAGCGATCCAAGAATATGGGCGGCAAAGGTTGCATACTGAAGAACAATAGACTTCTTCACGGGTAGGAGGACGCTGGTGCCGGCGCTTGAGACTCCTGGTCCGGAACCTCGCATCTGGGGAAGTCGCATTCCGCTCCGCAACGCGAACTTCACGGGCCGCGAGGCCGCTCTCGGTGAGTTGCGCGGGCAGATGTTCGAAGGGCCGACCGCGATCCTCCCGCATACTCTTCGCGGCATGGGGGGCGTCGGCAAGACGCAGCTCGTCATCGAATACGCGCATCGGTTCAAGGGCGACTACGACGTCGTCTGGTGGATCGCCTCCGACATTCCCCTGCTCATTCCCGGCGCCCTGGGCGCGCTGGCGGAGAAGCTGGGCCTCCCTCCCGCCAAGGTCGTCGGCATCGACGAGGCGAGCCGGTCCGTGCTGGACGCTCTGCGCAGGGGCGACCCCTACAAGCGCTGGCTCCTGATCTTCGACAACGTCAACAAGGCCGAGGACATCATGAAGCTGATTCCGGCCGGACGGCCGGAACAGGGACACGTACTGATCACCTCGCGCAACCCTCGCTGGGAGGGCGTCGCGAACACCATGGTGATCGACGTCTTCGATCGCGAGGAGAGCATCGAATTCCTCGGCAAGCGCGCCGGGAGGATGCCGCCGGAAGAGGCGAGGCGGCTCGCCCACGAGCTCGGCGATCTCCCGCTGGCGCTGGAGCAGGCCGGGGCGCTGCAGGTGGAGACGGGCATCTCCACCGAGGAGTACCTGGATCTGCTGGGCAGGCAGCCGCTCGAGGTGATGGACGAGAACCAGCCGATGGAGTACCCGCGGTCGATGACCGCGGCATGGCGTCTGTCGATCAACGCCCTTGAGGACCAGCTGCCGGAGGCCCTGCAGGTTCTCAGGTGCGCCGCCTTCTTCGGCCCCGAGCCGATTCCCACCGACCTGTTCCGCTGGGGGAGCTCCGCAGGCGTGGGCCCGCTGCTCGCCCCCATCCTCGGCAACCCGATCCTCCGCACACGGGCGCTTCGCGCGATCAACAACTTCGCCCTCGGGCGGATCGACGACCGCGCCATCCAGATCCACCGGCTGGTCCAGAGGCTGCTCAGGGCCGACCTCGAGCCTGAGCAGACGCAGGTGTACGTACGCGAGGCGCAGATGCTGCTCGCCGCCGCGCGTGGGCTCCAGCCGGAAAACGAGGCCAACTGGGGCGTCTTCAGCAGGTTCGTGCCCCATCTCGACCCCGTCGGCGCCGCGACCACGACGAACGCCCGGCTGCGCGATCTCGCCCTCAACGTCGTCCGCTACCTCTACCTCGTCGGTGACACGGAGTCGTCCCGGACCTTCGCGGCCAGGTTCCGGGACGAGTGGAGCGACCTGTCCGGCATGGACGACCACCACGTCCTGACCGCGGAACACCACCTGGCCAACAGCCTCCGGCAGGACGGGCGTTTCGACGACGCGTTCGCCCTCCTCGAAGGGACGCTGCAACGGGGGCGGCGCGTTCTCGGCGACGACGACGACGTGGTGCTGCTCCTGACCAACTCGTTCGGGGCCAGCCTGCGGGCCAAGGGCATGTTCAGGGAGGCCGTCGCCCACGACGAGGATTCACGGCGCCGGCACGCGAAGAAGTACGGGGAGGACGACCCCCGCACCCTGCGCACGATCAACAACCTGGCCCTCGGCTACGCACTGGTGAGCGACTACGGCGAGGCGGTCAAGCTCCAGACGCAGGTCCACGATGTCCGCAACAGGCCGGGAGTCGGCAGCAAGCTGGACCTGCTCGTCTCCTTGGGAGGCCTGTGCCAGGCCGTCCGCCTGGACGGGGATTACCAGGCGGCGTACGACCTCGGCGTCGACGCCCTGGAGTACGGCAGGGCCGAAGTGGGCGCGGACCACGTCCACACCCTGGCGGTCGCGGTCGACCTCGCGATCGCCATGCGGCGGCTGGGCCGGATCGAGGACGCTCTGGAGCTGGCCCGCGACACCTACAACCGGTACGAGTCGATCCTGACGGCCGCGCACCCGCACACGGTGTCGGCGGCGATCTGCCTGGCCAACGCGCTGCGGACCGACGGCCGGCTCAAGGACGCCCTGGCGTTGACCCGGGTCGTCGTGGAGGGGCTGCCACGCATCTACGGGCCCGGCCACCCGTTCACGCTGGCGGGGCGCGGCAACCTCGCTCTTCTGCAGCGCGTCAACGGCGACCCGGCGGCGGCCAGGACGCTCAACGAGCAGGTGCTCCAGAGCCTCGACGAGAACCTGGGCCGAAAGCACCACTACTCGTTGACCGTCGCCATGAACCTGGCCAACGACCTGCACGAGCTCGGTGAGCACGAAGCGGGCCTCGATCTGGACACGCGGACCCACGCGCTCCTGCAGGAGCTGCTCGGCGCCGAGCATCCGATGACCCTCGGGTCGGCCGCGAACCTGACCGACAGCCTGAGGACGGCGGGCAAGACCGAGGACGCGCACGCCCTTCACAGGGCGACGCTCGCCGTCTACGACAAGAGACTGGGCGTCCGGCATCCCGACACCGTCCTGGCGAGGTCGGGTGGCCGTCTGGACTTCGACTTCGATCCCCCGCGCTTCTGACTCCGCCGACGCGGCCCCGGCCTCGCCCTCAGGCGAAGCCGGGGTTGCGCTCCAGCCACTGACGCCGATGGTCCCGGGACACCCGGCGTACGGCAGAGGCCACCGTCGCGGGCACGTGGTCCGCGGACCAGGACTCCAGTGTCTTGAGCATCACCGAGACGAAGATCCTGCCTTCGTGGTTCAGGTCGCCGGTGTCGAGAAGCGTGGTCGCGACCAGTTCGGCCGCCTCCCGCCAGCGGGCGAACTCGAAATGCGCCGCCTCGGCCGCCTCGCCGCTCTGCAGGTGGCGTTGCCGGCGCCAGAACCGGGTGACGCCGAGGAACGCGTAGCTGCCCTGGAGCAGCCCCTCGACCGGCCGCGGATCCTCCCGCCACGGCGCGTAGTAGCGGGTGCCCCGATCGGGACCGGCGAGCCGGACGATGTCGAGAACGGCGCACAGTTTGACGTGCTGCACCTCGTGCGTGAGCGTCAGGGCGGTCATGAGACGGTCTCGCGTGAACGACAGCGCGACACAGCCGAACGACTCCCGTGAGCTCGCGCTGCGCAGCCCGACGGGCACGGGCGTCAACGGGGTGATCGTCGTCACCAGGGACCGGACCTCCTCGGCCGGCACAGGGTGATGCTCGGTGAGGAGCCCCCACGCGCCGTCCAGAGCCTCACGCCAGTCGGCCACGACGTCGCCGGGCAGCCGGTCCTCCAGGTCCTCCCCGGGCATCCGGGCGGGGTGCAGGTCGTCCAGGAGGAGGGAGATCCCCGTGTCGGTGCCTCCCAGCCCGAGCGTCCGCATGCCGAGCCAGCCGGGCGCGTCGCAGGACGCGTCGGCGGGTATGCGGATCCGCTCCTCGCCCACCTCCACGAGCGCCCTCCCGTGCTCGACCGTGACCATGCCGACCCGGTCGGCCGCCACCGGGCTCGTGGAGCCCACCGTCGGAAGGAGGAGCCGGCCCGCCGTGGTCGGGACCCGTATCCGGCAGGGCCATCCGGTCCGTACGGCGATCGCGGCCACCATGGCGGCGAGCTGCCCGGGGCGGGCGCACGACGCGCCCGCCCGCAGATCGCGGATGGTGCTCAGCGCCCAGGCGGAGACTGCGGGGTTGGAGACGACGTCGGCGGCGATCGCGGAGTGGCGGCGCAGGAAGTGCGTCAGCAGATCGTAGGCCTGCGCCGTGATCGGTGCGTCGGGATGATCGACGGCGCGGGTGAGACGCTCGACGCCCCAGAGGAGGAGCGCCTGCTTGCTGCGCTGGGCCGCGACGAGCTCGCGGAGTATCTCCGGCGTCGAGTCCCCCGTGGCGAGGAGCATGAGGGCGTCCTCGGACAGCTCGTGGCAGGGAAGGCTCATCTCCACGCCTCCAGATCGCGTTCCATCGTCCGCCGGATGTGGTCGATCAGAGCGCGGAGATCGGTGCAGTAGACCGACGGGTTCTTGAAGCCGTCTCCTGCCCGGTAGCGGTGCGCGTACAGGCCCGCGCCGCACACCTCCACCACGGGACAGGCCAGGCACTCCGGTGACATGGCCGTCAGTCCGATCTGGCGGGCGGCGAAGCCCGGGAGGGCGAGCGCTCGATCGAGGGGGTCGGTGCGCACGTGCAGACCGGTGACGGTGGCGCCGTCGTACGCGGCCTTGAGGAAGTCGGACTGCTCGATCGAGCCGTCCGTCTCGATGACGAGGACTCCGACAGGCGACAGACCGATGCTTTCGATGGTGGACGCGCCCCCCAGGAGCAGGTGCATGATCTCGGCGAACAGCCGGATCGAGGTCCGCGGGCGCCGGTACCAGTGGTCGAAGACCTCGATCAGCCAGCCGGCGTAGGGCGTGGACGCGTCGGGGGGCCGCCCCGGCGGGGGATCGGACCAGGTGCCGTGGGGCAGCAGGAAGTCGATGCTCGGCGGGTCGAACTCCAGCAACGCCTCGTATGTGGAGAGCGGGTCGTTCCTGAGATCGATCGTGCAGAGCAGGCCGGCGAACAGACCGCTGTGTTCGCCCGTGAGCCGCCGTAACGACTCGACGACCCGTTCATGACTCGACTCCCCGTTCCGGAAAAGCCGGTGGCGACCGGTTGCCGTGGCGTCTCCGTCCAGACTCACGCCGATTCGGACATTCAATTCTTCGAATAAGGTGAGGTACTCATCGGAGAGGCGCAGCCCGTTCGTCTGAACGGTAATGCGCACGGGGCAGTCGACATCGGTTCGCAGGATTTCGACCAGCGCCCTTATTCGTTCGGACCCGGCCAGCAGCGGTTCCCCGCCGTGCAACACGACCTCGATGGAGGACAGCCGGTGTGCGCGGACGTGCTCGCCGATCCGGCCGGCCGCCCGCCTCGCCACCGCCGTGGACATGGAGCGGGGCTGGTCCACCCAGCGCGAGTCCTTGAGTTCGTACATGTAGCAGTAGCGGCACGCGAGGTCGCACCTGCTGTGGATCTTCAGCACGAAGGTCTGGAACGGGGTGGGACGCCAGCCCTCATTGTGAAGTCCGGCAACGTCGAGAGTTGCTGGCCATTCCGCGCCCGGGGGGGATGCCGCGAGGTCCACTGCCACCTGTTCGCACGCGTCGGGTCGTCACGCCGTGAAGTGCTCGATTTCGCTTCTAATAGTTTACGCCCGACCGCCGAACAAAACATCTTCTTGTTGGCATGGCCGCATTACCGGGACGAGGCGGGGGTTCCCGGGCGCGGCCGGACGGCCGCCCGGGCACACCGGGCGGCCGGTTCCCGCACGTCGCGCGGGTCAGTCGGCGCGGGCGGAGAGCTCGTCGAAGATCTCCAGCGCCGCCTGGCGAACGTCTGCGGGCGAGATGCCGTCCAGGGTGCTGCGGGCCTGAGCGGCGTCACGGGTCGTGGCGAAGGTGATCGCGACGGACTTGGCGGCGGCGTGACGCAACGATCCGGTGGGCGCGCTGTCGGCCAGTGCCTCCGCGCTCGCGGCCAGGTCGAGGTTGTCTTTGCCGAACTTGGTGGTCAAAGCGTTCTCCTGGGATGGTGGCGGCTTCGCCCATTATCCGCGATGGCCCCCGCGTCCGGTGCGGCACCCCGCGTTTTTCGCGTGTCCCCGTCCTGTTTCACCAGTTCGGTCCCCCGACGGGCGTTCCGGCGAGCCGGGTCCGTACGACGAGGTCGTGCACGGCGTCGTGGGCCGACGGGACGTCCGGCAGTGCGGAGGCGTCCCGGGCGTCCTCCAGGCGGGCGGTGAGCGCGTCGAGGTCGGCCGCGAGCCGTTCCCCGCCGGGCGCGCCGTCCGGCAGCCCGCCGTGCTCGGCCGCCCGCTTGGCCTCTATCAGGCCGGGCAGGTACGGCGGCCCGCCGTCCAGGAGCAGGGTGAGGTCGGCGACGAGCTCGCCCGTACGCATGAGATGGGTGCCTGTGAGCAGCACCCGGAACGCGTACAGCAGCGGCTTCAGCTCCCCCGTGCGGTCGAACAGCCGGCGCTGGGTGCGGGCGAAACCGAGGTAGTGGTGGGCGTGGTGCCGGGTCAGGCAGCCCCACGCGAGGGCACGCATCTCCTCGTGCAGCGGGGATGTGGTCACGACCAGCGGCGACAGGAGCTGCTCCAGCACGTAGCCGTTGCGGCCGAGCAGCAGCCGGCAGAACTTGGCGAGGTCGTGGGTCACGAGGTCGACCTCCACGCCCTCGCGGATCCACGAGCGGGTCACGGTCTCCTCACCCGTGCGCAGGCCGACGACCTGCTCGACCGGCAGCACGTGCACGCCCCGCAGGTCCACGTCCGAGTCCACCGAGGGGAAGCCGTACAGATGCGCGCCGCTCACGGTGGCGAACGCGAGCGGGTGCCGCTCACCCGCGGCCACCTCGGGCAGCCAGGACGGCAGGACGGCGGTCACGGCGCCCCTCCTTCGATCTCGGTCACAGAGCCGACCTCCGCACGTCGGCGAGGAACTCCTCGACGGCCGCGCGGTCCGGTCGTCCGGGCAGCACGCTCCCGGGCCGCTCGTCCAGCTCGGCGAGCAGCCGCCGACGCCACTCCAGCACCTCGGCCCAGGGCGTCTTCCCCCACCGTACGGCGAGCAGCCGGTCGCGGTGGCCGCCCACCTCGATCAGCGGCTCCCCATGCCCGGCCAGGTGGGCGGCGCTCAGCAGCAGCCGGATCATGTGCATGGCCATCTTCCAGCGCCTGACGTCGCCGCCCGGCTGGGGCGGGTCCTCCGGCCCGAGACGGCGGAACTGCCGGGCGGCCGATCCCGCGAACGCCCGCTCCGCCTTCTCCGACAGGAACGCGCGGCGCAGGGCCAGCAGCCGCTCGCCCACCGGGGTGACCAGCTCCACGACCGGCGACCACAGGCACTCCAGCGCGGCCGGATTGCCCTCGATCGCGAGCACGCAGAACCGCTCGACCTCCCATGAGAACTGCTCCGGCAGCGGCCCCTCCACGTGGTCCGGCGGCTTGTCGAACCGCCAGAACAACGGTGTGGGCGTCACGAACACGCCCCGCCTGTCGACGTCCGACTCCTCCGTCTCCAGCCCGTACGCGCGCGAGCCGATGACGACCGACAGGACGGTGCCGCCGGGGACGGTCAGGGTCATGTCGCCAGATCTTGTCACGACGGTAGGCTCCCGGTCCGGAACGCGGAAAGGTAGCGATTTTATGGCCGACTTCGGACATGAGCTGTGGTTCGGGGCGTTTCTCACCCCCGACGCGGCAGGGCACCACCGGATCGTCCGGCAGGCCGTGCTCGCCGACGAGATCGGGCTCGACATCATCGGCATCCAGGACCACCCCTACCTGCCGGCGTTCCTCGACACCTGGACGCTGCTGTCCACCCTCGCGGGGCGCACCGAGCGGGTGCGGCTGTTCCCCGACGTGGTGAACCTGCCGCTGCGACCGCCGGCGGTGCTCGCCAGGGCCGCCGCGTCCCTCGACATCCTGAGCGGGGGCCGGGTCGAGCTGGGGCTCGGCTCCGGGGCGTTCTGGGACGGCATCGCGGCCATGGGCGGCCCGCGCCGCAGCCCCGGCGAGGCCGTGGACGCGCTGGAAGAGGCCATCGCGGTCCTGCGCGCGCTGTGGACTCCGGGCGACGAGGGCGTACGGCTCGACGGCAGGCACTACCGGCTGGAGGGCGCGCGGCCGGGGCCGTTCCCCCCGCATCCGGTCGGGCTGTGGCTCGGCGCGTACAAGCGGCGCATGCTGGAGCTGACCGGGCGGCTCGGCGACGGGTGGGTGCCCTCCTCGGGGTATGCCGCGCCCGGCGAGCTGGGCGCGATGAGCGCGACCCTGGACGCCGCCGCCGAGCGGGCCGGGCGCGACCCCGCCGGGATCCGCCGGGTCTACAACATCGAGGGCCGGTTCTCCGGCGCCGCCGGGAAGGGGTTCCTGGACGGGCCGCCGGCCCTGTGGGCCGAGCAGCTCACCGAGCTCGCGCTCCGCCACGGCATGAGCGTGTTCGTGCTGGCCGTGGACGACGACAGGGACCTCAAGGTCTTCGCCGAGGAGGTCGCCCCCGCCGTACGCGAGGCGGTGTCGCGCGAGCGCGCCTGGGGGCCCCGGGAGGACGCCGGCGACCCGATCGAGGTCGCCGGGGCGGCACCGGCGAGGGCGGTGCTCGACGAGGCCACCCGGCCGCGGCTGCCCAAGCGGGACATCACCGCGCTCCCGCGCAGGCAGCAGGCGAACGGCCGGCGGCTCGTGCTCATCCACGACCACCTGCGCCAGGAGCTGGCCCAGATCAGGGACGCCCTGGAGCAGGTCGCCGCGGGACGCTCCGACGCCGCCGCGCTCCGCTCGATGATCAATGAGCTCACCCTGCGGCAGAACTACTGGACGCTCGGCACGTTCTGCGCGTCGTACTGCCGCCTGCTGACCACCCACCACACGATCGAGGACGAGCACATGTTCCCGATGCTGACGGCCGCGCAGGAGTCGCTGGCGCCGGTCGTGGCCCGCCTGGAGCAGGAGCACGAGGTCATCGCCGGCGTGCTGACGGAGCTGGACGCCGCCCTCGTCGCGATGATCGAGGACCCGGACCGGCTCGACGGCGTGCGCGAGCAGGTGGACCTGCTGTCGGACGTGCTGCTGTCGCACCTGCGCTACGAGGAGGAGGAGCTGGTGGAGCCCATCGCCCGCCTCGACCTCGACATCTGAGAACCCGGGACATCGGCTCCGAACCCCCGGCGACGGGGTGTTCACGGAGAGGCGTGTTTCGCACCAAAGGACGACGCCATTCTGGAATGATCTCGGGGAAAACCATCGGACGTCGAGAGACCGTGACTGATGCCCCCCATTGACCAAATAACCGCCTTCGCGTCGGCCCATACGATCCAAACGATCATCATCAGCGTCATCGCCCTGGTCTTGCTGGTCCTGGCCTTCTTCGCCCTGCGCGCCCTGATCCGCCTGTTCCGCCGCTGGGCGGTCGGCCGGCCCACCGAGGACGTTCTCACCATCGTCGCCGCCAGCATCGCCACGGGCGTCTCCGCCCAGGGCATGTGGCGCTTCTCCGGCGACGTCCTCGGGTTCGACGGGCCGCTGCGGCTGCTGCTGTTCGCCTTCATCGAGGTCGCCGTCATCACCAGCGCCGTACGCGCGCGCCGCAACATGCGGGAGAACTACTCGGCCGGCATCGACGGCCTGGCCGTGTGGGTCCTGACGTCCCTGTCGGCCGTCCTGTCGAGCATGGACGCCCGCAGCGTCGCCGAGGCCGTCTTCCGTCTCGCCGCCCCGCTCGTGGCCGCCTGGCTGTGGGAGCGCGGCATGGCCATCGAGCGGGTGCGCATCACCGGCCGGGGCCGCATCAACTGGCGGCTCACCCCCGAGCGCGTGCTGGTCCGGATCGGCCTGGCCGAGGCGAGCGACCGTACGGCGAGCGAGGTGGACGCCCACCGCCGGCTGACCAGGGTGGCGCTGGCCGCCAAGCGGGTCCGCGCGCTGCGCGAGGCCGGGGTGTCCGGCCGCAAGCTGCGGGCCGCCATGGCCAGGCTCGACAAGGCGATGGACCAGGCGGTGGAATACACCGGCCTGGCCGTGGACGAGAAGCGGCAGGAGGCCCTGCTGTCCCAGATCGGCGCGCTCTACAACACCGCCGCGCTGATCGACCTCGCTCCGCCGGTCCCCTGGGCGCCCGAGCCCGAGCAGCCCGCTCCCCCCGCGCTGCCCGCCGCGGCCATCGCCGAGCTGATCGACGACGAGGAGGAGGACGTCCCGGCCGTGCCGGCGCCGCCCGTCGTCGGCACCGCCCAGCGCGCGGCTCAGCTCCGGGCCGCCCGGCACTACTGGGACCAGCAGATCGCGCGCAAGTACGTCCCCCGGGCCGCCGACATCGCCCAGGAGGTGGGCATCCCGCTCCTCGCGGCGAAGGAGTGGCGGGCGCTGTGGAAGCTCGAACCCCGGGCGTACGCGCTGATCGAGGCGGCCTACCGGGAGCACGGGATCGTCGACACCGGCACGTTCCCGGCCATTGAAGTGCCCGAGCGCGAGCGCGTGCTCGTCGTGAACGGCTCCGCGTCGGGAGCGGCCGCACACGACTCCTGACGGGGACATTGCCCGGCGTCATCGACGGAAACGGGGCGGCGGGACCGGACGGACCGGTCCCGCCGCTTCGTCGCTTTTCCGGCCGGACGTATCGCAGGGGCTCGCGATCAGGCGACATCATGGAGCCCGCGACGACGCCCCCGCCGGAGGAGCTCTCGATGCGCCACTCGACCGACCACCAGGAGAACGCCATGCGCAAGGTCGTGCTCTACCACCTGATGTCGCTCGACGGCATCGCCTACGAAGACGGCGACTGGCTCGCCGACGACGGCCCCCAGCTGGTCGCCTACCTCAGCCGGGTCATCGCCACCCAGGACGACGTCCTGCTCGGACGCGGGACCTACGACTACTGGGCCGGGCACTGGCCCACGTCGGACTTCCAGCCGTTCGCCGGCTTCATCAACGGCACCCGCAAGCACGTCGTCACCTCCAGCGCGCCCACCGAGGAATGGGCGAACTCCACCCTGGTCACCACCCCCGCGCACGACTACGTGACCGCCCTGAAGCAGGGGTCCGGCGGCGACATCGGCATCCACGGCAGCATCGCACTGGCCCGCTCACTGCTGCAGGCCGGGCTCGTCGACGAACTTCGGCTGGTCGTCGCACCGGCGGTGGTCGGCCACGGCAGGCGGGTGTTCGAGGGCGACGGCGTCCAGTCGTGGACGCTGCTTGATGTCGAACGCGGCAAGAACGGCACGTTGTTCCTGGACTACAGCCGCTGACAAGTCATCCCCGGACCACCATGACCCCAGAGGCCTCTGCGCGACGCCCGGACAGCCTCCGGGGAGCAGGCCTCGCTGTCGCCTTCTTCCCCAGCGCCTGGGGGGCGTGGCCCGGCACCGGAGCGGCCGGTTCACCTGGCGGGGTCACTTTCCCGGCATACCGGGGCAAGGACACTCCTACCTTCCCGTGACATCGCGGGCGAGGGTGCGGACGTCCTCTCCTGCGGCGGCCACAACGGTCACGCGTTGGGAGGAGCTCATGGAGATCTCGGGGGACGGCGCGGGAAACCGCGTGGCCCGGCTCGCGGGTGGGCGGGACCAGGTGGGGCGGGCGCGCAGGCTCGTGTCGGCCGCGCTCGGGCGCGGCCATCCCCGGCATGACGACTGCGTGCTGCTGACCAGCGAGATCGCGACGAACGCGGTCGTCCACTCCCGTTCCGGGGACGGCGGCACCTTCACCGTCACCGTCTCGTGCCTGCCCGACCGCGTGCGGGTCTGCGTGGAGGACGACGGATCGGCCGGGCCGCCGTGCGCCGGGCATCCGCTCCCCCACGGGTCGAGCCAGGGCGGTCGCGGCCTTCCGCTGCTGGACCTGCTGGCCGACCGATGGGGGCTGGTCCGCGAGTCCGGCCGCAACGAGGTGTGGTTCGAGGTCTGGTCCGACGGCGACCGGCGGGCCGCCGCACTCGCCCGTCACCGGCCTGCCGCATGGGTGCGGCCCGCGGTCGCGGCGCGCGGCCAGGCCGGCGCGACCTCCGGCTGACCCGATCCTCCCGGGCCGACCCGATCCTCCCGGGCCGACCCGATCCTCCCGGGCGTCCCGGCCGGGGGCGGCCCTCCGGGCGCCGGACGGGGAGCCGTGGCACTCACCGGCCGCGATACGGCATTAGCGGCCATTTCGGTGGTACTACCCCGACATCGGGTGATTTCTTTTGACAAGGAAGGGGCAAAACCAACTTAATCAATCGGGAAAGTAGGAGGACTCCCATGGCCCTGCCCGACTTCCTGGTCATCGGGGTGCCGAAGGCCGGCACCACCGCCCTGCACTCGGCGCTGGCCCGCCACCCGCGCCTGTTCATGTCTCCCGTCAAGGAGCCCAAGTTCTTCCTCACCGACGGCCCGCCCCCGGCGAAGGGCGGGCCGGGAGACGCGGAGACCTACCGCGAGCACGTGTGGCGGCGCGCCGACTACGAGGCGCTGTTCGCGGACGCGGCGCCCGGCGCGCTGCGCGGCGAGTCGACCCCCTTCTACCTGTACGACCGCACCGCGCAGCGGCGGATCCGCGAGGCGATCCCGGACGCGAAGCTCATCATCTCGCTGCGCGACCCCGTGGAGCGCGCGCACTCCAACTGGACCCACCTGTGGTCGGCCGGCCTGGAGCCGATCGGCGACGTCATCGAGGCGTGCGCGGCCGAAAAGCAGCGGATCGCCGACGACTGGTCGCCGTTCTGGCACTACGTCGGCCTGGGGCGGTACGGCGAGCAGCTCGCGGATCTGTTCGCCCTGTTCCCCCGCGAGCAGGTGCTGGTCTTCCGCTATCGGGACCTCGTGGACCGCCCCGCCGCCACGCTCGATCGCATCTGCGCGTTCCTCGGGGTGGAGCAGGGGCTGGTGAGCGAGGTGCCCAGGGAGAACGTCACGGCCCACCCGCGGCACAGCCGCAGGCACCGGATCCTGGCCCGGCTCGCCCGGCTCGGCGATCCGGTGCTGGGCCGGCGGCTCACCACACCGCTGGAACGGGTGCTGCAGCGCGACGGGCAGCCCCGGCGGCCGCTCACCTGGGAGCAGCGCCAGGAACTGCTCGCCTACTTCGCCGCCGACATCGCGCTGCTGCGCGAAGTGCTCGGCCGCGACTCCTTCGGCGAGGACTTCGGCGACTGGCTGCGCCCCCGGGAGCGGTCGGGCGGCCTGGTCGGAGCCCGGCCGTCCGGCCAGCGGCAGGCCCGCAACGGCCGCGTGAGCGGCGCCTCCCGGCGGGCCGCCCGGCCCCCGGGCATGGACGGCCCGCCGGGAGGCGATCCCGTCGGAGCGTGACCCCACTCGGGGCCCCCGCCGCCGCCCGCCCCGCGACTGTCAGCGCAGCTCGGTGCGCAACTCGTGGCCCCCGTCGGCGCGGGTCAGCTCGTAGTACAGGCGGTGGCCCCCCGCCACTGGCACGATCGACAGGTAGCGCAGTCCTCCCCCGGCGTGCTCCGACCGGGCGACGGGGGCGGTTCCGGTGGCGGTGAGCGTGGACGGGCCGGGACCGATGGCCACGCCCGTGCGCTCCTCGTAGTTCTCCTCCGCTGACGCGCGGCCGTCGTAGTACGCGATGACGGTCTCGCCACTGAACGTGACCGCGCTCACCCGTACGCCACGCGAGTCCCACTCGCCGGGCCGCCGGTCGAGCGCGGTCCCCTGCCAGGTCCACTCGACGCCGTCGACGCTGGTGGCGTAGTCGGTCACCATCTGGTCGGCCTCTTCGGGGTCCTCCAGGGGGTGGCAGGACGCCCACAGGTGCCACACGCCGCCGTGGTGGAGGATCACGGGGTCCTTGACGCCGGTCTTGAGGTCGCCGGGCAGCACCACCCGCGCGTCGGCGGGGTCGAGCTCCGCCGGCCCGGCGGCCTCGATCATCTCGACCCGCCAGTGCTTGGTGCCGTACGTGGCGCAGCTCAGGTACAGGCGCCACCTGCCCTCCGGCGTCACCACGAGCGTCGGGCGCTCCAGCGACTCGGTCTTCATCTCCTCCTTGGTGATCGTGAGGATCTTCTCGAACCGCTCGCCGTCGGCGGAGCGGGCGATCTCCACGGCGTACCCACGGCCGTCACCGAGCGGCCGGCGCAGCCGATAGGCCAGGTAGATCCATCCGTCCCGGCTCACGGCACTGGGCGCGCCCGCCCAGAATCCGGGCCCGTCTCCGGGCGGAGGAACCGCGACGACTGACCGTTCCGGCTTCGGTGCGAACACGTCTCTTCTCCGTAGTGAGCGACGACGGTGGGCGGGACCGGCTCGGAACCAGCCCTTCTTGGCTGTAGTGAATTACCAGCGGCCCGGCGGGAGGCCAAGTCTCCTCGCCATCGGACGGCCATGTCTATACAAAACCCGCTTGCTTTGCGGGTTTTGTCAGGATAGGGCAGACCTTCCCCTGCCCACGCCTCCTACCTGCGGAAGAGCGGGCCACGAGTTCGCCGGACCGGCGCCATCGCGCTCACACCGTCCGGCGGCTACGGTTACTGATCGGCGCAGCTGATCGCGACGGCCGCGGGACACGCCCACCCGGGGCCGATCGCACGTACGTGGAACGGTATGACTGTAGACATGGACAAGGCAGACATCGGAGTGACGGGGCTGGCGACCATGGGTCGCAATCTCGCCCGGAACTTCGCCCACCACGGTCACGTGGTCGCGGTGCACAACCGCACAGAGAGCCGCACGACCCGGTTCATGGAGGAGCACCGCGACGAAGGCGCGTTCCTCCCGGCGAGCACGGTCGAGGAGTTCGTGGCCTCCCTCGAACGGCCCCGCAAGGCGATCATCATGGTCAAGGCCGGGGCGCCCACCGACGCGGTGATCGAGGAGCTCGCCGCCGTCATGGAGCCGGGCGACATGATCATCGACGGTGGCAACGCCCACTACATGGACACCCGCCGCCGGGAGGCCGCGCTGCGCGAGCGGGGCATCCACTTCGTCGGCACCGGCATCTCGGGTGGCGAGGAGGGCGCGCTCAACGGCCCGAGCATCATGCCGGGCGGCGACGCCGAGGCGTACAAGACCCTCGGCCCCCTGCTCGAGGACGTCGCGGCGAAGGTCGACGGGGTGTCGTGCTGCGTGCACGTGGGCCCCGACGGCGCGGGCCACTTCGTCAAGATGGTGCACAACGGCATCGAGTACGCCGACATGCAGCTCATCGCGGAGTCGTACGACCTGCTCCGGCAGGCCCTCGGGCTGAGCCCGCAGGAGCTGTCCGGCGTCTTCCGCGAGTGGAACCAGGGCGACCTGGAGTCGTACCTGATCGAGATCACCGCCGAGGTGCTCGGCCACACCGACCCCGCCACGGGCAAGCCGTTCGTGGACGTCGTGCAGGACCAGGCCGAGCAGAAGGGCACCGGCCGCTGGACCGTGCAGAGCGCCCTCGACCTCGGCGTCCCGGTCACCGGCATCGCCGAGGCGGTGTTCGCGCGGGCGCTGTCGGGTCACCCCGAGCAGCGGGCGGCCGCCCGCTCGCTCACCGGCCCCTCGGGCACGGCCGGCGACTCCGGCCTCGTCGAGGACGTGCGCCGGGCGCTGTACGCCTCCAAGATCGTGGCGTACGCCCAGGGGTTCGACCAGATGGCCGCCGCGAGCGCGGAGTACGGCTGGGACCTGAACCTGGGCGCGATGGCCACGATCTGGCGCGGCGGCTGCATCATCAGGGCCCGCTTCCTCGACCGGATCCGGGCGGCCTACGACGCGGACCCGAACCTGCCGACGCTGCTGGTGGACCCGACGTTCGCCCAGGCGCTGGAGGAGGCCCAGGAGTCGTGGCGGCGGGTCGTGGCGACGGCGGCGACGATCGGCGTGCCGACGCCGGGCTTCTCCTCGGCGCTCGCCTACTACGACGGGCTGCGCCGCGACCGGCTGCCGGCGGCGCTGCTGCAGGGGCTGCGCGACTTCTTCGGCGCCCACACCTACCGGAGGGTCGACCGGGAGGGCTCCTTCCACACCGACTGGTCGGCTGACCGGGCCGAGCGGTCCGCCTGACCGGTGTGCTGACCGGCCCGAAAAAAGCGGTACGGCGCATGCCCTCGTGGGGGCGTGCGCCGTACCGGCTCTGAATCAGGTCACTCGAAGGCGGCGGCCGCCAGCGGCTCCGCCTTCTCGCCGTCGGCGGCGCCGGGAGCGCCGCTGCGCAGCGGGACGTGCTTGATGAAGGCGGCGATCACCGGGACGATCACGGCGAACAGAACCGCCCACAGGAAGACCGAGCCGATCGCGTTGGCGAGCGCCTCCAGGAACCCGGCCTTGACCGCCGGTGGCATCTGCTCGAGCAGCTTCGGGTCGACCTGGGGGCCGCCGGACGCCAGGGCGGACCCCTGCGCGCCGAACTTGGCGGCGATCTCGTCGGCGAGGCGGCTGTTGAAGATGGCGCCGAACAGCGAGATGCCGAACGAACCGCCGATGGAGCGGAAGAACGTCGAGGCGCTGCTGGCCACGCCGATGTCCTTCTGCTCGACGCTGTTCTGCGCGATCAGCATGGTCGTCTGCATCAGGAAGCCCATGCCGAGGCCGAGGACGGCGATGTAGACGCCGGTCCGCCAGGACGGGGTGTGGACGTCCTGTGTCGACAGCAGCCACACGGCGATGGCCATGACCACGCCGCCGATCACCGGGAAGCTCTTGTACCTGCCGGTCTTGGTGATCGTCCTGCCGACGAACAGCGAAACGACCATGGACGAGGCCATCATCGGCAGCAGGAGCAGACCGGAGTTGGTGGCCGAGGAGCCCTGCACGATCTGCTGGAAGATCGGCAGGAAGGTGATCGCGCCGAACATCGCGAACCCGAGCAGGAAGCCGAGCACGTTGATCAGCGTGAAGTTGCGGTTGGCGAACACGTGCAGCGGCAGGATCGGCTCGGCCGCCCGGCGCTCGATGGGGATGAACGCGGCCAGCGTGACGACCGCCAGGGCGGCCAGGCCCAGGATCTGCCAGGAGCCCCACGGGTATCCGTGCTTCTGGCCACCCCAGGAGGTGATCAGCACGATCGCGGTGATCGCCACGGTGAGGACGGCCGCGCCGAGCCAGTCGATGCGGTGCTGGGTGCGGTGCCTGGGCAGGTGCAGCTTGAGGATCAGCCAGATCAGCGCCACGCCGCCGAGCGGGAGGTTCACGTAGAAGGCCCAGCGCCAGTTGAGGTTGTCGGTGATGAAGCCGCCGACGAGAGGCCCCGCGATCATGGCGAGCGACATGATCGCCGCCATGATGCCCTGGTACTGACCCCGCTCACGGGGCGGGACCAGATCCCCGATGATCGACATCACGCCGACGATGAGCCCGCCCGCGCCGAGGCCCTGCAGCGCGCGGAAGGCGATCAGCTCGATCATGCCGTCGCCGGTGCCGCCGAACAGCGACGAGCCCGCCATGCCACAGAGCGCGGAACCGACCAGGAAGATGACGATCGAGCTCAGGAAGACGTTCTTGCGGCCGTACAGGTCGCCGAGCTTGCCCCAGATCGGCGTCGAGACCGTGGTGCCCAGCACGTACGCGGTGGTGACCCAGGTGAAGTAGTCCAGGCCCTGCAGTTCCCCGACGATCCTCGGCATCGCCGTGCCGACGATCATGTTGTCCAGCATCGCCAGCATCATCGCCAGCATGAGACCGGGTAAGACGATCATCACTTCCCGGGACCGGCCGGGCGCGGCCGCGGTCTCCGTAGTCATGGGTGCCCCCTTTGAAGGAAATTACTTACTTGCCGACAGGCTAGTGCCCGAGGCACGGTATTGTCCTTACTTGCCGGCCGTCAAGTTAATTAGGGACAGCAGGGAATGGGCGCTCATACCGACACACGCAGCCGCATCCAGGAGGTCGCGATCAGGCTCTTCACCGAGCAGGGGTACGAGGCGACGTCGCTCCGGGAGATAGCCGAGGCCCTCGGCGTGACCAAAGCGGCACTCTACTACCACTTCCGGACCAAGGAGGACATCGTCGCCAGCCTGATCGAAGACCGCGTCAAGGCACTGGACGAGCTCATCGCGTGGGCGGGCGGGCACCCACACACCCCGGAGATCCGCGGAGAGCTCATCCGCCGCTACTCCGCCCAGATGACCCGCGGGCGCCACCACGAGGTCATGCAGTTCATGGACCGCAACAAGACGGCGCTGCAGGGCCACGCCAAGGTCGACCTGATGCGCGAGCGCATGGGCGAGCTGATGCAGGCGCTGTGCGAGCCGGACGACCCGCTGCCGGTCAGGCTGCGGCGCTCGATGGCGCTGTTCGCGATGCACGCCGCCTGGTTCCTCATCCGCGACGAGTCGATGACCGAGGAGGAGCGGACCGCGGCGGGACTGCAGGTTGCCCTGGAATTGGCCGAAGCCTCGGGCGGTTGATCCCCTGATCGATCCGCCCCGAACCGCTCAGCCCTGATGTTGATCTGCCCTGATGTTGATCTGCCCTGATGTTGATCAGGCCTGAATTGCTCCCTCTCTGCGTTGATGCCCCTCCGGTGGGAAGGTGACCGACATGCTTTTCGGACAGGAACACGTCAAGCGCTACATCGAGACCGACGGTGAGGAAGGCCACGACTGGGAGGGCACCACGGTGGCCATCCTCACCACCAGGGGCCGCAAGTCGGGGCAGCCTCGCAGCACCCCGCTGATCTACCAGCCGTACGGCGACGCCTACCTGGTGGTCGCCTCCAAGGGCGGGGCCGACAAGCACCCCCTGTGGTACGTCAACCTCCAAGCCGATCCGGAGGTGGAGTTCCAGATCAAGGGGGACCGGTTCAAGGCGCGTGCCCGTACGGCGACCGCCGAGGAACGACCGGACATGTGGCGGACGATGGCCGCCACCTGGCCCGCCTACGACGAGTACGTCACCAAGACCGACCGGGAGATCCCGGTTGTCGTCATCGAACGCGCGTAGGCACCCGGGGGGCGCGCCGGGCGGCGGCGGTCAGGAGCCGGCCGGCCCCCGGCGAACCCAGTGACTCGTGCGGCCGTCGGCGGTATCTTTCCCGCGTGATGCTCAGTGACGGGAAAGGTTCTGTCAGCGACGGCCGCACCGCCGAAATCATGATCGCCGAGGCCCGGAAGGCCTTCTGGGTCATGGTCGGATTCCTGGCGCTGATCTGGGTCGTGCAGGTGGCCAACTGGGCCTCGGCCTACTCGCTCAGCTACAGCTACGGAATCAGGCCGTGGAACGTCGAGCGGCTGCCCGGGATCGTCTCCGCGCCGCTCCTCCACTGGAGCTGGGCGCACATCGAGGGCAACTCCGGGCCGCTGTTCATCTTCGGGTTCCTCGCGGCCTACCGGGGCGTACGGCGCTTCCTGGGGGTGACCGGGCTGATCGCGGTCGTCAGCGGGCTCGGCTCGTGGTTCACCGCCGACTCCTCCACGGTCGGCGCGGGCGCGAGCGGGCTCGTGTTCGGCTACTTCGGCTACGTGCTCGTACGCGGAGCCTTCGACCGGCACCTGATCGACATCGTCATCGGCCTGGTCATGGGCCTGTGCTTCGCCTACCAGTTCGCCGGGCTGCTGCCGGCCGAGGGCATCGGCTGGCAGGCCCACGTCTTCGGCTTCGCGGGCGGCATCCTCGGCGGCTACCTGTTCCGCGACCGGCGGGCCAGGGGCGCGACCGGGGGCACGACCGGAAACGCGACCGGGAGCACGGCCCCCGGCGACGCCGCCCCGCCCGGCTCCAGGGCGGCCCTGCTCAAGGAGATCGACGACCTCGGCCTGTGACGCGTACGGGTCACGTCTCGTGCTGGTCGGGCGGGCAGCAGGGGATGCTGGCGGTGAGCGCGAATCCGCCCTCGGCGGTCGGGCCGTACGCGAGCCGCCCGCCCACCAGGGCGACACGCTCGCGCAGGCCGGGCAGCCCGTAGCCGCCTCCCGCGCCGGCGGGCACCCGGACCGGCACGGCCCGGCTCTTGCCGCTGTTGACCACCGACACGTTCAGCACACCGCCGTGGGCCTCGCAGACCACCTGCACGTCGGCTCCGGGCGCGTGTTTGCGCACGTTGTTGAGGCCCTCCTGGACGACGCGGTAGCACGCGTGGCCGGCCTGCCGCGGCAGTTTCTCCTCCGGCACGTCGTAGTGCAGGGCGACGCGCAGGCCGGTGGCCCTGCCCTCCTCGACCAGGCGTGGGATCCCCTCCACGCTCTCCGCCGAGGGCGGCAGGTCCCTTCGCCGCAGCGCGGTGAGCAACTCGCGCAGCTCGGTCAGCGCCCGCACGCCTTTGTCCTCGATGTTCCTGGCCAGTTTGCGGATCTCGTCGAGCTCGTCGGCGTCCTGGATGAGACCGGCGTTCAGCACCATGACGGTGACCGCGTGCGTCACCGTGTCGTGCAGCTCGCCCGCGATGCGGCGGCGTTCCTGGGCGGCGGCGCGCTCCTCACGCGCCCGCACGCCCGCCCGCAGCTCCCGGATCGCCGAGCGGTAGCGCCACACCCAGGTGCCCACCAGCGCGGGCAGCACGACCAGCGTGATCGCCCGCACCGCCACGGCGACGGGCAGCCGGTCGGTGTAGGGGCTCGCCCAGTCGGTCAGCGCGTAGACCCCGGCGAGCGCGGCGGACACCCACGGCCATCGGCGCACCGTGTTCTGCGCCGTCATCGAGTAGGCCGCCAGCATCAGCGGCATGGTCTGGCCGACGAGCAGTGCGCAGGCGACGGTGGCCACGATCATCGGCCACGCCGTACTGCGCCGGGTCAGCATGGACACGGCCGCCGCTCCCACCGCGGCGAGCTGCGCCCACCACGGCACGGTGAGGAACGGCAGGTCCGGGACGGAGCGGCCGAACACCACCGCCGGAACCGCGAAGGCGAGCACGGCGACGGCGAGCAGCACGTCGACCGCCGCCTCCCGGCGCGTGCCGAGCCCGGCCCACTTCTCCCCCATATCGCTAGTTTGTGAGTTTGACCTGCGGATTCGTGCTGCGCCACGCCCCTTTGACGTAGCTGTGCCACATCTTGCCGTACGTCGGGCCGGTCGAAACAGTCATGGGTCTTGGGCAGGATAAGAGCGTGAGCGAAAGCATGAGCCTCCTCCGCCGTCTTCCGTCCGGCTCAGATCCCGGCGCCGAGCCGGACGCGTTGTTCGACGCGTTCGTGTCCTGGAACGCCGATCGCGGGCTCACCCTCTATCCAGCGCAGGAGGAGGCGCTGATCGAGGTCGTCTCCGGCAACAACGTGATCGTGTCCACGCCGACGGGCTCGGGCAAGAGCCTGATCGCCGCCGGGGCGCACTTCGCGGCGCTGGCCCGCGACGAGATCAGCTTCTACACCGCGCCGATCAAGGCGCTGGTGTCGGAGAAGTTCTTCGACCTGTGCGCGCTGTTCGGCACCGAGAACGTCGGCATGATGACCGGCGACGCCACCGTGAACGCCGACGCGCCCGTCATCTGCTGCACCGCCGAGATCCTCGCCCAGATCGCGCTGCGCGACGGCGCGCAGGCCGACGTCGGCACCGTGATCATGGACGAGTTCCACTTCTACGCCGAGCCCGACCGCGGCTGGGCCTGGCAGGTGCCGCTGCTGGAGCTGCCGCAGGCGCAGTTCGTGCTGATGTCGGCCACGCTCGGCGACGTCGAGCGCTTCCAGACCGACCTCACCCGCCGCACCGGCCGCCCCACCAGCGTGGTCAAGCACGCCGAGCGCCCGGTGCCGCTCATCTACTCCTACCGGACCACTCCCCTGCACGAGACGCTGGAGGAGCTGCTGTCCACCCAGCAGGCCCCGGTGTACGTCGTGCACTTCACGCAGGCCGCGGCGATGGAGCGCGCCCAGGCGCTCATGAGCATCAACATGTGCACCAGGGCCGAGAAGGAGGCCATCGCCGCCCTCATCGGCAACTTCCGCTTCACCACCCGCTTCGGCCGGGCCCTGTCCCGGCTCGTACGGCACGGCATCGGCGTGCACCACGCGGGCATGCTGCCGAAGTACCGCCGCCTGGTGGAGCGCCTGGCCCAGGCCGGCCTGCTGAAGGTCATCTGCGGCACCGACACGCTCGGCGTGGGGGTCAACGTCCCGATCCGCACCGTGCTGTTCACCGCGCTGTCGAAGTACGACGGCACCAAGGTGCGGCGGCTGCGGGCGCGGGAGTTCCACCAGATCGCCGGGCGCGCCGGCCGGGCCGGGTTCGACACGGTCGGATACGTCGTCTGCCAGGCGCCCGACCATGTGATCGAGAACGAGCGGGCGCTGGCGAAGATCGGCGACGATCCCAAGCGCCGTCGCGGCTACGCGCGCAAGAAGCCCCCGGAGGGGTTCGTCGGCTGGAGCGAGGAGACGTTCGAGAAGCTCCAGACGGCCGAGCCCGAGCCGCTGACCTCCCGGTTCAAGGTCAGCAACGCCCTGCTGCTGTCCATCATCAACCGTCCCGGCGACTGCTTCCAGGCGATGAAGCGGCTGCTCACCGACAACCACGAGGACCGCAAGGCGCAGCGCCGCCACATCAGCCACGCCATCGCGATCTACCGCTCTCTGCTGGCCGGCGGCATCGTGGAGAAGCTCGCCGAGCCCGACGAACACGGGCGGATGGCCCGGCTCACCGTGGACCTGCAGGAGGACTTCGCGCTCAACCAGGCGCTGTCCACCTTCGCGCTGGCGTCCTTCGAACTGCTCGACCCCGGCTCCCCGACGTACGCGCTGGACATGGTCTCGATCGTCGAGTCGACGCTGGACGACCCCCGTCAGATCCTGCACGCCCAGCTCAACAAGGCCAGGGCCGAGGCGGTCGCCCAGATGAAGGCCGACGGCATCGAGTACGAGGAGCGGATGGAGCGCCTCGCCGAGATCACCCATCCGATGCCGCTGGCCGACCTGCTCTTCGGCGCCTACGAGACCTACCGGCGCGGGCACCCGTGGGTCGGCGACCACGTCGTCAGCCCCAAGGCGATCGTGCGCGACATGTACGAGCGGGCCATGACCTTCACCGATTACATCCAGTTCTACGAGCTGGCCCGCTCGGAGGGCACGGTGCTGCGCTACCTGGCCGACGCCTACCGCACGCTGTCGAAGACGGTGCCCGAGCACCTGAAGACCGACGACCTGGTGGACCTCATCGAATGGCTCGGCGAGCTGGTGCGCCAGGTCGACTCGAGCCTGATCGACGAGTGGGAGAAGCTGGCCAACCCCGCCGAGGCGCTGGCGGCCGGGCAGGAGCTGGAGACCAGGACCCGGCCGGTCACCGCCAACGCGCGCGCCTTCCGGGTGCTGGTCCGCAACGCGATGTTCCGCATGGTGGAGCTCATCGCGCTGGACCGCGAGGAGGAGCTGGCCGAGCTCTACCCGGACGTCGACTGGGGCGCGGCCATGGACGCCTACTACGAGGAGCACGGCGAGGTCCTCACCGGTCCGGCCGCCCGCGGCCCGGCCCTCCTGCTCATCGAGGAGGAGAAGGAGCTGTGGCGGGTGCGTCAGATCGTCGACGACCCGGCGGGCAACCACGACTGGGGCATCAGCGCCGAGGTGGACCTGGCCGCCTCCGACGAGGAGGGCTACGCCGTCCTCCACGTCACCGGTCTCACCCGTCTGTGAGCCGCGCCGCGGCGGTCAGCCGTAGAACTTCCTGGCGCCCTCGTGCAGCGGCACCGGGTCGGTCTCCGGCGCGTCGGCGAGGGTGATGTCCCTGGCCGACGCGTGCACCTTCTCCAGGTCGGCCTTGTGGTCGAAGACCAGCCGGGTGAGGTCCTCCGCGAGCTTCGCGTCCATCCCCGCGTTCACCACGAGGAGGTTCGGCACGACGATGGTCGGCACGTCGGACGGCGTGCCGTACGCCGCCTTGGGGATCACACCCTCCGCGTAGACGGGACCGTGGGCGGCGCGCATGGCGGGCAGCACGTCGTTCAGCGGCACGAAGGTCACCTCGTCGCCCATGCTCGTCACCAGGTCGGTGATGCCCGAGGTGGGCAGCCCGCCCGACCACACCAGCGCGTCGAGGGTGCCGTCCTTGAGCCCCTGCACGGTCTCGGGCAGCGACAGCGCCTGCCGTTCGACGTCCTTGCCGGGATCGAGCCCGGCGGCGGCGAGCATCCGCAGCGCGATCACCTCCGTTCCCGAGTTCGGCGAGCCCGTGGACACGCGCTTGCCGCGCAGGGCGGCGACGGAGGTGATCCCGGCGTCGGTCCGTGCGATCACGTGCGTGTAGTTGCCGTACAGCCGGGCGAGCGCGCGGATCGGCTGCGGGGCGGTGAAGGCGCCGGTGCCCTTGACCGCGTCGGCGGCCGTGTCCGCCAGCGTGAAGGCGATGTCCGACTGTCCCCTGACCACCCGCTGGATGTTCTCGACCGAGGCGCCGGTGGCCTCCGCGGTCGCCCGGTGGCCGGGCAGGTGCTTGTCGATCAGCTCGGCGAGCCCCCCGCCCAGCACGTAGTAGACGCCGGTGGTGTTGCCGGTGGCGATCGACAGGCGGGTCCCGCCGCCCGTGCCGCCCCCCGCGCCCGACCGGTCGCCTCCGCAACCGGCGGCCAGCAGAGCCGCGGTGACGGCCAGCGCCGTCACGAGCCTGAACCTCACGGATGCGCCTCCCTGTGTCTGCGGACGAAGTGGACGGCCAGTGCCAGGGCCGCGACGCCCAGCCCGGCCAGCACGGGCCAGGGCGACAGGACGAGCAGCAGGACCGCCGCCAGCGCGCACAGGCCCCGCTCGGCCGGGCCGGCGGGGCCGTTGATCCAGCCGCCGGTGGCCACCGCGAGGACGGCCACGGCCAGCGTGGACACGGCCGCGGCGAGCAGGATCCCGCCGATCGGGCCCTGCGCCAGCAGAGCCGCACCGGACGGGGTGAGCACGAACGCGAAGGGCACGAGGAACGCCGGGAGCGTGTACTTCCAGGTGGCCCACATCGTGCGGTGCGCGTTGCCTCCCGTGATCGCCGAGGCGGCGAAGGCCGACAGCGCCGTCGGCGGGCTCACCTCGGACTGCACGGCGTAGTAGAAGATGAACATGTACGCCTCGGCCGGGGTGACGCCGAGGTTCAGCAACGCGGGGCCGATGATCACGGCGGCGATGACGAAGGACGCCGTGACCGGCACGGCCAGCCCGAGCAGCAGCACGGCCAGCGCGCAGGCCACGGCGGTGGCCGCGAGGTTCCCCCCGGACAGGCCGACGATCAGCGAGCCGGCCTTGAGCCCGAGCCCGGTGAGCGTGACCACGCCGACGATCGTGCCCGCCGCCGCGCAGGTGACCGCAACCGGCAGCACGCCGGTGGCGCCCGCCGCCAGGGCCCGCACCGCACGACGCGGGGTCAGCCGGTGCTCGCCGCCGGGAGTGCGGTCCAGGAACGACAGCGCGAAGGCCAGCAGCGTGGCGTACACGACCGCGCGGAACGGCGACTGGCCGAGGGCCATCAGGATGATGATCATGAAGAGCGAGCTGAAGTGGTAGCCGAAGCGCCTGATCAGCGGCCAGGGACTCCCCACGTCCACCGGAACGGCGCGCGTGCCGTACCTGCGGGCGTCCATCTCGATCGCGAGGAAGACGCCCAGGTAGTACAGGAGGGTCGGGATCGTGGCGTAGACGAGCACGGTCAGGTAGCTCACCCGCAGGTATTCGGCGATGATGAACGCCGCCGCGCCCAGGGTGGGGGGCGACAGGATCGCGCCGATGCCGGCCGCGGCCAGCACTCCCCCGGCCTGCTCGCGCGGGTAGCCGGCCCGGCGCAGGATCGGCCAGGCCACGCTGCCCACGCTCACCGTGGTCGCCACGCCGGAGCCGCTCACCGTGCCGAGCAGGAACCCCGCGAGCGTGACGGTGCGTCCCGGCGCGGAGCGCGAGCGGCGGAACGCGGCGAAGGAGACGTCGACGAAGAACCGCCCCGCCCCCGAGTGGTCGAGCACCGCGCCGTAGATCGTGAACAGGATGATGTACGTCGCCGCGACGTCGAGGGGCACGCCGTACACGCCCTCGGTGCCCATCGTGAAGGACGCCACGATCCGGTCCAGGTCATAGCCCCGGTGGCCCAGCGCCCAGTCGGCGGGCAGGTAGCCGCCGTAGTAGGCGTAGGCGAAGAAGACCGCGCAGACGACGGGCAGGATCCAGCCCACGGTCCGCCGGCACGCCTCAAGCAGCAGCAGCGTGAGCAGCGCGCCCGCCGCCACGTCGAGCGGCGTCGGCGCGTACGCCCGGCGGATGAGGTCGTCGAAGACGACGAGCGGATACGCGCAGACGGCCAGGGACAGCGCCGCGAGCGCCCAATCGAGCACGCTGATTCGATCACCACGGGGCCGGTCCCGGCCCCCGCGCCGCGCCTTGTAGCAGACGAAGGCCAGCGGCAGCACCACGGCGAGGAACGCCATCCGGTAGGGCAGGACCGGCCCCGGCCGGAAGGTCTGGTAGAGCGCGTAGAGCGACAGGGCGAGCGCGACGATCGTGACGAGTGCCGCCGGGCGGCCCGGAAGGCGCCGGGCGGGACGCTCCGCGTCGAACTCGGCGACGAGGTCCTCCGCCGACGTCTCGTGCCGGGTCTCGGTCACGCGCCTCCCCTGCGGTACGGCAAGCCCTTGACCGAAAGTACGCCGAGATCTGACTCGGCGCAGTCACAATCCGGATCACAGTCCGGTCACGGACCGTAGCACCGCTCTCACCGGCCGGGCGCGGCTACGGGCGGCTCCCGCGGCCCGGCCGCAGAATGTAGGCGGCGAGCACCGCGGCCCCGGCGACGGCCTGCGCCGCGACGTACGGCAGGACGTCGGCGGGTGGCGTGACCAGCGCCGCGAGCGTGGGCAGGGACCCGAGCAGCGCGATGTCCGGCCCCGTCGCCGCCCAGATGAGCGGGCCGGTCGGCACCGCGCCGCCGGGAGTGTCGATGACCGGCATGGAGTGGTCGACGGGCCGCCGCCTGGCCATCCGCAGCGCCCCCGCCGCCAGCGCGGGCGCGGCCGCCGGTCCGAGCGCCCACCAGGGCCCGGCCGGGAGCGCGCCCACGGCCTGGAGGCCCACCAGGGCGAGCGCCGACCAGGCCGCGGTCAGCAGCGCGGGCAGCACCGCCCGGGCGGCCGTGGCGGCCCTGCCGTCCACGGCCAGCATCCGGGCCAGGGCCGGGTCGCCGCCGTCGCGCCGGACCCCTCCGGTGCACATCGCGGCGGCGGTCAGCGCTCCGCACAGCAGCACCCCGGCCGCCGGCGCCGCACCGCCGGCCGTGTTCGCGCAGACGGCGTTCGCGCCGACAGCGTTCGCGCCGACAGCGTTCGCGCCGACAGCGTTCGCGCAGACGGCGGGCAACGCCGCCGCGCAGAGCAGCGCCGCCAGACGGCCCGGTCGCCTGCCCACCCGCAGCCACTCCTGCCACGCCAGCGCGGGCGCCGGGCCGAGCCGCGACACCGGCCGGGGCCAGGGGCGGGAGCGCAGCGCCCGGCCGCGCCAGTGGACGTCCTCCGCGACCCAGGTGAGCATCCCGGGATCCAGCGTGGTCGCAGCCGAGGTCACCCGCGCCGTCCGGGTCGAGGAGGCCAGGATCGTCCGGGCGGGGATGCGGCCGAGCGCCGCCCAGGCCCGCCGCACCAGGATCGCGGCCACCACGGAGGCGACGCCCGCGACCGCCGCGCCCAGGGACGCGGGCGCCCCGGCGACGGCGGCGAGCATCCGCCGGCCGGGGCCCGCGCCGGACACGGCCGCGAGCACGGCCACGGAGAAGATTCCGGCGATCAGGAACTGCAGCCGGGTGTCCGCCGCGGGGGACTGCTGGCCGAGCACCGCCGCGGCCATGCCTCCCGCGCCCGCGGCCACGCCGAGCACCAGCGCCGCCGCCAGGCGCACACCCAGCTCGCCGGGGGCTCCGAACACCGACAGCGCCGCGAGCCCGAGCGCCGCCCCGGCGAGCGCCGCCGCCGACAGCAGGAGCAGCGCCGTACGGCTCAGCACGGCCCGGCGGGGCAGCGGCGAGGTCACCAGCCACGCGGCGTCGGCGGCGGGCAGCACGACGGGGCCGAGCGCCCGCGCCAGGACGAGGAAACCCGCGTAGGCCGCCGCGACCAGCGCGAATCCGGCGCCGATCCGTCCCGGGTCGGCGTGCCGGGCCAGCCCGCCGATCGCCTCGGCGACCGGGCGGCCGAGCACCGCGGAGGCGACGAGCAGGCCGAAAACGCTGGTGTAGCGATCCGACCAGGTCGCCGGCCGCCCACGGTGAGCGCGCAGGTAGGCGAAGGCGGGATGCGTCCGCGCGGCCGCGGGGATCACGACGCCGCCCGCAGAGTGATCACACGGGCTCCCGCGTCCTGCGCCAGCCGCGCGTCGTGGGTGGCCATCACGACCGTGCCGCCGTCGGCGGCGTAGCCGCGCAGGATCTCCGCGAGGCGCTGCCTGAACCCGGCGTCCAGGCCACGCTCCGGCTCGTCGAGCAGGAGCAGGCGGCTCGGCCGGAGCAGCGCCATCGCCAGCGACAGCCGCTGCCGCTGACCGGTGGACAGCGACAGCGGGGCGAGATCGGCCCTGGCGGTCAGCTCGAAGGTCTCCAGCGCCTCGCCGACCGTCAGGCGGGCGTCCTGGTGCACGGCCTCCATCAGCTCGAGGTGCTCGCGGACGCTCAGGCCCGGATACCAGGCGGGCTCGTCGCCGGCCTGCACGACGTGCCGCCAGAAGTCGGGCAGGTCCGCCGGAGGCCCGCCGAGGACGTCGATCTCGCCGCGCGGCGAAGGGTGCAGGCCGGCCAGGCAGCGCAGCAGCGTGGACTTCCCGACGCCGTTCTCCCCCATGACGGCGACGATCTCACCCGGGGCGGCGGTGAGATCGACGCCGCGCAGCACGGGCACTCCGCCCAGGTCCAGCCCCACCCCGCGGGCCGTGATGATCGCGTTCGACATGCCCAGAGCCTACGCGCGAGCGCCGCCCCCCGGTCCGTCCGTCCCGGGGCCGCCCACCGCCGCACGCGAGCACGTAGCGTGGATCTTCCGGAGTATCGGTGGAGGTGGGCCAGTGCGTGTGTTACTGAGGGTTCCCGCAGTCATCCTCGGCGCCTTCGCGGCTTTCACGGCGGCCTCGGGCCTGCTGTATCCCTTCCTGCGGCCCGATCTCCTTCCCACGCTCGGGCATCCGCTCACCTCCGACCCGCTGCTGGACGGGGCGTGGGGCGGGACCACCCTGGTGGGAGCCTGGGCCGCCCACGCGGGGGTCGCGCTCGCGATCCTGCTGCCGGTCGTCCTGCTCATGCGATGGTTGTGGCGGACGGGGGCCCGCCGCACGCCCGCCTCACACGAGGCCGACACGCCCGCCTGAGCGCGGCGAGCGACATGGGACGCTCAGCCGCCGGAGGTGGGGTCCTCGGCTCCGGCGCCGGGAATCGTCATGTCCTCGGGGTCGTCGAGCCAGCCGTGCGGCAGCGACACCTTCGACCTCTCACCGCTCTTGCCGCGCGGGCCGTCGGCCTCCTCCGGCCACGGCTGGTCCGCGTCGAGCTCGGCCACCCGCTCGGCCATCTCCGACAGGCGGGTGACCGCGGTGAGGGTGCGGCGGGTCTCGGCTCCGACGACGAAGCCCTTGAGATACCAGCCGACGTGCTTGCGGAAGTCGGCGAGCCCGTGCGGCTCGCTGCCGATGACCTCGCAGAGCAGCTCGGCGTGGCGCAGCATCATCGCACCTACCTCCCCGAGGCGGGGCCGGACGCGCTCGGCCGAGCCCCGGAAGGCGAAGTCCAGATCGCGGAACAGCCACGGCCGCCCCAGGCAGCCCCGCCCGATCACCACGCCGTCGCAGCCGGTCTCCGCGACCATGCGCAGCGCGTCGTCGGCGCTCCAGATGTCGCCGTTGCCGAGCACCGGGATCTCCGGCACCGCGTCCTTCAGCCGCTTGATCGCGTCCCAGTGCGCGGTGCCGCCGTAGTGCTGGCGGGCCGTACGGGCATGCAGGGCGATGGCGGCGAGGCCCTCCTCCACGGCGATCCGGCCCGCGTCGACGTAGGTCAGATGGTCCTCGTCGATGCCCATGCGCATCTTCATCGTGACCGGCAGCGGCCCGGCGCCGGCCACCGCCTCGCGCAGGATGGCGCGCAGCAGGTTCCGCTTGTACGGCAGGGCCGACCCGCCGCCCCTGCGGGTGACCTTGGGCACCGGGCAGCCGAAGTTCAGGTCGATGTGGTCGGCCAGGTCCTCCTCGGCGATCATCCGCGCGGCCTTGCCGATGACGGCCGGATCGACCCCGTACAGCTGGATGCTGCGGGGCGACTCCTCCGGGCCGAACCTGATCATCTGGAACGTCAGCGGCACCCGCTCGACCAGCGCCCGCGAAGTGATCATCTCGGACACGAACAGGCCGCCGCCCTGCTCCCGGCACAGCGTGCGGAATCCGATGTTCGTGATGCCCGCCATGGGAGCGAGCACCACCGGGGGCCAGACCTCGAGCGCGCCGACTTTCACCCGTTCATTCTCCCCGCTGCCGGCGGTGAGCCGTACAAGATCATGGACGCGAGGCTTATGCCCCGGTTAATCTGACCTGGACCAACGGTGAGGGAGGTCGTCATGCTACTGCGGCTGAGAATCGCCTTGCCGGATCGTCCGGGCTCGCTGAGCCAGGTGACCGGGATCCTCGGGTCCGCGGGCGCCGACATCACGCAGGTGACGGTGCTCGACCGCGGCGACGGCCGCGCCCTCGACGACTTCACCGTCTACTGGCCCGACGCCGCTCCCCGCGAGGAACTCGTACGGGTCCTGCGCGACCTGGACGAGGTCCGGATCGTGGGCATCTGGGGCACCAGGGAAGCCCCCGGCACCTATCCGGAGCTGGAGATCCTGAAGTTCCTCACCACGGCGGGCGACCGTGCGCTCGGCACGCTGATCGACTCCATGCCGGTGCTGTTCAGCGCCGACTGGGCGGCGGCGGCGACCGAGAAGGACCCGCGCGTGACCGTGTACGCGAGCTGGCGGGCGCCCGAGGACATTCCGTTCCCCGAGGTGACCCCGCCCCGGCCGACGGCCGCCACGCTGCCGTCCGGCCCGCACGTGATCGTCGCGCCGCTGCCGCCGCTGGCGCTGTCGCTGATGCTGGCCAGGGCGGAGGGGCCGGACTTCCACCGCAACGAGGTGCACCGGCTCACCCGGATCCTCGAGATCTTCCTGACCCTGCCCGCGATCGAGCGGGGAGCCGACCGCGCGTTCCGAGGACCGAGCGCCCGGCCTTTCTGAGTACACACCGCAGTCGAAAACCCGGTACAGTAGCGACGTCGCCGCAAGGCGGACGCGGAAGTGGCTCAGTGGTAGAGCATCACCTTGCCAAGGTGAGGGTCGCGGGTTCGAATCCCGTCTTCCGCTCCGAGAGGTCGCGAATGTGGACCTCGCTCTGGTGGAGTGGCCGAGAGGCGAGGCAGCGGCCTGCAAAGCCGCGTACACGGGTTCAAATCCCGTCTCCACCTCTGTTTTTCCGATCCGGTTCCGGACGTCGGCGTGTGTGCGTCATGCGACGCACGACACCTCCGCGAGCGCCGGCGCCCCACCTTCTGGTCCGGCACCGGGTGGGAGTGCGGCGACACCGGCCACCTGGCCGCCACTGGCGCATTCCGGCATGCGAGGGACAAGTCGAGGTAAGGCTTCTTCTCAACGCCGCATAACGGGCGCACACTGAAAGAGAGACAACAGGCGATTCAGCTTGGAGTAGCTCGTGCACGCTCAGATGCCTCCAGCGATGCCCATGCTCTCTCGTGGCAAGCATCGCAATCCCAGCAAGGGCGCCTGCTTCATGGAGTTCGCGTCCTATCTCGCAGGTGAGCGGTGGAGCGACCATCCGTCGTGCACACATCCGCTGCTCGCCGGGCTCGCCCGCCTCGTCAACGACCACACCTCCGACGACGCCCGGCCCCGCCTGGCCGAGCTGATCCCGTCGGTGATCGGCCTGACGGGCGACGATCCGCGTCTCGACGCGCGGATCGCCCTGTGCGCGGCCAGGGCCGCGCTGCCGGTCGTCGCGCACGAGCGCCAGCTCGCGATGGCGGTCTCGATCCTGTCGGCCGAGCACGTGCTCACCGAGCTGGAGGGCCGCCCCGCCGGTGATCTGGACGAGCGCAGCAGCCAGGCACTGGCGCAGGTGCCGGACGCCGCTCGCTGGGCCCGCACCTTCGGGCGCGGCGTGCGGGTCTCGCCCAAGGGCTTCCGCAGGTACGCCGCGCCGAACACCGTGCAGCTCGCGGTGCGGGGCGTCGCTCAGGCGTGCGTGCCCGACCCCGATCTGCTGCTGCGCGGCCTGCTGGCCGACGCGATCGACGACTGCTGGGCCCTGCTGCGTCCCACCGCCGGAATCGACACCGGAATCGACACCGGAATCGATGCCGGGACCGCCGTCGGGACCGACCCCGCCGCTGTCGATCCCGCGCGCTGGGCGGATGCCTGCCGCCTCACCGGCGTGTCGAGCTGACCGCCCCGGCCACCGGCTCGGCTCCGAGCCGGTGGCCGGGAGCCGGTCAGGTCAGCGCGGCCCCGCGTACGGCCCGTTTCGTCGCGGCGCGTCGCGACGCCGTGATCGGCTGTAGCAGCAGGGCCTGGGCGAGCACGACCACACAGAAGATCCCGAGCACGTAGCCCCAGCTCACGTCCGTCAGATGGTGCATGCCTCGATAGAGCCTGGACAGGCCGACCGCCAGGGCCGCTCCCGCGCCGAGCAGCCACCACAGCGCATTCAGGATCGTGTGGCGGTGTGTGTGCAGGGTCAGCACTAGTGCGGTGCCGCAGTAGAACGCCACGGCGGCGCTGGTGTGCCCCGACGGATAGCTGGACGTGGGCGGCGCGGGATCGAGATGCGGCACGTGCGGGCGGGCTCTCTGCGCGAACACCGTGGCCAGCAGGAAGATCGCCGACTGGGCGCAGACGACGGCCACCAGGAAGACCGACTCCCGCAGGCGCCCGTAGACGACCCGGAAGAGGATCGCCATGATCGTCGTCACCACGATGATCACAGGCGTGTCGGACAGCATCGAGCCGTAGTGGGTCACCTCGTTCCAGAACGGCGTGCGCTCCTGGGCGATCTCGCGGCTGACCGCCTCGTCCTGCGCGACGAGCGTCGAGTGCTCCAGGACCTTCGTGATCAGCAGGCCGAGCCCGAGGGTCACCAGGGCCATCAGCGCGAGCGGGAGCAGGATCCGCCGCGCCGCCTCCGCGGCCACCCGTCGAGTGGGCACCCGTCGAGTGGGCACCTGCCGGTCGGGGACCCGCTGGTCGGGCGCCCGCCGAGGCGGCGCCGAGGACGACCGGGCGCTCCGGGTCGTGCCACGATTACGGTCGGCGTGCAATTCGTCCTCCTTCGGGAGCGATTTCCCTCTTCGTCTCGGGCCCGACGCCCTCGCGTAACGGCTGGGCGGGCCGGCGGCCCACATCGTGGCGGCGCCAGGTCTCGAAGGCGGCGGCCGTGGCGGCCACCACTGCCACGCCGAACACCAGCCCTCCCACCACGTCGCTGAACCAGTGCACGCCGAGCGCGATCCGGCTGAAGCCGACCGCCAGCGGGATCAGCACGGCGAGCGCCCAGGCGAGCACCCGCCCGCGCTCCCGCACGAGAGGCAGGACGAGGAGCAGCAGGATCCCGGTGCCGAGCACGGCGTTGACCGTGTGCCCCGAGGGGAACGACGCGCCGGGTGCGATGGCGACGGGGTCCGGCAGGCTGGGCCGGGCCCGCGCGACGATGACCTTCAGGGCGAGGCCGAGCAGGCCGCCGACGGTGATCGTGGTGACCGCCCACAGGGCCAGGTGGTAGGCACGGCGCCAGACCAGCCAGGCGACCGCGGCGCCGACCGCGATCCGCCAGGTCAGCGGCGCGAACACGTCGCTGACCAGCTCCATCAGCCGGGCGAACCCGGGATTGCCGATCGCGTAGGCGTGCAGGTCCCACGCCGCGCCCTCGTCGATCTCGGTGAGCGGGCCGAAGGAGGTCTTGACGAAGACCAGCAGCACCGTGAACGGCACCGCGATCAGCACCAGCGCCGCCGTCGCCACCGTCAGCCGCAGACCCAGTCCGTGCTCGGCGTCACGCCGCCCGCGCCGCCCGCGCCACCGGATCATCGGCTGCTCCCGGCCGGCTGCCGCTCCCGCGGGGAGACCGGGGCGGGGCCGGGGTCGGGCTGGGCCGGCTCGCCGCGGCCCGCGCGGCAGGCCTCCAGCTGAGCCGAGAAGGACAGGCCGAGGAAGAGCGCCATCGAGCTGAGGAACGACCACAGCAGCAGCGCCATGACCGCCGTGAGCGGGCCGTACGTCGCGCCGAAGGTGCCGCTGCTGGCGGTGTAGAGCGCGAGCAGCCAGGTGAACAGCGTCCACAGCAGCACGGCGACCGTGGCCCCGACCGCAAGCCAGCTGTGCCCCGGCTGCTCGCGCCGGGGCGAGGAGCGGAACAACACCGAGATCGACAGGACCGCGAGCAGGAAACCGATCGGCCAGCGCAGCCAGCCCCAGAGCCTCTGCGTCGTCTCACTCCAGTCGTAGGCGTGCGCCGCGGCCTCCCCGACCGCGGCGCCGCCGACCAGGATGACGAAGCCGACGCTCATGAGGAGGCCCGCCGTGACGGCCATCAGCAGCGCCCTGCCGTACTTGGCCAGGAAGGGGCGGTCCCGCTCGATTCCGTAGATGCGGTTGGCCCCGCGTTCGAACTGGCCCATAGCGGTCGTCAGCGACACCAGTGCGGTCAGCAGACCGAGCCACAGGGCCAGCTTCCCCCCCGCGCCCGAGGCGTGGTGGCTCTGGTCGAGCGTCTCCTGGATGACCCGCGAGCCCGCGCCGGGGGTCAGTTGCCGCAGGGTGAGCTCAAGGAGGCGGCCGAAGCGCTCCTGGTGCAGCACCGAGCTCAGGCCCACAAGGGCGATCGCTCCCGGGATGATCGCGAGGCAGGTCTGGAAGGCGAGGGAGCGGGCGTTGCTCGTGCCGTCGCCGTACCTGAACCGGACGTACGCGTCGCGGATGAGGTGCCAGCCGCCGTACCGCCGTATGGCGGCGTAGGCGTCGTCGGCAGACAGCTCGTCGCCGCTCATGCTCCTGGTCTCCGGCACCGGGGTCGCGGTTCCCATGTCAATCCTCACATCGTCAGGGGGTGGGAGCCGCCGGGGGGCGGGTCGCGGGCCGGCCCCCGGCGGGTCCCCGCAGACCCACCGACTACCCCGATCACGATGCTTGGAACGCCAGGCCGATCAGAAGATCCCTTGACCTGGGCGACGGCTCTCCCGGACATGCCGGAGGACCGGCCCGACCGGGCCGGTCCTCCGGGTCACCGTCGCGGCGCCCGCCGTCACAGGACGGCGCAGCCGACGCGTACGGGGACCTTGGCCGACCAGCGGCCGGAGATCACGTCCTGCGCCTGGGCGTAGGCGTTGGCCGGCTTGCCCCCGAAGGCGCAGTCGAACACGCCGGTCTTCTTGCCGAAGCTCCCGGCGACGTAACCGCTGTGCGCGCTCGCGGTCACCGTGCCGCTCCAGTAGAGCTTGCCGCTGGTGTACCGGATGTAGAGCCTGACCTGCCCGTGGTTGAAGTGGTCGCCGTTGATCTTGAGCCGCGGGATGTCGTCGACGGAGGTGCTGGTGGCGGTGCCGTCGCCGTTGTCCACCGGCGGGACGGTGTAACGGGTGATCCACAGCTTGGCCGAGACCTTGCGCTCGGCCGCCTTGCCGTTGTCGAGCTTGGCCTGCGCGCGGGCGGCCGGGGTGACGCACACGTCGTCGCCGGTGAACGCCTCGCGCCACACGTAGCCCGTCTTGCAGGTGTGCGGGCCGTACGGGCCGGGGGTCCAGCGGGACGCCTTGGCGGCGTTGTCGGCGAGGGTCCGGGTGCGGGCGGCCGAGGTCACGCAGACGTGGTCGCTGGGGCCGGCCTCGCGCCAGACGTAACCCTCGACGCAGGTGTCCGGGCCGTAGTCGCCGCTCGCGGAGGCCGGACCGGCCATGAGGGTGACGGGGACGGTGACGGCCAGGCCGGAGATCGCGGCGGCGGCCAGACCGAGCAGGGTGCGCTTCATGACTGTCTCCTCGAAGTGCGGGGTGAGGGTGCTTGTCCGGTCTGGCCGTCGCCGCCGGGTCGGTGCACCTCAGTGATAGGCCCGCTCGCCTGCACGCCCCTTGCCGCAGGCTTTCCGCAACCGCTGCAAGCCGCCAGCAAGCCCGGCGCCGGTCGCGTCGTGCGCCGGTCAGGTCCGGGCCCCGCGCGAGGCCACCCGTGTGGCGAGTCCGTCGAGGATGACGGTGGTCAGCGCGTCGTCGGGCCGGGCGCCGGGGCGGCACACGGCGACGCTGAGCAGCTCGACGACCTCGCGCGGAGTGATGTCGCCGCGGACGGCAACCTCCCGCTGGGCTCCCGCGGCCAGGTCTTCGAGCGTGGCGTCGAGGTCGCGTACGAGCGGGCCCAGCTCCGGATGGGCCTCGGCACCGTCCGACAGCGACTTGACCAGGGCCAGAGGCAGGTCGGCGCCGCACCGGACGCACGCCAGCAGCGCGTCCCACCGGCTCACCGGGCGGGCGGCGTGGTCCCGCGCGGCCTCGAGCAGGGTCCGCAGCGTGCCGGCCGCGATCTCCTCCAACAGGCCCCGCCGGTCCGGGAAGTGGCGGTAGAGCGTGCGCAAACGGAACCGGAGTCTCCGATTCATGTTGGAGGCGCGATGAAACTCGGAGTGCTCGCCGGAGGGAACGGCCTGGGCCTGGACGAGCTGATCGGACGGGTGCGCGAGGCGGCCGAGGCCGGCCTCGACAGCGCCTACTTCACCCAGGTCCTGTCATGGGACGCCGTCCAGCTCGCGGCGCTCGCCGCCCGCGAGGTGCCCGGGATCGCCGTAGGCACGGCGGTGACCCAGACCTACCCGAGACATCCGCTGGCGCTCGCCGGGCAGGCGCTCACCACCCAGGCGGCCAGCGGCAACCGCTTCACACTCGGCATCGGGCCGAGCCACGGGCCGCTCATCGAGACCCACTTCGGGCTGTCGTACGACCGACCGGCCCGGCACGTCCGCGAATACCTGTCCGCGCTGGTGCCGTTGCTGCGGGGCGAGCGGGTCGACTACCGCGGCGGGGCGGGTCGAGGTGCCCGGCGCCGAGCCGCCGCCGGCCCTGCTGGCCGCCCTCGGGCCGGTCATGCTGCGGCTGGCCGGCGAACTCGCCGACGGCGCGGTGACCGTCTGGACCGGCCCGGAGACGATCGCCGACCATGTGACGCCGGCGGTCACCCGCGCCGCCGCGTCCGCCGGGCGGCCGCGCCCACGCGTCGTCGCCGGTGTGATCGTGAGCGTGACCGCGGACCCCGAGGGCGTGCGGCGGCGGGTCGCGGAGTCCCTCGGACCCGTCGGCGACCTGCCCGGCTACCGGGCGATCCTGGACCGCCAGGGCAGGTCGGGGGTGGAGGAGACGGTCGTCGCCGGGGACGAGTCGGCGGTCGAGCGCGCCGTGCGGGCCTATGCCGAGGCGGGCGCGACCGAACTCGTGGTGAGCCCCTTCGGAGACGCGCGCGAGCGGGCGCGGACCCTCGGTCTCCTGGCCGCGCTGCGCGGGCGGCGCGGCGGCGCTCAGTAGGACTGGAGCTCCAGCAGGTTGCCGTCGGGGTCGCGCAGGTGCGCGGTGCGGGAGGTCGGCCCCCATTCGGGCCGGGCGCTCGGCGGCGCCACGACCCGGCCGCCGTTGGCGGTCCCCACGGCGGCGGCCCGGTCGACGTCGTCCACGGTCAGGACCAGCATCGTCCCGTCGCCTCCGCCGTCGAGATCCACGCCGGTGACCTTCGCGAGCATCTCGCGGTCGAGCAGGGCCAGCACCGCCTCCTCGTCGCGGTCCCAGTTGGCGTACGGCCCCGTCTCCGCGCCCTTGACGAGGTGCGCGCCCGCCACCGCGGTGAGCAGGCCGTCGTAGAAGCGGAAGCACTCGGCGAACCGGGAGGCGAGCACGCGAGGATAGAGAGCGTCCATGGAAATCCCTTGGTGAGTACCAACTATTGGTCGTGCCCTATCCTGCTCTCGTGAGCGACCTGCCGCAACTTCCCCCGTCCCTGCTCGGAGTCACCGCCTTCCTGCTGTCGAAGGTGGGCGTCGCCGGGCGACGCCGTATGGGCGACCGGCTGCGCGGGCACGGCATCGGCCTGTGGGACATGGCCGTCCTGGCCGCGCTGCGCGACTTCGGCCCGGCGTCCCAGCGTGAGCTCGGCGAGCGGCTGGGCATCGACCCCAGCGACCTCGTGGCGGTGATGGACACGCTCGTGCCGCTCGGCCTCGTGGAGCGCGAGCGCGACCCCGAGGACCGGCGGCGATACCGCGTCGCCGTCAGCCCCGCGGGCCGGGCCACGCTGGAGGCGTCCCTGCGCGAGGCCGGCGAGGCGCGCGACGAGCTACTCGCCGCGCTGGACGAGGACGAGCGGGCGAGCCTGCACGCGCTGCTCCGGAAGGCGTACGCCGGGCTGGAGCCGCGGGCACGGGCCTGAGAGGCCTCCGGCGGCCATCGCGAAAGCTGGTCGCCCACGCAGCCACCCAGAGCGATCCGACACCCGGAGCGGCCTCACACGCGGAGCGGTCCGGTGTCCGCACGATCTCACACGCGGAGCAGTCCCGCGTCCGAGCGACCTCATACCCGGAGCGATCTCACGCGCGGGGCGGCCTCACGCGCCGGTGAGCCAGACGTAACCGGCGAAGCGCCCGGTGCGCTGCTCCCGGCGGTAGGAGTAGAGGTCGGCCGTCTCGATCGTGCAGCGGTCGTCGTGGCGGACGTCGGCCACGCCGGCCCGGACGAGCTGGGCCGCTATCCCGGCCCTGATGTCGAGCGCGGGCGTGCCGTGCCGGGTTCGCGACCAGGTCTCGGGCACGCGGGCGGCGACGCGCTCGCGCAGGTCCTCCGGCACCTCGTAACACAGCCCGCAGGCCGACGGCCCGATCACGGCCACCGTCCGCTCCGGCCGTGCGCCCCGCTCGGCCATCGCCTCGACCAGGGCGGGGACCACGCCCGCCTCCGTGCCCGGCCGCCCCGAGTGCGCGGCGCCGACCAGGCCGGCCACCGGATCGGCCACCAGCACGGGCGCGCAGTCGGCGACCAGGACCGCCAGGCCGAGCCCGGGACGGTCGGTGAACACCCCGTCCAGGGCGGGCGGTTCGTCCCCGAACGGTTCCTCCGCGTAGGCGACGTCGGTCCCGTGGACCTGACGCATGAAGACCACCCGGTCGAGCCCGAACTCCGCGGCCGTCTTCGCCCGGTTCTCGGCGACCGCCGCCGGGTCGTCCCCCACCGCCCCGCCAAGGTTGCGCGTGCCGTACGGCCCGGCGCTCACGCCGCCGTGCCGGTCGGTGAAGGCCATCCGTATCCGGTCGATCGCAATCACCCGATTAGCGTACGGCCTGGGAAGGAGCGTGACATGCGCGCGGTTGTGTACGAGGAGTTCGGCGGGCGGGCCGAGGTGCGCGAGGTGGCGGACCCGGTGGCGCCGCCGGACGGCGTGGTGATCAGGGTCGAGGCGACCGGGGCGTGCCGCAGCGACTGGCACGGGTGGATGGGCCACGACGCGGACATCACGGTCCTGCCCCACGTGCCCGGGCACGAGCTGGCGGGTGTGGTGGACTCGGCCGGCCCGGGGGTGAGCCGCTGGCGGGCCGGCGACCGGGTGATGGTGCCGTTCATCTGCGCCTGCGGAAGCTGCCGCGAGTGCACGACCGGCAACCAGCAGGTGTGCGAGCGGCAGACCCAGCCCGGGTTCACCCACTGGGGATCGTTCGCCGAGCTGGTGGCGATCGACCACGCCGACGTGAACCTCGTGCGGCTGCCGGACGGCATGGCGTTCGCCACGGCGGCGAGCCTGGGCTGCCGCTTCGCCACCGCGTTCCGCGCCGTCGTCGAGCAAGGGCGGGTCCGGGCGGGCCAGTGGCTCGCCGTCCACGGCTGCGGCGGGGTCGGGCTGTCGGCCGTGATGATCGGCGCCGCCGTGGGGGCGCGGGTCGTCGCCGTGGACGTGTCCCCCGCCGCGCTCGACCTGGCCCGCCGGTTCGGCGCGGCCGAGTGCGTCCTGCTCGGCGAGGGCGCCGGTCCCGAGGAGTCGGCCGCGCGGGTCAGGGCGGCGACCGGGGGCGACGGCGCCGACGTCTCCCTCGACGCGCTGGGCGGCACCGCCACCTGCGCCGCGTCGATCGGCGGCCTGCGCAGGCGGGGCCGCCACGTGCAGGTGGGCCTGCTTCCCGGGCAGACCGCCCTGCCGATGGGCAGGGTGATCGCGCACGAGCTGGAGATCGTGGGCAGCCACGGCATGGCCGCCCACGCCTATCCCCCGATGCTGGAGCTGATCGCGGCGGGAGTGCTCCGCCCCGACCTGCTGGTCACCCGCACCGTGGGCCTGGACGACGCGCCGGACGCGCTGACCCGGCCGGGCGCGCACCCGGGCGTCACCATGATCATCCCTGGGTCGTCCCCGGCCGGGTGAGCGACGCGTAGAGCTCGTGGGTCCGCTCGGCGATCCGCCGCCAGGAGAAGTGGTCGATCGCGCGCACGCGCCCGGCCTCGCCCATCGCGGCCGCGAGGCGCGGGTCGCCGAGCACCCTGTTCACTCGGTCGGCCAGCGCCGCGGCGAACGCCTCCGGGTCGTTCGGCTCGCCGTCGCCGCCCTGGTCGATCGGGACGAGCAGGCCCGTCTCTCCGTCGGCGACGACCTCGGGGATGCCTCCGGTCGCGGTCGCAACGACGGCGGTCTCGCACGCCATCGCCTCCAGGTTCACGATGCCCATCGGCTCGTACACCGAGGGGCACACGAAAACGGTGGCATGGGTGAGGATCTGGATCACCTCGGGCCTGGGCAGCATCTCGGAGATCCACACCACGCCCTTGCGGGAGGCCGACAGCTCGCGCACGAGCGCCGCGACCTCCTCGGCGATCTCCGGCGTGTCGGGCGCGCCGGCGCACAGCACGAGCTGGGCCGCCGGGTCGAACGACCGGGCCGCGTGGAGCAGGTGCACCAGGCCCTTCTGCCGGGTGATACGCCCCACGAAGACGACGTACGGCACGGCCGGATCGATGCCGTGCCTGACCAGGGCCTCGGTGCCCCGCGACGGCGCGTACTCCTCGGTGTCGATGCCGTTGTGGATCACGCGCACGCGCTCGGCGGGCACCTCCGGGTAGGCCGTGAGAACGTCGCGCCGCATGCCCTCGGACACCGCGATGATCGCGTCCGCCGCCTGGAGCGCGGTCCGCTCCGCCCACGACGACAGCGTGTAGCCGCCGCCGAGCTGCTCGGCCTTCCACGGGCGCAGCGGCTCCAGGCTGTGCGTGGTCACCACGTGCGGCACGCCGTAGAGCATCTTGGCGACGTGGCCGGCGAAGTTCGCGTACCAGGTGTGGCTGTGCACGACGTCGGCGCCCTCGCAGCCGGCCGCCATCTCGACGTCGACGCCGAGCACCTGCAGGGCGGCGTTCGCGCCGGACAGTCCCCCGGGGACCGGGTAGGCCCGCACGCCGGGCTCCTCCCGCGGGGCGCCGAAGCAGCGGACCCGCACGTCGGACAGCCGCCGAAGCTCCCGCGCGAGGTACTCGACATGGACTCCGGCGCCGCCGTACACCTCGGGTGGGTACTCGCGGCTCAGCAGATCGACACGCATACGAGTGAGCTTAGAGTCCCCGATCCGCCCTGTTTGCCGGTGTCCCTGGTGTTTGTTAGCCATTTCGCGGGTTAAGGTCCTGCCTATGAAGGTCCTGGCGATCGTGCTAGCGGGTGGAGAGGGCAAGCGGCTGATGCCGCTCACCGCGGACCGGGCCAAGCCCGCGGTGCCCTTCGGGGGCATCTACCGGCTCATCGACTTCGTTCTGTCGAATCTGGCGAACGCGCACTACTGGCAGATCGTGGTGCTGACGCAGTACAAGAACCACAGCCTGGACCGGCACATCTCCCGGACGTGGCGGCTGTCGTCGATGCTCGGCAACTACGTGACCCCGGTGCCCGCGCAGCAGCGGCTCGGGCCGCGGTGGTTCTCCGGATCCGCGGACGCGCTGTTCCAGAACCTCAACCTGATCTACGACGAGATGCCCGATCACGTGATCGTCTTCGGCGCGGACCACATCTACCGGATGGATCCGCGCCAGATGGTCGACCAGCACATCGACTCGGGCGCCGACGTGACCGTCGCCGCGATCCGCCAGCCCCTCGAACTGGCCGACCAGTTCGGGGTCATCGAGGCGGACCCCTCAGGCCGGCGGATCGTCGCGTTCCGCGAGAAGCCCAAGGACGCGGTGGGCCTGCCCGACGCGCCCGACCAGATCTTCGCCTCGATGGGCAACTACGTCTTCAAGACCCAGTCCCTCATCGAGGCCGTGCGCGAGGACGCCCTCGACCCCAGCAGCAAGCACGACCTCGGCGGCAACATCATCCCGATGTTCGTCAAGAGCGGCGGCGCCGAGGTGTACGACTTCGCGAACAACGTGGTGCCCGGCTCCAGCGAGCGCGACCGCGGCTACTGGCGCGACGTGGGGACGCTCGACGCCTACTACGAGGCCAACATGGACCTCATCTCGGTGCAGCCGGTCTTCAACCTCTACAACGACCGCTGGCCGATCTACACGGGCAACGACCCGCTGCCGCCGGCCAAGTTCGTGCACAACGAGGGCGACCGGGTGGGACACGCGATGGAGTCGCTCGTGTCGCCCGGCGTGATCGTGTCGGGCGGCACCGCGCTGCGCTCGATCCTGTCCCCCGGCGTGGTGCTGCACTCCCACTCGCACGTCGAGGACTCGGTGCTGATGGGCTCGGTCAAGATCGGCAGGGGCGCGATCGTCCGCAAGGCCATCATCGACAAGAACGTGGTGATCCCCGACGGCGCCCGGATCGGCTTCGACCTGGACTACGACCGCCAGCGTTTCGCGGTGACCCGCAGCGGTGTGGTCGTGATCGGGAAGAACGAGATCGTCGACCGCTGAGCCGGCCTTTCCCCATCCTCCTGAGCACGGCAAAATGTGCGGATGGATCTCGATATCGGCCTGGTTTGTGATGAGTTCGGCCTCGGCCTGGCGGTGACGCGAGGACTCCGGGTGGCCGGCTACTACCACAACGAGGTCTGGCGGGTCGACACGATCACCGGCGCGTACGCCGTGAAGCGGCTGCCGCCGTCGGCCGCGCCCGCCGTGGAGATCGAGGTCGCCGCCTGGCGGGCGGGCATCCCGATGCCCGAGCCGGTCCCGTCGCCCGCGACAGGAGCGTACGTGATCCCCGTCGGGAACGGCTCCGTCCGGGTGCACCGCTGGCTCGACGGGAAGGCGCCCGCCCTCGACGACCTCAGCCCCGAGCTGTCGGCCACGATGGGCGAGCTGGTGGCCGCCGTTCACACGGCCGGTCGTGACATCGCTCCTCAGGAACCACCGCGGGCGGACCCTGCCGGCCACCCGGCCGCGGATCCGGCGTCCGGACCGGCCGACCTCGAGGCCGCGACCGCGCGACCGGCCGGCGTGGGCACCCTGACCATGTCCCACGGCGACCTGCACCCGAAGAACGCACTGCTCCGGTTCGACGGCAGCCTGACGATCATCGACTGGGACACCGCCGGTCCGTACGTCGCCGAGCAGGAGGCCGCGGGCATGGCCCTCGACTGGGCGGCCCGCCTCGACGGCAGCGTCGACTTCGACCGGTTCGACGCCGCCGTGTCCGGCTACCGCAAGGCCGGTGGCGACATCCCGGCGGAGCCCTGGGTCTTCGGCGGATGGGTGCGCGGCTATCTGGCCTTCCTCAACGGAGCCGGGCGGAACGAGCCCACCGGCACGCTCGCCCGGCTCCGCTGGGTCGAGGCCAACCTCGGCGCGCTGACCCGGCGCCTCTAGTGAGGACCTAGGCGGCGACGCGACGCTGGATGGCCTCGACCCCGACGAGGTCGTCGGGCAGCGCGTCCGGCATCTCGGTGTCGAGGCGGGCGAGCCGCCTCACCCGCAGGGCGCCGGCCGCCACGAGGATCATGCCCAGTGCGCACACCAGATAGAGGAAGGCGATCCCGCGGCCGGGGCCCACCCCGATCAGGGCGCCCACGGTCGAGGCGAGCGCCCCTCCCGGGGCCAGCATCGGGTCGAACAGCGCGGCGCCGAGCGGGGCGACCAGGCCGATGCCGACGGGCAGCGTCGACCAGGCGACCAGCGTGTTGAGCGCGAAGACCCGGCCGTGGAACCGCGCGGGCACCTTGATCTGCACGATCGTGACGTAGATGCCGTTCATCAGCGTGAGGAAGTAGCTGAGCGCGAACGCCCCCACGCCGACCACGACCAGCGACGGGGCGAGGCCGGTGACGACGCCACCCGCCGCGATTGCCACGGCGAAGGTCAGCACGCCGCGGAAACGCCCGCGGCGCGGGCCGCCCCACAGCGACATGGTCAGCCCGCCGAGCATGACGCCGAGCCCCGACACCAGCGAGATCACGCTGACGTCCTTGAGCGTGGCGAAGGAGAGCACCAGCGGCGAGACCAGCAGGAGCAGCGGAGACAGGAACACGTTGAGCACGGCGAAGAACACCAGCGTCGAGCGCAGCCCCCGGTCGTGCCACGTGTACGTGAAACCCTTGGCGATCTCCGTGCTCAGCGGCTCGCGCGGCCGCCAGGGAAGCGTGTCGGGGAAGCGGACCAGCAGCACCGTGACGATGGCGAACGCATAACTCGCCATGTCGATCGCCACGATGCCGCCGAGCCCGATCCAGGCCAGCAACCCGGCCGCGACGAGGGGGACGACGAGCTGCGCGACACCGTTGGTCATCTGGGTGACGCCGATGGCGTGGCCGAGGTAGTGCTTGGGGACGAGCTGCGGCACCGCCGACTGGTAGGCGAGCCGTTGGAAGCTCGCCGCCACCGACAGACTGACGATCAGCAGGTAGATCTGCCAGATCTGTACGTCGCCGAAGAGGAGCAGCCCGGCCAGCACGGCCTGGATCCCGGCCGACGCGCAGTCGGCGAACAGCATCACCCGCCGCCGGTCCCCCCGGTCCACGATCGCCCCGGCCAGCGGGGAGATCAGCAGCCCGGCCAGGTTGAGCACGGCCAGCATGGAGAACTGCCCGATCGAGCCGGAGTCCATGAGGACGGTCAGCGGCAGGGCCCACCCCGTGAGCGCCGAGCCGATCATCGAGAGCTGCTGCCCGGCGGAGATCGTGAGGAAGCGGCCCATGCTGGGACGCACCCCCTGCTTATCGGACCCGGGCGGGGCGGACCCGCGCGAGACCGCGTGCACCCACCACGAGGGGTTGCCCGAGCGGTCGGAGACCTCCATGTGAGTGTGGGTGCGCAGGGCGGCGGCCAGTTCCTCGGCGCGGTAGCGCAGGAAGTAGTGGCCGCCCTCGTCCAGTACGACGAGCGCCGTGACGTCGGTGAGGAAGCCCCACTCGCGGTAGCGCTCCGCGTAGAAGTCGGTGGCGGGGTCGCGCTCGCCGACGACCGAGATGATCGGGGCGCGTAGCCGCGGCCGGTCGGGGGCGTCGAAGAGCTCGGTGAAGTACTTCTCCGCGGCCTTGCTGTCATGGCGCATCGTCCGGACGATGCGGTCGGCCACGCCGGGATCCAGCTCCTCGAGGTCCACCCCACGGGCCTTGAGACGGTTGATGTCGGTCTGGCTGCTCCGGAGCCGGTCGAACTCCCCGATCCTGGACAGCGCACGCATGAGCCCGCGCGGCCGGGCGAACGGGAAGATCGCCCCGGTGTAGACGGCGTCCACCGCGCGGCCCACCGCCTCGGCCCTGGTCGCCAGCTCGACCGCGAGCGCGGCGCCGACCCCGCAGTGGCCGTAGATCACCAGAGGGCCCTCGATGGCGAGGATCTCCTCGGTGGCGCGGGCGGCCAGCTCGGCGAACTCCATCGGTTCCTCGTCCAGGCCCACGTCGTGGCCCGGGATCGCGAGCGCGTACAGCGCCTGGTCGGCGGGCAGGGCGTCGGCCAGCGGCTGGTAGACCACCGCGCTGCCCGACCCGTACGGCACGCACACGTAGGTGACGCTCGCCGTGCGTGCCGGGGTGAGCCGCTGGAGCAGCGGGCGCGGGCCGTCCTCGCCGGAACCGGCGTAGGCCGCCAGTTCGCGCACGGTCCGGTAGGTGAAGATGTCCACCAGCCCCACCTGCGCCGACCCGGCGGGGAGCGCCCTGCGGAGCTTCGCGACGACCTGGACGGCGAGCAGCGAGTGGCCGCCGAGATCGAAGAAGTCGTCGTCGGCCCCGATCCGCTCCGCCGCCAGCACGTCGGCCCACACGGCCGCGACGGCCCGCTCGGTCTCGGTCTCCGGCTCGGCGTACGGCACGTCGGCCTGGACCTGCGGGACGGGCAGGGCGGCTCGGTCGAGCTTGCCGTTCGGCGTGAGCGGAAGGGCGTCGAGCGGGACGAACATCGACGGCAGCATGTATTCCGGCAGCGTGCCCCTGATCGCCGCGCGCACCTGCGCCGCCTCGGGCACGGCGTCGCCGGTGAGGTAGGCGACCAGCCGCGGGCCGCCGGGCACGTCCTCGCGTACGATCACCGCGGCGTCGCGCACACCGGCCTTCTCCCGGAGCACGGCCTCGATCTCGCCGAGTTCGATGCGCAGGCCGCGCAGCTTGACCTGGCCGTCGAGGCGGCCCAGGAACTCGATCGTGCCGTCCGGCAGCCAGCGGGCCGCGTCGCCGGTGCGGTAGCGGCCTCCGGCGAACCGCTCGGCGGTCAGCTCCGGGCGGGCGTGGTAGCCGAGTGCGACGCCCACGCCGCCGATGTACAACTCGCCGGGCACCCCCACGGGTACCGGCTCGCCATGCCGATCGAGCACGTGCAGCGTGATGTTCTGGATGGGCGAGCCGATCGGCACCCGCGCCCGGCCCGCCAGCGCGGGCAGCGTGCACTGCCAGGCGGAGACGTCGACGGCCGCCTCGGTGGGGCCGTACAGGTTGTGCAGTTCGGCCGGGAGCGTGCGCAGGCAGCGCTCGGCCAGGTCGACGGGCAGTTCCTCCCCGCTGCACACGATGACGCGCGGCGACGTGCAGGTCTCCACGCCCTCCTCGTCGAGGAACGCGCTGAGCATGGACGGCACGAAGTGCAGGACGGTCACCCGCTCGCCGTTGATCAGGTCACGCAGGTACGCCGGGTCGCGGTGGCCCTCGGGCTCGGCCAGCACGAGCCGCGCGCCGGTGAGCAGCGGCCAGAAGAACTCCCACACCGAGACGTCGAACCCGGCCGGCGTCTTCTGCAACACCACGTCGGCGCCGGTCAGCCGGAACCGTTTCTGCATCCAGTCGAGCCGGTTGACGATGCCGCGATGACTGTTGGGGACGCCCTTCGGCCGGCCCGTGGAGCCGGAGGTGTAGATCATGTACGCGGCCGTGCCGGGCCCGCCCCGCACCTCGGGTGCGGTCGCCGGCAGCCCGTCCCATACGGCGTCAAGGTCGAGCGGCAGGATGACGGCGCCGCCTGTGACCAGCCGCTCGGCCAGGTCCTGCCGGGTCAGCACGACGGGCGCGCCCGAGTCCGACAGCATGAACGCCAGCCGGTCGGCGGGGTAGCCGGGGTCGAGCGGCACATACGCCGCGCCGGTCTTGAGCACGCCGAGCAGTGCGGCGACCAGGTCGAACGACCGTTCGGCGCAGACCGCGACCAGACCGCCCGGCTCCACGCCGAGCCCCGCGAGACGGTGCGCGATCCGGTTGGCCCGCTCGTCGAGCTGCCGGTACGTCCACGACTGTCCGGCGAACGTCACCGCGACGGCCTCGGGGGTGCGGGCGACCTGCTCCTCGATCAGGCCGTGCAGGGTGGCCGCGTCCGGGTAGTCCGCGCCGGTCGCGTTCCAACCGGCGATCAGCGCGTCGTCGCCCGTCAGCGGCAGCCGGCCGATCGGGACGTGCGGGTCGTCCACGATCGCGCGCAGCAGGTCGACGAACTGCCCGGCCATCCGGGCGACCGTGCTCTCGCCGAACAGCTCGGGCCGGTAGGTGAACGCGCACTGCAGGCCGCCCTCGGGGGCGGGCACGACGTACAGCTCCACGTCGTGCCTGGCCGACGTGGGAGCCAGCGGGAGGGTCTCGGTCCCGTCGCCGGGGGTGGCCTCGTGCATCGAGCAGATCGTGTCGATCAGAGGCGGCCTGCTGGTGTCCCGCGGCACGCCGAGGGCGTCGACGAGCTGGGCGAAGGGCAGTTGCTCGTGATCGACCGCGGCGAGGACCGTGTCCCTGGTGCGGGCGAGCAGCTCGGCGAACGTGGGCTCGCCGTCCAGCCGGGCCCGTATCGCCAGCACGTTGACGAACATGCCCACGACGTCCTCGAACTCCGGTCTGCTCCGCCCGGCCACCGGCACGCCGACGGCGAAGTCGTCCTGGCCGGTCAGCCGGGAGAGCAGGACCTGGTAGGCGGCCAGGAGGGTCATGAACGTGGTGGCGCCGTGCTCCCGGCCCAGCGAGGCGATGCCGTCCACCAGATCCGGCGCGAGGGAGCGCACGTGGGTGACGCCGTCGAGCGTCTGGAGGGCCGGACGGGGCCGGTCCGTGAGGAGTTCGAGGCGCGGCAGCCCGGCCAGCTCCCCCCGCCAGTAGTCCAGCTCGCGGTCGGGAGACCGCTCACGCTGCCACAGGGCGACGTCGCCGAAGCGCACGGCGGGCGCGGGCGGCTCCTCGCCGCGGGAGAGGGCGAGCAGGTCGCGCATGAGCAGATTCAGCGACTGGCCGTCGGCCACGATGTGGTGCACCAGCAGGGCGACGATGTGCTCGTCTTCTCCCTTGCTGACGACGACGCACTTGAGCAGCGGGCCCCGGGCGAGGTCGAGCGGGACGGCGGTCTCGGCGCCGATGAGCGCGATCGCCTCCTCGTCCGTGACCGCCGTGGTGCGGTTCAGCGGCACCTCCGTCGTGTCCACGACGTGGACGGCGGGGCTGCCCTCCTCGGTCTCGGGGAACCGGTGGCGCAGGCCCTCGTGCCGGACCGGCAGCGCGGCGAGCGCGCGGAGCAGCCGGTCCTCGTCCAGCGGCTCACGTAACCGTACGGCGATCACCAGGGTGTAGGTGGTGGTGCCAGGTGTGAACCGCTCCATGAACCACAGCGGCTCCTGGGCCGGGGACAGCGGGGGTTCGACGCCCTCCGGGCGCCGGGGAATGGGATCGTGTGCGAGACGGGCCCGCAACCTGCGTCGGAGCAGTTCCCGCTTGGCGTCTGACAGGTCAGCCACAGACATGTGACACGGCCCTTCGATGGCATAAACGCGGACAAGTCACGTACGCAGTGAAACGATCTTAATTGTGGGCTTTTTTATCACGTAGGCCCCGTTCGGCAATCTAGTCGTAATTCGTCACTGTACGGCCGTGACACCATGTCCGGACGTAGACGATGGTCACAGCGGTTTCCGGTGACGATCGGCGCTCGCCGCACGCTGAGTCGCTGAAAGTTTCATCCGGCGAGAGCGCGGCTGGGCGAGCCATGCTCCGTAAACGCGGAAAGGATCAAGCGCGACGGTCTCCGTCTCGGGGTGAACGGGCCGGAACCACGGCGGGCTGCGGCTGACACTCGCCTTCTGACAAGCCCGCTTTCCCGGAACCGGTCCCGAACGTCGGCGATTTTCCTCGCGCCTTACCGATTCCAAAGAACAATCCGCCATATCGCGGACAGCCGGGATTGTGCGCGCCGATGCGCTTGACGAGTTCGAGTGACCTGCTCGATCCCGGGGTTTCTCGTCCCGGATCGACACCGCGCAGCGCGAGCAGTACGGCCTCGCCTACCGCACCCGGGCCGGATCACCTCGATGGGGACGTCCGAGATCGAACGCCGAGGCTGAATCGCCGGCCGGGGCGACGCGCCGGGCGTCCGTTCAGCGGCCGTTGATCCGCCACATGGGTTCGACCACGGTCCACTGGGCCTCCCACACCCGGCGGGCCCTGCGCTGGTTGACCAGGCGGGTGCAGGTCACCAGCAGCGCGAGGATCGCGGCGGCGCCCAGCGGGACGCCCGTGCCGACGGTCAGCGCGGCGACCACCGTGGTCTCCCGGTCCTGCGGCCGGGGCGCGATCACGCCTGCGTCGTCGGTCCAGATGTGCACGGTCTCGCCCGCATGCCTGCTGGGCGGGGCCTCGATCACTCCGGCCCTCGCCGTGCCGTCGGGGGCCACCCAGACGGCCTGGGCATGCCCGACCGCCGCTCCGGCCACCGACAGCCGGGGCGTCGTCACCTCGCCCGTCAGCGTGGCCGCGACCTGATGCCGGGCGTGCGCCTGCTGGGCCTCGGTCCTCAGGCCGTCACCGTACTCGCGCATGCCGAGCATCACGCCGAACACGAGCGCGGCCACGACTCCCAGCACCGCGGCAAGCCGGATCACCGCTTCGACCCGGTCACACCGGCGCCTAAGCGGATTCCTATCAAGCCCCAGCCATCGGGCGGACCTGGCGAATGGATTCTGCGACATCTCACACCTCACAGGGTCATTACCACTGCGAGTCCCGTTTATGCCTATTTTGCATCCCAAGAGAATCCAGGGGAACGCCCCTCCCGATATGCCCGGACACCTTCGGCCATTTCCCCGCTCTCCCTGGCCTCCCGCTGCCAGGCGCGCACCTCGGCCTCCCCGGCCCGGCCGTCGATGATCTGCTTGGCCGCCATCATCGTCAGCCGGGACCGGCCGGCCATCGTGGCCGCCAGGCCGTAGACCCGCTCGCGCAGGTCCTCAGGCGGGCACACCTCGTCGACGAGACCGAGGCGCAGGGCGTGTTCTGCGCCGATGAGCTCGGCGGAGAAGAGCAGAAGCTTGGCGGCGGCGGGCCCGGCGATCTCCGCGAGCCGCCGCGTGGAGCTGAGCGGATAGACGATCCCGAGCTTGGCCGGGGTGACGCCGAAGCGGGCCCCGGTCGCCGCGATGCGCAGATCGCAGGCGAGCGCGAGCTGGCATCCGCCGCCGACGCAGTATCCCTCGATCATCGCGATCACGGGCTTGGGAAAGGTCACCAATGCGTGCTCTGCGACAACAGTGAGACCGGTGTCATCGTCGTTATCGCCAAGCTCATGAATTTCCGAAATATCAGCACCGGAGCAAAATGTTCCGCCGGCTCCGGTAAGGAGGAGAACACGTACCTTCGGCTCGGCGGCGAGGTCCGCGAGAATGCCCGGCAGCGCCCGCCACATGGCGGCGGTCACGGCGTTGCGGGTGGCGGGCCGGTTGATGGTGAGAGTGGCGACGTGCTCGTCGATGGCCAGTTCGAACCCGTCGGTAACTTCCATACCCCGATTGTCCGGCTCACCCGCCCGGCTACTCCGGCAGGGTCCCGGCCCGTAGTGACATAATCGCCGCGCAACGGGATGATCCCGTACGCATGACCCCCAAGGAGTCTCTGGGTGTTCGGGATCCTCCGGCCGTGTGCCCGCCACTCCTGTCCGTCCGTCCACGAGGCCTGGCGCGCGCACCTGTGCGGGCTCTGCCTGACGCTGCGGGACCGGCACGGACATCTGGCCCGCCTGGCGACCAACTACGACGGCCTCATCCTGTCCGTGCTGACCGAGGCCCAGTCACAGGCCCAGTCACAGGCCCAGTCACAGTCACAGTCACAGTCACAGGCCGGGGCCGTTGCCGGGGCGGGGGCGAACCGGCGGACCGCCGGGCCCTGCGCGCTGCGCGGCTTCCAGCGGGCGGAGGTGGTGCCGTCGGACGACCGGGGCGCCCGCCTGGCCGCCGTGGTCTCGCTGGCCCTCGCCTCGGGCAAGATCCGCGACCACGCGGCCGACGGCGACGGGATCGCGGCCCGGCGCGTGGCCGGCGCCCCGATGCGCGCCACGGCCGCCATCTGGGCCTCGACCGCCCGGCGCGGCGCGGCGTCGATCGGCTTCGACACGGCCGTCCTGACCGAGGTCTCCGCCCGCCAGGCGCTGCTGGAGGCGTCTCCCGGACGCGGGCTGCTCGACGTCACCGAGCCCACCGAGACCGCGGTGGCCGCGGCCTTCGCGCACACCGCCACGCTCGCGGGCCGGCCGGGCAACGCCGAGAGCCTGCGCGAGGCCGGCCGTTTCTTCGGCCGGATCGCGCACCTGATCGACGCGGTCGAGGACCTCGCCGAGGATCGGGCCCGCGGGGCGTACAACCCGCTGGACGCGACCGGCACCTCGCCCGCCGAGGCCCGGCGCGTGTGCGAGGAGGCGCTGCACGGGCTGCGCCTGGCCGTACGCGACCTCGACCTGGAGGAGCGGCACCTGGCCGAGGCGCTGCTGTGCGGCGAGACCCGCCGCGCCGTCGACCGGGCGTTCGGGCCGCGTGCCCACGGCTCCGCCTGTGCGGCGCACCGCACACCGGCCGGGGACACCTCCCCCGCGCCGTCCGGACCCCCGCCCGGCGGCTCCCCCGAGGGCCCCGGCGACCGCCCGGGGATCGCGCTGACGGCGCTGGCCTGGGCGGCGATCGTCCTGACCTGCGGGCTCTACCGCCCACCGTGGAGCGAGCATCGGAACGCGCCGTGGACCGAGCGCTGCTGCTGTGACAGCTGCGACTGCCCCGACTGCTCGGATTGTTGCGACTGCTGCGACTGCTGCTCGTCCTGCTCCGATTGTTGCTCGGGCGACGGCTGCTGCTGCGGGGACGGCTGCTGCTGCGACTGCGGTTCCTAGTGGCGCCGGGTCATGTGATCGAGGACGGGAGGACAGTGTCCGGTGAGTGGAGGAGTGGCCCTGCAGGCGATCCTGAGCGGGTTGGCTCTGGGTGCGGCCTACGGCTTGATCGCGATGGGCTTCACCCTCGTCTACCGGCTCACCAGGGTGATCGCCTTCGCGCACGGCGATCTCGTGGTCGGCGGTGTCTTCGTCGGTGTGCTGGCGGTGCTCGGGACCACGCCGGTGGCGGCGGCCCCGGGCCTGGCGCGCTCCGCCGGGCTGGCGGTGCTGGTCGTCGCCGCCGGAGCGGCACTGTCGGCAGGTGTCTATTTCATCGCCGTGAGGCCCTTCCTGCCGGGAGCCGGGCACCGGTCCACCGGCGGGGACGTCCTGGGCTGGGTGGCGGGTGGCCTGGCCGCCGGGCTGCTGATCCGTGAGGTTCTCGGGCTGGTGCTCACGCAGGACGCCTACGCGGTGCCGGATCCGTTGCGCCTCGGCCGGTTGACGCCTTCGGGGGTGCTGCAACTGCCCGGGGGAGGCACGGTTGCGGTTCGCACGCTCGGTGTCATCGGGATCGGATTGGCCGTGGGGATCCTGGTCGAGCGGCTGCTCGTGCTCACCCCGGTCGGCACGGCGATGACGGCGGTCAGTGACGATCCCACCGCTGCCGCGCTGCTCGGCCTTCCGGTACGGCGGCTGGTGCTCGTCGCCTTCGTGGTGGCCGGCGCGCTGGCCGGTCTGGCGGGGCTGTTGATCGCGCCGGACCGGTCGCTCGGCGTCGACGACGGCGTCGTCCTCGGCCTCAAGGCGATGGCGGCCGCGCTGCTGGGCGGCCTTGGATCGGTGCGCGGCGCGCTGGCCGGAGGGCTGGCGCTCGGCGTGATCGAGTCGTTGATCGTCGCATCGGACGTTCTCGGCCCGCGCTTCGCCGACGTGGTGCCGCTGGCCATCCTGTTGATCGTGCTCGCCCTCGGGCGGCAGGGCCTGCGATCACCGCTGCGTGAGGACCCGGAATGATGGTCGAGCTGGCACACCACCTGTATCTGCTGGTCGCGGTGCTCGGGCTCGCCCTGTCCGTCTCGTACGGAGGGCAACCCGTCCTGTGCCAGGGCGCGTTCCTGGCCGTGGGCGGCTTCGGCGTCGCCCATCTGGAACGCGCGGGTTTGCCGCTCGCCGGCGCCGTGCTCGTCGGCGCCGTGCTCGCGGCGTGCGCCGGCTACCTGGTCGGCCTGCTCACGGCTCGGCTGCGCGGCGCGGCGGTCGCGCTGTCGACGTGGGCGTTCGCCTGGCTCGTGTACGCGGTCCTCGATGCGTTTCCCACCGTGTCCGGCGGCAGCCAGGGGCTGGTCCGCCCGTCGCCGGCCCGCCTGCATTCACCGGTTTTCGATGTGACCGTCACTCTCACCCCGCTGGCCCACGTCGTCGTGGCGGGATCGATGTGCCTGCTGACGCTGGCCATGGTGGCCCGGCTGACCCGCGGGCCGGCCGGACTGGAGTGGGCGGCCCTGCGCGAGGCCCCCGCGCTCGCCACCTCCCTCGGGGTGCCGGTGCTTCGCCGCAGAGCCGCCCTCTTCGCCACGACCGCGGCCGTCGCGGCGGTGTCCGGCGCGGGCATCACCGTGCTGCTCGGGGTCGCCGCCCCGTCCGACGTCTCGCCGCTGCTGTCTCTCCAGCTGTTCGTGGCGGCGCTGATCGGGGGTACGGCGCGGCTGTGGGGACCGGTGCTGGGCCTGCTCGTGATCGCCGTGATCCCGCCGCTGGCCGACGGGCTCGCCGGCGCGGCCGGTCTTCCGGCCGAGGCGTCCGGCGGCGTGCTCACCGCCGTGGCGCTGGTCGCGGTTCCGCTCCTCCGCGGGCCGGTCGAACGGTTCGCGGGCCGGTGGCCGGAGCGCACGCGGCGCCCGGGTGAGCCGGTGGAGGACACCGAGGACCTCGCCCCCCGCACCGCGGCCTCCCGGGAGGCGGTGGTGCTGACCGCCCGAGGGCTGGATGTCGGCATCGGGGAGACGGACATCCTCACGGGGGTGGACCTGGAGGTGCGGGCCGGACAGGTCCACGCGCTCATCGGGCCCAATGGCAGCGGCAAGACGACGGCCCTGCGCGCCCTCGCCGGCGCCCTGCGGCCCAAGGGCGGCCGGATCCTGCTGGAGGAGACCGACGTCACCCGGGCCGGCCAGCTCGAAATGGTCAGGCGGGGGGTGACCCGGACGTTCCAGCGCACCGTCGGTCTTGAGCGGCTCAGTCCCTACCGTCAGCTGCTGCTCGGCGTGCGCGGCGGGTCACCGGTGCCGTTCGCCGCCGTCCGGCACCTTTTCGCGAGTGAGTCGATGCGGGACCACGCGGCCGCCGCCGACCGCGAGGCGTGGAGGGCGCTGCGACTGACGGAGCTCGCCGGGCGCGCGTCCGACCGCCCGGGGGATCTCGGCGCCGGCGAGCAGCGCCTCCTGCAGGTGGCCCGCGCCGTGGCGACCGGGGCGCGCGTGCTCCTGCTCGACGAGCCGGCCGTCGGCATGACCGGGCCTGAACGCGTCGTCCTGGCCCGTGTCCTGCGCCGCCTTGCGGCAGGCGGCGCGGCCATTCTGCTGGTCGAACACGACCTGGCGCTGGTGCACGGCGTCGCGGACAGGATCACCGTCCTGGATCGCGGCCGGGTGCTGGCGACCGGAACCCCCGAGTCGACCGCCGCCGACCCCGCCGTACGCCGGGTCTACCTCGGTGACACCGACCCGTCGTCCGCGCGCGGCTGACGCGCTGAGAGGAGACTGCGTGGCCCTGCTAGAGGTCCGCGGGCTGTGCGCCCGCCACGGCGCCGTACCGGTGCTGCACGATGTGTCCTTCCATGTCGGGCGCGGCGAGATCGTCGCGTTGCTCGGCGGCAACGGCGCGGGCAAGACGACCGTCGCCCGTTGCGTGTCGGGGCTGCACCGGCCGAGCTCGGGCGAGGTGACGTTGGACGGCCGGGACATCACCCGGTGCGATCCCCGGCGGATCGTGCGATGGGGGCTGAGTCACGTGTCCGAGGGCAGACGCGTCTTCCCCAGCCTCACAGTGGAGGAGAACCTCACTCTCGGCGCCTACCTCGACGGCCGCCGCACGCACGTCGTCGCCGAGCGCCGAGAGGGCGTCTACCGGACTTTTCCGCGCCTGGCCGAGCGGCGCACGCAGCGCGCCGGCAGCATGTCCGGCGGAGAGCAGCAGATGCTCGTCATCGGCCGCGGCCTCATGTCCGCACCCACGCTGCTGGTCCTCGACGAACCGTCGGCCGGTCTGGCTCCGGCCTCGGTCGCCGCGCTCGGCGAGGACATCGCCGCCATTCGAGCCGGGGGCACGGCCGTTCTGCTCATCGAGCAGCACCTGCAGCTGGCTCTGCGACTCGCCGATCGGCTCGTCGTGCTGCGGGACGGTCACGTGATCCTCAGCGGGTCCACCGAGGATGTGGCGGCCGATCCGCGAATCGGCCGGATGTACTTCGGCGACGGCGACTCCCCGGATCGAGTCGTGCCCAAGACGCGCCAGGGGCACTCCTCCCCCTCCTGAGGACCGGGCCTGCTCCGGTAGTCGCGGTGAGCCGCCCGGGCTTCCGGGAGTCCCGGCGCGCCTCCCCGTGGTGACGCCGTCAGTCCTGCAGCTGGTTCACGGAGGGGAGGGTGTCGGAGAGCGGGTCGTCGCCGACGGGTTCGAAGACAAAGCCGTGGAAGCGAGCGAAGTACATGTCGCTGGGGTTGACCCCCTCGTGCTGGTCGGCCGCGTAGCCGCGGTAGTCGCCGTTGGCGCCGGTGATGCTGATCTTGTTCAGAGCCTCCATGAGCGGCTCGCCCGGCGCGCCGGCCTCGCTGAGCGACGCGGCGACCAGGCGCACCGAGTCGTAGGAGAACATCGCCCAGTCCGGCGGCTGCACGACCTGCTTGCCGTCCTGGCGGACACCGACCAGATCGACGCCCATCTTCGCCTCATAGCCGGCGCGGAACTGCTCGAACGGCACCGGGCCGACCTCGCTGGTCATCCGGAACGAGGCGAAGGTGACCTGGTCGAGCCAGTCCGGATGCTCGGCCAGGCGCCGGCGGACCAGCGGGTCCTCACCGGTGGGCCCGGTGTAGACGGGCACCTCCCAGCCCAGCGCGTGGACGGCCTGGACGACGGCGATCACGTCGCTCGCGCTCGCCCACACCACGAGCCTGTCGGCGCCCGCCTGCCGCGCGGCGAGCACCTGGGTGGTCAGGTCGGACGAGCGGGCCGGCGCTTTCTGATCCGCCACCACCTTCACCTCGTCGATCTTGAAGGCCGCCAGCAGCGCGGCCCGGCCCTGTTCCCCGTAGGTGGAGTCGTCGCTGATCAGGCCCACCTTGGGGTGGCTGTTGGCGATGTAGTCGGCGAGCCTGCGCGCCATGGGCTTGTTGGCCGGCGCCATCCGGAAGAGGCTCGGCCGGTGGACCGGGTCGATCAGCTCGTCGCCGCCTTCGAAGCAGATGAAGACCGGCAGGTGCGCGGGGTCGGTGATCGGCGCGACGGAGGCCGCCCCGGTCCCGTCGGTGAGCAGGACGGCCGCGTGGTCGTCGACCGCCTTACGGGCGTTCGCGGCGGCCTTGGCCGGCGAGCCGGCGTTGTCGAGCACGGTCAGCCCGACCTTGCGGGCGCCCGACGGGGTGGTGACCCCGCCGTGTGCGTTGAGCTCGTCGACCGCGAGCCGGGCCCCGCGTTCGATGAAGGCACCGATCCACGGCTCGGTCGACATCGGCGCGCTGACGACCACCTGGAACTCGTCGGCGGACGTCCCCCCTGATCCACCGCCCGCGCAGGCCGCGACCAGCACGAGGAGCGAAGCGAGCCACATCGTCACCATTCGTGACATGTGGCCACGTCGGTAAACCTGATAGCGTCGCCGCCCGCGGGCGGGTCCGCCCGTTTCGAGGGATTCCTGCCCGATCATGCGCAGGACATTATCTTACGTCTGAGGAATCCGTTTCATGAACATCGCACGACTGATCGCTACGGCCAGCATCGCCGTCGCCGCCGTGGCGTCGCTCGCCGCCTGCGGGGAAACGTCGAACGACGCCGCCCAGGAGAGCCCGGCCACCACTTCGGCGGCGAGCCCCGCCACCACTTCGACTGGGAGCGCCACGGCGGCGGGCAACGGCATCCCCTGCTCGCAGGCCGGCGACCTGACCGGCACGCCTGAGCGGAAGCCGCCCGCGGACCTGCCGTTGCCGCCCGGCGGGCAGCTCTACATGTCCAAGGGCCCCTTCGGCAAGACCGAGCTGTTCTTCGTCGCGAAGGACGCTGACCCCACCAACCTCGACGGTGTTCGCGACGAGGCCGCCGACGTGCTCGCCAAGGCCGGATACAAGATCGAGCGCAAGGACCAGGAAGAGGGCTCGGAGGCCGAGGCCCACCTGTCCGGACCGCACGACGTGGCCATCCAGGTGATCCAGCTGTGCGAAGGAAAGGTCCGGGTCAAGTACACGCTCTCGTAACGGACTGACCCACGGCCCGTGGCCGCTTCCTACATTTGTCGCATCGATCCAGTCGGCTCCGTCGGCGGGAACGTGCTGCTGGAGGCGGTGCACGGGCCAGTCTGTCCGTACGACGCGGCCGCCCGGTACGACCGATTACGGTCAAGAACTATCTACCTTCGACAGATGTCGCATTGACCAAATACTGCCGCTCTCTTTACCTTTTGTCCCCGGCTGTCCGCTGGGGACGGGACGAGGAGGCGTTGGCATGAGACGTAAGGTCCCGATGAGGCGGCATGCGCTGCCCGCGATCGGCGCGGCGGGGTTGCTTGCCTTCGCCGTGTCGGCTCTGACATTCCAGGGGCCCGCGTTCTCGGGTCAGGCCGCCCTGTCCGCGGGAAGCCAGACGAGCGCCTCCCTGCAAATTCCCGGTGAGGAGGAGGACGGCGGCCCCACCCAGCCGGCGGACTACCTCACCCAGAAGTTCACCTCCGGCCAGGACGTGACGCCCGCGCAGATCAAGCAGGCGGTCCAGCGGTCCAAGGCGCTCAAGCCGGGCAGCGGCACCTGGGACCTCCTCGGCCCCTCGAACATCGGAGGCCGCGTCACCGACCTGGCCGTCGACCCCGCCCACCCCGACACCTTGTACGTCGCGGCCTCCGGCGGCGGCGTCTGGAAGAGCACGGACGCCGGCGACACCTTCGAGCCGGCCTGGCCGAACGACAACACGCAGACGGTGGGCGCGCTCACGAGGGGGCCCGACGGCACGTTGTGGGCCGGCACCGGCGAGGCGAACCCGTCGGGCGGCGGTCTGACCTACTTCGGCGACGGCGTCTACAAGTCGACCGACGGCGGCCAGCACTGGCAGCAGTGGGGTCTCACCGACAGCGCGGCGATCGGCAAGATCGTCGTCGATCCCACGGACCCGCAGACGGTCTTCGTCGCGGCCTCCGGGAACCTGTCCGGGTCCGCGAGTGAGCGCGGCATCTACCGGCTGACGAACCGCGGCAAGGACTGGAAGCTCGTCCTGCCGACGCCGAACGCCACCACGGGCGGCGTCGACCTGGCGATCGACCCGACGAACCCCAAGCGCATCTTCGCGACGTTGTGGGACCACCAGCGCAACAGCGGCCGCCGCCTCTACGGCGGCGTCGGCTCCGGTCTGTTCCGCTCGGACGACGGCGGAGACACGTGGAAGCGGCTGGAGAACGTGACCGGCCGGCATGCCTCGGACGCCACGGGCACCGGCCTGACGAGCGACGCGAGCCTCGGCCGCATCGGAGTCGCGATCGCCCCGACCGACCCGAACCGGGTCTACGTGATCTCCGGCAACACGTACGGTGCCGACAAGGGCTTCTACGTCTCGGACGACGGCGGCGACTCGTTCGCGCCGAGCGGCCGCGCGGGCGCCTCGAGCGGCTACGAGTGGTGGTTCGGGCGGCTGTGGGTCGACCCGAAGGACAAGAACCACCTGTTCAACGCCGACGTGAACCTGCGCGAGTCCAAGGACGGCGGCGCGACGTGGGCCACCTCCAGCGGACCGCACTCCGACCAGCACATGGTGCAGTGGGACCCGAACGTCCCGAGCCGCGTCTACCTCGGGAACGATGGCGGTGTCTACCGCTCCGACACCAATGGCGCGACCCGCTCGTGGATCCACGGGACGTACCAGCCGTTCAACCAGTCGTACCACCTCGCGGTGGCCAGCGACGACCCGACCCGGCTCGCCTCCGGCCTGCAGGACAACGGAAGCCACCGCACCTGGACCGCCACCGCCGCGCCTTCGGACCTGATGCAGTGGAACTCCTACGGCGGCGGTGACGGCCACTACGTCGTGATCGACCCGAGCGACCACAACATCTACTACGAGTGCTCCCAGGGCGGAAGCTGCACGCGGCACGAGGACGCGAACGGCACCACCCGCAACATCCGGTTCGGGACGCGGCACTCCTCGCGGATCACGACGGACGCCCCGGTCGTCCTCGACCCGAGCAACCCGTCGGTCGTGTACTTCGGCGGCAACGTGCTCGACCGGTCGACCGACCGCGGCACGACCTTCACGCAGATCAGCCCGCCCGGGGACTTCCTCACCGGGCCGGTGCCGGCGGAGCAGGACGACCCGGGGTCGTACGGAGGCATGTACTCCACGATCACCGCGATCAGCCCGGCGAAGACCGACGGCAACACGATCTACGTCGGCACCGACACCGGCCGGCTCTGGAAGACGACCGACCTCGGCGCCACCTGGACCGAGTTCACCGGCAAGGGCCTGCCCGTCCGGTGGGTCAACTCGATCGTGGTCGACCCCTCCAACGCCGACCACGTGTACGTGGCCTACTCGGGCTACCGCGAGGGCGACAACGCGGCGAACGTCTGGGAGACGACCGACGGCGGCAACAGCTGGAAGAACATCAGCGGCAAGCTGCCCAACGCGCCGGTCGAGATGCTCGCCTACGACCAGCCGAGCGACCAGCTCTACGCGGCGACCGACTTCGGCGTCTTCTACGACAAGAACGGCAAGAAGAACTGGAAGCGGCTCGGCGCCGGCCTGCCCAACACGCCGGTGCTCGACATCACGATCACCGGTGACCGCAAGACGCTGTACGCGGCGACGTTCGGCCGCAGCGTCTGGAAGATCGCGCTGCCGCAGCAGTAACCGGTCACACCCCTGACGGTCGAGGAGGGCGGGCCCACAACGGGCCCGCCCTCCCCGCGTTTTCGGACAGGGTCATCTCCGGAAGCGGCCCGGTGCCGCAGCCGATTCGATCGCGCCCGATTCGATCGCGTCCGAAGATCGCGCACATATATGGTCGGCCCCATGGCAAGATCGCGGCCTCCTTTCCACCGGCTCACCTCCGCCGAGCGACGGCTGTGGGAGGCCTATCCCACCGGCGCCTGGGTCGACCTGCGCGAGGGCCACGAGGTGGACCCTTCCTCCGGCGGTTCCTGGGGCCGTTCCCGGGTGGTCCGGGCGGAGGTGATCTCCGCCCTGGTGCTCGACCGGGGCGTCGGCGGATCGGCCCGGGTGCCGGGCGTCCGGCTCGCCGGGGCCAGGATCATCGGCGATCTCAACCTCTCCGACGCCACGATCGAGGCGAAGGTCCACCTGCTCGACTGCCACATCGCCGGAACGGTCTCGCTCAACGACGCCAGGACCAGGGGCGTACGGCTGCGGCGCTGCGACATCCTCCGCTTCCGGGCCAGCCGGGCCACGATCGACGGGCTTCTCGACCTCGACGGATCGACGGTCCACGCGGGGGTGCGCCTGGACAACGCCCACGTGACCGGGCAGCTCCGGCTCTCCGGCACGCGGGTGGGCACCCCCGGCGAGGCGCCGTACCGGGAACCGGGGGCGGACCCGTCGGAGGCGGCCTCCTGGAACGGGCCCGAGGGCTCCGAGGAGCCGCGGACCTGGGAGTCGGTCGCGCTGTGGGCCGGTGGGCTCGCCGTGGACGGCAGTGCCTTCTTACGCGACATGCGGGCCACGGGCGGCCTGCGGCTGATCGGCGCCCGCTTCTCCAGCGGGCTCTACCTCCAGGGTGCCGTCGTCACCGCGGACGGCACCCCCGCCGTGCACGCCGACCACATGCAGGCCGCGGCGGCCGAGCTCGGCGCGGGTCTCACCGCCCACGGAACCGTGCGGCTGCGCGGCGCGCGCATCGACGGGGTCCTGTCGTTCCACGGGGCGGTGCTGCGGGCGCGGGGCCGGGTGCTGCATCTGAGCCACATGCAGGCCGACGAGCTCATCCTGCTGCCCGAGTCGATCGAGGGCGAGGTCAACCTCGGCTACTCCCGCTTCGGTGTGCTGTTCGACCGTCCGGACAGCTACCCCGGCGACGTGCGCCTCAACGGGCTGACGTACGAGTCGCTGCGCGGGCCCGCGACCCTGGCGGACCGGCTCTCCTGGCTGCGGCGCGATCCCGGAGGCTACCTCCCCCAGCCGTACGAGCAGCTGGCCGCCTACTACCGGCGTATCGGGCACGAGCCTGACGCGCGCCGGGTGCTGCTGGCCAGGCAACGGGCGCGGCGGCGGACGCTGCGGGTGCCCGGGCGGCTGTGGGGCCGGCTGCTCGACGGGCTCGTCGGCTACGGCTACCGGCCCTGGCTCGCCGGTCTGTGGGCCGCGCTGCTCCTCGCCACGGGCACGGCGATCTTCACGCAGTGGCCGCCGCACCAGATCGGGCTGGACGAGTCGCGCCACTTCAACGCCTTCGTCTACACGCTCGACCTGCTCGTGCCGGTGAGCGTGTTCGAGCAGCGGGGCGCCTGGGAGCCGGCCGGATGGACCCAGTGGCTGGCGAACGGCCTGATCGCCGCGGGCTGGATCCTCGCCACCGCTCTCATCGCCGGAGCGAGCAGGCTCCTGCGGCCGTCCAACGCCCCCTGACACCCGTCAGAGCCGCCGGTCCGGTCGCGGCCGCGCTCATCGGCGTGCGGGGGTCTCGACGCGCAGGCGCGGGATGCTCTCGGGGTGCTTGTCGCGAATGAACGTCACCAGGTGCTCGCGGATGTCGCAGCGCAGGTCGAAGGCGCTCGCCGAGTCGGCCGCGCTCATCAGGGCGCGCAGCTCGACCAGCCCCTCCGGGGTGATGTCGGTGACCTGGAGCGTCCAGTCCTTCTGGTCCCACAGCGGGTTGTTCCGCAGCGCCCGGTAGAGCTCGGTGCGCACCTCCTCGACCGGGATCGACCAGTCCACCCGGAGATACACGCTGCCGAGGATGCGGCTTTCGTGGCGCGTCCAGTTCTCGAACGGATTGGTGGTGAAGTAGGACACCGGCAGGATGAGCCGCCGCTCGTCCCACAGGCGCAGCGCCACATAGGTGAGGGTCAGCTCCTCGATGCGGCCCCACTCGTCCTCGACCACGACCACGTCGTCGAGCCGCAGCGCGTCGCTGAAGGCGAGCTGCAGCCCGGCCAGCATGTTGCCGAGCGTGGACTGGGCCGCGATGCCGCCCACCACGCCGGCGATCCCGGCGGAGGCGAGCAGTCCCGCGCCGAGCGCCCGCACCTGCGGGAAGGTGAACAGCATCGCCCCCAGCGCGAGCACCACGACGACCGCCGCCGACACCCGGCGCACCAGCGCGATCTGGGTGCGGATGCGCCGGGCGCGGCGGTTGCGCTCGCCCTCGACCCGCGTCAGCCGGTCGAGCACGACATCGGTCACCGCGTACGCCGCCTGGATCATCAGCCAGGTCACGCCGGCGATGAGCAGCAGCGCGAGCAGGCGCTGGAAGCCGCGGGAGTCCGACCCGGGCATGCCGGGGTCGTAGGCCGCCTTGACGGTGCCCACCACGGCCGAGGCGAAGCCCGGCCAGGTGCACCTGCGCACGAACGGCCCGGCGAGCGCCCACCGCTCCCCTATCAGGCGCGATTTCAGCACCCGCCGGACCAGCTCCACCGCGACGATCGCGGCGGCCACGGCGATCGCCACGGTCGCCCAGTTCCACGCCGCCGCTGTGACGGCGCCCCCTGTCGTCGTCATGGCGTTCCCTTTGCCCTTTAGGGGAGCGCCGAAAACCGGATGAGTCAGAAGGCTTCGTCGAAACTGACGTCCCCCTCGACGGCCACCTGGTAGGCCGAGACCCGGCGCTCGAAGAAGTTCGCCAGCTCCTGCACGTCCTGGAACTCCATGAACGGGAAGGGGTTGTCCGTGCCGTATCGCACGGGCAGGCCGAGCCGGGTGAGCCTGCGGTCGGCGACGTACTCCAGATAGCGCCGCATGTTGTCGGCGCTCATCACGCCGTGCCCGTCGCCGCACAGGTCGCGGGCGAAGGCGAGCTCGGCGGCGACCGCCTCCTCGATCATCCGCGTCACCTGGGCCACCAGCTCGTCGTCGAACAGGTCCGGCTCCTCGCGGCGCACGGTGTCGACCACCTCGAAGGCGAACTCCATGTGCATCGACTCGTCGCGGAACACCCAGTTGGTGCCGGTCGCCAGGCCGCCGAGCAGCCCGCGCGAGCGGAACCAGTAGACGTAGGCGAAGGCGCCGTAGAAGAACAGTCCCTCGATGCAGGCGGCGAAGCAGACGAGGTTGAGCAGAAAGGCCCGCCGGTCCTCCCGGGTCTCCAGCCGGCTCAGCTCGCTGATCGAGTCGATCCAGCGGAAGCAGAACTCGGCCTTGTCGCGGATCGACGGGATGTGCTCGACGGCGGCGAACGCCTTGACCCGCTCGTCGTGGTCGGGCAGGTAGGTGTCCAGCAGGGTCAGGTAGAACTGGACGTGCACCGCCTCCTCGAACAGCTGCCTGCTGAGGTAGAGCCGCGCCTCGGGGGCGTTCACGTGCTGGTAGAGGTTCAGCACCAGGTTGTTGGCCACGATCGAGTCGCCGGTGGCGAAGAACGCCACGAGCCGGTTGATCAGGTGCCGCTCCCCCTCGTCGAGGGCCGCGAGGTCGGCGAGGTCGGAGGAGAGATCGACCTCCTCGACCGTCCAGGTGTTCCGGATCGCCGCGCGGTACCGCTCGTAGAACCCCGGGTAGCGCATCGGGCGCAGGGTCAGGTCCATACCGGGGTCGAGCAGCATCGTTCTCATTGGCATGCCTCGCAGATTTCGGGGTTTTCGAGTGAGCAGGCGACCGCCTCGACCGGCGCCATGGCCGGCACGGTCGTCTGGGCGATCCGCGTCGCCGGGCGGGAGCGCAGGTAGTAGGTGGTCTTCAGGCCCGACCGCCAGGCGTAGGCGTACATCGAGGAGAGCTTGCCGATGGTGGGGGCGGCCATGAAGAAGTTGAGCGACTGCGACTGGTCGACGTACGGCTGCCGCGCGGCGGCCAGGTCGATCAGCGCCTTCTGCGGCAGCTCCCAGGCGGTGCGGTAGAGCGTCTTGAGCGCGTCCGGGATGGCGGCGATGTCCTGGATCGAGCCGTCGTTGAGCTTGATCGCGTCGCGCATCGGCTTGGTCCACAGCCCGAGCGCCTGGAGATCCCGCACGAGATACCGGTTGACCTGGAGGAACTCCCCCGACAGCGTCTCGCGCTTGAAGACGTTGGACACCTGCGGCTCGACGCACTCGTAGCAACCCGCGATCGAGGCGATCGTGGCCGTCGGCGCGATCGCGACCAGCAGGGAGTTGCGCAGCCCGGTCCGCGCGATCCTGGCCCGCAGCGCGGCCCACTCCTCGGGGTGCGCCGGGGCGCACGGGAAGTGGTCGAGGTGCAGGACGCCGTCCGCCGCCCGGGTCTCCTCGTAGGCGGGGTGGCGCCCGCGTTCGGCGGCCAGGTCGGCCGAGGTGCCGTACGCCGCGAGCGCGATCTCCTCGGCGACGCGGGTCGACAGCGCCAACGCCTCCGGCGAGTCGAACGGCAGGCGCAGCGCGAAGAACACGTCGGCGAGGCCCATGACGCCGAGCCCCACGGGCCGCCACTTCCGGTTGGCCGCCTCCGCCTCCGGGGTCGGGTAGAAGCCGAGGTCGATCGTCCGGTCCAGGAACCGTACGGCGGTGCGGACCGTGGCGCGCAGCCTGCCGTAGTCCACGGCGTCGCCCTCGGGGGTCAGGTGCGCGGCGAGGTTGACCGAGCCGAGATTGCACACGGCGGTCTCGCCGTCGCTGGTGACCTCCAGGATCTCGGTGCACAGGTTGGACAGGTGGATGACGTTTCCAGGGCGCGCGGTCTGGTTGGAGGCGCGGTTGGCGGCGTCCTTGAACGTCATCCAGCCGTTGCCGGTCTGGGCGAGCGTGCGCATCATCCGGGCGTACAGGGCGCGGGCCGGCACCTGCCGGACGTGCCGCCCGGCGGCCTCCAGCTCGCGGTAGCGGGCGTCGAACGCCTCGCCCCACAGGTCGGTCAGCTCGGGGGCCTCCTTGGGGTCGAACAGCGACCACGTGCCGTCCGCCTCGACCCGGCGCATGAACTCGTCGGGCACCCAGTTGGCCAGGTTGAGGTTGTGGGCGCGGCGCGACTCCTCGCCCGTGTTGTCGCGAAGCTCCAGGAACTCCTCGACGTCGGCGTGCCAGGTCTCCAGGTAGACGCACGCGGCGCCCTTGCGCCTGCCGCCCTGGTTGACGGCCGCCACCGACGCGTCGAGCGTGCGCAACCAGGGGACGATGCCGTTGGACAGGCCGTTGGTGCCCCGGATCAGGGATCCGCGCGAGCGCACCCGCGTCCAGGCGACGCCGATGCCGCCGGAGTACTTCGACAGCCGCGCCACCTGGCCGTACCGCTCGTAGATGCTCTCCAGCTCGTCGCGGGGCGAGTCGAGCAGGAAGCACGACGACAGCTGCGGCCGGCGCGCGCCCGAGTTGAACAGCGTCGGCGAGCTGGGCAGGTAGGCCAGCGTGGACATCAGGCCGTACAGCTCGGCCGCCTCGGCCACCGTGTCCGACAGGCCGCAGGCGACGCGCAGCAGGAAGTGCTGCGGGTGTTCGAGCACGCGCCGGGTGACCGGGTGGCGCAGCAGGTAACGGTCGTAGACCGTGCGCAGTCCGAAGTACTCGAACCGGTCGTCGGCCGCCGGGTCGATCAACGCGTCGAGCGCATCGGCCTCGCCGGCCACGAACGCGGCGATCGCATCGCCCAGCAGCCCGGCGGCGTGGGCGGCGGCGACCGACTCCGAGAAGGTGCGCACCCCCTCGGCCGCGGCCTCCTCCGCGATCAGACCGCTCAGCAGCCGGGCCGCCCGGCGCGAGTTCTCCGGGTCGGCGATGACCCCCGCCGCCGCCTCCTCGATCGCCTGCCGGACGCCCGCCGCGTCCACCGCGCCGTCCGCTTGGGAGTGGGCCTGCCGTACGGCAGGGGCAGAGGCTACGGAGACGGAGGCGGCGCGGCGCGGGGCGCCGGGTCCGGGATCTCCCGCCGAAGCCCGCGGCCCGCCGCGCTGCCCTGACGCGGGGTCCGCGGACGCGGAGGCCGGGTCGGTGATGGTCATGATGCCTCTCCTCGTCGTTGCGTGTCCCGGCCGGACCGGAGGGGAGGCATGCCGCGGCGCACGCGCACGAGAGGGAACCGTGCCGTGACGAAGCGGCGAGCCCACCCTCGGGGCCCGGCGCGGGGCGCGCGCCCATGCGCGCGCGTCACTGGCAGGTCTTCGGACTCGCGGGCGTCCGGACGGGCTCGCGCCCGCCGGTCCTACTGGCCGTCGCTTCCCGGGCGCGCTCGCGCCCAGTGCTTGCCGACACGGTGCCTGAGGCACAGTGCCGTGTGACGGCGGTCGTTCCCGCTCACCGCTGCGGGGCAGTCCCGGATTCGCACCGGGTTCCCTCTTGCCTCACCCCAGGTGAACCAGCAACGCGATGGATCCTACATCTTGTGGCCCTTCCCGCAAGCACCCCTACAAGTTGTGTTTCTCACCGAACTCCGAGATCATTGAGAAGCAGGGCCGTACGGCGTGCCTCGCCGACGAGCCATTGGCTGAAGTCGTCGCCGTCGAGCCACATCGGCGTCCAGTCGTTGCGGTCGCACAGGCTCCGCCAGCCCGGAGTGTCGGTGACGGCCCGGCACAGGTCGAGCAGGGCGTCCTGCCCTGGTGTGCCGCGCGGGGCGATCAGCCCCGTCCAGTCGGCGTACACGACCCGGACGCCCGACTCCGACAGCGTCGGCGCGTCCACCCCGGGCAGCCGCTCGGCGGAGGAGACCGCGAGCGGCCACAGCCGTCCGGCGCGCACGTGGGGGGCGACCTCGCGCCTGCTGCCGAACCCGAGCGGGAGCCGGCCGTCGAGGACCGCGGCGACGGCCTGCGCCCTGCTGCCGAACGGGACGTAGTCGAGCAGACGGGGATCGGCCCCCAGTCCCCGCGCGGTCATGCCGAGCAGCAGGTGCTCGGAGCCGCGGTCGGCGCCGCCCGCGACCCTGGGCCCCCCGGGGTCGCGCAGCAGCGCGGCGGCGAACTGCTCGAACGTGCGGTAACCCGAGTCGGGCGAGGCGACCAGCACCTCCCACTCCCCCGTCAGCCGCGCGAGCGGGACGGCCCTGGCGACCAGGAGCGGGTCGCGGGCCCGCGCGCAGGCGGCGAGCAGCGCGGGATCGGCGATCACCAGGTCGGCCCGCGGCCCGCCCTGCCGGGCGAGAGCCGTCCCGCCGTCGCGGGCCTCCCGCCTGATCTGTACGGCCCGGGCCCACCCACGCCCCTCGATGAGCGACTTGAACCCGGCGGCGACGTCATCCCCGCAGCCTCCGGGCGGGCCCGGGACGGCCAGGGAGAGCTCCCCGCGGCGTCTTGGCGCCTGAACACCGCACGCGCCCGCCAGGGCCAGGGCTCCCAGCGCGAGGACCGAACGGCGTCGCATGTCGGCACCCTCCTACCCGAAGAGCCCCTTACACGCACAGACTATGAGCAACTACCCCAAGTCACCACATAACGGACGCTACGACTGCGGCGATCGATGGGCGCGTTGGCGCCCCTCCTCGAACAGGAGGCGCAACTGGTGGCCGTGCATGGGCCGCGCTCGCACAGGGCGCCGAGAATGAGGATCCGGACGGACGACACGCGACTGCTCTTGCGCGAGTGGTCCATCCTGCGCAACACCCGTGGATCCGGATCCGGGACGGCGTCAGATACAAAGGCAGCCATGGACGATGTCGTCGAGCACCGTTACGGCCGGGACGACATGCGGCTGGTGAAGGCGTCCTTCCGTACGCATCGTTTCGTTCCTCACGCGCACAGCGAGTACGCCGTCGCGGCCATCGAGCGCGGGGTGGAGGCCGTCCGCTACCGCGGCGCCACCGAACACGCGCACGCGGGCAGCCTGCTCCTTCTCGACGCCGACACCATCCACGCCGGCCGCCCCGGCATCGCCGAGGGCTGGGACTACCGGGTCTTCTACCTCCCGCCGGTGCTGCTGGCGGAACTCGCCGGGCACCGGCCCACCTTTCGCGTACCGACTCCGTACGACCCCCGGCTGGCCGCGCGCCTGATCCGGCTGCACCGCCGCCGGGACCAGGACTCCCTGGCCGCGCAGGAGGAGTTCGAAGCGCTGTGCACCGAGATCCTCGTCCGCTACACGCGCCGCGGGATCGCTCCGGCGCCGCCGGTACCCGTCCGCAGGGTGCAGCGGCACCTGGCCGAAGACCTCCGGCTCACCCCGAGCCTGGACGAGCTCGCGGAGGTGGCGGGCCTGCCGCGATTCCGGCTGCTACGCGCCTTCCGCCGCGAGACCGGCGTCACCCCGCACGGCTACCTGCTCCAGCTGCGCCTGCGCCGTGCCCAGCAGCTCCTGACCGCCGGGCACACCGTCGCGCGCGCCGCCGCGGAGAGCGGCTTCTACGACCAGGCGCACCTGCACCGTCACTTCCGCCGCACGTTCGCGGCCACCCCGGGCCGGTTCGCGCGCAACGACGTACAAGACCGGCGCGGCTCGCCCGCCTAACGTCTCCGGCGTGGACGAACACACCAGCCCCGAGTTCTCCCGCAGCGCCCTGCTCACCATCGACCTGCAGCGCGACTTCGTCGCCGACATCGCCGGCACCGCCGAGGCGCTGCCGGCCGTCCGGCGCCTGACGCACGCGTTCCGCCGGGCGGGGCGGCCCATCGTGCATGTCGTGCGCCTGTACCTGCCCGACGGCGGCAACGCCGACCTGTGCCGGCGCACGCTGCGTGGCAAGGTCAACCCGCACTCGCCGGGTTCCCAGCTCGCCGACGGACTAACGGAAAGCGAGCTCGACCCGGACCTGCTCCTGGCGGGACACGCGCAGGAGATCCGCCCGGACGAGCACATCCTGTACAAACCCCGCTGGAGCGCCTTCTTCCGCACCCGGCTGTTGGAACGCCTCGCCGAACGCGCGGTGAGCACGGTGGTCGTCGCCGGCTGCAACTACCCGAACTGCCCGCGAGCCACGCTCGTCGACGCGACCGAACGTGACCTGCGCGCCGTCGCCGTTCGCGACGCGCTGTCCGGCTGGACCGCTGACGCGGACCGCGAGATGGCCGGGATGGGCATCGCCTGCCTGAACACAAGCGAGGTCGTCGCCGCCATCCGGACGCATGTGGCGTCCTCGGGCTGACCACCGCCTGCAGACCCGGGCCGCGACGCCGTACGGCCCGCGCCGGGCGGGCGCGGGCCGTACGGGAGGAACAAGGGCTACTCGACCGTCACGCTCTTGGCGAGGTTGCGCGGGCGGTCGACGTCGCGGTCCAGGGCGACGGCGGCGTGGTAGGCGAACAGCTGCAGCGGGATCGTGAGCAAGATGGGGTCGAGCTCGACCTCGTTCTTGGGCACCACGATGCAGTCGTCGGCCGCCTCGGAGGTGCGGTGGCCGACCATGAGGATGCGCCCGTGCCGGGCCCGGATCTCGCCCAGCGTGGTGAGGTTCTTGTCCAGCAGCTCGTCGTCAGGGACGATCGCGACCGTCGGCAGCTCGGGGCTGATCAGCGCGAGCGGGCCGTGCTTGAGCTCGCTCGCCGGATACGCCTCGGCGTGGACGTAGGAGATCTCCTTGAGCTTCTGCGCGCCCTCGCGGGCCACCGGGTAGCCGCGCACCCGGCCGACGAACATCATGCCCGGCGCGTCGGCGTACTTCTTCGCCAGCTCCTTGATCCGGTCCTCCAGCGTGAGGATCTCCTTGATCTGCTCGGGCAGCCGGCGCAGGCCCTCGCAGATCCTGCGGCCGTCGGCCGGCGACAGGTCGCGTACGCGGCCGAGGTGCAGGGCGAGCAGCGCGAACGCCACGGCAGTGGAGATGAACGCCTTGGTGGAGGCCACCGAGACCTCCGGACCGGCGTGCAGGTAGATGCCGCCGTCGGTCTCCCGGGCGATGGCGCTGCCGACGGTGTTGACGATGCCGAGCACCCGGCCGCCCTTGCGCTTGAGCTCCTGCACGGCGGCGAGCGTGTCGTAGGTCTCCCCCGACTGGCTGATCGCGACGTACAAGGTGTCGGGCTCCACGACGGGGCTGCGGTAGCGGAACTCCGAGGCGGGCTCGGCGTCGGCGGGGATGCGGGCCAGCTCCTCGATGAGCTGCGCGCCCATCTGCCCGGAGTAGTAGGCGGACCCGCAGCCGATGATCTTCACTCGGCGGAAGGAGCGGGTCTCCCGGGCGTCCATGTTGAGGCCGCCGAGGTGGGCGATGTGGAAGCGGTCGTCGATTCGGCCGCGCAGCGTGCGGGCGACCGTGTCGGGCTGCTCGGAGATCTCCTTGAGCAGGTAGTGCTCGTAGCCGCCGTTGTCGTAGTGGCCGGCGTCCCAGTCGACGGTGAACGGCTCCTTGGCCGTCTCCCTGGCGTCGCTGGTGAACGTGTTGAACCCGTCGGCCTTGATGACCGCGAGCTCGCCGTCCTCCAGGTGGACGACCTGGCGCGTGTAGCGGATGAGCGCGGCGACGTCGGAGGCGGCGAACATCTCCTTCTCGCCGAGGCCGAGCACGATCGGGCTGCCGTTGCGGGCCACCACGATCTCGCCGGGGCGCTGCTCGTCGATCACGGCGATGCCGTACGTGCCGACCACGCTCTTCAGCGCCCGCAGCACGGCCTCCCGCAGCGACTCGGTCTCCTTGACCATCCGCCCGATGAGCTGCGAGAGCACCTCGCTGTCGGTCTCGCTCTCGAACTTCACGCCCTCGCCCTCCAGGCGGCGGCGCAGCTCGTCGGCGTTCTCGATGATGCCGTTGTGCACGACGGCGATGCGCTGCTCCTGGTCGATGTGCGGGTGCGCGTTCACGTCACTCGGCGCGCCGTGGGTGGCCCAGCGGGTGTGCCCGATGCCGATCGTGCCCTTGAACTTGGCGGGAACCGCCGCCGCCAGGTCGGCGACCCGGCCCTTGACCTTGCGCGTCTTGAGGCTCTTGGCGTTCACGACGGCGAGGCCGGCCGAGTCGTAGCCGCGGTACTCCAGCCGCTGGAGACCTTCGAGCAGGATGGGCGCCGCGTCCTTCGGTCCGACATAAGCGACGATTCCGCACATAACCGCTCCTATCCGTAAACGATCCGCCGGAGCTGGCGCAGGGTCAGCTCCGGTGCCGCGACACGTCTTCCCGCGAGCTCGGCGGAGATTCTGGGGAAGATCTGGTCGTTCGTCAGCCCCCTCGACTTGAGTTCGCCGTGGCGGCGCCGCACGTACTCTTCCGCGGGCTCGCCGAAGTACGCCAGAACGTCGGCCACCACGCGGGCCGCCTCTCCCGGTCCCAGCGATGTGGTCCGGGTGAGGTGACCGATCAGGTCCTCGAAGGGATGCCGTGCCGTGGACACAGAGCAGGACCCTAACGCAGTGCCGATGCCGACTAACAAGTTTCCTGCCCGTTTTCGGGCAGGATCAGTCCCGAAAGTCACCCGGCGCCATCCCGACAGTCGCCGGGCGGGCCTGCGCGACCGAAGCGGCGGCCGGCCCGGCCGGGCTCGGACCGGCCGGCTACGAGGATCTAGAGTCGGCGCATCAGCAGACGGCCCTGGCGGAAGCGCTCGCCTTCGAGAGGCGCGCGCAGCATCCGTCCGATCTCGCGGAAATCCGCCTCGCGGGCCAGCTCGGCGAGGCCGTCGATCGGCCAGCGGTACGCCGGCGCCGCCTTGTGGTCGAACTCCGTCACCGGTTCTCCCTCGGATTCGAAGAAGCCGAGCAGGAGGAGGCCGCCGGGGGCCAGGACGCGGCGGAACTCGGCGAAGTACGCCGGCAGCTCCCGCGGCGGGGTGTGGATGACCGAGTACCAGGACAGGATGCCGCCCAGCTCGCCGTCGGCCAGGTCCAGCGCGTCCATGGACCCGACCTCGAAGCGCAGATCGGGATAGGCCTCACGGGCGATCTCGATCATCCTCGGCGACAGGTCGACGCCGAAGACGTCCAGTCCCAGGTCGCGCAGGTGCGCGGTCACATAGCCGGGGCCGCAGCCGACCTCGGCCACGCGCCCGGCGCCGGCGGCCCGTACGGACTCGGCGAACGCGTCGAGCAGCGCGCGGTCCAGCGGCAGGCGGCCGAGCGAGTCCCGGAAGAGCTCCGCGTAGAGATCGGCGACGGCGTCGTAGGCCTCCGCCGTCGCGGTGAGATAGGAAGCGGATTCGGTCACGGCGGGCGACTCTAGTCCCTCGGCTCACGGGCCGCGCACCGCCGGAAGGGCCGGGCGGAGTCGCCCGCGACCATGCTCCCGATCGTGATCGTCCGCCGCCTCGTCGTGGGGTGCGAGCCGGGCCGGGGCGGATAAGCGAACGGATCCGCCCCTCGTCCGGTCGGTGCGATGATCAGGCCACCGGGGCCACGGCGCGCAGCACCTTCATGAACGCGCGCATCCACGCCGGGTGGTCCGGCCAGGCCCGCCCGGTCACGAGGTTCTGGTCGACGTGGGCTTCGCTGTCGACCCACGTGCCGCCGCCGTTCTCCACGTCGAGCGCGCAGGCGGGGTACGCGCTGCTCTCCCGTCCCTTGAGCACTCCGGCCGCCGCGAGCACCAGCGGCCCGTGGCAGAGCGCGGCGATCGGCTTCCCGGCGCCGGCGAAGTGGCGGACGATCTCCTGCACGTCCCGGTCGCCGCGGAGGTACTCGGGGGCGCGACCGCCGGGGATCACCAGCGCGGCGTACTCGTCCGGGTTCACATCGGAGAAGGCGACGTCGGCCGCCCAGGTGTGGCCCGGCTTCTCGGTGTAGGTGTCGAACCCCTCGACGAAGTCGTGCACCACGAACTGGAGCCTCTTGGCGGACGGCGCCGCGATGTGCGCCTCGTAGCCCTCCTCCAGGAGCCGCTGGTACGGGTACATCACCTCCAGGTCCTCGGCCGCGTCACCGGTGATGATGAGCACCTTCGCCATGACGGAACCCCTCCTTCTTATGGTCGCGGCCTCATCCTGCGCGCGGCCTCCCCGGCAGGTCAACGTCTCGGCCCGCTTCGGTCACGGCCGCGCGTCCGCGTGCGGAATCGAGGCCGGTTGGCACCGGCACCCCTGGGAATCCGCTAGAGTTGTTCACGCGTCGCCGGGGAAACCCGAGCGATGGCTGCGGAAGTGGCTCAGTGGTAGAGCATCACCTTGCCAAGGTGAGGGTCGCGGGTTCGAATCCCGTCTTCCGCTCGGAGTCCGGACGAGATCCGGGCACGGACGATTAGCTCAGCGGGAGAGCGCTTCCCTGACACGGAAGAGGTCACTGGTTCAATCCCAGTATCGTCCACCACCCACCGAAACCCCGGCCGCGGCCGGGGTTTCGTCGTTTCTCCGTCTGGTCGCGTCCGGCGGACGCGGGTCCGGCGTTGAACGGCCCCCGGGATCGTCATGGAGCCGGTCGCCTCTCGATCGCTCGACCGGCACGGTCAACGGATCGCCGAGCTCCGGCGCGCCCAAGCGGCGGTCGACGGCGAGCCGCGGTCCGGCGCGGCCAGACCCGGCCCGGCACAAGGGGGACGGGGCGGCATCCGTCCTCAGGGCGTCGTGTGATCCACAAGGGCGCCGGCAGCCGAAAACGGCCGGCGCCCCCGTGAAATCGCGGCACTGCACTCGCCTTTACCGGCGACGCATTCCCGCCACCACCGATGCGCCCCCGCCAAGAGCACCGGTATCACGATGGGCCACGGCCGCCACCTGCCGGTCGCCGGCGCCGAGATAATCTTCTATCAATTACCCTCACGCGGCCACAATCCATTTAATCGGAAATCATACGTCTCTTGTCTAGATTTCCTCTTAATGACGGGATTTGTCGACCTTTTCTGAACTACCAGGACGGGACGACGAGAACCTGCGGTGCGACTTGGTGCATCCGGGTGCGCAGCCAGAGCAACTGGATGGCCGTCTCGGGGGCGCAGTGCCGGGCGAGACCGAGCAGGTCGTCGTCTCTGAGCCCGCGCGCGGCCTGCGCGACCACGCTCCACGACAAGTCGCACTCGGTGCCCAGAAGGTACAGCCCGTGCAGGTCTCGCAGCAGAGCGAGGCCGCTCCCATTCCCGCCGCCCAGGCCCGGCGTCACTCCGGGGTGGCGCGCCGTCCCGGAGTCCGCACCCTCCGCACCCTCCGCAGCCGCCCGCTCCCGTTCCACGGCCCCGCGCACCACCCGCTGGAGGTCCGCCGGCTCCAGACCCGCCGCGTCGAAACCCCCGCTGTCGAAACCCCCGCTGTCGAAGCCCCCGGTATTCACGCCGCCGGTGTCCAAGACGCCGGTATCGCGCCCTCCTGCATCGAACCTCCCGGAGTCGAATTCCCCCGCGTCGAAACCCCCGGCGTCGATTCCCCTCGCGTCGAAACCCGCACCCTCGAAACCCGCACCCTCGAAACCCCCGGCCTGGAATGCCCCGCCCTCGAAACCCCCGGCGTCGAAACCCGCCGCGTCGAAACCGGAGGCCTCACGGCGCGGTACCTCCAGCCCCGGCGGCCTCCCCGGCGCTCGCGACGGCGCGGGACGCGGATCGCGCAGGCTCCCGGAGCGGTACCTCCGCAGGAAGGGCTCCAGCCGCTCGGCGTGATCGCGGCACTGCGCGGCGAGGCGCTCGCAGACGCCGCACAGGTCGGACTCACGGGGATGGCCGCGCCGCAGCGCGTGGAACCCGGACGACAGCGCATGCTGCGTGCGGGACAGCGTCTCCAGATAGCGCGCCAGATGCCCGCTCACAGATCGTCCCACCCGCGGGCGGCGTCCCCCCAAGCGGTGCGTGTGCCTGCAAGGATCATTTCGTCGCTTCCTTCCGGTAGGCCGACCCACCTCGTCTCCGGCGATCGCGGACGTCAGACCTCCTCGTATCGTTCCGGCGCCTCCCCTCCTCCGGGTACGGCCGTCACCTCGGGCCGCGCGGTCACACCGCAGCCGAGCCGTGTGGCGGCGGCCGAGTAGAGGTCCTCCTCCAGGCCATCCTCCAGGGCGGCCTCCCCGCGCCGCCCGGCCTTCACCAGCCGGACCGCCGCGGCCGTGCACAGCGGCCGGCGGGACACCGGGTCCCATGCGGTGAACGTCAACTCCGCGACCGCCCGCGCCACGGCCTCGCCCTGTCCGTCGAGCGGCAGGACCACGGCCCCCGGGCATGCGCCCGACAGACGCGCGACGGCCTCCAGCGCGCCGAGGGGCGACTCGACCCGGACGAGGTCGCCGTCCTCGACGCCGAGCGCCGCGGCGTCGCCGGGGTGGACTTCCAGACACGGCTCGGCCGCGAACGGCTCGGACGCGGCGTCGCCGGGACGAGCCGGCCGGGCCGGAAAGCGGCACGGCCCCGGGCGGGTGACGAGGACCAAGGGGTGCTCGTCGTCGGCGACCTCGGGAGACGGCTCGAATTCGGCCGCGTGGAGGAAGGCCCGTCCCCGGGGGTTTTCCGCGCGGTACCGCTCCTCGCCGTACTCGGCCCCCGTGGCGAGGTCGGCTCCGAACGTCTGGCAGTCCTCCGGCCCGGTGTTGAAGCGCCCGCCGGCGTACAGACGTTCGACGCCGTGGGAACTGGACGGCAGGCAGGGCCACGGGACGCCGCCGGCCCGCAGCCGGTCGTAGGTGATCCCGGTGTGGTCGCACGGACGGCCCCGGGAGCACGCCTTCCACGCCTCGAACGCCGACTCCGCGTCGGTCCAGCGCAGGAGCGGCAGGCCGTCCCGGTCGCGCAGATCCATCCGCCGCGCGTAGTCGAGCAGGATGTCGAGGTCCGCCCTGGCCTCCCCCGGCGGCTCGACCGCCTTCTCGCACAGGTGCACCGTGCGGTCGGCGCCGGTGACGGTGCCGGTCTTCTCACCCCAGACCGCCGCCGGGAGCACCACGTCGGCCAGCCGCGCGGTCTCGGTCAGGTACGGGTCCTGGACAACGACGAACAGGTCCTCCCGCGCGAGGATCCGGTCGAGACCGGGCATCGTGGCCGCCGGATCGGACGCCGTGATCCACAACAGCCCGACCGAGCCCTCCTCGGCGTACCTGAGGATCTGGGTGGCGTGCGTGGCCGGCCCCCAGTGCGGGATGACGGCGGGGTCGACGTTCCACAGGTCCGCCAGCTCGCGCACGTGCCCCGTGTCGGCCCAGTTGCGCAGCCCCGGCAGGTCCGCGGCCGACCCCGCCTCCAGCGCGTCGCATCCGGGCCCCCCGAGCTGGCACAGCCCCGCCCCCGGACGGCCGAGCATGCCGCGCAGCAGGTGGACGTTGTTGACCTGGCAGGCGGCGGCGGTCGCCTGGTTGGAGCCCAGGAGGGCCGGGCCCACGGTCGACACCAGCCGTTCGGCGGCGCCCAGGATCTCGGCGGCCTGCTCGATCTGCGCGACCGAAACCGCGCAGATCTCCGCCGCCCGCTTGGCGGGGTACGCCTCGACGACGCGCCACAGCCGTTCGAACCCCACGGTGTGCGCGGCGACGTAGGCCGTGTCGTACCAACCGCCCGCGATCAGCTCGTGCAGCAGGCCGTTGAGGAGGGCCACGTTGGTGCCGGGACGCACGGCGAGGTGGACGTCGGCCTCCCTGGCCGCCGCCGTCCCCTCCGGGCCGGTCGCGATCATGGCGGGCGGCCTGGAGCCGAGCCGCCGGTCGAGCATGCGCTCCCACAGCACGGGATGGGTGGCGGCGCAGTCGTGCCCCCACAGCGCGAGCGCGTCACAGTGGTCCACATCGGTGTACGAGCCCGGCTGGCCGTCGGTGCCGAAGCTCGCCGCGAGCGCGGCCGCGGCCGCCGCCGCGCCCCAGCGGGTGTCGCCGTCCATGTGCGGGGTGCCGATGCCCGCCTTGCCGATGACGGCCAGGGTGTAGTGCTCCTCAAGGAACAGCCGCGTGCCGGTGTGGAAGGCGAGGCTGCCCCAGCCGCCGGGGCGGGCGAGCAGTTGCCGCGACCTCGCGGCGACGCGGTTCATCGCGACGTCCCACGTCGTCTCCACCAGCCGCCCGTCCTCCCGGACCAGAGGGCGGGTCAGCCGCGCCGCGCGCGGCTGCCAGGCGTGCCACTCCCGGGGGTCGAGCCTGCCGTGGTTGACGCGGTCACCGGCCCGGCCGCGCACGCCCACCACCCGTCCGCCGCGAACGGCCACGTCGAGGGCGTCTCCGTTGGAACCCGCCGCGGAGACCGCGGGAACCCAGCGCTCGACGTCCGGCTCGGCGACGCCGTCCTCCGGGAACGCGTCCACACGCACCGGCCAGGGGCTGCCGAGGCGGATGACCGGGGGGAGCGCGTCGCGCATGTGGCTCGGCAGGGCCGCGGCCAGCCGTTCCACCGCGTCGGGAGGTCCGTACGGCGTGCGCCGCCCCCTGGGATCGGCGATCCGGTCCAGCACCTGGCACCTCCGCGGTGACGATGTGTGAACGACGCGTCCCGTACCCGGTGCCATGCGCTTCTGATCCCGGAATCGCCCGAACTGACCGGTCCCTTTTCGAATACTTTCCATAGAGTGTCAATGCCGGACCCGCCCCCTGTCCGGGTCTCGTGATCTGTAAGGTGCATTTACTGGGTGTTGTCGGCGCGACCGGCGGGGACGGCCCGCGTGTTCGCGTGTGGGGTGCGAATGGACGGACGCACGGCCGGTCCGGTCGTCACGGGCATGTCCGTGCCACTCGTCGGACGGCGGGACGCGCTGACCGCGCTGCGGGGCGCGATGGCCGCGAGCCACCGCGACGGCTTCCAGTTCCTCGCGCTGGCCGGCGAGCCGGGCGCGGGCAAGACGCGGCTGCTCGGCGAGCTCGCGGCGATGGCCGGTGAGAACGGTTTCACCGCCCTGTGGGGACGCGCCGCCGAGTACGAGCAGATGCTTCCCTACAGCGCACTGGTGGACGCGCTCGACGACCATCTCGACGCACGCCGGGAGGAGGTCGTCCGGACCGTGGGGTCCGGGCAGGCCACCCTGCTGTCCGGCGTCTTCCCCGGGCTGGCCGCCGGCGGAGCGCCAGCCGGCGACGAGCCCGCGCTGGCCGACGACCGCAGCGGCCTGGCCCGATATCGGCTCTACCGGGCCGTACGGCACCTGGTGGGCGCGCTGGCCGAGCCCACCGGCCTGCTGCTGGTCCTCGACGACGTCCACTGGGCCGACGACGGCACGCTCGAGTTCCTCGACCACGTCGTGCGGCACCCGCCCGCCGGCCCGGTGCTGATGGCCGTGGCCTACCGTCCGGCCCAGGCCGCCCCGCGCGTGGCCACGCTGGCCGCGGCGGCCGGCCCGCGCGGGCACGAGGTCGTGGTCGGTCCGCTCAGCGCGGCCGAGGTCCGGCAGTTCCTCGGCCCCGACGTCAGCAGGGGACGCGGCACGGCGCTGTACGAGGCCAGCGGCGGAAACCCGTTCTATCTGGAGGCGCTGGCCCGGATGGGCGGCACCGACGTGACCGAGCTGCCGCCGACCGTGCTCGCCGCGCTCCAGGTCGAGCTGGGCGACCTGTCCCCCGGCGCGCTGCTGGTGGCCCAGGCCGCCGCGGTCGCCGCCGACGAGTTCGAGCCGGCCGTGGCCGCCGTGGCCGCCGAGCTGCCGCCCGACGCCACGCTGGCCGCGCTGGACGAACTGGTCGAGCGCGACATCGTCCGCAGCGCGGGCGCGCGGTTCCGCTTCCGCCACCCCCTCGTGCGGCGTGCCGTCTACGAGTCGGCGGCGGCGGGCTGGCGCCTGGGCGCGCACGCCAGGATCGCGGCCCGCCTGGCGGAGCTGGGCGCCCCGGCGACCGTGCGGGCCCACCACGTGGAGCATTCCGGGTCGTTCGGCGACCTGCCGGCGGTGGAGGTGCTGGTGGCCGCGGCCCGCGCGGTGACCGCGCACGCGCCCGCCACCTCGGCGCACTGGCTGCAGGCGGCGCTGCGGCTCATGCCGGACGACGCCGGGGCCCGGGAGGATCGGCTCGCCCTGATGCTGGAGCTGAGCTGGGCCCAGGGGATCAGCGGAAGGCTCGCCGAGGGCCGCGACACCGCTCGCGAGCTGCTGCGCATGCTTCCCGAGGACGACTACCCCCGCAGGGGACGCGCGGCCCGTGTCTGCGCGCTGATGGAGCGCCAGCTCGACCGCCCGCAGGAGGCCAGGGCGCTGCTGCTCGACGAGCTGAGCCGACTGCCCAACCCGCGGGCGGCCGCCGCGGTGCCGATGCGGATGCGCCTGGTCGCCGAGAGCATGATGCGGGTGGACTTCCGGGCCGCCCAGGCGGTGCTCGATCTGATGCCCGACAATGCCGACGACTGGGAGCCCGGGCTCGCGGTCGCGGTGGCGGCGCTGCGCCCGATGCCCGCCCTGGCCGCCCGCCGTACGGACGACGCGCTGCGCTACGCCGAGATCGCCGGCAAGCTGCTCGCCGACGCCCCGGACGAGCACCTGTCCGAGTGGCTGGACGCCATCGCGTGGCTGTGCTGGGCCGAGTCCTACCTGGGCCGGTACGGCGAGGCGCTGCGCCACTTCGACCGGGCGGCGTCCGTCGCGCGGTCGACCGGGCAGACCTACATCCTGACCAACCTGCTGGCGGGCCGGGCCAAGACGCTGGTGGCGACGGGTCGGCTGGCGGAGGCCAGGGCCACCGCGGAGGAGTCGGTGGAGGGCGCCCGGTTGCTCGACTCCGGCCAGCAGCTCGTCTTCGCGCTCACCCAGCTCTGCCTGGCCGAGTCGTGGAGCGGCGACGACGAGGCGGCTCTGCGCGCCGGCGAGGAGGCCGTGCGGTGCGGCGTCGGGGCGGGCGAGACCTGGGAGGCCACGGCCCGCTACGCGCGGGGACAGGCCCTGGTCAACGCGGGCCGGTTCGCCGACGGCGTCGAGGCGGTGCTGGACGCGTGCAACCGGTTCGAGTCGCCCCGTGTGGACCCGGGGACGCTGCTCCAGGCGTCCGAGACGCTCGCCTACGCGGACGCCTCCCGGGAGACGGGCACGGAGGCCGGCACAGGGATCGGCACAGGGATCGCCACGGGGACCGGCGCAGGGGCCGACACGGAGGCGTCCGCGCGGGCGGCGCAGTGGGCGGCGCTCGCCGTGCGGCTGGAGGATCCACGCCTGCCGGCCTACTGCGGCTTCGCCGCGCTCGCCCGCGCGCACGCGCTGTCTCGCCGGGACCCGTCCTCGGCGGCCGCGGCCGCGGAGGAGGCGGCCCGGCTGCTGGGCGCCGGCGAGCGGCGGCTCGACGCGGGCCGGGCCCTGCTCACCGCCGGGCTCGCGCATCTCGGGACGCCCGGCGGCCGGAGCCGCGCCAGGGAGAACCTGCGTGCCGCGGCCGAGGTCTTCGACGCCTGCGGCGCCCGCGGGCTCAAGGCGCGCACCGAGCGCGAGCTGCGCCGCCTCGGCGTACGGGTGGGCGGCGGCGCGACCACGGCCCCGGGCGGGCAGGCGACCAGGTTCGGGCTGTCGCCCCGGGAGCTTGAGGTGGCGCAGCTGGTGGCCGAAGGGCTGACCAATCAGCAGGTCGCCGAGCGGCTCTTCCTCAGCGTCCGTACCGTGGAGACGCACCTGTCGCGGATCTTCACCAAGCTGGAGGTCACCTCCCGGGTCGGCGTGGCGACCGCCCTCACGCGCTGAGTGCCGACAAGTACGGGTTTTCCACGATGCCGCCGCTATGGGTGGTCCTGGGATCGTTGCCCCGGCAGAAAGGCGATCGGATGGAACACCGCATACCCCGGTTCACGCTTGACGGCGTGCGGGACGCCGAGGTCACGGTCCATCCGTTCGCCACCGAGGACGAGCTGGGGTTGCAGCTCACCCGGTTCCGCCGCGACCACACGCCGGCGCAGGGGGCGCAGGATGACGTCGTGCTGCTCGTGCACGGCCTGACCTCGTCGAGCGACATGTTCATCATGCCGGAGCACACGAACCTGGTCAGGTTCCTGCACGACAGCGGGTTCGGCGACGTGTGGGCGCTGGACTTCCGGATGAGCAACAGGTTCCCGTACACGCTGGAGACTCGCAGGCACACGCTGGACGACATCGCCCAGTACGACCACCCGGCAGCACTACGCGAGATCCGCCGCCACGTGGGGGCGCGGCGGATCCACGTGGTGGCCCACTGCCTGGGGTCGGTGACCTTCCACATGAGCCTGTTCTCCGGGGCCGTGAGCGAGATCGCCAGCGTGGTGGCCAACAGCGTCGCGCTGACGCCCCGGGTGCACCCCTGGGCCCGCCTCAAGCTCACCCTCGGTCCCGCGCTGCTGGAGTACGGCACGGGCCTGTCCTACCTGGACCCCCGGTTCAGGGACGCGCCCCCGCTGACGCGGCGGTGGCTGCTGGCCCGCGCCGTCTCCTACTTCCATCCCGAGTGCCGTGAGGCGGCCTGCCACATGCAGAGCTTCATGTGGGGCAGCGGCAGGCCCGCGATGTACCGCCACCGCAACCTCGCGCGAAGGACGCACGTGCACGAGCGGCTCGCCGACCTCAACGGCGCCTGCGACCTGCACTACTACCGTCACGTGCGGAAGATGGTGGCGGCCGGGCGGGCGGTGAAGTCCGACGTCGGCGACCCGCGGTACGCCGCGCTGCCGGACGACTACCTGGTCAACGCGGCCGACGTCGACACGCCGATCCTGTTCCTCACCGGCGACCGCAACGAGGTCTTCACCGACTCCAACATCGTCTGCCACCGCGTGCTGTCGAAGGCGGCGCCGGGACGGCACGAGCTGCGGATCCTGCCCGGCTACGGGCACATCGACCCCCTGATCGGGGCGAACGCGCACCGGGACGTCTTCCCGCACATCCTCGACTTCCTGAAGCGGCACAGCGGTCGCTGACCGCGTCACTGAGAGACATCCACTTATGGAACACGTCGACGCGGTCGTGGTCGGTTCGGGTTTCGGCGGCGCGGTCGCCGCCTGCCGCCTCGCCGAGGCGGGGCTGTCCGTGGTCGTGCTGGAGCGGGGCAGGGCGTACGCGCCGGGCGAGTTCCCGCGCGGCCCGGCCCAGCTCGGCCGCGCCTTCTGGGACCCGGCCGAGGGCCTGTACGGGATGTTCGACATCTGGAGCTTCTCCGGCTGCGACTCGGTGGTCTCCAGCGGCCTCGGCGGCGGCTCGCTCGTCTACGCCAACGTCATGCTGCGCAAGGACGAGGACTGGTTCGTCCACGAGCAGGCGCTGCCCGGCGGCGGCTACGAGTCGTGGCCGGTGACCAGGGCCGACCTCGAACCGCACTACGACGCGGTCGAGCGCATGATCGGCGTCTCGCCCTACCCGCTGACCAGTCCCGGCTTCGACGACACGCTGAAGACTCTCGCCATGCGGGACGCGGCAGCCGAGCTGGGGCTCGACTGGCGGCTTCCGCCGCTGGCCGTCAGCTTCGCGCCGTCGCCGGGGGCGCAGCCCTCCCAGGGGGCGCCGCTCGCCGCGGCGGCGTACGGGAACCTGCACGGCGTGCCGCGCCGTACGTGCCGGTTGTGCGGCGAGTGCGACCTCGGCTGCAACGACGGCGCGAAGAACAGTCTCGACCACACCTACCTGTCAGCCGCCCGGCACCACGGCGCCGACCTGCGCACGCTGCACGAGGTGCGGCGCATCGGGCCGCGCGTGGGCGGCGGCTACGACGTGCAGTACGTCGAGCACATGCCGCGCGAGGACGAGGCGGGCGAGGACGGCGACGGGCCGCCCCGGCGGACCGGGCCGCACACGATCAGCTGCGACCGGCTCGTCCTGGCCGCCGGCACGTACGGCACGTCCTACCTGCTGCTGAAGAACCGGGCGGCCTTCCCCGGCCTGAGCGCGACGATCGGCAGCCGTTTCTGCGGCAACGGGGACATGCTGGCGTTCCTGCTGCGGGCCACCGACCGGAGCAGGACCCGGCCCATCCGGGCGAGCCGCGGACCGGTCATCACCAGCGCGATCCGGCTCGACGACGGCGCGGACGGGCGCGGCGCCTACATCGAGGACGGCGGTTATCCCGAGTTCGTCGACTACCTGGTCGAGGGCGCGGACATGAGGCCGGGCAGGGTCGCCCGGTTCCTGCTGCGGCGAATGGGCAACATCCTCACCCACGACACCAACCTGTCGGCGGAGTTCGCCGACCTGATCGGCCGGGGCGAGCTGTCGGGCACCTCGCTGCCGCTGCTCGGCATGGGCCGGGACGTCCCCGACGGGAGGCTGCGCCTGCGCGACGGCCGCCTCGACGTGGACTGGACGGCCGAGAGCAGCGAGGACTACTACGAGCGGTTGCGTTCCATCATGCGCAGGATCGGCGACGTGCTCGGCGCGGAGTACGCCGACAGCCCGCCGTGGTGGCGCAGGCGGGTCATGACCGTGCATCCGCTGGGCGGCGCGCCGATGGGCCGCCATCCGGGCGAGGGGGTCTGCGACCCGTACGGAGAGGTCTTCGGCTTCCCCGGGCTGTACGTCGCGGACGGCGCGGCCCTGCCGGGGCCGGTCGGCGCCAATCCGTCGCTGACCATCGCCGCGCTCGCCGACCGCATGAGCACCCGGATCCTGGAGTCCCGTACGTCCCTCGCCACGCCTTTGGCGGGGGTCGGGGCCGTGATGGTCGGGGCCGCAGGGGTCGAGTCAGTGGGGGTCGAGTCAGTGGGGGTCGAGTCAGTGGGGGTCGAGTCAGTGGAGTTGCCCGCCGTGCCGCCGATCGAGGTGGGGACGGAGGCCGTGCCGATGGGGGCGGAGACCGTGTCGATGGGAACGGAGGCCGTCTCCGGCGGCCGTCCCTTCGCGGCCGGACGCGCGGACGAGCCGAGCGTGTTCGAGGGCCGGACCTCGCTGTGGTTCGTGGAGGAGATGCGGGGGCTCCTGACGCTCGTCCCGCCCGGCGGTGCGGCCCGCCGAAGTGGAGCCGGCGGACGCCCCATGGCCTTCCGCATCACGATCACGATCGACGACATCGACCGCTTCCTGACCGAGCCCGAGCACGAGGCCAGGGCGGAGGGCTGGATCGAGGCCGACCTGTGCGGAGGCAGGCGGCCGATCGCCGGGGGCTCGTTCAACCTGTTCGTCCCCGGGGAGACGGCCGGGCAGCGGCGCATGTGCTACCGCCTGCGTTTCTGGGACGCCGACGGCCGTCCCCGCACTCTGGCCGGGCACAAGGAGATCCTGCCGGGCGCGCCGACCCGCCTGTGGCTGGACACCTCCACCCTGCACGCCCGCCTGCTGGAGGGGCACGTCGAGGAGGACGGGGACGACGACGCCGCCGTGGTCGCCGCGGGGACGCTGCGCATCCTGCCGTCCGACCTCGTGCGGATGCTCACGACCTTCCGCACGGCCGGGCCGGACGGCACGGGGGCCGTGACCCGCTTCTGCCGGTTCTTCCTCGGCGAGCTGTGGGAGGTCTACGGCCCCGGCTGATCTCTGCCGTAGGGGTCGTAGTCGACCTCCAGTGGTTCCTGGCCGGGGCGGTCGGGCTCGGGGACGTGCCGGAGGTTCACCCTGATCCTCGTCCAGGTCGAGCTGCGCCCGCGCATCGAGTCGACCAGGACGTCGGCCGGCTGCAGGAGGCGGGCCACCTCGGGATGACGGGCCTTCCATCGTTCGAGCCCGGCCATCGCCTCGTCCCGCGTGGCGGCCCTGGCGATCTCGACGAGCGGCATGACGGACTGACGCCGCCCCTGCCGCGGCGGGTCCGCGGGCCTGTCCGGCCGCGGCCCCTGGGCCTCGGCCAGCTCCAGCAGGGCGTCCAGCGACCCCGCCCGCTCGTCCATGCCGGCCCACGGGTCGCCCGCCTCGGCGAAGCGGTCGGGCATCGACGCGAGCGTGAAGTCCTCCGGCCGGCACCCGGGCACCTCGTCCCAGGCCAGCGGGGCCGAGACGAGGCCGGTCGGCCGTACGGAGTAGGCGGAGGCGACGGTGTGGTCGCGGGCGTTCTGGTTGTAGTCCACGAAGACGCCCTGCCGTTCCTCCTTCCACCACCGGCTGGTGGCGACGTCCGGCTCCCGGCGCTCGACCTCCCTGGCCACGGCCTCGGCGGCCCGCCGCACCTCGGGGAAGGTCCAGTGCGGCTCGATGCGGGCGTAGACGTGGAATCCGCGCGAGCCCGACGTCTTGGGCCAGGTGGTCAGGCCGTGCTCCTCCAGCACGTCCCTGGCGACCAGGGCGACCCGCACGATCTGCTCCCAGCCGACGCCGGGCACGGGATCGAGGTCGATCCGCAGCTCGTCGGGATGGTCGAGGTCGTGGGCCCGCACGGAATGGGGGTTGAGGTCCACGCAGCCCAGGTTCACCGTCCACAGCAGGTGGGCGAGGTCGCGGATCACCACCTCGTCCGCCGTTCGGCCGGAGGGGTAGCTCAGCTCGACGACCTCCACCCACTCGGGTCGCTTGGCGGGCGCCCGCTTCTGGAAGAAGGCCTCCCGGTCGACGCCGTGCACGAAGCGCTTGAGTATCACCGGCCGGTCGGCCACGCCGCGCACCGCCCCCTCCGCGACCACCCGGTAGTAGGAGATCAGGTCGAGCTTGGTGTGCCCGGTCCGCGGGAAGACCACGCGGTCCGGATTCGTGATCTTCACGATCCTGCCGTCGAGCTCCAGCGTCATGCCGCCACACTACGTCGCCGGTCCGCCCCCACCCTGAGCAGCGATGCGGCCGAGGCGCTGACATTCGCGGGCGGACACTCTAAGATCACCGCCCGTACCCCATATATGGCAGGAAAGGCAGGCGCAGCCCTTGGTCTCCGAAAGATGGTCCGCGTCGGCCGTTGAAGGGCTCATCTCGTTGCCATTGGAGTCCCTGCTCACCGGAGACTACGAAGCCGATCCCACGCTCGTCTACGAGCGCCTGCGCGCCAGGTATGGCCCGGTGGCCCCGGTCGACGTCCTCGGTGTGCCGGTGTGGTTCGTGCTCGGCTACGACGAGGTGCTGCACATCATGCAGAACGCGCGCGACGCGTGGAGCAAGCGCGTGCACCACTGGCGGACGTACGCGGAAGGAGGCGTTCCCGCCGACTGGCCGCTGCTCGCCCTCCTGCAGGCCGACAACTCCGGTTTCCACGACGGGGACAGGCACCGGGGTCTGCGCGGCGCCTGGATCGCGGGGCTCCGGCCGTTCCAGGATCCCGGCGGCGAGCAGGCGCAGCGGCTGGAACGGGCCATGGTGAGGCACTGCGACGATCTCGTGGACGTGATGGCGGAGGCCGGGCCCACCGGCCGGGCCGATCTCGCCGGGCAGTACAGCCGGCCGTTCCCCCTGCTCGTCGCCAACCACCTGCTCGGCGTCACCATCGAGCGGGGCGAGGACCTGCTGGAGGACCAGTGGCGCCTGCTGGACGGCTCCGACTCCGCCGGGGCGTACCAGCGGTTGCACGCCGCCCTCCTCGACCTGGCGACGGCCAAACGGCAGCGGCACGGCGACGACCTGCCGTCGTACATGATCGAGGCCAAGCCGGATCTCACCAACGAGGAACTCGCCCGCGAGTTGATGATGCTGTCCGGATTCCTGGACTTCACCGGCAGCCTGATCTGCAACGTCATCCTCGAGGCGATCACCAATCCCCGGCTCAGGGAGAGCCTGTCGGTCGGCGCGATCGAGGAGGTGGTCAACCGCGTCGCCCTGGCCAACCCGGCGCTGGCCAACCTGACCCTCCGCTACGCCAGGATGGACGTGAAGCTCGGCCGCTTCACGATCGCGGCCGGCGACCCGGTGATGCTGTCGATCGCGGGAGCACACGCCGACCCGCGGTTCGCCGGAGCGTTCACCAGCGACAACATCCGCAGCACCCGCGCCCACCTCGCGTGGGGCGCGGGCCCGCACAGGTGCCCGAGCCAGCGGCTGGCCACGCAGATGTCCACCATCGCGGTGCGCCGCCTGCTCGACCGGTTCTCGGTGCTGACCCCGACGCTTCCGGTGGACCGGCTTCCGTGGCGTCCCTCCCCCTTCGTCCGCGCGCTGCGCTCCCTACCCGTGACGTACGAGGTCAGCACGAGGTTCTCCGGCACGCTCCGGCCCGCGCGAGAGACCCGCGGCGAGCCGTCAGCGCCGGCTGTGCAGGACGGCGGCGACGTGCGCCCGAGGTCCGGTCTCGTCACGTTCCTGCGCGGACTGCGCCGCGGCCAGTGACGCGGCCAGTGACGCGGCCAGTGACGCGGCGAGGTCACGCGAACCAGGTCATCGCCTGCCCATGCGACAGGGTCCAGGCGAGCGGCGTCCCGTCCAGCGCGAGGACGTTGTGCAGTGCCGCGCCGGGCGGCTCCGGCAGGCCGGGGTAGGGCAGCACATCGGGGGTCTCGTTCGCGATCCAGTGCCCCGGCAGCCCGCGGACCATCTCGGCGAACGCCTCCCGCCGCGGCGCCGGCACCTGGTACAGCACCGAGGTGTGGAACACGACGAGCGTGGCGCCTGCCGGGGCCTTCGCGGCCAGGTCCGGCAGATCGTCCGCCAGGTCGCCGCGCACGAGCAGCGGCGGCTCGGTCGCGGCGACGGCCGCGGCCGCCCTCAGCCGGGCCCGCCGCCGCTCGTGCTCCGGCCAAACGAGGGCGTCGAGCCACGCGACGTCGGCGGAACTCGTCACGTCGAGCGGGTTCAGATCAAGACCGGCCCGCCACACCACCTCGGGTAGGCGGGCCGGCGGCGCCACCCCGGTCACGGCGCAGTCCAGGACCGGTTCGCCGGAGCCGACCGGGTGGTCGCCGTAGCGGTAGGCGTACCGGTCGGGGTAGAGGCACAATCCGGCAGAGGCCCCGACCTCCAGCAGCGCGAGCGGCTGGGGCAGCGCGGCGAGCACCGGCAGCAGCACCGCGCACCGCCCGGCCTCGTTCGTCTGCGTGGCCCGGGTGCGCATCTCCGCTTCGACCGCCGGCCGGTTCCCCATGGTGAAGTCACGGAACGCTGCGGGGTCCTCGACCGGGCCGCCGAGGAACCGTACGACGCCGAACAGCAGGTTCGGCTGCCGCTTCGCCGGCGGGAGCGTGCCGAGCAGCGCGAGCATCTCTTGGTCGCGGGAGACCGCGAGCGCCAGGCGCTCGTACGCCGGGGACACGCCGTGCGCCTCCCGTGCGGCGAACTCGGCGTAATCAGCTGCGGTCGTCATACCGCCATCGTCGCCTGATCCCGCCCGTGGCGCGCGCCCGGCGGGATCAGGCGAGGCCGGCGGCGCGGAGTGCCTCGCCGAAGGCGGTGCGGTTGGCCCGCTGGTCGGCGACCGCCCGCGCGAGTGCCTCGGTGTCCGAGGCGCGGAAGACCGGAACGTCCTGCTCGATCACGATCCAGCCCTCGTAACCCGACCGCCGCAGCTCGGCCAGCACGGCGGGCAGGTCCAGATCACCCTGCCCGAGCGGCGGGAAACCGCCCGCCACGACCAGGTCCCACAGGTCGCCGCCGACCCCGCGGATCCGGGCGAGGACGTCCCGGGAGGCGTCCTTGACGTGCACCTGCCGGATCCGCGAGGACCAGTCGCGGATGACCGCCACGGGGTTGCCCCCCGCCAGCCACAGGTGGCCGGTGTCCAGGCACAGCGAGACGTCCGTCGAGCCGAGCAGCCGCTCGATCTCCTCGGGCGTCTCCACGTCGGTGCCCAGGTGGTGGTGGAAGACGGGCTCCAGGCCGCGGTCACGGCAGCGGGCCGCGGCCTCGCCGATCCGCCCCGCGTACGCCTGCCAGTCGTCGTCGGACAGGGAGAGCCTCAGATCGGCCGGCATGCCAGGACGGGCGAACCGCTCGGGCCGGTCCGGGCAGGCGAGAGTCGGCCGCGGCGCGAAGCGCGGATCGGCCGCCCCGGCCTCCGCGTCGCCGACGGCGGTGAACACGTCGAGGGCGGCGTCGAGGGCGGCCAGATCCTCGCGGAAGCCGTCCGGGTCGTCGTAGCGCAGGTCCACCCAGCCGCCGGAGAGCCCGAGACCATGCGCCGCGAGCCGCTCGGGCAGGGCCGGCGCCGTGCCCAGGTATCCGATCGGCCCGGAGTCGGTGCCGTGGTATCCGGCCTCGCGCATCGTCGCGAGCATCTCGTCGGGCCCCAGCGGCGCGCCGTCGGCGCGGTAGACGCCGAAGCTGACGGGCGCGCTCGCCACCCGCACCGCCCAGGGAGCCGCGTGCCCCGTCACCCCGTCACCTCCGGGAAGCCCGCGAACCGGCCGCTCGTGATGAGCCGAAGGACCTCCCGCCGCACCGCCTCGACCGCGCTTTCGCCATCCGGGTCGCGGGACACCTGCTCACCCTTTCCGCCGCACGGGGACGAACCATGGCAGAGCATGGGTCGGCCCGATTGAATCACACCCCGATCATCGCATCCCGCGCTTCGGGCAGGACCCGGCCGGGTCCACGACCTGCGAGGAAGACTCCTCAGAGCGAGCCGCCGAGATAGCGCTCGGCCAGCTCGCAACTGCCCCGGGTGTAGCCGGCGCCGAGCTCCCCGGCGATGTCGGCGGCCGAATGGGAGCCGATCCACGCGACGAGGAGGAGGCGGCGGAACAAGATGAACGTCCAGATCTCGGCCTCGTCCTCCTTCGGGAGGTCGAGCAGGGACCGGTAGCCGCGCGCCCACGACTCCGCCATGTGCGGCACCTCCGGCCGGTGCTCGATGAAGCTGACGGCGGCGCCGAAGTCGTAGAGGTACCAGCCGAAGCCGCAGTCGTCGAAGTCGATGACGCTGGTTCCCGCCCGGCCGTCCACGAGGAGGTTGGCCAGGCGCAGGTCGGCGTGGATGAGCCCGTACCGGTCGGGGCCCTTACCGAATCGCTCCAGCCTGCGGCGCAGCTCGGCCTCCAGCCGGGCGAGCACGGCGTGCGCCTCCCGGTCCACGCCGACGCCGTCCTGCCACCTGCCCCACCGCGCCCGCGGGCCGAAGGCGGCGTCCAGGTCCCAGTGGAAGCGGGTGAAGGACGCCGGCCTCGCCCAGGCGCGGGCGTGGCGGTGCATGCGGGCGGTCAGCGCGCCCAGCCGTTCGAAGTCCTCCACCAGCCGGTCCTCGGCCGGCTCGGCGCCGGGCAGGAACTCGAACATCACGCAGTGACGGGGTTCGGATCCCGGTTCCCGCACGGCGACGACGCGCGACCCGTCGCGGGCGGGCAGCACGCGCGGCGTGACGATCCCGGCCTCGTCGCGCAGCGCGTCGAGCCAGGCGAGCTCGCTGACGATGGCCTCCAGCGGGTGGTAGCCGAGCCGGTGGACCCGCAGGATCATCCGGCATCCGCCGTCGCCGACCATGAAGGTCGCGTTCTCCGAGACGTTGAGCAACGTCACGGAGGCGTCGGGGGAAACGTCGTAGCGTCGAAGGGCACGGCGGGCGACCCCCTCGACGCGGGCGAGGACGTCGCCGCCACCGGACAGGTCGTGGACCTGCATGCGTTCTCCTAAAGATCCTGTGGAAGTCTCCGTCAGATCCTCCCTGCCGCGTTTCCCGCATCGCCCGCCGGGGCGCTCCGTGTGTGGACCCGCGGCGTGTGGACCCGCGGCGTGTGGGACCGCGTGCAGGCCGCGTGCGGGGGCGGGCCCGGCGAAGCGGAAAACCCCTTTCCGGACACGAGCCGGTTTCCGTACACTCGCCACTGATCACGCGCGCCGCCACGCCGCGGCGCGCCTCGGCCGAAGAGAGGGGAGTTGACCGTGCATCAGCGCATCGCGGTCGTCGTCCTCCGGTCACGGCACGAGGTGATCCTGGTGTCTACGTCGCTCTCCGATGCCGGCCGCGCGGCCGCCATCGGACGTTCCTGACGAACTTCGCCCCCCTGGTAAGGGCAAGGCGGGCACTGAAGCCGTTTCACCGGCGGCGTTGACGCCGCTCCGGCGCCATGTTCGAAGGCGCACGTGAAACCGCACGTGAGACAGCATGCGGCCCCTCCAATGGGCCCGCACGCCGAACCCGCGTGCGCCGCTCGGCACACCGCCCGCCGCTCGCCGGTCGCTGGTCGCTGGTCGCCCTGGCGTCCTCGAACGGTGTCCGCCCGGGGGCCGCGCCCGGCCTGGATCCGGCCGGTTCTTCTCGTCAGGCCAATCGCGCCCCGCCACCGTAGGAACCCTCCGAAGGGCATGGCCATGCGCGCCGACCTGAACCGCAATCACCCCGTCCCGCTGACCGGCATCCGCAACCTGGGCATCCTCGCCCACGTCGACGCGGGCAAGACCACCGTCACCGAACGGATCCTCTACCTCACCGGCGCCGTCCACCGGCGCGGCGAGGTGCACGAGGGGACCACCGTCACCGATTTCGACCCCCTGGAGCGCGACCGGGGGATCACCATCTTCGCCGCGGCCGTGAGCTGCCTGTGGGACGGCCACCGGATCAACCTGATCGACACCCCGGGTCACGTGGACTTCTCCGACGAGGTGGAGCGGTCGCTGCGGGTGCTCGACGGCGCGGTCGCGGTGTTCGACGCCGTCGCCGGCGTGGAGCCGCAGAGCGAGTCGGTGTGGCGGCAGGCCGACCGGTACGGCGTGCCGCGCATCGCGTTCGTCAACAAGATGGACCGCGCCGGGGCCGACCTCGACGCGGCGGTCGAGTCGATCCGCGAGCGGCTGCGGGTCATCCCGCTGGTCGTCCAGCTGCCCATCGGGCGGGAGGACGGGTTCACCGGCGTGGTGGACCTGCTGCGGATGCGGTCGCTGGTCTGGGATGCCGGCCGTGACACGGTCACGGAGGGCCCGGTGCCGGAAGCCCTCGGGGACGAGGCCCGCCGACGCCGCCGCCTGCTGGAGGAGACGGCGGCCGAGCTTCATCCGGCGGCGCTGGAGGAGTTCTGCGCCCGGCCGGAGATCTCGGCGCCGACCCTGACCGCCGCCCTGCGGAACCTGACCCTGCGTGGCGAGGCGGTGGTGGTGCTGTGCGGGTCGGCGTACCGCAACCGCGGCGTCGAACCGCTGCTGGACGCCGTCGTCGACTACCTGCCCGCGCCGCCCGACGTGCCGCCCGTACGCGCCGAGTGGGAGGGATCAGGGCAGGAGCGGCCCGCCGACCCGGCGGCGCCGTTCGCCGCGCTGGTCTTCAAGGTGCACGCCGCCCCCACCGGACGGCTGACCTACCTGCGGGTGTACTCGGGAACGATCAGAAGGGGAGACGTCGTGCTGGACGCCGGCGCCCGGCGCACCGAGCGGATGGGACGCATCCTCCGGGTGCAGGCCGACCGGCACACCGAGACGGACCGGGCCACGGCCGGGGACATCGTCGCGGTCGCCGGGGTCAAGGCGGCCCGCGCCGGAGCAACCCTGTGCGCCCCCGGGGCGCCGCTTGTGCTCGAGCCGCCGGTCACGGCCTCGCCGGTGGTCTCCGTGGCCGTCGAGTCGCGCGGCAGCGGGGACGCCGGGCGGCTCGCGACCGCGCTGGCCCGGATGACCGACGAGGACCCGTCGCTGTCGGTCCGCGCCGATCCCGAGACCGGCCAGACGCTGCTGTCGGGGATGGGCGAGCTGCACCTGGAGGTCGCGGTGGACAAACTCCGCCGTGCCCACGGGCTCGACGTCGCCGTCGGACGGCCCCGGGTCGCCTACCGGGAGACGGTCGTCCGCGGGGTGTCCGGGCTGCTGTACCGGCACGTCAAGCAGGACGGCGGCGCCGGGCAGTTCGCCCACGTCGTGCTCGACGTGGAACCGCTGGAGCACGACGCCGGCTTCGTGTTCCGGTCCACGGTCACCGGCGGCCGGGTGCCGCGCGAGTACGTCGGCGCGGTGGAGGCCGGCTGCCGGGACGCCCTCGCCGAGGGCCCGCTCGGTGGCCATCCGGTGACCGGCCTTCGGGTCACGCTGACCGACGGCGCGACCCACCCGAAGGACTCCTCGGAGATGGCGTTCCGCACGGCCGGGCGGCTCGCGCTGCGGGAGGCACTGCGTGCCGGTGAGATGGCTCTGCTGGAGCCGCTGGCCGAGGTCACGGTGACAGTGCCCGAGGAGGCCGTCGGCGGAGTTCTGGGCGACCTCGCGGCCAGGCGCGGCCGGGTCGGCGGTTCGGAGGCGCGGGCGGGCGCCGTCGTGGTCACCGCGACCGTGCCGCTGGCCGAGCTGTTCGGGTACGCGACCCGGCTGCGCGGCCGGACCCAGGGCAGGGGCGACTTCACCAGCCGCCCCGCGGGCTACGCCCAGGTGACCGGTTCCGCCGCGGACCTCACGCGATAGGCGCCTCGCCGCGGTCCCGTCCGTGCCTCGGCGCGGGCGGGGCCGTGCCTCGTCGCGGGCAGGGCCGTGCCTCGTCCTGGGCGGGGGCCGTTCCCGTCCAGCCGTGGTGGCCGCCTACTGCTCCCGCAGGCCCCACGGGGTGCCGTACGCGGTGAGCAGGTCGAGGAACGGCCGGGGCGGCAGGGCTTCGGGGCCCAGGACCCCGGTGCCGGACCAGGCGCCGGCGGCCATCAGTTCGAGCGCCGCCACCGGGTTGACCGCGGTCTGCCACACCACCGCCTGGGAGCCGTACTCGCGCATGGACCACTGGTTGTCGACCACGTGGTAGAGGTAGACCTCGCGCGGGCTGCCGTCCTTGGTGCCCTTGACCCAGGTGCCGGCGCACGTCTTGCCGTGCATGCGATTCCCGAGGGTCGCCGGGTCGGGCAGGCACGCCGCGACCGCGTCGCGCGGGGACACCTTGACGACGGCGCCGCCCTCGGCGACGACCTCGACCGGCTCGGTGCGGTCCAGCCCCAGCAGATGCAGGGTCCGCAGCGTGCCGATGAAACGCTCGCCCAGCCCATATTTGAAGGTCACCCGCTCGGCGTCGATCCAGCGGGGCACGAGCAGGACCTCTTCGTGCTCGACGTTGACGCACTCGACCGGGCCGATGCCCTCGGGGAAGTCGAACACCTCCGGCTCGCTGAAGGGCGGGGTGGTGAACCAGCCCCGGCCGGCCTCGTAGACGACCGGCGGGTTGAGGCACTCCTCGATGGTGGTCCAGATGCTGAACGAGGGCGCGAAGTCGTACCCGTCGACGGTGAGGTCGGCGCCGTCGCGGATGCCGATCTCCTCGATGTGGTCGAACAGTTCGTCGGCGGCGTATCGGGCGAAGACGTCCGACAGCCCCGGCTCCACCCCGATGCCGACCAGCGCGAGCCGTCCCGCCTTCTCCCACTCGGCGGCCATCTCGAACTGGGCGTCCCCCAGCTTGACCCCGCACGCCTCGTGCGGGCGCTGCGGATGCGGCCGCGACAGCGACATCGCCATGTCCAGGTAGTGCACGCCGGCCGACAGCGCCGCCCGGAACAGCGGCATCACGAACCGCGGGTCGGTGGCGTTGAGCAGGACGTCGCAGCGGTGCTCGGCCAGCAGTGCCGCCACCGCGGCCTCGTCGCCCGCGTCCACCCGCCGGGCGGTGAAGCGGGCGCCCGCCTCCCCCAGCGCGCCGACGGCCGCCTCGGCCCGGGACAGGTCGTAGTCGGCGACGACCATGTGCGCGAAGAAGGACCGGCGGGCCGCGATGCGGGTGATCGCGGTGCCCACCCCTCCCGCGCCGACGAGCAGAACACGCATGACAAAGCTCCCTTTTGAGGACAAAGACCCCTTTGATGCACCCGATCCAATGTCACCGCCGTGCAGAACGTCAATGGTGTTGGCATAAGGTGGCGGCCGGAGAGGAGAGCACAATGCCCAAGCCGGTGGTTTCCGAGTCGGCGCGCCGGCGGCGCCGCCCGACGAAGAACGGGGTCGTTCTCTCCGAGGACCTGATCGTGCGGACCGCGCTGCGCATGCTGCGTGAGCACGGCGCCGCCGGGCTGTCCGTACGGCGGCTCGGCATCGCGCTCGGCGCCGACCCCAGCACGCTCTACCGCTACTTCGCGGGCATCGACGACCTGACCCTGGCCATCGGCGACATGCTCATCGGCCGGGCCATGAACGGCTGGCACGCCACCGGCGACTGGCGCGCCGACCTCCGCGAGCTGGGCCTGCGCATCCACGCCGCCTACCTCGAACACCCCCAGGCCGCGGTGCTGACCGCCAGCCGCATCAGCGGCAAGTCCCACGAGATCGCCGCCGACGAGGCGATCCTCGGGCGGCTGCGCGGCGCCGGTTTCCCCGACCGTGCGGCGGTCCGCGTCTATCACGCCTTCATCGACATGACGCTGGCCTTCGCCGCGCTGGACGCGGCGTCCCTCGCGCTGCCGGAGCAGGCGCGCAGGGCGGACGAGGAGATGTGGCAGGCGACCTACGCCCGCCTGTCCCCCGCCGGCCACCCCAACATCGCGGCGGTCGCGCCCCTGCTGGTGGCCGACATGAACGACAGCGCCTACCCCGCCGCGCTGGACATGCTGCTCGCCGGCGCCGCGCGGGACCGCGAGAGGAACGGCTCCGCCGGCGACGGATGAAGGCGGGCACGGCCGGAGCGGCCGGAGCGGCGAGGCGCGGCCGCGTCAGGTGGCCGGGGCGTCCGTCTCCATCTTCACTGCCAGTCCCCGGGCTGAGGGTCCAGTGGGAGGCGGACGACGAAGCGGGCGCCTCGATCGCTGTCCGTTATGGTCAGGGTGCCCTCGTGGCGTTCGGCGATCAGCCGGGCGATGGGGAGGCCGAGGCCGATTCCTCCGGCGTCCCTGCTGCGTGCGCTGTCCAGCCGCGTGAAGCGCTGGAACACCGTCTCGCGCTGGTCGACGGCGATCCCGGCGCCGTCGTCGAGGACCTCCAGTGCCGCGACGCCCTTCGTGGAGCGCGCGTCGCCGTCCTCGCACCGGAGCGTGACCGTGACGGTGGAGGACGCGTGTCGCTGGGCGTTCTGGATCAGGTTGCAGACCAACTGCCGCAGCTGCGCCCGATCGCCGTTGACGACCACCCCGGGTGTCAGCTGGAGGACGACCCTCCTGCTCACCTGGTGGCTCCTCAGCTCCAGGGCGATGAGCTCGGCCAGGTCGACCGGCTGTCGCGGACACGGGGCGCCGGCGTCGAACCGGGTGAGCGTCAGCAGACCGGTCGTGATCGACTGGAGACGCTCCACGCTCGGAAGGACGTCGTCGCACAGCTTGCTCAGGTCGACGCCTTCGGCCGCCCGGAGGGCGTCCTCCAATTGGACGCGGATGGCGGTGATCGGGGTGCGAAGCTCGTGGGACGCGTCGGCGCAGAAGCGCCGCTGCTGTTCGAGCATGTGCTCCAGGCGGTCCAGCGTCTCGTTCACGCTCCAGGCCAGCCGGTAGATCTCGTCCTTGACCTTGGGGACGGGAACCCGGCGGCCCAGGTTGGTGCTCCGGATGTGGTCGAGCTGGGCCCGGATGGCGTCCACCGGTTTGAGCGATTTGGCGACGGTGTGCCGCGCCCCGTAGGCGACCGCCCCTGTGAAGAGGACCGTTCCCGTGACCAGAAGGGCCGCCATACCCGGATAGACGAAGAACGGCAGCGTCGGTGCGGCGCTGTACACGGTCCAGTCGCCGTTGCGATACACCTGTTGCGCGACGACGATGTGGCAGCCGCCGGATGGAAAGACGGAATTGCAGACCACGGCGCTCGCCACCCGCCTGGGGCTTTTCGGCGTGAAATGCGCCATGAGCGGCCGGTGCTGCAAATCCCTGGTCGCGGCGACCACATGTCCCTGCGGGTCGACCACCTGGACCGGGCGGATCAGGTTCTGCGGGATCGGCGGCAGCGGATTGACGAGCTGGCCGTGGTCGACGCCGTACGCGGTCAACTCGCCGACCGCCGTCACCTCTTTGGTGAGGTTCTGAGTGGCCATCTTGTTGAGGGCGAACAACAGGACGATGGAGAACGCGATACAGAGGACGCTGACCGCGATGCTGACGAACAGCGCCAGCCGGGCGCGGATCGAACAGTTTTCAAGCTTCATGAGGATCCCGTCCCAGTCGGCCGGACTCGGGGCAGCCGCAGGACGAACCGCGCCCCGCCGGCTGTGCTTTCTTCGACGCGGAGGGTGCCCTGATGCGCCTGGGCGATGTCGCGGGCGATGGCCAGGCCCAGTCCGGTGCCGTGGCGGTCGAGCCGGCGGGCGTCGTCCAACCGGGTGAAGCGTTGGAACACCTGCTCGCGGTCGGCCTCGGCGATCCCCGGCCCGTCGTCGCTGACCGCGAGCTCGACCGCGGTGGGCTCGGCCTGCACCTCGACGCACACCACACGTCTGGAGTGCCGCTGCGCGTTGTTCAGCAGGTTGGCGAGCAGCCGGCTGATCTGGGACGGCACGGCGGTGACGGTGGCCCCGTGGGTGATGCGGAGCCGCACCGGGTGCCGATCCGCACGTCGCGCGACCTCGGCCTTGACCAGGGCCGCGAGGTCGAGCTGCCGCCACTCGGCGGGTGGGCAGTGGGGCATGCGAGCGATGGACAGGATGTCCTCGGTGATCGTCTGAAGCCGGTCCACCTGATCCAGCAACGTCTCGAGCAGCTCCGGCAGCGGCACCTCGCCGGGATCCTGCTGTGCCGCTTCCAGTTGCACCCGCAGCCCCGCGATGGGAGTGCGCAGTTCGTGGGCGACGTCCGACGCGAACCGCCGTTGGCGGCGGGCGAGCTCCTCAAGTTCTTCCTTGGCCTTATGCACGCGCCCCAGAGCCTGGTTGATCGTACGGCCCAACCGGGTGATCTCCTGCGCCCTCCTCGGCACCGAGATACCGGCGGCCAGGTGGCCGAAGTCGATCCGGGAGAGTTCGGCGCCCACCGCATCCAGGGGGCGGAGCAGCCGTTTGCTCACCTTCCAGGTGACCCAGGCGTTCAGGGCGATCAGCTCGGCGGTCTCCAGAGCCACCAGCAACGGGAGTGAGCCGGGCGGCGTGAGGCCCAGCAGCGGCTGCCCCGCCTCGACGACCCCCCGGGACCCGGCGGGGAAGCCGGCGCTACACGCCGGCGTGGGCTGCGGGGCGCCCGTGCGCGGCTCGAGGTCCCCTGAAAAGGTCCGGGGCGGCGTTCCCCAGGCGGCGGGCGGTGAGGACCCCGCGGGGCCGGCCGCCAGCAGACCGGCGACCCGGCGGACGCCGCCGGCACCCCGTCGCACCGCGCCCTGTTGCACCGCGCCCTGTTGCGCACCCTGCCGCACCGCACCCTCTTGCACCGCATGTCGCACATGGCCGTGCGCCGGCTGGCGACTCTCGGCGCCCGTGACAGCGATGCCGCAGGGATCCCATCGCCGTCCGACGGTCCCGGCTCTGGCCAGAAGGTACATCCCCCCTCCCTCCGGGAGGAGGGTGAAGACGGTCATGATGGTGACCAGCAGGGTCATCTGCCCTCGGATCGAGCGGGGCGCCAGGCGCGCCCACAGGCCCGGCCCCCGCAGACCCGGCCACCACAGGCCCGGCCGCCGCCGGTCCGGACGCCGGTGTCCGTTCTCACGCCTCATCGAGCCGGGTGACGACGCGCCGGCGGGGCCGGAGGTCTCGTGCGCGTGCTCGGCGGAGGCGTGGCCGGTGGAGCCGGTCACGGAGGGCCGGTGCTGCGGCCGGTCGGCTTTCGGGGGGCGGCGAGGGACCCGCCGCCCGGGTCCGTGTTCGCCGCCCTCCACGCGAGAGGCTTTCGCGCGGTCTGTCCTGTCGCTCGTCAGAAGTGCGTGCCAGGTGACGCTCGACGACCTGCCGGTCAGCACGTGTGCGAGGCCCTTGGCGGCGGCTACCGACGTGAGCAGCGCGAACAGAGGCCACACGAGTATCAGCAACTTATCCGTCAGGTCCACCATCGCCATCCTTTCGAAATAGGAATTCGAGGGATGCCAGGCTCCTGAGAGGGCCGGGGAGGCGTGGGCGCGTGGTCCGCTGCGCACGTTTCCCGGCACCGCTCAGTCGTGGGGTCCTTTCACGTCAGCTCAAAATCAAGGAATGAGTTGACGGATACGATTCTGAACGGCGGAGAAGCAGGCCGTATCGCACATATGTGTAGCGTTGCGCTCCTGCTCGCGGCCCTGCGATCAACGGTTCAGGTCGCGCCGTGATCGCGAGGCGATGGACGGGCGCACCGCGCGGGCCTGTTGCGGGGCCGTGTGCGCCGGGTGTCTCATGGATTTATGGGGGACGTATCCCGGAATGTCCTGGATGCGGCGGAGGGACCCGGTTCCCGGGAGACTTCCTGGCCTGGTTGGCGCGGCCGCGCCCGGGAGTGGGAGCTCGTCGCCGGCCTGCTCCGGGCGGCGCGTGTGGGCAGGGGCGGGGTCGTGCTGGTCGAGGGCCGGCCGGGCGTCGGCAAGAGCCGCATGCTCGACGTGGCCGCCGCCACCGCGACCAGGTGGGGGTTCCGGGTGGTCCGCGGCGTCGCGGACGAGCTGGCCCAGCTGATGCCGCTGGCCCCGCTGATCTCGGCGCTCGAGGAGTCGGGCTGTCCTCTCCGCACCGGCGACAACGGTGTGCCCGGTCCGGTCGACCAGCGGTTGCTGTTGCTCGAGCGTCTGCAGGGACCGCTGGAGACGCTGGTGGCGCACGGGCCCGTGCTGCTCACCTTGGACGACGTGCACTGGGCCGACCCCATGACTCTGCTGGCGCTGCGGTCGCTGACCGTGGACTTCGCCTCCACCCCGCTCATCTGGATGCTGGCCCGTACGACCGGCGGCGGCGACGCCCTCCGCCTGGACCGCATGTTCAACACGCTGGAGCGCGAGGGGGCGACGCGGATCCGGCTGAAGGCTCTGGACGGCGCGGCGGTGGCCGAGGTGGTCACCGACATCCTCGGGGCGGCGCCCGAGCCGGACGTGCTGGCACTGGCCGACATAGCGGATGCCAACCCCTTCCTGCTCGTCGACCTCATCGAGAAGCTCAAGCACGAGGGGGGGTTCCGGATCGCCGACGGCCGCGCGTCGTTGGTGTCGACGCGGCTGCCGCCGGCTCAGGCGGTCACCCGGGAGCGCCTGGAGGAGCTGTCCGGACCGACCAGGCACATGCTCCAGGTCGCCGGGGTCCTGGGCCGTTCGTTCTCGGTGAAGGACCTGGCCGAGATGCTCGGCGAAACGACGGGCGATCTGCTGCCCATGCTGGAGGAGGCGATGTCGGCGGGCATCGTCGAATCCGCCGGGCACGAACTGGCCTTCCGGCACGAACTCCTGTGGGAGGCGGTGACGGAGACCCTGTCCAGCGCCGTCCGGCGGGCCCTGCACCGCGAGGCAGGGGAGATGCTGCTCAAACGCGGCGGATCGACCATTCCCGCCGCCGCGCACCTCATCCACAGCGCCGGCCACGGTGACATGTGCGCCCTGCGCGCGCTGGACCGGGCGGCGCGGGAGGTGCTGCGGTCCTCGCCGCAGACCGCCGCCGATCTCGCCGTCCGGGCGCTGGAGCTGACCGACGCCGCCGATCCCGACTGGGTGGGTCGGGCCGCCATCGCGGTGGACGCCCTGACGGCCGTCGGGCGGCTGTGCGAGGCCGCCGATCTCGCTCGTCCCGCGCTCAGCAGGGCTCCCCCCGCGTTGGCGCATCGCCTGCGCTGCGCGCTGGCGTACATCCTGCTTCTGAGCGGCCGGCCGGCCGACGCCGTGTCCCAGGCCGAAAGCCTGCTCAGCCGGGAGGACGTCTCCCGCGACCTTCGCGACGTCGCCGAGTGGACGGTGTTCTGGGGGCTCATCTCCCTGAACGACCTGAGGGAGGGACGACGGCGAGCGGAGGCCGTCCTCGCCGATCGCGACGGGCATTCCGACACGGCCGTGATGGGCGCCCTGCTGATGCTCTCCCGGTGCGCCATGATCTACGGACGGTTCGACGACTCGTTCACGCATCTGCACGAGGCCATGCGGATCGGGAACAGCGGCACCGTCGAGGCCGTCCAGCGGCCGTACGCATGGCTGCTGCTGGGTCATCTTCACCGGTGCCTGTGTCAGTTCGACGCGGCCGACCTGGCCATCCGGGCGGCCGAGGAGGAGATCGAGTCCCTCGGCGTCACCGTGCTGGCCGCGCAGCCCGCGCTCTTCCGCGCCCGCGTGAAACTGGCCGCCGCCCGGCTCGACGACGCCGCCGCCGAGGCCGAGGCCGGAATGAGGATCGCGGACGACATGGGCACGCACGGGTTCATCCGCGTGGGGTTGTCGATACTCGCGTACATCGCCGTGCGGCGCGGCGACATGAACGCCGCGGGCCGGAACATCAGGAGGTACGCGCGCGAGCCCGGAGCCGCCGGAATGCTCTTCGGATCGGCGTCCGAGTGGGTGGAGGCCGTCGTCGCCGAGGCCCAGGGCGATCGCGAACGAGCGATGGACATCCTCGGCCCCACCTACACCGACGCGGAGAAACAGCGATGGATGCTCGTCACGGCGCCCCTCGCGGCGGCCTGGATGACCCGGCTCGCGCTGGCCTCGGGAAACCGGACGTACGCGCAGACCACCGTCGACACGGCCGGCCACCTCGCACGGAGAAACCCCGCCTACCCCATCTTCGCCGCCGCCGCCGCGCACGCTCGCGGCCTTCTCCACGCCGACCCCGGCGACCTCGCCTTCGCCGCCGCCAACCACCCGCAACTGTGGGAGCGCGCCTCGGCCGCCGAGGACCTCGGGGTCCTGCTCACGACGTCCGGCGCCTGCGCCGACCGCGAGCGGGCCATCAGCAGCCTCGACCAGGCGCACGACGGCTACCAGCAGATCGGCGCCCTCAGGGACGCGGCCCGCGCGCGAGCGCGCCTGCGCGCACTGGGCGTCCGGCGCCGGCACTGGGCCCAGTCACACCAGCAGGAATTCGGCTGGGACAGCCTCACCGACACGGAACGCGCGGTGGCGGAGCTGATCGCCCGAGGACTGACCAATCGCCAGGCCGCCGCGCAGATGTTCCTGTCTCCGCACACGGTCTCGACCCATCTGCGCCGGATCTTCGCCAAGCTCGACATCGCGTCCCGGGCCGAACTCGCCCGCATCTTCGCCGAAGAGCGCCCCGACCGGGAGTCGTAGCCGGCTGTCGGCTCCCCACCAGCATGACGATGCCGCCGACCGAAGGGGTGGGGTGGATAGGGTCGCGGGCGTGGCAGGAGTGGGCTTCGGACACCGGTCCGGTCGTCCTCGACCTCCCGGAGGCCGGGCTCGTGGAGCAGCGCCGCGAGGTCACCGATGTGAGCCTGCCGCTGGTGTCCTTCCGCTACACCTACACGTTCCTGGCGGACGGCGCGGTCGTCACGTCGGACTCGACCCTGCGGTTCCGCGACCGTGACGAGGTGGAGACGAGCCTGGTCGCGAACGGCTATCGCGTGCTGGAGGTGCGGGACGCCCCCGATCGCCCGGGTCGTGAGTTCGTGTTCGTCGCGCGGCGTGCGACGTGAAGCGCCTCAGCGGTCGCCCGCCTTTATGATCGCCGGCGTCAGTGGTCGCCCGCCTCAGTGATCGCCGGCGTCGGTGAGGAGGCGGCGGGCCTGGCGGACGACCGCTTCGTCGACGAAGCGGCCGTCGGCGAGGGCGACCGCGCCCTGGCCGGCGGCGGAGACGACCTCCCGGGCGGCCACGATCTCCTCCCTGGCCGGGCGGTAGGCCGCCGCGATCACCGGAAGCTGGACGGGGTGGATGGCCGCCCGGCCGCGGAAGCCCATGGCCCGGCCCGCGGCGCAGGACGCGGCCAGGCCGTCGAGGTCGCGGACGTTCGTATACACGGACTGGGCCGGGGCCGGCAGCCCCGCCGCCCGCGCCGCGACCACGATGCGGGAACGCGCCCAGGTCAGGCCCGCCTCGTCGGTCACGCCGAGGTCGGCGCGCAGGTCGGCCTCGCCCAGGCCGATGCCGGCGACGGCCGGTGAGGCGGTGGCGATCTCGAAGGCGCGCTCCAGCCCGAGGGCCGACTCGATGATCGGGCGCAGCGGCACGCCCGGCACCGCGTCGGCGATCCAGCGGATCTCGTCGGCCGACTCCACCTTGGGGACGCGGAGGCCGCCGCCCCCGTGCAGCAGCGTTGCGAGCGCGTGCAGGTCGGCCTGGCCGTACGGCGTGCGGACGTCGTTGACGCGGACCTCCACGCGGGGCTGCGGCGTGGCCAGCAGGGCGACGACCCCGGCCCGGGCGACGCCCTTGTTCTCCGGGGCCACCGCGTCCTCCAGGTCCACGATCACCATGTCCGCCTCGCCGCCGAGGGCCTTGGCGATCCGGTCCGGGCGGTCGGCGGGCACGTACAACCAGGTCAGGGGGCCGGCAGCAGAGCCCGTAGAAGGCCCCGCAGCAGGGCCGGAAGGAGGCCCCGCGGAAGGTGCGGAAGAAGGCACGGCGTCAACTCCTCGCGAATCCTCCGTGCCCCTTTCCGGAAGATCGCCGCTCATGCCCGATCACCGTGTGACATGTCACACCACTCCCTTGGTGCGCAGCGCCTCGATCTCCGCGCCGGTCAGGCCGAGACCGCGCAGGATCTCGTCGGTGTCGGCGCCGTGCGGACGGCCGGTCCACCGGATCCGTCCCGGGGTCCGCGACAGCCGGAACATCACGTTCTGCATGCGCAGCGGGCCCAGCTCGGGGTCCTCCACGGTGGTCACGGCGTCGAGCGCGCCCAGCTGCGGGTCGGCCAGCACGTCGCGCACGTCGTAGATCGGCGCCACCGCGGCGTCCGCCTCCTCGAACGCCCGCAGCACCTCCTCCCGGGTTCGCGCGCCGACCCACGCCGCCACCGCCGCGTCGAGCTCGTCCGCGTGCGCCACCCGGCCCGCGCCGGTGGCGAACCACGGCTCGTCCACCAGGTCGGGCCGTCCGACCAGGCGCATCACCCGTTCGGCGATGCTCTGCGCCGAGGTGGAGACCGCGACCCAGGACCCGTCGCGGCACCTGTAGGTGTTGCGCGGCGCGTTGTTGACCGAGCGGTTGCCCGTACGCGGGGGCACGACGCCGAGACGGTCGTAGACGGTCGGCTGGGCGCCGAGCACGGTCAGGATCGGCTCGATGATCGACAGGTCGACGACCTGCCCGCGTCCCGACCGCAGGGCGGTCATCACGGCGAACGCGGTGGCCAGCGCGCAGATGCCGTCCGCCAGCCCGAACGGCGGCAGCGTGGGCGGCCCGCCGGGCTCCCCCGTCATCGCGGCGAACCCGCTCATCGCCTCGGCGAGGGTGCCGAAGCCGGGCCGCCCGGCGTACGGGCCGAACTGGCCGAACCCGGTGACCCGGGCGAGCACCAGGCGGGGGTTGACCTCGCTGAGCCGGTCCCAGGACAGGTTCCAGCGCTCCAGCGTGCCGGGGCGGAAGTTCTCGATGAGCACGTCGGCGTCCTCGACGAGCCGGACCATCAGGTCCTGGCCCTCCGCGGTGGACAGGTCGAGCGTCATCGTCCGCTTGTTGCGGCCGAGCATCTTCCACCAGAGCCCCTCGGGCCCGTGCCCGCGCGAGGGGTCCGGCCGGCGCGGGTGCTCCACCTTGACGACGTCCGCGCCGTAGTCGCCGAGCAGCATCGCCGCGGTCGGCCCGGCGAACAGGGTGGCGGCGTCGATCACCCGTACGCCGTCGAGCGGCCCGCTCCGCCCGCCCTCCATGGTCACAGCCCCTCCAGAAGACGGTCGATCTCGTGGCGGTGCGGCATGGAGGTGCTGGCGCCCTCCCGCTGCACCGACAGCGCCGCCGCGGCCGAGGCGAAGCGCAGCGCCCGCGCCGGGCCGGCCCCCTCGGTCCTGGCCACGGCCAGCGCCCCCGCGAAGGTGTCCCCCGCCGCCGTGGTGTCCACCGCCCGCACCGATACGGCGGCCTCGTGCAGGCGGGTGCCGTCGCGCGAGCCGTACAGGGCGCCCCGGGCCCCCAGGGTGACGACGGCCTCGGGGACGAGGCCGAGCAGCGCCTCCAGCGCGTCCCGGGGATCGTCGCGGCCGGTGAGTGCCGCCGCCTCGTGCTCGTTGGGCACGATGAGGTCGACGGCCTCCAGCAGTTCGGCGGGCAGCGGCGCCGCCGGGGCCGGGGTCAGGATCACCTCGGCACGGGACGACACGCCACGCGGAACGTGTGCCGCGGCGACGACGGCGTCCATCGGCAGCTCCAGTTGCAGCAGCAGCGCGTCGGACCGGGCGATGGTTTCCGCGTCCCGCCCGGCGGGGCCGGTGACCGCGCCGTTCGCGCCGGGCACCACGATGATCGAGTTGTCGCCGCCGTCCTCTACGACGATGTGCGCGACGCCCGAAGGGCCGGGCACGACCCGCAGCCCGGCGGTGTCCACGCCCGCCTCGGCGAGCGCGGCCCGCAGCCCCGGCCCGAACGCGTCGTCCCCCACCGCCCCGAGGAAGGCCACGCCGGCTCCCGCGCGGGCCGCGGCGATCGCCTGGTTGGCCCCCTTGCCGCCAGGAATCGTACGGAACTCCCGGCCCGTGACGGTCTCCCCCGGCCTGGGAGCCTGGGCGACGTACGCCACCAGGTCCATGTTGGCGCTGCCGAACACCGAGATCACCGTCGGTCCTCCTCACCGAGCGCGAGCGTGCGGGCGGCGAGCGACTCGATGCTGACGCCGTCGAAGCCGGGCAGGCTGCTGGCCAGCCGGTCCCGGGTCGTCCACCGCTCGGGGACGCCGCCCGCCAGCGCCCCGGCGATCGACCCGGCCGTGGCGGCGGCCGAGTCGGTGTCCCAGCCCCCGGCCACGGCGGCGCCGACGGTCGCGGCGAAGTCCCCGGCGCCGTGGACGAGGGCCGCCGCCAGCAACGCCGCGTTGTTGACCGTGTGCACCCAGTGGAGATGCCCGTGCCGCGCGTGCAGCCGGTCCGCGACCCGCTCGAAGTCCGGCTCCGCCGCGGCGTCCGCGACGGCCTGCCGTACGGCTCCGGCCAGGCGCGAGCCGGGCGGCACGACCGACAGCCCGGCCTCGATCACCTCGCCCGCGCCCCCGGCCACGAGCGCCTGCGCGCACATGGCGGCGGCGAACATCGCGCCGTAGATCCCGTTGGCCGTGTGGCTGAGCCGGGCGTCCCGCCACGCCCAGGCCGCGGCCGTCGCCGGGTCGCCCGGGTTGGCCCAGCCGTACACGTCGGCCCTGATCAGCGCGCCGATCCACTCGCGGAACGGGTTGCGGTGGACGGCGGTCGCGGGAGGTTCGAGACCCGTCAGCAGGTTGCGGTAGGCCGCCCGCTCGGCGGTGAAGACCCGCCCGGCGGGCAGCGCGTCGAGCCAGGTCCGCGCGACGTCCTCGGTCGTGAAGTCGCGCCCGTGCCGTTCGAGCACGGCGAGCGCGAGCAGCGCGTAGTTGAGGTCGTCGTCCTCGGGCACGCCGTCGATGTTCTCGGCGAGGCTGGTGCCCGCGCTGCGGCGGTTCCACGGCCACCGCTCCGCGATCTCGGGCGGCAGCCCCTTCGCGGTGAACCAGCCGCGGATCGGCCAGTTGCCGGTCGCCTCGGCGATGGCCCTGATCCCCTCGCGAGGGATCTTCTCCACCGGCTTGCCCAGGAGGCAGCCGGCCGCCCGGCCCCACCACGCTCCCCGTACGCGGCCCGCCTCCGGACGGATCAGCGGGCGGGCCTGCGGACGCAGGGCGGGCCAGTCAGGGCAGCTCGCGACGATCTCGTCGAGCTCCGAGGGCTCGGGCAGCGGCGAGGGGATCGCCGCGAGTTCGTCGAGCAGTCCCTCGGCCAGGGCGCGCAGCTCCTCGGGCGCGGGCCCCGGGGAGGCGCCCGCCCTGGGCGGCGCGTCGTGTCCCCCGGCGGCGTGCCAGCGGTCGCCGACGGCCGCCACCTCCGGGAGCGCCCCCCGCCCGTCCTCGGCCGCCTGCCGCAGCTCGTGGCCGACGAGGTCCTCCGGCTGCACCCACGTCAGCCGGATCACCGCGCGTCTCCTCCGCTTCGCGCCACCGGGGTCATCGGGCGTCCCCTTCTCCGCGCGGCGCGAGCAGGGCGTCGAAGGCGGCCTCGTGCGCGCGGCGGCGCTCCGCGTCGGCCCGGTGGACCCGCCGTGCCACGGCCGCGAGCGTCAGCCCCGGCCCGACCAGGTCCGTGCGGCTGGCCGTCGCGACCTGTTCCAGCCAGTCGGCGGGGACGGCGGCCCGCCCGCCGAGCGCCCCGGCGACGGCGCCGCCCATCGAGGCGATCGAGTCGGCGTCGCGCCCGTAGTTGACGCCGCCGAGCACGGTCTCGCGGTAGTCGCCCTCGGCCATCACCAGGAACGCGAGCGCGAGCGGCAGCTCCTCGATGCTGTGCAGCCGGCTCGGCCGCCGCGCCCCGAGACCCTGGTCGCGGTAGGTGTCGGCCACCGTGTCGTACGGCCGGACGGCGGCCCGAAGGGCCTCGAACGAGCCGTCCCAGTGGCCGAGGCCGCGGGCGACCGAGCAGACCGCGTCGATGGCGGCCCGGGTGCCGTCGCGGGCGAGCCGCAGGCAGGTGGCGACAACCGAGTCGGGGGTCGCGCCCGGCCGCATCGCCTCGGCGACCGCCGCCGCGAGCACCCCGGCCGCCTCGCGGCCGTAGCTCGACTGGTGCGCCCCGGCCAGGTCGATCGCCTCGGCGTACGCGCCGTCGGGGTCGCCGGCGTTGACGACGCCGACCGGGGCCATGTACATCGCGGCGCCGCAGTTGACGATGTTGCCGACGCCGGCCTCGCGGGGGTCGGCGTGGCCGTAGTGCAGCCGCAGCACGAGCCACTTCTCGGCGAGGAACACCCGGTGGAGCGGCAGCGCCTCGGCCTCCAGCTCGGGGATCCACCGCTTGTCCCCCATCATCTCGGGGACCAGGTGCTCGGCGGCGGCGTAGGCGTCGAGGTGGCCGCCGACCCGCTCGTACACCCGGATGAGGGCGTGCGTCATCAACGTGTCGTCGGTGACGTGGCCGTCTCCCTTGTGGTAGGGCGCGATCGGGCGGGCGTTGCGCCAGTCCTCGTTGAAGGGCGGGACGATGCCGCGGACCCGGCCGCCGTAGCGCTCCTGGATCTGCTCGGGCGTCCAGCCCTCGGTGGCTCCGCCGAGCGCGTCGCCCACCGCGGCGCCCGCCACACATCCGACCGCCTTGTCGGCCAGCACATCGGCCAGCACATCGACCGGCGCATCGGCCGGCGCATCGACCGGCGGGCCCTCCTGCGGCGTCATCCAGTCCTCCCCCTTGTCCCGAGATGTGCCGGGCGTCATGCGAGTCGCCCGGCGATGTCCAGCAGGTCGGCTCCCGCGAGCTCCGGCAGGCAGCAACCGGCCAGGGTGCGGACCCGCTCGCGCCAGGCGGCGGGCAGCGCGTCGTAGCCCGCGGCGCAGCCGAGCAGCGCGCCCGTGAGCGCCGGCGCGGAGTCGGCGACCGGCGCCAGGCAGGCCGCGGCCGAGACGCCCGCGCCGAACGCCTCCGCGCCGACCCTCTCCACACCGGGCCGCTCCGCACCGAACTCCTCCACGCCGGGCCGCTCCGCACCGAACCCCTCCGCGCCGGGCGTCCGTCGGGCGGAGGTGACGGCGGTATCCGCGAGGGCCAGCGCGATCGGCACCGTCTGCGCGGCGGCCACGCCGTAGCTGTAGACGTGGTCGAGCACGGCGGCGTCCAGCGCCGGCACGGCGGCGAAGGGCGAGCCCGCCGCCCGCGCCGCCGCGAGCGCCTCGCGCGCCGCGTGCCCGATGGCCGTGTCCGGCGGCAGCGCGCCGAGCGCCGCCTCCACCGCCTCGGCCATCGGAGCGCCGTCCGTCAGCGCCGCGACCGCCCTGGCCGTCGCGACCGCGCCGAGCACGCCGTCCTCCGCGTTGGTGACGCACGCGTCCTCCAGCGGGTCCAGCCCGGCCGCGCCGAAGGCGACGGCCCGCACGGCCGCGGCGTCGTCGAAGTGGTGGGGGTTGTCGTGCCCGCTGGCGGGCGGGAGCTTGCCCGCCGCCAGGTTGTCGAGCGCCGCCCACACCGAGATGCGCGCCCGGACGTCGTCGCGGCCCGCGAGGCGGCCGAACGCCTCCGCCCGGTTCTCCCTGATGGTCAGGGCCGTCCAGGCCAGCCACTCGGCGTCGTCCGACGGGCCGACCGCCAGCGGCGCCACCGGCTGGTTCAGCGCGAACGGCACCGGCAGCGTGGTGACCTGACGCTCCTCGGCGAACGCGTCGAGCTCCCGGTGCAGCCGCCTGGCCCAGCCGGCCAGCAGCGCGGACCGGTGCCGGGCGGCCGGCCACCCGGCCGCGTCGCCGGCGGCGAGACCGGCGAAGGCCCCCCGCACGCGATCGAGCCTGTCCCGCCCGTCCTGCCTGTGCCCCGATGGCATGTGGTCCTACAGTCCCTTCACGATCTCGTCGGCGACGTCGCGGACGTCGCGTCCGGCGACCACGGGCAGGCACCGGCCCGCCACCGGGCCGATGCGCTCGGCCCAGCGCGCGGGCACCGCCGCCTCGCCCCGGCCGGCCCCCGCGAGAGCCCCGGCGACGGCGGCGGTGGTGTCGGCGTCCCTGCCGAGGTTGGCCGCGATGACGACCGACGCCTCGACCTCCCCGTCACCCGCCACGTAGGCGGCGAACGCGAGGGCGACCGCCTCGGGCGCCAGGTCCGTCCACGGGTAGTGCCTGACCACGACCGTGTCGTGCAGCGCACGCCCAAGGGAATCGTGCAGCGCACGCCCAAAGGAATCGGGCAGAGCACGTCCCCGGAGGGGGCGGGGCGTGCGGGCCACGACGTCGAGCGCGGCACGGAGGTTGCGGGCCGTCCAGGAGTCCTCCGGGACCGCCCGCAGGGCCGCACCGGCCACCTCGCCGGGCGGGGCGCCGGTCATCGCGACCGCGACCGCCGCGGCCACCGCCCGGCCGCCGAGTATCCCCTCGCCCGTATGGCTCACCCGCCCGTCGGCCTCCACCAGCCGCGCCGCCTCGTCCGGGTCGCCCGCCGCGAAGATTCCGTACGGCGCGGCCCGCATGGCCAGGCCGTCGGACCAGCCGTGGGCGTGCCACCGGCCGGTCAGCGGCGGCTCCAGGCCGCGGCGCAGAGCCTCGACGGTGCCGAGCTCGGAGAACCCGGCGCCGCGCATCGGCCCGTCGAGTCGCGCCACGATCTCCTCGCGCCAGGCCCGCGCCACGTCCTCGGAGGTGAGCGCGTGGCCGTGGCGCAGGAGCACGGTGGCGGCGAAGATCGTGTATTCGGTGTCGTCGGTGCCGCCGCGCTCGATCTCGGTCAGCACGCCCCACCGGGCCGCGATCTCCTCAGGAGCGAGGTTCTCCGCGGGGGCGCCCAGGGCGTCGCCGGCGGCGAGTCCGAGCAAACAGCCCCGGGCGCGGTCACGTACGGAGATCAACGGCTGTACCGCTCCAGCACCTTGTTCCCGTCCTCGACGAGTCGCTTGGCCAGCTCGTCCAGGCTGATCTTGTCGGCGAAGTACTCCTGCATCGCCGGCGTGGCCACCTTGCTCTTCCACTCGTCGAACCCGTTCACCTTGAGGAACGGCGCGACGACGAGGTCCTTCGCCGAGGCGGTGGCGACGTCCCACCCGTTCTCCTTCGTGGTGAGCGCGGGATCCTTCGCGGCGGTCGTGCTGGTGGGCAGCAGCCAGTCACCCTTGGCCAGTTTCGCCTGGTTCGGGCCGTTCAGGAAGTACGCGATGAACTTCAGCGCCTCGTCGGGGTGCTTGCTGTCGGCGGCGACCGACAGCGTCTGGGAGACCGCGCCCTGCTGGGAGGTCTGTCCCTTCAGCGGGGGCAGCGTGACCCACTCGAACCCGCTCGGCGCCTGCTCGGCGACCTGCTGGCGCAGGTAGACCCCGGCCGGGACGATCGCGTACTTGCCGGCGAAGAAGCCCGGCAGCGGGTCGGCGGTGCCCATGCCGAGCGCGGACGGGTCGGCCGACCTGTCGGTGTAGAGCTGGTCGTGAATGCGCTGGAGCACCTCGCGCTCCTGCGGCCCGACCTTCACCGTGGTCTTGCCTCCCTGGGTGTCGAAGAAGGTGCCGCCGAAGTTGAGCGCCAGGTTCAGCACCTTGTTGACCGGCGACTTCATCGGCCAGGCCACGCCGTACGCGCCCTTCTTGGTGAGCTTCCCGGCCGCGTCGGCGAACTCGTCCCACGTCCACGGGGAGTCCGGGGTGGGCACGCGCACGCCGGCGCCGTCGAGCAGCTTCTTGTTGGCGATGAGCACCTGCGACTCCTGGAGGAACGGCACGCCGTAGACGCCCTGGCCGCTCTTGCCGTCGGAGAAGGTGACCGTGTCCCACGCGGCCTGCGGGATGTCGCCGTTCAGCTCGGCGGGGATCTTGCCGGTGAGGTCGAGCAGGAAGCCCCGCGAGGCGAAGCTCGACAGCGCCGGGGAGTCGTCGTGGATGACGTCCGGCGGATCGCCGGCCTCGAACGACGTCACGAGCTGGTCGTTGACGTTGTCCCAGCTCCCCTGGACGTACTCGACCTGGATCTTCGGATTGGCCGTGTTCCAGTCGGCGACGATCTGCTTGTTGGCCTCGATCGACTCCTTCTGCCAGGCCAGGCTGAGGAAGCGCAGCTTCACCGGCTCTCCGGACGCCGCGTCACCGCCGCCGTCGCCGCCGCCGCTCCCGCACCCGGCGGCGAGCGCGACCGCCGCCACGGCCAGCGCGGCACTCAATCTCTTCATGCCGCCTCCTCGCCTTCGGCTCGGAGCGACATTCGTCGACCGCTGTGTTTCCCGATCAGCTCGCTACGCTCGCTCATTGAGATCTCCTATCAGGTGTCGCCATGCGGGTCAGCCCTTGACGGCCCCGGCCATCAGGCCGGACCGCAGGCGCCGCTGGATGGTGGCGAAGAAGACGAGGCTCGGCACGGTCGCGAGCAGCGACGCCGCCGCCAGCGGCCCGAGCCGGGCGACCCCCTCCGGGCCGACGAAGCGCACCAGCGTCAGCGGAAGGGTCTCCACCCCGGGATCCTTGAGGATCACGAGGGCGAACATGAACTCGTTCCAGGACGAGATGAAGCTGAACAGCAGCGTCGCGACCACGCCGGGCGCGAGCAGCGGTGCGACGACGGCGGCCAGTGCGCGCAGCCGGCCCGCGCCGTCCACGGCCGCCGCCTCCTCCAGCTCGCGCGGCACCGCCCGCACATACCCGCGCAGCATCCACAGCGCGAACGGCATGACGAACGTGACGTGCACGACCGTGAGCCCGGCGAGGGTGTTCACCAGTTCGAGCCGCCGCAGCACCATGAACAGCGGGATGATGATCAGGACGACCGGGAAGACCTGGCTGACCAGCACCCAGCCGATCGCGATCTTCCCGGCCACGCCGCGGAACCGGGCCAGCGCGTACGCCGCGGGCAGCGCGAGCGCCACCGTGATCAGGGCGGTGGCGACCGCAACGACGAGGCTGCGCAGCCCGGCGCCGACCAGGTCCTGCTCGGCGAAGGCGTCGGCGAAGTTGGCCAGCGTGGGCCGGCGCGGAATCCAGGTGGGGTCGAGGGCGGCCATCTCCTGCGGCGTCTTCAGCGCCGTGGACAGCAGCCACAGCAGCGGGAACGCCAGGAACACGAGGTATCCCAGCAGGGCGAGGTATTTCAGCGCGCGGGTCATGTCAGTCTCCCTCCCGCGCCTGCCGCCACAGGTACAGGCCCAGCACGGCCAGCACGACGATCGTGATCGCCACGCCGAGCGTCGCGGCGTACCCGAAGAAGCCGTAGCGGAACCCCTCCTCGTAGGCGAACAGCATGGGCAGCCTCGTCCGCCCGCCCGGCCCGCCCTGGGTGAGCACGTAGACCAGGCTGAACTGGTTGATGTTCCACACGAAGTCGAGCGAGGTGATGGCCACGACGACGGGCCGCAGCTGCGGCAGCGTGACGTTCCAGAACCGCCGCCAGGCGCCCGCGCCGTCGACGCTGACCGCCTCGTAGAGCTCCCTCGGCACGCTCTGCAGGCCGGCGAGCAGCACGACCGTGGTCTGCGGCATGCCGGTCCAGACCCCGACGACGATGACCGCGGGCAGCGCGAGGGAGAAATCGTGCAGCCAGTCGACGTCCGAGCCGAACAGTCCGTTGAGCAGTCCCGCGTCCGGGTGGTAGACCAGCCGCCACATCAGGCCGACCACCACGGGCGGCATGGCCCACGGCACGACCGCCAGCACCCGGGCGACGCCCCGCAGGCGCAGGTCCTGGTTCAGCAGCAGCGCGAGCCCCAGCGAGGCGAGGAACTGCAGCACGGTCACCGACAGGCCCCAGATCATGCCGATCCGGAACGACTCCCAGAAGTCGCCGTCCGACAGCAGCTCGGCGAAGTTCTCCAGGCCGACGAACGAGGTCTCGGCATTGCGGCCGGACCGCGCGTCGGTGAAGGCCAGCAGGATGCCGTAGACCAGCGGGCCCACGCTGAAGACCAGCACCGGCACGAGCGCCGGGAGCAGCAGCACGAGCCCGCCCCCGGACCATGGACTACGACGGGGCCCACGACGGGGCCCACGACGGGGCCCGCCTCCCGAACGGCCGTACGGCCGCTCGGCGAGCGCGGTCACCGGGCACCTCCCGGCGACGCCTCGGGCAGAGTGGTCGAGCCGCGGATCGTGAGGCTCGGCCGCACGACCACCACCCGCGGCTCGCGCGGGCCGTTCTGCAGCCGGTCGAGCAGCAGCCCGGCCGCCGCCCGGCCGCGCTCGGCCGACCCGAGCGAGACGCTGGTCAGCGTCGGCCAGGTCACGGAGGCGAGGTCAGTGTCGTCCATGCCCACCACCGCCACGTCGCCGGGGACGTCCCTGCCCTGCTCGCGCAGCACGTCGAGCGCGCCCAGCGCGATGAGGTCGTTGGCGCACATCAGCGCGTCCACGCCGGGCGCGCGCGCCAGCAGCGCCCGCGCGGCACGCGCGCCGCTGTCGCGGTAGAAGTCGCCCACCTCGACGAGGTCCTCGTCGTACGGCAGGTCCAGCGCCTCCAGCGCCTCCCGGTAGGCGGCGGCGCGGGCGGCGCCGGGAACGGTGCCCAGCGGTCCGTTGAGGAAGCCGATGCGCCGCCTTCCGATGGCGTGCAGGTGATCCAGCGCGAGCCGCACGCCGGTTCTGGAGTCGGTCCGCACGTTGTCCACCAGCGCGCCCTCCGGCATGTCCTCGGGCAGCGAGCCGATGACGACGACGGGGGCGCGGGCGGCGACGATGGCCTCGACGTGCTCCTCGGTGACGCCGCGCAGCGGGCTGATGATCAGGCCGTCCACGTAGCGCTCGCGCAGCCCGCGCAGCACGCCGAGCTCGTCCTCGGCGTCGCCGTCGGTGGAGTGGATCAGGAGCCGGTAGCCGGCCTCCTTCAGCAGCGGCTGGACCTCGCGCACCATGGCCACGTAGACCGGGTTGCCGATGTCGGCCATCGCGAAGGCGATCTGGTCGGTGCGGCGGTTGCGGAGCGAGCGGGCGACCGAATTGGGGACGTAGCCGAGTTCGTCGGCCGCGCGCATGACGCGCCGCACGGTGTCCTCGCGGGTCGGCAGCCCGTTGAGCACCCGTGACACCGAGGCGATCGACACTCCGGCGCGTTGCGCGATCGTAGTGATCGTGGGACCCTCGGTCACGGCACCTCACTTGGAAGAGAGTGTCCTGTAATCGTTTACCAGCCGGTAATCTGCGACAATCCGTAAACGTTTACGGCCGGATGAGTCCATATCAAAGCGGGTCCCCTGGGGAGCGTCAAGTAACGAACAGGTAAACCGTCTAGATCACCAAGCCGCAACAAGCCGCGCGTTGGTTCTGCTCTTCGACCAGATTCGCCCTAGAATCCGCCGGTGTGAACGAAGGTCACGAGGATCCTCCGAAGCTCCCCACCAGAGAGCGCTCTCCTCGGCCCGGAACCGGCCGGCACCGACGGCCGCTCCCCGCCGACCTGCCGCCCGACGCGCCCGCCCTGGTTCTGGCGGTGCCGGGCAAGGCCGGGGATCCGGTGGGCCCGAGCGATGACGTGGTGGCCATGGAGGTCGCCTCCATCGTCAGGTTCGACAACCCGCAGATCGACCTTCGCATCGTCTCGCTGGCCGACGGCGGCGCCGACCTCACCAAGGAGTTCGCGTCCATCGCCGCCCAGCGTCCCGCGGACGGACCGGCCGCGGTGGTCGTCCCGCTCGTCACCGGGCCCCATCCGCGCGTGCTGCGCGCCGTACGGGACGCCGTGACGCAGAGCGAGGCCGCGGTCCGGGTCACCGAGCCGCTCGGTCCGCATCCGCTGCTGGCCGAGGCCCTGCACGTGCGCCTGGCCGAGGCGGGCCTGGCCCGCGCCGACCGCATGCGCCTGTTCAACGTCTCCTCGCCGGTCGACGGGATCATCGTCGCGACCGCTGGGGGCGACGAGGCCGCCCGGGGCGCCGACGCCACGGCCGTCCTGCTGGCCGCCCGCCTGACGCTCCCCGTCGTCCCCGCCGCGCTGGACGGTCAGCCGAGCGTGCGCGACGCCGCCGAGCGCCTGCGCAACATCGGCGCCAACCGGCTGGCCATGGTGCCGTACGTCATCGGACCCGAGACCGACCTCGCGCGGATCACGACGGCCGCCGAGTCGATCGGCGCCGGATGCGCCGAACCCCTCGGCGCGCACGAGTCCGTGGCCCGCATGGTGTGCGTGCGGTACGGCGCCGCCTTCGGCGAGTTCGACGGCTTCGACGACCTGTCGGACTAATCCCGGTCGCCCGCGCCGGCGGACTGCTCGGCGCGGGTCGCGCGGTCGAACAGCTCGACGAGTTCGTCCGCGCAGACGCCGGGATCGGAACCGTCGACGACCCGCTCGGCCATCGTGTCGATGGACGCGCGCAGCGCCGCTCCCATCACCGTGCAGTCGAAGCTCCGGAAGGCCCCCGTACGTTGCCCGTCCGCGAACAGGGCCACGAGCCTGGCGATCGCGGCGTCCCGTTCCGCGCCTCCGGCAGGGGCCTTGTTGAAGGCGATCTGCTGCACCGCGCGCACGTGCCCGGGATGGCGGGCGACGAAGGCGATGTTCGACCTGATGAACGCCTCCAGTTGGGCGCGGGCTCCGTGCGCGGCCTGCAGCGCCGGTCGCATGAAGGCCGCGGCGTCGGCGACTACCTGCTGGACGACGGCCTCGAACAGCCGGTCCTTGCTGGAGAAGTGGTAGGTGATCAGCCTTTTGCTGCTGAGCCCGGCATGCTCGCAGATGGCCTCGAACGTGGTCTCCGCGTAGCCGCGCTCGGCGAGCACGGCGATCGCGGCCGAGGCGATCTGAGCTCTGCGCGCCTCGGTGGCCGCCTGACGAGTCCCAACGCTTCTCATGTCACCTCAGCTTGCCACCCTTCGGATACGCCGCACGCATCGCGCGCCGGTTGACGATCAGCGCGACGGCGGCGACCAGGACGCCGACGACTCCCTGCTCCGCCTTCATCCACATCGGATAACCGCTGTCGGGCGCGAGCAGGATGAGCACGATGCCGATGGGCGCGGCGATGCTGACGAAGCGGATGCGTACGTACGCGGCCCTCTTGCCACGCGCGGCCTGCCCGGTCAGGGCGACGAGCCAGACGGACGCCGCGGCCACGGCCGCCCCGCGCAGCCACACCACCCAGTTGCCGCCGACGACGGCGGCCACACCGAGTGCGGCGATGGAGATGACGAGGACGGCGACGAACAGCGCCCGCACGACGGGCCACATCGGTTTGTTATCCATGCGAGTAAAGTTATCCGCGTGGATAACTTCGCGCAAGCCCTGAGGTGCTCCCAGACCCGCGATGACGTACGGAACCGGCGGTCAGCTCCGCACGAGAATCCGGGCACCGGTCAGCTCGGTGCCAGGCGTCGTCGCCAGGGCGGCCGCCGTTTCCGCGGCGGTGAATCCTCGATGGAGGCGGCCGAGATCCGGGGCAGGCGCGGACGTAGCCGCCACGTCAGGGCAGGCGCGTCGTCAGGGAAAAGCGCGGCGGCAGCCGCGAGTTACGGCAGGGGCGCGGCGGCAGCCGCGAGTCACGGCAGGGGCGCGGCGGCAGCCGCGAGTTATGGCAGGGCGCGGCGGCAGCCGCGAGTTATGGCAGGGCGCGGCGGCCCGGAAAGCCGAGGTCGCTGCGGTGATACCAGCCGAGGGCGGTCTCCCCCTCCAGCCAGCACAGCCGTACGGACACCTCGCCGAGCACGGCGGGGAAGTCCACGAGCAGCGGGGCGACGCCCTTGACCTCGATGTCCTCGGCGTCGAACCAGCTCAGAATCTCGTCCATGCGCGCCTCCAGACCCTTGGCCTCCGGCAGGCCGCCGAGGGGTGAGGCGCCCGCCTGCCGCAGGTCGTGGGTGAGCTCGGCCAGGTCGGCGCGCACGGCGACGAATGCGCGGGCGTGCTCCAGCACAGCCGGCATCAGCGATCTGGCCTCGTCGACCGTGAAGATCCTCGCCACCCTCCGGACGCTACCGCATGGGCCTGCGCGAGACTCACAGGCGGCGGCGCAGCAGGCAGAACTCGTTGCCCTCCGGGTCGGCGAGCACGTGCCAGTCCTCCTCGCCGGTCTGGCCCACGTCGGCCGGCACGGCGCCGAGCTTGAGCAGACGCTCCAGCTCGGCCTCCTGGTCGCGGTCGGTGGGGTTGACGTCGATGTGCAGGCGCAGCTTGTCCCGCTTGGGCTCGGGCACCGGCTCGAAGATGAGCGTCGGCTGCAGGCCGCCGAAGCCGGTGCCGGGCGGCCCGATCTCCACCCAGCCGTCCTTGCGCTCGATCACCTCGAAGCCCAGCACCTCGCACCAGAAGGCGGCGAGTCGCTCGGGGTCGTGGCAGTCGACGATGAGTTCACTGATTCGGCAGGCCATGACTGCGGCTTTACCCGCGGACGGGCTCCACATGCAGCGGGCAGTGGACGACCTCCGGATGGGCCGCCAGCCAATCGATGCGCTGCCTGCTCTCGTCGTCCATCGGCGTGTAGACCACGACGCGGGCCTCCGGCGGCGCCGCCAGCGCCATGCTGGTGGACGTCAGGCGGATCAGGCCCACCGCCGAGTGCCTGAACAGCTTCACCCGGACGCCCGGCCTGGCCACCTCGTGCATCGCCCACATCCGGGCGAACTCCGGGCTGGCCGCCGACAGCCGGGAGACGAAGCTCGTCCACGCCGGCTCTCCCACGTGCCTGCCGAAGGTCGCCCGCAGCGTCGCGACCATCTGCGGGAGCTCCTCGTCCCTGTTCACGAGCGGGCAGCAGCAGTCCGGCATGGTGAACACCCGCCACAGGACGTTGCGCTCCAGCCGTGGCCGGTCGACCACGGACGCGAAGATCGTGCCGTACGCGGCGTTCCCGGCGAGCAGGTCGTAACGCCCGTTGTAGACGCATGCGGGCAGTGGATCGAGCCGGCGCAGGATCGTGTACACCTCGGCGTCGAGGCCCTCCCCGTCGCCCGCCGGGTCGGCGATCTCCGGCAGGTCCGCCAGCCGGTAGAGGTGCTCCCGCTCGGCGGCGTCCAGCCGCAGCGTGCGGGCGACGGCGTCGAGCACCTGCACCGACGCGTTGATGGGGCGGCCCTGCTCCAGCCAGGTGTACCAGGTCACGCCCACGCCCGCGAGCTGGGCGACCTCCTCCCGCCGCAGGCCCGGCGTACGGCGGCGCAGCCCGGGCGGCAGACCGACGTCCTCGGGCCGGATCCGCTCGCGCCTGCTGCGCAGGAAGGCCGCGAGCTCCTCACGCCTGGTGTTCTTGGTGCCAATCCCCATCGTCACCTCCCCATCCTGGCCGGTGCGCGACCGCGTTGCCAGGTGGTGTCAGTACCAGTATCCGCAGGCTCTCGTTACCGGTATCGCGGCGGCCGCATCGTTGCGGTCATGACCACTGTCACCACCCGCGCGCCGGCCGCGCGGCGAACCTCGCAGACTCTGCTGCTCACCGTCATCCTGGCGGGGCAGTTCATGGCCGTCCTCGACGCCACCATCGTCAACGTCGCCGCGCCCACGATGCGCACCGATCTCGGGGCCACCGGCTCGGGGCTGCAACTCGTCATCTCCGGCTACACCGTCGCGTACGCCATGCTGCTGATCACCGGGGCGCGCCTCGGGGGGCTGTTCGGCTACCGGCGGCTGTTCCTCACCGGGCTCGCGGTGTTCACGGCCGCGTCGCTGATGTGCGGGCTCGCCCCGTCGACCGGCGTGCTGATCGCCTTCCGGCTGGTGCAGGGCGCGGGAGCCGCCCTGATGGTGCCCCAGGTGCTCAGCCTGATCCAGGTCACCTTCGACGGCGCCTCGCGGGGGCGGGCGCTCGGCGTCTACGCCACGGTCATCTCGGCCGGCGCGGTCGTCGGCCAGGTGCTCGGCGGGCTGCTGGTGACCGCCGACCTGTTCGGCACGGCCTGGCGGCCGGTCTTCCTGGTCAACGTGCCGATCGGGCTCGCCCTGCTGGCCGTCGGAGCCCGGAGGCTGCCCGCCGCGCACGTGCGGCGTGAGCAGGGTTTCGACGTGCCCGGCCTGGTCACCCTGTCGCTCGCGGTCTGCCTGCTGGTCGTGCCGCTCGTGCTCGGGCACGAGGAGGACTGGCCGCTGTGGGGGTGGGTCGCGATGGGCCTGTCGGTTCTCGCGCTCTGCGCGTTCCTGCTCGTGGAGCGGCGTGCGGCGCATCCGCTCGTCCCCGGCCGCCTGCTGCGCGCTCCCGGGGTGGCCGTCGCCGCGGCGGGCATCTTCCTCGTGATGGCGGCGTACGGCGGCTGGCTGTTCGCCATGGCCCTCCACCTGCAGGGCGACCTCGGCGACAGCGCCCTGCGCGCGGGCTGCCTGTTCATCCCCGCGGCCGCCGCGTTCGGGCTGACCAGCCTCAACTGGAAGCGGCTGCCGGCCCGCCTGCACCGGCCGATGATCGTCGTGTCCGCCGTCGTCACCTGCGCGGGCGAGCTGGCCCTGGCGGCGGCGCTGTCCGGCGGCGGCCACGGCGAGCCGCTGCTGGAGATCAGCTTCGCGGCCATCGGAGCCGGCATGGCGGGCACCTTCAGCCCGCTCATGGCGGTGGCGCTGGCCCGGGTCGCGCCCGCTGAGGCGGCCGACGCCAGCGGCCTGCTGGCGATGATGCTCCAGCTCGGCCAGGTCGTCGGCGTGGCCGCCTTCGGCACGCTGTTCCTCAGCCTCGCCCCGTCCACGCACGCCGCCACGGTGACGTCGCTGTGGCTGGCCGCGGTCTCGCTGGCCGCGGGCGGGTGCGCGCTGCCTCTCCTGCGCACCCGCCGGAACCCGGGATGAGCCCCCGCACAAGCGCCCGCCCGAGCACCGGATGAGCCCGGACGAGCACCGGATGAGCCCGGACGAGCACCGGATGAGCACCCGGGCGGGCGCTCAGATGAGGCCGAGTGCGAGCATCGCGTCCGCCACCCTCCTGAAGCCGTCGATGTTCGCGCCGGCCACGTAGTCGCCCGGCATGCCGTACGCGTCGGCGGTCTCCAGGCAGCGGGCGTGGATGTCGCTCATGATCTCCTGGAGCCGCCGCTCGGAGAACTCGAACGTCCACGAGTCGCGGCTGGCGTTCTGCTGCATCTCCAGGGCGCTGGTGGCCACGCCGCCCGCGTTCGCGGCCTTTCCGGGGCCGAAGGCCACCCCCGCCTCGCGGAACACCCGGATGCCCTCGGGCATGGTGGGCATGTTGGCGCCCTCGCCGACCGCGACGCACCCGCCTCGCACGAGTGCCTCGGCGTCCTTGCCGGTGATCTCGTTCTGCGTGGCCGAGGGGAGCGCCACCTCGCAGGGCACCTCCCACACGCTGCGCCCGGCGACGTACGCCGCCCCGGCGCCGCGGCGATCGGCGTAGACGCTGAGACGGCGCCGCTCGACCTCCTTGACCTGCTTGAGGAGGTCGAGGTCGATGCCCTTCTCGTCCACCACATAGCCGGAGGAGTCGGAGCAGGCGACGACGACGCCGCCCAGCTCGCTCACCTTCTCTATGGCGTAGACGGCGACGTTGCCCGAGCCCGAGACGACCACGCGCCTGCCGTCGAACGACGTGCCCCTCGCCTTGAGCATCTCCTCGACGAAGAACGCACAGCCGTAGCCGGTGGCCTCGGTGCGGACCTGGGCGCCGCCATAGGTCAGTCCCTTGCCGGTGATGACGCCGGACTCGTACCGGTTGGTGATGCGCTTGTACTGGCCGAACAGGTAGCCGATCTCCCGTCCCCCGACGCCGATGTCCCCCGCGGGCACGTCGGTGTGCTCACCCAGGTGCCGATACAGCTCGGTCATGAAGCTCTGGCAGAAGCGCATGACCTCCCGGTCGGAGCGGCCCTTCGGGTCGAAGTCCGCACCGCCCTTGCCCGCGCCTATCGGCAGGCCGGTCAGGCTGTTCTTGAAGATCTGCTCGACCGCCAGGAACTTGACGATGCCAAGGTAGACGGAGGGGTGGAAGCGCAGCCCGCCCTTGTACGGCCCGAGCGCGCTGTTGAACTCGACCCGGAAGCCGCGGTTGATGTGCACCTCTCCCCGGTCGTCCTCCCAGGGCACTCGGAAGATGATCTGCCGTTCGGGCTCGAAGATCCGCTCGATGATCTTCTGCTCGGCGTACTCGGGGTGCTTGCCGAGCACCGGCCCGATGCTTTCCAGCACCTCCCGTACGGCCTGGTGAAACTCGGTCTCACCCGCATTGCGGCGCAGGACGTTGTCGTAGACCGCCTCGAGCCTCTCGTGCAGCATCAACCACTCCTCAGTGTCTGGTTCCTCCCCATTTCACAGTAGAGATATCCGAGTTGTGAACACCCACGGCTCAACGCGTGGAACGCACAAGGGCCCGCCAGACGTCGATGACGAGCACCGGGCGCATGCCGACCGACCGGTAGAGGCCGAGTGCGGGAGTGGTGTTGTTGCTGTCCACGTGCAGGATCGTGCCCACCCGCCCGCGCCGCTCGTCGGCCTCGAAGGCCCGCGTGAGCAAAAGCCGGCCGAGACCGTACCCGCGGAATGCGGGCCGCACCGCCAGTGTGCGGACGTAGCCGCAGTTCTCGTCGGGCACGAAATGGTTGGTGCCGAGCAGCATGGCCGCGGGCTCGCCGTGGACCCGGGCCAGCAGCAGCTGCGTCCAGTCGTTCGCGCTGGACGCCTCCATTTCGCCGGCCCACTCCTCGAACGCCGTCGGCACGAACCCGAAGTGCTCGGCGAACGCCTCCTGCTGGACGGCGTGCGCCGTGCGTCGCGGTTCCTCACCGCCGGGTGCGCCGGTCTCGACCGTGACCCCGGGCAGGAAGAGGGGCCGCACGCCGGCGTGGTCGGTCCGCATGCGGTGGAAACTGGTCGCGGGCGCGAAGCCGTGCTCCTTGGCCGACTCGCGCATGACCGTGTCCTGCTCGTAGACGCTGACGTCGACGACCGCGTGGTCGTGCCCGGCCTCGCGGGCGAGGTCGCCGGCCCGGCCGAGCACCAGGTCCCACATCAGGGCGGCCGCGCCGGGCTCCCGCGCCTGCACGTCGACGTCGACGTTGTCGCTCGCCGCCTTGCGCCTGGCGTAGCCCCAGCACAGGAGCCGCCCGCCCGAGCGGACCACCCAGCTGTCGTGCTCCAGGTCCAGGTCGCCGAGAGTGTCGGCGATGTCGTCAAGCGTCCAGTCGGGCTTGCCGGTCACTTCGATGTCGTGCTCGGCGACCAGTTCGTGGATGGCCGCCGCGTCGGCGAGCGTCGGCCGCCGGATGTCGTAGTCGTTCACGCCACAGTTTGTACGCATCGCGACTTGTGAGCCACTTGCCGATGAATTGGCACGGTGACCGCAGCCCATCTCGCCGCGATCCGGCAGGGCACCGCGGACGCGGCGGCCGATCCTCACGGGCATCCCCCGCGCCCAGACCCGCAACGCGGACGGTTCGCGTGCGGGCCAGGGCTCGGGCCCTCCGGACAAACCCGCTCGCCGGCTCGCCGGTCCACAGCTAAGGCCACCGCGACGCCGGGCCTGAAATTTCCTCGCCCCGGCCCCGGCGGCGGACGAACGCGCAGGCCGGCGGACGGGCCCACGCCGGGCCGTTTGCCTCGGGCGCGGTGGCCGCTTTCGATGATTGGAGAGCCGGTATGCGGCCCCGTCCCCTCCCGGGAGCACGTGATGCCCAAGCGTCTTTCCGCGGCACTCGCGGCCGTCCTCTGCGTCGTGACCGCCGCCGCGGCGCTCGCCGTGACCCGGCCGGCCCCCGCGACGGCGGCCACCGGCGGGTTCGACTTCACCAGGGCGCAGGTCGCCGTCTCGGGGCTGCGGTCACCCTGGGGAATGGCCTTCCTGCCGGACCGCAGCGCCCTCGTGACCGAACGCACCACGGCGCAGATCTGGCGGGTGTATCCGGGATACACCCCTGCACTGGTGACCACCATCCGGAACGTCTACACGGCGGGCGACGGCGGCCTGCTCGGCATCGCCCTGTCCCCCACCTTCACGCAGGACCAGTTGATCTACGTCTACTTCACCGGCGCCTCCGACAACCGCGTGGTCCGGTTCCGGTGGGGCTACCCCGACGCGCAGCAGGTCGTCCTCGCCGGCATCCCCCGCGGCCAGTCCCGCAACGGCGGACGGATCGCGTTCGGCCCCGACGGCATGCTGTACGTCTCCACCGGCGACGCCGGGAACCCCGGCAACGCGCAGAACCCGGGCACCCTGGGCGGCAAGATCCTGCGCGTGCGGCCCGACGGCACGGTCCCTCCGGACAACCCGTTCGCCGGCTCGCCGGTCTACAGCTACGGCCACCGCAACGTCCAGGGCCTCGCCTGGGACGCGGGCGACCGGCTGTACGCCACGGAGTTCGGCGAGGACGCCTGGGACGAACTGAACGCCATCGTCCCCGGGGGCAACTACGGCTGGCCGGTCTGCCAGGGCGTGTGCGGCGACTCGCGCGTGCGCGACCCGCTCGTGACCTGGCACCCGGCCGAGGCGTCGCCCAGCGGCCTCGCGTACGCCAACGGGACGCTCTTCGCCGCGGCCCTGCGTGGCACGCGACTGTGGGCGCTGCCGGTCGCGGGCGGCGCCGTGGGCACCCCGGTGACCGAGCTTCAGGGGAGGTACGGACGGCTGCGCACCGTGGCCCTCGGTCCGGACGGCTGGCTGTGGGTGACGACGAGCAACTACGACAGCGGCGGGACTCCGGTCTTCGGCGACGACCGGATCATCCGGATCCCGCCCGTCGGCTCGTGGCCGCCGGCGAGTCCGTCGCCCTCACCGTCGGCCGGTCCGCCGCTGTCACCGTCACCCAGCCCATCGCCCTCGCCGCCCGGCGGCTCCTCACCGTGCCCCTCCCCCTCGCTCAGCCCCTCACCGCCGCCGTCGCCCAGCCCTTCGCCGTCGTTCAGCCCCTCGCCGTCACCCAGCCCGTCATCGTCGCCGGGCGCCTCCTCTTCGCCCAGCCCATCACCATCGCCATCACCCAGCCCGTCGCCGTCACCAAGTCCGTCGCCGTCACCCAGCCCGTCACCTTCCCCGAGCCCGTCGCCTTCGGCCAGCGCCTCGCCGTGCCCCTCCCCCACGCCCAGCCCTTCACCATCGCCGTCACCCAGTCCCTCACCGTCGCCCAGCCCGTCGCCGTCGCCCAGCCCGTCACCGTCGCCTAGTCCGTCGCCGTCCGCGGGTACCCGCTCGTGCGAAGCGACGATCCGGTTCGTCCTCTCGTGGACGGCGGCCTCACGGGGCGAGCTGACGGTGCGGAACACGGGAACGCTGCCCATCTCCTCGTGGATCGTCACCTTCACGGTCCCCAACGGCCTGAGCTACGTGCAGTTGGGGAACGGCGGCTACACCCCGCGGGGAGGCACGGTGACCGTCACCAACCAGCCCTGGAACGGCACGCTGCCGCCGGGCGCGGCGGTGACGATGGACTTCGCGATCGGCTGGTCCGGTGGCACCGTCGAGGTGCCGGTGGCCACGTGCACGGCCGCCTGATTTACCTGTCCGTCCTGTCCGCGCCCGGCGGGGAGACCGGGGAGACCGGGGAGACCGGGGAGACGCGGATGCGGGACTTAGGACGGGTCCCGCACCCGCGCCACGGCGTCACCGTGTCGGCGGAAGCCGCCGGAATATTTTCCCCTGGCGATGAAATTTTCCCGGCCCTGACCGCCGGCCCGGTCGGTGGCACAGGACACAACACGCTGGTCAGCGGGAAACGGCGAGAGCGTGGCGCGGAAATGATCGCCCACTTCACAGGACGGTGATTGCACGGAGCCCGGCGGACGCGTTCGATGGGTCACGAGCCGGAACCCGACGTCCCGACCTGGAGTCTCTGATGCCCAAGCGCCTCGCCGCGGCACTCGCAAGCACCCTCAGCGCGGTGACCGCCGCCGCCGCGCTCGTCGTGACCCAGCCGCTCCCCACGAGCGCGGCGACCGGCGGGTTCGACTTCACTCGCGCACAGGTCGCCACCACCGGGCTGCAGGTCCCCTGGAGCATCGCCTTCCTTCCGGACGGCAGCGCCCTCGTCTCCGAACGCGACACCGCCGCCATCGCGCAGGTGCGTCCCGGATCGGCGCCGACGCGAGTGGCCACCGTCCCGAACGTGTCACCGCAGGGCGAGGGCGGCCTGCTCGGCATCGCCGTCTCCCCCACCTACGCCCAGGACCAGTGGGTCTACGCCTACTTCAGCTCCGCGTCCGACAACCGGGTGGTCCGGTTCCGGCTCAGCGCCCCCCAGACCCAGCAGGTGCTCCTTTCCGGCGTTCCTCGCGCCCAGTTCCACAACGGCGGGCGCATCGCCTTCGGCCCGGACGGCATGCTGTACGTGACCACGGGAGACGCCGGGACCTCCGCCAACGCCCAGAACCTGAACAGCCCCGGCGGCAAGATCCTGCGGATGCGGCCCGACGGCACGGTCCCTTCGGACAACCCGTTCTCCGGTTCACGCGTTTACAGCTACGGCCACCGCAACGTCCAGGGGCTCGCCTGGGACGAGAGCGGCAGGCTGTACGCCACGGAGTTCGGCCAGAACACCTGGGACGAGATCAACTACATCCAGCCGGGCCGCAACTACGGCTGGCCGACCTGTGAGGGCGTGTGCAGCGACTCGCGCTTCACCAATCCCATCCAGACCTGGAGCACCTCCGAGTCCTCTCCGAGCGGTCTCGCGTACGCCAACAGCACGCTCTTCGCCACGGCCCTGGCCGGTAAGCGGCTGTGGACCGTACCGGTCAGCGCCGGCAGCAGAACGGGCAACGCGGTGGCCGAGTTCCAGGGGACGTACGGACGGCTGCGGGCCGCGGCCGTGGGCCCGGACGGCTGGCTCTGGGTGACGACGAGCAACCGCGACGGCAGAGGGACCCCGGTCGCCGCCGACGACCGCATCGTCCGCGTTCCGCCCGCAGGCGGATCGTCGCCCAGCCCCTCAGCGTCACCCAGCCCCTCAGCGTCACCCAGCCCCTCGGCGTCACCCAGCCCTTCGGCGTCGCCGCGCGTGTCGCCGTCCGCCAGCCCCACGGTCTCCCCCAGCGCCTCGCCGTCGACCGGTGCTCGCGCGTGCTCCGCGGCGTACCAGATGTCCAATCAGTGGCCGGGCGGCTTCCAGGGCGCGCTGACGGTGCGCAATTCGGGAACGGCGGCCATCTCCTCCTGGACCGTCACCTTCACCTTCCCCAACGGCCAGAGCATCACCCAACTGTGGGGCGGCCACTACACGCAGTCGGGATCCACGGTGACCGTCACCAACGAATCCTGGAACGGCGCCCTCGCGCCGGGCGCGTCGACGACGGCCGGCTTCACGGGCAGTTGGTCCGGCGGCGCCAACGGAACGCCGTCGTCCGTCACCTGCACGGCGTCGTGACGCCCGCCTGGATCAGCGTGGCCCGACGAACAGCGTCTGCGTGGCCGTGCCGACCTCGCCGGACCGGTCGAACAGCGTGGTGCGGGTGAGCCCGCGTCCCCGTGGGCCGATCGTCGTGGCCGCGTCCAGGCAGACCCACTCGTCTTCAGGAGCGCGGAACAGCGAGATGGTGAGGTCCACGTTGGCGAACAGGTAGGCGTCGAAGTCCAGGACGCCGCTGATGCCGTTGCCGCTGTCGGCGAACATCGCGAGCCGCTCCAGCGGCGTGATCTCCTCGCCCTCGACCAGCGGCACCCGGGCCCTGCCCCACGCCACGGCGGGCCCGGCCTCGTCCGGGGAGCCCTTGACGAACCGCCAGTCCGTGGCTCTGCCGTACCCGAAATCCCGTGCGATCCAGGAGTCCGCGTCGCCGGGGGCGGACGGCGGGACCGGCGCGGGCGGCGGCGCGGCCTCACTCGCCGGGCTGCCGGCCTCCCTGATGCGCCACGCGGTCGCCCTGACCAGCTCGCGCCCGCCGGAGGTGACGGAGGCGCCGAGGCACTGCACGCGCCTGCCGTCCCTGATCATCTCGGTGCGCACCTCCACCTCGGCGGCCGGGACGGGCGCGAACACGTCCACCGCCAGCCGGGCCGTCGGAAGCCCGGGGAACCGGCTGGGGACGCGGGCGAGCTCGTGCACCAGCAGCGCGGTGACCGGCCCCATGTGCTGATGCCGCGGATCCCACGGCCCCTGGGTGTGCTCCGTCGCCCGGTAGCGGCCCTCGCCGAGAGGGACGTACATCGCCATGGAACAAGATTCTAGAGGCGGCTCCGCGGGCCCGTCCGGCCGGTGCCCTCGCCACTCGGGGGTCCGCCCGCCGGCCCTGGCCGGTCCGGGCCGCTACGCGGAATCCGTGCCGGAGACCGCATATCCCGGAATCGACGGCCACCGGACGGTGAGCACCACCGACTCCTCTTCGGCATGCCAGGAGTGATCGACCCCGTGGCCCCACACGACGTAATCGCCCTGATTCGCCAACAGCACGCTCCGCCCGGGAAGTTCGACGCGGAAACGGCCGCTGATCAGCACGAGGAGCGCGGTGCGCTTCTCGCCGGTGACCCATTCCGCACGCCGGTCACCCCGGGGATGCGCGTACCACTTGATCTCGACGTCCTCGCTGTGCCGCACATCGGCAGCGGGTTTGAAATGCCCCAGCAGCCACCCACGGTCGGCGACCGAGTCCAGATGAGCGTTTCCCACGTATACGTTCTCCGCCATAGCCCCGCACGGTACCGAAGCCGTCAGGACCTGCGGGCTGTCTGCGTGTCAGGATGACGAAGCGACGACCGTCGGCACCTGACACTTCTGCGGATTCGAATCAGGGATGTACGACTGGAACACCAGCCGACCGGCCTGCCAACGCGACGTGTCGGGGCATGGGGAGGAACAGCGCCCACCGGTATGTCACCTTCTGCAACCGCCTGGCAATCGGGGACCGACCGCGGGGGATTACAACGGCAGCATGATCCCCGTTCCCACCCCCGCGTTGCTCAAGCAGGTCGCGGCAAACGAGAACAACGTCTACGCCTCCTACCACCGGCTGATCGGTGCCGCCCTCGCGAAGCAGGTCACGCGCGACGACTCCTACCAGCGGCTCGTCGTCCAGTGGAGCAAGCTCAACCTCGTCCCTCCCGGGGAGACCAAGGAGGCTACGGGACGACGCAGGGCGGCCGAGCTGCCGCAGTTCGTCACTGATCTCAACCAGCTTCCCGCTCCCGCGGCCGACCAGGCGCAGCAGCCGGAGGAGGATTTTCCACCGGTGGCGGAGAGCCCGTGGTTCATCGGGCTCCTGAAACTGATCGAGGCGAATGTCGTCCTCCCGATCGAGACTGGTTCGCCACGAGCGACGGCGAGTTTGCGGACCTGCTTCGGGGACGAGGCCGCGGCGGCCGCCCCCCGGTTCCGGAAGATCCTGCAGCAGCTGCGGGCCATCCACGCCCGCTCAGACGGCAAGAGCAAAGGGATGCTCTACAACCCGCAGCTGCCCCGCTCGATGGGGGCGCTCGGGCGGGGCAGCGGCGCGGAGGCGTGCATCGACCTGAGCTCCAGGTTTCGCCCGCATCTCATGTCCGACGTGGAGGCCGCCTCCACGCTGGTGCACGAGGGTTCGCACACGATCGCAGTGGAGCCCACCGTCGACTTCGCCTACCGCAACGCCCACGCCCACTACTTGCTGCCGTCGAAGCTGGCGCTCCTCAATGCGGGCAACTACGAGCAGGTGGTCATCGACCTGATCGGTGGGATGCCGGGACAGCTCAACGCCGGTGATGTCAAGGCCCTGCGGGACGGCGCCGGCGACTCGCTGGCGCAGGTGCACGCGTTGATGTGCTCACGGGTGGTCCGCGCCTGGGTCCGCGTCTACGACCTGATCGGCCTGGCCGCGAACGGGCGGATCACCGCTGAGGAACTACGCGGACTGCCGCCGGTGCCTTCAGACTCCAGACCTCTGCTCACCGCTCTGCTGAGAGAGTTCTTCGCCCAGCTCGAAACCCTGATGAGCGTGGTGAACACCTACCTCGTCCTCAGGCTCGGACCCAAGCCGGACGACGAGCTCAACCGTGCTCCGGAGCAGCGCACCAAGGACGATCCCGGCGCGCACCCGCGGCCGCCGACACCCGACGACATACAGCCTCTGACCTTCGAGACGACGCGCACCGCGACCACGGTCACCGTCTCCTTCGGCTGGGCCTCGGAAGGCACCCCGGACGCCATCGCCAGAAACGTCCTCTTCGAGCTGACCGACCGCCTCTGGCAAGGCGGGCACAGCGCCTTCAACGGCTCCGAAGTGGCCCACCTCGTCCAGTCGATCCAGCTCACCGATCGCCCGGGGCTGCGTGCGATGCTCGAGGACTACTACGCGAGTCTGAGCAGAAAGGCCAAGATCGACTAGGGCGCGCCGCATCTTGTCGTGATCACCACGTGGTTCGGGTCAGCCGCGCTCTCACCCCGGCCAATCGACGTCACCGCGCTGCGCTGGTGACTCGCCCCCTCCCCGCGCGGGCGACACCCGTCCCGCCGGGGAAGTGATGGGGCAAATAGGGTGCTGCTATGGAGTATCGACGACTTGGCACCACCGGCCTCAAGGTCAGCAGGATCTGCCTCGGCATGATGAGCTACGGCGAACCGGCCAAGTGGGGCGGCTGGGTCCTGAACGAGGACCAGGCCGAGCCCATCGTGCGTAAGGCGGTCGAGGGCGGCGTGACCTTCTTCGACACCGCCGACGTCTACTCGGGAGGCGCCAGCGAGAAGGTCACCGGGCGGCTGCTGCGCAAGGCCTTCCCCCGGCGCGAGGACTACGTCCTGGCCACCAAGGTCTACTTCCCGATGGGCGAGGGCAGGAACGACTGGGGCCTGTCCCGCAAGCACGTCATGTCGGCCATCGACGCCTCCCTCGACCGCCTCGGCACCGACTACGTCGACCTGTACCAGATCCACCGATGGGACGACGAGACGCCGATCGAGGAGACCATGGAGGCGCTCAACGACATCGTCCGGGCCGGCAAGGCCCGCTACATCGGCGCCTCCAGCATGTGGGCATGGCAGTTCGCCAAGGCCCAGCACGTCGCGGACAAGAACGGCTGGACCCGCTTCGTCAGCATGCAAGATCATTACAACCTGCTGCACCGCGAGGAGGAGCGGGAGATGATCCCGCTGTGCCTCGACCAGGGTGTGGGGCTGATCCCGTGGAGCCCGCTCGCGCGCGGCCTGCTCGCCCGCGCGGGCAGGCAGGCCGACACCGTACGGCAGATCGGCGACGGAGCCAGGCAGGAGCAGCTGTACGGCGGGCCCGCCGACGAGGCGATCCTGGAGCGAGTGGCCCGCACCGCCGAGGAGCGTGGCGTCTCCCCCGCGACCCTCTCCCTCGCATGGCTGCTCAGCCGCCCGGGTGTGACCGCGCCGATCGTCGGCGCGACCAAGGAGCACCACGTGGACGACGCGCTCGCCGCGGTCGAGCTGAAGCTCACCGAGGAGGAGATCGCCTTCCTGGAGGAGCCGTACCGGGCGCGGCCCCAGCAGTTCTGACCGGGAGGCTCCACGCTCACCGGGCCCGGGACAGTGCCTATCCGGGCAGGGACTCGGCGGACGGATACGGGCAGCGACTCAGGCACGGAGTCGGGGGCGGCGGCTGGACTTGCGGGGGCTCGGGGCGGGGACGTCAGCGGTCGGTGGTGCGGCGGCGGCGGGCACGGCGCGGGTAGGCCTTGGCCGTCTCGGCCAGCCGCGCCGCGTGCTCGGCCTGCTTGCGCCAGTGCCCGTAGGCGTCGCCGCGCTGCGCGAGCCGGTCCAGCTCGCGCATCGTGGCCAGCGGGATGAACGCGGGCTCGGCGTCCCGCCACGGCGTGCCGGGCAGCGGCATGAACGTGTGGGTGTGGATGCGCGCCCCGGGATCGGCGAGGTCCGCGGCGAGCCGCAGGGACGCCTCCTGGTCGTCCGGCGACTCGCCGGGCAGTCCGAAGACGAAGTCGACGTTCGGGCGGAAGCCGGCAGCGCGCCGGTGCGCGACGCGGTGCGGATCGTGGTGGAACACGGCGCCGATGATGATGTGAGATGCCATGGCGGCCCTCCCACGCGGGCCGTGGCCGCGACCGGCGGCGGCGAGCACGCGGTCGGAGCCCGACTGCGCTTCACCCCCCGGCCCGAAGGCCGGAGCACCGGCCCGCAACTCGGTAGCGCTTGAGCAGCCGCATCGCCTCCGGCGTCACGTGCTTGGGACGGATCTCGGAGGGGAAGCTGCCGAAGAACACCCGCCCGTTCGGGGGCAGTTCCTCTTTGACGCCCGCCAGCAGTTCCTCCACGGCGTCCAGCGCCGGCTCCGGCCCCTGCGTGCCGTACGAGAGGGCGGTGGGGGTGATGAAACGGACGTCGCGCAGGCCGTGGGCGGCCATCCGGCGGACGTGAGCGCACGCCGTCCACGCTGCGGTGCCGGAACCTGCCGCCGAACATGAAGGCCGAACATGAAGGGGCGTCTGACAGAAGCGGCACGTGTAGGCGCAGCCCCTCGTGATCTCGATGGGCCCGAAGTGGCGGCGCCGGTCGGGGAAGGACGGAAAGGCGTCCAGCGGTAACTGCGGGGCCGGTGGCGTGCTCAGCGCCCTGCCGTCACGCACGGCCAGGCCGGGCACGGCGGTGAGCAGCCGGTCCGCGCGAAGCGCCTCGACCAGGGCGACGATCGTCGGCTCCCCCTCGCCGATCGCGGCGAGGCCCCAGCCGGCGTCGATACCTGCTGCGGCTCGGCGGTGGCGTGCACTCCGCCGGCGATGGCGGGGAATCCGCCGGCGTCGACGGCCGAGTGAGCGTTCACAACGCGTCTTCCGATCGGCTCTCCTCTCCATGGGGGGTGATGAGAGGTGGTGTGGGGCGGAGCCAATACGAGGCGGAGATCCCTTGTCAAGGGCCTTGATACTTGTGCACCGCACCGTGCAGGGTCCGAGTGCAGCCCAACTGGGGCGTTGCCGGGACGTCCCACGAGACCGGCGAGAGGCGGGTGGTGAAACTTTCATCCCTTTCCCCCGCCCAATCCCCGGGTAGCCGAAAGTTTCGGAGCGCAGATGCCATCTGCTTAACCGATTTGGCATACGCAGCTTGGCCAGGTAGCCCGAAAGTTTCCGTTGAAGTCTTGACAAGTTTCGGGAAGGTTTCCACACTGATCCTCCGAGGCGGTCCCCCGCTCCCAGGTGGTGGTGCACGTGCAGGGGGCCGCCGATCACGACGCCCTGGTGGTGTGCGTTCTCAAGCGACGAGGCGCGGCGTCGATATCACGGGAACTTCCGTGTTCCCTCGGTGATTCAGTTATGGAGGCTCAGACATGGGCGAAAACGTCATGTCCCCGCCCGGAACCCGGCTGCGCCGGGTTCTGGTCGCCGGCGCTCTCGGCGTGCTCACCGCGGCAACGGCGGTGGTGTCGGTGACGGCCCCCGCCGACGCCGCAGCGAGCACGCTCGGCGCGGCCGCCGCGCAAAGCGGCCGCTACTTCGGCACCGCCATCGCCAGCGGCAAACTCGGCGACGGGAACTACACCGGCATCGCGAACCGTGAGTTCAACATGATCACGGCCGAGAACGAGATGAAGATCGACGCGACTGAGCCGAACCAGGGCCAGTTCAACTTCAACAACGCCGACCGGATCTACAACTGGGCGACGCAGAACGGCAAGCGGATGCGCGGCCACACCCTGGCCTGGCACTCCCAGCAGCCGGGCTGGATGCAGTCCCTCAGCGGCAACTCGCTGCGCCAGGCGATGATCAACCACATCAACGGCGTCATGGCCCACTACAAGGGCAAGATCCCCTACTGGGACGTGGTCAACGAGGCGTACGCCGACGGCAACTCCGGCGGCCGCCGCGACTCCAACCTGCAGCGCACCGGCAACGACTGGATCGAGGTCGCCTTCCGCACCGCGCGGGCCGCCGACCCGGCCGCCAAGCTCTGCTACAACGACTACAACATCGACAACTGGAGCCAGGCCAAGACGCAGGGCGTCTACAACATGGTCCGGGACTTCAAGTCCCGCGGCGTGCCCATCGACTGTGTCGGCCTTCAGTCCCACTTCAACGGCAACAGCCCCTACCCCAGCAACTACCGCACCACCATCTCGCAGTTCGCCGCCCTCGGCGTGGACGTCGCCATCACCGAGCTGGACATCCAGGGCGGGTCGTCCTCGACCTACGCCAGCGTCGTCAACGACTGCCTTGCCGTCTCGCGCTGCGTCGGCATCACCGTGTGGGGCGTGCGTGACAGCGACTCCTGGCTCGGTGCGAACACCAGCCCGCTGCTGTTCGACAGCAACGGCAACAAGAAGGCCGCGTACAACTCGGTCCTGAACGCCCTCAACGCGGCCACGCCGACGACGTCGCCCAGCCCCGGCACCTCGCCGAGCCCGGGCACCTCGCCCAGCCCCGGCACCTCGCCCACCCCCGGTGGCGGCGGCAACGGGACGATCAAGAGCGTCGCCTCCGGCCGCTGCGTGGACGTGCCCAACTCCAGCACCACCGACGGCACCCAGTTGCAGATCTGGGACTGCCACAGTGGCACCAACCAGCAGTGGAGCTACACCTCCTCGCAGGAGTTCCGGGTGTACGGCAACAAGTGTCTGGACGCCGCGGGCACCGGTAACGGCGCCAAGGTCCAGATCTACTCCTGCTGGGGTGGCGACAACCAGAAGTGGCGCCTCAACTCCGACGGCACCATCACCGGTGTCCAGTCCGGCCTGTGCCTGGACGCCGTCGGACAGGGCACCGGCAACGGCACCCAGCTCCAGCTGTACTCCTGCTGGGGCGGCAACAACCAGAAGTGGACCTTCACGCAGTAAGGCCGGCGGGGCCGGCGACTCGGTCCGGCCCCACCTGCTGAACCTCTCGCTCTAGTCGCGAGCAAGGCCTCCGGTGCGCACGTCGCACCGGAGGCCTTGCGTTGGGCCGTACGCCCTCTTCCCGTTCCCGGGTCAGGGCTTCTCCGCAAGGGCGCCGTAGGCCCAGGCGTGACCTCCCGGAATGCGCTCCCGGTCCTTGTACTCGTCAGGCCGCCAGCGCACCACCTCGACCACGCCCGGATCGATCACCTGCCAGCCCTCGAAGAACCGCAGCACCTGGTCGAGGGTGCGGGGCACCATGGGCGCGGTGCTGTTGTCGTAGGGCTTGGTGAAGTCCTCCTCGCTCACCTGGGGAGCGAAGTCGAGCGTGATATGCGACAGCAGCAGGTGGCTGCCCGAGGGCACGGCGGCCTTGAAGGTCTCGACCAGGCCGTGCGGGTCCTCCTCGTCGGTGATGAAGTGCAGGACGCCCGCCAGGATGACGGCCACCGGGCGGTCGAAGTCGATCACGGCCCGGACCTCCGGGTGGGACAGGATCGTCTCCGGCTTCCGCAGGTCGGCCTCGATCACCGAGGTCATCCCCGCGGCACTGCCGGTCAGCAGAGCTCGGCCGTGCACCAGGACGATGGGGTCGTTGTCCACATAGGCCACCCGGGCCGCGGGGTTGACCTGCTGAGCGACCTCATGGGTGTTGCCCTGGGTGGGAATGCCCGTGCCGATGTCGAGGAACTGCGTCATTCCCGCCTCTCCGGCGAGATGACGTACCGCCCGGCGGAGGAAGGCCCGGTGGGCGCGAACGCCTTCGCGGGTGCCCGGTGAAACCCTGAGAAGGTGTTCGGCCGCCTCACGGTCGGGCGCGAAGTTGTCCTTGCCGCCCAGCAGGTAGTCGTATATCCGGGCCGGATGCGGAACCGCGGTATTGATTCGCGGAACGGGCCTGGCGACCGGTTCGCGGTCCGTCGGCTCTGACATCAGTGCTCCTTACTGCTGTCTCTCGATCGACAGGGGAGACAACGGCACCCGATCGCCCCGTCTCACCGCCGCGGAAACTTTCGCGGCCGATTAAGTGATTTTTCGGGAGACGGTATTCGTCCCGCCGGGAGCCGGTCAAGCCATCCGGCTCGCTCACCGGCCGGTCGCGGCCCGGCTTGCGGCCGGTCAAGGCCTGCGTCCTCGAATCGCGCACCAATTCGCCTAAAACGCCGCAATTCACTCTCTCCGCCATTGACGGCGGCGTATCGATATGACATCCACCTTTTCGTGAAGAAGATTCTGCCGCGGCTCGTCCTCGTCGTCCTCGTCGTCATGGCGAGCGGCTGCCAGAGCACCGCCGAGTCCGCGGCGCCGTCGCCCGTCCGCCCCACGGCTTCGGCCGCGATCGTCTCGCGGGAGGCCGTGGACGGGCGGACGGACAAACTTGTCATCGACTCGCCGGCCACGGGCGAGAGGCGCTCGGTGTGGGTGCTGAAGCCGGCGGCCTGGAAGCCGGGTTCCACCGGCTGGCGCGCGCTGTACCTGCTGCACGGCTGCTGCGCCGGCGGCGGCTGGGACTGGCTCAGGACGGGCGAGGTGGCCCGGCTGACCGCCGGCCTCGACGCCGTCGTCATCGTCCCCGAGGGCGGTTCGATGGGCTGGTACGCCGACTGGCGCGACGGCCCCGCCTGGGAGACCTTCCACCTGACCGAGGTGCCGCACCTGGTCGAGCCGCGATACGGCGTCGGCACGCGCCGCGCGATCGCCGGCTTCTCCATGGGCGGCCTCGGCGCGTTCGTCTACGCGGCCCGGCATCCGGGTGTGTTCGAGGCCGCGGCGTCGTTCTCGGGAGTGCTCGACACCCGCGACGACGTCTCCGGATATCGGGCGTTCATGGCGGACAACGGCGTGGACACCGAGGATCTGTGGGGCGACCCGGATGCCTGGGCGGAGCACAACCCCGCCGACCTGGCCGGGCGGCTGAAGGGCGTGCGCCTCTACGCGTCCGCGGGTGACGGCGAGCCCGGGCCGCTGGACCACGGGGACGGGCCGGTCGATCGCACCGAAGCCTCGATCATCCGGCAGAACCTGAACTTCGCCAGGGCCGCGGAGAAGGCGGGGGTGAAGGTGACGACGGATTTCTATGGAAACGGCACCCATACCTGGCCGTACTGGATCCGTTCGTTCGAACGCGCGCTGCCGCTTCTCCTACCCTGAGAGACATGGGACGGGCCAATGACGAGGCAGCCGCGGCGCTGCAGGAGTACGCCGAGCTTTTCGCGCTGAACGGCGGGGACGCCTTCCGCGTGCGCAGCTACCAGAAGGCGGCCAAGTCGATCGCGGGCTTCCCCGGGGACCTCGCGGAGACCGACGTGCGGTCGATCCCGGGCGTGGGCGAGGCGATCGCCAAGAAGGTCGAGGAGTTCCTGGAGCGCGGCAGCTTCCGCCAGCTCGACGACCTGCGGGGCAAGGTGCCCGAGGGGGTGCGCAGGCTGACCCGGATCCCCTCGCTCGGCCCGAAGAAGGCACTGTTCCTGTTCCAGGAGCTCGGCATCGACTCCCCCGCCGCGCTGGCCGGCGCGATCCGGGACGGCCGTTTGAAGGGCCTGCGCGGCTTCGGCGCCAAGACCGAGGAGAACCTGCTCAAGGGCATCGAGCACATGGAGCGGTCGGGCGGCCGGGTCCACCTCGGCGTCGCGGCGGATCTCGCCGAGCGGGTCATCGCCTCGCTGCCCGCCGACCGGATCGCCGTCGCCGGGTCGCTGCGCCGCATGAGCGAGACGATCGGCGACATCGACGTCCTCGCCGTCGGCGACCCCGGCCTGATGGAGCTGTTCGCGCGGCAGCCGTACGTCACCGAGATCGTCGCGAAGGGCGAGCGGAAGACCTCGATCAGGACCGACCGCGGCCTGCAGGTCGACCTGCGGCTCATCCCCGCCGAGTCGTGGGGCGCGGCCATGGTCTACTTCACCGGCAGCAAGGAGCACAACGTCCGCATCCGGGAGATGGCGGTCAAGAAGGGCTGGAAGCTGTCGGAGTACGGCCTGTTCGACGGCGACCGCCTCATCGCGTCGGAGACCGAGGAGGAGGTCTACCAGGCGCTCGGCATGGCGTGGGTGCACCCAGCGCTGCGAGAGGACGGCGGCGAGGTGGCGGCCGCGCTGCGGGGCGAGCTGCCGCGCCTGGTCGAGCTGCACGACCTGCGGGGCGACCTGCACACCCACACCGACCTCACCGACGGCATCGCGTCGCTGGAGGACATGACGGCCGCCGCCGCGATGCGCGGCTACTCCTACTACGCGGTGACCGACCACGCGCCCGACCTGGTCATGCAGCGCATGACCCTCGACAAGGCCCTCGCCCAGCGCGCCCGCATCGCCGAACTGCAGGCGAAATATCCGGATATGCGGCTGCTGCACGGCAGCGAGCTGAACATCGCCCCGGACGGCTCGGTGGACTGGCCGGCCGAGGTGCTGGCCGGATTCGACGTCTGCGTCGCGTCGGTGCACTCGCACTTCGGCCAGTCGCGGGAGGAGATGACCCGCCGTTTCATCACGGCCTGCGAGAATCCGCACGTCCACGTCATCGGCCACCCCACGACGCGGAAGATCGGCAAGCGGCCGCCGGTGGACGCGGACTGGGACGCGGTCTTCCGCGCCGCCGCCAGGACCGGCACGATCATGGAGATCGACTCCTACCCCGATCGGGCCGACCTGCCCTCCGACCTCGTACGGCTCGCGCGCCACCACGGCGTGAAGTTCTCCATCGACAGCGACTCCCACGCCGTCCCGCATCTGGCCCACCAGAGGTTCGGCGTGGGCATCGCGCAGCGGGCCTGGCTCACCCCGGACGACGTGGTCAACACCTGGCCCCTCGACCGCCTGCTGGCCCATCTGGGCAGGGACTGACCGCACGGCTCCCGCCGGCGGATCATCGGGCGCGCCGCCGTCGGCCCACCGCCGTCGGCCCGCCCCTGCCGGCCCACCCCTGGCCCACCCCTGCCGGCCCACCCCGGCCGACCCGGCCGGTCGGCCGGGGAAGCGCCGCCCTGTGGTTGCGTGCCGTAGCTTGATCGGAAAGGATGGGCCGCGACGCGCGATCCCCCGGCAACGAGCGGAGATCACTGACGCGGGTGCGGTCGTCTCTCCGTTCCGACCACTCCGAGGGCCCCCATGAGCGACACTTCTCCCGCCGACGACCCCGGCGTCCGCAGGATCGACAGCAGCGTGCCGCACTCGGCTCGCGTCTGGAACTACTTCCTCGGGGGCAAGGACCACTACCCCGTCGACAGGGAGGCGGGGGAACGGATCCGCGCCGTCTTCCCCGGGATGGTGGACATCGCCCGCCAGTCCCGGCAGATGCTCGTGCGCACCGTCGGCTATCTCGCCGGCGAGGCCGGAATCCGCCAGTTCCTGGACATCGGCACGGGCCTGCCCACCGTCGGCAACACCCACGAGGTCGCCCAGCGGCTGGCCCCGGCGTCCCGGATCGTCTACGTCGACAACGACCCCCTGGTGCTGGTGCACGCCCAGGCGCTGCTGACCAGCACCCCCGAGGGGGCCACCGACTACATCGAGGCCGACGTGCGCGACCCCGGCCGCATCCTGCGGGAGGCGGCCGGCACGCTGGACTTCACGCGGCCGACCGCACTCATGCTGATGGGCATCCTCGGCCTGGTGGCGGACTACGACGAGGCCCGGGAGATCGTGCGCCGGCTGCTGGCGGCCCTGCCCTCCGGCAGCTATCTCGCGCTCTACGACGGCTCCGACACCGACCCGGCGTACGTCGAGGCGCTGGGCCGCTACAACACCGCCAGCGGCGCCACCCCCTACACCCCGCGAAGCCCCGAGCAGATCGGGGGCTACTTCACCGGCCTGGAGCTGCTCGACCCCGGCATCGTCTCGGTGTCGCGATGGCGGGCGGAGGACAACCCGTGGGGCGAGCCCCGCGAGGTGGCCTGCTTCGGCGGCGTGGCGCGCAAGCCCTGACCCGCATCCTGCGGGCGACGCCGGCTCCCCCCGGCGCCGGCCGCGACCGCGTTCGTCTCGCCTGGGTCACGGGCGCGCCTGAACATCCCCCGGCGGCACGTGGGAGAAATGCGGCGGTAACGCGATGCGTCGATGATGGTCACGGTGCGCAGGCGGGTGACTATCGTGCGCCAGGGGATCGCTGCGGGTGAACGGCCCCCGGCGTGCGGCGCCCTGCGCCGGGGCTGCGGATCTCGGACGGCGGGGCCGGCCGCGGACCAACGGCATGTCCGGGGGGCATGACCGGGTGGCATGACCGGGTGGCATGACCGGGTGGCATGACCGGGCGGCGTGAGCGGGAGGATGACGAGATGCGCCAGTTGACGGCACTCGACGCGCAGTTCCTGAGCGTGGAGTCGGCGACGACCGCGACCCACGTGGCGGGTGTCGCCATACTCGACCCCTCGGCCTCGCCCTCCGGCGACCTGACCAAGGAGGCGCTGCTCGCCCTGCTGCGCGAGCGGCTCCACCTCGCCCCGCCGCTGCGGATGCGGCTGGCCGACGTGCCCTTCGGGCTCGACCGGCCGTACTGGCTGGACGACCCGGACGTCGACCTCGACGCGCACGTGCACGAGACCACTCTCCCGGCGCCCGGCGGGGAACGGGAACTGGCGGCGTACGTGGCGGACGTCCACGCGCGGCGGCTCGACCGCGGGCGGCCGCTGTGGGAGGCACACCTCGTGCACGGACTGGACGGCGGCCGCTGCGCCCTCTACATCAAGGTGCACCACTGTGCGATCGACGGCGTGTCGGGCTCGGAGATCCTGACCGCGTTGCTCGACCCGTCGCCGCAGCCGCGCCGGGTCGAGGCGCCCCCGGCCCCGGCGTCGCCGCAGCCGCCCGGGCTGCTCACGATGCTCGCCGGAGCGATCACCCGGACGATCGTCCAACCGGTGGAGACGCTGTGCTCGCTCGCCCGCGCCGCCGCCGACCTGGACGCGATCCCGGTCATGGCGGCGCTGCCCGACGCCCGGCTTGTGGCCCAGGCCGCCCGCGCGCTCGCGGGAGACGCGCGGCCGCTGCCCGAGACGCCGCCGCTGGTCGCGCCGCGCACGCCGTTCAACGGCCCGATCTCCGGAAAGCGGGAGGTCGCCCTCGGCTCCGTGCCGCTGTCGGAGGTCAGGAGGGTGGCCAGGGCCTTCGGCATGGGCCCGAACGACGTGGTGATGACGCTGTGCGCCTCGGCGCTGCGGCGCTGGCTGCTCGCCCACGACGCGCTGCCCGACCGGCCGCTGGTGGCGGCCGTGCCGGTGGCCCTGCGCTCCCAGCGGTCGCCGGACGTGGGCGGGGCCTCCCGGGACATCGCGGGCGGGCGGGTGGGCAACCGGATCTCGGCGATGATCACACCGCTGGCCACGGACGTCGCTTCCCCCGGGGAGCGCCTGGCCGCCGTCCGCTCGGCGCTGGCCGCCGCGAAGCGGCGCTTCGCCGTCTCCCACCGCACCTGGCTGGACGACGTGTGCGCGATGGTGCCGAGTGCCTTCGCGGCACTGGCCACGCCGATGGTGTTCCGCCTCGCGGGGGTCACGGGCGCGGGCGTCAACCTCATCGTGTCGAACGTGCCGGGCCCCCGCGTGCCGTTGTACCTGTGCGGCGCCCGGATGCTCGCCTACCACCCGCTGTCCGTGGTCACCGACGCCACCGGGGGGATCAGCATCACCTGCGCGTCGTACGACGGGCGGCTGGACTTCGGCGTCGTCGCCTGCCCGACCCGGTTGCCCGACGTCTGGAGCATGATCGGCCACCTGCGTGAGGCGATGGACGAACTCCTGGCCCTGCTCGACGACTCCCCGGACGCCCCGGCCTCGCACGACTCGGCCCCCGGCGACTCGACCCCTCACGACTCGACCCCCGGCGACCCTGCCTCGCTTGAGCCGGCCCCTCACGACCCGGACTCCCGTGCCCCGGACTCCCGTGCCCCGGACTCCCATGACCCGGACTCGCCGGGTGACGCTCCTCCCGCACAGCCGCGGGAGGAGCGGGAGACGATGGTGTCCGCCTGACCGCCTCAGGCCGCCGCTCGGGCTGTGCCGGGCAGCGGCGGGCCGCGCCGGGGCACCCCGGGAGGTCATGCCTGGGCTCACCGGAAGGTCATGCCGGGAAGCGCCGGGAAGGAGCACGGCCCTCGTCAGTGCAGGGCGTGGGCGATCAGTTCCGCGACCGCGTCGGGGTCGATGTGATGGCCGGTGAGCAGGCAGATGCTCTCCTGATACAGCAGGACCGCGGCGAAGGTCGCGGCGGCGGCCTCCAGCCGGGCGGCGTCACCGCGCCCGCCCGGCAGGGCGAGCTCCAGGGCGAACCTGGCCCGGCGGATGATCTCGGCGTTGAGGCGGCTCAGGCGCTCACGCACGGACAGGTGGGTGTCGGCCTCCCGGAACAGGATCCGCCGCATCGCGGGGGACGCGCGCAGCGGCAGCCTGCGGGCGAGCCGCGACAGCGCGCCGGCCGCGTCGCCGGGGACCGCCTCGGCCTCCTCCTCGACCTCCTCTTCGACCACCACGGTGCGCTCGTCCACCAGCGAGATCAGTACGTCGATCTTGCGGGGGAAGTAGTGGAAGACCAGGCCCTTGGGAACACCGGCGAGTTCGGCGATGCGCGCGGTCGGCGTGGCCTCGTAGCCGCCGCCCGCGAACAGTTCCTCGGCGGCGTCCAGGATGCGGGTGCGGGCGTCGCCGTCGGACGGCTGCTTCCCTCTCCGCGAGCGCGACCACGCCTTGGCGGTCTGGAGGGGGCTGTCCACGGACCGAACCATAACCAGAGTGGGCGCCCCAACACCATGACGCGAGGGACAGGGCAGGCATACGCCCCGCCGTGAGCCCCCGCGCCGGGTGGCGCAGTGCCGGGAGGCCGGGCGTAAGAGTGCGCCGGCCCCCGGCGGTGGTGGGAGGCACCGCCGGGGGCCGGCGACGTGTGGCCGGGAGCCGGCGTCAGTGGCCCGTGGCCTGCTCGGCGCCGATACCGGTGAGCGAGCGGACCTCGATCTCGGCGTACTTCGACGCGTTGTACTCCTTGCTCAGGATCGTGCCGAGGTAGCCGCACAGGAAGCCGATCGGGATCGAGAAGATGCCCGGGTTCGACAGCGGGATCAGGTGGAAGTCGGCGTCGGGGATCATCGCCGTCGGCGCGCCGGAGACGACCGGAGAGAAGATCACCAGCACCAGGGCGGAGACCAGGCCGCCGTAGATGGCCGAGACCGCGCCCGCCGTGTTGAACCTCTTCCAGAAGAGGCTGTAGAGGATCGCCGGCAGGTTGCCCGACGCGGCCACCGCGAAGGCCAGCGACACGAGGAACGCCACGTTGAGCGACTGGGCGAAGATGCTCAGCGCGATCGCGACCGCGCCGATCACGAACGCGGCGACGCGGGCGACCACGACCTCCTGGCGCTCGGTGGCGGTGCCCCGCCTGAACACGTGCGCGTACAGGTCGTGGGCGAAGCTGGAGGAGGACGCGAGGGTCAGGCCCGCGACCACCGCGAGGATCGTGGCGAACGCGACCGCCGCGATGACCGCCAGCAGGACGGTGCCGCCGACGTCGCCGAAGAGGTCCTGGCCCACCTTCTGGGCGAGCAGCGGGGCCGCCGTGTTGCCTGCCTTGTCGGCCGCGGCGATCGTCTTCGAGCCCACCAGGGCGGCGGCGCCGAAGCCGAGCACCAGCGTCAGCAGGTAGAACACGCCGATGATGCCGATGCCCCACAGCACCGACTTGCGGGCGTCCCTGGCGGTGGGCACCGTGTAGAAGCGGATGAGGACGTGCGGCAGGCCCGCCGTGCCGAGAACCAGGGCCAGGCCGAGGCTGATCAGGTCGATCTTGCCCCAGGTCCCCTGGGCGGCGGTTCCGTACTTGAGGCCCGCGTTGAGGAAGGCGTCGCCCTTGCCGCTCTGGGCGGCGGCGTCGCCGAGCAGCCCGGACAGGTTGAAGCCGAACTTCGCGAGCACGAACAGGGTGATCAGCGCGGCGCCGACCATCAGCATGACGGCCTTGACGATCTGCACCCAGGTGGTGCCCTTCATGCCGCCGAACACGACATAGATGATCATCAGCAGGCCGACCGCGATGATCGTCCAGATCTTGCCGGCGTCGGAGTGGACGCCGAGCAGCAGGCCGACGAGCGCGCCCGCGCCGACCATCTGCGCGAGCAGGTAGAAGATGCTGACGACGATCGTGGACACGCCCGCCGCCGTACGGACAGGGCGCGGCGACATCCGGAACGCCAGCACGTCGGCCATCGTGTACTTGCCGGAGTTGCGCATGAGCTCGGCGACGAGCAGCAGAGCCACCAGCCAGGCGACGAGGAAGCCGATCGAGTAGAGGAACCCGTCGTAGCCCGAGAGCGCGATGATGCCGGCGATGCCGAGGAACGACGCGGCCGACATGTAGTCGCCGCCGATCGCCAGGCCGTTCTGCAGGCCGCTGAACGACCGGCCGCCGGCGTAGAAGTCCGCCGCGCTCTTGGTGTTGCGGCTGGCCCAGAACGTGATCGCCAGCGTGAGGGCGACGAATACCAGGAACAGGATCGTGGACAGCGTCTCGTGACTCACTTGGCGCCCTCCCCGACCTCGTCGGCGCTCTTGGTCTCGTCGCGCAGCTCGTCGGCGATCGGGTCGAGCTTGGCCGCCGCGTGCCGCGAGTAGGCCCAGGCGATCAGGAACGTCGACACGAACTGCAGCACGCCGAAGACGAGGGCGACGTTGATGTTGCCGAACAACTTGGTGCCCATGAAGTCCCGGGCGAAGCCCGACAGCACCACGTAGAGCAGGTACCACACCAGGAAGGCGATGGTCATGGGGAAGGCCCAGGACCGGTAGCGACGGCGCAGCTCCTGGAACTGCTCACCCGCTTGTATACGTTCGTAGACCGATGGGTCGTGCTGGACGGTCACAAGATCTCCTTCAACAGTGATCTGGATCACTTCAACGTAGGAGCGCGCCGTGTCCGCCGACGAGTCCCGGGGGCCGCCGAGTCGCCCAGCCGTACCGCCCGCTCGTTCACATGGCGCATTCGTGCGACGAATGGTCGGTTGCACGCGCCGAGCGGTCACACACCGCATCGCTGAATCGCCGGGCCGCAGCGGAACGCCCGGCTACGGAAAAGGTCAGGCGCAGCGGAACACCCGGCTATACGAACACCGGGTGCACGAACAGGCCGGAACGGAACGCCCGGACACACGAACAGGCCGCAGCGGAACGCCCGGCTACATGAAACGCGGGCGCCAGTCGCCCCGGTCGACGTTCAGCGTCTCCGGCGTGTGCAGGCGGACCATCGTGCGCGCCACGCCGCGCGGCACCCGCGACGGCGTCAGCAGTGACACCACCACCATGACCGTGAACGACACGGGCACCGTCCAGGCCGCCGGCTCCGCCAGCAGCGACCCCGCCCATCCGGTGTGCGGGCCTCCGATGATCGTGATCACGACCGCCGCGCAGGCCAGCCCTCCGCCGGCGAGCAGCCCGGCCATCGCCCCCGCCGTCGTCAGCCTGCGCCACCAGATGCCGAGCACGAGCAGCGGGCAGAACGACGAGGCGGCGACGGCGAACGCCAGCCCCACCACGGTCGCCACCGGCAGCGACCGGGCCACGCCCGCCAGCGCGAACGGCGCAAGCACCGCGAGCACGGTCGCGACGCGGAAGGCGCGCACTCCGCCGCGCAGGATGTCCTGCGCGATCACCCCGGCGACCGACACCGTCAGCCCCGACGAGGTGGACAGGAAGGCCGCGAACGCTCCCGCGGTCACCAGCGCGGTCAGGAACTCGCCTACCGGACCCCCGACCAGCCGCCCCGGCAGCGCGATGACCACGGTGTCGCTCTCCGGCATGCCGTAGACGTGGCCGAGGTAGCCGTAGACCGCGGGCATCAGGTAGAAGGCGCCGAGCAGCGTCAGCACGACGAGCGTGGTGCGGCGGGCGGCCCGCCCGTCCGGGTTGGTGTAGAAGCGGACGAGCACGTGGGGCAGCCCCATCGTCCCGAGGAACGTCGCCAGGATCAGCGAGTACGTCTCGTAGAGGGGGTGATCGCGGCCGTGGAGCGGCAGCACCCACTCATCCCCCAGGGTGAGCCCGGGCCTTCCGTCCGACCACCAGGCCACCAGCATGAACGCCAGCGGCACCGCCAGCGCGGTCAGCTTCAGCCAGTACTGGAAGGCCTGGACGAACGTGATCGACCGCATGCCGCCCGACAGCACGTTGATGGCGACCACCACGGCCACCAGCAGGCTGCCCGTCCACGGCGGAGCCCCGGTGATCGTACGGAAGACCAGCCCGGCGCTCTGGAACTGCGGCATGAGGTAGAGCCAGCCGATCAGCACGACGAGCACGCTGGACAGCCGCCGCACCGCCATCGACTCCAGCCGCGCCTCGGCGAAGTCGGGCAGCGTGTAGGCCCCCGACCGCCGGAGCGGCGCCGACACCAGCACCAGCAGCACGAGGTAGCCGCCGGTCCAGCCGACCGGCAGCCACAGCATGTCCGCGCCGAAGGTGAGGATCAGCCCCGCGATGCCGAGGAAGGAGGCGGCCGACAGGTACTCCCCGCCGATGGCCGAGGCGTTCCACAGGGGCGAGACCGTGCGGGAGGCGACGTAGAAGTCCGACGTGGTGCGGGACACCCGGATGCCGAACGCGCCGACGAGGACGGTCGCTAGCATCACCAGGACGACCGCGGCGATCTGACTCACCGGCGCACCGTCCTCATCCCCGGACCGTCCTCCTGGAGCACCGTTCTCACTGGAGCACCGTCCTCACCGGCGCACCGTCCTCACCGAAGCACCGTCCTCACCGGCGCTCCACGAGGTCGGCGAAGTCGCGCTCGTTACGCTCGGCCTGCCGCACGTACAGCCAGGCCCCGACGACGAGCGCCGGGTAGATCAGCCCCGCGAGCACGACCCACGGCAGCGGCAGGCCGAACAGCTCGGCCGCGCGCAGCTCCGGGGCCAGCAAAAACAGCAGCGGCAGCCCTCCCACGACGCAGGCGAGCAGGCTGCACACGAACAGCGCCAGGCGGAACTGGGTCCGCACCAGGGAGCCCATGTAGACCTCGCCCAGGCGGGTCTGCTCGTCGATCTCCCGGGTGAGCGGGTGCCGCGGCCTGCGCGCCGCCGCCGTGCGCGGGCTGGTCACCACCACCCTGCGGGGCTTGCCGGTCGGCGCCGCCCCCTCGCCCTGGCCGCGCGGGCCGGTCGCCGCCGCCCTGCGGGGCTTGCCGGTCATCGCGCCCTCACCGTCCGCTCACCGGGTCTGGCCTCTGCGGGCCCGGCGGACCAGCAGGTCGCGCAGCTCCCGGGTGTGGCGGCGGCTCACCGGGATCTCGGTCTCCCCCACCCGCACCACGCACTTGCCCGAGTCGATGTGCAGCTCGTCGATGTGCTTGACCGCGACGAGGTGGCTGCGGTGCACGCGCAGGAACCCGGCCGACGCCCAGCGTTCCTCCAGCGTCGCCAGCGGGATGCGGACCAGATGGCTGCCGGTCGCCGTGTGCAGCCGCGCGTAGTCGCCCTGCGCCTCGACGTACCGCACCTCCGTGCTCGCCACGAACCGGGTGACGCCGCCCAGCTCGACCGGGATCGTGTCCGCCTGCGGCCCCTCCCCCGGCTCGCCCCGGCTGCCGCACACCCGGCGGATCGCCTCCGAAAGCCGCTCCGGCCGTACGGGCTTGAGCAGGTAGTCCTCGGCCTTCAGCTCGAAGGCGTCCACGGCGTGGTCCTCGTACGCCGTCACGAAAACGATCTTCGGTGGGCGGGTGAACTGGGTCAGCAGCCGGCCCAGCACCACTCCGTCGAGCCCGCGCATGCGGATGTCGAGGAAGACCGCGTCCACCGGCCTGCCGTCCGCGATGGCGCGGTCGAGCAGGCGGAGCGCCGCGGCCCCGTCGCGGGCGGTGAGCACGTCGCCGATGCGGGGATCCGCGCGCAGCAGGTAGGCGACGTCCTCCAGCGCGGGCTGCTCGTCGTCCACCGCCAGGACCCGCAGACCGCTCACGATCACCCCTTTCACCGACCGATCCCCTAGAGAGTGATGACCACACCGTCGGTAAGTCAACGCCTCGCGTTGTCACGAGACGGTGTCAGTGGAGGGAGACCCCGGGGTGGTATTTGGGGATCCGCACGGTGACCTTGGTGCCGGCGCCCTCGCCGGTCTCCACCACCAGGCCGTACTCGTCGCCGTAGACCTGGCGCAGCCGCTCGTCCACGTTGGCCACGCCGATCCCGCCCGCGCCCGAGCGGTCCTCCCCGGCGAGCACCCGGCGCAGCCGTTCGGGGTCCATGCCGACGCCGTCGTCCTCGACGGTGATGCCGCACTCCGCGCCCGCGTCCTCGGCGACGATCGTGATGCGGCCCACGCCCGGCTTGGCCTCCAGGCCGTGCCGTACGGCGTTCTCCACCAGCGGCTGCAGGCACAGGAACGGCACGGCCACGGGCAGCACCTCCGGCGCGATGCGCAGCGTGACCTGGAGCTGGTCGCCGAACCTGGCCCGTTCGAGCGTGAGGTAGCGGTCGATCGACCGTAGTTCCTCGGCGAGCGTGGTGAAGTCGCCGTGCCGCCGGAAGGAGTATCGGGTGAAGTCGGCGAACTCCAGCAGCAGTTCCCTGGCCCGCTCGGGGTCCGTGCGGACGAACGACGCGATGGTGGTCAGCGAGTTGTAGATGAAGTGGGGCGAGATCTGCGCCCGCAGCGCCCGGACCTCCGCCTCCATCAGCATGGTCCGGGAGCGGTCGAGCTCGGCCAGCTCCAGCTGGGAGTCGACCCACCGCGCGACCTCCTGCGCCGCCCGCACGAGCCCCGCCGAGGCGTGGTCGCCGTACGCCGCGAGCGAGCCGACGACGCGGTCGTCGGTGGTGAGCGGGACGACGACGGCGTGTCTGACCGGGCACTCGGGCCGGGCGCAGTCGAGCGCGAGCACCTGGGTGCGGCCGTCCTTCAGCGTCTCCGCCGCGTGCTCGAACGCCTCGGCCGCGTGGTGGTCGCCCACGCCGTCGTAGACGAGCAGCTCCTCGCCGTTGGTGACGGCGATGGCCGGGGAGCCGAGCAGCTCGCGCAGGTGCCGCGACGCCTTCAGCGCCCCGGCCTGGGTCAGCCCGGCGCGCAGCGGCGGCGCGGCCAGCGACGCGGTGTGCAGCGTCTCGAACGTCGCCCGCTCGGCGGGGCTGCTGCCGAGGTCGCGCCTGCCGCGCAGCACCCGCCACAGCACGACCGCCGGCACGGCGACGAGGACGGCGACGACGAGCGCGGTGACGACCGGTTCCACGCCGCCGCAGCCTACCCTCCGGAAGCCGGCAACCCGGCGTTGCTTCACGATCAGTGGCGGCCCCGAGGTACAGGTCGGCCCGCTGTGGACCTCACCTGTGGTCGCGGAGGAAGGCGGGGATATCAGCGCGGGTCGGGTAGTTCCGCAGGGGCGACGGCTCTGTCTGGAGGAACGCTGTGATGACGGCGGCGGCCCGCTCGTTGTTGTCGTCGAGGCCGTTCCACATGTGGTGTCCGACGCCGGGCATGTATTGCGTTCGCTCGATGCTGGGGTCGGCGGCGAGGACGGTGGTCTCCCATTGGCGTATCTGTGACGAGCATTCGGCGATCATCAGCATCGCGGGGGTGCGGGAGCGTTTCAGGTCGGAGGCGATGGAGGGTGAGTCCTTGATCGTCTGCATGATGCGGAGGCTCGCGGCGGCGCTGAAGGAGAAGTTCTCCGCGGTGTCCTCGGCAGGGATGCGGCCGGCGTCCTGCGCGCAGTAGGCGGAGGCGGTGTCGCTGCCGAGGTCGGCGGCCTTGAAGGCGTTGACGCCTTCGGCCTGCGTGATCAGGCTGGTGTCGGGCGGGAGGAGCCCGAGTTGGATGAGGCCGAGCGCGACGGCGTACCGGGGGACGCTCGTCGCCCGCGGTCCGGTCGGGGCCGGTGCGAGACCGCGCGCGGACGGTCGTCCCTGTTGCCCGCTGATCAGCGCGGTGGGGCCGTCCATGGGGCCGGGCTCGGCGATGATCGCCCGGTGCACGTGGATGGCGACGTCCGGGGTGGCCAGGGCCCGGGTGAGCACGACCGCGCCTGCGGAGAATCCGAGAACGTCGACCGGGCCCCTGTTCAGGCGATCGATGAAGGCGGCGAGGTCGCGTACGGACCTGGAGATCGTGTACTGCTCCATGGGCAGTAGGTCGCTGCGTCCGCCGCCGGGCTGCTCGTAGGCGTACACGTCGTAGCCCTGTCCGGCCAGGAGTCGAAGGAATCGGTGGTCGAGCACGGCGATGTTGCGGACGGGCCCTCCGTGGAGGTACACGAGCGGCGTGGGGTGCCGGAGGGCGCCGGCGGCGGGGGGATAGTGGTAGACCGCGACCCGGCTTCCCGTGCTCAGGCTCCAGTGCCTCGTCGCGACGAATGGCAGGTCGGGCGGATACTGCCGGGTCGTGGGGGCAGTGGGGACGCAGACCGACGCCGTGAGCGCAGCGGCGACGATCACCGGCGCGAAGGGCCACAGGCGACCCGGCCAGGTACGGCCGCGGCCTCGCCACAGTGCGGCGATGACTCCGGCGCCGAAGGCGGTCAGCCAGGCGGCAAGCCCGGCGCGCGCGCCGTCCGTCAGAACGATGAGGGCGAGGAACAGCCCGGCCAGCCCCACGACGGCGAGCACGGCGAGGATCAGGCGGCCGATGAGGCGGACGGGAACGGTGACAGGCATCGACAGTTTCCAAACGTTGTTTCAGAACGATGTTTGGAAAACTACCACCTCGGCTAGACTGGTCGTCGTGGGCAGGCCGAGAACGAACGACGACACGGTGAAGGACCGCCTCGTCGAGTCCGCGACCGAGATGTTCGCGACCCGTCCACGGGAGTCGATCACCATCCGCGCCTTGGCCGCTGCCGCCGGGACCGCGACCGCCGCGGTCTACTCACTGTTCGACGGCAAGGACGGGCTGATCGCCGAAGTGCGCAACAGGGCGGTCGCCGGGCTGTTCCGGGAACTGTCGGCGGTGGCGGCCTCCGATGACCCCCTCGCCGACCTCTATGCGCTGGCGGTCGCGTACCGGCGATGGGGGCGCGAGCACCGCCACCTCTACACGGTGTTGTTCGGCGGCGTGCAGAGCTTCGACCCGTCCGGCGAAGTGGGCGCCGCAGATCCCGTCAGGCCGCTCATCGAGGCGATAGACCGCGCTCTGTCGGTGTCCGCGCTCTCAGGCGACGCGACCTCCATCGCGCTGTCACTATGGGTGACTTTGCACGGGTTGGTGACTCTCGAACTGGCCGGGGCCCTCGACGCCGCCACGGCCGAGACCACGTTCCGCTCGACGGTCCCCGCCGTGCTGCGTGGCTGGGCGGCTTGACCTCGCAGCATCCGCCTACGCGGTGCTCTCTGCCTGTCTTGCGCTTGACAGAGCTACGCGGACGTGGCCCGGCGGGGAAGGTTCGCGGCTTTCGCCGATGGTGATGCTCCCGGTCCCGGGAGAGGCATACAAGAAGTGCCGGCAGATCCTCGTCTACCTGGCGGGTGTCGTGTGGACGAAGGCGGCGACGGCCTCGCCGAGCTCGCGACCGGCGTCCTCCTGCAGGAAGTGGCCGGCGCCCGCGATGACGGGGTGGTCGAGCCCGGCCGCGCCGCGCATGGACTTCTTCAGGATCGGCGCCATCCCGCCGGTGATGGGGTCGCGGTCGGAGAACGCGACGAGGAACGGCAGGTCGAGGGAGACGAGGGTCTGCCAGGCGGCGCGGTTGGCGGGAGTGGCCGGGTCGCCGGGGGTGATCGGCACCAGGCCCGGCATCGCCCGCGGCCCCGCCTTGAACTCCTCCGAGGGGAACGGCGCGTCGTAGGCCCGCCGTACGGGCTCGGGCAGCTCGGTGACGCATCCCGACTGGATGAACCGGGCGATGTCGAGCACGGGCGCCTCCTCGACGGCCGCCCGGAAGCGGTGCCACACCTCGGGCATCGGGAAGTCGCCGGTCGGCAGGCCGGTGTTGGCGGCGACGACCCGGGCGAAGCGGTCCGGATGCTCGGCGACGAGCCGCAGCCCGATCAGGCCGCCCCAGTCCTGGCCGACCAGCGTCGCGCCGCGCAGGCCGAGCGCGTCGAAGGCGAGCGATCGCACCCACTCCACGTGCCGGGCGTACGTGTGGTCCTCCGGACGGGACGGCTTGTCCGACCGGCCGAAACCCACCAGATCAGGGGCGACGGCACGGCAGCCCGCCTCGGCCAGCACGGCCATCACGTGCCGGTAGAGGAACGACCAGCTCGGCTCCCCGTGCAGCAGCAGCACCGGCGGGCCGTCCGCCGGGCCCGCCTCGACGTACGCCATGCGGGCGCCACCGGTCACCTCGGCGTAGCGGGGTTCGAAGGGGAAGCCGGGCAGGTCGGCGAAGCGCTCGTCGGGAGTGCGGAGGAAGTCCATGCGGGTGCCTTTACGTTGTAGATTCACAGCGGAGGTTCGTTCAACGCGGCGCGGATGCGGGCGGCGTAGTTTTCGATCTCGGCGTCGCCGTCGTATCTGACCCGGGGCCAGAAGAAGCCGCGCAGGCCGTCCTTGCGGTTGCGCGGCACGACGTGGACGTGCAGGTGGGGCACGCTCTGGCTGATCCGGTTGTTCACCGCGACGAACGTGCCGGCCGCGCCGGTGCCGGCCTCGACCGCCCGCGCGACGGCCTGGACCCGGGCGAAGAACGGCCCGACCTCCTCCGCCGGGAGGTCGGGCAGGGTCTCGACGTGATCGCGCGGCACGACGAGCACGTGCCCCTTGAACACCGGCCGGGTGTCGAGGAAGGCCGCCGCCACCTCGTCGTCCAGCACCACGCGGGCGGGCCGCTCCCCCGCCGCGATCTCGCAGAACACGCAGCCGTCCACGGTCACCAGCCGAGCGTGGCGTCGCCCTCGACGAGGGCCTTGGCGATGATCAGCCGCTGCACGTCGTTGGTGCCCTCCCCGATCGCCATGAGCGGCGCGTCCCGGTAGAGACGCTCGACCACGAACTCCTGCGAGTAGCCGTACCCGCCGTGGATCCGCATCGCCTCCATCGTCGTCCTGAGCGCCGTCTCCGAGGCGAAGTACTTCGCCATCGCGGCCTCGCTGCGCACCGGCCCCGCCTCCGACCGCACGGCGGCCCAGTACGTCATGAGCCTGGCCGCCTGGATATCGGTCGCCATGTCGGCCAGCTTGAGCTGGATCGCCTGGAAGCCGGCGATCGGCTGCCCGAACGCGTGCCGTTCCCGGGCGTAGCCCAGGGCCGCCTCGTAGGCGCACTGGGCGACGCCGACGGCCCGGGCGGCGATGTTGAGGCGGCCGAGTTCGAGCGCCGACAGCACCTGCTGCATGCCGCGCCCCTCGGAGCCGCCGAGCAGCCGCGACGCCGGCACGCGCACGCCGTCGAGGACGACCTCGCACGTCTCGGTGCCCTTGTAGCCCAGCTTGGGCAGGTCGCGGCTGACGGTCAGGCCCTCACTGGCGGCGTCCACCAGCAGCACCGACATCCCGCGGTGGGCGGGCGTCTCGATCGAGGTCTTCACCAGGACGGGCAGCGGGTCGGCGTGCCGCGCGTTGGTGATCCACGTCTTGGTCCCGGTGACGACGTAGTGGTCGCCGTCGCGGACCGCCCGGGTGACGATGCCCTGCAGGTCGGTGCCCGCGCCCGGCTCGGTCAGCGCGATCCCGGTGCGGCGGGCGCCGGTGGCCAGGTCCGGCAGGTAGTGGCGGCGCTGCTCGTCGGTGCCGTATGCGGCGATCATCCAGGTGGACAGGGAGTGGGAGCCGAGGATCCCGGCTACGCCCATCCAGCCCCGGGCGATCTCCTCGAAGACGAGGGCGAACGACACCCGGTCGAGGTCGAGCCCGCCGTACTCTTCCGGGACCGTGATGCCGAACAGCCCCAGCTGCGCGAACCGCCGGACGATCTCCTCCGGATAGCGGCCGCTGCGCTCCCACTCCGGCGCGACGGGGACGATCTCCTTGTCCACGAACTCCCGCAGCGTCTGCCGGAACAGCCGCTGCTCCTCGTTCAGCTCGAAGTCCACTACGCCTCCATCGGCCCGGTCTTGGCACGCGGGAAGTACCCCTTGTCGTGTGGCGCGTCCCGCTTGTAGACCATCACCGCGCGCCGCCAGGACATCACCTCGTCCCCGTCCTGGTTGAGGCCCCGGGTGCGGCAGGTGACGATGCCCGCGTACGGCCGGGACCGCGACTCGCGCCTGTCCACCACGATCGACTCGGCGTACAGCGTGTCGCCGACGAAGACCGGATGGGTCAGCCGGATCTCGTCCCAGCCGAGGTTCATCATGGCCGTCTGGCTGACGTCGATGACCGACAGCCCGAGCACGATCGCCACCGAGAGCCCAGAGTTCACGATGATCTTCCCGACCGGAGCCCGGGCGGCGAAGTGCGCGTTGAAGTGGTTCTGGTTGGTGTTCATCGTCAGCAGCGTGAACCAGGTGTTGTCGGCCTCGCTGATCGTCCGGCCGAGCGGGTGCTGGTAGACGTCGCCGACCACGAAGTCCTCGTAGTAGCGCCCGAGGTGGGCTTCATGGACCGTCACACCAGAATACTATTCTGGATCAGCTCCGGGCGGGGTCTTCACGCCGGGTCGCGGGAGCCTCGCTCAGGCCCGCCTCGGGCTCGGGGGTTTCCGGGGGATCACGGGGGATCACGGGGGATCACGGGGGCCGGCGTACGGCTCCGCGGCGGACTCGCAGCGGCCCCCACTCGTCCTCGAGCCCGGGCTCGGTCATCGGGCTTGTCCTCGGGCCCGGGCTCGGGCCGGGCTAGGGCTCGGTCATCGGGCTTGTCCTCGGGCCCGGGCTCGGGCCGGGCTAGGGCTCGGTCATCGGTGCGCGAGCCTCCGCATGAGCGCGCGGCGTGACCGCAGCGGCATCCGGCGACCGCCGGACATGCGGGACCGGCCGAACAGGCCGCGGATGCCCGTCCCGCCGAACATGCTCTCGCGGCCGAGCGTTCTCTTGCCGCCGAACAGACCCTTCCCGCCGGACACACCCTTGCGGCCGAACAGACCCTTCCCACCGGACACACCCCTGCGGCCGAAGGCGCCGCCCTTGCCGCCGAGCGGGCCGATGCCGCCGAACCTGCTCTTGGCGCCGAGACCGCTCTTGACGCCGGACATCCGGAAGCCGGACATCCGAGATCCGCCGCGCGTCCTGCCGATCCTGCCGGACATGCCGAGCATCCCCCTGCCCATGCGGGCCCCACCGGTGCCGCGCGTCCTCGACATGCCCCCCGCGCCGGAGACCGCCGGCTTCCGCTGGAACACGCTCGACGCTCCGGGCCTCGTCGTACGGCCCTGGCCCCGGGTGAACCGGCGCAGCAGCAGCAGCGCGGTGCCCGCGGCTCCGGCGGCGGCGATCAGGCCGGGACGGCTCTTCGCCTGCTCGCCGACCCTGCCCGCGGCTCCGCGCAGCGGCTGCGGCGCGGCCTCGCGCACCCGCCCGGTGACACCGGCCACCCTGGCCCGTGCGGCCGCGGTGGTCGCGTGCACGCGTTCCTGCGCCCGCGCCTTCACGTCGGCCTTGGCGGCAAGGGCCTCGATCGTGTCACCGAGGTGGTCGCGGGTCCGCTCGATCTCCTGGCGGACCTCGGCGATCTCGTCGTGCCCCTTCTTCTCGTGTCCGCCTCTGGTCTCGGTGTCCCGGGCCGCGGCGACTGGCTCGGGGCCGGGCCGCGACTGCCGTACGGCGTTCAGCGACTCCGGCTCGGTGACCGGATCGGACACGTCCTGTCTGTGCACACCCACGGCACCGGCGTTCGGCCGGGCCGCTCCGGGGTCGGTCTCGGTCATCTGCGCGCACTCTCCTTCATGACGTCGATGTCTGCTTTGAGGCTGCGCATCGCCTCGTCGGGAGTGGGCGGCGCCGCACGGGACACCTGCTCCTTGCCCACCAGGGCGAGCAGTCCGGCGAGCGCCAGCAGCGCGGCGCCGATGATCAGGGCACTGGCCCAGGCCGGCAGCACGAGCGCGAGCGCCAGGATCGCGGTGGCCACGAGGGCTCCTCCGCCGTAGAACGCGATGAGTCCCGCGGCGCCGAGCAGGCCCGCGCCCATGCCTGCGCGTTTGCCCTTACGAGTCATCTCCAGCCGCGCCAGCCGCAGTTCGTCGCGGATCAGCCGGGAGACGTCCTCGGACAGACGGCGGACGAGTTCGCCTGTGGACGGCGACTCCTTCTGGATGGTCATGGCCTGCCTCCCTTCCAGGGTTGGGAAGCGCCTACCCGCAGCCGAGAGCCCTAACCACGGGCCCCGGCGGGGTGAACGGCCAGGCTGTTACACGTGAAAGTTTCAGTCATGTATCAGCGCCACGTCCGCCAGAGGCGGGCAAAAGGCCAGCAAGGGGCCCCGGCTCACCGGCCGGGAGAGTCACCGCGTGAGGCGTCGGCAACCCGTCATTGACATACCGGGGGCCCAATCCACAATCCTGAGGTGGGAGCGCTCCCATCGTATCGGTCCAGATCCACCCTTGCCCGCATCGGTCGCGAAATCCACTACCTGGCATTTCTCCATCCGATGCTCCCACCCCCAATCCCCTTTGGAGACCCTCCTCAAATGCGAACGAGAGCTCTGAGTACGGGAGCGCTCCCACGATCGCGGAGACGACTCGCCCTGCTGGCGGCCGCCTCCGTGTCGGGCGGCCTCCTCGTCGGACTGGCGCAGACTCCTGCGTCCGCCGCCGTCTCCTGCGACGTCCAGTACGCGCTCAACTCCTGGGGTTCCGGATCAGGCGGTTTCACGGTCAGCCTGGACATCAAGAACCTCGGCGACCCGATCAACAACTGGACGCTCAGGTTCAACTTCCCGAACGGGCAGAGCCTGTCGAACGGCTGGTCCGCGAACTGGAGCCAGAGCGGCTCCACCGTCACGGGCACGAGCATGTCCTGGAACGGGAACCTCGGCACCGGCGCGACGACCAACGTCGGGTTCCAGGGAACGTGGTCCGGCAGCAACAACAAGCCCTCCTCGTTCTCCATCAACGGCGTGACCTGTGGGGCGACCGTCAGTCCCTCACCGAGCCCCTCGCCTAGCCGATCGCCCAGCCCCTCCCCGAGCCCGTCGGCCAGCCCGTCGGCCAGCCCGTCCGCGTCGCCGTCGGCCTCGCCCTCCGCCTCTCCCTCGGCGTCGCCGTCCGCGTCGCCGTCGCCGTCGGCGAGCCCCTCGCCGGGGACCAACGAGTACATCAACAACTTCATGACGATGTACAACAAGATCCACGACCCGGCCAACGGGTACTTCTCGCCCCAGGGCGTGCCGTACCACTCGGTCGAGACGCTGCTCGTGGAGGCTCCCGACCAGGGCCACGAGACGACGTCCGAGGCGTTCAGCTACTACCTGTGGCTGGAGGCGATGTACGGCAAGATCAGCGGGGACTGGTCGAAGTTCAACACCGCGTGGACGACGATGGAGAAGTACATCATCCCGTCGCACAACGACCAGCCCACCAACGACAAGTACGACGCCAGCAAGCCGGCGACGTACGCCGGTGAGTGGAACGCCATCAACCAGTACCCGTCAAGGCTCGACAGCGGCGTCAGCGTCGGCACCGACCCGATCGCCGGTGAGCTGAAGAGCGCGTACGGCACCTCCGACATCTACGGCATGCACTGGCTGCTGGACGTCGACAACACCTACGGCTTCGGCCGCTGCGGCGACGGCACCACCAAGCCGGCCTACATCAACACCTACCAGCGCGGGCCCGAGGAGTCGGTCTTCGAGACCATCCCGCAGCCGTCGTGCGACACCTTCGCGTTCGGCGGCCCGAACGGGTTCCTCGACCTGTTCACGGGTGACGCGTCGTACGCGAAGCAGTGGAAGTACACCAACGCGCCGGACGCCGACGCCCGCGCCGTCCAGGCCGCCTACTGGGCGCTGACCTGGGCGACCGAGCAGGGCAAGCAGTCGCAGATCTCCACCTCGGTGTCCAACGCCGCCAAGATGGGCGACTACCTGCGCTACGCGATGTACGACAAGTACTTCAAGCAGCCGGGCTGCACCAGCACCTCCTGCGCGGCGGGCACCGGCAAGAACGCGTCGAACTACCTGCTGTCCTGGTACTACGCCTGGGGCGGCGCGACCGACACGTCGGCCGGCTGGGCCTGGCGCATCGGCTCCAGCCACAACCACGGCGGCTACCAGAACCCGATGGCGGCCTGGGCGCTGTCGAACGTCAACGCGCTGAAGCCGAAGGGCTCCACCGCCGTCAGCGACTGGTCGACCAGCCTCACCCGGCAGATCCAGTTCTACAAGTGGCTGCAGTCGGCCGAGGGCGCCATCGCCGGTGGCGCGACCAACAGCTGGGAGGGCCACTACGCCGCTCCGCCGTCGAGCCTGCCGAAGTTCTTCGGCATGGCCTATGACTGGGAGCCGGTTTACCACGACCCGCCGTCGAACCAGTGGTTCGGCTTCCAGGCGTGGTCGATGGAGCGCGTGGCGGAGTACTACTACGCCACGGGCAACGCCGACGCCAAGACGGTGCTCGACAAGTGGGTCTCCTGGGCCCTGTCCGGCACCACGGTGAACTCCGACGGCACCTTCCAGATCCCGTCGACGCTGCACTGGACCGGCCAGCCCGACGCCAGCTTCAGCGGCACCGGGATGCCGTCGGCCAACACCGGCCTGCACGTGACCATCGCCGACTACACCGACGACATCGGCGTGGCCGGCTCCTACGCCAAGACGCTGATGTTCTACGCGGCCAAGTCGGGCAACGCCCAGGCCAAGAGCACGGCCAAGGCGCTGCTGGACGGCATCTGGAAGAACAACCAGGACTCCAAGGGCGTGTCGGTCGCCGAGACCAAGACGGACTACAACCGCCTCGACGACCCGATCTACGTCCCGTCCGGCTGGACCGGCAAGATGCCGAACGGCGACACGATCAACAGCAACTCGACCTTCATCTCCATCCGGTCCTGGTACAAGAACGACCCGGACTGGTCGAAGGTCCAGTCCTACCTGAACGGTGGATCGGCTCCGGTCTTCCACTACCACCGCTTCTGGGCGCAGACCGACGTGGCCACCGCGCTCGGACAGTACGGCCTGCTCTTCCCCAACGGCTGAGCACGCCCCGTAAGCCGGGGTGCGGTGTCGCCTGACCCTTCACCGCACCCCCAGGGAAGTGTCCCTGCGGACACGACCGAGTAAGCCGGGGTGCGGCGGCGCCTGACCCGTCGCCGCACCCTCGACCCCCCCACCCATGTGAGGCACATCTTCATGCGGCGTACGTTCCCGGCACTGGCGGCGCTGATCATCTCCACCGCGGTCGTCCCGGCCGCGGTTCCCATGTCGGCATCCGCGGCCCCGTCGTTCAACTACGGCGAGGCGTTACAGAAGTCGCTCTTCTTCTACGAGGCCCAGCAGTCCGGCAAGCTGCCGTCCACCAACCGCGTCACCTGGCGCGGCGACTCGGCGCTCAACGACGGCAAGGACGTCGGCCTGGATCTGACCGGCGGCTGGTACGACGCCGGCGACCACGTCAAGTTCGGCCTGCCGATGGCGTTCAGCACGACCATGCTCGCGTGGGGCGCGGTGGACTACCGCGACGCCTACACCTCGTCCGGGCAGCTCACCTACCTGCTGAACAGCCTGCGCTTCGTCAACGACTACTTCATCAAGGCGCACCCCTCCGCCAACGTCCTGTACGGCCAGGTCGGCAGCGGCAACCCCGACCACGCCTGGTGGGGGGCGGCCGAGGTGCTGCCGATGAACAGGCCCTCGTACAAGATCGACTCCTCGTGCGGCGGAGCCGACCTGGCCGGTGAGACGGCGGCCGCGATGGCGGCCTCCTCGATCGTCTTCCGGCCCACCGACGCGTCGTACGCCGACAAGCTCCTGACCCACGCCAAGCAGCTGTACTCCTTCGCCGACACCGTGCGGGGCAAGTACAGCGACTGCATCACCGACGCGGCCAACTTCTACAAGTCCTGGAGCGGCTACAACGACGAGCTGGTGTGGGGCGCCATCTGGCTCTACCGCGCCACCCAGGACTCCTCCTACCTCGCCAAGGCCGAGTCGTACTACGCCAACCTGGGCACCGAGCCGCAGTCGAGCACCAAGTCGTACAAGTGGACGATCGCCTGGGACGACAAGTCGTACGGCTCCTACGTGCTGCTGGCCAAGCTGACCGGCAAGCAGCAGTACGCCGACGACGCGAACCGGTGGCTCGACTGGTGGACGGTCGGCGTCAACGGGCAGAGGGTGAACTACTCCCCCGGCGGCCAGGCCGTGCTCGACTCGTGGGGCTCGCTCCGCTACGCCGCCAACACCGCGTTCGTCGCGCTCGACTACAGCGACTGGCTGACCGACACCACCCGCAAGGCCCGCTACCACGACTTCGGCGTGCGGCAGATCAACTACGCGCTCGGCGACAACCCGCGCAAGTCGTCGTACGAGATCGGCTTCGGGACCAACCCGCCGCGCAACCCGCACCACCGCACCGCGCACGGCACCTGGACGAACAACCTGAACGGCGAGCCGGAGCAGAGCCGGCACATCCTGTACGGCGCGCTGGTCGGCGGCCCCAAGTCGGCCGACGACTCCTACACCGACAGCCGGGCCGACTACACGATGAACGAGGTCGCCACCGACTACAACGCCGGCTTCACCAGCGCGCTGGTGCGGCTGTACAAGGAGTACGGCGGGACGCCGCTGGCGAACTTCCCGGTCGCGGAGACCCCCGACGGCCCGGAGATCTACCTCCAGGCGGCGCTCAACGCCACCGGCCAGAACTTCACCGAGATCAAGACGATGGTCTACAACCACTCGGCCTGGCCCGCCCGCGCGCTGACCGACGGGTCGTTCCGCTACTACTTCACCCTCGACGGCACCACCACGCCGAGCCAGATCACGCTGACGGCCAACTACAACCAGTGCAAGCCGCCGACCGGCCCGACGCAGTTCTCCGGCAAGGTCTACTACGTCACCATCGACTGCTCCGGCCAGGTCATCGCGCCGCAGGGGCAGTCGGAGTCGCGGCGTGAGGTGCAGTTCCGCATCGCCAGCTCGGGTTCGTGGGACCCGTCGAACGACTGGTCGTACACCGGGATCTCCACCACGCCGTCCACGCCGGTGACGGTGCAGAACATGACGCTCTACTCGGGGTCCACCAAGATCTGGGGCAACGCGCCGGGCGCCGAACCGTCCCCGTCGCCCAGCCCCTCGGTCTCCCCGTCCCCGTCCCCGTCTCCGTCTCCGTCTCCGTCGGCGTCCCCGTCGGCCAGCCCCTCGGCGTCGCCTTCCCCGTCGCCTTCCCCGTCCCCGTCCCCGTCGCCGTCCCCCAGCCCGTCCGTCTCCCCGTCGCCGTCCCCGTCGCCGTCCCCGGTGACCGGCAAGGCGTGCACCGCGACGTACACGATCACCAACGCGTGGCAGGGCGGCTTCCAGGCGGACGTCACCGTACGCAACTCCGGCGCCTCGGCCGTCTCCGGCTGGAGGGTGGCCTGGTCGTTCCCGAACGGCCAGACCATCTCCCAGCTGTGGAGCGGCACGGTCAGCCAGAGCGGGTCGAACGTGACGGTGCAGAACCTGTCCTGGAACGGCAACCTGAGCGCCGGCGCCACCACGAGCTTCGGCTTCACCGGCACCGGCTCGGGCACCGTCCCGTCGTCCGTCACCTGCACCGCCGCGTAGTCCGCTTTCCCGGGCTCGCCCCCGTCCGCCCGCCTTCCCCAGACGGACCCCTCCCTGGGGAAGGCGGGTATCCACGTCAGCGCCGAGAAGGGGAGAGATCATGATCAGACGGACGATCGCCACGGCTGCCCTGGTCGTGGCGGCCGCGGGGATCACGGCCGCTCCGGCCGCTGCGGACTCGCTCGGCTGCACGGCGACCTACACGATCACCACTGTGTGGGGTGGTTCGCAGAGCCACGGCGCGCTCGCCCAGGTGACCGTGCTCAACAGCGGGTCGTCGGCGATCAAGGGCTGGCGCGTGTCGTTGCGTTACACCGACGGCACCGTCGTCACCCAGGTCGGAGGAGCCGTGCCGCTCCCGGTGATCGGCCTGCCGGGCTTCTACGCGTTCGGCAACGAGAGCTACAACGGCGACATCCCGATGGGCGGCTCGACCACCTTCGGCCTCATGACCAGCGGGGGCGGCGGCGGCAGAGCTCCCAGCGTCACCTGCACGCCCGCCTGACGCCCACCGCGGCAGTCAGCGGCCCACACCGGACACCGACGATCCCCCGGGACACACTCCCGGGGGATCGTCGTCTTCCGTTATCCCAATCGGACGCAACAGAACGTGTCACACCGTGACATGCCGGATCACCACGACTCGGGAGGCAGGTTCACGTCGCCGACACGGTCGTAGATGACGGTCTCGTCCGCCAGCCTGACGACCACAACGCGGCGGGCGAGCCCCGCTCGCTCCAGCGCCTTCGCCGACTCCACGGCGTTCTTGGCATAGTGGTATCGGTCACGGCTACCGGTGAACGGGCTCTCCCTGTCACACCTGACCTCGTAGCGGTCATCCGGCCAAGGGTGGATGAGCCCCTCGGCAGTGCGGCGCTCGGTAGCGGTCGCGGTCATTGCACACCTCTCTAGTCACGGAGGGACCTCCGCTCAGAAAGACCCCCCCTGCCCCCCCAGCGCCCAAGTATTGCTCATATGCAACATTTGTTTCACAGCACCCCCTCGAACAGAGGGCCGAGGACATCAGCACGTGACACGGCGAAGCGCGGGACGCACGGCATGGCCCCCGACACCATGCGCGGCGTCTCACCGGGCGAGCGCGTGCTTGAGCCGCGTGGCGGCGGCCACGGCGGGCCACAGGCGGGTTGCCAGGTTCCTGGCGAGGATGCCGCCTCGCGTCGCGGGGACCAGGAGTGCCGACGCCTGCCCGGCGTTCCGCTGCTTGGGGTCGGCCAGGCGCCGGTGCGTCGCCTCGTACCGGCGGAAGGCCGCCCCGGGATCGGCGGTGCCGGCCAGCGCCTCGGCGAGGGTGAACGCCCCCGCCATCGCCAGGGTGGACCCGTCGCCGAACAGCGACATGCAGGAGGCGGCGTCGCCGAGGAGCGCGACGCGTCCCTTCCACCAGCGGGGCAGGCGCACCTGGCTGACGGAGTCGAAGTAGAGGTCGTCGGTGACGCTCACCCGTTCGAGCAGTTCCGGCGCCCGCCAGGACACGCCCGCGAAGGCCTCGGTCAGCATCCGCTTGTGCTGTTCGGTGTCGCGGTGGTCGAACCCCGGCATCGCCGGGCTCCGGTAGAGGAAGAACGCGCCCGGGGACGTGGGATGGACGGCGACCGCCCTGCCGGGGACGTTGTGCATGAGGATGTCCCGCCCGGCCTCGGCGGCCCCGCCGCCGAGCGGCGTCGTCGCGACGTACAGGCCCATGTGGCGCACGAGGTCGCTCTGCGGCCCCCCCGTCTCCTGGCCGAACGTCAGGCGCCGCGTCACCGAGTGCAGGCCGTCGGCTCCGATCACCAGGTCGAAGCGGCGGGGGGCGGCGTGCTCGAAGGTGACGTCCACCCCGTGCCCGTCCTGGGTGAGCGTGGTGATGGAGTCGTCGAAGCGGAAATCGACGTGGCCGCGACTCGCCTCGTGAAGGATCGACGCGAGGTCGCCACGCGGCACCTCGACCTCGTCCGGCCGCTGCACGGCGCGCATGTCCATGCGGCCGACCCGCCTGCCCGCCGCGTCGACGAAGCTGACCCCGGTCGTGCCGGTGGCGGCCCGGCGCAGCCGGGGCAGGACACCCATCCGTTCCGCCACCGTGACCGCCGGTCCCCTGACGTCCACCGGGTTGCCGCTGGACCGGGGCTCTCCCCCGCGTTCCACGACCGTGACCCGGAATCCGTGCCTGGCCAGCCAGTAGGCCAGGGTCGGCCCCGCTATCCCTGCCCCTGAGATGAGCACCGTGCTCATGACGCACCCCCTAACCGGAAGAATTTCCTCCGGATATGCGACGGTATCCTAACCGGAGGAAAATCGTCCAGATCCGGTTGGTGAGGTGGCAGTGGAGAAGGGACTGCGCGCCGACGCGCGCCGCAACCGGGATCTGATCGTCGCCGCGGCCCAGGAGTTGTTCCTGGAGCAGGGCGTCGACGTGCCGTTGGAGGACGTCGCCCGCCGGGCCGGCGTGGGCGTCGGCACGCTCTACCGCCGCTTCCCCGACAGGGACGCGCTCCTCCGGGCGGTCGGCGTGGAGAGCCTGCGCCGGCTTGCGGACCTGGCGGAGACGGCCTGGCGCGAGGAGCCGGACGCCTGGCACGCGTTGTGCCGTTTCCTGCGCGGCTCGGTGGCCCTGCGGCTGGGCGTGCTGCCGGCGAAGCTCGAACCGCACCTGCACCAGCGGCTGCGCGCCGGCCCGGACCTGCACGAGATCCGGCAGCGGGTGATCGCCGGCGTCCTGCGCATGATCGAACGGGCCCGGGCGGACGGCGCGCTGCGCGCCGACCTCGGCATCGGCGACATCGCCCTGCTGATGACACTGAACGTGTACACGCCGCCGGGCATGCACGACGAGCAGGCCATGCAACGCGTGGTGGCGCTCGTGCTGGACGGCCTGCGCGCCGACAGGGCATCACCCCTTCCCGGGGCTCCGCTCAACGAGGACGACCTGCGGCGCTACACCGCCGTACGGCTCCCGCCCGCCGACGACACACGGCACGAGGGCGCCGGAACCGCTGCTAGCGTTCCGGAGTGGCAGGGGGAGACGGAATGCTCGTGATCCACGCGGCCTGGGACGCCGGCCGCCTCGTGCTCTGGGCCGAGGACGCGGCCGGCGCCGCACCGAGCGCATCCCGGGCCGAGGTTCGCCCGCATCCCTTCGCCGCCCCGGCGGACGCCCTCGCCGCCGCGCTGCCGGGCTGGGGGGAGACCGCCGCCGAGGCCGCCGGAAAGGCCGTGTCGGGCGAGGTGGTGCTGCTCCTGCCGGGTTCGGCGTCCGGCCCCCTGCCCTCACCGGAGACCGGGCTGCGGGTCGTCGCGCGCCGGGCCGGGATCAGGCCGTGGCGGGTGTTCGCCCTGCTGCTCGACGCGGGCGCGGCGCTGCGCCTGCTGACCACGCTCGACGAGGCGGGCCGCCCTTCGGCGCAGTCGCCCGAACCGGAGGACCACCTCGCCGACATCCTCGCCGGGCCCTCCCTGCGTTTTCTCTCCGTGGTCGCGGCCCACGTCCGTGACCTGGTGCGGCGCGGCCGGGTGCTGCCCCAGTTCGTCTCCGAGGCCGACGGCTACGCGGCCCGGTGGCGGCCGGTCCTGACCGGTCCCGACGCCGCCCGCTTCCGGGAGCTCGCCGCCGCCATGCCGCCGGTCTGCCGGGCCGTGACCGAGGAGCGGCCCTCCGCCCACGTGCTGATCGAGGCGATCGCGGCCCTGACCGACGCCGCCGTACGGCAGGCCCTGCCCGAGCGCCTGCTGGGCGGGCACCGTCCCGGGCGGCGCAGCCCGCTGGCCGACCGGTGGACGGTGGCGCTCACCGGGGACGCGGCGGCCCTTCCCGGCGTGCGCCAGGAGGAGGCGGAGGCGCTGGCCCGGCCGCTGCGGGACTGGTTCCGGGCGGCCCACCAGCTCGACGGCCCGGTCAAGGTGTCCTTCCGTCTGGTCGAGCCTCGCCAGGTCGAGCCGTCTGACCCGGGGACCGGCGCGAGCCCGGACATCGCCGGCGAGTATGCCGCGGCCCAAGCGGACGGCGGTGCGTGGCGTCTGGAGTTCGCCCTCCAGTCGGCCGAGGACCCGAGCCTCTATCTGCCCGCTCCCCTGCTCTGGGCGGGCGAGACCATGCCCGGCCTGCCCGGCCGGCCCGACGAGGTCCTGCTGACCGGGCTGGGCCGGGCCGCCCGTCTCTACCCCAAGATCAACGATGCGCTCCGGCAGGCCCGGCCGGCCCATGTCGACCTGGACGTCGAGAACGCCTTCCACTTCCTCCGCCATGCCGCGCCGCTCCTCCAGTCGGCCGGGTTCGGCGTGCGGCTGCCCGCCTGGGCCGGCCGCACCAGGCTCGGCCTGAAGCTCACCGCGCGGTCCCGCTCCGGGCCCGGCGCCGCCGCCGACCAGGGGTTCGGGCTGGAGCAACTGGTGGATTTCCGGGCCGAGCTGGCCCTCGGCGAGGAGGCGATCAGCGAGGAGGAGCTGGCGGAGCTGGCCCGGCTCAAGGTGCCGCTGATCCGGCTGCGGGGGCAGTGGGTCGAGCTGGACGCCCGGCAACTGGATGCCGCGCTGAAGGCGGTGGAGCGTTCGGGCCGGATGACGGTCGGTGAGGTCATCCAGGAGGTGGTCCACGGCGGGGACGACGACCTTCCGCTGGTCGCGGTGGACGCCGACGGCCTGCTCGGCGACCTGCTGTCCGGCGAGGCCGACCGCCGGCTCGAACCCGTCGCGACCCCCGCCGCCTTCCACGGCACGCTGCGGCCCTACCAGGAACGCGGCCTCGCCTGGCTCGACTTCATGTCCCAGCTCGGACTCGGCGCCATCCTCGCGGACGACATGGGACTCGGTAAGTGCCTAATGCCGGATTCACCGGTTTTCGTGAATGGCGTGCTTACCCCTGCGGCCGATATCTGGCAGAACTACGCCACCGATACCCTCTCTGAGGATGGCGGTGAGTGGGCCATCCCGTTGTCTCCGCTTTTCACCAATGCGATCGACGCCAAAGGTCGGATGGTGCAGGCCCCATTCACTCGTCTATACCGCCAGCATGTGCGGGAACGGCTTCGCCGAGTCCGTCTGGACGATGGCAGCGAGATCACGATCACCAGGCGGCACCGTCTGCTCGGTGTCAACGGCTGGACCCGTGACATCCAGTCCGGCGACCGAATCTGCGTACCCCGTCGCATCCGTTGGGAGGGAGAGCCGGTCGATCCTGACCTCACCGTTCTCCTGGCGTGGCAGATAAGCGAGGGCCACGAGAATCGCAAGGCGGATCTGCGAATCACCCAGAAAAACCGTGCCGTTCTCGACGCACTCCATGAGCGAGTCCTCCGGATCGGCACCCGCTTCGGGCTGATCGTGAACAAACCGACTGTACGACCTGCAAGGAATGTTCACGAGTTGCGCCTGTGCAGCGTCGACTATGCCGCGTTCCTTTCCGCCCGAGGCTACAAATGGGGCTACCTGTCCGCCGCGAAGCGCATTCCTGACTTCATCATGGCCGCTGACGATGACACGGTCCGGCTTTTCCTGAGGGAGTTCTTCACGGCCGAAGGCAGTGTCGTCGCGGGAATGCGGATGATCGAAATCGCGTCCGCCTCGCGCTGGCTCATGTCCCAACTGAGCATCATGCTCCGCCGTTTCGGGATCTGGCTGCGGACGACTGAGAAGATGAAGGCGGCCACCAACGGCACTGGAATCAGGCGGCCGTATCAAATCGGCATGATCGGCGGCCCCGGGCTTCGGCTGTTCCGAGATCTCATCGGGTTCTCCGACCCGGTGAAGCAAGCGAAATTGGACGGCGTCTGCGCGAAGCCGGCCAACTCGAATGTGGAGGGCGTGCCCGGCAGCGATCTTCTGTTGCTCGCTCGGGCGTCCACCAGCCTTCCCATGCGTCATTTCGGTGTCGGTACCGTCTACTTCACGGAGACCCAGGAGCTTTCCTCGAAGAGCGCGGCCATGGCGGTTCAGGCGATGGACCGAATGTTGTCCGGGGCAGCGGAACGCGAACATCTGAAGCAACCGCAGAATCGATGGACCGGGGAGGTCGCTGCCGCGTATCGCGCCTTGGATCGGGATGCATTGCGCGCCACCCGTGATGAGCTCGTCATGCGCGCGGAACGTGAGGTCTTCTACGCGCGGGTCGTCTCGGTGGAGGAAATCGATTACGAGGGATACGTCTATGACTTCGAGGTGGCAGAGCACCACAACTTCGTCGCCGGGAGCATCCTTTGCCACAACACAGCCCAAACCCTTTCGTTGCTGGTTAATGAGCGTGAGCAGGAAGAGCAGGTCGGGGCGACGCTGCTGGTGTGCCCGATGTCGCTGCTCAGCAACTGGCAGAAGGAGGCCGCCCGCTTCGCTCCCTCGCTGGACGTCTACCTCCATCACGGCACCGGCCGGCTGCGCGACGAGGAACTGGCCGAGCGGGTCGGTGTGGCCGACCTCGTCCTCACGACGTACGGCACGGCGTTGCGCGACCGGGACGCCCTGACCCGGTTCGGCTGGGCCCGGATCGTCTGCGACGAGGCCCAGGCCATCAAGAACGCCGCCGCCCGGCAGGCCCAGGCCGTGCGCTCGCTCCCGGCGCGGACGAGGCTGGCGCTGACCGGCACCCCGGTCGAGAACCATCTGGCCGAGCTGTGGTCGATCATGGAGTTCTGCAACCCCGGCCTGCTCGGATCGGCGAAGGCCTTCCGCGGCCGCTACCAGGAGCCGATCGAACGGCGGGGCGACGAGACCGCCACGACCGCGCTCAAGCGGGCCACCGGCCCGTTCGTGCTCCGGCGCCTCAAGACCGACAAAACGATCATCTCCGACCTGCCGGACAAGATGGAGATGAAGGTCTGGTGCACGCTCACCCCCGAGCAGGCGAGCCTCTACCAGGCGGTGGTCGAGGACATGATGGACAGGATCGCCGGCAGCGAGGGCATCGAGCGGCGCGGGAACGTCCTGGCCGCGATGACCAGGCTCAAGCAGGTCTGCAACCACCCCGCCCACCTGCTCAAGGACGGCTCGCGGCTGGCCGGCCGGTCGGGAAAGCTGGCCCGGCTGGAGGAGCTGGCCGAGGAGATCCTCAGCGAGGGCGACAAGGCGCTGGTCTTCACGCAGTACGCCGAGTTCGGCTCGATGCTGCAGCCCTACCTGGCGGCGCGTCTCGACCGCCCGGTGCTGTGGCTGCACGGCGGGCTGCCGAAGAAGACGCGTGACGCGCTCGTGGAGCGCTTCCAGGCCGAGGACGAGCCGATGATCTTCCTGCTGTCGCTCAAGGCCGCCGGCACCGGGCTCAACCTCACCGCCGCCTGCCACGTCGTGCACGTGGACCGATGGTGGAACCCGGCCGTGGAGAACCAGGCCACCGACCGGGCGTTCCGCATCGGTCAGACCCGCAACGTGCAGGTCAGGAAGTTCATCTGCGCGGGGACCCTGGAGGAGCGGATCGACGAGATGATCGAGCGCAAGAAGGCCCTGGCCGAGAGCGTCGTCGGGACGGGCGAGGACTGGATCGCCGGGCTGTCCACGGCGGAGCTGCGCGAGCTGTTCCGCCTGTCCCCCGAGGCGGTGAGCTGAATGCCGGTCGGGCGGGACGGCTGGTTCGAGGCCGCGCGGCCCATCAGGGTCGAGGGCGGCATCAAGGCACGCTCGAAGCGGGGCTCCATCGGCGAGCAATGGTGGTCGCGGCGGTTCATCGACATCCTGGAGCGCGTCTGCGACGCGGGCAGGCTGACCCGGGGGCGCGCCTACGCGCGGCGGGGCCAGGTGCTCGACCTCGACCTCGGTCCCGGCCTGGCGAAGGCCCGGGTGCAGGGCTCGCGCCCCAAGCCGTACGACGTGCACGTGCGGATCACGGCGTACGGCGCGCGGGAGTGGGCGGGGCTGGCCGAGGCGCTGGCCGCGCAGGCCCTCCACCGGGCCAAACTGCTCGCCGGGGAGATGCCGCCGGAGATCGAGCAGGTCTTCGACGCGTGCGGGCTGCCGCTGTTTCCCGGCGAGCGCGGCCTGGACATGGAGTGCTCCTGCCCCGACTGGGGCTTCCCCTGCAAGCACCTGTCGGCCGTGCTGTACCTGCTGGCCGAGGCGTTCGACGAGGACCCGTTCCTGGTGCTGGCCTGGCGGGGAATGGCCAAGGACGCGCTGCTCGACGCGCTCCGCCAGACCGGCGGAGGGGAGCACGTGGAGAAACCAGGGCTTCTCGACGTGACCGACGTCCCGTTCGCCGAGCGCGTCGGCGACTTCTACGGGTCCGGCGCCTCCCCGGCCCGCCCCGGCCCGGCGGCCAGCCCCGGCTCGCCTTCCGATCTCCTGTTGCGCGCGCTGGACCCGCCGCCGGTCAAGGCCAGGCACATCCCGCTCCTCGACCTGCTGCGGCCCGCGTACCGGGCTTTCGCGGCCGAGGAGAACGAGTAGGGATCAGGTGTCCTCGAAGCTCTGCGGAACCATCACCCGGACGCCGTTCGGGATGGTCCTGAGCACGAGCGGGGTGCGCAGCCGCACCTCGCCGTCGATGTCGGCCGCCATCGGCGGGTCGGTCTCCAGCAGCATCTCCTGGCCGGTCACGAAGGGGCCGCCCGCGAGGCTGGTCCACTTGCCGGTGGTCGCCCGCACGAGGGTCTCCCCGAGCAGGCGCAGCCGCTTGCCGGAGCCGAGCTGGTAGGCCACCAGCCTGCGGTTGTCGATGCTGACGTCCCTGGCGATCTGCCAGCCTCCGTGGAAACGGCCGTTGGCGATGTTGAGCTGGTGGGTCAGCAGCTCGTGGCGCTTGCCGTCCACCGTGATGTAGGCGCGGAACGGCCGGTGCCTCGGCAGGACCGTCATCGCGGTCAGCGGGTAGGCCGCCCGGCCGAGCATCCGCTTGAGCCACGGCTTGACGGTGCCCGCCACCTCGACCGAGACGCCGAAGCTCGCGAGGTTGGCGAAGGGACGGTCGCCGCAGATGCCGAGGTCGATGTCGGCCACCTTGCCCTCGGTGAACACGCCGATCGCCCCGGCCAGGTCGAGCGGCAGCCCCAGGCTGCGGGCGAAGTTGTTGGTGGTGCCCAGCGGCAGCACGCCGAGGGCGACGTCGCGGCCCGCCACGTGCCTGACCGAGCTGCTCAGCGTGCCGTCGCCGCCGCCGACGACGAGCAGGTCGGGGCCCGAGTCGAGCGCGCGGGTCAGGATGTCGCGCAGCCGCGAGGGGTCGGTCACGGGGTGGACGCCCGTGAGCCGGAAGTCCCGCTCCTTCAGCAGCGCCAGCACCTCGGCGTAGTGGCGACGGCCCCGCCGGGACTTGGTGTTCACGACGACGGCGGCCTTCCGCTCCCGGTGGATGGCCTCCGTATGCTCCGCCTTGCTCCGCACGCTCACATGCTAGGGGCCACCGCGGCCGGGCGCGCGGCCCCGGGCACGAGTGTGCCCGGCTGCCGTCCGGAGCGGACGGCGGCCGGGCACGGCGCCACGGGGCTTCACACCCCGGTGGCGGCTACTTCTTGGCCGGGGTGACCTGGACGATCGCACCCAGGTTGGCCGGCAGCGGGCTGATCAGCTTGATCTGCACGCCGAGCTGCTTGCCCTCGTCTCCGGGGTTGCCGGTGCCGAGGATCGGGCCGCCGATGTCGGTGCCGTAGAGCTCCGTCGCCGGGGTGCCGTCCGCGTGGACGATCCGGGTCGAGTACGGCTGGTTGTTCTTGGACGGGACGACGGCCGAGGAGTCACGCTGGCGGTAGTACAGGCTGCCGTCGTCGTGGATCTCCAGGCCGGGGTACCAGCCCTTGGCGTCCGTGAACGACTTCACCGCCGCCTGCTTGCCGAACGAGGTGCAGTACTCCTTGAACGGCTCGCCCTCGACGCACTCCTTGAACGGGTAGGTGCCGACGAAGTTGAACGCCGCGTTGGACGACTGCGGACGGGACGGCAGGTTCTTCAGGAGGCTCGGGTCCTTCTCCGCCGCCTCGCCCGTACGGCGCAGCGGGTCGAAGTGCGAGTCCACGACGAGGAGCTCACCCTTCGGGCCCACCGACGGCAGGTCGAACGTGCGGCCCGACACGTCGTTGTTGGACACCGAGGCGTCGCGGTACCAGACGAGCAGGCCCGGGGCGTTGTACTTGACCTTCTCGACCTTCCACGCGCCGTCGCGCAGCCAGGTCGTGTCGTAGGCGTACTGCAGGCCGTTGTCGAAGCCGTCGAAGTTGCGCCACTCGGCCAGGTAGTACTGCGCCGCCTGCTCCTGCCCGGAGTGGATGACCCAGCCGGCGCCGCTGGTGTCGGTGAACGTGCCCTTGGTGGCCGTCCAGCCGTCGGCGCCGCTCTCGACGTCGTCGGTCCAGACCGCGGTGGCGCCGTCGTTCAGCGAGAAGTCGTCGTTGAACCAGCCGCGCTGCATGGACGCCGCGTCCGTGGCGTAGCGCAGGCGGATCTGGACGGACGTGCCCGCGAACGGCGCGAGGTCGACGTACAGGTGCTGCCAGCCGCCGCTCTCACCGGTGAGGCCGTACTTCTTGTTGCCGTAGTCCTTCAGGCGGCTGTTCGGGTCGGTGTAGTCGTCGCCGGTGGTGACGAGGCTGCCGTCCTCGTTGTAGACCTTCTGCTCGGTCCAGGTGGCGCCGCCGTCGGTGGAGATCTCGAAGAAGCCGTAGTCCCAGTCGGCCTCGATGCCCCAGTCGCTCCACCACCAGAACTTCGCGTCCGGCCCGGCCGGGACGTCGACGGTCCTGCTCAGCTTGTTGTCGGCCCAGTCCTGGTCGCTGTTGGACCACCACAGGTTCGACCCGCTGTGCGGGGTGGACATGACGTTCAGCTTGTCCGGCAGGTTGATCCGGACGCCGTCCTCGGTGCCCTTCGGCGTACGCGAGGCCTGGCCGACCGCCACGAGCTGGTTCTTGCCGCCCGGCTCGATGACCTTCGGGTTGGCCCAGCCGAGCACCCACTTGTCCCACAGCCCCATGTGCGTGGGCATGGACTGGATGATCGGCCCGGCGTGCGAGCCGCTCGACATCAGGTCCCAGAAGTCGACGTCGGAGTCGCCGGCGCCGGTGGTGTCGTACAGGTCCGGCAGGCCGAGGTCGTGGCCGTACTCGTGGGCGAACACGCCCACGCCGGAGTCCTCGGGCTGGAGGATGTAGTTCGAGATCTTGATGTTCGTGCCCGGGACCGTGTAGCCGCCGGTCACGTCGCTGGAGTGGGCCCACAGGGAGAACGTGCCCTCAGCGCCACCGCCGCCCGACTTGTCCTCGCCCGCGTGGATGAGCACGAGGTGGTCGACGACGCCGTCGGGCTCGTCGTAGTTGCCGTCGCCGTCGGCGTCGGAGGTGTCCTCGACGTCGTAGTCCGCCCACGGGAAGTTCGGGTTCGACTGCACGAGCGCGTCGACCGCGTCGACCGCGAACTGCGCGGGACCGCGCGGGTTGTCGGGGTGGCCGGTCATGTCCTGCGGGTAGGTGTGGCACTTGCCCGCGCCGTACCACGCCTCGGAGTGCGGCACCTTGAGCCAGCCGACGGCCTGACCGGTGACGGTGTAGGCGCCCTTCGACATCTCCTCATACATGTTCTTCATGGTGAGGCCGGACAGGTCGATGCCCTTCTTGCCGTCCCGGGGGTCCTTCATGTCCGGGCGGACCCGGGTCGTGATCCCCTTCGAGCTGTAGAGCATGTTGTTGTAGTGGGCGGTGTTGAAGTCGGCCACCCACATCGAGTTGTTGTCCTTGCCCCCGCCCGCCGCGGTCGCGGGGTTGGGGATCTTGTTGTGCAGCGGGCCGTTCAGCTTGGTGCCCGGCGGCTCGGTGATGCAGTCGTCGACGTCGTCGATCGTCCTGGGGTGGGACCAGCCGGAGAAGTCGTCGTTGGCCTGGTCGTTGAACTCGACCAGCAGCGTGAGGAGCTTGGCGGTGCGGGTCGTCTTCGCCTTCTTGTAGATGAAGTCGAAGGGGTTCTTCCCGGTCTTGATCGCCTGCTTCTCGTGCTTGGCCAGCACCCGTGCCGCGACCGGGTTGCCGCTCGCGAACTTGTGGTCGACGGCCTTGGCCAGAGCCGCGGTGCGCTTGGCGCCCTGCGCCGGGACCTTCTCCTCGATGGTGGTGAAGTCGCCCTGCACGCGCGGCGGCGCGTAGTTGATGTAGTGGTCCTTGGCGGAGGGCTGGTAGCCCGCCGTGGGCGCCGCGGCCGCACCTGCCGCGGCCAGACCTCCTGCCGCCAGCCCGAGCGCGGGCACGATCGCGGCGAGACGCCGGATTCTTCTGGACAACGAGATCCCTTCCCGTCCGGGTTCCCCGGACACCCATGCACAGCGCGCCGGGATGAGCACGCATGCGGGACCTTAAACGAGCGGGTAAAGGGAGGGTAAAGAGGCACTCGGTATGGTTGTCAAAATGTGATCTGTACCGAAAACCGTTAATAATTCCGGATGAGACCCGATACCGAACCGTGCCGTAAAGTCCAGACGTGACCGAGCTGACCTCCGCGCTCGCCGCGGCACTGCCGGGCGGGCGCGTCCTCACCGATCCCGACGTCGTCGACTCGTACGCCAGGGACCGCACGTTCGTGCCGCCGGGCAGGCCGCTCGGCGTGGTCCTGGCGGACTCGCGCGACGACGTCGTGGCCACGTTGCAATGGGCGAGCGAGCACCGCGTGCCGGTGGTCCCGCGCGGCGCGGGCACCGGGCTCGCCGGCGGGGCGACGGCCGTCGACGGCTGCGTCGTCCTGTCCCTCGCGCGGATGACCGCGATCCGCGAGCTGTCGCCGCAGGACGAGATCGCGGTCGTGGAGCCCGGCGTCATCACCGCCGACCTCGACCGGGCGGCCCGCGAGCACGGCCTGATGTACGCCCCCGACCCCTCGTCGTACGAGATCTCGACCATCGGCGGCAACCTGGCGACCAACGCGGGCGGCCTGCGGTGCGTGAAGTACGGCGTGACCCGCGACTCGGCGCTGGGCCTTGAGGTCGTGCTGGCGGACGGGCGGGTGCTGAACACCGGCCGCCGGACGATGAAGGGCGTGACCGGCTACGACCTGACCGGTCTGTTCGTCGGTTCCGAGGGCACGCTCGGCGTGATCACCGCCGCGACGGTGCGGCTGCGGCGGGCGCCGCGCGAGGTGTCCACCGTCGCCGCCGAGTTCACCTCGCTGCGCGACGCCGCGGCGGCCGTGTCGGCGATCGTCGCCGCGGGCTGCCAGCCGTCGATGCTCGAACTGATGGACCGCACGACCCTGCAGGCCATCGACGACTGGAAGAACATCGGGCTGGAGCCCTCCACCAAGGCGATGCTCATCGCCCAGGCGGAGGGCCCGGCGGACGCGATGGCGGCGCTGTGCGGGGCCGCGTCGTTCGTCGCGGTGTCGTCCACTCCGGAGGAGGCCGCCGAGCTCATCGGCATCCGGCGCCTGGCCTACCAGGCCAAGGAGCGGCTGGGTCAGTGCCTGGTGGAGGACGTGTGCGTGCCCCGCTCGGTGCTCCCCGACATGATCACCACGATCGAGGAGGTGGCGGCCCGGCACGGCGTGATGATCGCGACGGTCGCCCACGCTGGGGACGGCAACGTGCACCCGGTGTTCGTGTTCGACCGCGGCCTCGCCGAGCCGCCGGAGGAGGTCTGGGCCGCGGCCGACGAGGTCTTCCGCGCCGCGCTCGCCCTCGGCGGGACCCTCACCGGCGAACACGGCGTGGGCCTGTTGAAGAAGCGCTGGCTCGGCCTGGAGACCGGCCCGGTGGCGGCTGAGTTGCACCAGGGCATCAAGCAGGTGTTCGACCCTCTGAACATCCTCAACCCCGGTAAGGCCATCTGACCACTGGTAGCGTTTGGTCCCATTATTTGTAAGGTTGCGGTGTAATCGGGGGCGATGGTGGCGTTAGAGGCTGGGGATCCCGACCGCCTGGGCCCGTTCACGCTCGTCGACCGGCTCGGAGAGGGCGGCCAGGGCGTCGTCTTCCTCGGGCGCGGCCCGGCGGGCGAGCAGGTCGCGATCAAGTTGCTGCACACCCGGCTGACGGCCGATCCGGAGGCGCGGGAGCGGTTCCTGCGCGAGGTCGCGCTGGCGCAGCGGGTCGCGCCCTTCTGCACGGCCCCCGTCCTGTACGCCGATCTCGCCGGCAACCAGCCGTTCATCGTCAGCGAGTTCGTGTCCGGTCCTTCGCTGCGGCAGCTCGTCGACCGGGAGGGGCCGCGCCGGGGCGCCGCGCTCGAACGGCTCGCCATCAGCACGACGACGGCGCTGGCCGCCATCCACCGGGCGGGCATCACCCACCGCGACTTCAAGCCGGCCAACGTCCTGATGGGCCCCGAGGGCCCCGTCGTCATCGACTTCGGGGTTGCCAGGGCGCCCGACTCGCCGCAGTCCACCGCGACCGGCGCGTCCATCGGCACGCCCGCCTACCTCGCCCCCGAGGTGCTCTCCGGCGGCACGGCGGGCGCGCCCGCCGACATGTTCGCCTGGGGCGTCACGATGGTGTTCGCCGCCACCGGCAGGCCCGCCTTCGGAGCGGACACGATCCCCTCGGTGATCACCCGGATCCTGAACTCGCCGCCCGATCTGGGCGACCTCGCGGCGCCCCTGCGGGACATCGTCGCCGCGTGCCTGTCGAAGGACCCCGCGCTGCGCCCCTCGGCCGAGGAGGTGGGCGCGCGGCTCACCGGGCAGCCCACCGTGCCCGTACGGCCCGCCGCCGCACCCGGGCCGCAGGTGCCGGGCCCGCATCCGCCCGGACCGCACGTGCCCGGACCGCACGTCCCCGGACCGGGGCCGTACGGCGCCGCTCCGCATGCCCCCATGCCGGGACCGCAGGGCCCCGCACCGGCATCCGCACCCGGGCCGCATGCGCCGGGCCCGGGGCCGCAGGGCGCCGGAGCGCCCACGCCGTCCACACCGTCCACGCCGTCTACACCGCGCGCACGGCGCCGCTCCGGCCCCGACGGGTCGCGGCCGCCGCGGCCGGTGCTGACGTGGACGGCGGCCGGGATCGGGGTGTCGCTCCTCGCGGCGGCGGCCTTCCTCGTGCCGACGTGGGTGTCCGCCCAGCAGATCTCCTCGGAGGACGCCCTCGGCCCCGCCGAGTCGCCGTCGGTGACCTCGCCCATGGTGACGCCGTCCCAGGACGCCGAGATGCCCATCCCGCAGCCGTCCGAGCTGGTCACCACCCCCGCGCGGCCGAAAGACAGGAAGCCCTCGCCGGGTCCCTCGGCCCACCGGCCGAACGTGGGGCCGAAGCCGTCGGCCTCCCCCGCGCGCACCCGCCGGGCGCAACCCTCGCCCTCCCACGCGTCGACCCAGGTCAAGCCCACCCACAAGGTCACCACGCCGACGCAGACCACGCCGGCGCCCGCGAAGACCACACCTGCTCCGGCGAAGACCACCGCGGCGCCCAAGCCCAGCTCGACGGCGAAGGCCACCCCGACGAAGACCGCGGCGCCCAAGCCCAACCCGTACACCGCCGCGGGAGTGTGCGGCGGCGGCTACTCCGTCGTCGACTCGCACTCCTACGGACAGGCGACGACGTACCTGCTCTACAACGCGTCCAACGGCTACAACTGCGTGATCACGATGTCGAAGTACGTCGTGGCCGGGAAGATCAAGATGAGTGCGGTGCTGAAGGTCCAGGGCGGATCGTCTTCGACCGACTCCGGCAGCTACACGACCTACGCCGGTCCGCTCCGGCTGGCGGCCAAGGGCAAGTGCGTCATCTGGGGCGGCGGCTACGGCACCGCCTCCTGGAGCAGCGCGTGGTCGCACTGTGGCTGATCCGCGAGGCGTCGGGGCCGGCTCAGGTCGGGGCCGGTTCAGTCGGGGCTGATTGAGTTGGGGTTGATTGAGTTGGGGCGGATTCGGACAGGGCGGAAACCGGTCCGGAGTCCGGCCCCGGCTCGTTGACGTGACGGCGGCTCACCACGGAGGATCATCACGTGACAGAACTCGGTTCGGTGGCGCCATGACCGTGCTCGTGAGCCGGCTGGACGCCTCCAGCGGCGAGTACGGGACGCGGCGCGAGGCCATGCTGGCGAAGCTCGCCGAGCTCGATGCCGAGCAGGCCAAGGCCGTCGCCGGAGGCGGGCCCAAGTACGTCGAGCGGCACCGGGAGCGGGGCAAGCTGCTCCCCCGCGAGCGGATCGAACTGCTCGTCGACCCCGACTCGCCGTTCCTGGAGCTGTCCCCGCTGGCGGCCTGGGGCACCGAGTATCCCGTCGGCGCGAGCGTCGTGACCGGCATCGGGGTGATCGAGGGCGTCCAGTGCGTCGTCACGGCCAGCGACCCGACCGTGCGCGGCGGCGCGTCCAACCCCTGGACGCTGCGCAAGACGCTGCGCGCCGCCGAGATCGCGCTGCGCAACCGCATGCCGTACGTGAACCTGGTGGAGTCGGGCGGCGCGGACCTGCCGTCGCAGAAGGACATCTTCATCCCCGGCGGCCAGGTCTTCCGCGACCTGACCCGGCTGTCGGCCGAGGGGATCCCGACCATCGCGCTGGTCTTCGGCAACGCCACCGCGGGCGGCGCGTACGTGCCGGGCCTGAGCGACCACGTCGTCATGGTGCGGGAGCGGGCCAAGGTGTTCCTCGGCGGCCCGCCCCTGGTGAAGATGGCGACCGGCGAGGAGTCCGACGACGAGTCGCTGGGCGGCGCGGAGATGCACGCGCGGGCCTCCGGGCTGACCGACCACCTCGCCGTCGACGAGTACGACGCGCTGCGGATCGGCCGCCGCATCGTGCGGCGGCTCAACCGGCGCACGAGCGGGAACGTTCCCGCCTCCGGCTACGCGGCCCCGCTGCACGACGAGGACGAACTGCTGGGGATCGTGCCGGAGGACCTGAAGGTCCCCTTCGACCCCCGCGAGGTCCTGGCCCGGGTGGTGGACGGCAGCGACTTCGACGAGTTCAAGCCGCTCTACGGGCCGAGCCTGGTCACCGGGTGGGCGAGCGTCCACGGCCACCCGGTCGGGGTCCTCGCCAACGCCAGCGGCGTGCTGTTCGGCGCGGAGTCCCAGAAGGCCGCCCAGTTCATCCAGCTCGCCAACCAGTCGCGTACTCCGCTGGTCTTCCTGCAGAACACCACGGGGTACATGGTCGGCAGGGAGTACGAGCAGAGCGGCATCATCAAGCACGGCGCGCTGATGATCAACGCGGTGGCCAACTCGACCGTGCCGCACATCACGATCGTCATGGGCGCCTCCTACGGCGCGGGCAACTACGGGATGTGCGGGCGGGCCTACGACCCACGCTTCCTGTTCAGCTGGCCGAGCGCGAAGTCGGCCGTCATGGGGCCGGCCCAGCTCGCGGGGGTCATGTCGATCGTGGGCCGGGCCGCCGCGCAGGCGCGGGGGCAGGTCTACGACGAGGAGGCCGACGCGGCGATGCGCGCGGCGGTCGAGGCGCAGATCGAGTCGGAGTCGGCGGCGTTCTTCCTGTCCGGGCGGTTGTACGACGACGGGGTCATCGACCCCCGCGACACCCGTACGGTGCTCGGGCTGTGCCTGTCGGCGGTGGCGGGAGCGCCGGACGCGGGCCGGGCCGGCTACGGCGTCTTCCGGATGTGACCGGGCATGCTCATCGGCAGCGTTTTCATCAGCACCGGTTTCACCGGCACCGTGCTCACCGGCACCGTTTTCACGCAGATCGACGGGGATGAGGGGTCATGATCGGGCGGCTGCTGGTCGCGAACCGCGGGGAGATCGCCCGCCGGGTCTTCCGCACCTGCCGGGAGCTGGGAATCCAGACCGTCGCCGTCTTCACCGACGCCGACGCGTCCGCCCCGCACACCGCCGAGGCCGACCAGGCCGTACGGCTGGGCGCCCCCCTGGCGTACCTCGACCCGGAGCGGATCGTCGAGGCGGCCCGCAGGTCGGGAGCCGACGCGGTCCACCCCGGGTACGGCTTCCTGTCGGAGAACGCCGGCTTCGCCCGCGCCGTGCTGGACGCCGGGCTGACCTGGATCGGCCCCTCCCCCGAGGCCGTCGCCGCGATGGGCAGGAAGATCGAGGCCAAGGCGCTGATGGCGGAGGCCGGCGTGCCGGTCCTGCCGACCATCCCGCTGTCCCCGGACGGCCCGGTGGAGGTGACGGCCCCCGTGCTGGTCAAGGCGTCGGCGGGCGGCGGCGGGCGCGGCATGCGGGTGGTGCGCGATCCGGCCGATCTGGCCGGGGCCGTCGAGTCGGCCCGGCGGGAGGCGCTGTCGGCCTTCGGCGACGGCACGCTGTTCGCCGAGCCCCTGCTGGAGGGCGCCCGCCACATCGAGGTGCAGATCCTCGCCGACGCCCACGGCACGGTCTGGGCGCTCGGCGAGCGCGAGTGCTCGATCCAGCGCCGCCACCAGAAGGTGATCGAGGAGGCCCCCTCCCCCGCGGTCACCCCCGAGCTGCGGCGCGAGCTGAGCGAGGCGGCGATCCGGACCGCCCGCGCGATCGGCTACCAGGGCGCGGGCACCGTCGAGTTCCTGCTGTCGGACGAGGGCTTCTTCTTCCTGGAGATGAACACCCGCCTCCAGGTGGAGCACCCGGTCACCGAGTGCGTCTACGGGGTCGACCTGGTCCGGCTGCAGATCGAGGTGGCCGAGGGCGCCCATCTCGCCGCGCTGCCGCCGAGCCCGGTCGGTCACGCGATCGAGGCCCGCCTGTACGCGGAGGACTCCACGGGCCGCCCGCAGAGCGGCGTGCTGCACAGTTTCGAGATCCCCGGCGTGGACGGCGAGTTCGGGCTCGGGGCACGGCTGCGGCTCGACTCGGGAGTGCTCTCCGGCTCGGAGATCGGCGTCCACTACGACCCGATGCTCGCCAAGGTCGTCTCATACGGCCGGGACCGGGCGGAGGCGGCCCGTCGGCTGGCGGACGCGCTCGCGCGGGCGCGCATCCACGGGCTGACGACCAACCGCGACCTGCTCGTGGGAGTGCTGCGTCACCCTGACTTCCTGTCCGGGGCGCTCGACACCGGCTTCCTCGACCGGCATCCCGCACCGGCCCCACTCGCCGGTCCCGAGGCCGTACGGCTGTCCGCGCTCGCGGCGGCGCTCGCCGGGGCGGCGGCCAACCGCGCGGCCGCCCGGCGCGACGGCGTGCTCGGCGGGCTGCCGAGCGGCTGGCGCAACGTCCCGTCCCAGCCGCAGCGCGCGGTGTTCCACGCCGAGGACGGCGGGCGCCTGGAGATCGCCTACCGGCTGACCAGAGACGGGATGCGGGCCGAGGGCTTCGACGACGTCACGCTCGTGGCGGTGGACCCCGGCCGGGTGGTGCTGGAGACGGCGGGCCTGCGGCACGCCTTCGAAGTGGCCGCCTACCCCGGCGTTCGCCCCGGCGCGGTGCATGTCGATTCCCCGCTCGGTCCGGTGCGGCTCACCCCGGTCGAGCGGCTGCCCGAGCCTGCCGCCCGCGTGACGCCGGGAGCACTTCCCGCCCCGATGCCGGGTACGGTCCTGCGTGTCGAGGTCAAGCCCGGTGACGTGGTCGAGGCCGGGCAGCCGGTGGTCGTGCTGGAGGCGATGAAGATGGAGCACCTGATCGTGTCCCCCGCCTCGGGCACGGTGGCCGCGCTGCACGTGACGCCGGGCGCGCAGGTCGAGGCGGGCGTGCCACTCGCCGTCATCGAGCCGTCGCCGCCGGGGGAACCGGACGGCGGCCCGCACGCGGACGCCACCGGAACGGCGCCCACGACAGAGCCCACGCCGGAGCCCGTGACAGAGCCCGCGACAGGGCCCGCGCCGGAGCCGGGTGCCGCAGCCGGCCCGGCGACCGGTGCGGCTTCGGACCCGGATCGCGGCGACCACCCCGGCGCGGACGGCCGCCCGGAAACAAGCCCGGAAACAAGCCCGGAGACAAACCCGGCAACAACCCCGGCAACAACCCCGGAGACAAACCCGGCAACAACCCCGGAGACGAGCGCAGCGATCAGCCCGGAGACCGGCGCAGCGTTCAGCGCGGAGATCGGCCCGGAACTCGGTCCAGAGATCGGCAGGGAGATCGGCGCGAATCCGGGCGGGGAGGCGACGCAGCCGTGAGCGAGCCCCAGGAGGTGCTGGTACGCCGGGAGCAGGCGGGCGGCGTGGCCACGATCACGCTCGACTCGCCGCACAACCGCAACGCCCTGTCGTCCCGGCTGCTGGGGCAGCTCGACGACGCCCTGTCGTGGGCGCTGGACGAGCCCGCCGTACGGGTCGTCGTGCTGACCGGCACGGGACCGGTGTTCTGCGCGGGCGCCGACCTGAAGGAGCAGCGCGGCGGAGGCGCGCCGGTCACCGCGTCGTTCCCCGACATCATGCTGCGGATCTGGGAGAGCCCGAAGCCGGTCGTGTGCCGGCTGAACGGCACGGCGCGGGCGGGCGGCCTCGGGCTGGTCGCGGCCTGCGACTTCGCCGTCGCCCCGGCGACCGCGTCGTTCGCCTTCACCGAGGTGCGGCTCGGGGTGGTCCCCGCCATGATCGCGGTCACCTGCCTGCGCCGCCTGGAGCCCCGGGCCGCGGCCGAGTATTTCCTCACCGGCGAGGTCTTCACCGCCGAACGCGCCATGGAGATCGGCCTGCTGACCCGGGCCGTCCCTGAGGAGGACCTCGACGCGACCGTGGCGCACTACACCGGCATGCTGCTGCGCGGCGGCCCCGAGGCGCTGTCGATCACCAAGCGGCTCGTGCGGGAGGTGCCGCTGCTGCCGGTCGAGGAGGCGTTCCGCGCGATGGCCGCGCTGTCGGCCGAGCGCTTCACCTCGGAGGAGGGGCAGGAGGGCATCCGGGCCTTCGCGGAGAAACGGCCCGCCGCCTGGGTTCCCGCTGAGGCCCCGGCGGCGGACACCGTTCGCAGGAACGCCGGGCGATGACGGCGGGGGCCGGACGGCCGGGACCGATGCGGGTCGCGAACTGCGGCGGCTTCTACGGTGACCGGCTGTCGGCCGCCGAGGAGATGGTCGAGGGCGGGCCCATCGACGTGCTGACGGGCGACTGGCTGGCCGAGCTCACCATGTCGATCCTCGCCGGCAACCGGCTCAAGGGCCGTCCCGGCTACGCGCGTACGTTCCTCACGCAGATGGAGCAGGTCCTCGGCACCTGCCTCGACCGGGGCATCAAGGTCGTCGCCAACGCGGGCGGCCTCGACCCGGCCGGGTGCGCGGAGGCGGTCTCGGCCTTGGCCGACCGGCTCGGGCTGCGCGCGTCCGTCGCCCACGTCACCGGCGACGACCTCATGCCGCTCGCCGAACCGCCGGTCCACGCGGACACCGGCGAGACCCTGCGGGCGGCCCCGCTCACCGCCAACGCCTACCTGGGCGGCCGGCCGATCGCCGTGGCGCTGGAGCACGGCGCGGACGTCGTCGTGACCGGGCGGGTCACCGACGCCGCCTTGGTCACCGGGCCCGGCATGTGGTGGTTCGGCTGGGATCCGAGCGACCTCGACCCGCTGGCCGGTTCCGTCGTCGCCGGGCATGTGATCGAGTGCGGCTGCCAGGCGACCGGCGGCAACTACGCCTTCTTCGAGGAGGTGCCCGACCTCGCCCACTGCGGCTTCCCCATCGCCGAGCTGTACGCCGACGGGTCGAGCGTGATCACCAAGCACCCCGGCACCGGCGGGCTGGTCTCGACCGGGACCGTGACCGCGCAACTGCTGTACGAGATCGCCTCGCCCCGCTACCTCGGGCCGGACGTGACCGCCCGGTTCGACACCATCAGGCTGGAGCAGGAGGGCCCCGACCGGGTCAGGATCACGGGCGTGCGCGGCGAGCCCCCGCCGGAGACGCTGAAGGTCGCCGTCACCTACCTCGGCGGCCACCGCAACACGATGACGCTCGTGCTGACCGGCCTCGGCATCGCGGCCAAGGCCAGGATCGCCCAGGAGGCGATCTGGGCCCGCGTCCCCCGCGATTCGTTCGAGCGGGTCCACGTGGAACTGACCCCGCTCGGCGCGGGTGGCGGCGATGCGGAGGTGAACGGCGGGGACGACGCCGGGACCGCGCTGCTGCGGATCACGGTCATGGACCCCGATCCGCGCAGGGCGGGGCGGGCGTTCTCCTCCGCCGTCGTGGAGACCGGCCTGGCGAGCTACCCCGGCTTCTACGGCCTGACGCCGCCCGGCGACGCCTCCCCCTACGGGGTCTACTGGCCCTCGTCGGTCGACGCGCGGGCCGTGCTCCCGGTGGTGACCGTGGACGGAGTCCGCGTCGAGGTGCCGCACGCGCCGCCGTCCGGTCCGATCCTGGGCGAGCAGGCGGGCGGGCCGCCGCCCGGCGACGCGGCCGGCGCCGCGATCCCGCCGTACGCCGGGGATCTCGCGGCCGGGCGGATCGCGCCGCTCGGCACGGTCGCCGGCGCCCGCTCGGGCGACAAGGGCGGCGACGCCAACCTCGGCGTCTGGGTACGCGACCCCGCGCGGTATCCGTGGCTCGCGGCGTTCCTGACCGTGGACCGGCTCAGGGAACTGCTGCCAGAGGTCGGCGACCTCCCGATCGATCGGTTCGCGCTGCCGAACCTGCACGCGCTGAACTTCGTCGTCCGGGGGCTGCTGGGCAGAGGCGTGGCGGCCAGCCCGCTCCTCGACGCGCAGGCGAAGGCGCTCGGTGAGCGTCTTCGCGCGGTGGGCGTGCCCGTTCCTCCATGACGAAGGACCGGCCAGCCGTTGCGGCAGGTCGCGGTCCGTGACGGGCCGCGACGTGCCGCCTCACCCGCCTGCGGCCGTCCGTCACTTCCCCAGGGCGGTCTGCAGGTCCATGACGTGGTCCTGGGTCTGCTGCAGCAGCGGGCGCAGCGCCTCGGCCACGTCGCCCAAGCCGAGCTCCTGGGCCTGTTCCACGCGCTCGCGGTAGCGGCGCAACTGCTCCTGCTCCAGCTCCAGGTCGAGCCGGAGGGCGTCGGCGCCGTCGGTCGCCACCGGCACCTCGGGAACGCGGACGCTCGGCACGCCGCCGAGGAAGTCGATCTGCTCGGCGAGCGTGCTCGCGTGGGTGAGTTCCTGGCCGAGGTGCTGCTTGAGCTCCTCGATGATCGACAGATACTCCGCGCCCTTGATCGTCGCCGTGTGCTGCACGTACTGCACGATCGAGCGGTACTCACTCTCCAGGTCCTCGTTGAGCAGGGCGATGAAGCCCTCGGTGTCCATGGGAGTCCTCTCGTCTCGTCGGTCGGAAGGCCCATCACGTACCCGGTGAGGAGGCGGCCGAACGCCGTCCGTCCAGCTTCTGCCGCGAGGACCCGCCACCGTCCGTGCCTCCGTCCGTGCCGCCGCACTCCGCGGCCTCGACCTGCGACCGGCTCCTGCGTGCCGGGGGCGAGGGCCGGCCAGGCCGTCCGCCTATCCCGTCCGGCGCCACCGCAGAGCCAGCGCCACGGCGCACCCCAGGCAGATCACCAGCGAGGCCGCGGACAGTCCGATCGCCCACGAGACCCCCGCGTCCGACCCGGTCCCGGCCGCGGTCGCCGCTCGGGCGGCTGTGGCCGGGGCCGACGCGACGGCCCCCTTGGCCGTGAGTTCGAGCACCGGCGCGGGCCGCTCCGGCTCCTCATCGCCGGTGCCCTGCTCCTGGATCCAACGCACCACTTCGCCGTCGCTGTAGTACTGGAGCGTCTTGAACGCCAACTGGTCGGTTTCCGGCAGCGGCCCGGCGCTCACCGAGAACTCGTCGTACTCGCCCGGCTTGATCGCCGAGTCCTCGCCCGACGCGGTCCAGGTGATCTTGGAGGGGACCTCACCGATCTTCGCGCCGTGCGACTCGATCGGGGTGGCCAGGGTGGTCTTCTCGATCTCGTACGACCAGCCGGGGTGCGGCTTCACCGAGACCGAGGCCAGCGGGAAGTCGCTCGGGAGCCGAACCTCGATCTTGGTGGTGCTCACGTCGTCGTGCTCGTTGGGGATCCGGAACGTCAGCGCGGCGTAGCCGCCCTGGACGGCCGCGTCCGCGGTCACCTTCACGTGCGCGAACGCCGCCGCCGGTAGGACGGCGACCAGGCAGGCCGCCAGCGCCGCGACGACCAGCCCGCGTGCCGCGCGGCGCAACGTGCGCACTCCCCGGGGCGCACCGGACGCCCCGCCGTCCGCCGCTCCGGCCGCATTGAAGCCTGCCGGCACGGCCGCCGCGCCGCGGGTGACCGGGTGCGCGGGACCGGCGCCAGTCGTGGCGGGCGCCACACCCGTCGGAAGTGCTCTGCCGCTCAACGATCCTCCTATCGGCGGGACTCCCACCGCTTCGTTCATCGTGATCTGCCGGGACGTGCTAGCCAAGGCGGGCGAGCGTCGTCGTCATCAGGTCCTTGACCTTCTCCTCGGTGTCGGACCGCTCGCCCACCTTCTTGATCTGGGTGTAGCCGACGTAGAGGACCGCGTTCGCCTTCTGTACCACGACCGTGATCAGGTCGTCATAGGTGTCCGAGCCCAGGCCCGCCGGCGGGGTGTGCACGAGGTGCTGGGCGAACCCCCGCCACCCGTTCAGTTCCAGCGGCCGGCTGCTGGTCTTGTAGTCGCCCACGATGGACGGCGGCCCGCCGAGGATGGTGAACGTCGCCGGGCACTTGGCCGACTCGGCCGTCACGGCGTCCACCGCGTTACCGGCGAGCGTGGTGCTCTCGAAGACCACCGCGCCCTGGGTGACGACCGGGAGGGTCTGCGGCCCCACCTTCGGCGGGGCGACGATGAACCGGCCGGTCGGGTTCCCGCCCACCGGCTCGATCGCCGGTTCCACCGGAACCTTGACGTCGTCGGAACGCTGGACGTACGGGCAGGTGGGAATGCTGTTCGGGGGTGTGTAGATGGTGTGCGAGGCGTGATCGTTGTCCTCGAACGCGGCCGCGCCCTTGCCCAGGTCGGCGGCGCTGACGAAGCCGGAGCGAATGGTTTCGACGGTGTAGGGCGGCTTGGTCGCCGGCTCCGGCGTCCCGCCGGAGCACCCCGTCAGGACACCGGCGGCGATCGCGCCGGCGGCGGCCAGGGCCGCCCGCGGCCCGGGGGCCTTGCGGTCAGCGCCTCGCATATGTGTCACCAGCCTTTCAATGTGCGGTGAACGGGACACGTACGCGTGTCTCGTCGAAGTCGGAAACGCGGATGTCCAGCCGCAGCGCCCACTCCCCGGGGTAGGGGATGGACATCGAGCCCGCGACGTAGTGGCCGGGTTCGGCTGCCGTCACCGTGACGGGCAGAGCCGGTACGGCGCGGTCCCGCGATTCGAGCGCACCGGAGATCTCGGGCACCGGGACCAGCGTGCCGTCCCGCCCGGTCAGGTAGATGTCGGCCGTGTTGCCGCCCGGTCTCGCCGGTTCGATCTTCACCTGGATCGACCCGCCGCGCAGTCCGCCGTACGGGCCGGACGCGGTCGCGGCGGCGGGGAACGGGACCGTGGCGTCCACCGGCGGCGCGTAGCTGGTGCGGGCCGGGGCCGTCCCGACCAGGACGGCGGTGATGGACACGACGACGAGCCCGAGCACGACCTCACCGGCGACCGAGCGGCGCAGCCCGCGCAGCGCGGCGCCGGGGTCCCGGGGGGCAGCAGGGGCAGCGGGGGCAGCAGCGGCACGGCGGGCACGGTCGCGCCGCTGTACGAACCGCCGCGCTCCGGAGGCGAGCGCCAGCACGCCGAGCACGACGGCGAGCTTGCCGAGCAGCAGCCGCCCGAAGTCGGTTCCGCCGAGTGCGCCCCACGTCCCCACCTGCCGCCATGACAGGTACAGGCCGGTGCCCGCGATCACCGCGAAGCAGAGCAGCGCGAGCTGAGAGAACCTGGGGAGCGCGGGCTCCAGAGAAAGCAGCGCGGGGCCCCGCTTGGCGGCCGGGGCGAGCACGCAGACCGCAAGTGCGACCAGGCCGCCCAGCCACAGCGCCATGGCGAGCAGGTGCAGGCTGGTCGCCGGGACGGCCAGCCAGATCTGCGTTCCGCTCTGCGCGTGGTCCGCTAGCGTCCAGGTCAGCGTCATGGCGACGGCGCCGGCGGCGGCGACCGCGGGCAGCACGATCCTCCGGGCGGCGCCGGCCGGCTCGGGACCGGCCGAAATAGGACCGGCCGGCTCGGGACCGGCGGCGGGCGAGGGGCGGCCCACCGCGATCAGGAAGACCACGCCGAGGACGACCACGAGCACCAGCCGGGCCAGCAGCGCGTAGCCCAGCCGGGTGGACAGCGTCGCGCCCAGTAGGCCGGGGTCGAACACCGTGGTCAGCGACCTGCCGTCGGCGTACGGCCCCTGGACGAGCAGCACCACGGCGGTGCCGGCGGCCAGCGCGGCGAACCCCGACCAGACGACCCGCCGGCCGCGCCGGTCGTCGCGGCCGGCGGGCCAGAGCGCGGCCACGAACATCCCGCCGCCGAGGGCGAGGGCCACTCCGAGGTACGCCATGGCGCGGCCGACCGCGGCGACGACGGGGACCACGGGGTCGGTGTCCTGCTCCACCGGGGCGGCCGTCGCGCTCGGGTGGCCGACGCTGAAGCTGAACGCGCCCGACACCACATGCGAGTCCACGGACGTGATCCGCCAGGACACCACGTAGGTCCCCTCCGCCAGCTCCCGGGGCAGGCTCGCCCGCGCCGTGTCGGTCTTGCCGTCCGCGTACTCCCCGGCGCCGATCGCCAGCTCCTTGCCCGTGGGATCGAGCAACTGGATGGACCGCCCGCCCAGGCTCACCGCCTCGTCGAAGCGGAGCCGGACCTCGGCCGGGGGCGAGGCCAGCACCTGGCCGTCGACCGGCGAGCTCTCCTGGAGGTAGGCGTGCGCGTACGCCGGGGCCGTTTCGGAGAAGAGGCCCACGACCAGGCCGCCGGCCGCCAGGAACACGATCGCCACGAGCCGCGCGACCAGCCGGGCCCGGGGCGGCATCGCACAGGGCACGGCGGCGGGCACGGCGGCGGTCGTCCCCCGCGTGACATGTCGGCGTCGCACCGTCAACCTTCCCTCCCATCAGCGGCGAAGCCGGCCCGAGCGGGGACTTCCCGCCCCGGGCCGGCTCCGGCTCCGACGGTTACTTGTCGCAGGAGTTCCAGCAGATCTTGTCGTCCGGCGCGCCCGCGAGCTTGCCGTCGAACCGCAGCACGTCGACGCCCCGGTTGTAGTCCGCGACGTAGACCAGGCCGTTGTGCCAGTAGGCGGCCGACGCCGAGCCGCCGGTCACGTCCGTGCCCGACGGCACGCGGAAGTAGCCGACCTGGGTCGGGTTGGCCGGGTCGGACACGTCGAGGAACCGGGTGCCCTGGCCGTACCAGCCGATGGCCACGATGTTGCCGTTCACCGTGAACCAGTGGGCGGAGCAGCTGCCGCTGGTGGCCGACCCCTCCTTGCCCCACGGCGACCAGTGGCTGACCAGGTTGAGCCGGACCGGCTTCTCCGGCGTGGACTTCCAGCCCTCGCCGTCGTAGCTGCCCTTCAGCGAGACGATCTTGAACTCGCCCGCCTTGGAGCAGGTGGTGATGTTCTCGTTGGTCACGTAGACCAGCTCGCCCTTGTCGAAGGAGCCGAGCTTCTCGGTGTTGTGGTACGCGTTGTGGTCGAAGTAGTCGAAGAAGTCGGTGCCCTGCGGATTGGTCGGCACGGCCGTGCCGCCCGCGTACGGGATCGGGTCGTACGCCGTCGCCACCCGCTTGGTCTTCCGCACCGGGTCGTAGTGGTTGCCCTTGGTCCAGTAACCGCGGACGCCGCCCTCGCCGGAGACCCAGGCGACGCCGTTCTTGTCGACGTCGACACTGTGCACGTAGTCGGTGACGCCGTCGAATCGGCCGAGGTCGAGCGCCAGGTCCAAGGTCTTCGGGTGCTTGGGGTCACGGATGTCGGTCACCCGGATCGGCACGCCCTTCCAGGACGGGTCCTGGCCCGGGGTTCCGGTGTTGGCCGGTCCGACCGACCACAGGTAGGAGCAGTCGTTGATGCAGGTGGCCGTGTGTCCGGCCGGGACCGGCTGGAAGACGACGACCTTCGGCTTCCAAGGGTCCTTCACGTCGACGATGTAGACGCCCGACTGGCCGGTCGAGACGGTGCCGCCGAAGCCCCGCGGGTCCCTGCTGAGGAAGACCAGCTTGCGCTTCGGGTCGACGGTCATGTTCTCGCCTTCCCAGAACCTGTCCTGGGTGTCCCCCGGCTGACGGAGCTGGGCCGCCGTGACGGTGGAGACCAGCGCCGGGTGCTCGGGATCCTTCAGCGACCAGACGGCGAGGCCGCCGGTGCCGTTGGCGAACATGAAGTCGTAGCCGTACTTGTCGTAGCCGATGAAGTTGAGCCCTGAATAGCCGCTCACGCCTTTGACGTTGTCCACGAACGTGACGTTGCTCTTGACGGCGGTCGTCGGGACGTTGTGCACGTCATCCAGGATCGGTCCGCCGTGGGCGGAGTTGTCGGACGGGCCCGGAGGGGGCGGCGGGTCGGCGAACGCCGGGCCGGCTCCGGGGATCTGCAGCGCCGCCGCGGTTAACAGGGCGGCAGCGGCCGCTACGAGAGGTTTCACTCTCACAAACCCTCCTTGAGGGGCAGCGAAGCGGACGTAAGCCGCATCGCCGAAGATCGACAGCAAAATGACTCTAATCACTACGAGAGTGGATGTCAGTAGTCAAAGGTTTCAAAAGGGTATCTATCGGAACTCAGTAAATCCCTGGTTTCGGACAGACCGTATCGCTCACTCCATCAAAATTGTCTACACGAGGGCAGTCGCGGGACTCGACGTCCACGCCGCCGCCGTCACGGACGGGTCGGCCTGCCCGGCCCTCACCCTGCGCGGCGGCATACGGCCGCAGCTCCACGACCCAGCCCAGGACCGGGGGCCGAACGGGTCAGGCCCCGGGCGGAGCGCAGGGGAGTTCGACAGCTCGTCCTACTCCGTCCCATGGGGCGGGGTGACGGCCCGAGGGCGGGGCCCGCCGGTCAGACGATCGGGGGGCGCCCCGCGCGGGTGAGCCGCGCCACGGTGGCCCAGGACATGGGACGGCGCTGCCCGTGCCCGCCCTTCAGGCCCTCACGCAGCCCCCGGAACCAGACGGCGAGGTTCGCCCGGGAGCGAATCCGGGCGACGCTGACCACGATCCAGACGGCCAGATAGACGGGAATGAGCGGGGCGGGCAGCCGGCGGTAGGCGAGCCACACGCGGTTGCGCGCGACGAGGCGGTAGAAGGGTGCGTGCCTCGCGGGGTCGGTGGCGGGATGGTGGATGACGACGTCCGGCGCGTAGTAACCGGTGCGTCCGAGGTCCCAGAGCCGCCAGCTCAGGTCGATGCCCTCGTGGAAGAGGAAGAAGTGGCCCGGCCAGCCCCCGGCCTCCTCGTAGTCGGCGCGGCGGATGAGGACGACGCCTTCGGCCATGACGGTGATGGTGCCCGGCCGGGTGGCCGTCCCGGCGCGCAGGCGGGGCACCCACCGGCGCAGCGTGACCCCGGTGCCGGGGTCGGCGATGCGCGGCTGGATGTAGGCCGCCCCCGGGTGACGGCGGGCGACGGCGATGAGCCGGGCGAGGGTGTCGGTGGCAGGCAGGACCGCGTCGTTGTCGAGGAAGAAGACGAACTCGCCGGCGTCCGCCCCGGCGAGGGCGTCAGAGCCGGCGTTCCGCCCGGCGGGAATGCCCTCGTTGACGGGCAGGACCACCGTACGGACCCCGGGGGGCACGTGATCAGGCTGTACGCCGTTGCCGACGATGACCACACGCAGATCGACGTCCCGCTGCGCCAGGAGGGATTCCATCGCCCGTTCGAACGGCTCGGGCCGGTCGTTCATGGTGAGCACCACCACGTCGACGGTGGCCTTCGGGCTGGTCATCCTGTCGCGTCTCCTGGACGGGCTCGGCGCTGATGGAGCGAGCGGGATCTGGTCATCCGCCGTTCCCGTCGCGTTAACCCACCACCCTAGTGGTCGTCACCTGCGGATCCGGGGCCGATCGCGGACGTCCGGGCGGCAACAGCCCCGCCGGACCTCGGCGTCCACGCCCCCACGCCGACACGCCGTACGACACCGAGCGCGCTTTCTGAAGCGGCCGGCGATTGTCTGATAGCGCTCTTACGGTGACACACCACGTCACCCCACCTTCCAGGAGCACATCGACAAGCTCCGGTCCTGGGGAGCCGACGTGCTCTTCGGCCCGGACGTCCATCCGCCGCACGAGCCGGGAACCGGCAGCCGCCACCTCCACCTCTTCCCCTGGGAACGGGCCCTGGACTGCCTCGACCGCCGACAGCTGGTCCTGCCCACTCGGACAGGTCTCCTCGGCGGCCGACTCGTCACCCAAGGCATGATGTGATGTGACGATTCAGAGAACTCCGACGGCCAGGAGATACGTCTTCTTCGACGTTGACGGCACTCTGATCGATGCCCTGGACAACCAGCGGCGAGTCTGGGCAGCGTGGGCGATGCGGTTCGGCTTGGATCCCGAGGAGGTCTACCGCGTCGCGCTGCGGACGCGCCCGATGGAGACCTTCGCCGTCGTCGCGCCGGACCGGGATCCGCACGCATGCCTGGCCGTGCTGCACGAGCTGGAGGACCAGGACGTGCGGTCTGGCGTCTACAAGGCTTTCGACGGCGCATCGGAGCTGTTGGACGGCCTGCCGCCGGGCTCATGGGCGCTGGTGACCTCCAACTACGCTCATCGGGTTCGCGGACGCTTCGCCCGCACCCGGCTGCCCGTACCAGCGGTGATTGTGGACGCGGCGGCGGTCTAGCACGGCAAGCCGTCCCCTGCCCCCTATCTGCTGGCCGCCGAGGGGTCGGCGCCGTACCTGCACAGTGTCTTGTCGTAGAGGACGCTCCTTCCGGCGTACAGGCCGGACTCCGGGCCGGGATGACCGTGTGGAACGTCAACGTGCCCGTCGCGGTCGATGGCGCGCACCGGCACTTCACGGACCTACGGGATGCGGCAGACGACATTCTGGCCTTCGTCTCCGGCAGTTGACGTAAGCCTCGGCGGCCTCAGTCCTTATGAGATCCCGAACTGCTCGGTGACCGTCCTGCAGAGCGCCACACCTGACACACTCAGTGTCACCGCATGCTCGCATTGTGTACCAATCTTGGAATCGTCCAAGTCGGTCATGCAGGTGGGATGCCAGAACTACCGCCTGCATGAAGCGGACCCGCCAGCGATGCCCTACATCGCCGACGGGTCCTTGATCAGGATGGTGGTCCTGACCCATGACACACGATAGGGCTGTCGCCGTCGCCCCTCCGGTGTTCGCCGGGTGGCGGATCATGCGGAGCGACGCCGGGCGGTTGTGGGCGACGCGTGAGCGGCCCTTCCCTGTGGCCGTGGAGGAGGCGGGCGCGCACCGAACGGTCGACGCCGACGACCTGGCGGAGCTGTGCCAGGCGATCGCCGCGCAGGAGAGCATCGCCGAGGGGAGCCCCGATGACCGCGCTCAGGTATTCCAGAACGTCGGCCACCTCGATGCCGGTTTCCTCGGCTCGGACATTGGCGGGGAACAGGCGGGCGGCCTTGAGAAGCGGGGAGTCCTGGAGAACCACAGCTCGATTGTGCGCCCCCCTGGGCATCGGTCTGGAGGAGCCCGGGGTCGGGTGGCATTTGCTTCACCCGCGTGTCAGTTCGATCTTGTTACGGTCTACCAGAGGATCGGAGAGAGGCGGGGCGGTGATCAATTTCGATGGGACCTTCTACACGATCGCAGACCCTCTGTTCCAGATGACCATTCCGCTTGGGAAGGCTATGAGCCGGACACGGCCGATCAGGTGGACGCTACGATCACCTTTCCCGACGGCTCCCGGCGATACGCGACCTTCATGACCTTGGATGTGGTCCAGAAGATCATGGATAAGGACACGCACCGGAGAGTCCCTTGGCGGAAGGTACTTCTGGTGCTCCGACCTGATCATCATCAGGGACGTCGGCTTCGAGGAGATGGCGGCTGCGATTCGTGACCTGGTGGAGTCAGTGCGCCAGGCCCCGCCGATCGCAATCAACCGAACGACGGCATCGCAACGCACATCGAACGCCTCAGGGTCCCTGTCAGCGCGGTCATGGCAGTACGGCAGCGCCGTGGGTTGACTCAGTATCACGGACACCCGCGATCAGGGGTTCGCCCCCGGAAAGCCCCGCCGAAACGAAATCCGACGGGTCTTTCGCAACTTGCCACTATGCAAGGACGAAGGGCGTGGCATGAGTACCGAAGTGGCCAATGCGGGCGGGCACCCAGCGGGAGCGCACAGTGGTCGCCGGCCTGGACTGGCCGATTCTTACCAGCCTAATCGCCCCACTTGGATCCGTTCACTAGTCATTACGCCAGCATCATGGAATAACACACAAGAGCCCCTGCGATGAAACCCAGTCCTGGTCGAGGAAACGCCCTGTGATTCTTCCTATAATGATCAGAAATTGCTCCAGGTCCGATACCGGCATCGTGTTGTCGTTTGATAGGTTCGTCCGATAGGCCTCATACTCGGTCTCGTCAAAGATGCTTCTGTACTCGCCGTCGTGGGTGTAGATCGGCTCATCAAGTTCCTCGATTTCGCCGACGTATGAAAGTTCAAACACGCGCTGGCCATGGCGGCTGAGCTCCTCCGCGGACGACGACTGCCCGCCACTGAGGAGAAGGACATGGGACCAGCCGGGTGCATGTGACGTGATCCAAACCCGCTGCGCAGAGCCCACAGGATCGTATGACCTCATAGCGGTTTGGAAGTCGCAGGTCTCTATCGTCTCCGCCGGAAAGTGCAGACGCTGGGCCACCTCGCGACCATCCTTGATGCTGACCCATTGGGCGCCGAACCAACTGTCGAGCCCGTGCGCCACCAGAAGACGTTTTTGGTTTTCGGCCGGGAAAAGATTCATAAGTTATCCGGTTTCCGTTGCGTGGGAGTCCGAAGGGAGGGTGACGAGAGCGGGCATGATGCCTCTCGTCACCTTTTTTGGAACTTCCTTCTCGTCAGATTTCAGGGCTCAATGAATGAACACCCAGAAAGAGTTGCCTTCGCCAACTCGATATTCCGTGTACCATGTTTCAATTCTGGCGCCCTGCAGTCGGTTGTGGTTTTTATCCAGGGCTCGCAAAGAGTAGTTACCCTGGCTGATCGCGCGCTAATTGCATGACGATCAAGAATGTGACCTCGTGGAGGATTACCAGCGAGCGCTGATCGGCCGCATGGTCGAACGCCTCGACCTGTACGCCTCGGGCCGGACACCGCTGCCCCAGTTGGTTGAAGATCTCTGGGGGCTGTTTGAAGCATCAGACCCTCGTGAGCTTGAGATCACAGACTCGTTTCAGTGGCTGTGGTCCGATCTCGATGGGGAGTGTGAGTTGCGGATCAAGCCCGCCTACGGCCAGAAATCATGCGCTGGCCTTGGCGATCACCCCGGAGCCGGAGCGCCCCCACCAAAGGCTTTATCTATGGCTCCTCGGCTACAGCTGGTGCGGTGACCGCAAACGTTCACCGGGTTCAGCTGTAGCTCGACCAGCCTTCTAGCATTGCCGGATGATCGAGCTTCGAGAGGACAGGGAGATCGCCTGCTCGGCCGCGCTGGTGTGGGCGATCGTCGCTGACTACGGCCAGGATCCACACTGGCGGAAGGGCGTCAAGACGATGGCGCCGCGCCCCGAAGGCATCGTCCAGGTGGGCACGACCACTGCTGAGGTGATGCGGTTCGTGGGCCGGACCTATCGCAACGGCGGCGAGGTCATCCAGGTTGAGCCGGGTCGTTCGTTTGCCTGGCGCACCACCTCGGGGATCGACGCCGAGGGCGGCAGGTTGGTCGAGCCGCTCGGCGAGGACCAGTGCCGCTTCACCTTCCACGTGCGCGTCACCCCGCGCGTGACCTCCGAGAAGTTGCTGGAGCCAGCGCTGAGATGGTTGCTGCGGCGGTCGATCCGCGCCGACATTCGCCGATTGGCTGGCCTTGTGCTTCTTGACCCCGAGGTCACCCGTTGCAGGGCTGCTGGGGACGATTAGCTACTCATGTCGCGTAATCACCCGACCCGGTGAACGTTGCGGTCACCGCACTAGCCGTAGAGATGCCGGCGGACTGTGGTGTCGTTCTCCAGGATGTGATCGATGGTCTCCCAATAGTCGGATAGCCAGGGATGAGCGAGGGCTTCCTCGCGAGTCAGCTTGCGGCCGTAGAACGGTTCATCGGGTGCGACCGCGGCGCCTTTCACCAGAGAGCAGGCTGGGGCGGGCTGCCCTTCGACGGGACCGACGCGACATCCGAAGGTGACGCGGTTTGGGCCAGGGCGGCTGACGGGTTCGTCCGGCGCCCAGGCGTCGTCGATGATGACGTCGATCCAGGCTTCGTGGATTCCGTTGTGGTGGTAACAGGATGCGTAGTAGATCGCATAGGCGCCGTCGTCGTTGTTGATGAACCCGTTTACGCGATCGTAGGGGGTCTGGCAACAGTCGCAGACGCCGGTTCGGATGTTCCTGTCCGGATCGATTCGCAGTTCCACGCTGGCATTATGGGGCGACTTGGAGGGGGTCGCCGGCGGGGTGCTTGGGATCAACAGATGCTGGGCGCGGCCCGAGCTGCTGGCGGCCGGGACCGGTCCCCGGGTTGCATGCCCGGCCGCCGAGCGGGCCCTCACCGCGATCACCGGCCTGGACCATCCCGTCGCCGGGCCGACCCCCGAGCAGTACGCCGCGGCGATGGACCGCTGGAACACGGGGTGCCGTCAAGAAACGGCACCCTCATTGATCGACCGCTGCGACCGGGTTTGGCTCTGGGATGCGGCGGACCAAGGAGCCGCGATGGACCACCGGGACCGACAACATCGGTAAATCAGACTCGGCGCGTCCCCGCACGGGCGAAGTTCGGTTCCGCCAGTCGTGGCCCGGCTCCAGCGCCTCGCGGTAGCGCACCGGCCACTTCTCGACGACGCGCTGCCCCCACACCCGGCGCCGCATATCGAACAGGTCGAGGTCCACCGCGTCTCCGTACGTCGCCGCGCGGCCCGGCCGGACGTCCCGGCTGATGCCGGCTACACCTGTGAAGTTTCAGGATGCGTGCGAGAGCGATGAGGGCGCGGCTCTGCCAGTTCTGACGCTCTCGTCGAGCCACGCGCGGCAGGGACATGCCCTCAGGCGTGCCCCATCAGGTGCGGCCAGGCGCGGCCAGGCGTGGCCCTCAGGCGCGGCCGAGAACGGCCATGGCGGCGTTGTGACCGGGGATGCCGCTGACGCCGCCGCCGCGCCGGGCGCCCGCGCCACACAGCAGCACCCGCTCGTGCGCCGTCTCCACGCCCCACTGAGCAGGCCGCGCCCCGTGACCGCCCTCCTCGCCGTACGGCCAGGACAGGTCGTGGTGGAAGATGTGGCCGCCGGGCAGGCCCGCCTCCCGCTCCAGGTCGAGGGGGGTCTTGGCCTCCAGGCAGGGCTCGCCCGAGGGCGCGCGCAGCAGGCAGTCCTCGATGGGCTCGGCGAGCACGGAATCGATCGAGGCGAGCGTGCGGGCCAGCGCCTCCCGCTTTGCCGACGGGTCCGTGAAAAGGCGCGCCGGCATGTGCAGGCCGAACAGCGTCATCGTGTGCGCCCCCGCCTCCCGCAGCCGCGGGCCGAGGATCGAGGGGTCGGTGAGCGAGTGGCAGTAGACCTCGGCGGGCGGCAGGTCCGGCACCTTCCCCGCGGCGGCCTGCGCGTACGCCGCGGCGAGCTGGTCGCGGCTCTCGTTGATGTGGAAGGTGCCGCTGAACGCCTCGGCGGGGTCCACGGCGGGGTCCCGCAGCCGGGGCAGTCGCGACAGCACCATGTTGATTTTGAGCTGGGCGCCCTCGGGTCGCTCGGGCGTCTCTCCGAGCAGCCGGGCGAGCACGGCGGGCGGCAGGTTGGCCAGCACCTTCCCCGCGGTCACCGCGTGCTGCGCGCCGTCGTCGAACGTGACCTCTCCCGTGTCCGGGTCGACGGCCAGGACCTCGGCGCCGGTGCGGATCTCGGCGCCGTGCCGCCGCGCGGCCTCGGCGAGCTCGGCCGTCACCGCGCCCATGCCTCCGACCGGGACGTTCCAGTCGCCCGTGCCGTCGCCGATCACGTGGTAGAGGAAACACCGGTTGGCCAGCAGGTCCGTGGCCGTGTCGGCGAAGGTGCCGATCAGGGCGTCGGTGAGGACGACCCCGCGGACCGTGTCGTCGGCGAACCGCTCGTCCACGACCTCGCCGATCGGCCGTTCGAACAGGTCGCGCCACGCCTCGTCGTCCCCCACGACCTCGCGCAGGGCCGTACGGCCGCGCAGCGGTTCGAGCAGCGTCGGCGCGACCTGCCGGGCCACGTGGGCGGTCATCCCGTAGAACCGCTCCCAGGCCGCCAGGTCGTGCCGTCCCCCGGTCACCGCCTCGAAGGACGCGGCGGTGCGCGCGGCGTCCTCGTTGTCCACGAGCAGGCCGGTGTCGCCGGCCGGGGTGTAGGAGGCGAAGCGGCGGCGGCGCAGGTCGAGACGTAGCCCGAGATCCTTCACGATCTTCGTGGGCAGCAGGCTGACCAGGTAGGAGTAGCGCGACAGCCGCGCGTCCACGCCGGGGAACGCGTGAGCCGACACCGCGAGGCCGCCCACGTGGCCGAGGCGTTCCAGGACCAGCACGCTGCGCCCCGCCCGGGCGAGGTAGGCCGCGGCGACGAGGCCGTTGTGCCCGGCGCCGGCGATGACGACGTCGTAGTGCGAGCGTGGCATGGCGCGTTCTCCCGGGTCGTACGTAGCGTCGGTGTCGCAGTCGTGTGCGGGCCGGACACGGGTCGCGGCGGCGGGCGTGGGAGGGTCTCGGAGGGGTGACGGGAGGAATGACGGCGGGCGGGCCTGGGCGGACGCCCGCAACTTATCGCAAGATGCCCCGCAAGACTCGGGCAGAATATGCCGAAGCGGACAATCTTCCGCTGGTACGAAAGTAGTCGAGCGATCCGGAGGAGCGCGCCGCCGAGCTGGACTGAGGAGCGAGCGGGGAGCATGGGACGAGCGACCCCAAGCGACCCCGAGCGACGAGGGAAGCGCTGATGGCGCACCTTCGGCACGCCCAGGCGGATGTGAGCGCCCCGACGGTGAGCGGGAAACAGGAGAGACATGCGCGTTTCCGATGAGGTCGCCGAGGCGCTGGCCACCGGCCGTCCGGTCGTCGCCCTGGAGTCCACCATCATCTCCCACGGGCTCCCCCAGCCCCGCAACCTCCAGGTCGCTCTCGAACTGGAGGACATCGTCCGGCAGGCGGGGGCCGTGCCGGCGACGGTGGCGGTGCTGGACGGCGTCCCCCGGGTGGGCCTGGACAAGGAAGAGCTGGAGCGCATCGCGACCGAGCAGGGCCTGCGCAAGCTCGGCTTCCGCGACCTCGCCCCGGCCGCCGCGCTCGGGCTGAGCGGCGCCACGACCGTCTCGGGCACCTCGTTCCTGGCCGCCCGCGCGGGCGTGCGGGTGTTCGCCACCGGGGGGCTCGGCGGCGTCCACCGCGGCTGGACCACGGTGCAGGACGAGTCGGCCGACATCGACACCCTCAGCCGCACCAGGATCACGGTCGTGTGCGCCGGCGTGAAGTCGATCCTCGACGTGCCCGCGACGCTCCAGCGGCTGGAGACCAAGCAGGTCACCGTCGTCGGCTACCGGACCGACGAGTTCCCCGGCTTCTACCTGCACAGCTCCGGCGAGCCGGTTGACTGGCGCGTCGAGACGCCGCGGGAGGCCGCCGGCATCATGCGGGCGCAGGACGCGCTAGGCGGGCTGGACACCGCGCTGATCGTGGCGAACCCGCTCCCGGCCAATCTCCAGCTCGACCCCGACCTGCACGACCGGGTGCTCGCGGAGGGCCTTCGCGCCGCCGAGGAGCGCGGGGTCACCGGGCAGGCCATCACCCCGTTCCTGCTGGAATACCTCGTCGAGGGCACGGGTGGCGCGTCGCTGGAGGCCAACCTCGCGGCCGTACGCGGCAACACCCGCCTGGCCGGGGAGATCGCGGCCGCCTGGGCGGCCGGATGAGCGGTCTGCTGGTGATCGGCGACGTGGTCACCGACGTCGTCGCGCTGCACGACGGTCCCGCGGCCACCGGCACCGACACGCCCGCCGACATCGCGTTGCGCCCGGGCGGCTCGGGGGCGAACACCGCCTCCTGGGCCGCCCGGCTCGGCGCCGACACCCGCCTGCTCGCGCGGGCGGGGTACGACACCGGCGAGTGGCACGTGGCCCAGCTGGCCAAGGCCGGGGTCCGGCCGCACCTGAGGATCGACCCGGAACGGCCCTCGGCCGTCGTGATCGCCATGGTCGACTCCACCGGGGAGCGGTCCATGCTCACCAACCGCGGGGCGAGCGGTCACATCGGAGTCGGCGACTGGACACCCGATCTGCTCGACGGGGTCGGGCACCTGCACCTGTCGGCGTACACGATGTTCGCCGAGCCGGGGCTGGAGCTCGCGCGGCTCGCCATGCGCGAGGCCGCCGAGCGCGATATCCCCATCAGCGTCGATCCGGCCTCCTGCGGGCCGCTGCGCGCCTTCGGCACCGAGCGGTTCCTCCGCGAGACCGCCCCGGCGAGCGTCGTGATCCCCAACCTGGACGAGGCGCTGCTGCTCGCGGACGCCGCGGATCCCGAGGCCTCGGCCCGCACGCTCAGCGCCCACTACGGCACGGCGGTGGTCAAGCTGGGGGCCGGCGGTGCCCTGCTGGCCCGCGATGGCCGTATAGTCGCCAGAGCGGCCGCGCCCCCGGTGGATGTGGTCGACTCGACGGGCGCGGGAGACGCGTTCGCCGCGGGGTTCCTGGTCGCCTCGATGGCCGGGAGCACCCCCGAGGAAGCCCTCCGCAAGGGGTGTGAGGCGGGCATGGCGGCGGTCGCGCAGGTCGGCGCCCGGCCGGACCCTGGGAACTTTACCCTATTGACACCAATTGCTGGTTTGCGGCGTAAGCTGCACCATTAGCAACATGCGTCACTCTCGGGAGGGTGCGGTCATACCGATGGACGCCGAGTCAACGATCTGCCTGAGCGACCTGGTCCCGGCCCTGCGCTGGAGCCGTCCTCAGCAGGTGGCCGAGATGCTGGCCGACCCGCGCCTGCCCGGCGGCTGGTGGGCATCCGTCGGGATCGGCCGCGCGATACGGGCGACCGGCGTTGACTGGCTCTGCGAGCGGCTCGCCCGCCTCGCCGTCGGCCGTTGGGATCACCTGCCCCTCACCGACCTGCTCCCGGCGCTCCAGGTGCACACCGTGGACCCGGCCATGCCCGGCTGGCCCGATCCCGTACGCGCGGTGGTCAACCACCTCGGCGGGTGGTATCGGCTGCGCCGTCTGACGCCGTGCGATCTCCAGGCACCGGCCGCCCCCGCCTCGCCCGAGGTCCTCCTGACCACGGTGTTCCGGGAGGTGTTCGGCCGCCTGGAAAGCCAGCTGGCGTCCGGGCTGTCCGCTCCGGCGCTCACGGGAGGCGAGGCGGCGCCCCAACCACAGGTCCAGCCACAGACACAGGCACAGGTTCAGGCGCAGGCCGGGCCGGCCTCCGGGCCTGCACCGCAGGCCGCGCCGGGGACGACGTCGCGGCCGTTCCCCCAGGCGGCGCCCGGGACGGCATCACAGCCGTTCCCGCAGCCCGCCGCCCCCGGAACCACCTCGCAGCCCTTCCCCCAGGCCGGACCCTCCTCTCAGCCGCTCCCCCAGGCCGCGCCCGGAGCGGCATCACAGCCGTTCCCTCAGGCCGCCGCCCCCGGAACCACCTCGCAGCCGTTCGCCCGGCCGACCGCACCGTCCGCGCCGCCGTCCGCACTGCCGGCCACGCCGCCGCCCGGGCAGGCCGCTCAGGCACCCGCCCCGCAGGGGCAGGCGCCCGGCCGGCCGGGGCAGGGCACACCGGCCCAGGCACCGTCTCCGGCACCGACATCGGCACCGTCGCCCGCCGCGCCGGCGCCGGTCTCGGGGCCGGTCAAACCCGCCACCCAGCCCTTCGCCCGGCAGTCCGGGACCTCGCCCTCGCAGCCCGCGGCCGCCCCCGCCCAGCCGGCGCCCGAGGCGGCACGGGAGCGGCCGCCGACCGACCTCAGCGCGCACCCGATGGTCGCGGTGGTCGAGGGCCTGTTCCGCGGCTGGGACCCGCTCGTCAGGGCGGTCGCCGCCGAGCGGCTGTTCGCCGCCGAGCCGGTGAGCCTGCGCACGCTGGCCCACAACCTCAACGTGGACCGCGAACTGCTCTCCCAGGCCCAGCGCACGGCCGAGGAGCGGGTGCTGCTGTGGCTGCGCTCCCCCGACTCCGCGCCGCTCACCGGCCATCTGTTCGGGCTCACCGAGTGGCTGGGCGCCGCGGCCACCCAGGAACAGCTCATCGCGGCGGACCCGTCCCACCCCATCGAGGTCCCGGCCCTCGACACGCCGCTGTGGCGGGTGCTGGTGACGCTCATGCCCGACCGCCGCCTGCAGGACGGCTGGCTCGTGGTCGGCGACCTGGCGGGGCTGCGGGAGAAGACCCGCCAACTGCTGGCGAGCAAGCCCGCGGACGCCGACGTCGTGGAGCTGCTCGGCCAACTCGGCATCCGCGCCCACTCCGCCAAGGCATGGCTGGACTCCATGCCGCGGCCGGGCTCCCCGTCCGAACCCGGCTCCCTGCCCACCCGGCACGGCCCCGACCCGACGGCGAAGCCCGCACCGCTCCCCCGCCGTACGCCGGGCGCGAACGGGCACCATCACGGCCGCGGCGGGATCCCGATCCCCTCGCAGGCCAACAACGGGCCCGACGCCGCCACCGCGCTCGCCGCGCTCACCGCGCTCACGAGCGGCAACGTGAACGGCACCCCGAACGGGAATCCGAACGGAAACCCGGGCGGCAACCTGAACGGCACCGCGAACGGCACCGCGAACGGGAACCCGGGCGGCCATCTGAACGGGAACCTGGCGGGCGGCAGCTTCTCGGGGGGCGTGCCCCGGCCGCATCTGGTGCCGAACCCCCGCCCGACGTCCAGCCCGGCCTCCGACCCGCGCCGCTGGCAGCGGATCGACGTCACCAGCGGCCATCTGCGCGGCGAGCCTGTGGCGGTCCCCGAGGGGTACGCCGCCCAGCTCGGCATGCGCCCCGGGACGCTACTGTCGGTCACCGGCCCGGGCGACAACGCCGTCGTGCTGGTGTGGCGCGACCGGCAGCCGGTGTTCGACTCGCTCCAGCCGGTTCTGATGCGGCTGAACGCGCGGCCCGGCGACTCGGTCTACGTGACCGTGGACGGCTACCGCCTGGACGCCCAGCTCACCTCGGCCGTCTGACGGCACCGCGCGCGAGCGGCCTACGGCGGGGCGCGCGCGGGATCTCGTCCAGCCCGCGAGGGCGGGGTCCCCCGCCCTCAGTTCAGGCCGCGGGCACAGGTCACATCTTCGGTCTGAGCATCTTGCGGTAGTAGGTGGCCGACACCTCGTAGCCCAGGGCGCCGTAGAACTCGGCGGCCCGCCGGGTCGCCAGCGCGACGTATCCGGCCTGCCGTGAGCGCGCCCACGTCTCGAACTCCTCCAGCAGCCGCCGCCCGATGCCGTGGCGGCGGTAGCCGCCCTCGATCATCGCCTCCTCGACCCACGCGACCCTGCCGTTGGCGAACAGCGTGAGGTGGGTGAAGCCCAGCAGGTAGCCGCGTACGGTCCCGTCGACCGTGGCGACGAGGAGGAAGGCGTCCTCGTTCTCCAGGAGTTGCGGCAGCGCGGCGTCGAACGGCGCACGCTCGGGCCGGAACGTCACCGCGAACTCACGGGCGAGTGCGAAGATCTCGTCCGCGTCGGTCTTCTCGGCCCTTCTGAGCTGGAGATCACCAGACGTCATGAAAGGGACTCTAGGAGTGTCCGGGCACATACGTCCAATCCAAGCTCACCCCGCGAACCCGGCGGCAGGCGGGAGCCGGTTCTCAGCCGGCGGTGACGGCGAAGGACCGCCGGGCATGCCGCACGAACTCGCGTACGGCCGGGCCCTGCCCCCCGCGCCACACCAGCGCGAGCAGGGCGGGCGCCCCGGCGTCCTCGATGGTGAGCGCGGTGAGCCGGTCGCGGTGGGCCGCGGCCATCGACTCGCTGAGGACGGCCACGCCCAGCCCCCGGGCCGCGAGGCCGGCGACGGCGTCGGCCGCCCCGGCCTGCAGCGCGATCACCGGCTGGACGCCCCGGGCCGCGCAGGCCCGGTCGAACACCGTGCGCAGGCCGGTGCCGTACGGCATGCAGACGATCGGGTGCGAGCCGAGGTCGCCCAGGGTGATTCCGTCCCGGCCCGCGAGGGGGTGGTCCGCGGGGACGGCGGCGACGAGCCGCTCGCTGATGACCGTCAGCGTCTCCAGGCCGTCCGGGGCCTCGGCGAGCCCGGCGAGCGCCAGGTCGAGGGCGCCGGAGCGCACATCTTCGACGAGCCGGTCGGAGTTGTCCTCCAGCAGGGAGATCTCGACCCCCGGATGGGCCCGGTGGAAGACGGCGAGGGCGTCGAACAGCGGCGTGACGGTGCAGCCGACGATCATTCCGACGGTGAGCCGGCCCCGGATGAGGCCGGTCACCTCGCCCACCGCCTGTCCCAGCGCCCCGGCCGCGGCGAGCGCGGCGCGGGCGTGGTCGAGCGCGGCCTTCCCCGCGACGGTCAGCGTGACGCTCCGCGCGGACCGGTCGAACAGCTCGGCTCCGAGTTCGCGTTCGAGCTGCCGGATCTGGGCGCTGACACCCGACTGGCTGATGTGCACCCGCTCGGCGGCGCGGGTGAAGTTGCGCTCCTCGGCGACCGCGACGAAATACTCCAGCTGGCGCAGTTCCATAACTGCTGATTCTAGTTGCCATCCGGTTCATCTGTTGGACTTCTGCCGAGCGCCTCGGCAGGCTGGAGGCCGTACGAGAGTTTCGGGAGGAACCCATGCCGGAGTACGAGAAGGCCATGCGGCCGGAGGACATCACCCGCCTGTTCGTCGAGCGGTCCAACGCCGGGGACGCGGCCGGAGTGGCGGCGCTGTACGAGGAGAACGCGGTGCTGGCCTACCCGCCGGGCGGCGTGACGGTCGGCCGCGAGGCGATCCGCGCCCTGTGGGAGAAGGTGCTGGCGAACCGTCCCCGTTTCGAGCCCGAGGAACCGCTGCCGACCCTGGTCAGCGGCGACATCGCGCTGACCTCGACCCCGCCGGGGGACGGCGCCGGCGCCCGGGCCCAGGTCGTACGGCGCCAGCCTGACGGGAGCTGGCTGCGGGTGCTCGACCAGCCGGAGTTCCAGCCGCCCGCCCGCTGATCCAGAAACCCGCCGGGCGTGTGCCACGAGGCGGGAACGCCAGGCGGGACGGTTCACGCGGGTGCTAGCGGGACGAGTTCACGCGGGACGAGATCAGGCGGAACCAGTTCAGGCGGGCAGGCCGAGTTCGCGGGCGATGAGCATGCGCTGCACCTCGCTCGTCCCCTCGCCGATTTCCAGGATCTTCGCGTCCCGGTAGAAGCGGCCGACGGGGAACTCGTTCATGAAGCCGTAGCCGCCGAAGACCTGCGTGGCGTCCCGGGCGTTGTCCATCGCGGCGTTGGACGAGACGAGCTTGGCGATGGCGGCCTCCTTCTTGAACGGCAGACCGGCCAGCATGCGCTCGGCGGCGTGGTAGTAGGCCAGGCGGGCCGTGTGCACCCTGGCCTCCATGTCGGCGATCTTGAACTGCATGGACTGATAGCGGCCGATCTCCTGGCCGAAGGCCCGGCGCTCCCGCACGTACCGGAGGGACTCGTCCACGCAGCCCTGGGCGAGACCCACCGACAGCGCGGCGATGGCCACCCGGCCCTCGTCCAGCGTCTGGAGGAACTGTGCGTAGCCCCGGCCGCGCTCGCCCAGCAGGTTCTCCTCCGGCACCCGGCAGCCGGTGAACGACAGCTCCCGGGTGTCCGAGGCCGACCAGCCGACCTTGGAGTACTTCTCCGACACGGTGAGGCCGGGCGTGCCCGACGGCACGAGGATCGTGGAGATCTCCGGCCTGCCGTCCTGCCTGCGGCCGGTGATCGCCGCCACGGCGACGACACCGGTGATGTCGGTGCCCGAGTTGGTGATGAACGCCTTCGAGCCGTTGATCACCCATTCGCCGCCGTCGAGAACGGCCGTGGTGCGCATGCCACCCGGCACGTCCGACCCGCCGCCGGGCTCGGTCAGCCCGAACGCCCCGAGGATCTCCCCCGCCGCCATCTTCGGCAGCCACCGCTGCTTCTGGGCGTCCGTGCCGAACCGCAGGATGGGCATCTCGCCCAGCGAGACCGCCGCCTCCAGGGTGATCGCCACCGAGGAGTCGACCCTGGCCAGCTCCTCCAACGCCAGGCACAGGACGAAGTAGTCGCCGCCCATGCCGCCGTACTCCTCCGGGACGGGCAGGCCGAACAGGCCCATCGCGCCCATCTTGCGGACGATGTCGTAGGGGAACTCGCACCGCTCGTAGTAGTCCCCGATGACGGGGGCCACCACCTCACGGGCGAACTCCTCGACCGACTTGCGCAGTTCGACGTGCTCGTCATTGAGCATCTCAACTCTCCTCCGGTCGTTTCCCTTGGATCTTTCGCCTACTGCGGTCGCCCAGGCGGCGCCTCGCTTCGTTGTCGTCGTCGCCCATGGCTCCGCTACGGGCTCCTCCTCCGCGTTGCGATGCATCCGCCCGGTCGATCCTCGCTACGGCGAGATCCGCGGGAAACTCCCTGCCCAGAGCCTGGACGACGCGGGAGGGGCTCGGCCGGCCCAGGATCTCGGCGAGCCAGAGGCTGGTGGCCGTCAGCGACCCGACGTCCAACCCGGTCTCGACGCCGAGACCGTCGAGCATCCAGACCAGGTCCTCGGTCGCGAGGTTGCCGGTGGCGCTCTTGGCGTACGGGCAGCCGCCGATGCCGCCGGCGGAGGAGTCCACGACCGTGATCCCCCGCTTGATCGCGGTGAGCGTGTTGGCGAGGGCCTGGCCGTAGGTGTCGTGGAAGTGGACGGCCAGCCGGTCGGGCCCGGCCCCGGCCTCGGCGAAGGCGTCGAGCAGCGCCTCGACGTGCCGGGGTGTGCCGACGCCGATCGTGTCGCCGAGCGACAGCTCGTAGCAGCCGAGGTCGAGCAGCCTGCGCCCGACCCGGGCGACCTGCTCGGGCGCGACCGGTCCCTCCCAGGGGTCGGCGAAGCACATCGACACATACGCCCTGACCCGCATGCCGTGGGCGAGAGCCCGCTCCACGACGGGGGCGAACATCTCGAACTGCGACTCGACGGTCCGGTTCAGGTTGCGCCGGGCGAACGACTCGGTGGCACTGCCGAAGATCGCGATGTCGGTCACCCCCTGCTCCAGCGCGCGGTCGAGACCCCGCTCGTTCGGCACGAGCACCGGGTAGCGGACTCCCGGCACCCGCGGCAGGCTCTCCAGCAGTTCCGCGGCGTCCGCGAGCTGGGGCACCCACGTGGGGTGGACGAAGCTCGTCGCCTCGATGGTCGTCAGCCCGGCCGCGGCGAGCCGGCCGATGAACTCGCGCTTGACCTCGACGGGCACGACGGCGGACTCGTTCTGCAGGCCGTCGCGCGGGCCGACCTCGTAGATCGTCACTCGCACGGCGTCACCCTCGCCACGACCGCGTCCAGCTCCACCGTCTGCCCCGGCCGGGCCCGCAGCTCGGCGAGCACGCCGTCGGCCGGCGCCGTCAGGGTGTGTTCCATCTTCATCGCCTCCACGACGACCAGCGGCTGTCCCGCGGTGACCCGGTCGCCCTCCGCCGCCTTCACGAGCAGCACCGTTCCCGGCATCGGGCTGCGTACGACCCCGTCGCCGGCGAGCGCCCCGCCCTGCCGGTCCGTCGGGTCGCCGGGATCGTGCCGGGTGACGGGCCATGCGCGGCCGCCCTCGCCCAGCCACACCGTGTCGCGGTTCCGGGCCACCGCGTACCTCCGGGTGACGCCGCCGAGAGTGACCGCCACCTCATCGGTGCCGGCCCACTCCAGCCGAGCCCGGCCAAGTGAACGATCGTTAACTTCGATCTCCGCGTCGCCTCCGGTGCCCCGCACCCGTACGGGCACGCCGAGCCGATGCACGGTCCAGGCGGGCTCTCCGACGCGCCACCCGTCCGCCACGTCCCACGGGTCGTCCGTCGCCCGCCCCCGGCCGTGGCCGTGGGGCCCGGCGTGGAAGACGAGCGCGGCGGCGGCGAGAACCTCGTCCGGCACCTCGCCGGACACCAGGTCGCCGAGCCGCCGCTCGACCAGCCCGGTGTCGAGCCGCCCGGCCGCGACCTCGGGGTCGGCCAGCAGCGCGCGCAGGAACCCGATGTTCGTGGTGACCCCGAGGATCACGGTCGAGGCCAGCGCACGGCCGAGGGCCGCCAGCGCGCCCGCCCGGTCGGGGGCCCAGGCGACCGCCTTGGCCAGCATGGGGTCGTAGTCGCTGCCCACGGCCGTCCCGCCGCTCAGCCCGGAATCAAACCGCACGCCCTCCCCCGCGGGCTCGCGCAGGGCCAGGATCCGGCCGCCGGTCGGCAGGAAGTCGCGGGCCGGGTCCTCGGCGTAGACGCGGGCCTCGACGGCGTGGCCGCGCAGGCGCACCTCGTCCTGCCCGAACGGCAGCAACTCCCCCGCGGCGATCCGCAGTTGCAGTTCGACCAGGTCGAGACCCGTGACCATCTCGGTGACCGGGTGCTCGACCTGCAGCCGCGTGTTCATCTCCATGAAGAAGAAGTCGCCGGGACGGGAGCCGGGGACGATGAACTCGACCGTCCCCGCGCCGACGTAGCCGACCGACCGGGCGGCCCGCACCGCCGCCGCCCCCATGCGGGCCCGCGTCTCGTCGTCGAGCAGCGGCGAGGGCGCCTCCTCGACGATCTTCTGGTGGCGCCGCTGCAGGCTGCACTCGCGCTCGCAGAGGTGCACGACGTTCCCGTGGCCGTCGGCCATGATCTGGATCTCGATGTGCCGCGGCCGGTCCACGAACCGCTCGATCAGCAGGGTGCCGTCCCCGAAGGCCGCCGTCGCCGTACGGCGGGCCGACTCGACGGCCGCGGCCAGGCCGTCGGCGGACTCGACCCGCAGCATGCCCTTGCCGCCCCCGCCCGCGGACGGCTTGATCAGCACGGGGAAGCCGATGCGCCCGGCGACCTCGGCCAGGTCGTCGTGTGGTTCCGCGCCCCCGGGCACGACCGGCACACCCGCACGGGCGACGGTCTCCTTGGCCCGGATCTTGTCGCCCATGGCCTCGATGGCCCCGGCCGGCGGGCCGACGAACACCAGGCCCTCGGCCGCGCAGCGCTGGGCGAACTCGGCGTTCTCGGCGAGGAAGCCGTACCCGGGGTGGACGGCCTCGGCGCCGCTCACCCGGGCGGCCTCGACGATCGCGTCGATGTCGAGGTAACCGCGCGGGAGCCGTACGGCGAGGTCGGCCTCGCGCACGTGGCGCGCGTCACGGTCGGCGTCGCTGTGGACGGCGACGGCCCGCACGCCCAGGGCGCGCAGCGTGCGGATGATCCGGACGGCGATCTCGCCCCGGTTGGCGATCAGGACACTGGAGAACATCACGACCGCACCCCGTGACGGGTCAGCCGCCCAAGGAGCGGACGAGGAGCCGGTGAACGCGTCATGTCGCTGCCTCACATCCGGAAGACGCCGTAGCCGACGGGTTCGAGGGGGGCGTTCGCGGCGGCGCCGAGCGCCAGGCCGAGGACGGTCCTGGTGTCCGCCGGGTCGATCACTCCGTCGTCCCACAGGCGCGCGGTCGAGTAGTAGGGGTTGCCCTGGTGCTCGTACTGGGCCCGGATCTCCTCGGCGTCGGCGTCGCCGACCATGGTGAGCACGGTGGCGGCCTGCTCGCCGCCCATGACCGAGATGCGGGCGTTCGGCCACATCCACAGGAAGCGCGGCGAGTAGGCGCGGCCCGCCATCGCGTAGTTGCCCGCGCCGAACGAACCGCCGATGATCACGGTGAACTTCGGCACCCGGGCGCAGGCGACCGCCGTCACCATCTTCGCGCCGTGCTTGGCGATGCCCCCGGCCTCGTACGCCTTGCCGACCATGAAGCCGCTGATGTTCTGCAGGAACACCAACGGGATCGATCGCCGGTCGCACAGCTCGATGAAGTGCGCCCCCTTGAGCGCCGACTCGCCGAACAGGACACCGTTGTTGGCCACGATCCCCACGGGGTGCCCGTGGATCCGGGCGAACCCGGTGACCAGGGTGGGGCCGTACTCGGCCTTGAACTCCAGGAACCGGCTGCCGTCGACGATGCGGGCGATCACCTCGCGCACGTCGTACGGCCGGCGCGTGTCCTGGGGGACGATGCCGTACAGGTCGTGCGGGTCGTGGAGCGGCGGCTCCGCGGGGCCCACCTCCCACGGACGAGGACTTCTCGGGCCGAGCGACGCGACGATGTCCCGAACGATCTTCAGGGCGTGCGCGTCGTCCTCGGCGAGGTGGTCGGTGACGCCGCTGACGCGGGCGTGGACCTCGCCGCCGCCCAGTTCCTCCGCGGTGACGGTCTCGCCGGTGGCGGCCTTGACCAGCGGCGGCCCGCCCAGGAAGATCGTGCCCTGGTTGCGGACGATCACGGCCTCGTCGCTCATCGCCGGGACGTACGCGCCGCCCGCGGTGCAGGAGCCGAGCACGGCCGCGATCTGCGGGATGCCCCGCGCCGACATGGTGGCCTGGTTGTAGAAGATGCGGCCGAAGTGCTCGCGGTCGGGGAAGACCTCGTCCTGTTTCGGCAGGAAGGCGCCACCCGAGTCGACCAGGTACACGCACGGCAGGTTGTTGTGGAGGGCGACCTCCTGGGCGCGCAGGTGCTTCTTGACCGTGATCGGGTAGTACGTGCCGCCCTTGACGGTGGCGTCGTTGGCCACGACCACGACCTCGCGTCCGCTCACCCGCCCCACGCCGGTGATGATCCCGGCGGCCGGGGCCTGGTCGTCGTACATGCCGGTGGCCGCGAGCGGGGACAGCTCCAGGAAGCGCCCGCCGGGGTCGAGGAGCGTGTCGACGCGGTCCCTGGGCAGCAGCTTGCCGCGCTGGACGTGCCTGGCCCGGGCCCGCTCGGACCCACCGCGCGCCGCCGCCGCGAGCCGGTCCCGCAGGTCCGCCACCAGGCGTTCGTTCGCCTCCGCGTTGCGCTTGTACGGCTCGCCGCCCGGGTCGCACCGGCTCTCCAGCACCGGCCAGTCACTCGTGCTCATACTCGGATGTTAATCATCATTAACAAACTCCGTCTACCATGGTGCCGTGACGACCGAGAGGACCGTGAAGACCCCTACCCGCAATCGGCGGGCCGAGATCCTCGAAGCGGCCGCGGGCCTCTTCGCCGCGCGCGGCTTCCACGGCGTGTCCATCGAGGACATCGGCGCGGCCGTGGGCGTCTCGGGGCCGGCGCTGTACCGGCACTTCAGCGGCAAGGAGGCCCTGCTCACCGAGATGCTGCTGGACATCAGCGAACGGCTGCGCGAGCAGGGGGCACGGCTGGCCACCACCGCCGACCCCGACACCGCGGACGCGGCGCTCGACGCGCTGCTGTCCGGGCACATCGAGTTCGCGCTGACCCACCCCGCGCTCATCCGCGTCCACGAGCGCGAGCTCGACAACGTGCCGGAGCAGGCCCGCCGGGCCGTCCGGCGCCTGCAGCGGCTCTACGTCGAGGAGTGGGTGACCGTGCTGTCCGAACTGCACCCCGCGTGCCCGCCCGCGCGGCTGCGCGCCGCCACGCACGCCGTCTTCGGCCTGCTCAACTCCACTCCGCGCAGCGCAGGGGAGCTCACCCCCGAGGCGATGGCCGATCTGCTCGGCGCCATGGCCCGCGCCGCCCTCTCCCCCTTGGGGGTGATCTTGTAGTTTGTCGCATAGAGGTGGTGCGACCCGCACTCCCCCCGTGCGTGATCTTGCAGTTTGTCGCACGCCGGCCTCTGACCTGCCGAGCCCCCTCCCGTGATCTTGCAGTCCTCGGCGCCCGCCCCCACCTGCCAGCGCGTACGCCTTCCGTGATCTTGCAACTACAAGATCACGGAGCAGGAAGGCCCAGCCCACAAGTCATAGGCCGGATTTTTTGCAAGATCACGAAATAGAGACAGGCAGGTCAGGAGCCGTACGTGCGGCAAACTACAAGATCACGCCGCGAGGAGTTTGCGGGCGGCGCGTTCGATGTCGGACTCCGACAGCAGGACGGTGTCGGCGGCCGGGCCGAGCGGCACGAAGCTGTCCTGTGAGGTCACCCGGGCGATCGGGCCGCGGAAGCCGTTGTCGACGAGCGCCGCGATCACGCTCTCGGAGACGCCGCCGCTGTGGCGGGTCTCGTCGGCGATCAGCACGCGCCCGGTCAGTTCGGCCGCGCGCATGAGGTCGTCGACCGGCAGCGGCGACAGCCACCGCAGATCGAGCACCCGGCAGCCCATGTCCTCCGCCGTGAGCTTGACCGCCGCCCGCAGGCTCATCCGCAGGCCGTTGCCGTACGTGACGATGGTCAGGTCGCGGCCGTCGCCGTAGGAGCGGGCGCGGCCGACCGGAACGTGCGTCTCGGCCCAGCGCGCCGGTGGCACGTACGGCGCGAGCCAGCCGCCGTCGTCCTCCTCGTAGAGATCACGTGTGTGGTACAGCGCGATGGGTTCGAGGAACACGCAGACGCTGCCGTCCGCCCGGGCGGCGGCCAGGCAGGTGCGCAGCATCGCGGCGGCGTCGTCGGGCCGCGCCGGAGACGCGACGATCACGCCGGGAATATCGCGCAATGCGGCAATTGAGTTGTCATTATGAAAATGTCCCCCAAAGCCCTTTTGGTAGGCATATGAGGCGACTCGTACAACCAGGGGATTACGATACGCGCCCTGGGAGAAGAACTGCATGGTCGACGCCTCGCCGCGAATCTGGTCGAGCGCGTTGTGCAGGTAGGCCAGATACTGGATCTCCGGCACCGGCAGCAGCCCCGACACCCCCGCCCCGAGTGCGAGCCCGAGGATCGCCTGCTCGTCCAGGAGCATGTCGAAGACACGCTCGGCCCCGAACCTGCGCAGCAGCCCGCGCGTCACGCCGTACACCCCGCCCTTGCGGGCCACGTCCTCCCCGAACACCAGGACCCCGGGGTCCAGCGCCATCGCGTCGGCCAGCGCGCGGTTGACCGCCTGGGCGACCGTCAGCCTGCCCTCCTGCTCCGGGAGCGTGGCGAAGGCGCGCTCGCGCGCCTCGACGGGCGCCGACCGCAGGGCCTCGGCGGCCACCGCCTCGGGACGGCGCGGCGCGAGCGGGGCCATCACCTCCGCCGCCGTCGTGAGCCGGGGTCGCCGCTCGCACTCCGACGCCAGCTTCAGCACGTGGTCGCGCTCGGCCTCGTAGCGTGCGAGCAGCTCGTCGGGCGCGGCCAGGCCCGCCTCCACGAGCAGCCGTGCCGTACGGACGAGGGGGTCGCGGTCCAGGTCGGCGGCGATCTCCCGGCGGGTGCGGTAGCCGATCTCCACGTCGGACCCCGCGTGGCCCATCAGGCGGACGGTGCGCAGATGCAGGAACGCCGGGGCGCGGTTGACGCGCACGTGCTCGACGGCGCGCAGCGCCGCGTCGTAGGTCTCGGCCAGGTCGCAGCCGTCGGCCTGGAAGTACTCCAGCAGGGGGTGCCTGGCCTGCGCGACCCACTCCGGCGGCGTCTTCACGCTGATGCCGAGGCCGTTGTCCTCGCACACGAAGAGCACCGGGATCTGCAGCCCTCGGAAGCGGCCGTACGCGGCGGTGTTCAGCCCGGTCAGCGCGGAGGCGTGGTTCATCGACGCGTCGCCGAAGCTGCAGACGGCGACGGCGTCCCCCGGCCAGGGCGAGGGCAGCCCGAGCATGCGTGCCCGCTCGATCGCGAAGCCGACGCCGACCGCGCGCGGCAGGTGACTGGCGATCGTGGAGGTCTGCGGGACGACGGCGAGGCTGGGGTGGCCGAACACCTTGTGCCGGCCGCCCGCGATCGGCTCCTCGGCCGACGCCGCGATTCCCAGCAGCACGTCGCGCAGCCCCTCCTCGGCCAGCCGCCCGGCCTGAGCCGAACGGGTCAGGTAGAAGGCGCCGGACCGGTAGTGCAGGAGCGCGGGGTCGTCCACGCGGAGCGCGGCCGCCACGGCGGCGTTGCCCTCGTGCCCCGACGACCCGATCGTGTAGAAGCCCTCGTCGCGCTCGCGCATGAGGCGGGCGGCGACGTCGAGGAGCCGGCTGCCGAGCTGCACGGCGAACAGCTCTCGGCACCGCGCCCCTGTCAGGCCCGTGCCCGGCCGCACCGGCAGGCCCGGATCCCGGGGGGGTCCGGGGGTCAGCGCCCCGACGGCATCGGCGAAATGGGTCTCCACAGCGTCCCGCACCACACGGCCGATTATGTCGCACGATGCACGCTCCGTCCCGCACAGCGACAACTCCGTACGGCAGCGCTTATGGATCACACGCTTTGACACGAATCGATGACGATAAGTCAGAGCGTTAAACCGTCACGGGCATTCGCCCGTCTACTCGTTATGAATGACGTGGCACCCTCATGCCGCGTTCAACCACCGGGAAGGATGGTTACCGGAATGTTGAAACGCATTCACGCCGTGATCGCGGCAGTGGCTCTGGGAGGGGCGGCCCTCGTCGCGCTCCCGGCCACCGCCGGCGCGGCGACGACGGCAGGTCCCAGCGACCTGACCGTCTCCCCCAGTCCCGTCGTCGTCTCCGCCGGCGCGGGCACGACGGCGACCTTCACCTACAAGGCGTCCGAGAAGGGCGCGGCGAGGCTCGTCGACCGCGACGGCCGCACCGTCACCCTGCACCCCGGCCCCGCGGGCTACGGCGCCTACACGGCCAAGCACGACTTCACCTTCAGCAACGAGCCGGGCACCTGGAAGCTCCAGGTGTGGGCCGGCGGCCGCACCGCGAGCAAGGAGTTCCAGGTCCACTGGACCACCGATCTCGACTTCGACGCGGCGCCGGACGTCGTCGACCGGGGCGACCGGATCAGGCTCACCGGCGCGCTGACCTACCGGGACGGCGGCGGCCGGCAGGCGTACGACGGGCAGCGGGTGTACGTCGCCTTCAAGCCGGTCGGCGGCTCCTACAGCCGGGTCGGCTCGGTGACGACCGACCGGCACGGCCGCTTCTCGGTCGACCGCAACGCGGACAGGAGCGGCTGGTGGCGCGCCGAGTTCGAAGGCGCCTCCGACGCCGAGCCCGCGACGAGCGACAGCGACCGGGTCGACGTCAGGGCCCAGGCCAGCCGCACCCGGATCACCGGATTCGACGCCTCCCCCGAGCCCGTCGACGCCGGTAAGACCCTGCACCTGCGCGGCCGGCTGGAGATCTCCGGCTTCGCCGGCTGGAGCGGCTACCCGGGCCGGCAGGTGAAGATCCTGTTCAAGCCGGCCGGCGGTTACCACTGGCAGTACGTCACCTCCGACCGGACCGACTCCTACGGCCGCTTCTCGGTGGACGTCACGGCCAGGACCTCCGGCTCGTGGCGGGCCGAGTTCGAGGGCGCCGGCGGAGCGGGCTACTCGGCGAGCGCGACCGACGACGTGACGGTCCGCGTGCCCCGGCCGACGCCTCCGGCCAAGGCCCACACCCGGGTCGTCCAGTTCAACGCCGCGCCGGAGCCGGTCAGGTATCACCGGTACCTCACCTTCCGGGGCGCGCTCCAGGCCTGGGACCACGGCTGGGAGGGCTACGGCCACCAGAGGGTGACCGTGTGGTTCAAGAAGGCCGGCGGCTCCTGGCACTACGTCAAGACGCTGTGGACGAACAGCACCGGCAAGTTCTGGGGCAAGACCACGGCCTCGGCGTCCGGCTACTGGAAGGTCGTCTTCGCCGGGAACGGCGAGACCGATCGCTCCACCAGCCGGATCGACTGGGTGCGCGTGAAGCGCTAGAAGATCAGTGAGCCGGCCCGGGGCGTGCCCACGCCCCGGGCCGGTTCACGTCCTTGATCGTCTGTCGGCCGGGGCGGTTAAAGTTTCGCCGATCACCGTGAACACTGCGAGCACTGCATCGGGGGCGACGGTTGGACGCGCTGATATTGATCGCCTTCGCAGTGACGGCCGTCGTGATGGTCGCGGCCTTCGCCCTGGCCGCCCGGCGGCTTCTCGGCCTGCGCTTCGGGACGGTCCGCACACTGCTCGGCGCCGCCCTCGCCGTCCTCCTGGTCGGCCCGGTCTCGCAGGCCCTGGTCGGCCCGGTGGTGGGGAACCAGGCCGGAATCACCCCGCTGTGGTTCATCATTCTCGCGTTCGCCTGCTCATTGCTGGCCTCGATGGTGTTCCTGGCGATCGCCGAGGCCCTGGTGCCGACGGGATCGATCCCGAGCCCCTTGGAGGCGGTGGCGGGCATCCGGCGGCGAGCAGGACGATCACGGCGCTATCTGCGCATCACCCGCATCCTCATCCGCCACGGCCTCGGCCCGTATCTGCGCGGCCGCGACCCCGACCTGGGCGCCCCCTCCAGCCGCTTACGGCTGGCCCGCTCGCTGCGCGAGGCGCTCGACGAGGGCGGGGTCACGTTCGTGAAGCTGGGGCAGATCCTGTCCACCCGCGGCGACCTGCTGCCGCCCGAGTTCATCGGGGAACTGCGCCTGCTGCAGGACCGGGTCGAGCCCGCACCCTGGGAGGAGATCGAGCGCGTCGTCACCGGAGAACTGGGCGGGCCGGTGGAGGAGGTCTTCGCCTCGTTCGAGCGGAAGCCGCTGGCGGCGGCGTCGATCGCGCAGGTCCACCTCGCGCGGCTGCGATCGGGAGAGGAAGTGGTGGTCAAGGTCCAGCGGCCCGGGATCGCCCCCGTGGTGGAGAGGGATCTCGACATCGTGGCCCGCCTCGCCCGTACGGCGGAGCGGCGTACGCGCTGGGCCCGCGGGGTGGGCGTCGGCGACCTCGCCCGCGGGTTCGCCGAGGCGCTGCGCGAGGAGCTCGACTTCCGGGTCGAGGCGGCGAACATGGCCGCCGTCGCCGCGACGTCGAAGGACGCGGCCGTACGGTCCCCGGTGCCCCATCCGCGGCTGGGCGGCCGCCGCCTCCTCGTGATGGAGCGGCTGGACGGTGTTCCGCTGGCCACCGGCCAGGCCGGCCTCGGCCCCGCCGAGCGCGAGGAGGTCGCCAGGGCCGTGCTGCAGGCGCTGCTGGAGCAGATCCTGCTGAACGGGGTGTTCCACGCCGACCCTCATCCGGGGAACATCATGCTGCTGTCCGGCGGGGGCGTCGCCCTGCTGGACTACGGGTCCGTCGGGCGTCTCGACGGCGCTCTGCGGGCCGCGCTCCAGCGCCTGCTCGCCGCGCTGGACCTGGCCGACCCCGCGGGCGTCGGCGACGCCCTGCTGGAGCTGGTGCCCCGGCCGGACGAGATCGACGAGCGTGAGCTGGAGCGCGAGATCGGCCGCTTCATGGCCCGCCACCTGGTGCCCGGCATCGTCCCGGACTCCCGGATGTTCGCCGACCTGTTCCGCCTGGTCTTCGCCCACAAGCTGTCGGTGCCGCCGGAGGTGGCGGCGGTGTTCCGGGCGCTCGGGACGATCGAGGGCACGCTCACCGGCCTCGCGCCCGGATTCGACATCGTGAAGGAGGCGCGGGAGTTCGCCGGCCGCCGCCTGTCCGCGCCCGGCGGCCGGGAGGAGATCCGCACCGCGGTCGCCCAGGAGGCGGTGCGGCTGCTGCCCCTGCTGCGGCGGCTGCCCCGCAGCGTGGACCGCATCGTCGGAGCGGCGGAGAGCGGCAGGTTCAGCGTCAACGTGCGGCTGTTCGCCGACGCCCGGGACCGGCGGCACATGACCGGCCTGCTGCACCAGGCACTCCTGACGGTGCTGGCGGCCACCGCGGGGATCATGGCCGTGCTGCTGCTCGACTCGGAGCGCGGGCCGCGGGTGACCCCCACCGTCACTCTCTATCAGCTCATTGGCTACAACCTGCTGGTGGTGAGCGCCGTCCTCGCGCTGCGCGTGCTCGTGGCGATCTTCCGTGAGCGCCGGGAGGAGTGAACCGCGCTCTTCGTGAATCCGCTCGTGAATCCGCGGCGCCGGGGGGCTCAGAGCCAGTCGCGGCGCTTGAAGACCAGGTAGAGCGTGAGACAGACGACGCCCATGAGCATGATCGCCACGGGATAACCGAGCACCCAGTGCAGCTCGGGCATGTGGTCGAAGTTCATCCCGTAGATCGTGCCGACCAGCGTCGGGGCGAACAGGATGGCCGCCCACGCCGAGATCTTCTTGACCTCGTTGCCCTGGGCGATGCTCGCCGCCGTGAGCTTCGTCATCTCCTCGTTCTGCTGCTGGCTGACGAGTGTGGAGTTGACGACGAGGATGTCCTGGAGCATCTGCCGGAAGCCGGCCACCCGCTCGGTGACCGTGATGGCGTGGTCGGACACGTCACGCAGGTAGCGCTGCAGCTCCTCGTTCACTCCGTATTTGGGAGAGCCCGCGATGAAGCCGTCGAGCATCGGGACCAGCGGGCTGGTCGCCCGCTGGAACTCGATGACCTCCCGCGACAGGCTGTAGATGCGCCGGGGCGCGGCCGGGTCGCCGCCGAAGACCTGCACCTCGATCTCGTCGATGTCGTTCTGCAGCCCGGCGACCACCGGCGCGTAGCCGTCCACGACCGCGTCGAGGATCGCGTACAGCACGGCCTGCGGCCCCTGGCGGAGCAGGTCGGGGTCCGACTCCATGCGCCGGCGCACCTTGGACAGGTCGGGCGCCTCGCTGTGCCGCACGGTCAGCACGAAGTCGGGGCCGACGAAGACGTGCAGCTCGCCGAAGGCGACCTTCTCGGGCTTGTCGAGGTACTGCGCCGCCCGCAGCACCACGAAGAGCGTGTCGCCGTACCGATCGGCCTTGGGCCGCTGGTGGGCGACGATGGCGTCCTCGATGGCGAGCTCGTGCAGGCCGAACTCCTCCGCCGCCTTGATCAGCTCGGTCTCCTCCGGCCGGTAGAGGCCGATCCACGCCATCGCCCTAGGCCGCGAGCGCAGCGAGGCGATCGCGTCGCCCAGCGACAGCGGCGAGTCCACGCGCTCTCCGTCGACGTACACCGCGTTGTCGATCACGCTCTGCTTGAACGTCTCCCCCTCGTTCGCACGGGGGTCCATGGAGTGCTCGGGAGCATGCTCCGGTTTCGCCCTCATCAGCCCACTCAATCCGCGCAGTCCACGCATACGCCGCTCAGCCACACGTAGAAGGTAACCACCATCGTCACCCTTACTCGGGCGTGGACCGTACGGATCGGGGACGGAAGCACGGGGAGCCCGGGGAGTAGGGGGAGCAGGGGGAGCAGGGGGAGCAGGGGGAGCAGGGGGAGCAGGGGAGCACAGGAACGCAGAGAGCACGGGAGCGCGGGCCGGTGCGCCGGGCCGTACGATTCCGGGGGTGAACCCCCTGAAGCCCCTGTGGAACCATCTGAGCGCCACCCAGATCGCGCCCCCGCTCTGGCTTGTCGTCATATCCGGGTTCGCCGCTCTCGGCGTCGTCGCCTACCCGGCGTCGTGGCACATCTCCCGCGGCCTGATCACGATCGCGCACGAGGGGGGTCACGCGCTGGTCGCGGTGCTGACCCGGCGCAAGCTGCGGGGCATCCGCCTGCACTCGGACACCTCGGGCGTGACGCTCACCAAGGGCAGGCCGACGGGCCCCGGCATGATCGCCACGGCCGCGGCGGGGTACGTCGCGCCCTCCCTGATCGGGCTCGGATCGGCCTGGCTGGTCTCCGGCGGGCGGATCACGATGCTGCTGTGGGCCGTGCTCGCGCTGCTGACGTGCATGCTGCTGATGATCAGGAACTTCTTCGGCGCCGTGTCGGTGCTCGCCGTGGGCGGCGCGGTCTTCGCGCTGTCATGGTTCGCCCCACCCCACGTCCAGTCGGCCTGCGCGTACGCCGCCGCGTGGTTCCTGCTGCTCGGCGGTGTGCGGCCGATCCTGGAGCTGCAGACCAAGCGCCGCCTCGGCCGCGCCCCGGACTCCGACGCCGACCAGCTCGCCCGGCTGACCCGCGTGCCCGGCACGTTCTGGGTGCTGCTGTTCCTGCTCGTCTCCGCCGCCGCGCTCGTCTACGGCGGCTATCTCCTCACCGCCCGCTGGCTGCCTCTGTGAGCCGTTGACCTTGACGCGACGTCAACGTCTCTAATGAGGGCATGCAGATCGGAGAACTCGCCGCGCTGGCCGGGGTGTCCACCCGTGCTGTGCGGCACTACCACCACCAGGGCGTGCTGCCCGAGCCGCCGAGGCGGGTCAACGGCTACCGCGAGTACGGCCTGCGCGACGCGCTCCGCCTCGCCCGGGCCCGCAGGCTGACCGAGCTGGGCCTGTCGCTGGACGAGGTGCGCGACGTGCTGGCCGGCGACTCCGCCCGGGAGCTGCGGGAGATACTGCTGGAGCTGGACACCGACCTCGCCCGGCAGGAGGCGGCGATCCGGGTCAGGCGCGAGCGGCTCGCCGTGCTGCTGAGCGAGGAGTCGCCGTCGCCGGACGGAGCCGTCTCACCGCAGATGGCCGAGTTCCTGCGGTGCCTGGAGCCCGTGCGCGACTCGCCGTTCGCAGCGGCCGACGCCGAGCTGCTCGCCCTCCTCGACACCGCGGCGGAGCCGGAGGACCGGGACCGCCTGCTGGAACTGATGCGGCCCATGACCACGCCGGAGGCGCTGGCCCGGGCCGAGGCGTTGTATCGGAGGCTGGCGGAGCTGGACCGCGCCGACCCCGCCGATCCCCGCGTCGGCGCCCTCGCCGCCGACTTCGCCGCCCACCTGCCCCCCGAGCTCGCCGCCGCACTGGCCCGCGCGATGCCCGGCGCCGACGACCCGTTCGCCCAGGCGTTCCTCGCCGATCTGTCCCCCGCGCAGGCCGAGGTCGTACGGCAGGCCACGGCGCTGCTGACGGACGGGCCGTCGTCGTGAGGCACGCCGTGGGGTACAGCCGGGAGCAGACGCCGACGATGGCGGCGATGCTTTTCGTGCTGGTCCTGGAGACCGTGGCCATGGACCTGCTGCTGCGCCGTTTCGGGCTGCCGGACGTGCCGCGCCTGGTGATCCTGGCACTCGACGCGTCGTCGGTCCTCGGCGTTCTCGGCGTCATGGTGAGCTGCGCCCGCCGGCCGCACACGGTGACGCCGGACGGGCTGCGCCTGCGGTACGGCCGGCTGTTCGGTCTGGACATCCCGGCGGGGCTCGTCGCGTCGGCGCGGATCGACCGCCGCTACGACGAGAAGAGACTCGTGCGCCTGTCGGACGGCGAACTCGCCCTCGCGGTCTCGTCCCAGACGAACATCGTGGTCGAGCTGCGCGAACCGATCGAGGTGCCCCGCCCGCGCCGCCCTTGGACGACGGCCGTAGGTTCGGCGGCGGCCGTGCGGCGGGTGCGGTTCTTCGCCGACGACCCGGCGGCGGCGGTGCGGGCCGTCGCCGCGCTCACCACGACGACCATGGGCGAGCGCGCTGCCTGACCGCCTCCCTGACCGCCTCCCCGACCGCCTCGGTGACCTGCTCGGTGACCTGCTCGGTGAGACTGGACGTGGCAGGCGTCCCGGTCTGTGCCCTCAAGACCCCGCTCATGACCCCGCGAGTGAAAGGCCCAACGATCGTGATCGTGCCGAGCAACCCCGAGTCCGTCTTCACGTACGGCGCGCCCGCCCTGAAGTTCGGCCCCGGCGCGTCCGCCGAGATCGGCTTCGACCTCGGGCAGTACGGCGTGCGCCGTGTGCTGGTGGTGACCGACGCCGGAGTGGCGGCCACCGGCGCCCCGGCGCGGATCGCCGAGCAGATCGCCGGGTTCGGCATGCACGCGGAGGTGTACGACGGCGTGCACGTCGAGCCCACCGACGAGAGCCTGCTCGCGGCGATCGGGCACGCCCGCGCGAGCGGCCCGTGGGACGCCTTCGTCACCGTCGGCGGCGGGTCGAGCATCGACACGGCCAAGGCCGTCAACCTGCTGACGACGAATCCGGGCGAGCTGATGGACTACGTCAACGCGCCGATCGGCGCCGGGCGTGCCCCTTCCCGGCCGCTCAAGCCGCTGGTCGCGGTGCCCACGACCACGGGCACCGGCTCGGAGAGCACCACGATCTGCGTGCTCGACGTGCTCGGCCTGAAGGTCAAGACGGGGATCAGCCACGCCCGCCTCCGTCCCGTGCTGGCCGTCGTGGACCCGGACCTCACGATGACGCAACCACCCGAGGTGACCGCCGCGGCGGGGATGGACGTCCTCTGTCACGCCCTGGAGAGCTACACCGCCCGGCCGTACACCTCCTACGAGCGCAGGCGGCCGGAGGAGCGCGTGCCCTACTGCGGGTCGAACCCGGTGGCGGACATGTGGTCGGAGCAGGCGATCCGGCTGCTCGCGGGCTCGTTCCGCACCGCCGTACGGCACGGCGACGACGCGGAGGCGAGGGGCGCGATGGCGCTGGCGGCGACGTTCGCGGGGCTCGGGTTCGGCAACGCGGGCGTGCACATCCCGCACGCCAACGCCTATCCGATCGCGGGCCGGGTGAAGGACTTCCACCCGAGCGGCTATCCCGGCGGCGAGCCGATGGTGCCGCACGGCATAGCCGTGGCGCTGACCGCTCCGGAGGCGTTCCGGTTCACCTTCGAGGCGGACCCGGCGCGGCACCTGCGCGCGGCCGCGTTGCTCGATCCCGCGGCGGCCGTGCCGGACGAGCCGGCGGAGTTCCTGCCCGGCGTGCTGACCGCGCTGATGCGCGACGTCGGCATACCCAACGGCACCGGCGGCGTGGGTTACGCGCAGGCCGACGTGCCGGCGCTGGTGGAGGGGGCGATGAAGCAGCAGCGGCTGCTCACCACCTCCCCCAGACCCGTCCGGGAGGAGGACCTCGCCGGCATCCTGACCCGTTCGCTGTCCCTCTGGTGAGCGGCGCGCGTGTCCGTCCGGCCCAGGGGGCAACGCGAGAATCCTTCACGGTTGACCCCTCTGACCTGCGCATAGACCATGAGGGCCCATAGGACGACACAAGGCGGTGTCTTATGACCGACCAGCCCCTTACGTCCCTTCCGAGCCGGGTCCGGTTTCCCGGTGGCCGCATGATCAAGGGCCAATCGCTGTCGGGTTCGCCCGTCGAGCTGACGGTGTCGGAGATCATCGTCGTGGACAAGCCGAAACCGGGCTGCGTACGAGTGGTCAAGCAGGACTGGGCCGCGGCGGGAACCACGGTCCAGCTCGCCGACGAGGACCTCGTCGCGCTGCTCAAGGAGGGCATCCCCGAGCCCATGGTCGCCGAGACCGAGACCATGGCCAGCGGCTTCCTGCCGCTGACGAACGCGCCCTTCTCCGGAACACCACTCCCCTCCGACGTCAACCAGGGGCTGATCGGCGACTGCCGGGTCATCTCCGCCCTGCAGGCGATCGCCGTCGCCCAGCCGGCCCTGCTGACCTCGGCGCTGTCCGGCGGCCCCGACACGTACGGGGTCGCGCTGAAGCGCGCTCCCGCTCCCGACAAGGCGCCGGCGTCGAGCCAGAGACCGGAGGTGTTCCGGGTCTCCGGCGCCCTGCCGGTGAACCGGTTGTCGAAGGAATCCGAGCTGCTGTACTGCCTGCGGGGCAACGACACGAAGGACACCTCGTTCCCCGTCTGGCCCGCGATCTTCGAGAAGGCCTTCGCCGTCATGTGGGGCGGTTACGGGAAGCTCGCCGGAGCCCTGGAGGAGCCGGTGATGCTGGCCCTGGGCCTTACCGCGCCCCTGTCCAGCAAGATCCAGCTGCTGAACAACGCGAAGCCGGATCCTGTGGCGTGGCGGGAGAAGATGATGCGCTTCCATGCCGAGAACATGCCGATGACGACCACGATCCAGGACAAGAGGCACAACTACGCCATCATCCGCGTCAGCGAGGACGGCGTCGTCGTCAGCGATCCCAACACCCGCCGCACCGGTGACTTCCTCGCCCGATGGGCCACGCCCCGCCACGTCTCGACCGCCCCCGGCTTCGTCGCCGACAGCGAGGTCTGGCCCCTGTTCTTCCCCTGGGACACGTTCTTCGGCAAGTTCATGTGGGTGTACGCCTACAGCCTCCCCACCTGACGTACGTTCCGCCCTCCCGCGTCCCGGGACGTCCTCCGCCGTCCCGGGGCGTCCTCCGCCCTCCCGAGCGCCGTCGCGCGGGGGATGAGGAGCGCGGCCGGGCGCCGTCCGAACGGCGGGACTCCGTCCGAACGGCGGGGCTCCGGCGGGCCCCGGCGGCGGCGGCTCCGGCGGCTGAGCTCAGCGGTGCGACAGGGTGGAACCGGAACGGCCCTTCACCACCCGAAGCTGGGCGGGGATGCGCACCCGAAGCTCGGCGACGTGGCTGACCACGCCGACGGCCCGGCCGCCCTCGCGCAGGCCGTCGAGGATGTCGAGCACGTCGTCGAGCGTCTCGTCGTCGAGGGTGCCGAAGCCCTCGTCCACGAAGAGGCTGCCGATCTCCGCGCCGCCCGCCTCGGCGGTCACCACGTCGGCCAGGCCGAGCGCCAGGGCGAGCGAGGTGATGAAGCTCTCCCCGCCGGAGAGCGTGGCGGGGTCGCGTTCGACGCCGGTCCACGCGTCGAGCACCCGCAGCCCCAGCCCGCCGCCCGACCGGCCCCGGTCGCCCGCGGACCGGTTCAGGTCGTGCCGCAGCAGGTAGCGCCCGCTCGACATGCGGTCGAGGCGCTCGTTCGCCGCGTCGACGACCTGGCGGAGGCGCTCGCCCAGCACGTACGCCGACAGCCTCATGTGCCACCGGTTGTCGCCGGACGTGCCGGTCGCCAGCTCGGCGAGCCGGCGCGCCAGGCGGTGCCGTTCCTCCGCGGGCCGGTAGGCGCGCAGCGCCGCGTCCAGTTCGCTGGCCAGCCCGGTGAGCTGGTCGAGCCTGCCCTTCGCCCGGTCGCGCGCCGAGGTGCGGGCGGTGTGGTCCCGCTCGACCCGCTCGTGGCCGGCTTCCAGCTCCGGCAGGTCCGCGGCAGGCTCGGCCGCCGCGGCGACCAGTTCGGGATCGGCGAGCAGCCCCTCGACCGTGGCCCGCTCGGCGTCCAGGTGTCCCAGGCGCTCGGACATCGCCTCCCGGTCCTCTGGTGTGCGCACGGCGGCCGCCGCGTGCTCCACGCTCGCGAACCCCTCCCCGCCGGCGGCCCTGGCCGCCTCGGCCAGTGCCGTCTCGCTCTCGCGGTCGGCGGCGGCGGCCGAGGCCGCCGCCTCGGCCGCCTCCCTGAGCAGGTCCGCCTCCTCGCCCAACCGGTCGAGGCGGGCGGCGAGCGAGGGGTCCTCGCCCCGGGCCGCGTCGATCACCTCGGCCAGCCGGCGCTGGTCGGCCTCCAGCGCGTCCCTGTGCGCGCGCGCCTCGGCCAGGGCCGCACCGGTGCGCGCGGCCCGCGCACCCAGATCCTCCAGCTCGGCGGCGAGCCGGGCGGCGCGGGCGGTCAGTTCCTCCTCGGCCGCGGCCAGGGACCGGGCGTGTTCCAGGTCGGCCTCCGCCGTCGCGAGGTCGCCCTCCAGACCGGCGGCGAGCCGCCTCCCCTCCGCGAGCAGGGCCTCCCGCCTGGTCCTGGTCTCGGTCAGCAGCCCGGTCAGCTCGGCGGCCCGCTCGCGGGCCGACTCCAGCTCCGCCGCGAGCCGCCCGGCCTCCGCCTCTCCCGCCGCGACCGCCGTCTCGGCCGCGCGCAGCCGCGCCAGCTCCTCGCGCGCGTCGGCGAGGGCGGCGGACGCGTCCTCCTGAGACAGGCCGGCGGCGCGCGCCGCCGCGTCGCCGAGCCGCGACGAGAGGGCGGCGACGCTCGCCTCCGCCTCCTCGCGGGCCCGCTGCGCGGCCTCGAACGCCTCCTGCGCCGCCAGTTCGTCGTCCGCGGTCGCGGCCCGTGCGGCGGGCGCGGCGGGACGGGGGTGTTCGGTGGCGCCGCAGACGGCGCAGGGCGCCCCGGCCACGAGGCCGGCCGCCAGTTCGGCGGCCATACCGTCGATCCTGGCCTGGCGGACCTCCTGAAGCCGGTCGCGACGCTCCTGTGCCAGGTCGACGGCGGCGCGCCGGTCGTGCTCGGCCTGCTCCAGGTCGGCCGTGAAGGTGTCGCGCGACCGCGCGGCATCCAGCCGCTCCTGCGCCATATGAGCCGCGGCCTCCAGCGCGGGGACACGCGCGGCCATGTCGCGTAAGCCCCTGAGCCGTTCCTCGGCGCCGGCCAGCAACTCCGGCAGTTCGGCCCGCGCGGCCAGCGCCCGCGCCTCGTCCTCGGCGAGCCGCGCCAGTTCGGCGTCCAGCAGCTCGGCCTGCCCGGTGACCTCCCACAGCCGGAGCGCGGCGTCCCTGGCTGCCGTCAGGCCCGGCAGGCTCGCCGCCGCCGTACGCGACCGGGCGAGCCGTTCCTCGGCGTCGAGCCGCTCGGCGGGCAGGGCCGCCAGCCGCCGCGTCAGCTCCGCCTCCTCCTCGGTCAGCTCCGCCAGCCCGCGTTCGGCGTCCGCGTGCTCGGTTCGCACCTGCCGCAGGCGGGCCTCCTCCGGGAGGATCTGGCGCACCCGGGCGACCTCGTCGCGCCGCTCCCGTTCCAGCACGGCCAGCCGCTCCGGATCCGGCCGCTCCGAGTCCGGCCGCTCCGTGTCGATTCGCTCGTCTACCCGCCCCAGGTCGATCCGCTCTGCGTCGATCCGCTCGTTCGGCCGCTCTGTATCCGGCCGCTCCACACCCGAGTCTCCGTGGCGCCCCAGCCCGCGGCCGGGAAGCGCGCGGAGCACGGCGTCGGCGGCCACCCGCCGCGCCTTGGCGGCGGCCTCCGCCCGCTGGGCGGCCTGCCGGATCAGCGGCGCCACCCGATCGGCCCGGGCGGCCTCGTCGAGCATCGCCTCCAGGTCCGACCGCTCGTCCGCCGCCGCGTCGAGCTCCTGCCGCCGGGCGAGGGCGGCGGCGTGCCTGCGCTGCCGGTCGGCCAGCGCCCGGCCCTCCTCCAGACGGGCGCGGGCCGCCAGCAGCGCCTCCTGGCTCGCCCCGCGGGCCGCGACCGCGTCGGCGAGCGCGCCGCGGGCGAGGCCGAGCACCTCCCCCGCCCAGGCGGCGGGGTCGTCGGCGTCCCCGGGCAGCGGCAGGTCGTCGCCCGCCGCGCCGCGCATGCGGTCGAGCACCGACTCGACCCGCTGGCCCCGCTCCTGCGCGTCCCGCCACGTGCGTGTGCGATGGTCGGCCAGCCACCGCTCCACGTCGCCGAACACCCGCACGGAGAACAGCCGCTCCAGCAGCTCCCTCCGCTCCTCGCCGCCGGCCCGCAGGAACTTCGCGAACTCGCCCTGCGGCAGCATCGCGACCTGGCAGAACTGGGCCGCGGTCATGCCCGTCAGCGTGTTCACGAAGTCGCCGGCCTCGTCGCTGCGGGTGCTGCGCACGATCCACTGCCCGCCCGGCTCGGTCAGCTCCTCGATCCGGGCCTTGGCCTTCTCCTCGACCAGGCCCGAGCCCCGCAGCTTCGGCCGCATCCAGGAGGGCGACCGGGTGATGCGCAGGCGCCTGCCCCGGATCGTCAGCTCCAGCGTGACCGACGGCCCGCGATCGGGCGGCGCGTGGTCGCAGCGCAGGCTCCTGGCGCTCTCCCGCTGGCCGGGCACCCTGCCGTACAGGGCGTAGCAGACGGCGTCGAGCACGGTCGTCTTGCCGGCGCCGGTCGGCCCGTGGATCAGGAACAGGCCCGCCTCGCCGAGCGCGTCGAAGTCGACCTCCTCCGTCCCGGGGAACGACCCGAACGCGACCAGGCGCAGCCGATGCAGCCTCACCGGCCCTCCTCACTCGTCCGCCGGCCGGGTGGGCGGCTCACGCGTTCTCCTTGATACGGCATGCCTCGACCGCCTCCTGCAGCAGACGCCGTTCGTCGTCGTCCGCGGGCTCGCCACGCACCTCGCGGACGAAGTCGAGCGCCACCTCGATCTCGGCCCGGCCGTCGATCCTCGCCCGGCCCGCCGGTCCGTCCACCACGCCGTCCGGCTGGAAGGCGAGCGCCAGCGTGTGCGGGAAGCGCCGGCGCAGGCGCTCCATCGCCTCGCGCGGCCGCACCGGGTCGGTCAGCGTCACCTGCAGCCAGTGGTCCTCATACCGCTCGAAACGGCCGTCGGTCAGTAGGTCGTCGATGCGGCCCCGCACCGTGCTCACCGGCCGGGGCACGGGGGCGGGGACGAACTCCGTCCGGCCGGTGTCGAGGTCGGCCAGCCAGGAGCCCTTGGTGTGGCCGGCCTCGGAGAAGGAGTAGGCGATGGGCGAGCCGCTGTAGCGGACCGTCTCGCTCATCACCTGACGACCGTGCAGGTGCCCCAGCGCCACGTAGTCGACCCCGGAGAACGCGCTCAACGGCACGTGCGACACCCCGCCGACGCTGATGTCCCGCTCGCTGTCGCTGGCCTCTCCCCCGGTGACGAACGCGTGGGCGAGCACGACCCTGCGCGCCGCCGGATGCGCACGCACACGGTCCATCGCGTACGTGACGGCGGCGGTGTGGCTGCGCTCGGCCAGCTCCCACGGCCCTCTGACCAGCTCGGGCTCAAGGTAGGGGATGCCGAAGAACGCCACGTCGCCGATCGTGACCGGCTCCCAGGCCCTGCCGGGGTCGGTGCGCAGGTGCACCCGCTCCATGAGGTCGGCGCCGAAGCCCAGCCGTACGGCGGAGTCGTGGTTGCCGCTGATCAGCACGGCGTGCACCCCGAGGGCCTTGAGCCTGGCCAGTGCCTCGTTGCACAGCGCGACCGCGTCGACGGGCGGCAGGGCACGGTCGTAGACGTCGCCGGAGACCACCACGACGTCCACGCGCTCGGCCCGCACGGTCTTGACCAGGTGGTCGACGAACGCGGCCTGGGCGCCGAGCAGGCTCTCGCGGTGGAACGACCGGCCGAGATGCCAGTCGGAGCTGTGCAGGACACGCATGTCGCAGGAAGCTAACAGGTCCCACCGACAAACGCGGCCTCAACCACCCCTCTGGTGCATGACGCAAACAAGGAGTAATGACTTAGCCTGGATTCGGTATCACGAGTACGCATGGGGGAGCGGCCTCATGAACGTCGGCCGGGGCACTCTCGGGGTGATCGCCGGTGTGCTGATGGTGGTGCTCGCCACCGTCGGCCACGTGCTCTCCCCGCCGGCCTTCGATCCCCCACCTATGTCCGCTTCGCCCCAGTTTCGCGACTTACCTCCTCAGCCCGCCGCCGAGGCGCGGCCGGTCACCCGAACCGACCGGTTCCGTACCGAGACACTGCTCGTGCCGGCGCAGAACGAGACGCTGAAGGCGACGATCAGGACGCCCCTGTCCCCCGGGCGCCACCCCGCGATGGTGTTCGTGCAGGGCTCGGGGTCGGGCGACGGCGGCGAGTTCACCCAGCAGGCCGAGTGGCTGGCCCGGGCGGGCGTCGTGACGCTGGCCTACGACAAGCGGACGGTGGGCTACTCCTTCCGCAGCCGCGACTTCGGCCTGCTCGCCGACGACGCCCTGCGCATGCTGAAGGTGCTGCGCGGGCGGCACGACGTCGACCCGGCGCGAGCCGGCCTGTGGGGCGTCAGCGAGGGCGGCTGGGTCGTCCCGATCGCCGCCGAGCGCGATCCGCAGGCCGCGTTCGTCGTCCTGGTCTCCTCTCCGAACGTCTCACCGCTGCGCCAGGTCGCCTGGGCGCTGAACGAGCAACTGCTGCGCCTGCACGCCCCGACCGGCGTACGCGACCTGCTCACCCGGGCGATGGGCGGGGTCGGCTTCGACTTCCTGCGCTACGACGGGGCGCCGGCCCTGCGCGGGATCACCCAGCCCGTCCTCGCGCTGTACGGCACCGACGACCCGTCCATCCCGTTCGTGGAGAGCACCGAGGCGCTCACCGGCGCCCTGGCCGAGGGCGGCAACACCGACTACACGATCCGCTTCCTCGCCGGGGCCGACCACGCCATGCGGATCCGCGGCGGGCGGTTCGCGGCGGACTACCTGCCCACGCTGGTCAACTGGATGAAGGACCTGCCGCGCACGGCGAGGCCCCCGGTGGCGATCGCGGGGGCGACGCCGGTGCAGCGCTTCGAGGCGGCCGACGTGCCGGCCGCGCCGTGGTGGGGGGACAGCACGTTCCTGTGGCTCGCGCTGTGCCTGGCCGCGGTGGGCTACGTCGCGGCGCCGGTGACCGAGATGGTCGTCCGGCTGCGCGGGCGCGACCTGCGGCTGCAGGCCAGGGTGGAGGTCAACGCGCAGCTGTGGCCGGCCATCCGGCGGCGGCTGCGCCGGATGGCCTGGACCGGCCTCGGGGAGCTCGCCGCCGTCCTGGCGTTCATCACGCTCATCGTGCTGTTCTCGGTCAACCAGGCAGGTGCGTGGCCCGCCGTGCAGGCCGGATGGCTGGTCGTGCGCCTGCTCGCCATCCTGATGCTCGTGCAGACGGTCACGACGTTCGCGGCGGTGATCGGCGGCCTGCGGGACGGCTGGGAGCCGACGCTCTGGCAGAGGAGCGTGCTCGCCGGCGTGCTCGGCGGGACCGCGCTGCTGCTGCTGACCGCCGCCTACTACGGCCTGTTCGCCTTCCCCTGGTAGGTCATGCCCCCGGTCGAGCCTCGGTCAAATCCGGGTATGAACTGCTCCGGCTCGGGGCGGTCACGAGTTTTCCGCGGCCGGTGTCGCTTCAATTGACGCGTGGTCACCCCTGATCTGGCGCCTCGGAACGGTGCCCCGCCGGCGACGCGTCGCAGCGGGCCGGTGTTCGGAGCCGCCGCGCTCATCGGCTGGGTGGCGCTGTCGGCGGTGCTGCCCGGCGCGGCGCACCTGCGGGCGGGCCGGTGGCGCACCGGGCTGCTCCTGCTCGGCGGCTACCTGACCGGAGTCGTCGCCGTCGCGTGCGTGGCCGTCGGCGCGGACGCGGGCCTCGCCGGGCGCGCGCTGGGCTGGCTGGGCCAGATCTCACTGGTGTTCGCGGCCTGTGCCGTCGCCTGGTTCTGGCTGGTCGTCCGCTCGTACGTCGTCCTGCGCCCCGGACGGCTGCCCCGCAAGGGGCAGATCATCACCGGGCTGGTCGCGGGCGTGCTCGCGGTCGTCGTCGCGGCGCCGTTCGCGGTCGCCGCCCGATATGTCCGCGTGTCCGAGCAGACCATCGACGCGATGTTCGCCGCGCCGGGCGGGACCGCCCAAGCGGGCGGCGCCGTACGCCGGGACGACCCGTGGGCGGGCCGCGACCGGGTCAACGTGCTCCTGCTCGGCGGCGACTGGGGCGACAACCGGATCGGGATGCGCACCGACAGCATCAACGTCGCCAGCGTGGACGTGCGGACCGGCAACACCGTGCTGCTCAGCCTGCCGCGCAACCTGGAGCACGTCCGCTTTCCCCCGGGCAGCGCCATGGCCGCCCGGTTCCCCTTCGGGTTCCAGCTTCCGGAGTATCACCCCGGCTGGCGCGAGGACCTGCTGTTCTCGGTGTGGCAGTACGCCGACGACCATCCCGAGCTGTTCGGCGGGCGGCGGCACATGGGCGCCGAGGTCCTCAAGGAGACGGTCGGCCACATTCTGGGCCTGCGGATCGACTGGTACGCCCTGGTCAACATCTGGGGCTTCGCGAAGATGATCGACGCCCTCGGCGGGCTCGTGGTGGCGGTGGACCGCGACATCGTGTACGGCCTGCACAACGAGGGCACCGTCAGGGCGGGCATCCGGCGGTTGAACGGCGACGAGGCGTTGTGGTACGCCCGCTCCCGCACCTTCAGCGACGACTTCGACCGGATGCACCGGCAGCGCTGTGTCCTCGGGGCCCTGCTCTCCCAGGCCGACCCGGCCACGGTGCTGACGCGGTTCACCGAGATCGCGGCGGCCACGCGCAGGATGATCAGCACCGACGTGCCCCGGCCCATGCTGGAGCACCTGGTGCCGCTGGCCTGGAAGGTGAAGCACGCTCCGATCACCAGCCTGCAGTTCGTGCCGCCCCTGATCAACACCGCCTATCCCGACTGGGACCGGATCCGGCTGCTCACGGCCAAGGCCATCCGCGCCTCGGTCCACGCCTCCGCTGACGCGTCTGGCAACGCGTCTGGCAACGCGTCGGGCAACGCGTCGGGCAACGCCCAGGCCGGCCCTTCCGGCACGCCGTCCGGCTCCTCGCCCTCGACTGCTCTGCGGCCGCACCGGCACCGGCACTCCCTGCCGTCGCCGTCCCCCACGCCGGTGCTCTCGCCGGGGACGCCCAGCCCGATCGACGACGGCTGCGGGGCGCCGCACACGGCGATGGCGCGCTGAGCCTGTCCGCTCTCGCCGGCGCCGGTGACCGCACGAGTCCCGGCGACCGCGCGCGAGTGCCGGTGACCGTACGAGTGCCGGTGACCGCGCGCGAGTGCCGACTGCGGACGCCGGGCCGGCCTGCGCCGGGAGGCTCGGCTACGTCACCGCTGTCAGACGCGGAACGACTCGCGGGCCATGCGGCGCACCCGGTCCTCGTCCACCGTGTGCCCGAGACCGGGCTGGGTGAGCGGCACGGCGACGACCCCGCCGGACGCGCCGACCGGCGGGAGCACCACCTGGGCGCTTCGCGGCGGCTCGGCCACGTCGCTGGGCAGGGAGCAGCCGGGCAGGCTGGCGACGGCGACCGTCGCGGCCCGGGCCAGCCCCGCGCCGAGGCCGCCCGCGCAGACGATGTCCCACCCGGCCTCCACCGCGCGGTCGTGCGCGAGCCGTACGGCGCCGAGCGAGCCGAACTTCGCGGGGCGCAGCAGCAGTGCCCGGCCCGCCTTGAGGCTCACCGCCTCGTCGAGCTCGGACACGGAGGTCACCTCGACCGCGACCGAGGCCGACACTCGGTCCTGCAGGTCGGCGCTGGTCAGCAGGTCCTTGAAGGGGCGTTCGATCGCCACCACCCCGTAGGCGTCCAGCGCCTCCAGCTGCGCGATCTCCGTGTAGGCGCCGCGCCCGTCCACCGCGATGGCCAGGCCGGGATAGGCGGCGCGCACGGCGCGCAGCGGCTCGACGTCCCAGCCGGGATGGACGTCGAGCGTCACGTGGCCGTAGCCCGCGCAGACATGCCGGTTCACCCGGGCGACCATGCTCTCGAGCGAGCGGTCAGCCGTCAGCCTGACGGTCGCGATCAGCGACGTACGGCTGCCGCCGAGGGCGTGGGAGAGCGGGACGCCGTTCATGCGACCCCACAGGTCCCAGCACGCCATGTCGCCGGCCGCGCCACCGGGGATCTCCCCCAGCTCCGAGGGGTGCTCCCAGTCGAGGCCGATGAGCGCGGGCACGCCCCGCTCCAGCGGGCCGGCCTCGGCGGGATCGACGGCCTCACCCCAGCCGACCATGCCGCCGTAGTCCGTGATCTTTATCAGGACGGTCTCCGGACGCCTGCCGTACGGCAGGGTCATCCGGAAGACCTCCAGCTCTCGGACACGCGGCACTCGGATCCCCTCGTCTCTTCCCCCGGATCCCGCCGAAGGCCGTCCCGGCGGCGCCTCGGGTGCGCTGCGTCCGGCCGGCCTGGTCCACGGCGGGATCTCCGGGATTTCCTAGACCTCCATGGTGCCCGCTTCGCGGCGGTGCTCGAAACGGCCGCCCACGACAGTGGCCATGCCCGCCATGACGACGAGCAGACCCAGGCACGTCACGTAGACCCACGGCCGGCCCCCGTACGCGGCGAACACGGCCCCTGTGACCGCGACGGCGACGACGGAGAAGACCGACTCCCCGATGCTCAGCGACGCGCTGTTGCGGCCCTCCTCCCCCGGCGCGGACAGCTCCAGGACCAGCACCGACAACGTCGGGAAGACCATTCCGATGCCCAGGCCCGCCACGACCCAGCCCGCGAAGACCACGACGGCCGGCGTGGCCGGAATGACGATCAGAGCGGTGACGCAGATGCCGGTGGCGATCAGCGTCGCGCCGACGCGGATGGTCAGCGCACGCGCGTGGGGCCTGCGGCCCTGAATCCACGAGCCGAGCGACCAGGCGAGGGCCCCTCCGGTGAGCGCGAGCCCGGCCTCGGCCGTGTTCAGGTCCCGCTCCTGCACCAGCATCAGCGGGACGAACACCTCGGCGGCGAAGAACGATCCGGCCGCCAGGCCGCGCAGCGCGATGACGGTGGGCAGCCCGCGGGCCGCGCGCAGCGTCCCCTTGGGCAGCAGTCTCGGCAGCGCCAGCGCGAGGATCACCACGCCGGCGACCGCCAGGACGATCCCCGCACCCGCCGCGCCGCTGCCGTACTGCAGCAGGGCCGCGCCGATCGCGGCGCACACGCCCCAGGCGAACCGGGGCAGGAAGGCCCGGCCCATCGCCTCTCTCGGCTGCCCGGCCATGGCGGGCAGTCCCCGCCACATGATCAGCGCGGCGGGGACCGACAGCACCGCCACGCCCAGGAAGATCAAGCGCCAGTTCCAGGTCTCCGCCACGAAGCCGGTGACGGCCGGGCCGACCACGGACGGCAGCACCCACGCCGCGGCCAGCGCGGAGAACACCCGCGGGTGCATGGCGGAGGGGTACGCCTGGGCGACGAGGACGTACAGGGCCACGTTGAACATGCCGCCGCCGAGGCCCTGGAGGAAGCGCCCGACGAGGAAGACCTCCATGTCGGGCGCGAACCCGGAGACGGCCAGCCCGGCGACGAATCCCGCCACTCCCGTCCACAGGGCGGGGAACGGCCCCCGTGCGTCGCTCCAGCGCCCGCCGACCACCGTGGCGATGATGGTGGCCGCCATGCCGCCGCTGAACGCGAGGCCGTACAGGTGGTAGCCGTTCAGCTCCCGGCCGATCAGGGGCATCGCGGTGGCCACCGCCAGATATTCGAACGCCACGAGCATCACCAGGGCCACGATCCCGACGCTCAGGGCACGGTAACGCTGGCTGAAGACGGCTGGAGCGGTCATTACCGAAGACATATTGCGGACATTACAAATCACCGTCCTGGCGTGTAAACGCGACCTTGGTCGTAGGTCCGGCGCTCGATGGCGGCGGCCATCAGATCGGGGAAGGCGTCCGGCGTGCAGGCGAAGGCCGGCACGCCCATCGCGGCCAGCGCCGCCGCGTTGTCGTGGTCGTACTGCGGCGTCCCCTCGTCCGACAGCGCGAGCAGCACGATCACCTGGACCCCGGCGGCGGTCATCGTGGCGATCCTGCGCAGCATCTGCTCCCGCGGCCCGCCCTCGTAGAGGTCGCTGACCAGCAGGAAGATCGTGTCGGCCGGCCGGGTGACGAGGTTCTGGCAGTAGGCCACGGCCCGGTTGACGTCGGTGCCGCCGCCGAGCTGGGTGCCGAACAGCACATCGACGGGGTCGCCCAGCCGGTCGGTCAGATCGGCCACGGCCGTGTCGAAGGCCACGAACGAGGTCCTGAGCGAGCGCATCGAGGCGAGCACCGCGGCGAAGACGCCCGCGTACACCACCGAGGCGGCCATCGAACCGCTCTGGTCGACGGCCAGCACGACCTCCCGCTGGACGGCCCGCTGCCCGCGCGCGTACCCGACCAGCCGGGACGGCACGACGGTCTTCCGCTCGGGGAGGTAGTTGCGCAGGTTCGCCCGGATCGTACGGTTCCAGTCGACCTCGGCCACCCTCCTCGGCCGGTGGGTCCTCGCCGAGCGGTCGAGCGCGCCGCTGACGGCCGTCAGGGTGCGCCGCGTGAGCCGCGCCTCCAGCTCCCGCACGACCGTGCGGACGACGGCCCTGGCCGACTCGCGGGCCCGCTCCGGCAGCAGCCTGCCCAGCGACAGCAGCGTGCCCACCAGGTGCACGTCGGGCTCGACGGCCTCCAGCATCTCGGGCTCCAGCAGCAGCCGGGTCAGGTCGAGCCGCTCGACGGCGTCCTTCTGCATGACCCGCACGACGCCCGCGGGGAAGTGCTCCCTGATGTCCCCCAGCCATCGGGCCACCCGCGGCGCGGACGCGCCGAGGCCGGCGCCGCGCCGTTCCTGCCCGTCGTAGAGGGCCGTGAGGGCGGCGTCCATCCGGGCGTCCGCGCCCTCCAGGGTCCCCTCGGCCGCGCCGCCCAGCACCAGCCGCCAGCGGCGCAGCCGCTCGTCCTCGCCGTCCATCAGGGCCTCCCGCCCGTCCCTCGTCCCAGGATGTCGCGCACGGTCCGCACGGCCCCCGCCGCCAGCCCGTCGTCGTAGTCCGCCCCCTCGTCGGCGCCCGGCGAACCGGGACGCGGATCGGCGCCGGAGCGGATCCGCCCGCCGATCATCCGCCGTTCCGGCGCCGGAAACGCGCCGAACGTGCGCCGCAGCAACGGCAGCACGTCCACGAACGCCTCGGGTGACAGACCGGTGAGCCAGGCGTCGACGGTGGCGAGCAGGCGCGAATCGTGGACGAGCAGCAGGCCGCCCCCGGACAGGAAGCCCTCCATCCAGGCCGCCGACCGGGCCGGGGGGTTGCCGGGTGACATCGAGCGCGCCATGCGGGCGGCCACGTCGTCCTCCAGCGCCTCGGCGTCGAACAGGATCCGCACGATCCGGCCGTCGAGCAGCCCCGGAAGGTCGTCGCGCCGGGCGATCCCGGCCAGCGTCGCGAGCCACCGGCCGCTCCCCATCAACCCGGCCGCCGTGTGGACGCCGTCCATCAGCGCCGCCATCTCGCGGGCCGCGTCCTCGTCCAGCCCTGTGAGGGCGGGGGACAGCCCGGCGCAGATCCGCGCGAGCATCGACTCGGTGACGCTCCCGAGCCCCTCGGTGCCGCGCACGTCCCCGTACCGGCGGGCCCGCACGAGCGCGGGCAGCGCCCCCATGAGATGGCGCACCTCGCCGTCGAGCGCCGCCCGGTCCTCGATCCGCCCCAGGACGTACGCCAGCGCGTCCGGCAGGTGGGCGAGCAGGCAGCGCTCGACCAGAGCGGACAGCTCGGGCAGGCCGGCGCCGCCCGCGAGGTCGCGGACGCGTGCCGACGCCGCCGCCTCGACCGTGATCCCCCAAACGGCGGCCTCGATGAGGGCCACGTCGAGCTCGGGACGCCACTCCAGCGACCACGACTCCTTGAACGTCCCCTTGCTCCGGGCCCGCCGCGGCGTCCCCCAGGGCACGTCCAGCAGGGCGAGCCGGTGCAGCAGCCGGCTTCGGCCGAGGTCGAGCGGCCTGCGCAGGTCGAGGTCGTGCTCCCCGGCCATGGCCTCGGGCTTCATGCGCAGCCGCCGCTGCTCGTCGCGCAGGTCCCGCCGCAGCGGCACCATCGGCGTGGCGTCCGGCACCCGCCCGAGCCGCTCCCCCACAACCATCCGCCGCCGGACCAGCTCGACCGGCAGCTCGTCGCCGCCGCACAGCACCGCCCTGACCGCCTCGGTGACCTCCGACAGCCCGGCGAGCGGCCTGCCGCGCAGCGCCGCCAGCGCCTCCGCCAGCCGTACGGCCTCGATGACGTGCGCGGAGGAGACCGGCAGATCCTCCTGCCGCAGGATCGCGGCGGCCCGGGCGAGCCAGCGCTCCACCGGGTGGTCGGGCGCCGTGAACAGGTGCTCGTACCACCCGGGCGCGGCGACGCCCGCGCCGTAGCCCGCTCCCGCGGCGAGCCGTCCGTGGGTCCACGGCACCCACGTCATCTCGACCCTGACCTTGGGCAGGCCGCGCAACAGCCGCTCGTCCTCGGCCGGGGAGGGCGCTCGTCCGGGCCCGTCCGGCGCGTCCGAGCCTGACCCGGCGGGCGGGCCGCTCCGGCGGGCGCGGCCTCCGGGCGAGGGCGGCACGGGCGAGGGCAGCACGGGTGGGGACGGCGTAGGCGGGGACGGCGTAGGCGGGGACGGCGTAGGCGAGGGCGGCACGGGCGCGGGCAGGGTCAGGACAGGCGGGGACAGCGCGGGCAGATGCCAGGCGCCGCAGACCACCGCGATCCGGGCGAAGCCCTCTCGCGCCGCGTTCCGCAGCGTTCTGCGCATGTACGCCTCACGCCGGGCCTCGGCGCCTTCCGCGACGTGCCCCTCGCGCACGGCCCGCATCGCCTCGGCGACCACGTCGAGCGTCCCGGCCTCGCCCCGGTGCTCGACCAGGTCCTCCCACCACCGCTCCGGGTCGTCGTACCCGGCCGCGCGGGCGAGCTCGCCGATGGGATCGCGCCGTACGGGGTCGGCGTCGAGCGCGAGGCTGTGCGCGGCGGGCAGGTCGCAGAACCGCGCCTCGACGCCCGCCCTGGCCGCGTAGGCGATGGCCTGCCACTCCGGCGAGAACTCCGCGAACGGCCAGAAGGCGGCCCGCGACGGCTCCCCCGGCACGTACGCCAGCAGCGCGACGGGCGGGCGCATGCCGGGGTCGGCGGCGAGCGCCACCAGGCCGTCGGCCTCGGGCGGGCCCTCGACGAGCACCAGATCGGGTCTGATCCTGTTCAGCTCGTCACGCACGGCCCTGGCCGATCCCGGCCCGTGGTGCCGCACCCCCAGCACCGACAGTCGCGGCACCGGCACCTCCGACACGGGCAAACCTGGCGCGGGCGAACCCTGCGCGGGCGAACCCGGTACGGGCGAACCCGGCGCGGGCACCTCCGGCACCGGCGACCCGGGCCCGGACGACGCGCCGGCGGCGATCTCAGCCGGCATCGCGGCAGGCCCGGTAGAAGTCGCGCCAGTCGTCGCGGTCGCGGACGACCGTCTCCAGATACTCCTGCCAGACCACGCGGTCGGACACCGGGTCCTGCACCACCGCCCCCACGATGCCGCCCGCGATATCGGCCGGGCGCAGCACGCCGTCCCCGAAGTGGGCGGCGAGCACGATCCCGTTGGTGACGACGGAGATGGCCTCCGCCGTGCTGAGCGTTCCGCTGGGCGACTTGACCTTGGTCCGCCCGTCGGAGGTCACACCCGCGCGCAGCTCCCGGAAGACCGTCACCACGCGGCGGATCTCCTCCAGCCCGGTCACGGTCTCCGGCAGCTCCAGGGAGCGGCCGAGCTGCCTCACGCGCCGGGCCACGATGCCGACCTCCTCCTCCGTGGTGGCGGGGACCGGCAGCACGACGGTGTTGAACCGCCTGCGCAGCGCGCTCGACAGGTCGTTGACCCCGCGGTCGCGGTCGTTGGCGGTGGCGATGACGTTGAAGCCCCTGGCCGCCTGCACCTCCTCCCCCAGCTCCGGGATCGGCAGCGTCTTCTCCGACAGCACGGTGATCAGGGCGTCCTGGACGTCGGACGGCATGCGGGTGAGCTCCTCGACCCGGGCCAGCCGTCCCTCCGCCATCGCGCGCATGACCGGGCTCGGCGTCAGCGCCCCTCGGGAAGGGCCCTCCGACAGCAGCCGCGCGTAGTTCCACCCGTAGCGGATGGCCTCCTCCGCCGTGCCGGCGGTGCCCTGCACGAGCAGGGTCGAGTCGCCGCTGATCGCCGCGGCGAGATGCTCGGACAGCCAGGTCTTGGCCGTGCCGGGCACGCCGAGCAGCAGCAGCGCCCTGTCGGTGGCGAGCGTCGCCACCGCGACCTCGACGATCCTGCGCGGGCCGATGTATTTCGGCGTGATCCGGCCGCCGTCCCCCAGCACGTAGGTCGTCACCGCCCAGGGCGACAGCCGCCAGCCCGGCGGGCGTGGCCGGTCGTCGGTCTTCGCGAGGATCACCAGCTCGTCGGCGAACTGGTCCTCCGCGTGCGGGCGCAGAACGCTGGTCATGCGAGCTCCTTGAGCATGTCGAAGCGGAACCGCAGGGTCGCGGCCAGTTCGGGGACGTCCCCGGCGTGCTCGTGCATCGCGGGGTCGAACCGCTCCCCCGCCAGCCGGATCAGCTCGCCGGCGTTCCACGGCTGCGTCCGCGTGGTCTCGACGATCTTCTTGAGCACGGTCCTCGCGAGCCGGTGCCCCCACGGCCGCGGCACGCCGCCCAGCATCATGACCATCTGGCCGTCCACCGGATGGCCGGACACCAGCTCGGCGGCCCGGTGGGACCGTTCCTCCGGCGGGAGCACGGCCAGCAGGTCGGTCAGGGGCTCGGCCGCGAACAGGGCACGCGCCCACGCCGGGTCCCGCTGCAGGATGGCGGCCCTGGTCCAGCCCATGCGGACCTCCCGCTCCCAGTCACCGACCCGGGCCCCCGCGATCTCGTCCGGCGGCATGCCGAGGTGACCCGGCCAGAACGACAGCGGCGTGTGCGACACCACCTGCTGCAGCCACCAGCCCCGCGTCTCCATTCCGGCGGGTGGCCGCGCCCTGACGCCGTCGCGCTCCATCGCGGCGTCGCAGGCCGGTGGCGGCTCCGCCCGGAGCCCGGAGCCGTGCCTGGTCACGAAACGGCGTGCCCGTGCGGTCATGCGGAGGGCCAGCCGCGAGCGCGGCAGGCGGGTGAGGAGGTCGGCGGCGGCCTGCCGCGCCTCGCGGCGCCGGTCGTCGAGCACCGCCTCCAGGAACGGCTCGTCGGCCATGCCGAGGCCGTCGGCGAGGATCGTCACGAAGGCGGCCCGGTCCTCCGGCGTCTCCGCGATCCAGCCGCGTTCGAGCAGCTCCCGCGCGGCAGCGGGGTCGCGGCGCCGCAACGCGGCGAGGAAGGCACGCCTGTCGCCGCTCGTGCCGAGCTCCCACACCTCGTCGGGCGGCACGTGCGCCGGCTCCGCCAGCAGGTAGGCCCAGTCGGAGTTGAGACCGGCGAGCCAGCGGCCCCGGGCTCCGGCGACCGCCCCCAGGCAGGCGCGGATCGACCGGTCCCGCGCCCCGAGGTCGAGCAGCCCGGGAATCATCTCGGCCGGGACCCGCACCCGCCGCGCGGCCGCCGTCTCCAGCCACTCGGTCAGCAGCCTGCCCTGCTCACCCGCGAGCATCCGGGCCAGCCGGTCCGCGGCGGCCCCGGGCACGAGCGGCAGCGTCTCCGCCGCCGCGGGAGCCGGCGGCCTGCCCCTGCCCGGCCGCCGGCCCGCGCGCATCCGGACCGCCTGCTCGGCGGCCTGCTCCAGGAGGCTCTCCGGCGGGACTGCGCGGCGGTCGGCGCCGACCAGCGCGGTGGACACCAGATCCGCCCACGAAACCCGCCCGGCCTCCCCTCCGCCGGAGACGGCCCGCGTCATAACCGCACCACCCCGCCGTCCTCGTTCCACGCCGTCAGCGGGAGCAGCCCGCGCGGCGTCCATTCGGCGGCGACCGTCACCGGCCGTCCGCCGGAGACGGCCAGCAGCCGCCACGGGACGCCCGCGGACGGATGCAGCGGCAGCGCGTTCCCCTCGTCGTCCGCGAGCGCGTCCGGGCAGGGGACGACTCCGTCGAGCACCAGCGGCCAGGAATCGGTCCAGGGATCGGCCGCGAGCACCTCCGCGATCAGCGCGGGCACCTGGGAGACCTTCGTCCCCGGGGGCGGCCCCGCCTCGACGAGGCCCCGCCGCTCGGCGACCAGGGCGCGCAGCGGCGCCGCCCCCGGATAGAAGACCACGTCGGCGTCGATCGAAGCGCCCGGCGGCGGAAAGGACTCCAGCGGCTGCCCGGCGGGCGAGAACGACAGCACCATCGCCAGGCGGCCCGTCGTCCGCCCTGCCAGCCACACGCGCCGGGCGAGCAGCCGGTCCTGCTCCTCGTCCCGGCGGCCGACGACATCCCAGTGGTCCCGCACGGCCGGGGTGGCCAGGACGGACTCCCTGGTGACAGGGAAGCCGACCCGCGCCCGCACGGTCTGCCGCAACGGCTCGGGCAGCGCGGCGGCACGGCGATGGGCGACCGCGAGCAGATGAAGCAGCGCGTACTCCCCGAGCAGAAGGCCCGGCCAGTCCTCCGCGCCGAGCACCCGTGGGAGCCGGCTGACCGTCCCCGCCACACCCGGCGCCTGCGCGTCGACCAGCCGCCTGGCGAGATCGTCCCAGTCGGACGGCCCCGTCTGCCGTGCCTGCGCGATCCCCTGCCCGATCTGGTCGGCCAGCCACCGCTCCAGCTCCGACAGGCCCGCGGCGACCCTGCTCTCCCGCTGCTCTGCCTGGGTGCGCCCGGGCACCGAACGTCCCCCCGTGCCTGCGCCGGCCGTCCCATCGGGAGCCGCCGCCGGCACCTGCTCCCGGCTCCGCCGTTCCATCACGCGCCGCAGACTAACCACGCGCTCCGACAATTAGGCGCGCTCGTGAAGTCGGGCCAGCTCACCATCCGGGAAGACGGCGTCCGGCGTGCACCAGTGTCCGGCTCTCGGTCTCGGCGCTCGGCGCTCGGCACTCGGCACTCGGCGGAAATGTCGGCGACGTCTGGCAGGGTCGGGCCCATGAGCGAGATTCCCGAGGCCAACTACTCGAAGAAGTGGGACGACGACTCCCGGTCCACCCCTCCCCTCGTCGGCGACGAGCGGGAGATCCTCACGGCCTTCCTCGACTGGCACCGCGAGACGTTCGCGCTGAAGTGCTCGGGTCTTCCGGAGGATCGGCTGTCGGACAAGGGGGCGCCGCCGTCCGGGCTCAGTCTCCACGGGATCCTCCGGCACCTCGGGAGCGTGGAGCGTTGGTGGTTCCGCATCCAGTTCGCCGGTGAGGACGTCCCGCTCCTGTATTACTCGGACGACGACCCCGACCAGGACTTCGAGGATCTGGACGGGGACGTCGAGGAGGCGTTCGCCGTGTGGCGGACGGAGTGCGAGCGTTCCCGCGAGATCGTCGCCGCCGCCCGCTCACTGGACGAGACCGGTGTCCACCGCGCCACCGGGCAGCCGATCTCGCTGCGCCGCATCCTCGTCGGCATGGTCGCCGAGTACGCGCGTCACAACGGGCACGCCGACCTGCTCCGCGAGCGGATCGACGGCGCCACCGGCCACTGAGGACAGAGCCGGGCGGTCACCGGCGCTTGCCGGGTGTCAGGCGCGGCGGGCCGCCCAGACGGTGCGCTCGGTGCGTACGGCGAGATCCTCGCGGCGCAGAATGCTGTTCGGGCTGTTGGTGTCCAGGAGCTCGTCGAGTGCGGCGAGGTCCTCGGGGCTAAGGACGGGTGCGGCGACACGGCGGATGCGCCGCAGGCCGCCCACGGCGTAGCGGCCGATCGCCTCGCTGCGCCCACCTTCGATGTTGACGATGATGGTGCGCTCGTCCTCGACGGTGAAACCGGCGGCTGTCAGCATCGGGCCCCAGTCGGCGCCGCGGTGCGGAACGTGCTCGGCGTGGAAGCTGCCGGTCGCGGCATGGGCGCGCTCTTCGAGCCCGGGCCGGCTCTCGGGGGCGTGGGCGGGCAGGAAGCGGGGGAAATCCGCGAGCTCGACGACGGCGAACAGGCCGCCGGGGGCGAGCAGGTCGTGGACGCTCGCGAGGGCGCGGCCGGGGTCGGCCATGTGGTGCATCGAGGCCGAGGCCCACACCAGATCCGGCGTGCCGAGGTCGGGCCAGTGGTTGGTGTCGAGGTCGGCCTGCACAGTCCGTACGCGCTCCTCGACTCCGCGGGCGCATGCCTTCTCGCGCAGGAGCCGGAGGTGCCCGGCCGAGCTGTCGACAGCCGTGACGTGCGCGTCGGGGAAGCGCTCGAGAAGCGCGAAGGTGCCCGCACCGGTGCCGCAGCCCAGGTCCACGATCCGGCGCGGCTCGCTCTTCAGCGGCAGCCAGGCGGTGATGGACGCTATGTGCTCGGCGAGCACCTCGGCATCCAGGTCGAGGATCTCCGCCTGCTCGCCATCGCTGTGCTCTTGGTGGCCGCCGTGGCGATGGTCAGGGTGGGGGTCAGGGTGGGGGTCAGGGTGGGGGCCAGGGTGGTGGCTCGGGTGGTGGCCGCCTTCGCCACTGTGGGCGGTGTGCTGGTGCGTTTGGGGCATGGCGATACCGTAAGCCCGTCATGCGCCTACCGCACGACTACTTGCGGAATACGCAAGAAGGTGGCGTGGTGTGCTGCCCGGCACGCAAGATCTACCATGCGCCGAGGGCCCGGCGGACTGTAGCCCGCTATTCGCAGAGACCCTGGACGCCTCCGCGGCCGGCTTCGGAGCCGTCGGCGCCGGCGTCTTTCTGGTGACCGCGGCGGGCGTCTCGGTCGAAGATGCCGATGATCTCGCACGGTCCGCCTTCGGCGCCGATGGCGTGCGGCATCATGGTGGGGAACTCTGCGGCCTGGTTGGTCTCGATGCGAAAGCGCCGGTGGCCGAGCATGAGGACGGCGGCGCCGGACAGCACCACCAGCCATTCGCGGCCGGGGTGGGCGCGCATGCGGGCCGGGTTGTCGGGCGGAGGGTCGGTCATCCGCTGACGCATCACGCTCATACCGGGGTCGCCCTTTATGGGCCAGCGCATCAGGCCGTGGGCGCCGTCGATCATCGGGCTGATGACGACGTCGTCGGCGGCGTTCTCCACGAGCTGGTCCAAGGTGGTGTCGAGCGCGCGAGCGAGGGTGACCAACTGATCCAGAGCCAGGCGGCGCTGACCGTTCTCGATGCGGCTCAGTGAAGACTGGCTGAGGTTGGCGCGGGCGGACAGCTCCTCCAGCGACCAGCCCTGGGCGACGCGCAGCGCGCGGATCCGTTTGCGTACGAGACTGTCCAGCTGACCATCTTCTTGCGTCATGGGCAACATGGTATGCCCTGACTGCAAAGCGCCTTTAACGTCGAATACAGATGGTCCAGCACGGGGGGCCACGTACGACGAAAGGTGCGACATGTCTGCGCAGACTTCCCGCTACGGGAGCGACACACTGCCCACCGAGACCGTGGAAGTGTAGTGATCGACGGCGGCGCCGCGGACCTGAACAACGCCCTGGCCGGCTCCCACATCAACGCCCTGCCGGCCGCCGCGGACATCGACGCCGCGCTCGCCGCCGCCTGAAAGACCACCGGCTGACATAAGCCCCGCTGCTGAAGAACCGCGCGGACCGTGAAGAACCGCGGACCGCCGTCCAGCGGTCCGCGCGGTGAGCAGGTCCCCATCTCACCAACCTGGCGACCGGTCCTGTCCCGGCGCTGATTCCGCATGCCCTTTCAGGAAGGAAACCATGAGTACCAATCAGCCTCCTCTGGAGGCGGCCGCGCCGGCCGGCGGCGGAGGTACGCCGGACCCGCGTCAGCTGCGCGCGATCCTGATCACCGTCTCGATCGCGCTGATGGCTGTCATCGCCTCGGTGTCCGGACTGAACGTCGCCCAGACCCACATGGCCGTCGAGTTCGGCGCCTCGCAGACCACTGTCCTGTGGATCATCAATGTCTACACCTTGGCCCTGGCCGCACTGCTGCTGCCGCTCGGCGCGCTGGGTGACCGTCTGGGCCGCAAGCCCATGCTGATCACCGGGCTGATCGTCTTCGGTACCGCCGGCGTCGTCGCCGGCCTGGCCCCGTCGGCCGGGGTCATGATCGCCGCCCGCGTGGCCGCCGGGATCAGCGCCGCGATGATCATGCCGATCACGCTGGCCGTCATCACCTCCACCTTTCCCGAGGAGGAACGAGGCAAGGCGATCGGTGTGTGGACCGGCGTCGCCGGAGGCGGCGGCATCCTGGGCATGTTCCTCTCCGCCCTGCTGGTCGACGTCGCCGACTGGCGCCGACTGTTCGTCCTGCCCGTGGTCCTGGTCGTCATCGCGCTGGCGATGACGCTGAAGTCCGTGCCCAACTCCCGCGAACGCTCCGCGCATTCCTTCGACGCCATCGGCGCACTGGTCTCCACCATCGCCGTGATCGGTCTCGTCTTCGTCCTACAGGAAGGCCCCGAACGCGGCTGGACCGCGCCCATCACTCTGATCAGCCTGGCCGTCGGCGTCATCGCCGCCATCACCTTCGTGGCCTGGGAGCTGCACCGCCGCGACGCCTCGCTGCTGGACGTACGCCTCTTCCGTGAGCGCGGACTGGCCAGCGGCTCCATCACCCTGCTCGTCGTCTTCGGCGTCCAGGCCGGTATCGCCGTCGTCCTCTTCCCGTTCTTCCAGGCCGTACTCGGCTGGTCCGGGCTGCTGTCCACCGTGGCGATGATGCCGATGGCCGTCATGATGATGGTGACCTCCGGCCTGGCGCCCAAGATGGCAGCCAGGATTGGCACCCGCTCCACCATGGCCGTGGGCGTCGTCCTGGCCACCCTCGGCTTGGCCCTGATGGCCTTGTTCACCGCAGCACCATCGACAGCAAGCTCGACGGCATACCTACGGGCGTCGCGAACACCGCTCGTGAAGGCATCGCCAACGCCATCGAGGTCGCGCCACAGGCCGGCAGCCACGCACGGGACCTGATGCACGCGGCGCAGCAGTCCTTCGTCGACGGCTGGCGGCAGGCCATGTGGATCGGTGCCGTCGTCATGGCCGCACTGCTCGTCCACGTCGCCCTGCGCGGCACGAAGAACACCGCCCCCCTACAGCCCGAACCCCTACAGCCCGACGGCCGCACAGCGCCCTGAGCACATGCAGGCGTAGCACGCACGAGCGGCCGACGAGGCGCGATCAGGCCGTCATTGGCCTCCGACCGGAACGGGAGCAGACCCGGTAATTCCGCGGTCATCGCTCGGCTGCCGAGGAGATGGCGCGGGGATGGCGTTGTCGATGAGGACGGCGGCGATGGCGGCGGCGGTGGGAAAGGAATCGCCGTTGAGGACTCGGGTGCGGGCCGAGGCGCCGTCGATGAGCAGCGCCAGTTGTTCGCCGAGTTGCTCGGGGTTGGTGGCGCCCGCTTCGCGGGCGGTTTCGGTGAGCCGCGCGGCGATGGCGGTCTTGTAGTCGCGTGCGTACTGGGATGCGGGGTGTTGGGGGTCGTGAAGCTCGACGGCCGCCGCGATGTAGGGGCACAGGGGCGTGGACGCGGGCATCTCGAAGGCGGCGAGGAGCCGTTCGCGGGGCGTGAGGTCGGTGCGGTCGAACACTCCGGGCATGACGTCGGGATCGAATCGGCGCAGGTATTCGGCGACGAGTTCGTCCTTGCTGGTGAAGTGCTGGTAGGCCGTGCGCTTGGACACCTGGGCCGCGGCACAGAGTTGGTCCATGCCGGTGCGGTTGATTCCCTGATCGCGGAACAGCTGCTGTGACGCGCTGAGGATGCGCTCGCGCGCGCCCCTGCCACGGCGCCGGCCCAGGGGGCCCTTCTCCAACTCCGTCATACCTCCAGCATAAACCGGTTCGGTACAGACCGGTGTACGTAGCTTGCGCCCCGACCAGCCGTCGCGTACGTTACGTACACAGCCCGGTGTATATAGGACCGAGCTGTTTCGACTACCCGTCAATTCAATGGAGTGATCGTGGGAAAGCTCGACGGCAAGGTAGCGGTGATCACCGGCGGATCCACCGGTATGGCACTGGCCGGCGCCAAACTGTTCGTCGCGGAAGGAGCGCACGTCTTCATCCAGGCCCGGCGGCAGGAAGCACTGGACGACGCTGTCAGGCTGATCGGCCGCAACGTCACCGCCGTCCAGGGCGACGCGGCCGAACTGGACGACCTGGACCGCTTGTACGACACCGTCAAGCGGGAAAAGGGCTCGATCGACGTGCTGTGGGCCAGCGCCGGGATGGGCGAACCCGCCGTCCTCGGCGAGATCACCGAGGAACAGTTCCACCGCGCCTTCTGGCTCAACGCGCGCGGCACCCTGTTCACTGTGCAGAAGGCACTGCCGCTGATCAACGACAACGGCTCGATCCTCATGACCGGATCCAATGCCTCCCTCGGCTCCTTCCCCGGCTGGAGCCTCTACGCGGGAAGCAAAGCCGTCCAGCAGGCCTGGGCCCGCGTCTGGCTCAACGAACTGCGCGACCGCAAGATCCGGGTCAACGTCCTGACCCCCGGCCAGGTCGCCACCGCCAAACAGGAAGAACTGTTCGACGAGGCGACCAAGGCCGCATTCGAGTCCCTCATCCCCCGCGGGAAGATGGGCCGCCCCGAAGAAATCGCCACCGTCGCCCTGTTCCTCGCCTCCGACGACTCCAGCTACGTCAACGGCCTGGAACTGGTCACCGACGGTGGCACCACCGCCATCTGAACCACCACCAGGAATGCCGTGGGCACACCGCGCAGCGACCCCGTCGCCGCGACGAGCTGATCACGAACACGGACGGCTGATCGGCCGGCACCCGCACGCGCCGGCCACGGCGTGACAGGAGCTCAGCGCCTGGCAGGGCACCACCGGCGTGGGGATCGAGTCGACCAACGAGGTGTGGGGCCGGATCGCGCTCACCGAGATGACGGTGCACGGCGTCTCGTCGGCACACAGCCCTGGGAAACTGCGCACCGAGGGTGCGTAACGATCATGAACGAGACAGAGCGACATCTCGCGAACAGGAAGAGAGCACACCTCATGAGCAGCATCACCCTCCTCGGTACGGGGAACATGGCCCGCGCCATCGGCACGCTCGCACTGGCGGGCGGCAACACCGTCGAGGTCATGGGACGCGATCAGTCCAAGGCCGATGACCTGGCCAAGGCTCTGGGCGGCGGCGCCACGACGGGCAAGTGGGGCGCCGTCCCTGCCGGGGACATCGTCATCGCGGCCCTGTTGTACGCCGGTGTCGTTCCGGTCGTCACCGAGTACGGGGACGCCCTCGCGGGCAAGGTCATCGTCGACATCAGCAACCCCTTCAACGCCTCGTTCGACGGACTGGCCCACAGCGGGGAGACCTCGATCGCGCAGGAAGTCGCCAAGGTTGCCCCGGCCACCGCCAGCGTGGTCAAGGCTTTCAACACCATCTTCCGCAATGTCCTGGAGAAGGGCCGGCCCAACGTTTTCATCGCCGGCGACGATGCGCAGGCCAAGGCGGACGTGGCGGCATTCATCGAGAGCCTCGGGCTGCGCCCGCTGGACGTCGGCGGCCTGAAGACGGCGCACTGGCTGGAAGGAATGGGCCTGGTCACGGTGGCCCTCGCCGGCAACGCGGTTGGCCACTGGGACTTCGCCCTCGGCGTCGACGAATTCACCGGCTGAGCCCCCGGGGCCGAGCAGTCGGCGAACAGGGCGGCGTGTGCCCTGACATCGGCGAACGCCCGCCGGTCCTTCGCGTTCCGGCGGGCGGACGGCCGGGAAAGGACCGGCCCGATATTGCGTATGTAACCTTGACGTTACCTTCGGCCGGTGCCATAGTGAGCAGCAGTTGATCAAGCTCAACCCCGCTCCCGACTCCCCTCCGCCACCCACGACCCCGTTGACGCGATTGCTTTTGTTAGCGCTAACAACTCGCGCCGGCGGATGTCCTGCCGAGTGCCGACCGAGACGTCCGGCGCGGGATCGTCCATGCCCGCGTGACGGTGTCCGCGGTCGCCTGACCGAACATCGGCAGGCCGCACCCCCCGCACGTTCGACTCAGTCGAGCAAGACGCATGTAGGAGTTGATCCAACATGTTCAGACCCCCCATCCGACGCGGACGCCTCAAAACCCTGGCCGCTCATACGGCGACCGCACTGGCGCTGATCGGCGGCGCGCTCGCGGTGACGCCGCAGGCGCAGGCGGCGCCGCCCGCCGGTCCGGACCGTCCGCCGGGCGCCCCGGGCCAGCCGCCGGGCGCCCCGGGCCAGCCGCCGGGCGCCCCGGATCGGCCGCAGGGACCCTGTGACATCTACGCCGCCGGCGGCACGCCCTGCGTGACCGCCCACAGCACCACGCGCGCGCTGTACGCCTCCTACAACGGCCCGCTCTACCAGGTCATGCGCACCTCGGACAACGCGACCAGGGACATCGGCGTCGTACGCTCCGCCGCCCACCCCTCCCCGGACGCCGGCGGATACGCCGACGCGGCGGCCCAGGACGCGTTCTGCGATCACGTGGTCTGCGTGATCACCAAGATCTACGACCAGTCCGGCCTGGGCAACGCCCTCTATCAGGCTCCTCCCGGCACGTTCCGCGGCCCGGCCGTCGGGGGCTACGACACCCTCTCGATAGCGGACATGGCGCCGATCACGATCAGCGGCCACAAGGCCTACGGCGTGTACATCATGCCGGGCATGGGGTACCGCAACAACGACGCCACCGGCCTCGCGAAGGCCGACGAGCCGGAGGGCATCTACTACGTCATCGACGGCACCCACTATGACAGCGGCTGCTGCTTCGACTACGGCAACTCCTCGACGAACAGCCGCGCCGTGGGCACCGGCACCATGGAGACCACGTACTTCGGCACCGCCACCGCCTGGGGCAGCGGCAGCGGCCCCGGCCCGTGGATCATGGCCGACATGGAGGCGGGCCTGTTCTCCGGGTACAACGCGAAGCAGAACCCGGCCGATCCGACCGTCGACTCCTGGCGGTTCGTCACCGCGGTCGTCGACGGCGGCGGCGGGAACCAGTGGGATCTGCGAGGCGGCAACGCCCAGGACGGCCCCCTGACGACCTTCTACAGCGGAATCCGTCCCGGCTCGCTGACCAACAGCAGCTACTACCCCATGCACAAGAAGGGCGCCGTCCTCCTCGGCACCGGCGGCGACAACGGCAACGGCTCGTCGGGCACCTTCTACGAGGGGGTGATGACGAAGGGCTACCCGTCGGAGGCCACCACGGACGCGGTGCAGGCCAACATCGTGGCCGCCAAGTACGACGTGACGCGTCTGGCGCTGTCGCGGGCCACCACGTTCACCCCGCGCTCCGCGCAGGACGTCACCGAGACGTTCACGAACACCACGGGCTCGGCAGCGGTGGGCGTCAAGCTGAGCCTGTCCGCCCCCGGGGGATGGACCGCCTCGGTCAAGGACACCCCCGACAAGTCGGCGACGTTCCCGTCGGTCGCACCGGGTGAGAGCGTGAGCGCGACCTTCACGGTCACCTCCGCGGACAGGACCGACGCCGGCTACCTGACCGGCAGGGCCGAGTGGACGAACCCCTCCGGCCCGGTGAAGGGCCGCCAGTCCGCGGAAACCGAGCAAGCCGTACGCAACGTGATCCCCATCAAGATCAATGAGGTCCGGTTCCGTACGAGCACCAACTCGACCGACCAGTTCGTGGAGCTCTACAACCCCTCCGCGAACGAGGTCGACATCTCCGGCTGGACCCTGACCACCACGCCGAGCGGCTCGCCCGGCACCACGCTGGCCAAGATCCCGCCCGGGACGCGGCTCGCGAGCGGCGCCTACTACCTGCTGGGCCTCGCCGGCTCCGGGCTGGCGGCCCCCGCGAACCACGAGGACACCACGGTCAACGTCAGGAGCACGACCGGCTTCGCGGCCGGCCAGCAGATCGACATCGACACCGGCCGCGAGCGGGAGACCCGCACGATCCAGTCGGTCGGGACGGCGGCCAGCCCGGCGACGACGCTGTTCGTTCCCGTGTCCACCGGGCCGTGGATCACGATCCCCGCCCACTCGACCAACGTGCCCGTCACGAACGCGACCGGATTCACCGTCGGCGACAGGATCGGCATCGATTCGGGCGACGACTACGAGCTGGCCACGGTCACCGCGGTCGGCAAGGCGGCCACGCAGACGACCCTGTCGGCCGACGCGGCCGAGGGCGCGACCAACATCAAGGTCGCCGCCGACGCCAACATGACCGTCGGCGACACCCTGACGGTGGACACCGGCGAGAACAAGGAGACCGTCACGGTCGCGAACGTCGGCACTACCGGCGCGAGCGGCACGGGCGTCGACCTGGCCGCGCCGCTGCGGCTCGCCCACGTGTCGGGCGTCGACGTGTCCGACCCCGGCACGGGAATCAGCTTCTCGCCGCCGACCCGTCACCCGCACACGAGCGGCGTGCCGGTGCAGGCGCTGGGCGGCGGCCTCACGCTCGACAAGCCGGTCAAGGCCCACCCGACCGGCACGGCCGTGGTCAACCCCCTGGTCACGACGGCGGGCTACCAGGGAACGCCGGTGCCCGACCAGTGGTTCGGGAGCGCCCTGTCCACCAGCGCCGGCTCCATCGCGCTGCTCGACGAACGAGGCCACGTGGTCGTCGACGCCGTCGTCTACGGCTCCCAGCAGAGCAGTTCGAGCGGCAACGGAACCATCGCCACTCCCGAGCTCGCCGTCATGGAGGCCGACCAGGGCAAGGGCGGCTGCATCGCCGTGGTGGCCGGCGCCGCCGCCGGCGCAGGCCGGAGCAACGCCCGCTGGCCCGACGGCACCGACGCCGACAGCCTCTGCCACGACTTCGTCACGAGCACCGTGCCGACGCCGGGCGGGCCCAACACCAAGTAGCCCGATCGATCCTTGATCGCATCCGGTGCCCGCGGTCCACCCGCGGGCACCGGATTCCACTTCGGTGGGGTGTGGCGAGTGAACATCCCGGTACGCTCCTGAAGAACGTCCTGGACGGCCTCATAGCCCGGGCGGGTAGGCGATGGCGTGCAGGCGCCACTGGCGCACCAGCGTCCGCACCTACTTGGAGCGGACCAGGTCGTACGCGGTTTCCCCCGTGCCTGGTTTCCACCGTGCCTGGTTTCCCCCGTGCTTGAGGACGCTTCGAGTCCTGGTGCGAGCAGTACGGCTTCACCACGCTGCCGGGCGGTGAGCCGACCCTGCCGAACTACGTCGCCGCCATGGTGATCGCAACGCCGAGCCGGCGGGCTCTCGGGCTCAGGGGCCGATGTCGGTGACCACGCCCACGGGGGTGACGAGTCGGCCCAGGCCGTCGATCTCGATGCGCACCTCGTCGCCCGGCCTCAGCGTGAAGTCCGACTCGGGCACGAGGCAGGTGCCGGTGGCCAGGACCACCCCGTACGGGTAGCGGTCGGCGCGCAGGAGGTGTTCGAGGAGGTCGTCGATGCGCCGGTGGAGCAGGCCGGTGCTCGCCGAGCCCGTCCACATCTCCCGGGAGCCGCGTGCGATGCCGAGACGGATGCCGAGGGCGTAGGGGTCCGGCATCTCCCAGGCGGGGCGGATGCCCGGCCCCAGCGCGGTTCCGCCGAGGTAGACCTTCGCCGGCGGGAGGCACAGCGGATTCTCGCCCTCGATGGAACGGGAGCTCACGTCGTCGCAGATGGCGTAACCGGCGATCTCCCCGTTGGCGCAGACGGCCACGAGTGTTTCTCAACGGCAATTGCCGCGCGCATCGTGGGATGAGCCCGGCCCGGCACGGGAAGGCCCCGCTCCCGCGCGGGCGGTTCCCACAGCCCTTCACCGAGATCGGCACGGGAAGGCCCGTCGGGGAAATGCTCCGGTGCGGCGGATGCCGCCGCACCGGAGCCCCCCTCACCAGAAGGAAAGAATCAGCAGACGGGGACGGTGGCCCCGGGCGTCAGCTCCGCGTCCACTTCTGGTTGTTGCCGCCCCAGCAGGAGTACAGCTGGAGCTGGGTGCCGTTGCTCGTGCCCTGTCCGGCAGCGTCCAGGCACAGGTTCGACTGAACGCCGGTGATGGTGCCGTCGGAGTTGAGGCGCCACTTCTGGTTGTCGCCACCCCAGCAGCTGTAGATCTGGACCTTGGCGCCGTTTCCGGTGCCCGCGGCGTCCAGACACTTGTTGCCGTAGACCCGCAGCTCCTGGGAGGAGGTGTAGTTCCACTGCTGGTTGCTCTGACCGTTGCAGTCGTACAGCTGCACCTGGGTGCCGTCGGAGGTGCTGGAGTTGGGCACGTCGACGCACCGGCCGGAGGCGACACTCTTGATCGGCCCGCCACCGCCGCTCGGGGGCGGCGTGGAGCCGCCACCGCCGCCACCGCCGCCGCCACCACCGCCACCGTCGGAGGAGCCGCCGATGGTGATGTTGGAGTTACCGCTGCTCTGGTAGCCCTCGGTGGCGAGGATCTGGTAGTCGTGGTTGCCCAGCGACATGCCGGCGCGGGCCCAGGCGTCGAAGTGGTTGCCGACGGTGATGCTTCCGCCGGTCTTCTTCTGCTGGCGGACGCTCCAGTACTGGTTGAAGGTCTGGTTGCCGTCGATGGACGGCGCGTTGTAGCGGGTGGTCTGGTAGATGTCGTAGGTGCCGCCGTCGGAGGTCACGGTGCCCTTGAAGGTGCCGGTAGGCCGGTAGGTGCCCCAGTTGTCGACGATGTAGTACTCCACCAGCGGGCTCCGCGTCCAGCCGTAGACGGCCAGGTAGGCGTTGCCGGAGGGGTTGAAGCTGCCGGAGTAGTTGATGGTCCTGCGCCCGCCGGGCTTCCAGCCCTTACCGGCGACGAAGTTGCCGGTGTTGCGCCAGGAGGTGCTGTAGTTTCCGCCGGACCCCAACTCCATGGAGACCGTGCCCTGGCTGTCGGTCCAGAACGAGAAGAAGTAGCCGTTGTTGGTGCCGGTCTGGTTCGTGGTGACCGCCGCGTTGGCGACGCCGGGCAGCATCGCCACGGCCGCGGCCAGCGCCACGGCGCAGACGCGGGCGATGAACAGCCTGACGCGACCGCGTCTGCGGCCCGGCCAGTGAGTGGGGGCGTCGAGCATGCGCGCTTCCTCCTCGTGAGGGCTGACGGGGGACAAGCACCGTGGGCGGGGGAAGCCGGGGCCACCTCGCCGTCGTCACGACGCCGAAAGTATCGGCGTATTGGCGAAAGTATCGGGCGACCTCGCCGAGTCGTCAACGGCACCCGAAATGATTCCGAAAAGTGCCCTTCATCCGGCATTGCACGACGAGAAGCATTCAGCCTGGTGGATAGGCACGGCGATGCGCTCGAACCGCCCCTGACCGGTTCGGCGGACGCTGAAAAGTTCACGGGCTTGCGGATTACGCTTCGAGGCCCGCCGCGGCGGCGGGCGCACGCGCGGGAGCGGTTCTGTCGGGGTCGCGTGTCATACTCACCTGCGTGGTTGCGCGTACGCCGCAAAGGGTGCTGATCGGGCGTTCCGCGGAGCTCGATCGGCTCGTCGGCGTGCTGGACGCCGCCGCGGCCGGGCTCGCGGGGGTCGCCCTGGTGGGCGGCGACGCGGGGATCGGCAAGACCCGGCTCGTGACCGAGCTGTGCGACCTCGCGCAGCGGCGCGGCTTCGTGACACTCACCGGCCAGTGCGCCGAGCTCGGTGACGCCCTTCCTTATCTGCCGCTCGCGGACGCCCTGCGCGGCGCCGCCGCCGATGCCGGCGGGCCGGTCGGTCCGGCCGTCACGGCCCGTCCCGCGCTGCGGCGGCTGCTGCCCGGCGACGAGACGGGCCCTACGGAGGGGACCACCGGGGGGCTCGCCCAGCAGCGCCTGTTCGGGTCGGTGCTCGACATGCTGTCGGAGGTGGCCGGGCGACAGCCGGTCCTGTTCGTGTTCGAGGACCTGCACTGGGCCGACCGCTCGACCCGGGACCTGCTCGTCTTCCTCACCCGCATGCTGCAGCGCGAGCGGGTCTGCCTCGTCGGCACCTACCGCACGGACGACCTCCACCGCCGCCACCCGCTGCGTCCGGTCCTGGCCGAGCTGCGGCGGCTGCCGCTGGTCACCTCCGTCGAGGTGCCCCCGCTCGGCGACGACGACATGGCCGAGTATCTCGCCGTCCTCGACCAGTACGGCGAGGGCCCCGCGGAACCGGTGGCGGGACGCGGCCTGACGACCGTGATCGAGCGCGCCGGGGGCAACCCGTTCTTCGCCGAGGAGCTCCTGGCGGCCGGCGCCGAACGGGCGCGGCTGCCCGGAACGCTGGCCGACCTGCTGCTCGCCCGGGTGGAAACCCTGCCGGAGACCGCCCGGCAGGTGCTGCGGGTCGCCGCCGTGGCCGGCCGCCGGGTCGGCCACGACCTGCTGCGCGACGCGACCGGGCTCGGCGACCTGCCGCTGGAGGACGCGCTGCGCGAGATCGTCTCCCAGCGGCTGCTCACGGCGGGCAGCGACGGTTACACGTTCCGGCACGCGCTCCTCCAGGAGGCCGTCTACGACGACCTGCTGCCGGGCGAGCGGACCCGCCTGCACACCGCGTTCGCCGCGCTGCTCGCCGAACGCCGCGGCTCCCCCGCCGAGCTGGCCCATCACCATCTCGCCGGGCACGACCTCCCGGGCGCGCTGCGGGCGTCGGTGGAGGCCGGACGGCTGGCCGCCGGGCTCGGCGCGCCGGCGGAGGCGCACCGGCACTTCGAGCGCGCGCTGGAGGTCTGGAACCAGGTGCCGGACGCCGAACGGCTGGCCGGGGAGAACCGGGCGAGGATCGCGCTGGCCAGCGCCGCGGCGGCGGCCGCGGCCGGCGACTACCACCGGGCGGCGGAGCAGGTGCGGCGGATCCGCCGCGAGGCGAGCGACCCGGCCCTGATCGCGGAGACCGGCGAACGGCTGTCCTACTATCTGGCGGACGCGGGCGGCGACGAGGCCGAGGCGGTCGCGTCCGCCCGCGAGGCGGTGGACGCGGCACCGCACAGCCCGCTGCTGGCCAGGGCCCTGGCCACCTACGCCCGCGCAATCTTCCGGCAGTACCACGAGGAGGAGGCGGCGGCGACGGCGTCCAGGGCGCTGGAGGTCGCGGAGGCGACCGGCGCCCGCGACGCGGAGGCCAGCGCCCTCGTCTCGCTCGCCCTGATCGAGGAGGAGTTCGGGAGCAGCGTCGAGCACGCCGTCGACCTGCTCACGCGCGCCACCCGCCGCGCCTCGGGCGACCTGTCCATCGACCTGCGGGCACGCTTCAACCTCGCCCGTATCCAGTACGAGAACGGCGCCCTCGCGGTGGCCGCCCGCATCACCGAGGACGGCGTACGGCTGGCCGGGGAGACCGGGCTCACCTGGAGCACGTTCGGCACCGACCTGCGCTTCCTGCACTACCTGGTGCACTACGCCGACGGCGACTGGGACGCCGCCGAGCGGCTGGCGGGAGGGTTCGGCGTCCGCGTCGGCACCAGGGCCGAGGCGCAACTGTCGTCGTTCGCCCTCTTCGTCGAGGTGGGCCGGGGGCGCCCGGTGGCCGACGAGCGGCTGCGGTGGCTGTCCCGTTTCTGGTCGGACGAGCTGATCGGCTACATGGCGCGCGGCATGGCGGCCGAGCAGGCGCTGTGGCGCGGCGACCCGCTCACCGCACTCGACCACGTCGACGCGGTCGTCGCGGCGCTGGAGCCATTCGATCCCAGTGTGATCCGCATCGCGGCCACCGGCCTGTGGGCGCTGGCCGACCTCGGCCGGACCGGCGAGCCCTGCGACGACCTGCTACGCCGGGCGCGGTGGGCGGCGGAGAACGGGCCGAACGGCCCTCGGGGCCGGCTGGGGCCGGAGGGAATGGCCTGGCTGGCCCGGGCCGAGGCCGAGTGGCACCGCGCGCACGGCACGGAGGATCCGCAGGTCTGGCGGCGCGCGACCGCGGCGTTCGGCTTCGGCTTCCGCTACGAGGAGGCGCGGTCGCGGTGGCGCCTGGCCGAGAGCCTGCTGCGGACGGGTGACCGCGCGGCGGCCCGCGCCGAGTGGGAGCGCGCAGTGCACACAGCCGCCGCGCTGGGAGCCCGGCCCTTCCTCCAGACGCTCAGAGCGGTCGGAACGCGGGCCGGATTCCCCGACCCGACGGCGACCGTTCCCGCCGCCTCCCCCGCCGCCCACGCCGGAGACACCCACGCCGGTGACGCCCGCGCCGGCGACACGCACGCCGGAGACACGCGGGGCGGCGCCGCCGGTGAGCAGCCGGGAGCGGCACGGGAGCCGGCGCGGCTGTCCGCGCTCACCGCGCGCGAGCGGGAGGTGCTGGCGCACGTCGCGGGCGGCCTGGCCAACCGGGAGATCGGCGAGCGGCTGTTCATCTCGCAGAAGACGGTCAGCGTGCACGTCTCGAACATCCTGGCCAAGCTCGGCGTGACCAGCCGCACCCAGGCCGCCGCGGTGGCACTGCAGGAGGGCCTGTCGCCGGGCGCCGCGGACGGAAATACTGTGTAATCGAGGCTTGGAACCAGCAACAATTCCGGAGGTCAGCGGTGGCTCTGCAGATCGTTTCCGTCGTCGCGGGTGAGGAGCTGCCTTCGGGCACGCCGTACAAGTCCGTGAACCCGGCGCGACCCGCGCAGACGGTGGCGACGGTCCTGCTCGCCGGCGCGGACGACTTCGCCGGCGCCTGCCGCGCCGCGGCGGCGGCCCAGCGGGAGTGGGCGCGTGTCCCCGCGCCGGTGCGCGGACGGGTGATCGCCTCGATCGGCCGCCTGGTCGAGGCCAACACCGAGGCGCTGGCCCGGCTGGTGACCGAGGAGATCGGCAAGCCGTACGCCGAGGCGCTGGGCGAGGTCCGCGAGATCGTGGACACCTGCGACTTCTTCCTCGGCGAGGGCCGCCGCCTCTACGGGCAGACGGTGCCGTCGGAGATGCCGGACAAGAGCCTGTTCACCTTCCGTGTCCCGGTCGGCGTGGCGGCGGTCGTGACGGCGGGCAACTTCCCGGTGGCCGTCCCCTCGTGGTATCTGGTTCCGGCGCTGCTGTGCGGCAACGCGGTGGTGTGGAAGCCCGCCGAATACGCCGCGGCCTCCGCGCACGCGCTCTACCGGCTGTTCGCGGCGGCCGGACTGCCCGACGGCGTGCTCAACCTGGTCTTCGCCGACGGCGATCAGACGTACGCGGGTCTCGACCGCGCGCTCGGCGAGGGCACCGTGCACAAGGTCGGCTTCACCGGATCGAGCGCGGTCGGCCGGGCCGTCGGCGAGCTGTGCGGGCGGCACCTGCAGTCGCCCTGTCTGGAACTCGGCGGCAAGAACCCGATGGTCGTCATGCCGGACGCCGATCTCGACCTCGCCGCCGAGGGCGCCCTGTTCTCCGGCTTCGGCACCGCCGGTCAGCGGTGCACCTCCCTCGGCACGGTCATCGTCCACGAGGACGTCCACGACGAGTTCCTGCGCCGGTTCACCGAGGCGGTGCGTGACGCGAAGGTCGGCGACCCGAACGGCGACGTGCTGTACGGCCCGCTGCTCGACCACAAGTTCGCCGAGCGATACGAGGAGTATCTGGGCTGGATCCAGCCGCACCACACCGTGCTGCCGGGTCCGGCCGGGCGGATGGACGGCGAGGGCCTCTACTACCACCCCGTGGTGGTGGACGGCGTCCGCCCCGGCGACCGGCTGTTCCTGGAGGAGACGTTCGGCCCGATCGTGGGCGTGACGACGTTCTCCACCCTCGACGAGGCCATCGACCTGGCCAACCGGCCGGGGTACGGCCTGTCGTCGTCCATCTACACCACCGACCCGAAGGCGGTGTTCCGGTTTTGCGAGGGCGTGTCGGCCGGCATGGTCAGCGTCAACAACTCCACCTCCGGCGCGGAGGCCCACCTGCCGTTCGGCGGGAACGGCAAGTCGGGCAACGGCAGCAGGCAGAGCGGCATGTGGGTACTCGACCAGTTCACCCGCTGGCAGGCGATGAACTGGGACTACTCGGGCCGCCTGCAGAAGGCCCAGATGGACGTGACGGAGATCACGCCCGACCTGGGCTTCCGGCTCTGACCCGAGGACCGCTCGCCGCCCGGCGGCCCGCGGTCCTGAACGCGTGGGCGTGCCGTCCGGTGCGGGCACCGGACGGCGCGCTCGTCGTCCGCCTCGCTCGGGCGCCTCAGATGATCGGCATCCCGGCGCCCGTCACGCGATGGGGCGTTCCTCGCGAGCGGTCAGTCGCCGTCGGGGTCGCAGGGGAAGTTCGTCACACCAGCGGTCATCTTGATGCCGCCGAGCAGGTGCTTCAGGAACAGCGGGTCGCTGTAGGCCTCCTTGGTGTGGCCCATGCCCGTGTACCAGGCGCGCCCGCCGTCGTAGTTGTGGCACCAGGCGATGGGGTGGTCGCCCATGGCGCCGGAGCCGGGGTTGTAGGACGTCTCGTCGAGAGTGGCGAGCACGCGCACCCCGGCGTCGCGCGGGTTGGTGCGGTAGTTGTACCACTCGTCGAAACGGTTCCAGCGGTTCGGCAGCCCGCGGTTGGACGCCGCGCCCTGGCCGATCATCTTCACCGTGGCGTTCTGCTGTGCCGGGTGGTTGCGGAAGTAGGCGCCGACGAGGCCGCCGTACCAGGCCCAGTTGTAGCCCGAGTCTCCGGCGGCGTGAACGCCGGCGAAGCCTCCGCCGTTCTCGATGTAGCGCTCGAACGCCGCCTTCTGCTCGGGCTGACCGAGCGGGTCGCCCGTCGTGGACATGAAGACGACGGTCTGATACTTGGCCAGGTTCTCGTCGGTGAACTGGGCCGCGTCCTCCGTCACGTCGACCGCGAAGCCGTTCTCCTGGCCGAGCTTCTGGATCGCCGCCTCACCTGCGGGGATCGAGTCGTGCCGGAAGGCGGTGGTCTTGCCGAAGACGAGCACACGGAACGCGGAGTCGTCCGTGACGGCCGCCTGCGCGGCGGCGCCGGCGAACACCGGTGCGACGATCGCGGTCAGCGCCGACAGAGCGAGAAGTCGCTTACGTGACATGGTGACAGTCCTCCATCTAGTGCGCCCTGGACGCCGCGGCCCGCCCTTTCGGGTGGATCACGGGTCCGGTGACGAAGGCGGGGCCGTACGCCGGAAGGTGGCGACGGCCTCAAGTGGGCGCCAAGTTACCGTCTTTGATCACGATGGGGAAGAAGTTACGCCAAGGTTTCATCCACTTTCGTAGGCGGTAGGACAAAGTGGTGGTCGTGTCAGAAGTACCGGGGATAGTCCGTTCGCCCAGGTCCCAGCCTCGGCCGGAAGGACGCGTCAACGCCGGGCACGCACCGGCCGGCCCCACCACAGCACAACGCCGATCCCCGGCGGGCGCGGCCCACCGGGGATCGGATCACAGCATGCCTCAGGCCTCCGGGCCGCGCCTGCCCTCGTAGCCGAGCAGCCGCATGGCGACCTCGGGGTCCATGGCCGCCGCGAGCAACTGCGCTCGTTCGGCCGCCCGGTCTCTGGCCTCCTCGGCCCGCCGCCGCCCCGCCTGGTGGGAGCGGACCAGCAGGACCGCGACCGCGATGCCGCCGATCACCGCGACCAGCGCGACGGCCAGCAGCACGGCCGTGCCGGTGGGAACGCCTGCGACGGTGGCGGCTCCGGCGGCGGACGCGCCCCGCGGCGAGGCGAACAGCAGCACCCCCAGCAGTGTGAGCAGCACCACCGCCACGACGACCCCGACGACCGCCCACAGCGCGCCGTACGACGTGCGGCGCGGCGCGCCGGTCGGCTCCCCGAGCAGCGGGGCGGGGGAGACCGGGGCAGAGGTGCGGTTCCAGGGCACGAAGTCCGGCTCCGCCACGCCGGTCTGCACCGCCGGGACGCGCCCGTTGCCGCCGGTCAGGCCGTTCGGCGGCGGAGCGACCAGCACCGGCGCGGCGCCGCCCGGAGACGCCGCCACGACCGACGCCTCGATCACCCGCGTCCGGGGCAGCGGAAGCTCGACCGGCACCTCGCTGTGCGCCTTGTGGGCCGCCACCGCGGCCGTGTGGTACGCCTCGATCTCCTCGTAGAACTCGTCGGAGGTGTAGGCGCTGCCGTCGATCAGCGGGCCCATCCTGCCCTCGATGACCGCGACCACGTCGTCGCCGTTGAGGGTCTTGTGCTGTTCCAGCGCGTGCGCGACCGACAGCACCTCGCGGCGGTGCTCGCGCAGCAGCTCGGCCGTCCTCTCCAGCAGCCGGCTGAGGTTGAACTCGATCCGCTCGGGGAGCATGTCGGGCACCATCTCGTCGCGCCGGCTCGTGGGAGTGCCGGTGAAGCCGGTGCCACCGCCCCCCGGCTGCGGCTGGGCCGCCTTGCCCTCACGCAGGCCGAGCTCCTGCAACGCCGGCAGCGAGGCCACCCCGATGCCCATGCCCCAGTGGGCCTCCATCAGCCCGGTGATCGCCGTCGCGCTCTGCAGGTCGCCGGAGACGCCCGAGGAGTTGTCCTCACCGAAGAACATCCGCTCCCCCGCCAGCGAGGCGAGGGACACCATGATGTCGGCCTCGTACTCCGACTTCCACCGGGTGAACTGGTCCTCCGGTTTGATGCTGGCCACCATGCCGAGGTAGTCGGCGCCCTTCTCGATCGTCGCCAGGTCGATCTCCAGGTGGTGGCGGGTGCGGTAGGCGGCGACCGCGTGGCACGCCTCGTGCACCGCGACCGCGTGCCGCTCACGCTCGATGTACTCGACGTCCTCGGGCGGCCCGAGCTGCTTGAGCCGCTTGGCCCGCATCACGTCCGACCAGGTGATCGTCTCCCGGCCGTCCCGGATCGCGGTGATCAGCGACTCGTTGACCAGGTCCTTGATCGTCGCACCGGTGGCGTACGGCGTGATCGTGGCCAGCTTGTCGATCTGCTCGTCGCCGAGCTGGTGGCTGACCTTGTCGAAGTAGCCCTTGTACGTGCGGATCCGGCCCGCCTTGGAGGGATAGCCGACCTTGTAGATGCGGTCGATGCGGCCGGGCCGCAGCAGCGCCTCGTCCAGGGCCTCGGGCAGGTTCGTGGCCATCATGATGAGAATGCGGTATTTCGGCGGCGGCTTGGGCCGCATGCCGAGCAGCCTGCGCACGTAGCGGTTGACGAAGCCGCGCGGCTTCTTCAGTCCGGAGATCTCGGTGAGCAGCGCCTCCAGCGTGCCCATGCCGCCACCGCCGCCGCCCATGCCCCCGCCGTACATTATGCGGTTGACGAAGGCGCCGGTGCGCGGCATCCGCGGGGGCGCGGCCTCGGCGGCCGGGCCCGCGGCGTTACGGCCGAGCACGGTGCGGGTGTGCGGGTCGAGGTAGGCGAAACCGTTGCAGCCGGCCCCCTCGGAGGAAGCAGGGCCGAACGGCGCCGGCGCTGAACGGCCCCAGCCGCCGGGTCCGCCCTGCGCCAGCGCGCCGCGGTTGCCGAGCGAGTCGGCCTCGTCGAAGAACACGATGACGCCGCCGTAACGCAGGGCCAGCTTGCGCAGCTTGCGGAACAGCGACTTGACCTTCAGTACGCCGACGCCGAAGAACATGTTGATGAACGCGCCCGGGTCGACGAACACGTACGGCTTGCCGGTGGAGCCGGCGACCGCCTCGGCCATCAGCGTCTTGCCGGTGCCGGGCGGGCCCCACAGCAGGATGCCGCTGGGCACGTAGCCGCCCCTGGCCTCGATCTCGTCCGGCTTCTCCAGGAAGACGATGTTCTCTTTGACCCGCTCGACGACGTGGTCCTGGCCCCAGACGTCGGAAAAGCGCGTCTTGATGTCGTCGGGGTAGTAGACGTCGACGCCGCCGCGCGACAGGAACCAGAAGATCGCCACGAACTGCCCGACGGCGACCACCATGATCAGCATGAGCTGCAGGACCATGGGGAGGAAGCCCCACACGGTGGCGGGCACGCTGTAGAGCGCCTGGAGCGGCGAGACCTGCTGCACCTTGCCCAGCACCAGTGCGATGACCGCGATCCAGACGACCCACTTGACGGCCCGCGCGATGCGGTAGCGGTTCCAGTCGTTGAACCTGCGGTGGGTCCAGCGGTTCCAGCCGCCGAAGACGTTCTGCGTCCAGAAGCGGTGGTAGCCGGCCGAGCGCTCGCTGATCAGGAAGTGGATCTGCCGGACCAGCTCGACGCCCGCCAGCCACAGGACCCAGGACGCCTCCCTGACGGTCATCACGAAGGCGTCATAGAAGGAGATGATGCCCTCGTAGGTGGCGATGGTGTTCCAGAGCAGGACACCGAACGCGACGGCGAGCAGGATCAGGAACTTGGTCCGGTCCCACAGCGGCAGACGTTTCCTGGTGCGGGGGTCGCGGTCCACCGGACCCGACCCCGGCTCACGAAGCCCCTCGTGGTGCTTCGGTGGGAGGGCCGTGCTCATATGAGGGGCTCCTTCACGGGTTGATGAGGTGCTTGACCTTGAAGGACTTGACGACGGTGTCGATCTCCGCGGCCCGCTTCCGATAGCACGCAGGCGAGCAGCGGATCAGGAGCGTGGAGACCGTCGTCCCGTCGGCCGACAGGTAGACGGTCTTGTCGAACGTCTGCACCGGGCCGTCTCCGAGCCGGTAGTTGTAGACGCTGCGGACGCCCCGGACGCCGTCCGTGATGGGGAGCATCTCGTCGGCCAGCAACTCGAAGCCCGAAAAGCCGGTCGCCTCGATCGCCTTCTGCTGTTCTTTCGTCACCGGCACCGGGATCGGCTGGGACATGCGCAGAGCGTCGAGCGACACCGCGTTCTGGTCGTCCTCGCTGAGCTTTTGCACCTTCGCGAACGCGAACGGCTTGTCCTCGGCGCCGGCCGAACCCTGGATCAGGTGAACGAGGGACGGCTCGTCATAAGCGTCGAACGCCGCCGCCCACACCGCCTGCTTCGCGAGTTGCGCGGTGGTCGACTCGGCGTCACCGAAGACCACCTTGTCGAGCGCCTTCTGGTCGATCTGCCGCCATGACGCGGGAACCTTGAAGTAGGTGCCGCCCGAATCGTCGTGTACGTAGGTGTATTCAGGGCCGGCACAGCCGGACAGCACAGAGGCGGCCACCGCCGCCCCCACGACCGTTCCCACCACCCCGGTCCTTACCCGCGGTTTTTCCACCAGGGCCTATCCTCCGCTTTGCGGGTCTACGAGGTAGTAGTGCCCGTTTTTCAACCATCCTTCTCAACGGTAAGTCTGCGATGCGCCGGAAAACTAGACCGAATCTTTCTCGGATCTTGATTCCTCCTGTTATACGGAGGCCACTCGCATCACCGGCGCCGGGCGCACCCGGATCTCTTCCGGCCGCCGGCCCGCTCCTCCTCCTTCTTCTGTTCCTCGGCTCCGTGGGCGCCGTCGAGGACGCCCCGGGGACGCCCCGGGGACGGCCCGAGTACGCCTCCGGGACGCACGGACTGGACGGCAGACTCACCTCTGATCCCGATACCCAAAGGACGACCGGCGAAAGCGGGTTCCGGCACATCAAACGGCTGTCGCCCGCACTGGTGGCCTGTACACGTGACCCCGACGGCCGGGGCCCGAAATGCCGGTCCCGGCGACGTTCGCATTGTTGTTCGCCGCGTCCGGCGCGATATTCGGGACAGGGCTCCCCCGCTTCCGTCCGCACCCCGCTTCCGTCGTATGCGCTTCCGTCGTATGCGATTCCCTCCTGTGCGCTTGCGTCCAATGCCTCCTCCGGCTGTTCGAGCCGGCCGATCCCGTTCCTGCCGGCTCGCTCGCACCCCGATCGACGGCCCATGTCCTGCACCCGCGGCACCCGGGAAAGCCTGCATCGTGAGATCGGTCAGTGTCGGATGAGCAGATCATGTAACGCCTGACCGCCCCGAACACGACAACTTGATGCATGCCGTCAGGAATCACCGCGGGGAAGGGCAGGCGCACATGAAGCAGGTCTACGAAGAAGACAGCACCGGCGAGGGGCCGGACGGCTTCTTCGGGGTGACGGCGGAGCGCATGTTCTCCGAGGTGTGGTCCCGGCAGGTGCTCACGGTCAGGGAACGGCGGTTGCTGCTGCTCGGCCTGCTCGTCGGCCAGGACATGGACGAAATGCTCGAACTGCACCTCGGCACCGCCCTGCGCTCGGACGAGCTGACCCCGGCCGAACTACGCGAAACGGTCGTGTTCCTCACCCTGTACGCCGGGTGGCCCCGGGCGGCCCGGCTCAGCGCGAAGGTGGAGGAGCTGATCAGCCGCACCGCCGAGGTGTGACCGCCGCCACGGGCCGGACGGGGGAATCCGTGCGGTGGGTACGCTGCCGTCATGCCCACCGCACTCATCACCGGCGCGACGGCCGGGATCGGCGCCGCCTTCGCACGCCGCCTGGCCACCGACGGGTTCTCCCTGGTCCTGGTGGCCCGCGACGAGGAGCGGCTCGCCGCCTCCGCCGAGGCCCTGCACAAGCGGTACGGCGTGCCGGTCGAGCCGCTGCACGCCGACCTGACCACCGAGGAGGGGATGGCGGCGGCCGAGGAGCGGCTGCGTTCCGGCATCGACCTGCTGGTCAACAACGCGGGGTTCGGGCACCACGGCGGCTTCCTCGACACCCCCGTGGAGGACGAGGTCCGGATGCTGCGGCTGCACTGCGAGGCGGTGCTGCGGCTGACCCGGGCGGCCCTGCCGTACATGATCTCCAAGAGGCGGGGCGGGGTGATCAACGTGGCGTCGGTCGCGGCGTTCCTCCCCGGCGGCACCTACAGCGCAACGAAGTCGTGGGTGGTCAACTACAGCGCCTCGGCGGCCAACATGGTCAACCGGGACGGCGTGCGGGTGATGGCGCTGTGCCCGGGGTTCGTGCGGACCGAGTTCCACGACCGGGCCAAGCTCGACATGTCCGGCCTGCCGCGCTTCGCCTGGCTGTCGGCCGACCGCGTCGCCGCCGACGCGATGCGCGACCTGGCCCGCGGGGCCTGGGTGAGCGTCCCTTCGGCCCGCTACAAGGCGGTCGCGGCGCTCGCCCGGCTCCTGCCGCTCAACCTGGTCGGCCGCGTGGCGCGGCTGCGCTACCGCTGACTCACAGCCGTTCGACGTTCGGGCCGCGGCAACGGCCCCGGGTGTCGAAGACGAACCGGCTGGCCCGCTGGACCAGGTCGTAGTCGTAGCAGTCCTGTCCGCCGAGCACGACGACCGCGTCGGCCCTGGCCATCTCGGCGGCGTCGGGCTCGACCATCTCGACACCGGCCGGTACGACGAAATCCTCGGCCTGCGGATCCGCGGCCCGCACCCGGGCTCCGAGCCGGCACAGCGTCTTGGCGACCTCGACCGGCGACAGCCCGAGCAGCAGGATCCTGCTGCCCCTGATCGAGCGGCACCTCCGGTTGAGCGCGAGGCCGAGCCGGTCGACCACGTGGGCGGGCATGTGCGCGTTGACGTCGTTGGCCGCCTCGATCAGCCGGAATCCCCGCCCGACGCCGCGCCGGATCCCCCACGGCAGGTACGCCACGTCGAGCGGCAGGCAGGAGTCCTCGATCGCGGGGCTGGGAGCCGCGGCGGCGTGCCCGAACGGTGTGGTGGAGGCGGCCTCGACCGCCTCCCACACGTCGACGCCGAGGTGCGCGGCGAAGATCGACAGCTCGTTGGCCAGGGCCGCGCCGACGTGCGCGCGGGCGCTTTCCAGCAGCGCGCACAACTCCGACACCCGGGGCGAGGAGACCGGGACGGTCTCCCGCACCAGCCTGCCGTAGAAGTCAGTCACCGCTCGCAGCGAGGCCGCGTCGACGCCCGAGACGACCTTGGGCGTGTTGCCGAGCCGCCAGCGCGGATTGCCCGGCTCGGCCCGGTGCGGGCTGTGACCGAGGTGGAAGTCGTCTCCGCTCAGTCCCGACCCCTGTTCGAGCAGCGGCCGTACGAACTCCTCGGTGGTGCCGGGATAAGCGGCGCCCTCCAGCACCACGGTCGCCCCCGGCCGCAGGAACGGGGCGATCCGCCCCGCGGCCGAGCCGAGCGGGCCGAGGTCGGGCGCGCCGTTCCGCATCCGTACGGGCGAGGTGAGCACGCAGACGTCGAACCCGGAGGCGTCGGCCGCGTCCGCGCTCGCCGCGTACCGGCCGGAGGCGTGCGCGGCGGCCAGCGCCCCCGCGCCGACGCCCTCGGCGCACGGCTCCCCCGCGTTCAGCCGCTTGACCCGCCACTCGTCCTCGTCGAGGCCGACGACGCGGAATCCCGCCTCCACGGCGCGCATCGCCAAGGGCAGCCCGGCCCGGCCCTGGCCCACGACCACCAGCTTCTCCGCCACGCTACGACTGTAGAAGCGACCCCGTCGCCGCCCCCGGGATTGGCGGACGGGACAGCTGTAAGGCTTGGGTACGGATTGGGAAAAGTCTCTTCCGGCGGCGTCCGGGCACCCCTTCGGCGGTGGGACCGCGGACTAGCTTCTCCACATGATCAGGGAGGAGCCAGCATGAAACCGGACGACCGGATTCGTGTCATGGAGATAATCGCCCGGATGAACGTGAGCGGTCCCGCCACCCAGGTCACCGGGTTGTGCGAGCGGCTCAGCCCGGTGGAGTTCGACCACCGCCTGTACACCGGATACGTCGACGGCGGCGAGGGCGACCACCTGCAGCTTCGGGACGTGACGATCCCGGTCCACCGGGTGCCGGGCCTCGGCCGCGCCATCAAGCCGGCCGACGACTATCGGGCCCTGTTCCGGCTGACGAACGCGATGCGGGAGTTCAGGCCGCACATCGTGCACACCAGGACCACCAAGGCGGGCGCGCTCGGCCGCCTCGCGGTACGGCTGTCGGGCCTCGGGGCCGCCCGGGTGCACAGCTACCACGGCCACCTCCTCGACGGGCAGCTCTCCCGCCTGCGGCGGACCGTCTACATCCGCACCGAGCGCCGGCTGGCGAGGATGACCGACCGCCTCGTCACGGTCGGCGCCCGGGTGCGCGACGACCTCCTCGCGGCCGGGATCGGCCGGCCCGAGCAGTACGTCGTCATCCCGCCGGGCGCCGGGCTCGCCCCCCTGCCCGAGCGTGGCCGGGCCCGCGCCGCGCTGGGCGTCCCGCTGGACGCGCCGGTCGTGGCGTACGTCGGCCGGCTGAAGAAGGCCAAACGGCCCGACCGGTTCGCGGAGGTCGCCAGGGCGGTCCTGGCCCGGCTGCCCGGCGCCCGGTTCCTCGTCTGCGGCAGCGGCGAGCTGAAGGAGGAGGTGGAACGGGCCGTCATGCCGATGTGGGACTCCTTCCGGCTGCTCGGCTGGCGGCGCGACGTCGAGACCGTGTACGCCGCGGCCGACGTGGTGCTGCTCACCTCCGACAGCGAGGGCACGCCGCTGGCGCTCGTGGAGGCCGGCATGGCGGGCCTGCCGGTGGTGGCCACGCGCGTCGGCAGCGTTCCCGAGGTCGTCATGGACCGCCGCACGGGGTTCCTGACCGAGCCCGACCCTGACGAGATGGCCGACCACGTCGTACGGCTGCTGGTGGACCCCGGCCTGGCGCGGCGAATGGGCGAGTCGGCCCGCGTATGGACCGCGCGGGCGTTCTGCGTGGACCGGCTGGTGGGCGACACCGAGGCCCTCTACCGGGCGTTGCGCGGCGCGACGCGATCGGAGGTGGGCAGCCGATGACGCCCCTTGCGGCGCTGGCGCCCGCGCTCGCGGGAGCCGTTGCCTGCCTGTTCGCCGCCGCCGGCCTGCGCCCGGTGCGGCGCACGGTCCCCTATCTGGGCGGGGTGACGCTTGCGGCGGCCACGGCGGGCGCCGCGGTGACGGGCACGATGGCGGCCGTGGGCCCGCTCGACCGGCGGGTGAGCGCGGTCCTGCTGGCCGCCGCTGCGGTGGCGCTGCTCGGGCTCATCGCGGACGTGGGCACGCTGCCGCTCGTCACGCGGCTCATCGTGGAGTCGGTGGCGGCGGGCGGGGTCGTGCTGTGCGGTGTGCAGGTGACGCTGACGGGCGACTGGCTCGACGGCCCGGTCAGCGTGATGTGGATCGTCGCGATGACCAACGCGTACGGGCTGCTCGACCGGCTCGGCGGCGCACTGGCCGCGGTCGCCGCCGTCACCGGCGCGTTCCTCGGCGGGACGGCGCTCGTGCTGGGCGATCCGTCCCTCGCGGTGCTCGCGGCCGCCCTGACCGGGGCGTGCCTCGGCGCCCTCCCCCACGGCAGTGCGCGGGGCAGGGTCCGGCTCGGGCCGTCCGCCTCGCTGTTCGCGGGGTTCGTCCTGACCTGCACGGCCGCCGGGCTGACAGCCGGACGGGGCACGGCCGTGGTCGCGTCCGGGCTGCTGTTGCCGGCCCTTTCGGCCATCGTGGGGGCCGGGGTGTACGCCGTCCGCCGGTCACGGCACGCGGACCGGCCTGCCGGGCCGGCGCGCAAGGCGTCGCCCGCGCTGTGCGGCGTCTCGGCCGGCACCGGAACGGCCGGGCTCGCGGTCGCACTGGGCTGGGTGCCCGCGAGCGCCATGGCGGCGGTCACCGCCGCGACCGCCGCCGCGCTGCTCTGCTACACACGCCTCCGGCACGGCTTCCGCTGTGCGCACCTCCGGCACGACTCCACCAACGCCCGCCTCCGGCACGACTCCATCTACGCGCGCCTGGTGGGGGCGTGGATGGCCGTGTGGATGCCGGCCGGCGACGATCGGTCGCGCGGGCGCGTGCCGCGCCCGCGCTCCGCCGGAACCCCCCCGCCGCCCGTAGTACGGCGGGGGTGACCCGGATCAGCGGCCGATGTTGGCCTCGTGGCCGATGGACAGGCCCGAGTCGACGTCGAAGAAGTGCAGGTTGTGCGTGTCGACGACGAGCTCGAGCTCCTGGCCGGGACGGACGTGGCTGCGGGCGTTGACACGCGCGGTCCACAGCGACTTGTCGCCGGTCAGCGGCAGCGTCGTCTCCTCGTCGTCTCCGTCGTGGGCGGCGGCGACGGTGTCCTTGTGCTCGACCGGCGGGGCGTCGATCGTGAACAGGACGTTGATCTCGGAGCCCAGCTCCTCGGTGACGTTGGCGCGGACCGGGACGCGCACCCACCCGGCGCTGTTGCCGCTGGCCGAACCGGCGTCCTCGAAGTCGGACGGCCGGATACCGAGAATGATCTTGCGGCCGATGTAACGGTCGAGGCCCGGCTTCTCGGCGAAGGTCGAGTCGGGAACGGGGAGGCGGTAGCCGGCGAAGGCCACGGCCGCGCCGCCGTTGTCGCGGACCAGCTCGGCGTAGGTGAAGTTCATGGCCGGGGAGCCCATGAAGCCGGCGACGAACAGGTTGACCGGGCTGTCGAACAGGTTCTGCGGGGTGTCCACCTGCTGGAGCACACCGTCGCGCAGGACGCAGACGCGGTCGCCGAGGGTCATGGCCTCGACCTGGTCGTGGGTGACGTACACGGTGGTGACGCCGAGGCGCTCGTGGAGCTGGTTCAGCGAGGCGCGCATGGAGACGCGGAGCTTGGCGTCCAGGTTGGACAGCGGCTCGTCCATGAGGAAGGCCTGGGGCTCGCGGACGATGGCGCGGCCCATCGCGACACGCTGGCGCTGACCACCGGACAGGGCGGCCGGCTTGCGCTTGAGGTACTGCTCCAGGCCGAGCATCCGAGCGGCGTCGTTGACGCGCTTCTGAATCTCCGGCTTGGACATCTTGCGCAGCTTGAGGCCGAAGGCGAGGTTCTCCTCGACCGTCATGTGCGGGTAGAGCGCGTAGTTCTGGAAGACCATCGCGATGTCGCGGTCCTTCGGGGGAAGGTGGTTCACAACACGGTCGCCGATGACGATCTCGCCGCCGCTGATGTCCTCCAGGCCGGCGATCATCCGCAGGGCGGTGGACTTGCCACAACCCGACGGGCCGACCAGCACCATGAACTCGCCGTCCTTGATCTCCAGGTTGAGGCCGTTGACGGCCTTCACCCCACCCGCGTAGATCTTGTCGACGTTGTTCAGAACGATAGAAGCCATGCCAGTCCTTCACGCTTCCGAGACAGCAAGAGAGAGTGGATACGTTTTCAAAACTGTCCCCCGAAATATCGCCTATTGTCAAGTTTTCGATGACACAGCCCATGGAACCATGATGGAATCGTTTCCATGAGCGGTCCATCGCAGGGGCGGATAACGATCAAGGAAGTGGCGGAGGCGGCCGGGGTCGGGGTGGCCACCGTGTCCCGGGTCCTGTCGGGCGGCTCGGCGAGCGCCGAGACCCGCGAGAAGGTTCTCGCCGCCGCGGCGCGGCTCGACTACCGGCCGAGCGCGCTGGGACGCAACCTGAGGCGCCGGCGGACGGGCGGCATCGGCCTGCTGGTCCCCGACATCACCGACAGCTTCTACGCGCGGCTGACCGACGGCGTGCTGTCGTGCGCCCGGTCGTACGGCGAGCCCGTCACGGTGGGGGTCACCGGCGACGACCCCGAGCGGGAGGCCGAGCTGATCGGCACGCTCATCGAGCAGAGCATGGACCGGGTGATCGCGGTGCCGTCCGGGGACGGCGAGATGTGGGCGCCCGCCCTGCGTGCGGGACTGAACGTCGTGTTCGCCGACCGGCGGGTGCGCACGGACGTGCCCAGCGTGGTGCCCGACGACCGGGCGGGGGTGCTGACGGCCGTGGAGTACCTGGCCGGGCTGGGCCACCGGAAGATCGCCTATATCGGCCGGCACGCGCAGTCACAGCGGGTGGCCGCGTTCAGGGCCGCGATCGCCTCACTGGGCCTGCCCGCCGACCGGGATCTGGTGGTGCACGCCCGGTCGAGCCGCGACTCCGCCTACGCCGCGGCCGCGGGCCTGCTGCAGCACCGGCCGGACGTCACCGCGGTGATCGCGGGCGGCAACGTGCTCGGGGAGGCGGCCGTGCTGGCCGCCCGCGAGCTGGACGTGCGCATCCCCAGGGACGTGTCGCTCATCATGTTCGACGACGTGCCCTGGGCCGAGCTGTGCTCCCCGCCGCTGACGGTGATCGCCCAGCCGGCCCAGGACATCGGCTATCGCGCCGCGGAGCTGGTGCTGCGGCACGGCAGGCGTCCTCCGGCCGTCACGCTGCCCACACAGCTCGTCGTACGGGCGAGCTGCGGGCCCAAGGTGTCATCGCCTAGGCGATGACCTTCTCGATCGCCTCGGCGATCTCCGGGGCCTCGGGGACGACGCGGGGCCGGAACCGGGCCACCACCTGGCCGTCGGCGGCGACCAGGAACTTCTCGAAGTTCCACTGGATGTCGCCCGCCTCGCCCTCCGTGTCGGGGACCTCGGTCAGCGCGGCGTAGAGAGGATGCCGCCCCGGGCCGTTGACCTCGGTCTTGTCCAGCAACGGGAAGTCCACGCCGTAGGTCGTGGAGCAGAATTCCTTGATCTCCTCAGCCGAGCCGGGCTCCTGGCCCATGAACTGGTTGCAGGGCACGCCGACGACGGTGAATCCGCGATCGGCGTACGCCCGCTGGAGCGCGACCAGGCCCTCGTACTGCGGGGTCAGCCCGCACCTGGACGCCACGTTGACCACCAGGGCGGCCCCGCCGCCGAGCAGGTCGCCGAGGGTCGTGCCCTCGCCGTCGATCGTGGTCACCGGAATATCGAGAACGCTCATGTCCGCACCCTAAACGAGGGTCCCGTCCGTTCTCGCCGCAGGGCGCGCCTTGCTCGGTAAGCCACGTCCCCGGGAACGGTAGGCGTTGGGGGTGGATCGGCAAAGAACCGTCCGCATCGTGCCGCGAATGCCGCCGGGCAGGCGGGCGGCCGTATTTCAATCCGCGTGAGGACCCGTCGCGGTGCCCGCCGGAAGTTCGTGGTGATCCGGTGCGGGCCGAGCGGACGCCGGCGCCCACGCCATGGGCGCGCGGCCGCGCGGCGGGCGCCATGCGCGCCCGCCTTCCGCACGCGACCCGACGACAAGGACCGATTTGGACAGCAGAAGCGTTCTACGCAACACAGTCGCCGCCGTCATCGCGGCCACCGTCGCCGGTGGCGGAAGCGGAGTGGCGTGGGCCGGCGAATGGGCCGGCGAGTGGGCTGCCGCGGAGCAGACCGGGGAGAGCGTGCGGCCCGTCACCCACGTCGGAGTGTGGACGACGCGGGTGACGGCGCGGCCGCCCCGGTTCCGCCAGGCGCCGGCGAAGACCCGCAGCAAGGCCTACGCCTTCCGGCTCGTCACCCGCCACACCTGGTCGGGTCAGCAGTTCCAGTGCTTGGACAGCCTCTGGACCAGGGAGAGCAACTGGGACCACCGGGCCTACAACCAGGGCTCGGGCGCCTACGGCATCCCGCAGGCGCTGCCCGGACGGAAGATGGGCTACGTCGCCGGCGACTGGCGGTTCAACCCGCAGACCCAGATCAGATGGGGGCTGCGATACATCAAGGGCCGATACGGATCGCCGTGCGGCGCCTGGGGCCACTTCCGGTCCCACAACTGGTACTGACCCGGGCGGAGGCGTCCGGCGGCCTGCCGCCGGACGCCTCCACGACCGGCCCGCGGCGGCGCGATGCTCGGCTCAGCTCGGCGATATTCGCGTTTTTGTCCCAGATTTTGGGCTTTGTTGCCATACTCCGTCTTCGTGACTGTGGAGTTGACGCGGAGTGGCCGCGGGTCTCGCCGGATCGTGGTCGTGGCGGTCGGCCTGGTCGTCTTCCTGATCGCGGGCGCCGGCGCTTACGCCGTCGCCCGCATCGATCGCGAGCAGGACACGAAATACTGCGGCCACGACTGCGTTCCCGGCCTCTCGATCGGCACCGTGGTCGAGGCGCTGCAGGGCCAGGGGCACACCTGCGCCGACAAGCGGCTGTTCTGGTCCTGTGAGCTGAGAATCGGCAGAGTGCGGTTCGAGGCGGACCTCTTCCGCGCCGGCAACGTGACGGACTTCTACGAATACATCAGCAAGGTCGAGGCCAGGATCATCAACCCGGACAGCACCACGGCGGCGGCCGGACTGGACTACATGTCGTGGTTCGCGATGCTGCCCCACCGTGACGATCCCTCGACGGTCAAGAAGGTCGGCGGCTGGCTGGCCGAGCAGATCGCCGGCGACGGGGACATCACCTACGTTCTCGATTGGGAGTACACGGTGGAGCGGAACGCGAACACCCGATCCATCGAGCTCACGATGAAGAGGAGACAGTGATGGCGGCTCCGCCCGGCTGGCCGTACTCTCCGGACGGCAGGTTCTGGTGGGACGGCGCCACCTGGCAGCCGGTGCAGGCGCCGCCGCCTCCCGGAACACCGGCCCAGCAGGGCTTCACCGTGCCGCCGCCTCCCGGACCGGCCACCCACGACCCCAGCGTGCCGCCCCCTCCGGGAACACCGGCCCAGCAGGGCCTCAACGTGCCGCCGCCTCCCTGGCCTGCGACCGGTCATCCGTCCGCGGCCTCGCCCTGGCCGCACACACCCGGGGCGCAGGCGGCTCAGCAGCATGCCGGCCTGCAGGCGCCCCCGTACGCGCCCCCCGGGACCGGGGCTCCCACTCCGGCCCCCTCCGGCGCCGGCCCTCGGCCCCGCCGGACGGGAACCGCGGTATTCGTGCTGGTCACGGCGGGCACGCTGATCGCGGCGCTGGCGCTTGGCGGGCTCGTCGGCGCAGCCGCCGGCCTGGCGACCACCGAACCGGTGACGGACGCCCCCGCGCCCTCGTTCCCTGGGAGGTTCCCCACGGGAAAGCAGCGGTACCTGCCCAAGGTGACGCTCAACATGGTCGCGGTGAACTGGCTGCAGGCGGCCAATTCCTGGAGATGCACGAGGTCCACGGCGTCCGACCCGCTGACCGGCGCCAAGATGGGGATGATCTGCCGGCCCGGCGACGCCACCAGGCTCCACATGTCCGTCTACATCTGGTACGACGGGCCGGACAAGGTGGTGTCCGTGAAAGCCCGCTGCGATCTCGGCGTCGGATCGAAGCCGTGCACGAGTCTCTTCTCGATGATGGCGGACACTCTGCTTTCTCCCGATCGGACCCTGCGCGGGCAGGCGGAGGCGTGGGCGGGGAAGAACGCGGACAAGGCGGCGGTGACGGCCGTCGGCGGCGTCCGGCTGGAGACCAGCGCCCGCCCGCACACGATGGAAGCCGTGCCGGCGATCTGAAAGATCCTTCCGGCCGCCACTCCCCTCGGCGACCTGCCGTTCCGCGTGACGGCGCGGAGGAGCGAGCGAGCCGCGCGGGAGCGACGTTCCTTCCGGCTCCGCCGGACTGGTGGGTTCATGCGGCCAGTGCGAGCACCGCGACCAGCGCCGCGGCGGCGACGGCCAGCGCGCCCGCCCAGGCGATGCGGGCGTCCAGCCGGTGAGCGAGCGGGCGCCCGTGCCGGAGCATCCGCCCCAGGGCGCGGTGCCGCCTCCCGGTGCGCAGCAGCAGGACCGCCCCGGCCAGCGCGGCCGCCGCGAAGGGGACGGCGAGGCCGGGCAGGTCGTGGCGGACCATGATCCCCGCCGCTCCGACACCCGAGCCCGCCATGGTCACGGCCGTGCGGACCCAGGCCATGCGGGTCCGCTCACTGTGCAGGCCCGGCCTCGTCTCGCGGCTCACGCGCCGCTCATCGTGCCAGGAGGATGAGGAGCAGGGCCAGGACGGCCACCCCGGCCACGCCGTACCCGAACAGGGGGGTCAGGGCCGGCGGCGGGAGCGCGCGGTCCTGCCGGAGCGCCCGGTCGATGTGCCGCCAGCGGGGATAGGCCGAGCCGGCCGCCACGGCGGACAGCAGCACGAGCACGACGGCGAGCAGCGTACGCACCCACGGCACGAAGACGTCCCCGGGGACGACCGCGATGGCGATGCCGCCCGCGCTCAGCGCGAGGGAGGTGCTGATCCAGGTGAGGAACGTACGCTCGTTGGCGAGGACGAAGCGAGGGTCGGGTTCGTTCTCTTCCACGGGAGAACGCTATTTGTGCCCCTTTTCCCAGGGATTTGCCGGGTTGCTCCTTAGCGTGGCGGTCACGCCGGCACTCGGCCCGGCCGGGAGGGGACAGGCACCCTCACGGACCACGCCCGAGCCGGCGCAGCGGGCGAATCGGCGCAGCGGGCGAATCGGCGCCGGCCCCCAGGGTCAGATGCAGGCCTGGCTGACCTCGCGCAGGTGGCTCGCGCCGTCGGTGGCGACCTTCTGCGCCGCGTCCACCGCCGCGTTGGCGTCCTTGACGTCGAGCTTCTGAAGGCTGTCGGCGAGCCCCTGGAGGGCGTCCCTGAGCGTGGTGTCGGCGGCCTTGTTCGCCATGTCCTCCAGATCGGCGGCGCCGTCCTCGATCTTCTTGCGCATGGCGGCGGGGTCGTCCACAACGTTGCCGATCCCGCTGATGGTCTGGCCGATGAGCCGCGTCGCCTCGGCGCACGTCTGCGCCTTGTCCGCGCTCGCGCAGCCGGAGGCGAGCAGGACGGCGGCCGCGCAGGCGGCGGCGGACGGGAGGAGTCGCATGCCGATCACCCTACCCAACCGCGGCCCGCTCGCCGCGGGACCGAAAGCGGGGAGCCCTTCGGGGGGGCCTCCGCACGCACCTCCCCCGGCACCGCCGCAGCCTCATGAGCTCATCACGGTCATGCCGCAGCGTGATGACCTGCATCACGGTCATATCGTCATCACGCCAATCACGGCGCCGTCACGGTGCCGTCACGCATCGTCACCGCGCCATGACCTCGGCGACAACGCCGCGGAAATATCCCGCGACCTCGCGGGCCAAGGCGGTCCTGGACACTCCGGCCCCGCGCAGGGCGTCGCCGTGATCGAGGGCGACCACAGCCAGCACGCCCGCCAGCAGCGCCCACCACAGGGCCGAGGCGATCGCCCGCGACAACCGGGAGGACCTCCGGAAGGACCACCGCAGCCGGTCACGGTGGAAGGGCACATGGCGCAGCTCGTCGGCGAGGATCCGGCCCGCGACCTCCGCCGCGAGCAGGTCCAGGACGCCGTCGCGCACGGCCCGGTAGTAGCCGAGCGCGACCACCTCGGCGAGCATCAGGACCATCAGCTCCGTGCGCAGTCCGAGGATCCGCCGCAGCCGGACGAAGACCGCGTCGGTCCAGTGGCCGCAGATCGTCGCCGCGCCCGCCGCCTCCAGGAGCCGGCCGAGCAGGCGGGCGTGCTCGCGCTCCTCGGCCACGAACAGGCGGACCGCCTCCGCATACACGGGGTCGCCCGCCCGGCGGGCCTTGTCCATGAGGTGGGCGCCGTCGCCGGCCTCCCCCACCTGGAACCGCTGGAGGCTCCGTACGAGGGCGGGCTCCAGCCGCGCTCCGGCGCTCCAGTCGGGGTCGCCCCAGGTGCTCCGCAGCAGCGCCGCGCCCTCGAAGTCGCGTAACCAGGCGGTGAAGTCGCCCGTGTCGACCGTCGTCGTCATGGCCCAGGAACCTACGGAAGCCGTGTGCAGATCCCGAGGGGGAGTTTGTGGAGGTTCGGCGTACACAGCGCAGGGGCACGGGGCCGGGGCGCGCGGGTACGGGGCGCGGGTACGGGGCGCGGGTACGGGGCGCGGGTACGGGGCGCGGGCCAGGGCGCGGGTACGCAGCACGGGGGCAGGGGCACGAGGGCATGGGGGCGCGGCGCGCACCCCGGCTCGCGCCGTAACATCTGCGACATGGGGAACTGCGAACACCTGCTCGTAGCGGCCGACGCTGAGCCGCTCACGCCCGAAGGCTGCCAGGAGTGCCTGGAGCACGGCATGCGATGGGTGCACCTCCGCAAATGCCAGGGGTGCGGCCACATCGGCTGCTGCGACTCCTCTCCCGGCAAGCACGCCACCGCCCACTACAAGGAGACCGGCCACCCGGTGATCCGCTCGTTCGAGCCGGGAGAGGACTGGCGCTGGTGCTTCGTCGACCAGCGCCTGGGCCAATAGACCGTCCATAGACCGTCCTCTGAGCCCGCTCAGCCGCGTTCGAGCGTCGCCTCCTCGAAGTCGAGCTCCTGCATGACCCGGTGGAGGACCTCGTCGTCGATGCGCCGCTCGTCGCGCAGCCGCACGAACACCTCGCGTTCCGCGGCGAGCATCTCGCGGCGTAGCCGCCGGTAGAGCGAGGCGGGCGTCTCCTCGCCCGCGGGGCCGGTGCCGCCGCCGAGGCGCTCCCAGGCGTGCAGGGCCCGGCGCTGGGAGCGGGTGCGCAACTGGTTGACGACCTCTTCGTGGACGTCCAGCACGCCCTCGGAGGTGAGCTCCTCCAGCCGCGCCAGGGCCGCGGCCGCGGCGGCCTGCTGGGCGCCCGCCTCCGCGAGGTCGTCGCCGTATCGCTCCCTGGCGGTGGAGACGCCCAGCCGCCTGATCAGCCAGGGGAACGAGAGCCCGTGGACGATCAGCGTGCCCACGACGATCGCGAACGTCAGAAACAGCAGCAGGTTGCGCTGGGGGAAGTGCTCGGGCAGGGCGAAGGCCGCGGCCAGCGACACCACCCCGCGCATGCCCGCCCAGCTCGTCAGCACCACGTTCTGCCAGGACGGCGTTTTGGGCTCCCGGGCGCGTACCCGCTTCGACAGCATGGCCGGCAGGTAGGTGCTGGGCGGCACCCACGCGATCCGCACGAGGACGACCACCAGGAACAGCACGACCGCGTACGTCGCCAGCTCTGCGGGCCGCTGGCCGTTCAGCCCGGCGATGATCGGGCGCAGCTGCAGGCCTATCAGCGCGAACACGATCGACTCCAGCACCAGGTCGGCGACCTTCCACACCGCGTCCGACAGCAGCCGCGTGCCGTACGTCGTCCGGCTGAGCTCGTGGCCCAGGTAGATGCCGACGATCACAACGGCGATCACGCCGGAGCCGTGCACGGCTTCGGCCGCGAGGTAGGCGGCGTACGGCACGAGCACCGAGACCCCGTTGGCGATCAGCGCGTCGTCGAGCCGTCGCAGCACGAACCCCGCGAGGTAGGCGATGACGAGGCCGATGGCCACGCCGAGGCCGGCGGCCAGGAGGAACTGCCCGCCGATGTCGAGCAGGTCGGCGGCGGCGCCGGTCACCGCTCCGATCGCCACCCGATAGGCGGTCAGCGCCGTGGCGTCGTTGAACAGGCTCTCGCCGACGAGGATGGTCAGGGCGCGTCGCGGCAGGCCGAGCCTGCGTCCGACGGCGACCGCCGACACGGCGTCCGGAGGGGCCACGATCGCGCCGAGCGCGAAGGCCGCCGTGAGCGGGAGCTGGGGAATGATCGCGTGCGCGACGAAGCCGACCACCAGGGTGGTCACCAGGACGAGCCCGACGGCCAGCAGGCCGACGGATCTGGCGGCGTCGCGCAGCCGCAGGTATGAGCTGTCCAAGGCCGCCGAGTAGAGCATCGGCGGCAGGAAGACCACCAGCACGATGTGGGGGTCGAGTCTGTAGTCGGGGACCCCGGGCACGTAGGAGACGGCCAGGCCCGCCACCACCAGGAGCAGCGGGGCCGACCAGTCGCGCCATCGGGCCAGGGCGGCGACGCCGAGGGCGCCGGCCGGAAGCAGGAGAAACTGCAGTGCCGTTGACGTGTCCATCAAACGACGAGGTTACTTACAGCTGGAACTCCCGAAGACCGCGGCCCTCACCACCCCCGAGGGGGTCTCACCACCCCGAGGGCCCTCACCACCCCCGGGATGTATCCCATCCCTCCCCGTCCTCGTCCGACCAGGGGATCGGGGAGTCCGCGGAGGGCTGCCCGCCGCGCCGTCTCCGGCTGCGCTCGGCCTGCTGGTCCGGGGCCTGACCGGCCGGCCACTGGTCCGGCCGCAGGCGCTCGCCCGTGGTGTAGAGCGTTTCACTCGCGTACGGCTCGTTCGCGTACGGCTCGCTCGCGTACTGCTCGTTCGCGTACTGCTCGTCGACGTAGGGCCGGGCCACACCGAGGCCGAGGGGGTCGCTCGGGTCGACCGCCCCCGGCGGCTGCCCCGCAGGCTGCGCCGCCGCGGGCTGCGGGGCCTGGGATCGCGGACCCTGGGGGTAGGCCGGCTGCGGGCCGGTCTGGGCCGAGGACGCGACGAGGCGGTCCTGGGTGGGCGTGCCCCGGGCGACGAGCACGTCGTTGGGGCCGAGCGCGGCGGGCGCCGGGTAGGCCTCGGGTGCCGGGGCGGGCGGCGGCACCGGCGGACGGGCGTACTGCCCCGTCCCCGGGTAATCGGGGCCGGGATAGTCCGCATAGTTGTAGCCGGACGGGGCGGGCTGCTCGGGGAACCCCGCGTCGTGCGGCCCGCGGCGGTCCCGGGCGGCGTATCCGCTCTCGTCCTGCGCGTAGCCGTCGTGGGCCCCGCCGTACCCGTCCGGGGCCTGGCCGTAGCCGTCGGGCGCGGTGGCGTGGCCCTCGTCGGCGGCGTACCCGTCCCGGGCCTGGCCGTACGGGACCTGGGACGGGTTCCGGGGCGCGCTGTAGGGGTCCTGTGCCGCGTATCCGTCGGGCTGCCCGGCGTACCCGTCGGGCACGGCGTAGGCGTCCTGGGCCCGCGCCGCGTACGCGTCCGGGGATTCGGCCGCGTACGGATCGTGGACCTGCGTGGCGTACGGGTCGTGGATCTGGGTCGCGTAGGCGTCCTGCCCCGGGTCCTGCGGGTGCGGGGGGTACGCCTCCTGCGGGGCGTAGCCGTCCTGGCCCGCCGCTCCCTGCCGCGGGAACGGTCCCGTCCCGGCGTCCTGTTCCTCGCCGCCCGCCTCCGCGAAACCGTCGTCGAGAGTGTCGATCAGCCGTCCCACGTCGTTCATGGGCATGCGGAAACTGGCCGTGCACATCTCGCCCCGCCACAGGCTCAGCACCAGCGTGCCGTCGTGCCACGTGACCCTGAGCACACGATCCTGACCTCGCGCGTCGAAGAACACCTCGCCGAACGATGGCAGTGGGACAACTTCCGACATGGCAGACATAGTGCCTTTACCTGCCCTTTTCCGTCCACTCGATCTCGGGAACCCTCGCGAAACTTCCGTTTCGTCCCTTTTCGACCTCACTGGGTAGATCGCCGTTGACCATGAGAGCACTGACATCTCAGTGTGCCACGCGTGCTGGGAGGGAGTTCCTGGAACGCCAGGATGTGGTGGGGCGGACACGCACAGGATGTCGGTGACACCGGGTAGCGTTCTTCCGTGCCCAAGGACCGTTCCGAGCTTCCGCCCGTCGAAGAACTCCTCACCGCCGCGGTGACCGCACTGGGCGGCGTCGAGCGGCCCGGGCAGGTCAAGATGGCGCAGGCGGTGCGCGACGCCGTCGAGAGCGAGGAGCACCTCGCGGTGCAGGCCGGCACCGGCACCGGCAAGTCGCTGGCCTACCTCGTGCCCGCGATCAGGTACTCGGCCGAGAAGGGCAAGGCCGTGGTGGTGTCCACCGCCACGATCGCGCTGCAACGCCAGCTGGTCGACCGTGACCTGCCCCGGCTGGCCGACACGCTGGAGAGCCTGCTGCCGCACCGGCCCGAGTTCGCGATCCTGAAGGGCCGCCGCAACTACCTGTGCCGCCACAAGATGGCCGACGGGATACCCGAGGACGAGGACGACCAGCTCTTCGACCCGCGCGAGGTCAGCGCCACCGGGCGGATGGTGCAGCGCATCCAGGACTGGGCCAACGACACCGAGACCGGCGACCGCGACGAGATCGTGCCCGGCGTGAGCGACCAGGCCTGGCGGCAGTTCTCCGTGACGGCCCGGGAGTGCCTGGGGGCCCAGCGGTGCCCCAGCGGCGCCGACTGCTTCGCCGAGCTCGCGCGGGAGCGCGCGGGCGAGGCCGACGTCGTGGTCACCAACCACGCGCTGCTGGCGATCGACGCCATGGAGGACTTCGCGGTCCTGCCCGAGCACGACGTGGTCGTGGTGGACGAGGCGCACGAGCTGGTCGACCGGGTGACGTCGGTGGTCACCGGAGAGCTGTCGGACAGCACGGTGAGCCTCGCCGCGCGCCGCGCCGGACGGCTGGTCGAACAGGGCATCGCCGACCGGCTCCAGGAGGCGGGTGAGGACCTGCGCTCCCTGCTGGCCGTCGCCCCGCCCGGCCGCGTCGACACGCTGCCGGGGTCGCTCGGGATGACGCTCGCGCTGGTGCGCGACGCCGCCTTCGCCTGCATCACGGCCCTCGGACCGCGCAACAAGGACAAGGACGACCCGGAGAACGCCGGGCTGCGCAAGGCCGCCTTCACCGCGCTGGACGACGTGCACGACACCGCCCAGCGGATGCTCGACGCCTTCGGCCCGGCGGCCGGTCGCGACGAGACCGGAGACGACGCGGAGGACACCGGGGACCCGCGGGATTCGGAGCGTGGCGCGAACGGCGGCCCGGAGGGCGCCCGGTCCGAGGAGGTCCACCGGGCGGAGGTCGTCTGGCTGGAGGAGGGGCGCGGGCGCGTTCCTCCCACCCTGCGGGTGGCGCCGCTGTCGGTCGGCGGCATGCTGCGCGACAAGCTGTTCGGCGACCGCACCGTCGTCCTCACCAGCGCCACGCTCGCACTCGGCGGCTCGTTCGACAGCCTGTCCCGCCAGTGGGGCCTGCGCGCCGGGGAGTGGACCGGCCTCGACGTCGGCTCACCGTTCGATCACCCGCGCCGGGGCATCCTCTATGTCGCCACGCATCTCCCCCAGCCCGGCCGTGACGGCCTGCCCGAGGCGTACGTCGACGAGATCGCCGAGCTCATCGAGGCGGCCGGCGGCCGGACGCTCGGCCTGTTCTCCTCCATGCGGGCCGCGAAGGCCGCCACGGAGGTGCTGCGGGAGCGGCTCGACGTGCCGCTGCTCTGCCAGGGCGACGACTCGACCTCACAGCTCGTCAAGCAGTTCGCGGCCGACCCCGCCACCTGCCTGTTCGGCACGCTGTCGCTGTGGCAGGGCGTCGACGTGCCGGGCCCGTCGCTGACCCTGGTGATCATCGACAGGGTCCCGTTCCCACGCCCCGACGACCCGCTCGCCTCGGCCCGGCAGCGGCACGTGGCGGCCACGGGGGGCAACGGCTTCATGGCGGTGGCGGCCACCCACGCCGCGCTGCTGCTGGCGCAGGGCGCGGGCCGGCTGCTGCGATCGATGGACGACCGGGGTGTCGTCGCCGTTCTCGATCCGAGGCTCGCCACCGCCCGTTACAGCGGGTTCCTGCTCAACTCGCTGCCGCCCTTCTGGCGCACCACCGATCCCGCGAAGGTCCGCGACGCCCTGCGCCGCCTCACCGCCGGCTCCTGAGCCTGGCCGGCGCGGGCGGAGCTCGGCCAGGGAGGCGTAGCTCAGGCCAGGGAGACGGAGCCAGGCCAACAGGGCAGAGCTCAGGCCAGGGAGGCGGAGCTCAGGCCGGGGAGGGTGGAGCTCAGGCCGGGGAGGGTGGAGCTCACATCTTCGTGACCGCGCCGAATGCCTCCCCCGCGTTCAGGCGCCGTACGAGGTCGAGCACGGCGCGCGGCCCGCCGCTCGCGGTGACCCATCGGCTCACCCGGCACGCCGCCTCCGCGTAGGTGCGCGCGTCCGCGCCGGCCGCGCGCAACCAGGCGTCCAGCGTCACCGGCAGTGTGGCGTCCGTGCTCACCAGGCAACGGTTGGCCGCCGTCTCCGGAGCGAGGTAGCGCGGGTCGCCGGAGACGAGAACGGCCAGGCCCTCGTCGAACCACTGCGGCACCGCGTCATCCGTGACCAGGCGGGCGTGCAGTTCGACGTGCGACATCTCGTGGGAGGCGATGACCGGATCCACGCCGTCGGGCGACAGCATCACCGCGCGGTTCAGCACCGCGACGCCCCGTTCCCCTCCACCGCCGATCCGGCGGTAACAGCGGTCGCCGAGGCAGGCGAGGATCCGGGGAGAGGCCTGCCTGCCGCCGTAGAAGTCGCGGACGCGCCGCTCCGCCTCCTCCACGGTGGAGACCACCTGCCGCCTCCGGTCCGGCGGCAGCCCCGACTCCGCGTAGACGCCCGGGGCCAGGCGCTCCAGCCCGTAACAGGTGGGACAGGTCGTTGCGGCGACCGAAGGAAAGACCACCGCGACGACGGCGGCCGCCGCGATCGGCAGGGCCGCGAGCACGACGAGCAGCCACACCCGTCCACGCCGCCACACTGGTTCGCCGCCACACCGTCCACCCCGCCACACCCGTCCATGCAGCCACAGGGGCCATCGTTTCCACGCCATCGTCACTCCCCTTGCTCGCATCCGGCATCGGTGTCCCCTGCGCCGGTGACCGTGGAGCAGGATCTTCGCGCGATGGCCGCCTGTCGCGCATCGGACCGTGGTGGGACCTGCTCCGGTCTGAGGCGGTGTCCGCGCCGTCCGGGCTGCCGGTGTTCGGGCCGCCGGTGTTCGGGCTGCCGGTGTCGCCGGTGTGTTGGGCCGGACAGCGCTGGTGGTTGGGCCGGGACGGCGCCGTCCGCGCCTCGGGTAGGGCGTGAGGCCCGAGCGATCACACGTAAAGTGCGGGGCATGAGCGCTGACGCCCCTGTCATGTCGGAGTGCCTCACCCAGGGCGGCCGACCGGCCTTCGTCGTGAACGTCGAGGTCTTCCTGGAGCGAGACGGCCGGTGGCTGCTCATCCGGCGCGGCAGGCGGGAGGCGCACGCACCGGGCATGCTCGCCGGCGTGGGCGGCAAGGTCGAGCCCGACGGCGCGGGGCTCGATGTGCTTGAGGAGACGGCACGGCGTGAGGTCGCCGAGGAGATCGGGGTCGACATCACAGGAACCGCACTCTCCTACGTGGAGAGCGGGTTCTTCGTCACCGACGACGGCGACCCCGTCGTCAACGTGGTCTTCCGGGCGACGATGCCGCCCCACGCCCAGCCCGTGGCCGCCTCGGCGGAGGAGGTGGAGGGATTCCTCTGGCTCACCGCCTCGGAGGCCCAAGGCGATCCGGACTGCCCGCCCTGGATATCACGGAGCCTGCGCCGCGCGGCGGCGCAGCCCGGCACGCCGGCGTAGTCGTCGGCGAAGACGGGCTGTCACCGCCGCGCGGGCCTGCACGGAGGAGCCGGTTCAGAAAGCAGGGTGAGAAAGCAGGTTCAGGAAGCAGGGTCAGGGAGAGGGCGCAGGGTCAGAGAGCAGGGGGCAGCGGGCCGAGCTCGGGCCGCTTGGGGGCGAGGCCGTCGCCGGATGACGTGCCGCGAACGCGCCGCCCGATCCACGGGCCGAAGTGCTCCCTGAGCCACTGCACGTCCTCACGGCGCTTGGCCCTCGGGTCCACCTGCTCCCGGGGCGGCCAGGTCTTGCGCCAGTCGTCCTCGGTCGGCACGCCCAGCACATGCAGCACCCGTGCCGCGACCAGGCGGTGGCCCTCGGCGTTCATGTGCAGCCGGTCGCCGCTCCAGGCCCGCCAGTCCCGCAGCCCCTGCATCGACCACATGTCCACCAGGTGACAGCCGTACAGGTCGGCGATCGAGCGGACGTGCATGAAGAAGATCGCGAACTTGCCGCGCACGCGGCGCATGATCGGGGTGTCCCGGGGATCGGTCCCGGTGAACAGCACGACGTCGGCGCCGGAGGCCCGCAGGTCGCGCACGGCGGCGGCCAGCTTCTTGGCCATCTGGTCGGGGTCGGCGCCGGGGCGGATGAGGTCGTTGCCGCCCGCGCAGAAGCTGATAAGGTCGGGCCTCAGCCCGACGGCCGCGGGCACCTGGTCGGCGACGATCTGGTCGATCAGCTTCCCCCGCACCGCGAGGTTGGCGTAGCGGAAGTCCGGTTCGAGTAAGGCGAGCCGCTCGGCGACCCGGTCGGCCCAGCCGCGGTAACGGACCACCTCCCCCGGCACCGGAGGGGGCGCGCCCACGAGGGGGTCGTTGAGTCCCTCGGTGAAGCTGTCGCCGACCGCCACATACGACCGGTAGTGCATGATTTCTTCTTTCGTCACTCGTCCATGTCGGCGATCGCGCGCAGCGCGAGCTCGTACGACCGCATGCCGAACCCCGCGATCGTCCCGGTGGCCACCGCCGCCACGACCGAGGTGTGGCGGAACTCCTCCCGCGCGTTCGGGTTGGAGATGTGCACCTCGACCAGCGGAGCCGTACGCTGCGCGATCGCGTCGCGCAACGCGTACGAATAGTGGGTGAAGGCGGCGGGGTTGAGGACCACGGGGGTCCTGCTGTCGGCCGCCTCGTGGATCCAGCTCACCAGCTCGGCCTCGTCGTCGGTCTGCCTGACCTCCACCGACAGGCCCAGCTCGCGGCCGATCTCGCGGCACAGGGCCGCCAGGTCGTCGAAGGTCTGCGCGCCGTAGACGTCGGGCTCCCGGCTGCCGAGACGGCCCAGGTTGGGCCCGTTCAGGACGAGCACCTGCCTCATCGGGCGACCTCCCGGTACGCGGCTTCGAGCAGTTCCTCCGAGGGGTTCTCCAGCCGGGCGGGCCTGCCGACGTCGTCGAGCACGACGAACCGCAGCACCGCTCCCCTGGCCTTCTTGTCCACACGCATGTGCTCACGCAGCCGCGGCCAGGCGTCGGCGCGGTAGGAGGTGGGCAGCCCGACCGACTCCAGGATCGAGCGCGTGCGGTCCACGACGTCGCGGCCGACGCGGCCGTCGAGCCGGGACAGCTCGGCGGCGTAGACCAGCCCGATGGCCACGGCCTCGCCGTGCCTGATGCGGTAGTCCTCGACCCGCTCGACGGCGTGGGCGAGGGTGTGGCCGTAGTTGAGGATCTCCCGCAGGCCGCTTTCGCGCAGGTCGGCACCGACGACGTCGGCCTTCACCTGGATCTTGCGCTCGACCAGCTCACGGGTGTGCTCACCCTCGGGGGTGCGGGCGCCGGCGGGGTCGTCCTCGATCAGCATGAGGATCGTGGGGTCGGCGATGAACCCGCCCTTGATGATCTCGGCGAGGCCGGCGACGTAGTCCTCGCGCGGCACGCTCGCCAGCGTGGCCAGGTCGCACAGCACGCCCTTCGGCGGATGGAAGGACCCGACCAGGTTCTTGCCCTCGGGGGTGTTGATGCCGGTCTTGCCGCCGACCGCCGCGTCCACCATCGCCAGCAGCGTGGTCGGCACCTGCACGGCCTGGACGCCGCGCAGCCACGTCGCGGCCACGAACCCGGCCAGGTCGGTGGTCGCCCCGCCGCCGACGCCGACGACCGCGTCGGAACGGGTGATGCCGTACCGGCCGAACGCCGACCACAGCTCGGCCGCGACGTGGACGGACTTGGCCTCCTCGCCGTCGGGCACGGGCAGGGCGACGACCTCGAATCCGGCGCCCTCCAGGGTCTCGCGCACCGGTCTGGCGATCTCGGGCAGCCCGGCGGGGTGGATCACGGCGACCGTGCGCACCTTCGCGTCCAGCAGGCCCGGCAGCTCCGGCAGCACATCGGTGCCGACGACCACGTCGTACGGACTCTCGCCGCGCACGGTGATGCGTGCCGGCGTCACAGCGCCGCCTCGATCTCGGTCACCACGTCCTCGGGCTCACGGCCGTCGGTGGCGACGGTGATCGCGGCGAGGCCCTCGTACATCGGACGGCGCTGCTCCATCAGCTGCCTGAGCCGGCTGCGCGGGTTCAGCACCAGCAGCGGGCGGGCCGAGGCGAGGCCGACCCGCTTGACCGCCTGGTCGAGCCCGACCTGGAGGTACACGACCCGGTGGCCGGACAGCAGCTTCCGGGTGTGCTCGTGCAGGATCGCGCCGCCGCCGAGCGCGAGCACGCCCGGGTGCGTCTCCAGCGCGTCGCGCACGGCCTGCGCCTCCAGCTCGCGGAACCTCTCCTCGCCGTCCTCCACGAACACGTCGCTGACGGTCTTGCCGGCGACGGCCTCGACGTCGGCGTCGGTGTCGCGGAACGGCAGGCCGAGGCGGTCCGCGAGGAGCCGTCCGACCGTGGACTTGCCCGAGCCGGGCGGGCCGATGAGGACCGCGGCGGGGCCTTGGGGCGCCGATTGCATGATCACAAACCCTATTACTTGATGACCAGGGACGACAGGTAGCCCGACAGGTTGCGCGCGACCTCTTCGACGGAGTCGCCGCCGAACTTCTCGACGGCGGCGTCCGCGAGCACCAGCGCCACCATCGCCTCGGCGACGATCGCGGCGGCCGGGACCGCGCAGACGTCCGAGCGCTCGTGGTGCGCCGTGGCCGGTTCGCCGGTCAGCACGTCGACCGTGGCGAGCGCGCGGGGCACGGTGGAGATCGGCTTCATCGCGGCGCTGACCCGCAGCGGCTCGCCGTTGGTCATGCCGCCCTCGACGCCGCCGGCCCTGTTGGTCAGCCGGCGCACGCCCTCGGGAGTGTTCTCGATCTCGTCGTGGGCCCGCGAGCCGGGGCGGCGGGCGGTCTCGAAGCCGTCGCCGACCGCGACCCCCTTGATCGCCTGGATGCCCATGAGCGCCCCGGCGAGGCGGGAGTCGAGACGGCGGTCCCAGTGGGTGTAGCTGCCGAGGCCCGGCGGCAGGCCGTAGGCGACGACCTCGACCACGCCGCCGAGGGTGTCGCCGTCCTTGTGCGCCTTGTCGATCTCGGCGACCATCGCCGCGCTGGCGGCCGGGTCGACGCAGCGCACCGGATCGGCGTCCACCACCTCCATGTCGCCGGGGCCGGGGAGCACGTCGCGGGGCGCGACGGCCTCGCCGATCGAGACCACGTGGCTGACGATGTCGACGCCGAGGGCCTGCTTGAGGAAGGCGCGGGCGACCTGGCCGAGCGCCACCCGGGCGGCGGTCTCCCGGGCGCTGGCGCGGTCGAGGACCGGCCGCGCGTCGTCGAAGCCGTACTTCTGCATGCCGGCGAGGTCCGCGTGGCCGGGGCGGGGCCGCGACCGCGGCGCGTTGCGCGCCTGGCCCTCCAGCGTCGCCGGGTCCACCGGGTCGGCCGCCATCACGGTCTCCCACTTCGGCCACTCGGTGTTGCCGATGCGGACCGCGACGGGCGAGCCGAGCGTGCGGCCGTGCCGTACGCCGCCGGAGATCGTCACCTCGTCCTGCTCGAACTTCATCCGCGCTCCGCGGCCGTATCCGAGACGGCGGCGGCGCAGTGCCTCAGCGAGGTCGGCGGTGGTCACCTCCACCCCGGCGGGCAGGCCTTCCAGGATCGCGAGAAGCTCGGGGCCGTGTGACTCCCCGGCAGTCAACCAGCGCAGCATGGTGACAAGTCTTCCATGTGCGCCCGACTGCGGCGTCCCCCTGACACCCCCATGACCGTACGCCGATCCCCCCTGGCCGGGAAACCGCGCGTGCTACCCACCCGGAAAGTCCCAGGGAAGGGCCCCGGGAAAGGCCACTGCGACGAGCGCCCCCGCGAGCATGAACGGGCCGAACGGGAACTCGGTCGTGCGGGTGGCTCTGCGGGCCAGGAGCAGCCCCACGGCGTACAGCGCGCCGAGGACCTGGCCCGCCATCCCGGCGACGACCGTGGCCTGCACGCCGAGCGCGCCGGTGAGCAGGCCGATCAGCCCGGCCAGCTTGACGTCGCCGAGCCCGAGGCCCGCGGGGCGGGCGAACCACAGCGCGGCGTAGACGGCGCCGAGCGCGCAGCCCGACGCCAACGCGGGCAGCAGGCGGCCCGACGGCGCGAGCAGCGCCAGCACGATCGGATACGACGGCAGGGTGATCGCGTCGGGCAGCCGCCAGGTCCTCCGGTCGATCTCCGCGAGCGCGGACCCCGCGACCACGGCGTACAGCCATGCGGCGAGCACCCAGCCGTCGTGGACGCGCCAGGCCACCAGCGCCGCGGCGAGCGCGGTCGCGACCTCGACCGCGTACGGCGGGCGGGGCAGCGGCACGGTGCGGGCCGCCGCCGCCAGAGCCCTCCGCGCCTCTCCGCGGCGGCTCTCGCGGCGGCTCTCCCGCCGGTCGTCCGGCTCCGCGTCGAAGCCGGCGGCGGCCGCCCGCGCGTACGCGCCGGCGATCAGGCCGAGGACGGCGGTGGCGAGGACGACGACGGACACGTGGCCGACACTAACGCCCGCGCGCCGCCGAGAGCCGGGGTGCGGCTTCCCTGTGGACGACCGAGCTCCTGTGGACGACCGCGTTCCGGTCGACCACCGCGTTCCGGTCGACCACCGCGTTCCGGTCGACCACCGCGTTCCGGTCGACCACCGCGTTCCGGTCGACCACCGCGTTTGCTGTTCAGCGACCGCGTCCGTGTGAACGACCAGGCGGCCGAGGCCGCTCAGGCGCGGCGGCGGCTCCACCAGCGGCCCCGGCGCCTGTCCTCCGTGTCCCCGGGGCGATCGGCGGTCCCCAGACGGGCCACCGTGGCGCCCGGCACCTCGCGGGCGAGGCGGTCCACGGCGGAGGCGTCCCTCTTGGCCTCCTCCACCGTGGCGAGGGCCTGCAGCATGCCGCCCTCGATCACGAACGGGACCGGACCGGCCACGTCCACCACCACGGCGGCGGCGCTCTCGTGCCGCGCCGCCTGGCAGACCTGCGGGGCCGTGGCCTGCACCGGCCGGGCGTCCGCCCGCCACCTGCGCATCGGCTCGGTCCCGGTGAAGGCGAGCACGGCCTCACGACCGTCCTTGCCGACCAGTTTCGGGAGGGCCATCTCGCTCTCCTTCTCCTGGCGCAGGCCGTGCTCCCCCACTTCCGACTCGGTGAGCAGCGCGACCACGGGCACCAGCAGCCTCGTCCCGGCGAACGCCGTCAGGACGTCGGCCGCCGTCGCCGTGCCGGCCTGGAACGCCGACAGCGCCGACGCGACGGACGTGTCAGTGCCGCCGTCGTCGTCGGGGCGCAGGGGCTGCGGAATCGATGGCACGTCTCCCGACCCTACCGCCAGCGGAGGCCGCCTCCGGACTGCAAGGTCACGGAGGACATCGCCGCAGGCGGGGGCGCGTACGCCCGGATTTCTGCGTGATCACCAAGGCTTCACGCGCAGGCCGGGCGGCACCGATGCGACAAACTACAAGATCACGCGAGGTCGGCGATGGCGATCACGGGTCCTCCGCCGGACGGCCCCTGGTGCACCGCCGCCACGGAGACGAACACGGCCGGGTCGCCGGTCACGCTCGCCGCCACCCCGCCGACGGTCGCCTTGATCTGGCGGTGCCAGTGGACGTCGGAGTCGTCGAGCATGATGTTGCGCCGCCCGCGCACCCGGCCCGACGGGTCGGCCTCGCACTTGATGAACAGGTTCACCAGCCGGTCGCCGAGATCGTCCGGGTGCGGGCGCTCCGGCAAATCGACGCCCGCGCCGCGGATGGCCTCCCAGATCCCGCCGGTGTCCAGGGCGTCCTTCATGACCGAGTGTCCGGCGCGGTAGCGCCCGCCGATCCCGCGTACGTTGCCCACCACGACGATCTGCGCCCGGTCGAGCTCTACGCCGCTGGAGCACGAGGCGACCGACGAGTAGAGCGACAGGTCCTTGTGGATCTGCTCGGCCGAGGGCGTCTCGATCTCCCCGAGCGCGACCGCGATGCCGAGCGCCGTGGTGGAGTTGGAGATGTCCATCGACTTCAGCGTGTCCTCGGTGACCACCGTCCGGCCGCGCTCCTTGGCGTCGGTGATCGTGGACAACGTGAGCAGCGGCGTCTTGGTCTGCACGTAGTGCACGTCGGCCGGGTCGTCGATGCCGGCGATCTTCATTGCCTCGCGCACCCCGGCGGCCACCTTCTCGACCATGGCGGGCCTGCCGACGTCCTCGGGGAGGATCACCTCGCTCATCGCCACGCCGACGCTCACCCGCGGCTCGTCGGTCCGTACGGCCGTGGCCGGATCGACGGTCGCGAAGACCGTCGCGTGCGGGCTGAGCACGCCGTCGGTGCCGCCCGACCACACCAGGGGCACCTGCGCGACCTCCTCGGCGGTGCGCGTGCCCTTGGCCATGAGCACCTCGCGGAAGGCCCGGTCGGCCAGGATCCGCGTGTAGTCGTTCACGCCGCCGTTGCCCTCGGTCTTGCCGATCACGGCAAGCACGCGGTCGGCCTCGATCACACCGTCGTCGATCAGCCTCGCCAGCCCGGAGGCGTCGGTGACGCTCTCGATGGGGACCTTCCGTACCTCGATCGGATCCGGCACTATCTCTCCACCCCTCTGTACACCCTCGTACCGATATTTCCTGACAGCGCGGCACCGATGTGGTGCAGCGAGGTGATCACGGCCCGTCCCCCGGTCTCCTCAGCGAAGCACAGGGCGGCCTCGACCTTGGGCCCCATGCTGCCTCCGGCGAAGTGACCGGCCGCCTGCAGCCCGCGCAGGGCGGCCACGTCGATCTCCCCGATGGGGCGGGCGCGAGGCGTGCCGAAGTCGACGGCGGCGTACGGCACGTCGGTCGCGATCACGAGGTCGGTGGCGCCGACGGCGACCGCCAGCGCCGCGGCGGCGAGATCCTTGTCGATCACGGCCTCGATTCCGGCCGGCGTGCCGTCCGCCCCGCGCACGACCGGCACTCCCCCGCCCCCCGCCGCGACGACGGTGAATCCGGCGTCGATGAGCGCGACGGCCGCGGGGGCGTCCAGGATCTCCACAGGCCGCGGCGAGGCGACCACCCGCCGCCATCCGCGGTCGAATTGCCGCCAAACCTGGCCGTGCTGCTCGAATCGGCGTGCCTCGTCCTCTCCGAAGTACCGCCCGATCGGCTTGACGGGGTCCTGGAACGCCGGATCGGCCGGGTCCACGAGCGTGCGGGTGACGATCGCCGCCACCCGGGCGTGCCCCAGCTCGCGCTGCAGGGCGTTCATAACGAGCGTGCCGATCGTGCCCTGCGTCTGGGCCACGCACCAGTCGAGCGGCACCGGCGGCACGACGTGGGCGGCGAGCTGGTTCTTCAGCAGGAGATTGCCGACCTGGGGGCCGTTGCCGTGGGTGAGCACCACCTCGTGCCCGGCCCTGCTCAGCGCCGCCACGCTGGCCATCGCCTCACCGATCGCCCGCTGCTGGTCGGCCGGAGACGCGCTCCCGTCGGGAGCCGTCATGGCGTTGCCGCCCAGTGCGATCAGTACGCGTCCGCCCACATCCGGAAACTATCCAGCCCCATCGGGGCCTTCATTGGCGAGTCTCGCCCACCCCTGCCGCATCCATGGGCAGATTTCACCAAGCTCGGCACACGCGTTCGGCACCGAGCGGCAGGACCGTCTCCGCCGGGGTCCTGGCAAGAGCGTCCCGTCGCCCGACCGGCTCACATCTGAGGCGACTTCTGCCAGAATGCTCGCCACTGCCCCCCTCTTATGGAGATCCGCATGGCCACGCCTCAGGTGCGTCCCGGGCTCACGCACGAACGCGTCGGTGTCTTCACCGACGCGATCTTCGCGATCGCCATCACGCTGCTCGCCCTGGAACTCCCCCGCCCGGAGAGCGAGGACTTCCGGCGGCTGGGGGCGTTCTTCGGCGATCACTTCGGCTCCTTCATGGCCTTCGCCATCGCCTTTCTCATGCTCTGGTTCGCCTGGCGGGCCCATCACACGCTGTTCGACCAGATCGAGCGGGCGTCCCAGTCGATGCTCCTGCTGCACATCCCGCTGCTGTTCTTCGTGGCCGTGCTGCCGTACACGACGTCGGTCTTCGGCGAGGCCAACGCCGACTCCCTGCCGGGCGAGGCGGAGGGCAGGGCCCTGGCGACCGGCCTGTTCGCCGGCAGCGAGGCCGTCCTGCTGCTGTGTCAAGGCGCGCTGTTCACTCTGGTGCTGGCGCAGCGCCTGTACCAGCCGGACGCCGACCTGCGCCGCCTGCGCGGCAACGCCTGCGTCTACTGGGCCATCGGGATCTACTGGCTGCTGACCGCCGTGGCGAGCGCGTGGGCGGTCACCGCGGTGCCCTTCCTGTGGCTGGCGACCCCGCTCGTCGCCGGCGGCACGATCCGTGTGCTCAGGATGCGGCGGTGAAGCCGCGCAACACGTCCGCGATCTCGCCGACCTCGGTGAGCTTCCCCGACGCCACCGCGATCACGAAATCGTAGGCGGCGTCGTCGTCCTGCGGCTCGATCTCCACTCCGTTCTTCGCACAGAAGACGTACGTCGTGAGCCAGCCCGCTCGCTTGTTGCCGTCCACGAACGGGTGGTTGGAGAGGATCGAGTGCAGGATGGCCGCGGCCTTGGTCGGCAGATCCGGGTAGGCGTCCCGCCCGAGCAACGACGTCTGCGGACGAAGCAGCGCCGCCTCGAAGAGCCCGATGTCACGAACCTCGATCGGCGCTCCCGTCGCGTGGCGGGCGATGCGCAGCCCCTGCTCACGGCTGATGTAGCGGATCATTCTCCCAGCCTGCGCAGAAGGTCCGCGAAACGCTTGGCCCCCTTCTCGGCCAAAATGTCGGTGTACTCGTCGTCGGCCACGCGGGTGAGGTAGTCGTCGATCGCGTCCAAGGCGATCTGCCGCATGCTCCGGCCTTCCCTCTCGGCGCGCCGCCGGAGGGCCTCGGTCTGCTCATCGGTCAGGCGAAGCGTCATGGCCATGCCGTCATCCTACGGAGCGGTGTCACGCCGATACCGTCGGCCGAGAGCCGGCAGCCGGTCGCGATCACGCCTGACCGCCGCCCAGGCGGCGGAGGCGTGTCACCGCCTCGGCGATGACCTCGTCCCGCTTGCAGAAGGCGAAGCGCAGGTAGTGACGGCCCCGTGCGGGGTGGTCGTAGAAGACCTGGGTCGGGATGGCCACCACCCCAGCCAGCTCGGGCAGCCGCCGGGCCAGCTCCAGACCGTCGTCGAAGCCGAGCGGCCGGATGTCGGTCTGCACGAAATAGGTGCCGGCCGGCCGGAGCACGTCGAAGCCGGCCTCCGTCAGACCCGTCACGAGGCGGTCCCGCTTGGACTGCAGGGCCGCCTGCTGGGCCGCGACCCACTCCATCTCCTCCCGCAGGGCGTACGCGACCGCGGCCTGCCAGGGGGCGTTCGCCGTGAAGGTGAGGAACTGCTTGACCGCCTGCACGGCGCCCGCGAGCGGCTCCGGAGCGCACACCCAGCCGGTCTTCCAGCCGGTGACGCTGAAGGTCTTGCCCGCGGAGGAAATCATGACCGTGCGCTCGCGCATGCCGGGCAGCGTGGCGAGCGGAACGTGCTCGACGCCGTCGAAGGCGAGGTGCTCGTAGACCTCGTCGGTCACCGCGATCAGGTCGTGCTCCAGACAGATCCGGGCGACGCACTCCAGCTCCTCGCGGGTGAACACGGTCCCGGTCGGGTTGTGCGGCGAGTTCACCAGGATCGCGCGGGTGCGGGGCGTGATCGCGGCCTCCAGCTCGGCGGGGTCGAAGGTGAACCGCCCCCCGTCGACACGCAGCGTGACCGCCCTGCGCACGGCTCCCGCGAGCGCGACGGCCGCGGCGTAGGAGTCGTAGTAGGGCTCGAAGACGACCACCTCGTCACCCGGTTCGCAGAGCGCGAGGATCGCCGCGGCGATGGCCTCGGTGGCGCCGACGGTGACGAGGACCTCCCCGTCCGGGTCGTAGGAGAGGCCGTACCACTGCTTGCGGTGCTCGGCGACCGCCTGCCGCAGCTCTGGAAGGCCCGGTCCGGGCGGGTACTGGTTGAGACCGCTCCGCACGGCCTCGACCGCGCGCTCCAGCATGCGCTCCGGCCCGTCGGTGTCCGGGAAGCCCTGGCCCAGGTTGATCGAGCCCGTCTCCACGGCCAGCTTCGTCATCGTGGCGAACACGGTCGTGCCGAACTCCCGCATCCGCCGCACCAGCGGCTCGCTCACGTCGTTCACTGTATCCGGCTCGCCGAGCACTCATCCACCCTTTCTTCACTAACTGGCATAAACTTAATATATAACGCTTAACGATATAAATCGCCCAGATAGCCCTGAAATGAATATCACATGGTCGACCATAACGAGCGCGCCAACCTTCGGACGGCCCATCCTCCCCCTCCCGTGTGAGTCGCCAGCAAAGCGCAAAGCTTTCCTGCGAAGCGCTCACATAACCAGTCACTATGGGCTAGGCTGATAGAGCTTTGATCTAGGCGGTACAGAGGGGACCGACGCGAAGGCATAGCTTGCGCCATCTGCGGAAACGGTGGAGTCCCCGTATGCTCCGCAGGGTCGGGCAAACCTATTCCTTGGACCACGAAATAGGGTGCCGCTATGCCCAACGCCATCAATGACAGCATTCCGACAGCGATTCCCGACACAAGCGAGATGGCTCTGTCGGAGCAGCTGGACTGTCTGCCGGATGCATCCGCCATGCGCTTCAATTCGGCCATCTGATTTAGAAATCTCCCGCAATGCAGCCGCCCATCGCGCCGTTCCGGCAGGTTGTACTGAAGGTTGCAAGCCGGTGCGACCTCGCCTGTGACCACTGCTATGTGTACGAGCACGCCGACACCAGTTGGCGGGAACGGCCGATGGTGATGTCCGACGAGACCGCCGTTCAGGTGGCGGATCGGATAGCGGAGCATGCCGCCGCGCATCGAATCCCGACGACGCACGTCGTCTTCCACGGCGGAGAGCCCCTCCTCGCCGGAATCGAGCGGCTCCGGCGATTCTCGCGGACGCTCCGTGGGGCGGTGGAGGGCGTCTGCGATCTCGACCTGCGCATCCACACCAACGGCGTGCTCTTGTCCCGGGGGTACTGCGACATGTTCGCGGACGAAGGCATCAAGGTCGGCATCTCGATCGACGGCGACCGCCTGGCGAACGACCGCCATCGGCTCTACGCCAACGGCCACAGCAGCTACGAGCAGGTCGTCCGCGCGATCACCCTGCTGCGGGACCACTACCGGCATCTCTATGCCGGGCTGCTGTGCACGATCGACGTCCGCAATGATCCCATCGCGGTCTATGAAGCGCTGGTCGCGCTGCGCCCTCCACGCGTCGACTTCCTGTTGCCACACGCCACGTGGGACCACCCGCCGCTGCGGCCCGGCGGGCAGGAGACCGCGTACGCCGACTGGCTCATCGCAGTGCACGACCGGTGGCGCGCGGACGGCAGACCCGTCCCGGTCAGGATGTTCGACTCGATCATTCTGACCGCCTCGGGCGGGGACAGCCAGACCGAGTCGCTCGGACTGCGTCCGTCCGACCTCGTCGTCATCGAGACCGACGGCTCCTACGAGCAGGCCGACTCCCTGAAGACCGCCTACGACGGCGCGCCCGCGACGGGACTGGACGTCTTCCGCCACTCGCTGAGTGAGGCAGCACTCCACCCCGGCTTCGCCGCGCGCCAAGGAGGTCTGGACTCGCTGGCCGAGGAGTGCCGCCGATGCCCGGTCGTGGCCAGTTGCGGCGGCGGCCTGTACGCGCACCGTTACCGGACCGGCAACGGTTTCGACAATCCCTCGGTCTACTGCGCGGACCTGTTCCGGCTGATCTCCCACCTGGTCGAATACGAGCGGCAGAGCACTCCGGTCCCCGTTCACCGGCTGCCGATCGCCACGCTGGACGCTCTCGCGTCGGGAAACGCCTCGGCGGATGATGTCGCCCAGCTGCGTGCTCCGCAGCTCAGCAGGGCCCGTCTGGCGGCGCGGCGCGCGGCGACGGTCGTCGCCGACCAGGAGTCGTGGTCCATCCTCCTGAACGCAGAGCGGACGGACCGCGCCGCGGTGGACGACCTGCTGAGCCACCCCTACGTCCACGCCTGGGCGACGCGCTGCGCGACCGCCGGCCCCGCCCGGCTCACCGCCGCCGACGCCGGTCATCTCGCGGCCGTCGCCGCGGTCGCCGCCGTACGGACCGGTCTGGCCGTGAAGGTCAGTGTGCCCGTGGTCGGGAACTTCCTTCATCTGCCCGGACTCGGGCGGATGCGGACCGGCGGCAGGGATCGCGCCGAGGTGGAGGCCCACGACGGATCGTTCGCGGTACGGGCGGACGGCCCGTGGCTGTCGCAGGACAGCCCGCTCTGGGAGCCCGTCCGCACACTGGAGGCGACCGGGCCCGGCCTGCTGCTCGACGACGTCGATCCATATCGCGACTGCTACGGCACGCCCGTCGAGGACCGCCTGACCGGCGAGGCGGCCGCCGCCCTGGGCGAGGTCGTCGGCGCGGCGCTGGCTTCGCTGACCGCCGACAGGCGCGCCGCCGTACTGGCCGGGCTGCGCGTCGTGACACCCCTGCCGAGCGGCGCGGCCGGGGCGTCGAGCCGCACGGCCTACGGCGCGGTCGCCCTCCCGCTCGGCGCCGATCCGGCGACGACCGCCCGGCTGTTCGTCGAGCACTTCCACCGGGCCCAGCTCGGTGGGCTGCTCGACCTGCTCGACCTCGCCGCCGGCGACGCGGACCTGGAGCTCCTGCTGTCCGACGCATACGGACTGCTGTCCGTCGCCGAACTCCTCGGCGATGAGGAGATCGCACGGCTGAGGACGGCGATCAGCCGGATCACCGGCGGCGCGCGCTCCGCCGTGGGACGTCGATTCGCCGCGGGGCTGGCGGAGGCCGCCGCCCGCCTGCCTCTGCCCGCGGGTTCCCGGCAGAGGTGAGGCGATGCCGGGCCTACTTCTGTCCGTCCTCGCGTTCGCCGCCCGGCTCCTTCCTGTCTTCGCCCCCCCGGTATCGCCTGCGGCGCCGAACGCGATCCCCGGCCGCGCGGATCTCACCCTCGGACGGGACACGCTCGTTGAGGCTCTGCAGCGGCTGGGCCTGCAGTCCGGCCAGACCGTGCTGGTGCACGCCTCGCTCCGCAGCATCGGCAGGATCGACGGAGGGGTCGCGACACTGGCCGACGCCCTGATGAAGGTCCTCGGCACCGAGGGCACGCTCGTCGTCCCCACTTTCACGTCCGCCAACTCGAACACATCGCGCTCCTATATGAAGGCCGTTCAGTGGATGACCGAGGAGGAGGCGAGGCGGTACCGCGACGGCATCCCCGCCTTCGACGTCCGGGAGAGTTCCGCGATCGAGTGCGGAGTGCTGTCGGAGCACGTGCGGACGCTGAAGAGCGCGGTCCGCAGCGAGCATCCGCAGACCTCCTTCGCCGCCGTCGGCCCGAGCGCGGAATGGCTCATGGCCGACCACGAACTCAAAAGCCACCTCGGGGAGGAGTCGCCGCTGGCCAAGCTGGCGAGGACGGGTGCGATGGTGCTCTTGCTCGGCGTCGGGTACGACAAGTGCAGTGCTTTCCACCTGGCCGAATACCGGTACCGGCCCGATCCGCCGCAGGCCCGGTACGGGTGCGTGGTGAGAATCGACGGGCGGGCCGTTTGGACCCACTACAACGACGTCGTGCTCGACGACAGCCATTTCGCGAAGTGCGGCGCCGCGCTCGAGCGGTCCGAAAAGATCAGGCGGGGCCGGGTCGGAAAAGCGGAGAGCAGGCTGTTCTCACTCCCGGCGGCCGTGACCTTCGCCGAACGGTGGTTGTCCGAAAAACGGAGGCGAGCAGAGGAATAATGCGAAATTAGTGTCGCACCTGAGGTGAGAGCCTATAGTGAGGGAACGGCGGCGCGCGGGAGGTGTGGTGGCTGGTACCTCGGGTGCTGAAGGCCATCTCCCGTATTTCTTCCTGAGTTACGCACGCACACCTCGCACTCATCCCGAGGACGAGAACCCCAACCTTCTCGTGGAAAAGCTCTACAAAGAGCTGTGCCGGGAGATCCTGCAGCACACATCTCTTCCCGCGGGCGTTCCCCCGGGTTTCATGGACATGGACATCCTCCCGGGCGTCGAGTGGGACAAGCGCCTGGCCAGAGAGCTGGCGACCTGCCGGGTCTTCGTCCCCCTCTACTCGCGGCGCTACTTCCGAAGCGAGCAGTGCGGCAAGGAATGGGCCGCCTTCGACCTGCGCAGGCGACTGCATCTTGACGGACGGCGGGACATTCCCGAAGTGATCGTCCCCGCGTTCTGGGTTCCGGTTCCGGACTTCGAACTGCCAGATATGGTCAAATCCATTCAATTCACCCATCCGGACCTCGGGGCGCACTATCTCGAACGAGGCCTCTACGGCTTGATGAAGATCAGGAGACACCGCGACCATTACAAGTCCGCCGTGGACGCGCTGGCTCAGCGGATCATCGAGGTGGCCGAGGGAGTGCGACTCCCCCCGATCACTCCGCCCGACTACGGCAGCATAAAGAGCGCCTTCAACCGCGACGAGGAACGCCGTTTCCTGATAGCCGTCCTCGCGCACACGACGGCCACGCGCACGGCACCGCGGGATGCGCGGTTCTACGGGTCCTCTCCGTGCGACTGGAATCCCTACCACCCCGAGGACCTCCGCTCGGTGGCCGAGGTCGCCGCCGGCATCGTGCGGCGTCTGGGCTTCGAACCCGACGTCGGAACCTTCCTCCACCATCACGACGAACTGCTGGGCGCAGGGGCGCCGACGTGCCCCGGGATCGTGCTGCTGGACGTGTGGACGGCCCTCGACCCGCAGTTCCGCCCGTTACTCGAGGCGTTCGACCAGGCCGGCAAACCGTGGGTGGGCGTGGTCGTGCCGTGGAGTCGCACCGACTCCCAGACCAGCCAGAACGCGGCCGAGTTGCGCGCCGCCCTGCGCGCCCTGTTGCCCGCGAAGCTGGCGCAGGGCCGGCCTGCCGCGCGCCGGGCGGTGAGCGACACCTCCACCGTGGCCGGCTTCGAGACCGCGCTACGGCCGGCGGTGGAGGCCGCGGGCAACTCCTATCTGCGGCACGGACGGGCGTTCCCGCCGCAGGTGCCCGGCAGTGGCCGCCCGCGACTGTGGCCGCTCACGCCGGACGATCCCGCGCCCGAGGCCCATGCGCCCGATGACCCCGCAGGACGTAAGGGGAGGCAATGACCGAGTTCCGGGACGGCCACATCGTCACCTTCTACTCCTACAAGGGAGGGACGGGGAGGACGATGGCGCTGGCCAACACGGCCTGGATCCTCGCCTCCAACGGTCACCGCGTGCTGGTCGTGGACTGGGACCTGGAGTCTCCCGGCCTGCACAAGTTCTTCCGGCCCTTCCTCGACGGGGAGATGATCGGCGGCACGGCCGGCGTGATCGACCTGATCAAGGACTTCGCCTGGGCCGCGACCCGTCCCGACCCGCGTCCCGCCGACTGGCACACCCCGTACGCGAGCGTGGGACGGCACGTCGTGTCGGTCGAGTGGCCCCACTTCCCCGACGGCGGCTCCCTCGACTTCCTGCCCGCCGGGCGGCAGAACCGCGACTACTCCTCGCTGGTGTCCACCTTCGACTGGGACAACTTCTACGAGCGGCTGGGCGGAGGACAGTTCCTCGACGCCCTGCGGGTGGACATGCGGCGCGGCTACGACTACGTGCTCATCGACAGCCGCACCGGCCTGAGCGACATCGCCGACATCTGCACGGTTCACTTCCCCGACACCGTGGTGACCTGCTTCACGCTCAGCGACCAGAGCATCGAGGGAGCCGCGCGGGTCGCGGCGGAGATCGCCGAGCGGTTCCCCGACCGCCGCATCAGGATCCTCCCGATCCCCATGCGCGTGGACGACGCGGAGAAGGAGAAGCTCGACGCCGGCCGGGCCTTCGCCCGCAGCCAGTTCGAGGGGTTCCCCAGCGGCGTCGGCCAGGATCAGGCCGGCAGTTACTGGGGGGCCGTCGAGATCCCCTACAAGCCGTTCTACGCGTACGAGGAGACCCTGGCGACCTTCGGTGACGCGCCCGGCTCCCCCGGCTCGCTGCTGGCCGCCTACGAGCGGCTCGCAGGCGTCATCACCGCAGGCCGGGTCGGGTCCCTTCCTCCGCTGGACGAGGACCTGCGGCTGAGCTACCGGGAGCTGTTCGTCCGGCGCCGCCCGTCGCTGTCGAACGACGTCACCCTGAGCTACGTGCCCGAGGACCGGTTGTGGGCGGAGTGGATCGCCGCCGTGCTGACCCAGACCGGCATGCGGGTGCGCACTCAGGGGGTCGAACGCGAGGAGGACGAGAGCGGGCAGGCGCGGCCGCCGGAGGCGGCGGGCCGCACGGTCGCGCTGCTGTCCCCCGCCTACCTGCGCTCACGGCAGGCCCGGGAGACCTGGCACGCCGCCGAGGGGCCTGCCGCGCTGTCCCTCAACCTCCTTCCTGTCCGAGTGTCGGACGTCCGGATCCCACAGTCGTACGCCGACCCGCCCGCGCTGGACCTGTTCCGGCTGGACGAGCAGCACGCGGCCGCCGCACTGCTGCGCGCCCTCGACCGCCCGGCGGGGGCCGAGGCCGCCGGCCAGGGAGGGACGCCGCGGTATCCCGGCATCCAGCCCGCCATCCTGAACCTGCCGACCAGGAACGCCGCCTTCACCGGCCGCGGTGAGGTGCTGGAGCGTCTGCGGGATCAGCTCGTCGGCGGCAGCCAGGCCGTGGTGACCCAGGTGCAGGAGGGCCGCACCCAGGCCCTGTTCGGACTCGGCGGCGTGGGCAAGACCCAGCTGGCCATCGAGTACGCCCACCGGTTCATGAGCGACTACGACGTCGTGTGGTGGGTGTCGGCCGAGCAGCCGGAACTGCTGAACGGAGCGATGGCCGACCTGGCCGAGCGGCTGGGCATCAGGATCGGCGACAACCTGGCGGAGGCGGCGCTGGCGGCCAAGGACGCGTTGCGGCGAGGCGAGCCGTACGCCCGCTGGCTGCTCATCTTCGACAACGCCAACAGCGCGGAGGACGTGCAGACGTACCTGCCGGGAGGCTCCGGGCACGTGCTGATCACGTCGCGGAGCCAGACCTGGTCGCAGGTCGCCAAGCCGCTGGAGATCGACGTCTTCACCCGCGAGGAGAGCCTGGAGCACCTGCGGCGCCGCGTGGTCGATCTCAGGGACGACGACGCCGACCGGGTGGCGGCCGCGCTCGGCGACCTGCCGCTCGCCATCGAGCAGGCCGGGGCGTGGCTGCAGGAGACCGGCATGAGCGTGGACGAGTACGTCGACAAGCTCTCCAAGCAGCCCGTGAGGACGCTCGCGCTCGGGGACTCCCCGACCTATCCGACCCCTGTCGCCGCCACCTGGAACGTGTCGTTCCAGCGTCTGCAGGAGAAGTCACCCGCGGCGGTCCGGCTGCTGCAGTTGCTGGCCTTCTTCGCCGCGGAACCGGTGTCGCTGTCCATGCTGTACGGCGACGAGACCGTGCGCTGCCTGGTCCCGTACGACGACTCGCTGCGCGAAAAGATCATGATCGGGCGGCTGGTGCGCGAGCTGAACAGGTTCGCCCTCGCCAAGGTCGACCAGCGCAACAACTCCGTACAGGTGCACAGACTGGTGCAGGCCGTGCTGCGCGACCAGATGGACGACGACGAGCGCGAGCGCACCGTCCACGAGGTGCACCGCATCCTCCTGGGCGCCCGCCCACGTGAGGGCGACACCGACGACCCCGGCAACTGGCCGCGGTACGACGAGATCTGGCCGCACCTCGCCCCGTCCAACGCGGAGGACTGTGACGAGGAGCAGACCCGGCAACTGCTGATCGACCGCGTGCGGTACCTGTATCGGCGGGGCGAGTTCGACCCGGCACTGAACCTCGGGCGCCGCCTGGAGGAACTGTGGGTCAGGAAGCTCGGCGACTACGACCGGCAGACGCTCTACCTGCGGTTCCACATGGGAAACGTGCTGCGTTCCCAGGGCAGGTACCGCGAGGCGTGCGAACTCAACCGGGCGATCCTCGACGACCAGCGCCGTGTTCTGCCCGACCCGCATCCCCACACGCTGCAGACCGCGGGAAGCCTCGCGGCGGACCTGCGGGCCCTCGGTGAGCTGTCCGAGTCGCTGCGGATGGAGCAGGAGACCTACGCGCGAACCAAGGAACTGTTCTTCGACGACCACCCGCGCGTCCTCGCGGCGGCCAACAACCTGGCCGTCGCCCTGCGGCATGTCGGCGACATCGGCGCGGCACGCCGGCTCGACCAGGAGACCGCGGACAAGCGCCGTGAGGTGCTCGGTCCCGCGCACCCCTTCACACTCCTGTCCGAGACGAACCTCGCGCTGGACGTCCGCGAAGCCGGGGAGTACGCGAAGTCGGCCGACCTGCTGCGCGAAACGCTGAACAGCTACGCCGAGGTGTCCGGCCCCGAGCTTCCCGACACGTTGAACACGGCGCGCAGCCTCGCCGTGTCCCTGCGGGAGACCGGCGCGATCGCGGAGGCGCGGCGGCTCACGGAGACGACTTACGAGCGTTGTCTCCAGCGCTTCGGTCCCGACGCGCCCGACACCGTCGCGTGCAAGCTGAGTCTCGCCTGCGACCTCGCCACGGCGGGCGACAGACGACGGGCGTTCGAACTCGCCTCCGAAGTCAGGGCCAACTACGAAAGCAAGCTGGGCGCGGACAACCCGTACACCCTGATCGCGGCCAACAACCTCACGGTCTACCTGCGCCACCTCGGGGAGACCGACGAGAGCCGGTCGCTGGGCACCCGGACCCTCACGACGCTGCGGCGCAAGGTCGGGCCCGATCACCCCTTCTCGCTCGCCTGTGCCGTCAACGTGGCCAATGTGCTGGGAGACCTGCAGGACCACGCCGAGGCCGAGAAGCTGCAGCGGGACACCCTCGACCGGCTGCGCGCGGTCCTCGGGCCCTACCACCCCACCACGCTGATCTGCGAGGCCGACCTGGCCGTCACCCTGCGCGACGTCAGACGGACCGACGAGGCGCGGGTGCTGCGCGAGCCCCTGCTCGTCCAGCTCCGCCGGATTCTCGGGGAGGCGCACCCGGTCGTCGCGGCCGTCCTCGACTGGCGCCGCGTCGACCGCGAACTGGAGCCCCTCCCCTGGTGACCGGGCCCACGCCCGCGGTCAGGCCGCCCGGCCATCCCTGGCGAGCCAGCCCAGCAGGTCGGGCAGCACGTGCAGGGCGTGGAAGTGCGCCGCGCCCCGCTGGATCCGCACCGTGGCGGTGGGTATCCGCCTGCCCAGCCAGCGGGAGTGGCTGACCGGGGAGAACACGTCGTCCTCGCCGTGCCACAGGAGAGTGGGCACCCTGATGTCGGCGGGGTCGAACCCCCACGGTGAGCAGAAGGCCATGGCGTCGTCGATCCAGCCGTACGCGGAGGTCCGCACGGCCTCCGCGTAGTTCTGCACCAGCATCGTCCGGATGCCGGCGTCCGCGATCACGATCCTGTCCGGCTCCGGCAGTTCGTCGTAGAGGTCGTTCACGAGCCGTACGGGGTCCTCGCGGATCTCGGCGGCGGTCGGGCCGAGCCGCGCCGCGAGCCGCGCCCGCCCCTGAATGGCGGTCATGTACTCCACGACGTTTCCCTCGGTCATGCCGTCGAACCAGTCGAGGCCCTCCGCCTCCCGGGGGGCGAGACCGACGAGCACGGCGGCCCGGGTCACCCGGTGGGGGATCAGGGCGGCGCAGGCGAGCGCGTGCGGCCCGCCGCCGGAGCGGCCCACCACCGCGAAGCGGTCCAGGCCGAGGTGGTCCGCGATGGCGGCCACATCCGCGGCGACGTCCCCCACACTGCGGCCCTCGTGCCGGTCGGAGCCGCCGTACCCCGGGCGGTCGTAGGTGATCAGCCGCACACCGAGCCGATAGAGCAGACCTTCACGTGGAAGGGGGCCGATCCGGCTGCCGGGCGTCCCGTGGAGCAGGAACACCGGTCTGCCTCCGTGGATCTTTCCCCGCTGCGCGACCGCGAGGCGCCGCTCGCGATCCGCCGACCACACCCCGTCCGTCAACGCCGGGCCCTCCGTGTCGATCGCCGATGGATCTCAGGCCCAGCATCCATCGAACCGGTGTGACGCGAAAGAGCCCGGCGGCCTCGGAACGGCAACACCTTTCAACAAGCGGACCCTGGAGCGCTCCCTTTTGACGGGTTATTTTCGATAAAGGCATGTGCCACCCGGCGAAGGAAGAGGATTTATGGCCTTTCCCGCGAGCTATGTGGTGCGTGCGGTATTCGCGGGCCTGGCGGTGGTCGCATTGGTGACCGGATATATAGGCCTCCACACGTATGCGAAAACGCTGAATCTGCCATCGGCTCCCCTCGACCTCCTCTACTGGGACCTGCAACTGTTCGTGTTCGACTCCGCGCCGCTCGACGAGCCGAAACCGCTGCCGGCCCTGCTGGAGTTCGCCCGTTTCGCCGCGCCCGGCGTGACGATCTACACCCTGGTCGACGGAGCCCGCCTGCTGTTCGCCGCCGAGCTGCGGCGGTTCCGGGCGCGCAGGTCGAAGGAGCACGTGGTCGTGTGCGGCACGGGGTCGGCGGCCCTGGCCCTGGTGGAACGGCTGCGCGCGACGAGCACGCGGATCGTGGTGATCGGCTCGGCTCCGGTGGCCACCACGGGTGACCGCAAGGTGCTCTACGTCAGGGGCGACGCGCGCAGCCCCGCCACCCTCCGGGGCGCCGGGATCCAGCGGGCCTCCGTCCTGTACGCCTGCGAGCCGGACAGCTCGGCCAACACGGCGATCGCCCTGGCGGCGCACGGCGTGGCCAGAGCCGGCGGCAGGCGGCCGCTGTCGGCGTACGCCCTGATCACCGATCCCGACCTGTGCGCCGCCCTGCGGGCACGCCGGCTGAGCCTTTCCGGCAGGCCCCGGCTCCGCCTCGACTTCTTCAACCTGGACGAGCTCGCCGCCCGGGTGCTCCTGGACCGCCACCCGATCGTGAACGAGCAGCCGGTCGTCGTCATCGGGCTCGACGCCTTCGGCCGCAGCCTGCTGGTCGAGATGGCGCGCAGGCGGCGGCTGGTCCCCGCGCCGTACCCGCTGCCCGTGACGATCATCGACGCAGAGGCCACGCGGACCGTCGAGGCCGTGTGCCGCAGATTCGAGTTCGTGACCGAGGTGTGCGCGCTGACCACGCACGACGCGCCGCCCGGCGACCTGGCGCTGGGAGAGCTGCTGCCCTCCGAGCCGCCGCAGCGAGTGTTCGTGTGCCACGGCGACCAGGACCTCGCGCTCAAGACCGCGCTCACCTCGCTGCGCCTGTGGAGCTGCGGGCCGGGGTCGCTCGTGGTGCGGGTCGAGGAGGCCGGCACCTTCAGCCGGGCCTTCGAGGACGTCCACCTGCTGGAGGGGCTGTCCGGCGCCCTGCGGGTCTTCGCGGTCAACGAGGAGGCCGGCGATCCCCAGCTCATCGGGGAGGACCTGGTGGAGACGCTCGCCCGGGCGATCCACGACAGCTACGTCGCGGAGAACACGGCACGCCGCCACGTCCGGGCGACCAATCCGTCGCTGGTGCCCTGGGAGAGCCTGCCGTCGCACCTCCGGGCGGCGAACCGGCGGCAGGCCGAGGACATCGGCCGCAAGCTGACGAGCATCGGCAGCGCCCTCGCTCCCCGCGTGGAGCCCGAGCTGCATTTCGCCTTCAAGGACTACGAGATCGAGCAGCTTGCGATGATGGAGCACGAACGGTGGCTGCGGGACCTGGTCGCCGACGGATGGACCCGCGGCCCGGTCCGCGACGACGAGAACAGGAGACACCCCGACCTGGACAGCTGGGACAACATCTCGGACGCGGCGAAGGAGAAGGACCGCGACACCGTACGGAACCTGCCGCGTATCCTGGCCACCGCCGGTTTCCAGATCGTACGGGTCGGCTGAACGAGTGAGGGGGATGACCACGATCGCGTTCACCGGCCACCGGGGCCTGCCCCGCGACACGTCCGACCGGGTCCGGCGTGCCCTGCGTGCCGTGCTCGCCGGGCGGGACCGGCCGCTGGTGGGGCTGTCCTGTCTGGCCGAGGGGGCCGACCAGCTTTTCGCCCGGGAGGTGCTGCGCGCCGGCGGCGACCTGGATGTGGTCGTGCCCGCCGCCGGGTATCGGGAGAGCCTGACGCGGGCGGCGCGAGCCGGATACGACGACCTGGTGTCGCTCGCGCGGCACGTGCACAGGATGCCGTTCGAACGGCCGGAGCCGGTGGCGTTCATGGCCGCCTCGGTCTTCATGCTGGAGCGGGCGGACGAGCTGTTCGCCGTCTGGGACGGGCTGCCGGCCCGCGGGTTCGGCGGCACGGCCGACGTCGTCTCGCACGCCCGCAGGCGGGAGATGCGGGTGCTGGTGCTCTGGCCGCCCGGTTCACGAAGGGACGGGTAAGCGTGGCGACAGGCAGGATCCGGCGGGTCGACGCGCTGCGCGGGTTCGCCGTGTGCGGGATCATGCTGGTCAACGCCTGGCAGCAGAGGGTGCGGCAGGGGCCGACCTCGCTGGACTGGGTGATGGAGAACCTGTTCCAGAGCCGCTTCTACCCGATGTTCGCGTTCCTGTTCGGGTTGTCCTTCGCGCTGTTCCTGCGCTCCGCGCGGCTGCGCACGCGGCGTCCGCGGCTCGTCATGCTGCGGCGGCTGGCCGTGCTCGCGGCGCTGGGCGCGGCGCACATCCTGATCGATCCCGGCGAGGTGCTGCTGCCGTACGCGCTGCTGGGGGTGGTCGTCCTGCTTCCGGCGAGCCTCCTGCCCCGGGCTGCCGTGCTGCTGGTGGGCTGCGGCGTCCTGGTCGCCGCCGTGTTCGACCCCCATCCGTACGTGCTGATCACCGCGCTGTTCCTGCTCGGCCTTGCCGCCGCCCCGGATGCGGAAGGGAAGCGGGGGGCCGGGCGCCTCGGCGGGGCTGACGGCCTGGGCGGCGGGCCGTTGCTCGGCGTGGTGTGCGGGGCGGCGGCCCTGCTCGCGGCCGGGCTGACCTGGTGGTGGAACCACGCGCCGCCCGGCGGCGGGGTCTACCAGGCGGCGGCGCTGTGCGGCGCGGTGGCGTACGCGACGGCGTTCCTGCTGGTCGCCCGCCATACGGCGATGTTCGAGGCGCTGGGCCGGATGACGCTGACCAACTACGTGACGGGCACGACCGTGATCGTGGTGGTGATGCCGCTCCTGAAGGCCGACGACACGGGGGCCGCCGTCGTGGTGCTCGCCGTCGTCACCGTCGCCGCGCAGGCGGTCTTCTGCAGATGGTGGCTCGCCCGCCACCGGCACGGCCCGCTGGAGTGGGTGTGGCGCGCCCTCACATGGTGGGGCACCTCCCGGGGCACCTGGTGGAGCGTGGCGGCGACCGGGCAGACTGTGATCCGTGACCCGCGTAGCGCTGTGCCAGATCCCCGTCGACCACGACCCGGAGACCAACCTCTCGACCGTGCGTGAAGCCCTCGCGCGGGCGCCGGAGGCGGACCTCGCCGTCTTCCCCGAGGCGACGCTCACCCGGTTCGGCCCGGGGGTCGTCGAGACGGCCCAGCCGCTGGACGGCCCGTTCGTCACCGGCCTGGCCGAGGCCGCGCGCGAGCACGGCACGGCCGTCATCGCCGGCGTCTTCGAGCCCGCCGCGGACGGCAGGGTCTGGAACACGGCCGTCGCCCTGCGGGAGGACGGCTCGCTCGCCGCGGCCTACCGGAAGATCCACCTGTTCGACTCCTTCGGCGCGAAGGAGTCGAAGCTGGTCGCGCCGGGGGACGCGCCGGCGGTCGTCGAGCTGGCCGGGCTCAGGATCGGCCTGATCACCTGCTACGACGTCCGCTTCCCCGAGCTGGCCCGCGCGCTGGTCGACCAGGGCGCGGACACGTTCGCGGTGATCGCCGCCTGGGGCTCGGGGCCCCTGAAGGAGGAGCACTGGACGACCCTCGTCAGGGCCAGGGCGATCGAGAACACCACCTGGACCATCGCGGTCGGTCAAGCGCCTAATCCCGCCATACCGGACGGGTTCGGTGTGGGCCGCAGCATGCTCGTCGATCCGATGGGTGTCGCCCGGCATGACCTGGGCACGGGCCCCGGCGTGCTGATCGCGGAGATCGACACGGCGTGGACCGAGACCGCGCGCGCCACCCTCCCCTCGCTCGAACACCGCCGGCTCGGAGTCCACAGATCGTAAACTTGGCCCCATGAGCGAGCCGGGACGCAGGACGCGGATGCAGAAGGTGGTTCCGCCGCGGCTGCTCGTGCCGTACCTGTCGGGCCGTCGCACGATCATCTCCGGCTACGTGTACCGCGTGCAGGACTGCGACCGCCTCACCACCCCAGCCGCGCTTGTCGAGGCCCTCGACCTGTGCTTCGACGGATCGGAGCTGACGCCGGACGTGCCCGAGCTGTACATCATGCGCTGGGACGCGCGGGACATCGACACCTACGTCGTCCCGTACGGCCCGCACATGGGCGGTGATTGGAGCGATGCACCCCCCTTCACTGGGAACGGGTTCACCGCCTCGCGCGAGCAGGTGGTGCCGCAGTTCCACACGATGCCCATGCCGATCCCCGCGGGTGCGGAGATCGTCCACCTCGCCCCGGCCGGAGAGCGTCCCTTCGCCGGGTACGACGGCCTGACCTGGCGGCCCGCGCGATGAGCGAGATCGAGCCGGTCGGCCTGGGATTCGTCGCCCGCTACCGCGACCGGGACTACGCCGCCGCGGTCGGGCCGGGCGGCGACGACGTGGTGCTGTTCAGCGAGACGCCGCAGGAGGGGTTCACCGCCGCGGGCGGCTACTGGCGGCTGCGGGTGGGCCGGGCCGCGCTGGAGCGGCTGACCCTGCTGCGCACGGTCGGGGCGTTCGGCGGCGAGCCGTGCCTCGTGCTGGACGAGGACGACGGCGGCGACGGCGGGGAGGGCGGCCTGCACATCGCCTACACCGGCCACAACGGCCTGAAGGCCGAGGCGCTCGGCTACTGGCTGGTGGACCACGGCGCGTACGAGGTGGTCGTGCCCCGCGACGAGGTCCACGCGATCCGGGTGGAGCGCGTTTCTGTGCCGCTCACCGCTGACCGGGCGGACGGTCACGAGGGCCCCTGAGGGACCCGGGCCGAGGCGGGTTCTCGGGAGCCCGGCGACCGACGCCGGGGCACGTGGGCGGGTGTGATGAGGCGGCCGGTTCAGGAGCCGAGCGACCGGTAGCGGGCGAAGCGGGCCGCCGTCCGCTCCCCCTCCGGGCGGTCCAGCAGCCCCGCGATCTCGTGTCCGAGCGTGCGGCCGACCCTGCGGCAGAACTCCTCCGGCTCGTACGCCGCGTCCGGCCGTTCCGGCACGATTCTGTCCACGATGCCGTCCCGGCGCAGGTCGGCGGCGCGTACGCCCTGTGCGGCGGCGATCTCCGGGGCGAAGTCGACGGTCCGGTACAGCAACGCCGACGCGCCCTCCGGCGGGAGCGGCGACAGCCAGGCGTGCTGCGCGCAGACGACCCGGTCGGCCGGGAGCAGGGCCAGCGCGGTGCCGCCGGCGCCCTCCCCCAGCAGCAGGCACACGGTCGGCGCGTCGAGCATGACGAGGTCGGCCAGGCAGCGGGCGATCTCGGCGGCCAGGCCGCCCTCCTCGGCCGCCTTCGACAGCTCCCCCCCACTGGTGTCGACGACCGTGACCAGCGGCAGGCGCAGTTCGCCCGCCAGGCGCATGCCGCGCCTGGCCACCCGCAGCCCTGCAGGGCCGAGCGGGCTGCCCGCCCGCTGCCGCCGCCGGTCCTGACCGAGGACGACGGCGGGCGCGGCGCCGAATCTGGCCAGCGCCAGCAGGAGGCCGGGGTCGCGCTCCCCCGTGCCGGTGCCGCGCAGCGGGGTCACGTCCCGCGCGCCGTATCTGAGCAGCTCGCGCACGCCGGGGCGGTCGTCGCGGCGCGAGCGGGTGACGGCCTCCCACGCCGGTACCGGTTCGTCCGCCTCCTCGGGTTCCGGGCCGGGATCCAGCCCCGCGCGCGGGGCGCAGAGCACGGTCAGCGCCCGGACGGCGACCTCCCGCGCGTCCCCGGCCGAGACCACGGCGTCGACCAGCCCGAGGGCGTGCAGGTTCTCCGCGACCTGGACTCCCTGGGGGAACGGGTAGCCGTGCAGCGACTCGAACACCCGAGGCCCGAGGAAGCCGATGAGCGCGCCCGGCTCGGCGGCCGTCACATGCCCGAGCGAGCCCCACGACGCGAGCACCCCGCCCGTCGTGGGATGGCGCAGATAGACGACGTACGGCAAGCCGGCGGCGCGGTGGGCGGCGACCGCCGCGGTGATCTTGATTATCTGGGTGAAGGCCAGCGCGCCCTCCTGCATGCGGGTGCCCCCGCTGGCGGGGGCGGCGAGCAGCGGCAGGCGCTCGGCGGTGGCCCGTTCGACGGCCCGGACGAGCCGCTCGGCGGCCGCCACCCCGATCGAGCCAGCCAGAAAGGAGAACTCGCAGGCGGCGACGGCCACCCGGCGTCCGTCGAGCGTGCCCTCACCGGTCACGACCGACTCGTCGTATCCCGTCCTGGCCCGGACGCGGGCGAGTTCGGCGGCGTAGTCCGACCCGGGGGCGGCCCGGTCCCGCGGAGGCTCGTCCCACGACTTCCACGAGTGCGGATCGAGTACCCGCGCGATCAGCTCCCGCGCGTCCGGCCGGCCCGTGCCGCCTTCGTTCATGGCGAGCGCCGCTCCCGCTCGGCCAGCCAGTCGAGCACGGCGTCCTCGTCCTGGCCCAGGCCGGGAGGCGCGACGTGCCCGTCGTCCGAGGCTCGGCCGTCGAACCGCAGCGGTGGGCCGGGCAGCTCGATCTCGCCCAGGACCGGATGGTCGACGGTGACGATCAGGCCCTGCGACCGCACCTGGTCCCAGGCGTAGACCTCGTCGATCGACCGGATCGCGCCCGCGGGCACGCCGATCTCCCGCAGCGCCGCGAGCCAGTGCTCGCGGTCGTGCACCGCCAGCGCCTTCTCCATCTCGGCGATCAGCTCTTCCCGGTGAGCGAACCTCTCCCTGTTTGTCGCATATTTCGATATTTCTGGATCGATGTCCAGTAGCGGGGCGACCTTGCGCCACTGCCCGTCGCTGGCCACCGCGATCTGGATCATGCCGTCGGCGCAGCGGAAGGCGCCGTACGGGGCGATGGAGGCGTGGTGGTTGCCGCCCGCCTTCGGCACCGCGCCGCCGACGGTCCAGGCGGTGCCGTGGTAGGAGTGCACACCCACGACCGACGCCAGCAGCGACGTCCTGACGACCGTCCCGCGGCCGGTGCGCTCGCGCTCGTACAGCGCCGCGACCACGCCGTAGGCGCCGTGGATGCCCGCGAGCAGGTCGGCGATCGAGGCTCCGACACGGTACGGCTCGTCGGGCGACGGCCCGGTCAGCGACATCAGCCCGGCCTCCCCCTGGGCGATCTGGTCGTAGCCCGGCCGGCCGCCCTCGGGACCGTCGTGGCCGAACCCGGTGATGGACAGGATCACCAGCCGGGGATTGAGCGCCTGCAGGCGCTCGGTGGAGAACCCGAGGCGGTCGAGCACGCCGGTGCGGAAGTTCTCCACCAGCACGTCGCTCTGCCGTACGAGCCGCTCGATCAGGTCGCGGCCCTCTTCGGACTTCATGTCCACCGCGATCGACCGCTTGTTGCGGTTGGCCGCGAGGAAGTACGTGGAAATGTCATGATCCGGGCCGACGAAGGGCGGGCCCCATCCGCGCGACTCGTCCCCCGCCGGGTGCTCCACCTTGATCACGTGGGCGCCCAGGTCGCCGAGCATCTGCGCGCAGTGCGGCCCGGCGAGGGCCCGGGACAGATCGAGGACGACGATGCCGCTGAGAGGTCCCTGCACGGCCAGCCTCCACGGAGGTCGGTGAGGAGAACGTCCGTCGGTCTCCACCGGCAAGCCTGCCAGGTCACCCCGCCGTCACGACAGCCCCGGTCCGCGCCCCCGGCGGTCTACCGCCCGTACGGCCCGGGGTTCCCGGGCCGCCGCCCCTGCCCGGGGCTGTGTCAGCGATGCGTGCGATGGCCGCGCCACTGGTCCATCAGCCGCCGCAGCCGCTGCTGGTTGTGCGGATCACGCGCCTTGGTCTTGACCTTCTCCACGTTCTCTCGGCCCTTGGGGCTCTGCAGGTAGTCCCGGATGCGCTGCACGATAGATGCCATTTATGACTCACCATCCCATTTATGCCGTCACTGGACGGCTACCCACGGACACCGCCGCCAATCACCGGTGCCGGGAGCAGGCAGGGCGGTACGGTGAAAACCGAGGAGGACGTGCGGTGCCGGTACGTGACCTGGGGGCGACACGTGGGATCAGGTACACGCCGCCGGGCACGGCTGAGGAGCGCCGTCCACCACGTGATCGCGGAACTCGAGGCGGAACTGCGCACCACACCCGCGAAGGTCTCCCGTTCCGCCGCCGTGAGCGGCTGAGACAAAGAAAGGCACTCCCCGGCCCGCCCCCCGGCGCACGTCCGGCCGGCTCGCGCGCCCCCGGCGGCGCGCGTTAGAGGGTGTCGACCTCCGCGTGCGGGAGGCCGCCGGAGAGTTTGGGGTAACCGGGGCCGCGGTCGAAGAAGGCGGCGGGACGCGTCTCGCGCAGCCGCTCCCGCAGGCGCTCGGTCGCCTCCGCGTCCACGACGACCTCGTCGACGGCTCCGGCCTCGCGTAAGGCGGACAGCACGACGCCGTAGTCCTCGCGCGCGCCCTCGATCGACACCTTCCCGTCGCGGACGTCGGCGGCCACCCTCTCCGCGGGCCGGTCGTACGGCGAGCCCCAGCCGCCTCCGCCGGTCGTGCGGATGCGGATGACCTGCCCGGCGCGTACGGGAAAGTCGTCGACCAGGCCCTCCATCTCCACGCCGTCCACGGTGACCTGGAAGGGACGGCCCGCCCGGCCGCCGTTGACGCCCCAGCACGACAGGATCGAGCGATCGGCGATCGACATGAAGGAGGCGTCCCGCAGCATGCGGATGTGCTTGTCGTAGCCGAGGCCGCCGCGGAACTCCCCCGGCCCGCCGCTGTCCACGGCCAGGCCCAGCCGCTCGACCCGGAACGGCCAGCGCGCCTCGGCGAACTCCACCGGGATGTTGCGGCTGTCGGGCACCACGTGGATGGTGTCCTCCCCGTCGGCGTACCAGCGCCCGCCCGAGCCGCCGCCGAGCACCTCGCGCATGAGGTAGGGCCCGTCGTCCGACTCGCCGTACACGCCGGTGTAGCGGATGGTCTCCTGATCGGCCGGCATCCGGCCGCCGGTCGCCTTGGCCAGCACGCCGGCCAGGACGCCGAGCAGGCGCAGGATCACGAACGTACGGGCGTTGGTGGGCGCGGGGAAGATCGGCGTCAGCAGGGTGCCCTTCTCCGGGAAGACCATCTTGATCAGCGGCACGACGCCCTCGTTGACGTCGAGCTCGGCCATCCGCTCGGGGGTGTCGGCGAGGTTGCGCAGGATCGGCGCCAGCCACTTCTTCAGGAAGACGCCGTCGGCGTAGTCGCCGGCGTGGTTGATCGGTCCCTTGGCCTGGGGCGAGGTGCCGGTGAAGTCGATGGTCAGCGGGGTGTCCGCCGCGTGGTCGACGGTGAGCGTGATCCGCTGGGCGTGCAGGCGCGGCTCGTCCACGCCGTCGTGTTCGGCGTAGTCCTCCCAGATGTGCACACCCTCGGGGATCTTCGCGAGCAGTTCGCGGCGGAACGTCTCGGTCGTCTTGCCGACGATCGCGTCGAAGCACGCCTCGACCGCCTCCCGGCCGTACCGGTCGAACAGCTCGCCGAGCCGCCGGGCCCCCATGAGGCAGGCCGAGCACTCAGCGTCGAGGTCCCCGGCCAGGGAGTCGGGCATCCGGGAGTTGCGCGTCATGATGGTGAGCGCGGCGCGGTTGGGCACTCCCTGGTCCCACAGCTTGATGGGCGGGACCATCAGGCCCTCCTCGAACGCGCTGCGCGCGTGCGACGGCATCGATCCCGGCACCGCGCCGCCGATGTCGTCGTGGTGGCCGAACGCCTGGACGAACGCGACGACGTCGCCCCCGTGGAAGACCGGCACCGTCACGCACAGGTCGGGCAGGTGGCCGATGCCGCCCTCGGAGAGGTAGACGTCGTTGTGGAAGAAGACGTCGCCGGGCCGCATGGCGCCGATCGGGAAGTCGCGGACGATCGGCTGCACCAGCGCCGAATAGGAGCGCCCGGTCAGCTTGCGCAACCGCGCGTCGTGGATGCCCGCGCGGAAGTCGTGGGCGTCGCGGATCATCGGCGACCGGGCGGTGCGGGCGATCGCGGTCTCCACCTCCATCTCCACCGAGGCGAGCGTGCCCTCCACGATCTCCACGAGCACGGGGTCGACGTTCCTATCGGTCATCGCTCACCACCACGAGGTTGCCGTAGTCGTCCATGGTCACCGTGAACCCGGGGTGCACCGGCAGGGTCGAGCCGTACTCCTCGATCACTGCCGGGCCGCGCACCACGGCTCCCGCGCCGAGGTCGGCACGGCGGTAGATGACGGTGCGGCCCCACTGCTCGTAGTACACGTCGCGGGTCGCGACCGGGCTCGGCTCGTGCTCCTGGCGGGGCCTGCGCGCGATCTTCGGCCGGGTGATCGGGCCGATGCCGGACACCCGGAGGTTGACCCACTCGACGACATGGCGGGGGTCGTCGCGGTAGCCGTACCCGTAGAGCCTCTCGTGCTCGGCGTGGAACCGCTCGGCGATCACGGCGAGCCACGCCTCGTCCACCGGGCCGTCGGGGGCCGGCACCCGCACCTCGTACGCCTGGCCGTAGTAGCGCAGGTCGGCGCTGCGCGCGTACACGTGCTCGGCGAATCCCTCGCGGTCGAGCGCGTCCGCCGCCTGTGCCTCCAGGTCGGCGAGGATCTCGCCGACCGTCTCAGGGGAGGGATCGCGGGCGACGTGCGTGCGCACGTAGTCGTTCTTCACGTCGACCGTGAGCAGGCCGAACGCGGAGACGTTCCCGGGATCCGGCGGGACGATCACGGCCGCCAGCCCGAGGATGTCGATGAGGCGGCAGGCCAGCAGCGGCCCGGATCCGCCGAAGGCGACCATCGGGAAGTCCCGCACGTCGAGGCCGCGCTGGACCGTGATCTGCCTGATCGCGTTCGACTGGTTGAACGCGCTGATCTCCAGGATCCCGGTGGCGCAGCGTTCCGGGCTCAGCCCCAGACGGTTCGCCAGCGCCTCGACGCCCGCCCGCGCGGCGGCGACGTCGAGGGAGATCTCGCCGCCGAGCAGATGCGGGGGCACCCGCCCGAGGAAGACGTGCGCGTCGGTCACCGTCACCTCGGTGCCGCCCCTGCCGTAGCAGATCGGCCCGGGGTCCGCGCCCGCCGACCTCGGACCGGCCTTCAGCGTCCCCTCGGGGGAGATCCAGGCGATGGATCCGCCGCCCGCCCCGACCGTGACGATGTCGATCATCGGGATCTTGCACGGGTAGCGGCCGATGCCGCCCTCGGTCGTCAGCGACGGCTCTCCGTTCACCACGACGGCCACGTCGGTCGAGGTGCCGCCGCCGTCGAGGGTGATGGCGCTCGGATGCCCGGCGGTCCCCGCGATCAGCGCCGCGCCGAGCGCCCCCGCGGCCGGGCCGGACAGCACGGTCGTGATCGGCTGGTGCACCACCTCGGCCGCCGACAGCACGCCGCCGTTGCTCTTCATGACGGAGAACGGCCGTCCGAGCCGCTCCGACAGGTTCTCGATGTACCGCCGCATGATCGGTTTGACCGCCGCGTCCACCAGCGTGGTCACCGATCGCTCGTACTCCCGGTACTCGCGCAGCACGTCGCTCGACAGCGACACGACGGCCTCGGGGTGCTCGCGCTCCAGCACCTCGCGCATCCGCCGTTCGTGCCCGGGGTTGGCGTAGGAGTGCAGGAAGCACACCCCGATCGCGGTGACGCCCCGCTCCCTGAACCACCGCGCGACGTCCGCGGCCTGCTCCTCGTCGAACGGCCGGACCTCACGGCCGAGGTGGTCGAGCCGTCCGCCGACGGTCCGCACCCGGTGGACGGGCACGATCCGCGGCGGCTTGACCCAGAAGTAGGAGTTGCCGTACCCGTCCGGCACGCTCTGCCGGGCGATCTCCAGGACGGACCCGAAGCCCTCCGTGGTGACGAAGCCCAGGTGAGACGTGCCGTCCGGGCGGTCCTCCAGCAACTGGTTGGTGGCGACGGTGGTGCCGTGGACGAGGGCGGACACGGCGTCGAGGGCGCGGGACCCCGCGTGGGCCTCGAGCACCTTGTGAACGCCTGCCATGAACCCCTCGGCCGGGTTGGCAGGAGTCGAGGGAGTCTTGGTCGTGACGATCCGGCCGGACTCCTCGTCGAGAAGCACGACGTCGGTGAAGGTGCCGCCTGTGTCGACCCCGATGCGGACGCTGGACATGCTCCGTGTTTACCGATCGCCGCCGATCGGAAGAACCGGCGCACTCTGCCGAAGAATCGACGTCCTGTCGTCAGACCCTGCCCGGACTGGTCACCTACACCGCGCAGGTGCCGTCGTCGCAGTCCTCAGCGGCGGGCACGCCCACGGCCCTCTCCTCGGCCGTACGCGCCTCGACCTCCCGCAGGGCGGCCACGAGCGTCTCGACGGGCTGCGCGCCCGAGACGGCGTACTTCTCCTCGAACAGGAACAGCGGGACGGCGCGGACGCCGAGCGCACGGGCGCGGGCCAGTTCCGCGCGCACCTCGTCCGCTCCCTCACCCGTGTCCTCGACTCCCGTCTCGGCGGCCAGGGCGGCCAGCGCGGCGGGGTCGCCGACGTCGAGGCCCTCGGTGAAGTGCGCCCGGAAGAGCCGGTCGGCCATGTCCCCGTCGCGCCCCGCGCGGCCGGCCAGCCCGATCAGCCGATGCGCCTCGAACGTGTTGGCGGCGACCGCCCGGTCGAAGCGGAGCTCCAGCCCGTCCTGCGCGGCCACTCCCGTGACGTGACCGGTCATCTGCGCCACCTGGGCGGCGCCGCCGAACTTGCGCTCCAGCGCGCGCAGCAACGGCTCACCGCCGGAGACCCCGTCCGGGTCGAGCTGGAACGGGCGATGGGCGACCTCGACGTCCCCCTCGTAGAGGCGCACGGCCTCCCGGAGACGGTGGTGACCGATGTAGCACCAGGGACATACGACATCGGAGAAGATCTCGATTTTCACGACATATCCCAACCAGCGGCGCCGACGGCCGATTCCCCGGCACCGGCGGCGTCCGTGGTCTTGCCAGGTTCCGACTCGCATCCGTATATTCGTAGACGAGTGAGTGAGGAAGAGGGTGATCGTGGATGGCGAAGCGGCGCAAGGTGGCGAATCTGCTGGCGTTGGCGGTGCTCTCCACGCTCGCGCATCGGCCGATGCATCCGTACGAGATGGCGGCGGCGATGCGCGGCTGGAACAAAGAGCACGACATGGGGATCAAGTGGGGGTCTCTCTACACAGTCGTCGGCAACCTGGCCAAGCATGGGCTGATCCAGGAGCTGGAGAGCGGTCGCCAGGGACGCCGCCCGGAGCGGACCGTCTACCAGATCACCGAGGCGGGCCGGGAGGAGTTGGTCGACTGGACCCGGGAGCTGCTCAGCGTTCCCCACACGGAGTTCCCCTGGTTTCGCGCCGGCCTGTCGGTCATGACGGTGCTCCCCCCGGACGACGTGGCCGCGCTGCTCACCGAGCGGCTCGCGGCGATCAGGAAGGGGATCGCCAGGCTGGAGGAGCTCTACGAACGTGACAGCGCGCGGGTGCCGCGTCTGTTCCTCATCGAGGTGGAGTACGACCTGGCGATACTCAAGGCGGAAGAGGACTGGATCGGCGCCCTGCTGGGCGAGCTGACGGCGGGCACGTTCCCCGACCTGCCGGAATGGCGGACCTTCCACGAGACCGGCGAACTGCCGGCCGAGATGAAGAAACTCGCGGAAGACCACATCACTGACATTTAGCCCTGGTGGCGGTGCTGCAACACCGCCACCAGGAAGACCTTCGAACCGGCATGTGGTGGCCCGAAGATGCAGCGAATCGAGAATAACGGGTCTCCTCCCATGGCGGTTCGGCGAGCACGTCAATCGACAGGAGGAGAAATGAAGAACGTCGCGATCATCGGCGGCGGCATCGCCGGCCCGGTCACCGCGCTGGCGCTGCGCAAGGCGGGCATCGACGCCACCATCTACGAGGCGTACCCGACCAGCGCCGAGGGCGTCGGCGGATCGCTCGTCCTCGCACCCAACGGCATGGCGGCACTGGAAATCGTCGGTGTGGCCGGCGCGGTGCGGGCGGCCGCGCAGCCCAGCACGCGCTCGGTGATGACGCTCGCCAATCGCACGCGCCTGGAGCTGCCCAGCCTGTCCCAGGTCGGACCGCTGCACGCGGTCCGGCGCGCCGACCTCTACCGGGCGCTGCACGACGAGGCCGTGAAGCAGGGCGTCAACGTCGAGTACGGCAGACGGCTCACCGGGGTGGAGGGCACCACGGCGGTCTTCGCCGACGGCAGCCGGGCCCGGTTCGACGTCCTGGTCGGCGCCGACGGCATCCACTCCACCGTTCGGCGGCTCATCGATCCGGACGCGCCCGGCCCGAAGTGGACCGGGATGCTCGGCGTGGAAGGCGTGTCGTCGTACGACGTGCCCGAAGACCCGGAGACGATCGTCTTCGCCTTCGGCAGGCGCGGCTACTACCTCTACTGGCGCAACGCCGCGGGCGGCAGCACCTGGGGCGTCAACCTGCCCTACCACCGGCCCCTGTCCCTCACGCAGGCCCGCGAGGTGCCGCGCGAGGAGTGGACGCGCATCCTGTTGGAGACGTACGGCGAGGACGTGCCCGGCGGTGACCTGCTCCGGCACACCCCTATGACGTCGATGCAGGTGACGGGGGCCCTCTACATCATGCCCAGCGTCCCGCACTGGTATCGGGACCGGATGGTCCTGGTCGGCGACGCCGTCCACGCGCCGTCGAACAGCTCGGGACAGGGCGCGTCGCTCTCCATCGAGAGCGCCGTCGAGCTCGCCCGCTGCCTGCGGGACATCGAGGACGTGCCGCGGGCGTTCGCCACGTACGAGCGGCTCCGCCGCACCCGGGTGGAGAAGGTGGCGGCACGCACCTACAAGATCAACAGTACCAAGACGCCGGGTCCGGTCGTCCAGAAGCTGATACCGCTGCTCATGCCGCTGATGCTGAAGACATTCATGAATCCGGACAAGACCGTGGGCCCCGAGCAGCGCTACCGCATCGACTGGGACACGCCCGTCGGCGCGGCGGCCCACCTGGCGTGACCTACCTGCGGCGGCCCTGTCGGCCGAGGAGCCAGCCGATGACCGCGCTGCCAAGCGCGACCCCCGCGCCGGCGCCGAACGCCGCGAGCATCGTCCAGGCCGGCACGCCGGGGCGGGGCGGGGCCGGGACCTGCCGCGTGAACACCCGCGGCTCCCCGGTCACGGCCGCCTCCCCGGTCACACCCGCCACCGCCGCACGCTCACCGGCCGCCACCGGCGCGATCTCGGCGACGACGGTCTCCACGGTTCCGGCGGGGACGGACAGCAGGTGCCGCTCGACGGCGGAGAAGAACTCCCCCGCGGTCTTCTTGGCGACCGAGGCGAGCATGCGCTGCCCCACGCCGCCGATCATGCCGCCGACGACGGCCTCGGCGTCGTAGTCGATCCGGGTGCCGCCTCCGGCGTCGCCGAGCCGTACGGCCACGGTCGCCTCCACCGTGCCGGGGGCGCCCTGGCCGCGCGCGCCGAGCGTGAACCGGTCCGGCTCCTCCTGCTCGCGCAGCGCCACCTCGCCCTGGTAGACGCCCTTGATCGAGGCGACCCCCGCGGTCACCGTCATCGCGTACACGTTCTCGCCGATCGTCTCCAGGCGCTCGCAGCCGGGGATCGTCCGGACCAGGACGGCAGGGTCCTGGAGGGCGTCCCAGACCCGCTTGCGCTCCGCCGCGACCAGCGCGCTGCCTGAGACCTTCATGAGCCACCTCCGATGCCGAGCACCCTAGGGAATCACCCGTACGGCGAGAACGGCAAGATCTGCCCCGGCACGGCGCCGTGGTCGTGCAGAGTTCACATGCCCGGTGGCGCGGCCGGCTACCGAGCCACGCCGTCGCGCCGTCAACCGCGCGGCGTACGAGCGAATCAGCCGCACGGCGGACGCGGCACTTGTCATCGTTCGTCCAGTCTTGATCCCGTGCCTCCCCCGGAGGCGCTCCCGGCGGGACGGAGCCCCCGTCCCCGGTGGCCGGGACGGTCCGACCGCAACCGTCGGTACTGCAGGCAACGGGATCCGGCACCGCGAACCGGGGTCCGGGCGGCGCACCCGCCCGGCTGTGACGAAGATCGCACCTCGCGGAGCGCCGATGCTCTACAGCGTGTAGTACTACTGGTTATAGAACTACGAGCTGTAGAGCTCCGGGTGAGGGAGACATGGACGCGCTTGACCTGGCACGGTGGCAGTTCGGGGTGACCACCGTCTACCACTTTCTCTTCGTACCCCTGACGATCGGGCTGGGCGTCTACGTCGCCGGACTGCAGACCGCCTGGCACCTGACGGGCAAGGAGCACTACCTCAGGCTCACGAAGTTCTTCGGCAAGCTCTTCCTGATCAACTTCGCCATGGGCGTGGTCACCGGCATCGTCCAGGAGTTCCAGTTCGGGATGAACTGGAGCGAGTACTCGACCTTCGTCGGCGACGTGTTCGGCGCGCCGCTGGCACTGGAGGCGCTGCTCGCGTTCTTCCTGGAGTCGACGTTCCTCGGCCTGTGGATCTTCGGCTGGGACCGGCTGCCCAGGCGGATCCATCTCGCCTGCCTGTGGGCCGCCGTCATCGGCTCCAACCTGTCGGCGTACTTCATCCTCGCGGCCAACGCCTGGATGAAGCACCCGGTCGGCTACGAGGTCGTGGACGGCAGGGCCAGGATGACCGACCTGTGGGCGGTGCTGACCAACTCGACGGCCCTCGCCCAGGTGCCGCACGTCGTCGCCGCCTCGTTCGTCGTGGCGGGCGGGTTCGTCATCGCCGTCGCGGGCTACCGCATCCTGCGCGAGCGCGGCCTCGCCGTGCTGCCCGGCCGCCGGAACGCCCCGGCCGCCCAGGACGCGACCGTGCCGATGCGCCGCCTTCCGGACATGTGGCGGACCAGCCTGCGCGCCGCGCTCGTCATGACGGCGATCGCGGGGGCCGTCGTCGCCGGCAGCGGGGACCTGTCCGGCCAGTTGCTGCGCGAGCAGCAGCCGATGAAGCTCGCCGCGGCGGAGGGCCTGCGCCACGACACCGCCGGGGCGCCGTTCTCGATCGCGCCCGGCGTCGAGGTGCCCGGCCTGCTCAGCCTGCTCGCCGCGCACGACCCCGGCGCGACGGTCCAGGGCGTCGACGACATCCAGGCGCGGTACGAGAAGGCCTTCGGGCCGGCCGACTACATCCCGAACCTGCCGGTCGTCTTCTGGTCGTTCCGCGTGATGATCGGCTTCGGCATGGCCACGGTCGGCCTGTCCGTGCTCGGCCTGTGGCTGACCCGGCGACGGCGCGGCGGCACGGCGAAGCCGGTGCCCGGCTGGTTCGCCCGCCTGTGCGTGCTGGCGCTCCCGCTGCCCGCCGTCGCGATCATCTCGGGGTGGCTGCTCAGCGAGATCGGCCGCCAGCCGTGGACCGTCCAGGGCGAGCTCATGACGGCCGCCAGCGTGTCGCCCGGCGTCTCGCTCGGCGAGGTCGCGATCACCCTCGCGGTCTTCACGGTCCTGTACGGCGTGCTGGCGGTGGCCGAGGGCGTGCTGCTGGTGCGGCACGTCAAGGCGGGCCCGGAGCTGCCGCCGATCGAGAGCGCGCCCACCGGCGCCGCTCCCGCCCGCCCCGACGACGCGCGGCTCACGCCGACGCTCATGTACTGAGGAGCTACGAGATGACGACCTTCTGGTTCATCGTGATCGCGTTCCTCTGGACGGGTTACTTCGTCCTGGAGGGATTCGACTTCGGCGTGGGCGCGCTGCTGCCGCTGCTGTCGCGCTCCGAGGCCGACCGCAGGCAGGTGCTGGGCACCATCGGGCCGGTCTGGGACGGCAACGAGGTGTGGTTGATCACCGCGATCGGGGCGATGTTCGCGGCCTTCCCTGCCTGGTACTCCGGCCTGCTCAGCGGCTTCTACCTGGCGGTCTTCCTCGTCATCGCCGGCCTGATCCTCCGCGGGGTGGGCCTGGAGTGGCGGGGCAAGGTCCACTCGCGCCGCGAGATCGCGCTGTGCGACGCCGGGATCGTCGTCGGCAGCGTGCTCCCGGCGTTCCTGTGGGGCGCGATCTTCGGCAACCTGCTGTTCGGCACGGCGCCGGCGACCGTGCTCGGCGGGGCCCTGTCGCTGTCGGTGGCCGTGCTGCACGGCGCGGTGTTCGTGGCGCTCAAGACGACCGGCGGGGTGCGGGCCCGCGCCCGCCGCGCCGCGCTTCTCGCGGCCGTCGGGGCGCTGCCGATGGCGATCGCCACGCTGCCGTCCGTGCCCGGCAGGGGGCCGGCGTGGACGCTGGGCACGGCCCTGCTCGCCGCCTCGGCGCTGGCGGCCGGGGTGACGCTGGTGTGGGGCCGCCGGGAGGGCTGGGCCTTCACCGCGACCGCGACCGCGATCGCCGCGACGACCGCCACCGTCTTCGGCGTGCTGTGGACCGCTCCCCTGCCCGGGCTCACGCTGGCCGAGGCGGCCTCGGCGCCGTACACGCTGACCGTCCTCACCTGGATCGGCCTGTTCGCCCTGCCGGGCGTCATCGCCTACCAGGCCTGGACCTACTGGGTCTTCCGCAAGCGCCTCACCGCCGGAGTTCACTGATCGCTTCCGGGCGCTCCCTGAGGCGTGAGGCGCAGGTGGTGGAGGTCGGAGGGGGAGATGGGCATCCGGGCGATCGTGATGCCCTCGGCGTCCTCGACCGCACCGGCGATGACGGCCGAGACCGGGATGACCCCGGCCTCCCCCGCGCCCTTGATCCCCAGCGGGTTCAGCGGCGAGGGCGTCTCCAGGTGGGCCGTCTCGATGTGCGGCACCTCCGTGGCGTACGGCATCAGGAAGTCCATGAACGAGGCGTTCAGCAACTGGCCGTGCTCGTCGTAGACCATCTTCTCGTACAGCGCCCCGCCGACGCCCTGGGCGACCCCGCCGTGGATCTGCCCCTCGACGATCATCGGGTTGATCAGCCTGCCGCAGTCGTGGACGACGGCGTAGCGCAGGATCCTGATCTCGGCGGTGTCGGGGTCGGTCTCCACGATCGCCGCGTGCATGCCGGCCGCGAAGGTGGATCTGACCGGTGAGTAGTAGTCCCGGCCCTCCAGACCCGGCTCCTCCCCCTCCGCGACCGGCGGCCGGTCGTCGGAGGCGGCCCCGGCGAACTGGGTGGCCCGTCTGGTCTCCTCGTCGAAGGCGTACCGCAGCGGGTTGGACAGCACGGCGACGGTCCCCAGCGGGATCGACGCCGACGGCACGCCGGCGACGTGGACCGTCCCGTCGGTGATCTCCAGGTCGCGCGGGTCGGCCTCCAGCGCCTCCGCCGCGATCCGCAGCGCCTTCTCCCTGACCTTCCGGCAGGCGAGCGCGATCGCGTTGCCGCTCATCACGGCCGCCCGTGAGGCGAAGGTGCCCACGGCGTACCCGAAGCGCCGGGTGTCGCCGGTGACGACCGACACCTTCTCGATCGGCACGCCGAGCTCGGTGGCCGCGATCTGGGCGAAGGCGGTCTCGTGCCCCTGCCCCTGGGAGGTCAGGCCGGTCGAGACGTGCACCCGGCCGTCGGAGGTGATTTGCACGTGCCCGCCCTCGTAGGGGCCGACGCCGGTGCCCTCGACGTAGCAGCCGACGCCGATGCCGATCCTGCGCCCCTCGTCCGCCGCGCGGGCCTTCGCCTCCGGGAAGGAGTCCCAGCCGATCAGCTCCTTGAGCAGGCGCAGCGCCTCGGGGTAGTCGCCGCTGTCGTAGATCAGCGGACGCCCGTCCTGGAACGTCATGCCCTGGTCGTACGGGAACTCGTGCGGCTGGATGAAGTTGGCCGCGCGGACCTCCGTGCGGTCCCTGCCGAGGTGGGCGGCGATGCGGTCCATCGTCCGCTCCATGCAGAACACGCCCTGCGGGCGGCCCGCGCCCCGATAAGGCGTGACCTGCACGGTGTTGGTGTAGATCGAGGAGAACTCGACCCGGTAGGCGCCCACCTTGTACGGCCCGAGCAGCTGGGTCGAGGTGATGATCGGCACGATGATCCCGTACGGCGTGTAGGCGCCGTGGTCGTGCAGGATCTCCACCTCCAGGCCGAGGACGCGCCCCTCGTCGTCGAACCCGACCCGCACGTGCTGGACCTGGCCGCGCTCGTGGGAAGAGGAGACGAAGTGCTCGCGCCGGTCCTCGGCCCACTTGACCTCGCGGTTCAGCAGCCGGGCCGCCCACGGCACGAGGACCTCCTCGGGCCACGGGTGGACGATCTTGACGCCGAAGCCGCCGCCGACATCGGGCGCGACGACCTCCACCTTGGGCAGCGGCAGCCCGAGCTTGGCCGCGATCGCCATCCGCACGCTCGTGGACGTCTGCGTGGAGGAGTAGACGCGCAGCGAGCCGTCGTCGGCGTCCCAGCGGGCGTACACGCCCCTCCCCTCCAGGGGCATGGACGCGCTGCGCTCGACGTCGAGGCGGAACGCCAGCGTGTGCGGGGCGGCCTCGATCGCCTCCCCCGCGGTCAGGCCGCCCGGTCCCGGCACCTCCTGGACGAGGTGCGCGCCGACGTTGCCAGGCACGTCCTCGTGCACGAGGTGGACTCCGCGCACGGCCTCCTCGATGCCCACGACGGGCTTGAGGACCTCGTAGTCGACCCGGATCAGGGCGCAGGCGTCCTCGGCGAGGTAGCGGTCGCGGGCGACGACCATCACGACCGGCTCGCCGACGTGCCGGACGATCTCCCGGGCCAGCGGGTACGCCGTGCGCCCGTGGGTGAGCGCGGGGTGCGGGATCAGCAGCGGCAGCGGCTCGGCCAGCGCGCCCGGCAGGTCCTCCCACGTGTAGATCGCGACGAGGCCCTCCACGTCGAGGGCGGCCGACACGTCGATGTCGAGGATCCGCGCGTGGGCGTGCGGCGACCTGACGAAGGCGGCGGCCAGCGCGCCTGCGCCCAGGTCGTCTAGGTAGCGCCCCTGGCCGGTGATCAGCCGGGCGTCCTCGCGCCGCTGGACCGGCTCGCCGAACAACCTGGTCGTCACCGATCCTCCTCCACCCGAAGCTCTGTCTGACGCTCCGCCCCAGGCTCCGCCTGAAGCTCTGCCTGAAGCTCCGCCGCCCGGTGGACCGCCTTGAGGATGTTCTGGTAACCGGTGCACCGGCACAGGTTGCCCGCCACGGCCTCCAGCGCCTCCTCCTCGGCCGGTGCGGGGTTGGCCCGCAGGAACGCGGTCACCGTGCACAGGAAACCCGGCGTGCAGAACCCGCACTGCAGGGCGTGGCACTCGGCGAAGGCCCGCTGGACCGGCGACAGCTCGCCGTCGCGCGCCAGCCCCTCCACCGTCGTGATCTCGTGGCCGTCCACCGTGACGGCGAACGTCAGGCACGACCGCACCGGCTCGCCGTCCAGCAGCACCGTGCAGGCGCCGCAGACGCCGTGCTCGCAGCCCACGTGGGTGCCGGTGAGGCCGAGGTCGTGGCGCAGGCAGTCGGACAGCAGCCGCCGCCCGGGCACCGTCGCCTCGCGCAGGACCCCGTTGACCGTCAGCGTCACCCGATGGCGTGTCTCGTTCACGATTCCTCCCCGCGGGCCGCCGCGGCGGCGTCCCGCAGCGCCCGCGCGGCGAGCACCCCGGTGAGGTGCCGCCGGTAGTCCGCCGTCGCGTGGATGTCGCCCTCCGGATCGATCCGGTCCCGTACGGCTCCCGCCACGGCCTCCCACTCGACCGAGGCGGCCGGACGCGGGCCGCACGCGGCGGTCACGTCCACGACCACCGGGACCGGTCCCACGCTCACGCAGGCGACGCGGGCGGCGGCGATCCGGAGGTCCTCGTCCAGCGTGACCGCGGCGGCCACCCCGGCCACCGCGTAGTCGCCGTGCCGCCGGGCCACCTCGTGGAAGGCCGTGCCCGACCGAGGGGGCAGCGCCGGGAAGAACGCCGACACGGCCAGTTCGCCGGGCCGCAGCGCCGACTCCATCGGGCCGGTGAAGAACTCCGCGGCCGGCACCTCCCGCTCCCCGCCCCGGCTCGCCATCCGTACGGACCCGCCGAGCAGGGCGAGCACGGCGGGCATCTCGGCGGCGGGGTCGGCGTGCACGAGGCTGCCCACCACCGTGCCGCGGTTGCGGATCACGGGGTGGGCGACCAGCCGCAGCGCCTGCCGCAGCAGCGGCAGCGCGGCGGCGGCCCGCGGCGAGCGCTCCACGGCGGCGTGGCGGGCCAGGGCCCCGACGCGTACGCCGGACGGCCCGGCCTCGATCCCGTCCAGGCCGGGCACGCGGTTCACGTCGACGATGTGGTCGGGCGCGGCCAGCCGCATGTTGAGCAGCGGGATCAGGCTCTGGCCGCCCGCCAGGACCTTCCCGCCGGGCCCGGCCTCGGCGAGGACGTCGAGCGCCTCGCCGAGGGTGGCCGGGCCGTGGTAGTGGAACGGAGGCGGCTTCACCGCGTTCGCACCCGCGGCGCGGGCCGTTCAGACAGCCGGGTCGCGTTCGAGCCCGATCTCCCCACCCGTGACCTCCTTCGCTCGTCTGCTCGCGATCGCACGGAGCAGGTGATAGCCGGCGAGCACCACGATCGTGCCGAGCGCGATCCCGGCGAGCGAGAAGTCGCCGGTGATCTGGTGGGTGACCGGCCCGATCGCGAGGATGATCCCCGCGCCGATCGGCACCATGTTGACCGGGTCGGCGAAGTCCACCCGGTTCTCCACCCAGATCTTCGCTCCGAGCAACCCGATCATGCCGTACAGGATGACCGTGACGCCGCCGAGCACGCCGCCGGGCGTGGCGGCGACCAGCGCGCCGAACTTGGGGCACAGGCCGAACAGGATCGCGATGACCGCGGCGATGTAGTAGGCGGCCGTCGAGTAGACCCGGGTGGCCGCCATGACGCCGATGTTCTCAGCGTATGTCGTGGTGGGCGAGCCGCCGACGGCGGTCGCCACCACGGTGCCGACGCCGTCGGCGATGATCGCCTTGCCCATCTGGGGGTCGACGTCGGCGCCGGTCATCTGGCCCACGGCCTTGACATGGCCGACGTTCTCCGCGATCAGCGCGATCACGGCGGGCAGCACGACCAGCACGGCCGACGCCTGGAACGACGGGGCGTGGAAGTGCGGCAGCCCGATCCAGTCGGCGTCGACGACGGCCTGGAAGCTCACCCGGGGGTGGGTGTCGATCTTCCCGATGCCCGCGTTGTACGCGGTGATGTTCCCGAACGCCTTGTCGGCGAGCCAGGACAGGACGAACCCGAAGACCAGCCCCAGCAGCACGCCGATCCGGCCGAGGAAGCCGCGGAACACCACGATGAACACGAACGTCGCGACCATCGTGATCAGCGCGATCCACGGGTCCTGTGGCCAGTACACGTCGGCCACGACGTACGCCAGGCCGAAGCCGATCAGCATGACCACCGCGCCGGTCACGACCGGGGGGAAGACGCGGTGGATGATCTGCACGCCGAGCACGTGGATCGCCACGCCGCACAGGGCCAGCACCAGACCGGCGACGAGGATCGCGCCGGTCACGACCTGGTCGGCCCCCGGGGTGTCGCCGCCGAACGCGGCCCGCACCGCGACGACGCCCCCGACGAACGACGCCGACGTGCCCAGGTAGCTGGGGATCCGCCCCTGGGTGAAGAGCAGGAACAGGATCGTCGCGACGCCCGACATCATCACGGCCGTGTTCGGGTCCAGCCCCATGACGAGGGGGAACACGAAGGTCGCGCCGAACATGGCGATCACGTGCTGGGCGCCGATGCCGGCCATGCGCGGCCAGCTCAGCCTCTCGTTCGGTTTGACGACCTCCCCGGGTGCCAGCCCTCTGCCGTCGCCGTGCACTGTCCATCTGAAAGCCATTTACGCCCCTTTTGGTACTGGGCCGTGGGCCGGTAGGCCACCCCGCAGGCGTCCCTCCGCGGCGCTCTAGACCGTTTGGGGCACTTTAGGACTGGCGTGCGCGGCAGACATGGGCATGATCTGCCAAACCAGCGCCCTCCGGGGCGTCACACCACACGGATCGTGTACCCCTCGCCGCTGACGACCTGGCCCGCCCGGATTTTGCAGGCCTTGCGCAACTCCACGCGCCCGTCGACGCGCACCCGGCCCTCCGCGACGAGGTGTTTGGCCGCGCCGCCGCTGTCGGTGATCTGGCAGAACTTGAGGAGATCGCAGAGCGGGATGTAGTCGCCGTCCAGCTCGAAGGTGATCGCTGGGGCCTTCGCGTCGTTCACGCCGCCAGCTTAGATAAGCCAGCGAGTGCCCCGCAGACTCGCCGTGACGAGGCGCCGCCTGGGCGACCGCAGGTGGAAGATCCAAGGGCCACGACCTAGATGCCCCTCATGCGCAGGACGTGCAGGGCGAGGGTGAGGTTGAGCCGCAGGTGCGCGTCCTCGGTGAAGTTGCCCAGCATGCGCTCCAGCTTGCCGATCCGGTAGCGCAAGGTGTTGTAGTGGAAGTGCAGCCGGCGCGCGGTCTCGGCGACGTTGAGGTTGGTCTCCAGCAGCGCCTGCAGGGTGCGGCGCAGGTCGGCGTTCTCCGCGTCGTCGTCCCCCGCGAGCGGGCCCAGGGTCTCGCGGACGAAGGCATGCAGCTCGTCGGTGTCGTTCACCAGCGACAGCAGCCGGTAGACGCCCAGCTCGTCGAAGTGGGCGATCGCGCCCGCCCCGTGGAGCTGCCGGCCCACCCTGGCGGCCTTCAGCGCCTGGCCGTACGCGCCGGGCAGGGCGTCCACGCCGGAGGCGACCCGGCTGAGGCCCGTGGAGAACGTGCCGTCGGAGACGGCGGCGAGCGCGTCCCTGGCCACCTTCGCCGGGTCGGCCGCCGCCCCGACGATCGCCACGACCTCGTGGGAGAAGCCGGCGACCGCGCCGCGCGGGTCGTGCTTGCGCACCGCCGCCTGCCACGCCGCCAGCATGCGGTCCTGCAGCGGTCGTTCCTCGGCGTCCGGGTCGATCTCGGCGACCAGCACGCTCACCGGGCGCTCCACGTCCCAGCCGAACGCCTGGGCGCGCTCGGCCACCCGCAGCCCGCCCCTCCCGGTGAGCACGTCGCGCAGGAAGTCGGCGCGGTATTTGCTCTCGACCGCGGTGACCGCCTCCTGCTTGGTGATCACCAGCGCGGCGACGGTCGCGGCGCGCTCCAGGATGCCGATGTCGCTGGGGGTCAGCGTGCCGTGGGCGCTGTAGGCCGCGATCCTCCCGTGGTGGTGCCCGCCCGCGACGACCGGCACCGCCGCATAGTGCCCGTCACCGCCCGCGGGCGGGGCCGCCTGCGTCCGCGCGAGGGCCGCGTTGATCTCCCGCAGCCGCGCCACCTGCCCGGACTCCCCGGCGGCCGCGAGGAGATGACCGGCGGCGTCGGTCGCCCCCACCGCCACCTGCAGCAGCCCGGCCACCTCCGCCGTGACCTCCCGCATCCCGCCCCCGGCCAGCACGATCTGCACGAGCGCCCGGTGCGCCTCCTCCGTACGGGCGAGGATCGCCGCCTGGCGGTTGAGGATGTCGGTGAGCACCTGGTTGAGGATGTCGTCGAAGCCCACGTCGTTGGGCAGCAGGATCAGCGGGAAGCCCAGCCGGTCGGCCTGCTCGACCATCTCCCCCGGCAGCTCGTCCAGGTAGCGGCCGAGTTTGATCGCCAGAGCGGCGAGGCCGCGCTCGTCCAGGTCGGCCACGAGCCGGTCGAGCGACTGCGGCGTGTTGCGCAGCGGGTAGCCCGTGGTGAGCAGCAGCTCGTGCGGCTTCACCCAGGCGAGGATGTCGGGCACCTCCATCACGTTGAGGCGCTGCACGATGCGGTCGAGGCCCGCCCGCCCGGCGATCAGGCGGGCGTCCGCCAGCGTCGAGACCCCGAGCACCTCGCCCACCGACACGCCGTGGAGGATCGTTCCGGTGCTCGCCAGGCGCATGGCGGGCGGGGCCGGGTCGTTCTGCAATGCCGTCTCCGAGAATGCCGTCACCGGGGTCGCGACGTCCCCGGGCCATTGATCGCTCACCGCTCCTCGTCCGTTACGCGGGCCGCTCCTACCTCGCGGACCACTCCCCTCACGGCATCGGGCTCGTCTCAGGCCGATTGTGCCCGACCGCGGTCCTGTCAGGAAGAGCCAAGCATTCGGCCGACTGTTGGCACCTTTCTCCGTACGGAGGGGGGAGACCGGGCCTTAGCGTCGGCAACGACTGGCTTCGGGAGGTCCCGGTGAGTGTTGGCACGCGCCCGAAAGGGCGGCGGGCGACGACGCCCGCGTCCCGCCCCCCGGCGGCCTCCGCCTACGTGAGCGGCGCCGCGAGCGAGGCCGTACGGCCCACGATCGAGGCGCCCCGCCGACCGGCCAGGGTGCTCGCGGTCCTTCCCCTCGCGCTCTACCTGGAGATCAGGAGCGAGGCCGAGCCGCACGTCGTCGCCGTGGTGACGGGCGAGGCCACCCGTCTGCCCAACGCCGTGCTGCTCGCCGAGCGCCTCGGCGGGGTGTCGGCGGGCGACGACGCCTGGGTCGGCGAGGGGTCCGTCGAGGTCGGCGGCGTGTCGATCTGCGTGCGCCGCTGGTGGGACCCCGCTCCCCCGCTCGGCCCCGCCGACCCCGCGCGGCTCGCGCCCGCCCTCGGCCTGCTCGGCCGTGTCCGCGCGGCCTCGCCCCGGCGTCCGGGTCTGGTCCCTGACGGCGCCCCGGCGCTGCTCGATCGCGGCTGCCGGTCCGGTTCGCTGGTGGAGAGCATCACCGCGGCCGAGCGGCTGATCGGCCTCGGCCCGGGGCTGACGCCGAGCGGCGACGACATGCTCGCCGGCCTGCTGGTCGCGCTGCGGCACCTCGGCGCGGCGGCGGGAGCGCCGCGCGCCGTATGGCTGGCCGACTGGCTCGCCGCGGCGGTCACCTACGACGCCCGCACCAGGACCACGCCCATCTCGGCCACCCTGCTGCACTGCGCCGCCAGAGGCGAGGCGAGCCCGGAGGTCACCGGGGTGCTGCGCGGCGCGGCCGGGCACCAGCCGCTGGAGCCGGCCGTGCACCGTCTGCTCCGCCTCGGGCACACCTCGGGCGCCGACCTCGCGTGGGGCGTGCAGATCGGCCTGGCCGCCGTCCTCGCCCATCGGGAGGGCCGGTGAACGATCTGGTCGAGGTGCGCCCCGGCGTCTACCGCGACTCCGTGGCGCTGATGCGGGTGAGCCGGGCCCTCACCGAGCACCCCGGAGTCACCGTCGCCGTCGTCGCGATGGCGACCGAGCTCAACCTGGACCTCGCCCGCGATCTCGGCTTCGCGGTGCCGCCCGCGACGCCCGGCGACCTGCTCGTGGCGGTGCGGGCCGGCTCGCCGCCGGAGCTGGAGGACGCCGCCGCCGAACTGGAGCGGCAACTCGCCGCACGGGCGCCGGCGAGCGGGACGCGGGGCGAGGCGCCGCCGCGTACGACCCGGTCGGCGGCGCGGGCCTTCGAGGCGAGCCTGGCCCTGGTGAGCGTGCCGGGCGAGCACGCCTTCGCCGAGGCGCTCGACGCCGTGGAGGCCGGGCTCTCGGTGATGATCTTCAGTGACAACATGCCGGTGGAGCAGGAGATCCTCCTCAAGGACCGGGCACGGGCCAGGGGCGTGCTCGTGATGGGGCCCGACTGCGGCACCGCGGTCGTGGGCGGGGCCGGCCTGGGCTTCGCCAACGTCCTGCGCCCCGGGCCCGTCGGCGTCGTGGCTGCCTCGGGCACCGGCGCCCAGCAGGTGACGAGCCTGCTCGACCTCGCCGGCGTCGGCGTGTCCCACGTGCTCGGCGTGGGCGGCAGGGATCTGTCCGCCCAGGTGGGCGGGCGCTCGGCCGTGCAGGCGCTGCGCGCGCTCGACGAGGACCCGGCGACCGAGCTGATCATGCTGGTCTCCAAGCCCCCCGCCCCGGAGGTGGCCCGTGCCGTACGGGACCTCGATCTGGCGACGCCGGTCGTCGCCGCGCTGCTCGGGCCGGGGCAGGACGACCTGACCACCGCCGCGGAGAAGGCGCTGCGGGCCCTCGGCCGCGACGTGCCCGCGTGGCCGTCCTGGCCCGCCCCGGCGCGACGGCCGGACACGACGGGGACCCTGCGGGGGCTCTACGCCGGCGGCACGCTGTGCGCGGAGGCGGCGTTCGTCGCGGGCACCGGCGAGTTCACCGACTTCGGCGACGACGCCTACACCCGGGGCCGGGCCCATCCCATGATCGACCCGACGCTGCGGCTGGAGGCGCTGCGCGGCGTCGCCTCCGGCGTCGCGCTGATGGACGTCGTGCTCGGGCACGGCGCCGACCCCGACCCGTCCTCCTGGCTCGCGCCCGCGATCCGCGAAGCGGTGGCCGGGGGTGTGGACGTGGTCGTGGCCGTCGTCGGCACCGACGGCGACCCCCAGCGGCTGCGCGCCCAGGCCGCCCGGCTGAACGAGGCCGGAGCGGCGGTCTTCACCTCCAACGCCGCGGCGGCCCGGCACGCCCGCCTTCTCGCGGGCGGGTGACGGGCGTGGCCGCACGGACCCCGATCGGAGCCTGATGACCCTCTCCATGCTGTACGGCGAGCCGCGCGTCATCACGGTGGGCGCGCAGGTGCTGGGCGAGGCGCTCGACCGGCAGGCCGTGCCGCGGCGGGAGGTCGACTGGCGGCCGCCGCTGCCGGGCGCCTCCGCGGCCCTCGCGCGGGTGCTGGCCGACCCCCGGCGCGAGAGCGCCAACGCCACCGCCGTGGGGCGGATGCTGTCGGCGCGGCCCATGCTGACCGGCGTACGCCCGGCGCGTGAGGCTCTCGGCCTCGGCGCCGGCGAGTTCTTCCACGCCGGTCCGCCGATCACCTGGGAACGGGCCTCCGGCCCGATGCGGGGGGCGCTCGTCGGGGCGATGCTGTTCGAGGGCCTGGCGGCCGCCCCCGAGGAGGCGGAGGACCTCCTGGCCTCCGGCGCGGGGATCACGCTCGACTCCTGCCACCACCACCGCACGGTCGGCCCGATGGCGGGCGTCGTCAGCCCGTCGATGTGGATGCTGGAGGTCTCCGACGCCGAGCACGGCGGCACGGCCTACTGCTCGCTGAACGAGGGGCTGGGCAAGGTCCTGCGCTACGGCGCGTACGGGCCCGAGGTGATCGGGCGGCTGCGCTGGATGGGCGAGGTGCTCGGGCCGGCGCTGGCGGCGGCGCTGGAGCGGTGCGGCCCCCTCGATCTGCGCACGCTCATCGCGCAGGCGCTGCAGATGGGCGACGAGCTGCACAACCGCAACCGCGCCGCGACGTCCCTGATGGTGCGTGAGATCGCGCCCGCGGTCGTGGAGGCGGCCCCGGACCACGCGGCCGAGGTGCTGCGATTCATCAACGGAAATGATCATTTCTTCCTGAACGCGGGAATGGCGGCGGCCAAAGTCAGCGCCGACGCGGCGCGCGGCGTGCCCGGGTCGAGCCTGGTCGTGGCGATGGCGCGCAATGGGACCGATTTCGGAATTCAGGTGTCGGGTCTCGGCGACCGGTGGTTCACCGGGCCGGCCGGCGTGCCCGACGGCCTCTACCTCGGCGGATACGGCCCGCACGACGCCAACCCCGACATCGGCGACTCCACCATCACGGAGACGGTGGGCCTGGGCGGCTTCGCCATGGCGGCGGCCCCCGCGATCGTCCGGTTCGTCGGCGGCGAGGTGGCCGACGCCGTGACGGCCACGACCTCGATGTACGAGATCACCATGGCCGAGCACCCGGCGTACCAGATCCCGGGGCTGGGCTTCCGCGGCACGCCGGCCGGCATCGACGTCGCCCTCGTGGCCAGGACCGGTCTGCTGCCCGTGGTGAACACCGGCATCGCGGGCAGGATCGCCGGGACCGGCCAGGTGGGAGCGGGTCTGGTCAGCCCCCCGGCCGAGGCGTTCACGGCCGCCCTCGACGCGCTGGGCGACCCGTGAATTCCCTTCGACCGTCATCAGACCGTAATATCGTCGTCAACCTCAGATAACCGATGCAATTCGCACGGTCCGTTCGGTAGATCTTGCGGAGCGAGCGTGAATTGGGGACCTAATCTATGACGACAGATCGCCTGCTCGGTATGGTCCCCCCTATGCCAGAGGGTCAGGGACCTGTCGGCCGCGCCCCCACGGGGGGCGCCCCCGAAGGGCAGGGCCGTCTTGTCGGCCGGCGCTACCGGCTGCTGTCCCCCGTGGGCCGCGGCGGCATGGGGATGGTGTGGCACGCCCATGACGTGCTGCTGGACCGGGACGTCGCGGTCAAGGAGCTGCTCCTGCCGTTCGGACTCGACAACGCCGGCGCGCAGAACGCCCACCGGCGCATGCTGCGCGAGGCGCGCTCGGCCGCCCGGCTCAGCCATCCCGGCATCGTCACCGTCCACGACGTGGTCGAGGAGGACGGGCGGCCGTGGATCGTGATGGAGCTCGTCCGCGCCTGGTCCCTTGAGCAGGCCGTGCGGCAGAGCGGCCCGCTGCCGGTCGTGCAGGCCGCCGAGATCGGCATCCGAGTGCTCGACGCGCTGCGCCACGCCCACGCCGCCGGCATCCTCCACCGGGACGTGAAGCCCGGCAACGTGCTGCTCACCGCCGACCGCGTGGTGCTCACCGACTTCGGCATCGCCGCCATCGAGGGCGACGTCACGATCACCCAGACCGGGCTGCTCATGGGCTCGCCCGCCTACATCCCGCCGGAGCGCCTGCAGGGCCGCACGATCACCCACGCCGCCGACCTGTGGTCCTTCGGCGCGACGCTGTACGCCGCCGTGGAGGGCCGCCCGCCGTACGAGGGGCCGGACGCGGTCGCCGTGCTCGGCGCGGTGCTCACGCAGGAGCCCAACCGGCCGCGCCGCGCGGGCGCGCTGCTGCCGGTCATCGAGGGCCTGCTCCGCAAGAACCCGGCCGACCGCCTTCCGGCCGCGCAGGTCGCGGAGATGCTGGAGCGGGTGCTGCACAGCCACGGCGCCGGACTGCCGGGCCGCGCCGGCACGCCGACGTCGGTGCCCACCCCCCAGGACTCCACGCCCGCGAGGTTGCTGCCACCGCTCGACATCCCCTCGGGACCGCTGCCCTCGCGCATCATCGAGACACCCTCGGGTCCGGTCCGCGTGCCGCTGACGGCGGAGAACCTGGCGCCGGGCGCGGCCACCCCGCCCGGCGTCGCGCCCCGTCCCATGGAGCCCCAGGCCGGGGAGCCCCGGCCCGCCGATCCCGCGTACGAGCCTCCGGCCGCGTTCGGGTCCACAGGCGGCCTCGGGTCCACAGGCGGCTTCGGGTCTGTGAGCGGCTTCGGGTCTGGGGGCGGCCTCGGCTCTGGGGGCGGCTTCGGGCAGGCCCCCGCCTTCGAGTCGGGCTTCGACCCGCTGTCGTCCCCCTCGGGGTCGACACACGCGCCGGAGCGGCCCAAGGAGGCCATGTGGCCGACGCCCACGCCGGGTGACATGCCCGGCGACCTGGGCGGCGCGCAGGGGGCACCGCACCGGCCAGGGCACCACGCGGCGCACCATGCGGCCCACCATGCGGCGCACCAGCAGACGGGACCACAGCACGCGACGCCGCAACACGCGGCTCCGCAGCATGGGGCGCCGCAACACGGGGCACCGCAGCACGGGGCGCCACAGCACGGGGCGCCACAACAGGCCGTCTCGCCGCAGGCCGGCGATTCCGATCCGGTCGCGGACGCCACGGGTCCGCACACCCCCCGGGTGGGGCGCAGGCGCAAGGAGCAGGCCGCCGAGGTCGCCGGCGGCGAGGGCCGGTCGAAGGTGCTGCTCGTCGTCGTCGCCGCCGCGGCCGTGGTCGCGGTGATCGCCGCGATCGTGTTCGTGCTGCTGCCGAGCGACCCGGGCGTCGTGGTCTCCCAGCAGGACGGCAGGTCGGGCCCCACTCTCGCGCCCACCGACGCCCCCACGCCGACCGCTCGCCCGCTGTCGGCCGTACGCGTGCCCGAGGGCTACCAGCCGGTGACCGAGGGCGGGGTGGCGCTGGCGGTGCCCAAGGAGTGGACCTCCACGGCCGACGACGACTCCGTCAAGCTCACGGGCCCGAAGGACAGCGGGCAGAGCATCACGATCAAGAGGATCCCCGACGGCAGCCTGGCGGCGCTGCGGTCCGCCGAGCAGAACCTGAACATCAAGGACTTCACCGACTACACGCAGGTCCAGCTGCACCAGGTGGACTACCGCTACCCCGCGGCCGACTGGGAGTACACCTACACCAACGCCAACGAGGTCACCGTCCACGCGGTCATCCGCTACCTGGAGGCGGGCGAACGCGCATACGCGATCATGTTCGCCTCGCCCGACTTCGACTGGAACGAGTCCGCGGCACCGGTGCGGCAGGCCCTCTGGAGCACCTTCCGCGCCGCCTGACGCCCGGTCCTCACCGGGGCGGCGCAGCAGCGCGGGCCTCACCGACGCCGTCGCGTGGTGATCGTGTTCCGGCACCCTTCCGGCGAGGACGTCCTGATCGACCACGCGTGAATCCCGGATTCCAAGGAGTGCCGGTGCGGACCTTCGAGGCGCTGCGGGAGGACGATCCCCGGCAGGTGGGGCCCTTCCGGATCGAGGCGCGCCTGGGCGAGGGCGGGATGGGCCGCGTGTATCTCGGGCGTTCGCGGAGCGGGCGGGCCGTCGCGGTGAAGGTGGTGCGGCCCGAGTTGGCCGGCGACGCCGAGTTCCGCCGCAGGTTCGACCGCGAGGTCGCCACGGCCCGCCTGGTCAACGGCTTCTTCACGGCCGGAGTGGTCGACGCCGACCCGCAGGGGTCGCCGCCGTGGCTCGCGACGGCGTACGTGCCCGGCATGTCGCTGGAGGACGCCGTGGGCGAGCACGGGCCGTGGCCGGAGGAGTCCGTGCTGGCCCTGGCCGCGGGGCTGGCCGAGGCGCTGGAGTCGATCCACGCGGCCGGGGTCGTCCACCGGGACCTCAAGCCGTCGAACGTGCTGCTGGCCGGGGACGGCCCCCGCGTCATCGACTTCGGCATCTCCCTGGCCGCCGAGGGCGGTTCGCTGACGAAGACCGGCATCACCATGGGCACCCCCGGGTTCATGTCCCCGGAGCAGCTCAAGGGCACCCGGGTCGGACCGGCGAGCGACGTGTTCTGCCTGGGGCTCGTGCTGGCGTTCGCCGCGACGGGCACCGGGCCGTTCGGGCAGGGGTCATGGCAGGGGCTGTGGTACCGCATCGTCCACGAGGAGCCCGCCCTCGACGCGCTGCCGCCCACGGTGCGGACGCTGGTCGCGCGGTGCCTGGCCAAGGAGCCCGAAGGGCGGCCGGCCCTGTCGGCCGTGCTGAACGAACTGGCCGGCAGCGGCCGTGACTTCGCCTCGCCCACCCAGCCGGGCAGATGGCTTCCCCCGACCGTGGCGCGGGCGGTGCGTACGCGCGTCGTCCCGACCCGCGCGGTGACCGCCTCGCCGGAGCCGCCGCGCTCGCTGCTGTCCGGCGGGCCCGGCCCGCAGGTGGTCCCACCCGGTCCGCGGCCGGCCTTTCCCGCGCCGCCTCCCGCGTACGTTCCTCCCGCTCCCTACGCGGCGGGGCCCGCGCGCCGCCCGGCGAGGCCGTACGCGCCGCCGGTGCGTCCCCCGGCCGGTCGACGGCCCCGGCGGTACCCTCCCTGGCTGCGGCGGACCACGCGCGCCTGGGCGGTCCTCTGCGGGCTCCTCATGGCCGTCACCGCCGTGTGCGCGGTCGGCATGGGCATCTCCGCCACGCCGAGGAGCGTCTCCGGCGACGGTTCTCCGTTGACCGTCGCGCTGAACCCCGCGCTGAAGCCGGCGATCTACGTCTCCGGCGCGTCACCCGATCCGCGCTGCGAGGTCGAGACCGGCCGTGGGCGGAGCGTCCGGATCGCCCGGCCGGCGACGAGCTACCGGCCGTTGGCCGTGGGCCGCGCCAAGTGGCGGCTGCTCTACGAGATCCGGGCGCCGAAGACGGACACCTACACGGTGACGTGCTCCGGCGACGACACCGTGTTCGGCGTCGGAGCGGCGCCCTCGGCCGGCGTACGGGGCGTCGCCGGCGCCTCCGCGGCGCTCCTGGTGCTCCTCGCCGTCCTCGGGGCGCCGGCCCTGCTGGTGGCCGCTCTCGTCACCCGGAAGTCACGCCCGGCACCCTGAGCCGCAGCGTGCCTGCGGTCACTTGGCGTCGGCGTAGCAGGTGACGGCCACCGCCTCCATCGGGAAGCGGACCGCGGTGTCGCCGAACAGCAGCCGGGTCGCCTCGTGCGCGGCGCGGCCGACGGCCTCGCGGACCTCGCCCGCCAGGCCGAGCGGGCAGTGCACCATCACCTCGTCGTGCTGGAAGAACACCAGCCGCGCCGGTTCCGGCAGCAGCCCGCGCAGCACGGCGAGGAGCGTCAGCGCCCACTCGGCCGCCGTGGCCTGCACGACGAAGTTGCGGGTGAACCTCCCCCGGTCCCTGGCCGCCCTGGCGCCCTCGGGACCGGCCACCAGACGCCGCCACCGGTCCGACGGGGGCGGGCAGGTGCGGCCCAGCCACGAGCGGACCAGCCGCCCCTCCTCCCCCGCCCGTGCCGCGTCCTCCACGAACGCGTACGCCTTCGGGAACCGCTGCCGCATGACGGCCAGCAGCTTGGAGGCGTCGCCGCTGGTCCCGCCGTACATCGCGGACAGCATGGCGATCTTGGCCGACTCGCGGACCCCGCCGAACGCCTGGGCCAGCGCGGCGTACAGGTCGATCTCCCCGGCCGCCCGCGCGAGCCCCCGGTCTTCGGACAGCGCGGCCAGCACCCGCGGTTCGAGCTGCGCGGCGTCGGCGACGACGAGCGTCCAGCCGTCGTCGGCCAGCACGACCCTGCGCATGACCTTGGGGATCTGCAGCGCGCCGCCGCCGCTGGTGGCCCACCGGCCGCTCACCACCCCGCCCACGACGTACTCGGGCCGAAAGCGGTCGCCGCTGACCCATTGATCGGCCCAGGTCCACCCGTGGAAGCTGAACAGACGGGCCAGTTCCTTGTACGCCAGCAGCGGCGCGACGGCCGGGTGGTCGATCGCCTTGAGCACGTGGGAGCGGGTGGACGGGATCTCGATCCCGGCCGTCTTGAACGCCCGGACGATCTGCTGCGGGGAGTCGGGGTTGACCAGGTGGCCGAAGGCGGCCGAGACCTCGTCGGCCAGGGCCTGGAGCTTGCCGGGCCGCATGCCGTGGGCGGGACGGGGCCCGAGCAGGTCGGTCAGCAGCGCGTCGTGGACGTCCTCGCGCCAGGGCATGCCGTCGTGGCCCATCTCGGCGGCGATGAGCGCACCGGCCGACTCGGCGGCCACGAGCAGGCGGAACCGCCCGGGATCGGCCGTGCGCGCGACGCGGCGGCGCTGGTCCTCGAACACCTCGGCGACCATGTCGGCCTCCGGCACGCCGTGTCCCGGCGGCGCCGGGTCGAACAGGCTCGCCTGCGTGCCGCCCGCCTGATGCGCGTCAGACGCCTCGTGCGGGTCGTCGGGCACCGGGAGGCCGCGCAGGCGCGCATAGGCCGCCTGGACCTGTCTGGGCTCGCCGTAGCGCCCGTCCGCCGCCAGCAGAAGGTTCTCGGTCAGCGCGACATCGTGGCAGCGCGCCGGCCGTACGCCGGCGGACAGGAGCGCCGGGTAGACGCGGCGCGCGTCGGCCCACACCCAGCGGGGCCGCTCGGCGGCCTCCAGCGTGCGCACGGCCGCCGCGAGATCGGAGACCCGGCTCGCCGGCTCGCCGAGCGGCTTCACGATGCCGCCCCCCTCGGCGTCGGCCGCCACCACAACGTGCACCCCACCAGCCTGCCAGGCGGCCCCGACATTTATCCGGCCGCGCCCGGCCGATCAGAGCGGGATCTCGACCTCGTCCTCCAGCGGCGGCTCCTCCTCCTGCGGCAGGCAGCCCGTCGCGGCGAAGCAGCGCAGCCGGAGCGTGTCCCCGGTGACCGACAGGTGGAGGAAGCTCTTGAAGAAGGGCGGGGTGTCCCAGTCGGACAGTTCGGAGATGTACCGGTGGAAGACCCGCCCCACCGGCAGGCGGAACGGCATCGGCCAGCCGCCGAGCAGCCGGGCCGCCCACTTCACCCGCGCGCCGATCGGCGCCCCCGGCGTTGGCCGGGGCGGGGTGTTGCCGATCCGCCGGGACATCAGGGCCAGCCCCTCCTCGGGGGTGATGTAGAGCCCGCGCAGCCGCAGCCTCCTGCTGTAGAGCAGGCTGTAGAACGACAGCGAGTCGCCGCGCAGCGGATAGCACTTGAAGTCGTCCTCGTGGACGCCGCCCACATCCACCCGGGGGATCGTGTGGGTGGCGTGCATGAACGCCCCGCCGCCTCCGGACACGACGTACTGGATGAGCCGCCCCTCCACCCGGACCGGGTAGCGCTGGTAGTTGTGCACGTCGCCGCCGATGGCCGCGACGTAGTTGTGCGCCGGGTCGCGGACCACGTCGTCCACCGTGCCGCCGCCCTCGATCTCGCAGGGGTGGTAGGCGTTGTTGACGTAGATCGGCTTGCCGGTGATCAGGATCTTGGGCCGGGGGTCGGCGGAGACCCGGCGCAGCCACTCGCCCTGCTCGCGGTCGAGGGTGCCCTTGATCCCGGTGTCGATGCCGACGAGCAGCAGGCGGCCGGTGTCGATCACCCAGTAGGGCCCCGGCAGCGCCGGGCCCGGATCGGGCCGCATCTTCCCGGCCTCGGCGAGGGCGTCCTCGTCGATCGTCGCCGGCTTCTTCCACAGCAGCCCGCGCAGCCCGTCGGGAGACAACCGGAAGCCTCGTTGCTCGGCGGACAGGGGGTGGGCGGCGCAGAAGACCCGCATGAAGCCGCCGAGCCCGTCGTACCAGTCGTGGTTGCCGGGCACGGCGAAGATCGGGGCCGGGTAGTCCTTGTAGGGCCGGAAGAACTTGTCGCCGTACTCGTTGCCGGAGCCGGTCGGGTAGATCACGTCGCTCGCGATGACGGCGAACGCGGTGCCCGCGCCGAGCTTGAGCAGCCCGGGCACCACCGCGTACTGCGAGGCGTCGCCCTCGCCGGTGTCACCGAGCACCAGGAACGAGAACTCCTCCCCCAGGTCGAGCCTGACACGGAAGTCCGCGTCCACGCCGCGGTCGCGCTGCGCCGCCACCCAGCGGGGGCGCACCTGCGGCGAGGGGTCGCCGAACAGCTGGGCGAGGACCTCGTTGCGGGACCGCCACAGGGTGGGGGGGTTCAGCCAGGTGAAGGAGTCCCGGTTGGGCCGCAGCGCGTCGAACGTGCCGATCTGCGCGCAGTCCCAGCCCGCTCCGGCCTGCGACACCCGTGACGAGACCTGCTTCCCCCGCGCGGCGGCCGCGCCCACATCGACCATGGGAACAATCTTGGCGTTTCCAGCGCCTCCATCGACAAGATTTGCCCGAACTTGCGGGGACGTGAATGGTGCGACGCACGGCGGAGGAGGAACTCGTGGCGAGCCCGCGAGTGACGGCGGCGACGTGGCGCGGGGCCGCTCAGGGCGACACCACGCAGGAAAGGCGGTGCTAGGGGATCAGCACACCCGGGTTGAGGATCCCGGCGGGATCGAGCCGTTCCTTGATCCCCCGCAGGATCTCGCCGCCCAGGTCGCCGATCTCCGCGGCGTACGCCTCGCGGTGGTCGCGGCCGACGCCGTGGTGGTGCGAGATCGTGCCGCCCGCCTGAACGATCGCCTCGCTCGCCGCGCGTTTGGCGGCCGCCCACTGCCCGAGGGGGTCGCCGGTCTGCGCCGTCACCACGGTGAAGTACAGCGAGGCCCCCGTGGCGTAGACGTGGGAGATGTGGCACATGACCAGCGGGGAGCCGAGCGCGCCGAGCAGGGCCAGCCGCACGGCGTCGTACAGGCGCGGCAGGTTCGACCAGAAGCAGGCGGTCTCCAGCGTCTCCACCGTCGCCCCCGCGGCCAGCAGGGAGTCGCGCAGGTAGGGGGCGGAGAACCGGCCCCGCGCCCACGCGTCCCCCGGCTCCGGCCCGAGGTGCACCCCGCCCGCCTCGACCAGCACGGCGGAGGCGCCGTCCCGCCGGTGGGCCACGTCGCCCGGGGAGCCCTCGAAGCCCGCCACCAGCAGGCAGCCGGAGTCGCGCCCCGCCGCGCCGAGGTCGGCCGGCTTCGCCAGTCCGACCATGGTCTCGGTCTCGTCCGACAGCCGCAGCACCGTGGGCGGCGGGCCCTCCTGCTGCGCGAGCCGCCGCATGGCGGCCGTGCCCTCGGCGAAGGTGGCGAACCGCCAACCCTCGTACGCCCTGACGTCCGGGGCCCTGCGGACGCGCAGCCGCAGCGAGGTGATCACCCCGAAGGCGCCCTCGGAGCCCAGGAACACCTGGCGCAGGTCCGGCCCGGCGGCCGACCGGGGCGCTCGGCCGATCTCCAGCGTGCCCCGGGGCGTCGCGACGGTCATGCCGGCGACCATGTCGTCGAACCTGCCGTACCCGGCCGAGGCCTGCCCGCTGGACCTGGCCGCCGCGAACCCGCCCAGCGTCGCGTACTCGTACGACTGGGGGAAGTGCCCGAGCGTCAGCCCGTGCGCGGCGAGGAGCTGCTCGGCCTGCGGCGCGCGCAGGCCCGGCTCCAGCTCGGCGATCATGGACACGGGGTCGACGGAGACGAGCCGGTCGAGCCGGGCCAGGTCGAGCGCGACCACGCCCGCGAAGCCCCCCTCGGAGCCACACCGGGCCGCCACGAGGCCGCCGACCACCGAGGTGCCCCCGCCGAACGGCACCACGGCCACCCGCTGCTCCGCGCACAGGCGCAGCACGGCGGCCACCTCGTCGTGCGAGCCGGGGAGCACGACGGCGTCGGGCGCGTCCGAGGCGTCCCCCGAGCGCATGAGCAGCAGGTCGGGGGTGGACTTGCCCCGGGTGTGCCGGATGCGGGCGTCGTCGTCGGCCCGCACGTGCCCGTCTCCCACGATCGCGGCCAGCGCGGCCAGGACGGGCGGCGGCAGCGCCACCGGCGGCAGCCGCACCTCGCCGAACGTCGCCGCCGGCGTGGCGGGCGCCCGGACGCCGAGGAGTTGCGCCAGCAGGTCGCGCACCGGCGGCGGCAGCTCGGCGGCCTTGGCCGGATCGCCCCAGCCCGACCAGAGCATGGGTTCCGCCGCCGTGAGAGGGGTTTCCATAGCCGTCGCGCCTCCAGGTAGGTTACTAAAGAGTAATGCGGGAGTAGTGGAGGGGACATGAACTCCTCATTGAACGCCGCCAGGCGCCGGTGGGAGCTCGACGAGGCGGGCACGGACGTCGTGGACGTGCTCGTGGTCGGCCTGGGGGCGACGGGGGCCGGAGCCGCGCTCGACGCCGCCTCGCGCGGGCTGTCGGTGGCCGCCGTGGACGCCCACGACCTGGCGTTCGGCAGCTCTCGGTGGAGCTCCAAGCTCATCCACGGCGGGCTGCGCTACCTCGCGAGCGGCCAGGTCGGCGTGGCGTGGGAGAGCGCGGTGGAGCGCGACGCCCTGCTGCGCTTCACCGCGCCCCACCTGGTCGCCGCCCACCCGTACGTGCTGCCGCTGACACCGGACGTCCCCCGGGCGCAGGCCGCGGCCCTCATGACCGGCTACCGCCTGGGCGACGCGCTGCGGGCCGCGGCGGGCACGCCGCGGCGCCTGCTGCCCGGCCCCTCGCGGCTTTCGGCCGGCCGGGCGCTCGCCCTCGCCCCGTCGCTACGCGCGGACGGCCTGCGCGGGGCGCTGCTGTCGTGGGACGGCCGGGTGGTGGACGACGCCCGCCTGGTCGTGGCGCTGGCGCGCACGGCCGCCGCCCACGGCGCGCGGATCCTCACCCGGTGCCGCGCGCTGGCCCTCGCCGGGGACGGCGCCCGGGTGCGCGACGAGCTGACCGGCGACGAGTTCGACATCCGGGCCCGCACGGTGATCAACGCGACCGGCGTGTGGGCCGGAGAGCTGACGCCGTCGGTGGTGCTGCGTCCCTCGCGGGGCACGCACCTCGTCCTGCATCCCGGGGCGCTCGGCGCGCTGCGCGCGGGGCTGCACGTGCCGATCCCCGGCGAGCGCGCCCGCTTCGCGCTGGTGCTCCCCCAAGCCGACGGGCGGGTCTACGCCGGGCTGACCGACGAACCGCTCGACGGCCCGGTCCCGGACGTCCCCGAGGCTCCCGAGAGCGACGTCGCGTTCCTGCTGGAGGTCATCGGGACGGCCCTGGACCGGCCGCTGTCGCATGCGGACGTCGCCGGCGCCTTCGCCGGGCTGCGGCCCCTGGTCGACGCGGTGGACGCACCGGAAGCCACCGGCGGCCGGACGGCCGACCTGTCCCGCCGCCACGCCGTGCTGCGCTCGCCGGACGGCGTCGTGACGGTCGTGGGCGGGAAGCTCACGACCTACCGGCGGATGGCCGAGGACGCCGTCGACGCCGCCTGCCCCGACGCCCGCGCGAGCCGTACGGCGCGGCTGCCCCTCGTCGGGGCCGGGCCGGTGCGTCCCGGCGCGCCCGGGCGGCTGGCCCGCAGGTACGGCTCGGAGTCCTGGGCGGTGCGCGACCTGATGCGCGCGGACCCGGCCCTGGCCGAGCCGGTGGCGCTGGGGATCACCCGGGCCGAGCTGGTGTGGGCCGTGCGTCACGAGGGCGCCCTGGACGCCGGCGACCTGCTGGACCGGCGGACCAGGATCGGGCTGGTGCCCGAGGACCGCGCGGCGGCCCTCCCCGCCGCCGAGGCCGCCCTGGCCTACGCCTGACCGGCACCGACCCCCGGCGCCGTCCCTGGCGTGTTCTCGATCTCTGTACACAGCGGGCCATATCGGGACATTTACGTCTTTAACGCGGATTTACGACCCCGCGGCCGCGGCCCTTGACGCGATTGGTTAAGGTTAGTCTTACCTAAGAAACAAGAGTGAGGGACGGGACCGGATGGCCAACGGGTGCGAGCACCCCGCCGCCTGCCACGCGGGGGAGGCGCCGATCCTGGCGAGCGCGACCAGGAAGGGCCGGTTCTGGCTGCTCATCGAGCACGCGGGGCCCTGGGCCGCGGAGCTGGAGGAGTGCCGGCTGCCGGATGACGTCCACCGGCTGATCTCCCGCGCCAGGGCTCTTGACATCCGGCCGCAACTGATCCGCCGGCCCGGCCGCCGCGAGGCCCGTACGGGCCCCCTGCACGTCTACGTCGCCGCGGCCGCGGTGGACGATCCGTGGCTCGCCGAGGGCTTCGTGGAGCGCCCTGACGATCTTGACCTGGGCGCTCTCGTGCACGGAGTGGTTCCGGAGTCCTGCATACTGGTGAACGAGCCGATGTACCTGGTCTGCACGCACGGTCGGCACAACGCGTGCTGTGCCCGTCTGGGACTCCCGCTGGCGCGGTTCCTCGACGAGAACCTGTCCGGCGAAGTGTGGGAAACCACACATGTCGGCGGCGATCGATACGCCGCCAACCTCGTATGCTTGCCACACGGGCTTTACTACGGCAGCATGTCTCAGGCTGCTGCGATCGCGGCGGCAAACGCGTACCGGCACGGCGAGGTCGTCCTCGACCGTTTCCGGGGACGCGCGGGCATCCCTGAGCCACTGCAGGCCGCCGAGCACTTCGTCCGGGCGCATACCGGCGAGATCTCGGTCGGCGGGGTGGCCGTGGAATCCTCCCGGTCGGTTGACGACACCACGGTCTGCGTCGTGCGGCGCACGACGGAGCGTGGGACGTCGCGGTTTCGGGTCGTGGTCGAGCCCACGGTGCTCACGGCACCGTGCGGGTTGACTTGCGCCGACGGAATCCCGACCTACAGGTTGGCCGAGCTGAGCGAGCTCACGCCGGTGTTGACCTGAGGGCTCCGCCCCGGAGCCGGGAACACCACGGCCTATCCCGGCGTTGGCACAAGGGACGCCACAAGCGTCCAATGCGGCACAAACACTGAAATACCTCTCACCAAAGGTGGTTTCTCATGTCTCAGGTACGTCGGCAGCTCGCCCGCCCGCGCCCCAGCTGGGGTTGGCAGGATGATGCCGCGTGCCGGGGAGAGGACCTGGTGCTGTTCTTCGGTCCTGACGGCGAGCGTCAGCCCGAGCGCGACATCCGGGAGCGCAAGGCCAAGGCCATCTGCGCTCAGTGTCCTGTGCGAGCGGAGTGCCTCGACTACGCGCTCTCCCGTCCGGAGAAGTACGGCACGTGGGGCGGTCTCAACGAGGACGAGCGCGCGTCCGAGCGTCGCCGTCGCATGCGGCGCGCCGCCAGCGCCGGAATCAGCGCCGTAGCCTGAGCATTTCCCCCTTCCCCGACACGCGTCACCGCTGGGCGCTTCGCGTCCCGTCCCCCGATGTGGGCGACGGCGCACGCGGAGCGCCCTTCAGGTTTCATCCGTCCCTCCGCACCCCGCCGCGGCCAGCAGCCCCAGCACGTCGTCATCGGTGAGCTGGTCGAACCGCCGGTACCACTGGCCCACCGCGCGGAAGTTCTCCGGGGTGGCCGGCACGACGATCTCGTCCGCCTCTCCCCGCATCGCCTCCACCGTCTCCGGAGCGGCGACCGGCACCGCCAGCGTCACCCGGCCCCACCCCGCCTGGATCGTCCGTACGGCCCGCAGCGCGGCGCGCGCCGTGCCTCCGGTCGCCAGGCCGTCGTCCACCACGATCACGTCACGGCCGCGCAGCTCCGGCAGCGGCCGCTCTCCCCGGTAGACCCGCACCCGCCTGGCCAGCTCGCGCCGCTCCCGCCCGGCCACCTCCGCCACGTCCTGCGGTTCCAGGCCGAGCCGGTCGAGCGTCTCGGAGTCGAACACGGGCCGCCCGCCCTCCGCGATCGCGCCGACCCCGAGCTCAGGCCGGGCCGGATGCCCGATCTTCCGGGTCACCAGCACGTCGAGCGGGGCGCGCAGCCGCTCCGCGATCGGCGCGGCCACCGCCACGCCGCCGCGCGGCAGGGCGAGCACCACCGGATCCTGCGGATCCATGTCGCGCAGGACCTCGGCGAGCAGCGCACCCGCCGCTGCCCGGCCGGCGTACGGCAGCCGCACCCGGATCGTCTTCACGCCCCGGTCATACCCACCCGGAACGGAACGCACCCGGGCCTACGGGCGGCCCATGCCCCGCATCTGCTTGTGGATGGTCTTCCACTTGCGGGTCTCCTCGGCGCGCAGCCGGGCGTCGGTGCGGCGGGCCATCCAGGCGGCCTCCCGCTGGAGCCTGTTCCAGCTCTCCAGCCGCCGCTCGGGCAGCTCGCCCGACTCGACCGCCGCCAGCACCGCGCAGCCCGGTTCCTCCCGGTGCCGGCAGTCGGAGAACCGGCAGTCCTCGGCCAGCTCCTCGATGTCGGAGAAGACCAGATCGACGCCCTGGCTCATCTCGTACAGACCGACCCGGCGGATGCCGGGGGTGTCGATGACGAGCCCGCCGCCGGGCAGCACGATGAGCTGCCGGTGGACGGTGGTGTGCCTGCCCCGCCCGTCGGCGGCCCTGATCTGCTGAGTCTCCATGACCTCCGCGCCGGCGAGGGCATTGACGAGCGTGGACTTGCCCGCGCCCGACGCACCGAGGACCACCGCGGTCCCCGAGGGGCCGAGGTGGGCGCGCACCAGATCCACGCCGTCGCCGGTGAGCGAGCAGACCGGGTGGACGTCGACGCCCGGCGCCGCCGCCGCGACGTCGGCGAGGAGATCGTCCAGACCCTGCTCGAAGAGGTCGGCCTTGGTGACGAGCACGACCGGCCGGGCGCCGCTCTCCCAGGCGAGCGCCACGAGGCGCTCGATCCTGCCGAGGTCGGCGCTGTGCTTGCCCGGGGGGACGACCCCCCCTGGCCCTTCGGGCGGCGTGGCGTGCATGGACGGCTCGGCCACGAAGACCACGTCGACGTTGGCGGCCAGGACCTGGCCCTGGCCGTCGCCCGACAGCCCTCCGCGCGAGTCGCGGCTCACGCCGCCCCGGACGAAGGCCGTACGGCGGGGCAGCACCTCGGCCAGTTCGTAGCGGCCCCCCTGGGATGAGGACAGGTCGAGCCGGGCGAGCGCGACCCAGTCGCCCACGCACGGGAGCGCGAGCGGATCGGCCGCCGCGGCCCTGCGTACGCGGGCGCCGAACCGCGCCTGATGGTTTCCGTCGGCGGCGATGACCTCGGCGGCGCCCCGGTCTACCCGCGCCACACGCGCGGGAACGGCGCCGCCGGGCAGGTCGGGCAGCTGCTCCGCGAGCCCGTCGTGCCAGCCGAGAAGAGAAAGTTCGTTGAACACTGCTGGAAACACCCTTCGGAAACCGGGCGTCCCAGCGAGAAGAGACTAGGCGGACACCCGGGAGTTGACGGACGGCATGGTCGTCAGAAAGACCCGCATAGTCCTCACCTCCCTGGTCCTGGCCGCTCGGTGGCGGCGACGGGGGAACAGTAACAGCCCCGCACTCACCCCCCGCAACCCATTTATCCCCCCACCCATGCCGTGATCTTGTAGTTTGTCGCAGAGCGAAGAGAAAGCACAGGTAGACGACATAGCAGCGCAGTCGTGATCTTGCAGAGATTCACCGAATCAGTCGCCGACCTGGCCTTCAAGCGCTCGTGATCTTGCAGTCGGCGGAGACTGCAAGATCACGTTGCGACTATCGGCAGGCCAGGTGGGCAGCCGCGACATCTCGCGCAAGATCAAACACACGGATGGCGCAGGTCACTGGCTGTCGATGCGACAAACCGCAAGATCACGAAGGTGCGGTGCGAGGTCCGCCCGCACCCTTGCGACAAACCGCAAGATCACGGTGGTTGGAGGGTCAGGACAGGCCGGGCGCGGGGAACCGGCTGGTCAGCTCGGTGACCTCGCCGTGCACCCGTGCGATCACGTCCTCCGCGTCGCCCTTGGCCACGGCGGTGACGACCTCGTCCATCCACGCCGCGATCTGCCGCATCTCGGCCTCGCCCATCCCGCGCGAGGTGACCGAGGGCGTGCCGATGCGGATGCCGGACGGGTCGAACGGCTTGCGCGGGTCGAAGGGCACGGTGTTGTAGTTCGTCTCCAGGCCCGCCCGGTCGAGGGCCTGCGCAGCCGGCTTGCCCCCGACGCCCTTGGACGTGAGGTCCATCAGGATCAGGTGGTTGTCGGTGCCGCCGGAGACCAGGTCGAACCCGCGGGCGAGCAGCTCGTCGGCGAGCGCCTGCGCGTTCTTCACGATCTGCGCGGCGTACGTCTTGAACTCCGGCTGGGCGGCCTCGTGCAGGGCGACCGCGATGGCGGCGGTTGTGTGGTTGTGCGGGCCGCCCTGCAGGCCGGGGAACACGGCCTTGTCGAGCGCCTTGGCGACCTCGTCGGTGTTCGCCATGAGCATCGCGCCCCGCGGGCCGCGCAGGGTCTTGTGGGTGGTCGTGGAGATCACGTCCGCGTGCCCGACCGGCGAGGGGTGGGCGCCGCCGGCGACGAGGCCCGCGATGTGGGCGATGTCGGCCGCGAGCACCGCGCCGACCTCCTTGGCGATCTCGGCGAAGGCCGGGAAGTCGATCGTGCGCGGGATCGCGGTGCCGCCGCAGAAGATCAGCTTGGGCCGGTGCTCCAGCGCCAGCGCGCGCACCTCGTCCATGTCGATGCGGCCGGTGTCGCGGCGCACGCCGTAACGGACCGAGTTGAACCACTTGCCGGTGGCGGACACCGACCAGCCGTGGGTCAGGTGACCGCCGAACGGCAGGCCCATGCCGAGCACGGTGTCGCCCGGGTTCAGGAACGCCAGGTAGACGGCGAGGTTGGCGGGCGAGCCCGAGTAGGGCTGGACGTTGGCGTGACTCACCCCGAAGACCGACCTGGCCCGCTCGATCGCCAGCGTCTCGATCTTGTCGATGACCTGCTGGCCCTCGTAGTAGCGCTTGCCCGGGTAGCCCTCGGAGTATTTGTTGGTGAGAACGGTCCCGGTCGCCTCCAGGACGGCCCTGGACACGTAGTTCTCGGACGCGATCAGCTTGACGGTGTCGGCCTGCCGCCGCTCCTCCGCCCTGATCAGTTCGGCGATCTCGGGATCGACGACGTTCAGCGAGTTCTCAGCCATGGCGCCTTCCTTCTCCACGTCGACGGCGGCGGCGACCCAGGCGCACGGCCTCCGCAGATTCGCTCCCCGGTGGTGCCCCACCTGCGCCCATCGGGCGTTCCAGCGCCAGTCACGATGCCTCAACCCTAGCGGAGCGCGCCTCGTCCGAGAGCCGGGTGCGGCCCGGAACGAGGCTCCGGAGTGAGGGTCGGAGTGAGCCTCGGAATGCGGTCCGGAACAGGGCTTGGGATGAGGCTCGGGGTTGGGTTCAGAGCTCGCGTTCAGGGCCTGGACTCAGGGATCGGGCCGCGGACAGGACAGGGATCGGGCTCAGGGCGCCGAGATCGGCACGTCCCGGAAGACGCCGTCCGGTCAGGCGTCATCGAGGGGAAGGTCCGCGAAGAGCCCGAACCCGGGAACGTCGAAGCCGATCTCGTCCAGCCCCTCCGGCACACCCGTGTACGTGGCGTAGAGCGGAAGCACGTCGCCCGGGTTGAGGAGCTGGCCCGGGAGCGCGCTGCACAGGCAGCCGCCGTCCTTGCTCGCGGGCACGAACTTGGAGCCGCTGGGCGGATCCACGAGGGCGGCGCCCGACATCTGGTCGCCGAACGCATTCCTCGGCCACCATCGGTTCCCGTCCTTGAGCGTGACCGTCAGTTGCACGCTCACGGAGGTCCCCCTCCGCCGCACCGAGTCGACGGTCACGTGGAGCAAGGAGCCGTTGAACGTGACGTCCCGCGCCGCCAGCGGCCCCTTCGGGGTCGTCCCGCCGCCGAAGGGGCGCAGCGTCAGGAGCAGGATCGCGGCGGCCACCGCGAGCGCCCCTCCGGCCACCGCGACCGGCACCCAGCGGCGGCCGCGCCGCCCGCCCATGCCACCCGCCCCCGAGCCGCCCGCCCCCGCGTCGCTCCGTTCTGTGCCGCCGCGTCCCCTGCCGCCGCCGTGTTCTGTGCCGCCCTGTTCTGTGCCGCTGCGTTCTGTGCCGCGCTGGTTTGTGCCACGCAGTCCCGCCCTGTCCGGCCCGTCCGCGCCGTACGGCTCCGCGCCCGCGCCCGCCTGGCGCGCCGTCTCGCCGGGGGCGGCCCAGATGTCGGTGACGATCCTCGTGGCGGCCTCGACCGCGACCTCCTCCCGGCCGAGCAGCCGGTCGAGGAGCCGCTGGGCGCTCGGCCGCCGGGCCGGGTCCTTGTCCAGCGCCTGCTCGACCAGGGGCCGCAGGCGCTCGTCCATCCCCGTCAGGTGCGGCACGTGGTGCGCGACCCGGTAGAGGACCTCCGGCGCCGCGCCGCCGCCGAACGGCGGCCTGCCGGTGGCGGCGTACGCGACCACGCACCCCCAGGCGAAGACGTCGGCCGCCGAGGTCACCGGCTCCCCGCGCGCCTGCTCGGGCGGCATGTAACTGGGCGTCCCGATCACGGTGCCGGTCCGCTCGGCCAGCGTGTCGGCGAGATGGGCCACACCGAAGTCGATCACCCGGGGGCCGAGGGGCGACAGCAGGATGTTGGACGGCTTGAGGTCGCGGTGCACGATCCCCGCCTCGTGGATGGCGGCGAGGGCCGTCGCGACGCCGACCGCGAGCGCGTCGAGGTTCGAGCCGGGCAACGGGCCCTGCGCGTCGATCACCGCCGACAGGTCGGGACCGTCCACGTATTCGGTGACGAGATAGTGCCGGTCGCCGTCCTGCCCGGCGTCGAGGAGCGGCGCGGTGCAGAACCTGGCGACCCGCTTGGCGGCCTCCGCCTCCTTGCGGAACCGGGCCCGGAACTCCTCCTGGGCGGCCAGCTCCGGCCGCATGACCTTGAGCGCCACCTGGCGGCCCCCCGGGTCGCGGGCGAGATAGACGATGCCCATGCCGCCCTCCCCTAGGCGGCGTACGGGAACGTAGGGGCCGATCGTGCGCCGGTGGGTTGCGGTGGAGTCGCCGGCGGAAGGCTGTGCGTCCATCGACGCCATCCTTCCATCGCCACCGGGACAGATCAGCCTTTATCGGACTTGCGGTGATGGTGCTCGTGCCTGGTGGCGCCACCCAGCGGCCACAGGCGGTCCACCTCCGCGTTCAGCGTCGCCCCGATGAGCACGGCGAGCGCGGTGATGTAGAGCCACAGCAGCACGGCGATCGGCGCCGCCAGCGAGCCGTAGATCGACAGCGGGGTGAACCAGGCCGCGAGCACCTCGCGCAGGAACGCGGCGCACCCGATCCAGATCACCAGCGCCAGCAGGGCCCCCGGGGTCTCGCGCCACCAGCGCGTCCGGTGCGGCACGCTCACGTGGTAGAGCAGCGTGAGCATCAGCACCGAGCCGATCACGAGCACGGGCCAGTAGAGGACGGTCACGAGCGCGGCGTACCTGGGCAGGGCGTTGGACATCAGCGTGGGGCCGATGACCAGGATCGGCATGACGACCAGCCCCATCAGCAGCGCGGCGAGGTACAGGCCGAACGACAGGACCCGGGTGCGGATGATCCCCCGGGTCTCCCCCAGGCCGTACGCGATGGATATCAGGTCCACGTAGACGAACAGGGCCCGCGAGCCCGACCACAGCGACAGCAGGAAGCCGACGGAGATCAGCGAGACCTGGCCGCCGCTCAGCACGTCGGCGAGCAGCGGTTTGACGACCCGCTGGACGGTGTTGTCGGTGAACAGCAGCTCGGACTGGTCCACGACCCAGCGCTTGATCTCGGCGATGGCGGCCGGGCCGAGCAGCCCGCTCAGGTGGCCCATGACGCCGAGCAGTCCGAGGACGAACGGCGGCAGGGACAGCAGCGCGAAGAACGCCGCCTCGCCCGCGAGGCCGGTCACCCGGTAGTTGACGCCCGCCATCGTGGTCGCCTTCGCCAGGGCCCAGAGGTTCGTGTCGCGCAACCAGGTGAGACGCGCCCTGGCGAGCGCCATGCCCTGGCGCGTGAGGCGCCGCGGCCTGCGCGACGGCGCGTCCGTGGAGGTCATGGCACCCAACCGGTCATGAGAACTGGGCTCTACCCGCTGCCGCGGCGGTTAGTACGTGACCTGCGGGCGGGATTGTCGCCGCCAAGAATAGGGGCCCCCGCCCCCTGCCCGCGAGAACCGCGTTCCCACGTCGCCATCAGGGCGCTCACGTCCCGGGTCCATGCCCGTGCGGCGCCCCTGCGGCCGGCCCGGTTCGCAGCACGGCGTTCACAATGGAGACATGATCTGCCGAGCGTGTGGAGAGCACCGGCACGAGGAGTGCCGCGGCGGATCCTGGTGCGACTGCCAGCATCAGGAGCCGTCCGAGAAGGAACACGAGGCCGAGCCGCCGGAGAACTGGGTCCGCAAGGGCTGACCCGCGTTACATTGCCGTCACAATCCCGCATCCTGGACACGAACTTGGACATCCAGGATCTCAGAGGTATCGTTTGGGACATGCCAGCGGACCCGTTGCTCGTCGTGCGACGCCACGTCGATCTCCTGCGTGTCCGTAGCGCGATCTGTATCGACGCCGGCTGACCGTCGCCCTCCGCTGATCCATCCGGGCGCTTGGCCAGGTGTCGTTTTTGTATGCCCTCACGCTCGACGGCGAGGTGAGAGGCCACCTGCGCCGGCGTCCCGCCGAAACCCGATCTCAGACCGAGCCTCGGAGAAGGACGTGTGCCCATGAGCACCCCGGCCCGCCCGGCGAACCGCCACCACAAGCGCCCGCGCGGCGAAGGTCAGTGGGCTCTCGGTTACCGTGAGCCGCTGAACAAGAACGAGGAGAACAAGAAGGCCGATGACGGGCTGAACGTCCGCCAGCGGATCATCGACATCTACTCGAAGGGCGGGTTCGACTCCATCGACCCCGCCGACCTGCGGGGACGCTTCCGCTGGTTCGGCCTCTACACCCAGCGCAAGCCCGGAATCGACGGCGGCAAGACGGCGATCCTGGAGCCGGAGGAGCTGGACGACCGCTACTTCATGCTGCGCGTCCGCATCGACGGCGGGCAGCTCAGCCTGGAGCAGCTCCGCGTGATCGCCGACATCTCCAACGAGTACGCCCGGGGCACCGCCGACATCACCGACCGGCAGAACATCCAGCTCCACTGGATCGGCATCGAGTCGGTGCCGGACATCTGGCGGCGGCTGGAGGCGGTCGGCCTGTCCACCACCGAGGCGTGCGGCGACACCCCCCGCGTCATCCTCGGGTGCCCGCTGGCCGGGATCGACGCCGGCGAGGTGATCGACGGCACGCCGCAGATCCAGGACATCTACGACCGGTACATCGGCGACAAGGCGTTCTCCAACCTGCCGCGCAAGTTCAAGACGGCGATCAGCGGCTGCACGGCCTACTGCACCGTCCACGAGATCAACGACGTGGCGTTCGTCGGCGTGGTCAACGAGCAGGGCGAGCACGGCTTCGACGTCTGGGTGGGCGGCGGCCTGTCGACCAACCCGATGTTCGCCAAGCGGCTCGGCGCGTTCGTCCGGCCCGAGCAGGTCCACGAGGTGTGGGCCGGGGTCGCCGGCATCTTCCGCGACTACGGCTACCGCCGCCTGCGCCACCGGGCGCGGATCAAGTTCCTGGTCAACGACTGGGGCACGGAGAAGTTCCGTCAGGTCCTGGAGACCGAGTACCTGAAGTACGCCCTGGAGGACGGCCCGGCTCCGGAGGCGCCCCGCGGCGGGCGGCGCGACCACGTCGGGGTCCACCCCCAGCGGGACGGCAACTTCTACGTCGGCTTCGCCCCGCGCGTGGGCCGGGTGGACGGCGACACGCTGCACCGCATCGCCGACATCGCCGAGCGGCACGGGTCCACCCGGGTCCGTACGACCGTCGAGCAGAAGATGGTCATCCTCGACGTCGCCCCCGACAACGTGGAGTCGATCGTGGCGGAGCTGGAGGCGGCCGACCTCCAGGTGAACCCGTCCACGTTCCGCAGGCAGACGATGGCCTGCACCGGAATCGAGTTCTGCAAGCTCGCGATCGTCGAGACCAAGGCCACCGCCTCGGCCCTGATCGACGAGCTGGAGCGGCGCCTGCCCGACTTCGCCGAGCCGCTGACGATCAACGTCAACGGCTGCCCGAACTCCTGCGCGCGCATCCAGACGGCCGACATCGGCCTCAAGGGCCAGCTCGTGGTCAACGACAGGGGCGAGCAGGTCGAGGGCTTCCAGGTGCACCTGGGCGGCTCCGTGGGCCTCAACCCGAGCTTCGGCCGCAAGGTGCGGGGGCTCAAGGCCACCGCCGAGGAACTGCCCGACTACGTCGAGCGGGTCGTACTGAACTTCCAGAAGCAGAAGAACGAGGGCGAGACCTTCGCCGAATGGGTCCAGCGCGCCGACGAGGCCGACCTCAAGTGACCGAGCGCGCCGCACCCTTCTACTGCCCATATTGCGGCGAGGAGGACCTGGAGCCCTACGTGACCGAGGAGGAGAGCTACGGATGGTATTGCCGGTCCTGCGCCCGCGCCTTCCGGGTGAAATTCCTCGGCCTCGGCGTGCGTTCGTAACCCCCAAAGGCTTTCAGCCCATCATCCGATGAATCAATGAACGACGTGTGAGGAGTAACGATGTCGGTGGCGGAGATAGAGGCAGGACTGGAGCGGCAGCGGGTGACGCTGGACCTCCAGGGCATCGTGGAGTCCGCGGCGCGCTTCCTTGAGGACGCGCCCGCCCGGGAGATCATCCGTTGGGCCGCGGCCACCTTCGGCGACCGCCTCTGTCTCACGTCGTCGATGAGCGACGCCCTGCTGATCGATCTGGTCAGCAGGGTCAAGCCCGGCGTCGACGTGCTGTTCATCGACACCGGCTACCACTTCGCCGAGACCATCGGCACCCGGGACGCGGTCGAGGCGGTATACCAGGTCAACGTGATCAACGTGCAGCCGTCCAGGACCGTCGAGGAACAGGACCGCGACCTGGGGCCGCGCCTGTACGGGCGCAACCCCGACCTGTGCTGCTACCTGCGCAAGGTCGAGCCGCTCAACCGGGCGCTGGAGCCCTACCTCGCCTGGGTGTCGGGCATCCGCCGCGACGAGTCGCCCACCAGGGCGAACACCAAGGTCGTGGAGTGGGACGCCAAGCGGCAGATGGTGAAGGTCAACCCGATCGCCCGGTGGACCCAGGAGGACGTCGACAACTACATCGCCGACAACGGCGTCCTGATCAACCCGCTGCACTACGACGACTACCCCTCGATCGGCTGCGCCCCCTGCACCCGCCGGGTGGCGCCGGGCGAGGACCCGCGCAGCGGCCGCTGGGCCGGCCTCGGCAAGATCGAGTGCGGCATCCACCTGTGACGACCGTCCCGCACACAGGCGCGCCGCTGATCGCGGTCGCGCACGGGTCCCGCGACCCGCGCGCCACCGCGACCGTGGAGGCGCTGCTCGACGGCGTACGGCGGGCGCGGCCCGGCCTGGACGTCCGCGCCGCCTATCTCGACCACGCCCCGCCGTCGCTGCCGCAGGCGCTGTCGGGGCTGGACGAGGCCGTCGTGCTCCCCCTGCTGCTCACCGCCGCCTATCACAGCCGGGTGGACATCCCGGCGGCGCTGCGGGAGGCGACCGGCCGCACGCCGCGGCTGCGGGCCGTCTGCGGCCCCACGCTCGGCCCGCACCCGCTGCTCGTCCGGGCCCTCGAACGCCGCCTCTCCGAGGCCGGTGTGGAGATCGGCGATCCGGACACCGCCGTGGTGCTCGTCTCGGCCGGCTCCAGCGACCGCCGGGCGAACGCGACGATCGCCGCCGTCGCCCGTGAGTGGGCACGCACCCGGCCATGGTGGTCGGTCACCCCCGCCTACGCCTCGGCCGCCGCGCCCACCCCCCGGGACGAGGTCGTGCGGCTGACGCGCGCGGGCGCCCCGAAGGTCGTGGTGGCGCCCTACCTGCTGGCCCCTGGCCACTTCGCCGACATGGTGGAGCGCGACGCCCTGGAGGCCGGGGCGCACGCCGTGGCAGGCGTCCTCGGCTCCGCCCCCGAACTGGTCGCGCTCCTGCTCGAACGCCACGCCCAGGCCGTACGCGCCGCCTCCGAGGCCGCCTGACCGCGCGGCCGGGGCCAGGTGAAAAGGTCGTAGGCGGAGGCGACGGTGGCGGCCCTGCGGACCCAGGTGCCGAGCTGGCTCAGGTCCTCACACCGGCGGATCCGTTCACGCGCTTCGTCGGAGATCTCCAGACCACGGGCGTCGAGCACCGTGAGAATCGAGCCGATCTCGCCTTCCGCACGGCCCTCCTCACGACCTTCCGCACGACCCTTGTCAACCCAGTGGGAGAAGTACTTCTCGCCGAGACGTACTCATCTAGTGCTGTGACCGCATAGGTTCGCCGGGTAGCCGGGTCAGGCCTGATCGCCAACCGACGGCATTTGGAACGTCCTCGGCGAGGCGTTGTCGTACCCCCGGTGTAGCGTCCGGGCCGGAGCCGGTTCATGCTCTGCGGTTAACGGAGGCACGCGGATGACGAGTACGACAGGCGAGCCCGTGGTGGTGGTGTCCCGGCGCATCGAGGCCCCGGCGGAGGAGATCTTCCGGATCCTGGCCGACCCCGGACGGCACCCGGACCTCGACGGCTCGGGGATGCTGCGCGGTGGCGTCTCCGACGCCGTGGTCTCGGGCGTCGGGGACGTCTTCGTGATGCGGATGCATTACGAGCGATACGGCGATTATGAGATGAACAACCACGTCGTCGAGTACGAGCCGGACCGTCGCCTCGGCTGGGAGCCGAGGCCCGGTCGCGGGCACCCGGACGCCACCGCGCCCGGGGCCGCGTGGGGCCACCGGTGGATCTTCGATCTGCTCCCGGACGGAGCCGGGGCGACGGTCGTGACCGAGACCTTCGACGGTTCGCGCATGCCGGAGGACAAACGCGCGGAAGTGGACAGCGGGCGCGCCTGGTGGCAGACGCAGATGGCGAGCACCCTGGAACGCCTCGCCGAACAGTGCGCCGCCCGGTGAACGCCGAACTCGACGCCCTCAAGGGAGCCCTGGACCGTCAGCGCGATCATGTCCTCGGGGTCCTGGAAGGGCTCTCGGAGGAGGATCTCTGCGGCGGCCGGTGCTGCCCAGCGGCTGGAGCTGCCTGGCATTGCTGCGCCACCTCACCCTGGATGTCGAACGCTCCTGGTTTCCCGGGTGATCGCGGGCGAACAGGATGTGGCCGGACAGCTCGCGGCAGGCGCGGAGGCGCACTGGTGCGTACCCGAGGGGATGACCATCGACGAGGTCTTCGCCGACTACCGGGCGGCCATCGCGCGTGCAGACGCCGTGCTCGCCGCCGCCGTGCCCGAACAGGAGCCCGCCGCCTGACCCGTGGAGATCTGGCCGACCTGGCAGCTGCCTGACGTGCGGCACATCCTGATCCACGTGCTCACCGAAGTCGCCTGCCACAGCGGCCACTTCGACGCGGTGCGCGAACTGATCGACGGCACCACTTGGCTCGGCGGCAACCCCTACGCCGGATAGCTCTGTGACCGGGTGAGGTGCGTCGGGTTCTTCAGGCCGCGGTGGCGAGGGGCGTCCGCCCCAGCGGATGCCTTTCTCGCTGCGAATGCGGGCGCGTTCTTTGCGTTCGGCGGCCAGGACATCGCGGTGGCGGGCATTGGCGTTGCGCCAGCGCAGGTAGGCGTGCAGGGCCCGGGTCTGCATGGTGTGATTTGGGTGGTTGAAGTTGGCGATGGCGAACTGCCGTAGCGGTCCGAAGTGCGCCTCGATGGGTTTGCCCACGAGGCGTAGGTCGGGGTGAGCTTGTTCCGCTTTGACGGACACCGTTGCTGTGGTGATCAGGCCGCGCGAGTTTCTTCGTAGGCGGCGGGGCTAACGTAGCCGAGGCTGCTGTGGAGGCGGCGGAGGTTGTACCAGCTTTCGATGAATTCGAAGATCGCGCTGCGGGCGGCGGCCCGGGTGGGCCAGCGGCGTTCGTCCAGGAGTTCGCCCTTGATCGTGGCGAAGAACGACTCGGCCAGCGCGTTGTCCCAGCACTGACCCCGGCGTCCGACCGACAACCGGACTCCGAGCCGCTCCGCCAGGCGGGTGTAGGCGGTGCTGGTGTATTGGCAGCCGCGGTCCGAGTGGAAGATCACCGGTGTGGTGGGGCGGCGGTTGCGCCACGCCTGCTGTAAAGCGATCTCGGCTTGTTCTCGTCGCTCGCGGATGAGGCCACCGATCGCACCTGCGTTAGGTAGAAGCGCGACGCTGAGTTTGCCCCACCTCAGCCGCAATTGAACGCCGCGTATTCAACAGCGCCGGTATCGATCGATCATCTGGGTAGGTCAAGTCCCATGTTGGACTCTCTGAGGACGATGTTCCTCGCCGGCACCGCCCCGTTCACCTACACGGCCTGCTAGGTGTGGTCATGATGCTGGCGCGTTCGGGACATGGCTAGAGCGGCGGTCAGGCGAGGACCTCGAGGAGTAGGGGGCGCGGCGCGGGCACCATTGGGCCGGGTGGTCAGACTACTAAGGGCTGAAGAAGAAGTCGGAGTACGGCATCCGGTTGAGCAGCCAGTGCCGAGAGCAACAATGGAGATTCATTAAGCCCTTTTCATCCTAAGTAACGGTCGCTTCGACGCCTTCGAGGACGAGGATGGCCTGCTCATAGCCGTGGCGCGGCGAGACGTATACCGCATCCGATCTCTGGGGCAAAGGATCAAGCAACTCGGCATCCCGGCCTACAAGAGGCAAGCCCCACCCGGCGGTGAGCATCCCAAGCCCGGCACCATCGCCCGCCGGGTGTGTTCGTCCTACCCTGTCCCCTTACCCGAACAGAACGACCTGATGGATCTATGTATGGATTGTGGTCTACTCGCCCCCGCTGGTGCCAGCCTCAGCCTCGGCGACGGGGGATGCCAGCGCCCCCTGACCAACCACCGTCCCGCAGTCGGAAAGGTACTGCGCCTTCCTTGGACTGAGATCTCTGGCACTCGGCATCCCCCGACCAGATTCAGGATCCGGCGCGGTGCTCTGGGTACCGGTAGCGCGGGCGATCTGAGTGTTGGCGAGGCTTGTAGTCGCCACAAAGCCAACCCACGAACCGGTGGGCCCGGTCTACGTAGGACTGAATTGTCTCGGGTGTCATGTTGGCGGCCTTTAGCTCGCCTTCGTATCGCTCAAGCTCCGCAAGCAGCTCTTCCATCGTCCATGCTTGTCCGCTCATTGCTGCCCTCAGATCCTTTCCTTGCGCCATCGGTGGTACGGCGACGTTATCAACGTTCCTCGGCCGACTCTTTCGTCAGAGCAGCACAAGCCGTGTACGCGCTGGTCAGGTCACTCCCGACGCCACGCCTAAGTCACCGTATACGGGACGGTTGAGTCCATACAAGTCGCCCCTGCCCAGCGACCGGAAGGTATTTTGGACTCTTTCGACCAACATGTGGACTCGAAGCGCTCCGCCTGCTCGTCTTGGCCACAGCGTCAACAGAGACTCGAGGTACCGGCTTGCCGGCGCGGCGTCCGGGTCTGGAACCCGCCTCTCGTGATCCTCGCCAGCGCGCTATGGCGGGCCAGGCTGAGAAGAGGCTGGGCCTGTGAGCGCCGATAGCAGGCCCTCCGAGTCTTGGGCGCATGGACCGCAGGCCAGAAAGTGCGCATGAAAGCCCGGAAACCGCTCGCTCGGGTCGTTGCCCGCAGCAAGCAGCTCCGCGTAGACGTCCAGCATCTCCATGGCTTCGTCGCAGCCGGCGTCGCGCGGATCGGTCTGGAGGAAGGCGTCTAGGTTCGGCGTCGGTCAGCGTCAACTCGGCCTTTGGCCGTCCCGTCCGGGGCCTGTCGAGCAGGGCGTTCCTTCCCCCTGGGCAAAGGCGGTCCGCCACCGGCGGACCGTCGCCACGCTCATACCGAGATCCCGTGCCACCTGCGCATTGCTGGCCCCGGACTCGGCACAGGCCAGTACGCTCTTCACTCGGCCCGCCAGTTCTGACGCCCCCGCCGTGAGGCCGTGCAGCCAGGCCCGCTCAGCATCGGTCAACTCGATCGGTACTGCGGAGGGGCCCGGATTCCCCATACACGTCAGGATAAGTATTATCCGACGAATTTCAGGCGTATGACACTAGCCCTGCGGGGATGGCGGCTTCTCGCTGGGCTGGTCGCAGGCCGAGGACAGGATCTCCTGCCCGTTGGGCTTGCGGATCACGATGTCCCGGTCGCAGTTGACGGGCGTCGGCGCCACGGCCAGCAGCCACGCCTCCCGGATCGTCACCCTGCCGCCGGTGCGATACTCGCCGGTCTCGCCGACGACCCGCTCGGCCTCCCGCTCGCCCAGCGCGGGAATCGGCGCGCCCGGGTCGCGGTCCGCCGCAACCCGCTGGACCGGCACCAGTGCGACGTCCACCTCGTTGTCTCCCCTCAGATCCCCGCCGGACTCGTCGATCCACGAGATCAAGTGGTCGACCTGGTCCCTCTGCACGCCGCAGACACCCTGCGTCTCCAAGCGGCCGTTCAGCCAGACGAACGCGTACGACGGCTCGCGGCAGTCGACCTGCACGTTCACCGACGTGCTGATGCCCGTGTAGGGGAACCGCAGGACGCGCCCGCCCGTCTCGATCTCCTTTTCGAGGAACACCCGCTGCCCCGCGAGGTACGACACCCCCGGAGTCAGTGAAGGGCCGGCCATCGCGGCGGCGGCGGGGTCCGAGCCGTCGGCCGGCGTGATCGTGACCGTCCGCGGCGCGGTCGCGACCATCACCGCGGCGGCCAGGCCCGCGGCCAGCACCGCCCCCGCGGCGCCGCGACGGCGCCGGATGCGCCGCACCCTCCGGTCGACGTCGGCCAGGGTGACACCCGCGCCCCTCGCCTCGGAGGCGTCCCGGGCGAGCAGGTCGCGCAGGTCGTTGTCGGTCATCGTCATGTCAGCCCTCCAGGCTCATCGCGGAGCGGGCGGCGGAGTCGACGCGCAGCCTGGCCAGGGCCCTGCTCGCCGTGCTCCGCACGGTGGCGACCGAGCAGCCGAGGATCTCCGCGATCTGGGCGTCGCCCAGGTCGGCGAAGTAACGCAGCACGATCACGGCGCGCTGTTTCGGCGGCAGGCAGGTGAGCGCCTGCCGTACGGCGTCGCGGGAGCCGAGCAGGTCGGCGGAATCGCCGACGGCCGGTTCCGGCAGCACTTCGGTCGGCTGCTCGCCCCGCCAGCGCCTGCGCCACCAGGAGGCGTGGGTGTTGGCGAGGATGCGGTAGACATACGGATCGGGGTTCTCGCCGACCCTGCGCCAGGCCAGCCACGCCTTGGCCAGCGCGGTCTGGAGCAGGTCCTCGGCGGTGGCCCAGTCACGGCAGAGCAGGTAGGCCGTCCGCAGCAGTCGGTCCGAGCGCTGCTGGACGTAGCGCTCGAAGTCAGCCCGGTCGCGCATGTGCGGCCCCCAGGTTCTCGGTGATCCCTTGGTGAACGGTCACCGATGACTACGCCCTGGGAGGGTCCCGCCGTTGCCTCGTACCGCCGTCCGGCCGACGGCGGATCAGCGCGGCCAGATCGATGCGACCCGGATCAGCGGGCCCAGATCAGTACGACCCGGATCAGCGCGGCCCGGATCAGTGCAGGCCGCGGTGGCGGCGGCGGTCGGGGATCTCATATCCCCCGTGGCCCGGGCGCCGGCGGCGCTCCTGCCACCACTCGCTCCAGACGAACCAGCCACGCTTGATCGGCTCGGCCCGGGAGTCGCCGATGATCTTCACGTCGCCCATCAGCACGTACGCCGTGACCCTGACGACGGGGGCGAACTGGCCGCGGGGTGCCTCGACCACCTGGACCTTCTTGTCCCCCATGATCGTGACGCCGGAGAGCTCGACGTCGACGCCGTCCGGCACGATGATCTTCACGTCGCCCATCACGCACGTGGCGACGATGTCCACCTCGCGTCCGCGCACCTCGGCCTGACGCAGGTCGAGGACCACGTCGCCCATCACGCAGACCGCGCCGATGCCGTCGTCGATGCGCCAGGTGCCGGTCCTCTTGGCGTCGCCCATCACCGCCACGATCCACTTGCGCGCCCTGCCCTGCGAGGCGGCCGGCGCAGCGGGCCCGGGAGCGGGAGCGCCGCCCGGCAGGTCGGCGGTGATTTGGGCGAGCTCACCGTGGGTCTGCGCCAGATAGGCGGCCTCGGTCCGCTCGGTCAGCTCCGCGAGGGTCAGCCGCCCCTCCGCGGACGCCTCGCGTAGCCGTTCCACCACGGACTCGCGTTCGGCGTCGGACGCCCGCACGCCACCCGGATCATTCACGCCCTTCACCGTATCCCGCCCGGCCCCGCTGTCCCTCCTCCCTGCGAACGATCCCGGAAATCGATCCCGGAGACTACCCGGGGACGACCCGGGGACGACCGGGGACGATTCGGGGACGATTCGGGGAGACGATCCCTGCGGCGAGGCCCGGAATGGGCTGTGTGAGCATGGAATCGTGACCCGCAGCAGGTTGCTGGAGGCGATAGCGGGAGGGGACGTCGCGCGGGTGGCGGCGATGCTGCACCCGGACACCGCCGTGAACCCCGCTCAAGGGACGACGCCGCTCTACCGGGCGGCCCTCGGCGGTCACCACGACATCGTCGGTCTGCTCCTGGAGTACGGCGCCGACCCGGACCAGCCGAGCGGGGGGCACGAAGAGGGCCTTCCGCTCTGCGCGGCGGCGTGCTGGGACCACGCCGAGACCGTGCAGGCACTGCTCGACGGCGGCGCCGACCCCGACGCGGCGGAGGAGGGCGGCTGGACGGCCCTGCTGTGGGCCGCCGCCAACGGCAACCTGGAGTCGGCCGACATCCTGCTCGACGCCGGGGCCGATCCCGGCCGGGCCGACGACGCCGGCGACACCCCGCTGACGCTGTCCGCGCTCTTCGGGGCGTACGGGATCGTGTGGTCCCTGCTGGAGCACGGCGCCGACCCGTCCGCGCCCGGCTGGGACGGCGCGACCCCGCTGGAGATCGCCGCGCGACTGGCGGCGGTGGATCTCGAAGCCGTGTTGCGCGATGAGGTCTGCGCGAGGGTGGGCGGCGAGCACACGGTGCTGGTGCTCCACGCCTCCGCACCGGACGGCACCCGGCGGGTGACGGTCGAGGCGCGCGGCGCCGGCGGCGGCTACTCGATCACGCGCCAGCACGGGCACGCCGCCGCCGCGACGGTCCTGGAGGCCGCTCTCGGCCTGCGACCGCCCGCGGACGTGCTGCTCAGGCGCGCACTGCCCTACCGCGACCTGGACGAGGACGACGAGACGTGGTGGGCGGCCGTCCACGCGCTCCAGGCCCGCCACGATGAGGAGACCTTCCTGGCGCTGGCCCGGCTGTGCGAGAGCGACGACCCGGTGGAGCGGGAGTTCGGCGTCGACGTGCTCGCGGAGTTCGGCCCGGAGACGGGGCTCGGCCCGGAGGCAGGGCTCGGCCCGGAGACGGGGCTCGGCCCAGAGGCAGGGCTCGGCCCAGAGACGGGGCTCGGCCCGGAGACGGGGCTCGGCCCGGAGGCAGGGCTCGGCCCAGAGACGGGGCTCGTCCCGGAGACGGGGTTCGGCCAGGAGGCAGGGCTCGGTAGGAAGACAGAGCTCGGCGAGGAGGCGGGGCTCGGCCGGGGCGCCGTGTCCCTGGGCGCGGGGCACGCCCCCTACCGTGACCGCGTCCTGGAGATCCTGCGCGACCTGGCCCGGCACGAGACCGAGCCCTCGGTCGTCGAGGCGCTGCTCCATGCGTTCGGCCAGCAGGCCGACGAGCGGACGCTCCCCGAGGTGCTGAAGATCGTCAACAGCCCGGGACGGGAGCCCACGGTCCACGACCCCGTCGCGCTCGCCGCGGTCCTGCCGCCGGACGACGAGGACGGGCTGACCACGCTGATCCGGCTGAGCCGGTGCGCCGACGACGAGGTGCGCGACTGGGCCACGATGGGCATCGCGGGGCTGCCCGCGGACACGGCCTCCATCAGGGACGCCCTGGTCACCCGGCTGACCGACCGCGATCTGACGACGGTGGCCGAGGCCGCGCGGGGCCTGGCCGGGCGCGGGGACCGGCGCGCGATCGAGGGCGTCCACCGGGTGCTGTGCGAGGCGGGCGCGGGCCAGGACTACGCCCGCGACCTCGCCCTGGAGGCTGCCCACGAACTCGGCCTGGAGATCTCCGGCGCCTGACCGCCTGCCGCCCGGTGTTCGTCCCGCACCGCACCGTCTGCCGCCCGGTGTTCGTCCCGCACCGGACCGTCTGCCGCCCGGTGTTTGTCCCGGCCCTTCGAGATGTTGAGATGGAGTCCCGGCATGTTGGACGTCCGGCATGGACGAGTCCCGGCATCGACCACAGGAGGCCCCAGTGACCCACGACGTGACCAATCAGGTGCCCCCGCTGACCGGCCACGACGTCTCGGCCGACCCGGTTCTGCTGGAAGGGCTCGCCAGGGAGGGCGCGGACTGGGCGACCGGGGAGCTGCGCCAGCTCGGCCTGCTGGCCGGCTCCGCGAAGGCGCAGGAGTGGGGACGGCTGGCCAACGAGCATCCGCCCGTGCTGCGCACCCACGACCGGTACGGCAACAGGATCGACGAGGTCGAGTTCCACCCGGCCTGGCACGAGCTCATGACGGTCGCCGTCGAGAGCGGCGCGCACGCCGCGCCCTGGACCTCGGCCCGGCCGGGTGCGCACGTCGCCAGGGCCGCCAAGTTCTTCACCTGGTCGCAGGTCGAGGCCGGGCACGGCTGCCCGATCTCCATGACGTACGCCGCCGTGGCCGCGCTGCGGCACTCGCCGTCGCTGCGGGCGGAGTGGGAGCCGCTGCTGGCCTCCCGCACGTACGACTTCGGGCTGCGCCCGCCGCAGGACAAGCGCGGCGTGCTGGCCGGGATGGCCATGACCGAGAAGCAGGGCGGCTCCGACGTGCGGGCCAACACCACCAGGGCCGAGCCGCTGGGCGACGGGAGTTTCGCGCTGACCGGCCACAAGTGGTTCAACTCCGCCCCGATGTGCGACGTTTTCCTGGTGCTCGCCCAGGCTCCGGGCGGGCTGTCGTGCTTTCTGCTCCCCCGCGTGCTGCCCGACGGCACCCGCAACGCGATGCGCCTGATGCGGCTGAAGGACAAGCTCGGCAACCGGTCGAACGCCTCGGCCGAGGTCGAGTACGAGGGCGCCGTCGCCTACCTCGTCGGCGAGGAGGGCCGGGGCGTACGGACGATCATCGAGATGGTGAACATGACCAGGCTCGACTGCGTGATCGGCTCCGCCGCCGGCATGCGCTACGGCCTGACGCAGGCGCTCCACCACACCCGCCACCGCAGCGCGTTCGGCCGGACGCTGGCCGAGCAGCCGCTGATGCGCGCGGTGCTCGCCGACCTGGCGCTGGAGTCGGAGGCGGCGACCACGCTCATGACGCGCCTGGCCGGGGCGACCGACCGTGCCATCAGGGGCGACGCCGCCGAGGGCCTGTTCCGCCGGGCCGCCCTCGCCGCGGGCAAATACTGGGTGTGCAAGCGGGCGCCGGTCCACGCGGCCGAGGCGCTGGAGTGCCTCGGCGGCAACGGGTACGTCGAGGAGTCGCAGATGCCCCGGCTGTTCCGGGAGTCGCCGCTGAACGGCATCTGGGAGGGCTCGGGAAACGTGGCCGCCCTCGATCTGATGCGTGTGATGGCCAGGGAGTCCGAGGCGGTCGAGGCGTTCTTCGCCGAGGTGGCGCTGGCCCAGGACAGGAGGGTCGCCGACGCGGCCGAGCGGGTGCTGAAGAGGCTCGCCTCGGCGGGAGAGTCCGACGCGCGCCGGGTGGCCGAGGAGATGACGCTGGTCCTGCAGGCGTCCCTGCTCGTACGACACGCCCCCGCCGCGGTGGCCGACGCGTTCTGCGCCTCGCGCCTGTCCGGCGACTGGGGACGGGCCTTCGGCACGCTGCCCTCCGGCCTCGCCCTAGAGGCGATCCTCGACCGCGCGGCGCCGGCGTGACCCGACCGGCCATGCCGGTGGACCCGGCGCAGCGGCGGCGGCGTTAAGGTCACTGTGGATAGGCTCCGCTTACTGAAGGGATATCGCCATGGCGACCACTCGTACCGCGACGACGCAGTGGAAGGGCGCGCTGCTCGACGGTTCGGGCACCGTTTCGCTCGACACCTCCGGAGTCGGCACCTTCGACGTCTCCTGGCCCTCCCGCGCGGAGGCGGCCAACGGCAAGACGAGCCCGGAGGAGCTGATCGCCGCCGCCCACTCCTCGTGCTTCTCGATGGCGCTGTCCGCCGGCCTGGCCAAGGCGGGCACGCCGCCGCAGTCGCTGGAGACCCGCGCGGACGTGACCTTCCAGCCGGGTGAGGGCATCACCGGCATCGTGATCTCCGTCCGGGGACAGGTGCCCGGCATCTCGGCCGAGGACTTCCAGCAGGCCGCCGAGACGGCCAAGGCGAACTGCCCGGTGAGCAAGGCGCTCGCCGGCACGACGATCACCCTGAACGCCGAATTCGTCGGCTGAGCACCAGCGGGAGCCCCTGCCGGACCCGATCCGGTAGGGGCTCCCGCGTTCCCGTGCGAGAGCAGGGGTCGTCGCGGGTGCACGATTCGCCCCAGCAGTGGAGAATGAGGTTACATGCGCGAGGTTTGGCCTGGAGAGCCCTACCCGCTCGGCGCCACCTGGGATGGTGTGGGCACCAACTTCTCGGTGTTCTCGGAGGCGGCCGAGCGGGTCGAGCTGTGCCTGTACGACGACGACGGCGGAGAGACCCGCGTCGACCTGCCCGAGGTCGACGGGTTCGTCTGGCACGGATACGTGCCGGGGATTCTGCCCGGCCAGCGGTACGGCTTCCGCGTGCACGGGCCCTACCGGCCCGACCACGGGCACCGGTGCAACCCGGCCAAGCTGCTGCTCGACCCCTACGCCAAGGCGATCGAGGGCTCGGTGCGGTGGAACGAGTCGCTGTTCTCCTACCACTTCGCCGATCCCGCACGGCTCAACACCGAGGACTCCGCGCCGTACATGCCGAAGAACGTGGTGGTGAACCCGTTCTTCGAGTGGGGCAACGACCGGCCGCCCCGCACGCCCTATCACGAGACGGTGATCTACGAGGCGCACGTGCGCGGCCTGACCATGCGCCATCCCGCCGTCCCCGAGGAGCAGCGGGGCACCTACGCGGGGCTCTCGCACCCCGCCGTGCTCGACCACCTCCAGTCGATCGGCGTGACGGCGGTCGAGCTCATGCCCGTCCACCAGTTCGTGCCGGAGCACTTCCTGGTCGCCCGGGGCCTGACCAACTACTGGGGCTACAACACGATCGCCTACATGGCGCCGCACAACACCTACGCCAGCTCGGGGCAGCGCGGCGAACAGGTCCAGGAGTTCAAGGCGATGGTGCGCGCCCTGCACGAGGCGAGCATCGAGGTGATCCTCGACGTCGTCTACAACCACACCGCCGAGGGCGACCACATGGGCCCCACGCTGGGCTTCCGGGGCATCGACAACGTCGATTACTACCGCCTGCGCGAGGAGGACCGCCGCTATTACCTCGACTACACCGGGTGCGGCAACTCCCTGAACGTCCGCTCGCCCCACGCGCTTCAGCTGATCATGGACTCGCTGCGCTACTGGGTGCTCGACATGCACGTGGACGGCTTCCGCTTCGACCTCGCCGCCGCGCTCGCCCGCGAGCTGCACGACGTCGACCGGCTCAGCGCGTTCTTCGACCTCATCCAGCAGGACCCGGTGATCTCGCAGGTCAAGCTGATCGCCGAGCCGTGGGACGTCGGCCCCGGCGGCTACCAGGTCGGGAACTTCCCGCCGTTGTGGACCGAATGGAACGGCAAGTACCGCGACTCGGTGCGGGACTTCTGGCGCGGGGCCTCACAGACGCTGCCCGAGTTCGCCTCGCGCCTGGCCGGGTCGAGCGACCTGTACGCCAGCAGCGGCCGCCGCCCGGTCGCCTCGATCAACTTCGTGACCGCGCACGACGGATTCACCCTCACCGATCTCGTGTCATACGACCACAAGCACAACGAGGCCAACGGCGAGGGCAACCGCGACGGCACGGACGACAACCGCTCCTGGAACTGCGGCGCCGAGGGCCCTGTGGAGGACCCCGGCATCGTACGGCTGCGCCGCCGGCAGCGGCGCAACCTCCTCACCACGCTGTTCGTGTCCCAGGGCGTGCCGATGCTGCTGGCGGGCGACGAGTTCGGCCGCACCCAGCGCGGCAACAACAACGCCTACTGCCAGGACAACGACACCTCCTGGATCGACTGGTCGCTGGTCCGGCAGGAGGGCGACCTGCTCGACTTCGTCCGCCGCCTGGCCGCGTTACGGCGGGCGCATCCCGTCTTCCGGCGGCGCCGGTTCTTCCAGGGCCACTCGGTCGGGGACGGCAGCAGGGACGTCATCTGGCTCACGCCGTCCGGCACGGAGATGACCGACGGCGACTGGCACACCGGCTACGCGAAGTCGCTGGCGGTGTACGTCAACGGCGAGGCGATCAGTGAGCCCGGACCGCGCGGCGAGCGGATCAGCGACGAGACGTTCCTGCTGCTGATCAACGCGCACCACGAGAACCTGACGTTCGCCCTCCCCGGCCCGGAGCTGGGGGCCGCCTGGCGTCCCGTCCTCGACACCGCAGACGAGGACGTCCGCGACGACCCGTACGCCGAGGAGACGCTGCCCGCCGGGGCCAAGGTCTGCCTCACCGACCGGTCCATGCGGGTCCTGATCTCCGCCGGCGGCTGAGCCGCCGGGCGGTCAGCGGGCGAGGATCTTGTCGAGGTCGTAGCTCACCGGACGTTCGAGCTGTTCGTAGGTGCAGGACGCCGGGGTGCGGTCCGGGCGCCAGCGGCGGAACTGGGCGGTGTGACGGAAGCGGTCGCCCTCCATGTGGTCGTAGGCCACTTCGATCACCCGCTCCGGCCGCAGCGGGATGAACGACAGATCCTTCTTGGCGTTCCACCGCGACACGGCGCCGGGCAGGCGCTGTCCCTCGGCGCCGCCCCCCGCGACCTCGGCCCAGTGTCCCCACGGATGCTCGCTCAGGTCCTCCACCCGGTAGGGCGCGAGCTCCTCGACGAGCTCCTCGCGCCGCTTCATCGGGAACGACGCGGCGACGCCCACATGGTGCAGGCGGCCGTCCGGCGAGTAGAGCCCGAGCAGCAGAGAGCCGACGATCGGACCCGACTTGTGCTCGCGGTAGCCCGCCACCACACAGTCGGCCGTCCGCTCGTGCTTGACCTTGAACATCACCCGTTTGTCCGGCGTGTACGGCTGGTCGCCCGGCTTGACCACGATGCCGTCGAGACCCGCGCCCTCGAACGCGTCGAACCACTCGGCGGCCCGGCTCTCGTCCCGGGTCACCGGCGTGAGCCGCACGGACCGGCCCGCGCCCGCCAGCACCTCCTCCAGCCGCGCCCTCCGCTCCGAGAACGGCGCCTCCATGAGGTCCTCCGTCCCGGTGGCGAGCAGGTCGAAGGCGACGAAGGACGCGGGCGTGTTCTCGGCCAGCATCCGCACCCGGGACTGCGCGGGATGGATGCGCTGCTGCAACGCGTCGAAGTCGAGCGACTGTCCCCTGATCAGCACGATCTCGCCGTCCACGACACACCTGGGCGGCAGCTCCCGTCTGACGGCCTCGACCAGCTCGGGGAAGTAGCGCGTGAAGGGCCGCTCGTTCCTGCTGCCCAGGAAGACCTCGTCGCCGTCGCGGAAGACGATGCAGCGGAAGCCGTCCCACTTCGGCTCGTAGTAGAGCGTGCCGTCCTGCTTCGGCAGCCCCTTGACGGCCTTGGCGAGCATCGGCGCGACCGGCGGCACGACCGGCAGATCCAGGTCGGGGATCTGCGGCTCAACCGGAAGCTTCATCCTGCGCCTCCCTGATGTATCGGCAGAAGAGGAAACCGTCCTCTTCGAGCACCTGGGCGAGGGTCACCGGCGTGTGCGACGCGACGCCGTCCAGTATGCGCGCCGCGTCGCCACCGGCCAGCAGCGGGCTCACGGTCAGCGCCAGCTCGTCGACCAGGCCCGCGGCGGCGAGCTGCGCGTTCACCCGGGGACCGCCCTCGCACAGGACGCGGCCGAGCCCCCGGTCGCGCAGCTCGCCCACGGCAGTCGCGAGATCGACCAGTTCGTCGCCCGCGATGATCAGATCGGCCCTCGCGGCCGCCTCCTCGCGGCGGTCCTTCGGCGCCGACTCCGTCGTGATCACGATCGTCCGGGCGTACGGCTCCGCCTCGGTGAACAGCTCGCTGTCGAGGTCGAGGTCGAGGCGGCGGGTGACGACGGCGACGGGCGGCGCCGGGGGCCTGCCCTCCCGCAGGGCCCGCCACGACTCACGCGGGCGGGCCGGTCGGTATCCCTCGGTGCGGACGGTGGCGGCCCCGGCCAGCACCACGTCGGCCAGGCCGCGCAGCAGTCCGAAGATCCGCTTGTCGGCCCGGCCGGACAGGCCCTCCGAATGGCCCTCGACCCAGGCCGCGCCGTCGGCGCTGGCCACCATGTTGAGGCGCAACCAGTGGTCGCGCGGGTAGGCGTAGGCGGCGGGGATGTCCGGCTCGTCCTCGGCATAGGGGTGGATGCGGCGCACGCTTCCTACAGTGGCACACGAGAGAACCCGACGCAGTGAGCGGAGTGAGCGGTGAGGAACGAGCCGCTCGCAAAGCGAACGAGGAGCCGGTGAACGAGTCAGGGAACACGAG